>CAVZIZ010000001.1:0-65260 GCA_963775435.1 uncultured Chloroflexia bacterium
AACCCGGATAATTCATGAGTATTGCGGTCGGCGGGGTTGTGGCAGGGAGGGGTCAGCTTCTCCGAGGTGGGGGGTTGTCGGGGGCGAGCGGGGTGTGCAGAGCGGGCTTTGTGGGGGGTGAGGACAGCGGTGGAGGGCGGTTGGGGGGCCGATCTTTCGTCCACCAGGCGTTCGTTACCGGGGCCGGGATGGTTCGGCCCTCGGGGGAGGCGGCGTGAGCCTGAGCGGGGCTCAGCCGGGGGCGGGTATGGCGCCGACATCGGCGAGCGCCTGCAGGAGCAGGTCGCGGTTGGGCCAGGCGGAGGAGAGGTGCAGCCAGAAGCGGCGGGTGCTGGGGCGCAGCAGGGCGCCCACCTTGAACAACCGCTCGCGCAGCGTGCCCACCGTGGCCTTGCGCAGGCCCGGGTTGCTCAGTCGCCGGCGGAAGAGGGTGAGCAGCTGGTAGGCCAGTGCGCACAGCACCAGCCGGAAGCAGTTGGCCTCGAAGCGATGGCAGGAGAGGCGGTCGGCTTTGAGGTCGAGCTTGAGCTCTTTGATCAGGTTCTCGTGCTGGCCGCGGGCCTCGTAGAAGTTGAACAGGCAGGGGGCGTCGCCCGGGCGGTTGGTGACCACGAAGCGCCGATTGATGCCCTCGGCGCCGGCCTCGGCCTTGGCGATGACCCTCAGCTGGCCGTCCCAGCTCTGGGCCTGATGGGCGAAGTGGTCGTAGAGGCGGGCTTTGCGGCCGGTTCGGTGATACTGCTCGACCGCCTGCTGGAGCAGTTGGTCAGTGCGGCGCCGGTAGACCGGATTGGCGCCGGCGGCGATGGTGAAGTCGATGCCCTCGCGCTGGCAGAACTCGTAGAGCTTGGGGCCCTCGAAGCCGCTGTCGGCGCGCAGGTAGATGGGGGTGTGCGGGAAGGCCTGCCGCAGGCGCGCGACGATCGGGCGCAGCGCGCTCAGTTCGCTCTCGGCCGGGTGGGCATTGCCGGGGCGCAGGAAGGTGCCCAGGATGCAGCCAGTGACGCCCTCGTGGATCAGCAGTGGGTGGTACATCCACTGGTCGTAGAAGCCGTTGAAGCCGATGAGCTGCTGCTGACCGTGAGCCGGATCATCGGTGGAGTCGAGCTCGATGATCAGCCGGGGCGGGTCGGGGGTATGGGCGATGAAGCTGTCCACCAGCAGGTCGTTGAGCGCGCCCACCTCGGTGGCGGAGATGGCGTTCTCGAAGCGCGAGAGGGTGGGCTGGGAGGCCAACGGGTCGCCCAGCTCGGGCCTGCCCGCGATGAGTTGGAAGAGCCCGTCGTGGCGCAGCCGGTGGGCGTCGTTCTGGTCCTCGTAGCCGGCGACCAGGGCGTACAGGCGCTGGATCACCAGGCTGCTCAGGCTATGGACGACGCGGCTGGGGGAGCGCTCATCACGCAGGCAGCGCACGATGCTGCGGCTCAGGCCGATGCGTTGGTCGAACTCGCGCACCGCCACCAGCCCGGCGTCCGAGGTGATCTGCCCGCCCGCGAAGTCCACCCGAATCTGGCGATCGCGACGGAAGGTGAACGAGGGCTGCGGAGCGCACTGTGCAGTCACGGCAGGGGCCTCCCGAAACGGCGCTTTGGCCTATCACCACGCCATTTCGACGCCCCTGCCGTTCCCCTTCCTCAACACTCATGAATTATTCGGGCTAAGCTCCAACGATGCCGCCGGTCTCGAGGCTTTCGTGCACGCCTGCGGCTATCTTGGTGGCCTCCAGGCCGTCGATGCCGGAGGGGTAGGCGCCGAGGTCGGCCAGCGTCCCGCCCTCGAGCAGCACGTTCACGTTGCGGGCAAAGTCGGCGATGCTCTCGATGCCATAGCCGTCGAAGATGACGCGGCCCTGCTTGTCCACGCGCTCGCGCATGAAGTTCAGGTTGTGCGTCATCATGCCCTCTTCGTAGGTGCAGGTGATGGTGCCGCGGTCCTGGGAGTCGCACTCCAGGCAAGCCCTCGGTGCCCACCATGCGGATGCCCTGATTGACGACGGCCTCGAAGGTGTCGGGCATGATCCAGGAGGTGTCGAACATGACCGAGGCGCCGTTATCGAAGGCGACCTTGGCCGAGATCGAGTCCCAGGTATCGACGCCGAGGCCGCTGAGCTTGCCCTTGCTGCCGGTGGCCCAGACCGCGACGCCGTTGGCGTTCATCAGGAACCGGGCCAGGTCGTAGAAGTGGATGCCCAGGAACCAGCCCGGCGAGCTGTTCTTCGCCCAGCCGGGGAACCAGTCGCGCGGCACCTCGATGCGGTCCTCCATGTGCGCGTAGCCGTACTGGATCTTGCCCAGGTCGCCCCTGGCGATCTTCTGCTTCAGGGCACTGTGGTACTCGTCGAAGCGCTTGTGGAGGTCCACCTGCAGCAGGACGCCGGCCTTGTCCGCCGCATCGATCATCTCGTGGCAGCCCGCGACGGTGACGTCCAGCGGCTTCTCGCACAGGATGTTGAGCCCTGCGTTCGCGCAGTCGATGACGATCTGCCGGTGGTAGGGGTCGGGCGTGACGACGGTGACCCCGTCCAGCTCCTCCTTGGCGATCATCTCCTTGTAGTCGCTGTAGGGGGTGAAGTCGAACTCCTTGCCGCGCTCTTCGAGCAGCGCCTCATTGAGGTCGGCGGCGGCGACCAGAGTGGCCTCGCCGAATAACCCGAGCTGCCGGAAGCAGCGCAGATGGTTGACGCCGAAGGTCCCGATCCCGATAACGCCTATCCGTGCCTGTGCCACGTGAGTGTCCCTCCCAGCCTGTTGTCAGAACGGTCAGTCTGCTCTTTCGCTCTCGCCGGTGCCAGCTTCCGTTGCACCAGCGGTCAATGCCCAGCGTGAGCCCCTTGGCGGCCTCGAGGACCTGGCTCCACTCGATCTTCTCGCCCGCCGCGTGCGCCTCGGCGATGTCGGACGGGCCGTAGACGACGGTGGGGATGCCGGCGACCCTGGCATAGAGGCGCGCGTCGCAGCTCACGTTCCAGCCGAAGATCTCCGAGTTCCGGTGCGAACTCCCGGACCGCCGCGTTGAGCGTGGCGGGCAGCGGGTGGTCGCCGGGGAACTCGAACGAGTCATCGTGGAGCTTGTCGAAGGTCAGCTCGAAGTGCTCCTTGAGCCACTCGTCATCGGTGCGCATGACGGCGTCGTAGAGCTCCCGCTTGACCTGATCCATGCTCTTGTTGGGCAGGAAGCCGACGCCGCCCTCCATCCGGCACTCGGCCGAGACCATTCGAGGGCCAGCCCTCGCCGGAGATGATGCCGATGCACAGCTGCACCGGCGCCTCATAGCGCTCGAAGAGCGGATAGTTGGCGCTGTCGGCGACAAGCTGCTTCTCGTAGATGAGCATCTGCTTGATGACTTCCATCATCTTCTCGATGGCGTTGACGCCCTCGATGCGCCGGCCCATGTGCAGCGACTTGCCGGTGGTCTTGGCCTGGAACCAGATGGCGCCGCGATTGGCGGGGAAGACGTTGAGCCGCGAGCCCTCGAGGATCACAACGCCGTCGGCCATGCAGCCCTGGCGGATGAGGGCCAGCGCGCCGTTGCCGCCGACCTCCTCCTCGATGACGAACTGGGGCCTCCAGGTCGCCGGCGAGCTCGACGCCGAGGTCGCGCAGGGCGGCCATGGCGATGAGCATGACCACCTCCTGGCCCTTGGCGTCGGTGGCGCCGCGACCCCACAGGTGGGTCGCCGTCCCACTTGGGCGTCCAGGCCTCGGTCCACTCGGCCTCGGGGATGACGTCGGTGTGCGACTGCATGATGAGGCTGCGCCCGCCGCCCGTGCCCTTCCGGACGGCAACCACGTTGGGGCGCCCCTCATAGGACATCTCGTTCTCGTTGTGGCTGTACTCGGGGTCGTTCATCAGGTCGTCGGGGATCGGGCGCTTCTCGGCCTGCGCACCGATCTCACCGGCGATCTTCAGGATGTACTCCTGCGCCTCCGCCTCGTCGCCCTGCACGCTGCGGAAGCGTATCAGGTCCGAGAGCCACTCGCGGGCCTGCTCATCTGTACTTGCTGACTGCACTCGCCACGTCCTTGGGGGCCAGTTCGCTCAACACTGCTCACTCCGATCAATCAGCGCGCGTCATGCTCGATATCAGTGGCGCGGTCTGTCACCCGGGCGCCCTCCGGTGCCAGCGAGAGCTGCTCAGCCCGAGCGTTCGCACCGGCGTCTCGAAGCGCATTCACCATCGCAGCGCCCACTTCCTCCCCGCGCTGCGTTATGAATGCCACAACCGTCGGCCCGGAGCCGCTGAGGCACGCCCCCACCGCGCCCGCCCCCAGCGCCGCCTCGATGGCGTCCTGCAGGCCCGGCACCAGCGGCGCGCGATAGGGCTGGTGGAGGCGGTCGCGGGTGGCCTCGCCCAGGAGGGCGAAGTCGCCGGTGACCAGCGCAGCCACCGCCAGGCTGGCGCGGCAGAGGTTGAAGACGGCGTCGGCGTGCGGGACGGTCTCCGGCAGCGCCCGGCGCGCCGCCTGCGTGCTCACCTCGTAGTCGGGGACGGCGACGACGCAGCCGAGCCCGGCCGCGACGTCGAGGCGCTTCGCCATCACGCCATCGCCCGTGAGGCAGCAGACGGTGAGCCCGCCCAGCAGTGCCGGGGCGACGTTGTCGGGATGGCCCTCCACCCGGGCGGCGATGGTCAGCATCTCGCGCTCGGACAGCCCCAGGCCCAGCAGCTCGTTGGCAGCCACCACGCCCGCCACGATGGCGGCGGAGCTGCTGCCCAGCCCGCGCGCGAGGGGGATGCGATTGAGCTGCCTCAGCCGGCAGATGGGAAGCCGCGTGCCGGCCGCCTCGGCGGCGGCGGCAGCCGCCTGCAGCACCAGGTGCGTCTCGTCGCGCGGAAGGCTGTCCGCGCCCTCGCCCTCGACGATGACCTGGAAGCACGCGCAGCGTGCTCCGCGCGCTCCAGCGTCACCTCATTGTGCAGGGACAGGGCCAGGCCGAGGCAGTCATAGCCCGCGCCCAGGTTCGCGCTGGTGGCGGGCACCTCGACCGTCACAGCCCGGCACGGCCCGGGGCTCATGCGCTCACGTCCTCGTTCTCGCCCAGGAAGACGCGCGGCAGGCGGTCGGACATGCGCGCGACGATGTCCTCGACGATGGTGTCAGCGCGCGCGCTGACCTCCTCGACGGTGATGCGCTCATCGCCCTGAGGGCCGATGAGCACGACCTCGTCGCCGATGCGGGCCTCGGGCAGGTCGGTCACGTCAACGGTGAGGGCATCCATCGAGACCTTGCCCGCCAGCGGGCAGCGGCGCCCGCCGACGAGGACGTCGGCGTTGTTCGACAGCGCCCGGGGATAGCCGTCCGCGTAGCCCAAGGGCACGACGGCGATGCGGCTGTCGCGCGAGGCGCGCCACGAGCAGCCGTAGCCGACCGGCTCCCCGGCCTCGACCGTCTTGACGGTGGCGAGGCAGGAGCGCAGGGCCATCGCCGGCAGCAGGCCCTCAACCATCAGTTCAAGGCCTGAAATCCGGGGTTCAGCCCGTAGAGGATGGCGCCGGGGCGGACGGCGTCGAAGTGCGTGCCAGGCATCCGGATGATGGCGGCGCTGTTGGCCATGTGCACAAGCGGACGGGGCGGCCCCAGCCGGTCCAAGAGAACCGTGAGCATCGCCTGAAACTGGGCAAGCTGATGCTCGGACCAGGTCAGGTCGGGGTTGCACGCGTCGGCAAGGGCGAGAACACGCCCGCCACCTCGATCAGCGGTTCGCCACCCACGCGTTCGACGAGGGCCTCGGCGACCGGCATGCGCGCGCCGTGGGCGGCCGATGCCTGAGTTGAGCTTCAGATGAACGCGGGCGGGCGTGCCGGCCGCACGGGCGGCGTCTATCAGCATCTCCGCGTGAGCCGGGTCGCTGAGGGTGGGCATGATCTCGCGGCGCACATAGTCCTCGGCCTGGCCGCGGTCGGGCGGGCCCAGCACCAGCACCGGCGCGGTGACGCCACCGTCGCGCAGCCGCACGGCCTCCTCCAGGATGGCGACGCACAGCAGCGTGCAGCCCGCCTCGAGGCAGGCGCGGCTGACCGGCACCAGGCCGTGGCCGTAGGCGTTGGCCTTCACGATGGCCGCGACCTGACGCCGCGGCCCGATCATCTGCTGAATGCGCTGGACATTGCTGCGGACAGCGTCGAGGTCGATCTCAAGAAAGGCGGGGCGCACGGGTACTCCTCCTACTGGCCTGCTGCGCGGTCGGCGTCCTCAGCCCACTGCAGGACGCGCAGAGCGGTGTTGATGGCGGTGGCTCCCAGCACGGAGATGCCCCCGGCGGCGAGGATGGCGTGATAGGACTTGTGCGCGTCAACGAGCGGCTCGCCCACCTGCCACGCCGCGAGGACGGTCACGGCAACAAGGGACAGCAGAGCGGCGCAGGAGCCGCCGGGAGTGCGGTCGATGGCCAGGCCATCGGTTGTGTCGGTCGGCGGCAGGCCCAGCATGGGCGCCTCCTCGCCGGCGGTGGCGGGTCGGGCCACCCAGGCGAGAAGCTGCTGGAAGAGGCCGCCCGTGGCACGCTGAGCGCCGCGCAGATCCGGCGCCTCGCGCGAGACCAGGGTCACGCTTCGGCCGCCCGCGCGGGGCGCGTGCCAGCGGATGGCGATGCGCGACAGCCCCGCGACCGGACGCAGGGGCTCGATCCGGTCGATGGCCTCGCGTGACAGGTGCCAGTTGAACTCGTCACCGAGGTAGACCAGGGAGTCTCCCCAGGCGCCCAGGAAGCCGATGTCGCGGTCGGTGTCGCCCCACCAGGTCATCGGCCGGTCGCTGGGCGCAAAGCCCACAAAGACCGGGGTGATGCCCTCGGGGAAGTGGAGGCCCTCGCTGGTCAGGCGCTCCCAGAGCTGGCGCCTCAAGCGCTGGTTGCCCGCCAGCGCGAGCCGGTTGTGCACCACCCAGGGGCCGGCCATGGCCAGGGCCAGCGCCGCGACGGCCGTCAGCGCCGGCCCGGTGCCGGTGCCGTCGGGCCAGAACAGCTCGACGACGACCAGCCCGATCCCGAAGGGCAGCGCGGCGGAGCCGAAGGTGGCCAGGCCCAGCAGCATGTTATAGCGGCGCCTCACCCGGGCGCCGAAGATATGTCCTGGCTCTCCGCTCATCGCCGAACGCGCGAGGGCGCCCCTGGGATGCGGCCCGACCGGGGCGCCCCTATGCCCGCGCTCACCGCGCAATCTCAAGGGGGAGGTTGACCGTGGTTGGCACGCCCTGCGCCACGGTGATGTCCTGGTACGCCGGTCGGAAGCCGTAGGCGAAACAATCGAGGCGGGCGGCGCCGGAGGTGCTGCGCAGCTGGTAGCTCCGCCGGGGTCACTGAGCGTGGCGAGCGCCTCCCAGCTGAACCACGGCGACGACATGAGGCCGACGCCCGACGCCTGGGCGATCTCCTGCGCGAGGGCGTCGGGCACTGGCGGCGCGAAGGGCGAGGTCGGTCGCGCGGTCAGCGCGGCGCCTGACTGGGACTGCGTGCCCCCGCCGGCCAGCGCTCCGAGCACACTGCCCTTAACGGTGCCATAGCCGCCCTGCTGATCGTAGGGGAGCTGCAGCGACGCATCGATGGTCTGCCCGCCGCGCAGGTCGGCCACGAGCGCCACATCGGCCCCCTGCCCGGGCAGCGCGGCCGTCACCAGGTAGGCGCCGGGCGCGACTGCGTCGAGGCTGAAGCGGCCACTGCCGTCCGTATAGCCGGCATAGTAGGTGGTCGTCGGCGGCAGAGCGATCGGCTGCGTGTGCGTGCTATCGATGGACTGCGCGCCACCGGGGATCGCAAGCACCAGCAGACGGGGGACCAGGCTCGACCCGCCGCCCGATCCCTCGGCGGTCACGGTTCCGGTGATGCGCCCGCCCACGTAGACCACCTGGGTGCCCAGGTTGACCTGTCCGTTGGCGGGCACGGTGATGAGGCTGATGGAGCCCCGCTGGCGACTGGGCGCCACGAGCTGGAGCAGGTGGGCACCCTCGGGCAGGCTGGTCAGCCGCAGGGTCCCGTTGGCGGCGGGCGTCACCGGCAGCACCTGTCCGTCAAACAGCACGCTGACCTGGGTCGGCGTGCCCTCCGAGATGAGGTCATCAACACGCCCGACGACCTCTCCCGCGGCCAGAAGACCGAGAAAGGCGCTTATCAAAGCCCCACCGCAACCAGCTAGAGCCAGCGCGAGCAGCGGCGCGGCTACGCTCAGGAGCCATCTCTTACGCACGGGTGCGCCTCCCTGATGAAGCAGTGACGAACGAGGGCGAGAGCGAGGCCCAGATGCCCTCGGGAAGTGACTGTTGAGCCCGGCCGAAGGTTCCCCGCGGCGCCGCCGGGCACCTGCCGCCGCAGGGGCCGGAGGGCCTACGGCGCCGGGGCCTTTGGCGTGATGGAGAGCTGCCCGCCACCGGCCAGCACCCAGAAATCGAGCTTGCCCCGGTCATCGGCGAGGACCTCTTGCGCGCGCGGGGCCTCCCTGCCCTCGACATACTCGACATGGTGCGCGGAGCCGGGCGCAACCGGGTAGAGACCGTCGTCAAGGGTGACGCGCACCTGAACGGGCGCCCCGCCGACGAAGCCCTGCCTGCCATCGCGCTCGCGCCCCCACACGGCGCCATTGCCGCCGATGCGCAGCGAGATCAGCCCGGCGCTGTAGCTCTCCACCCGGCCGCTGACGCTGCCCAGGGCGGGACGGATGCGCAGCGGCAGGCCCGTCAGATGGACCATCGAGCCGGCGGGAACCGCCACGTTCAGCCCGACCACGCCGGTGCGGCGGCCGGTGGCGTCACGCTCGCCCGCGGCGAAGGTGCTGATGGCGCCCAGGTAGGCGCGGCTGTCCGCGACACCTGCGAGCACTGTGCAGGTGGCATCGGCGCCACGGTTGTAGAGGTGGACCACGTTGTCGGAGCCGGACAGCTCCATGTCGCCGGCGGCGAAGCCCGGGACCATCAGCCGGTAGCGGGCGCGGCGCGCGAACAGGTCGGTGTGAAGCGCCGCGTGCACGGTGTCGGTCGGCGGCCAGTAGGCCCACACGGGGAAGGAGCCGAAGAGGCTGAGGCCCGGGCCGATGGTGTTGGCGAGCAGACCCATGAAGTAGGGGCGGTTCTGGTCGTCGCGCCTCATGCTTGCGGTGGCCAGGGGGACGGCGGTGGATTGAGGTCGCACGAAGCAGCTCGGCCCCATGAAGAGGTAGCTGCGGGTCTGACTGGCCGGGCCGGTGAAGGTGTAGCGCGTGCTCGCGCCCTCGGTGACGCTCTGCCCCTGACCGGGGACGAAGCTGCCGTGGGCCCGAGCCCCGGTGCGAACCGAGGGCAGGGCGGCGATCATCGCGCCCACGGTCATCTCGCCGACCCGGCTGTCCAGCTCCATCGCCCCGGCAATGCCCAGCAGCGGCGCCAACGGGCCCACCGCCGGATCCCAGCTGTTCGCCTCATAGGCGCCGATGCCCATGTCGGCGAACAGCGCTCCCCCGGTCTCGACGTAGTGCGCCAGCGCGTCGGCCGCGTCCGGGGGCAGGCGCAGGCAGACGGGCGCGAGCACCGCGCTGTAGCGGGTGAGGTCGGCCCCGGGCAGATCGTCGAGGCTGAGGTAATCGAGCCCACCGAAGACGGTGCCGCGCCGGTAGGAGCAGGCCAGCCCGGCCAGGTCGTCCGAGGCGAGCGCGTCGAGGTAGCCGTAGGCGGGCGTGCCGAAGAAGACATGCCCGGCCGCGTAGGGCTCATAGAGCACCGCCACGGACGGACGAGGCGGCTCGTTCGCGAAGGGGCGCTGGGAGAGCGCGGCGGCAATCAGCTCGGCCAGCAATACCGTACCGCTTGCTGGCTGAGAACATTACGTATTGCTGTCACAGCCTGAGCCGGACAATTGCGGCGAGTTGTTGGCGCAACCAATCGACTACATCCTGGCTTTCAATCAGCGAACGCAACCCCGCCGCTCGTTGTCGCCGTTCTTCAATCGGCATGGTAAGCGCACGATGCATTGCATCGGCCGTATCCGATACGTCGAGCGGTGCGATCACCAGCGCCTGTGAGCCCAATTGCTGATACGCACCGGTTCGTTCAGACAAGATCAGCACGCCATCGCGCCGATTTACTATCGGTCCTTCCTTGGCAACCAGGTTCATGCCGTCGGCAATGGAGTTCACCAGCAGGGCATCGTAGATCTGCAGTGCCGCGATCGCCCGTGGGTAATTCTCGTCCACCAAGACGCGAGTGGGCTCCCAATCGTTGCCGCCGAATTTTGCATTCACCCGCCCCGCCACACTCATGACTTCATCCAGATAGTTGCCGTACTCCCCCACGCCAAGCCGCGACGGCACCAGCAGCGCCAGGAACTTGACCTTGCCGCAGTGCTCGGGGTAGCGCTGCAGCATTTCATCAAAAGCCTGGAAGCCGCGTACGATATTCTTGCTTGGCTCGATGCGATCAACGCGCAGGATGATCTTCCACGCATCATGGAGCTGCAGCAGCTGGCTGCGATAGGAGTCGACCTCCGGGGTTTCCGCAAACTTACGGAGCCCGTCGACATCGATGGAGATGGGAAAATCCCGCACATGAGTGGCATGATTACGGTACCAGACGCGCCCCTCGCGGTAATTGACGTGGGCGCCCGGCAAATGGGACTCGCACGTTCGAATGAAGTTCAGCCCGTCGTCCCGGCTCTGGAAGCCCAACAGATCCACGGCCGCCAAGCCCTGGAGGATAGCCACCCTCATCTTGGAAGGAAGCAACCCCCAGTCTTCCGCTCCAGGCCAGGGAATATGTACAAAATGCACCAGGGTATAGCGGGCTTTGGGCCGGAATTCGTACCGAATCATGCCTGGTGCCAGGTAAAGATGGTAGTCCTGTAGCATAACCACGGCGGGACGGGGAGCAGAGACGATTTCCTGGCTTATCGCCTCCGCAAAGAGCCTGTTTACAGCCACATAACCCTTTTCCCAGTGCTCCCAAACCGTTCCGTCGATGGTGGGCTCACGGAAGATGTTCCACATGGAATGCTGCAAGAACCACAGCAACGGATTCGAGATGGCGCGGTAGTAGCCTTCATAGGCGGAAGCCGAAGGGGAGAGGAAGCGGACCCAGACGTTCTCGCCGCTGTCCCCAAGCGATGCCACCCCGCTCCCCCAGGCTTGATCTTCCTCGGTTCGTGCGCAGGCGATCCAACGCGCCTGCGTGTGCTGGAGAATTCCGGCGAGAGCGGTTACCAAGCCCCCGCTGCCGCGCTGGAAGTCGAGCTGACCCGCCTCATCGCGCCGCAGGGTCACGGGACCTCGATTGGAGGCGATGATCAGCGTCCTCTGCGCCAGCAGGTCATGAATGAAGCGGCTGGCGCTCTCTTCGGGTAGGGCGGCATCCGGGGGGCTTGGTGTGCTACTCATAGCGTCGTTCGGTGGGTGGACATTTTCAATGGCGGTCAGGGTCGTGCAGGAGGCAACGAACGTCCGAGTGTGAGTGGTTCAATGGCGGGTCGCCAACAACCTCGCGCCATGGATTGCGTCGAAATACTCGCCCCTATCGCTGACATGGACCTCTCAACCCGAACGATATGTCAGGCCGGATGCTCGAAAAAGTATAGCATAGTCCCATGGAACCACAGAAACAACCACCAGGTGCGGCCGTACCACTATCGGTTCCCGAGCCGGTCCTTCGGCAATGAAGCGGCCCTCGGGGAGGCCTGAACAGATGGGGGGGCTGCGAAGCACGACCCAGCCCACCCGCCAGAGCCCTTCTACGTGCCGCGACGGAAGATTCGGGTTGGATCAATTACTGCTGCCGCGTTGCTGAGACCCTCAGCGATGATGTCCAGCCACAGTTCGCGGCGCGATTTTGCACGCCGGCGGACGTGGGCACTCGTCCCGCGACGCTGATGTCGCCCCGAGACGAAGGGGTCGATGGTGGTTCTGTAGAACTGGATGAGTTGGCCAATTCGATCCTCCGCCACAATCGCCGTAAAAGCCCTCTCAACCCGCTGCTCCATGTCTCTCTTCTCCGCCGGAGAAAGCCGCAACAGTCCGCTTATGCCGTAACGCAGGCTTTCGGCACTGCCGCTTTCAGTCAGAATACCTGTCTCTCCGTCTACGATCATCTCGTCGATGCTCGACTTTCTGGTTCCGACGACGATCCTCCCGAACTGCATGGCCTCCAGACAGGCGTTGGGGTAATTATCGATCAGGGATGGAATCACCACGCCATAGGCGCCGCGCACTGCGGGATAGAGCAGCCGCTTGGGCAACGCCTGGAAATGGTGTATGTGATCGCTCCATTGCCCGTTGCCACGCAGGATCTTCCGATCGTAGTACTGCCTGTCCCTGAGCGAGCCTGTTCTGCCGATAAAGACCACGTGCAAGTCGGGAAATTCATCAACCAGCGGGCCAATGGTCCGCGAAAGCACCTCCACGCCCTTCATTCTGTTTAGCGTGCCGAAGTACAACAGGTATTTCATGCCCCTCAGATGGGTGTCATAGAACAAATCGTCCATGTCTTCGCTGTAGGCCTCGACGGGACTGCGGACAAGATCCGGGCGCGGTCCGCGTGATCGGGAGAAGCATCTCACCATCAAATCACTTGGTGCAAACGAGCGATCGGACAGGTGCACCTGATAATCCTCGCACCAATCTGTGAGCACCGCCAGCGGTGAGCCATTCTTTCCGTCAGCGCGGCGATAAAGCGGTGACGAGCTCGAGATCCTGGTAATCACCGGGATGGTGCCGTTGTTGCACAGGGTGATGCCAACAGCCTGGTACGACGCAGCCTGAATCACGTCCACGGGTTGCTGCGTGTGGATATCGAAGAGGCGCTTGGCCAGCCTGGACGAGTTCTCAAAGGTGCGCCGGGTTTCCAGTACTTGCCCCCAGAGGCGCCTAACTCCCCATTGCAGTCGGAAAGGGTCAGCCACGATCTCGTAGACGTGGACACCGTGATCCATCCAGTCCGCCGCGCGATCCGAGAGACAAAATACCGAAACGTTATGGCCACGGCCAACCAGGCCCCGGGCTGCGTTGCGAACGTAGGTGGCCAGCCCTCCGTCGAGTTTGTCCGGTGGGATTACATATTCGCCGGTTAGAAATGCAACATGAAGTGACTTAGGCGCCATCTTGGCGAGGCCTCGGGCGCAGCGTGCAGCATGGCCATCCCTGCCGCTGCTCGAACGCCATGCAGGTTCAACGTGATCATATCGCAGATGGGAACAGTGCAAATTCTCGAAGTGGGCCGCAGGCCCACCGGAAGATCACCAGGCAGGGCCCGCCGCTCATGGATGCCTGACATGCGCTTCGCCCCCGGATGGTAAAATCGCTGAGGCCCCAAAGCACGGAACCAGCGCAGATCGCGGGTAGCTAGGCATTGCATATCGGTCGGGCGCACCCACGAGTTGAAGGGGTGGCATGCTCAGACCGGGGCTGATAATCTGATCGACGTCTCCCGGGGCCCCACTTGTGGGCAAGCAACGGTACGTACGGCACCCCACCCCGGCTCCCAGCCGGCTGCAGGCGATCGAGGCGACCAGAGGCCGGGGCAACGCAGTCAATCGGAGCGCCCCTGGCATCCAACGGGATTTCGAAAAGGGGTTCCAGAAGAAGTTCATGAGTACAGTCAAGCCGCTCAGCACTGAAATGACCGACGACAAATACTGGGACATGGTCATTCGGCCCCAGCGGAACCTCCTGGACCTGCGCCTAGGCGAGCTGTGGCACGCGCGCGATCTGGTTCTCCTATTTGTCCGCCGCGACTTTGTTTCTGTCTACAAGCAGACCATCCTCGGACCGCTGTGGTATCTGATCCAACCTCTGCTTACCACCGTGATCTTCACCTTTATCTTCGGCAGCATCGCCAAGCTGCCAACCGATGGTCTGCCGCAGTTCCTTTTCTACATGTCGGGGACCGTGGTTTGGGCCTATTTTGCAAGCTGCCTGACGAAGACCTCGGATACATTCATCACCAACGCCAACCTGTTCGGGAAGGTGTATTTCCCAAGGCTGGCCGTGCCCGTCTCCATTCTCATATCGAACCTGATTGCTTTCGGAATTCAATTCGGCTTCTTTCTATTCTTCATGGGCTACTTTGCGATTGTTGGATCCGTCATCCGTCCCAATTGGTGGATGCTGCTGACACCCGTGCTGATTTTCATCATGGCTGGGCTGGGTCTAGGCCTGGGAATCATCGTGTCGTCGCTTACCACCAAGTACCGCGACTTGCGCTTCCTCGTGCAATTCGGCGCGCAGTTGCTGATGTACGCCACCCCGGTCATCTACCCTGCCTCCTCCGTTCCAGAGCGCTTTCGCTGGATCATCCAGGCCAACCCGATGACGCCAATCGTGGAGGCCTTTCGCTATGCGTTCCTCGGTGCGGGCTCTGTGGACATGGCGCAGCTGCTATACAGCTTCGCTGTCACCGTGGCGATCGTGGTGCTGGGCGTGATCATGTTCAATCGCGTCGAGGCCACGTTCATGGACACGGTCTAGTGGCCCCGAGGCCAGTGGCCGCCGCAGTCGCAGAGGCAGCCTCCTGCTCAGTTCTTGCGCTAAACCGCCGGGCCCTCGCGTTCTTTGTGTTCAGGCAGTATTCATAGCATGCCCACCGTCATTGCTGTCGAAAACTTGTCCAAGGCATACCAATTGGGCCAGATTGGCACAGGGCGGCTGGTCGATGATTTAAGAGTCTGGTGGGCCAAACAGCAGGGTCAGCCCAACCCCTTGTTGCCCGTTGGCAATGTCGATCATGGCAATCGCGACGGAGAAACCATCTGGGCGCTGACAGACGTCACTTTCTCTGTGCAGCAGGGAGAGGTGCTTGGCATCATCGGCCGCAATGGCGCGGGCAAGAGCACTCTTCTGAAGATCTTGTCGCGCATCACGGCGCCAACGAACGGCACCGTGAAAGTGAAAGGGAGGATCGCCAGCCTCCTGGAGGTGGGCACGGGATTCCATCCGGAGCTAACCGGGCGCGAGAACGTGTATTTGAACGGTGCGATTCTGGGAATGAACCGGGTGGAAACGGACCGGAAGTTCGATGCGATCGTTGATTTTGCAGAGATTGAGAAGTTCATCGACACACCCGTCAAGCGCTACTCCAGCGGCATGTACGTGCGCTTGGCGTTTGCAGTAGCAGCCCATCTGGAACCCGAGATCTTGTTGGTTGACGAAGTGTTGGCGGTGGGAGATCTTGCCTTTCAGAAGAAATCTCTGGGGAAGATGAGCGACGTGGCACGCGAGGGCCGGACGGTGTTATTCGTGAGCCACAATATGGCAGCGATACAGAATCTCTGTGAGAGCAGTGCCGTCCTCGAACTCTGGGCATCTGGCCTTCCGGGGGGATACGGAAACCGCAATTCAAACGTACGTGCAGGCGGATACCAAGCCCCCGTCCGGGGAGCGCCTGCGCGATCGGAAGGATCGCCAGGGCACCGGCAAAGTAAGGATTACCGACGTCAGGTTCATGGATCAGAATAGTCGCAGGCAAACGGAGCTCCTGTTGGTCGGCATGCCGGTACTGATTGACGTGGAGTATGAGAAGGAGACTGACGAAGAAATACGCGACTTTGACATTTCCATCAATTTCTCCAATTCTTTTGGAGAGCTGATTTTCGCCTGCCGGAGCTCCTCGCAAGGGAAGCTCTTTCATCTAAGCAGAGTGCGTGCCACGCTCCAGTGCAGAATCCCAAAATGGCCGCTTCCGTTCGGGGTATATTCATATAACATCTGGGCATCCTCGCACGGGGTCACCCTGGATTCAATTGAAGGGGCAGGTGAGATCACCACCGAGAGCGGGGACTTCTACGGTACCGGCAAGCTCCCGGGAGGCCGCAGACCCAAGTTCTTCGTTGAGTACGAATGGCTGCCAGCCAGCGAGGCGCCCTGAGATCCAGGAAAGATGCCCATGAACTGGAAAGATAAACTCCCCCGGCCGGAAGCGATCGAGTTTAGCGCGTGGCCGCAAGAAGCCACGCTGGAAGATTACTCGAGAGCCACTGACGAGGTAATTGGTGGCATCCGCAACCTGAGCAATCACGCTTCTGTCTACCAGTTCGGTGGCGTGGGAACACCCGGCCTGTCCGATCTGGACTTCCTGATGGTCTTGAACGACAAAGAAGCGCGCATCCGACTGGACAGGTGGGAGACTCTGGAGCGCTCGTTCTCGCCGATGACGAAGTACATCCTGCTTCACCGGCCGTTCATAGTCAATTCCAGCCTGTGGCAGGAATTTGTTGCCTCGCACACATTTACGGACGTCAAACACCTTTCGGGCCCGATTTTGGCACCACCGAAGGAGGCAGACCGATCCACAGCGATTTCACACCTTGTCAAGGAGGTCGAGGCCCGGGTATTTCGGCCGTACCGCGGGTTGATCGCACCCGTTCTGAGACGCCAAGTGCGCGTTCGTCCGTTCTTGGCCGGGCTCTTCCAGCTTCGGTACAAGGCCATGGTGCTGGCGGAATTCGGGATTGAAAACCCCGCTTGGTCAATGTGTGCCACGGAAATATCGCAGTTACGCGACGACTGGTTCTCGATGGCCCGGGGCAAACAGCTGCATGCGATGTACGAACTGGCCATCACCTGCCTTGAGATCGAATCTGAGATGATGGAAGAACTGTCGCGCTTGATGAGGAACGACGCAATTTCAGTTCCTGAACTCGAGCAAACCGACAAGGATATCGTGGCGGTGTTTGACGATCGAACATGTTTTGTCAAGGATTTTGGGGCTGGGCGGAGCCTTGAATATGCCGTCAGTTCCTGGGAGATTGCCGGGCTGCCGTTTTACATGCTGCCGGCGAGCTTTCTGGCGCCCTTCCTGTTCTACATGGCCCGTGGCACCAACCTGAAGAGATATCTTGGACATAGATTGGCTGTCTTCACAACCATCCCGAATCTCTCCAACCGCGATTTTGATCCAGGCCTCGTGGCTAGACTGGAATTGCTGGACGGGTACCTGAAGTTTGTTGAAGACCGCAAACTTGAGTGGGGGATACTCTTTGAAAAGTGGTCTGAACCGCGAAAGGCGCCCGAAACGGCCGGGCAATTCTGGGAGCGGATGCACCGGCATCTCTCCCACCCGAACGACATGATTGCACTGGGCCTGCGCCGGTTGCTGATGGAGGCGCAGGCGGAACTGGCGGCGATTACGGGTAGCACTTCGTGGAGAGCGACGGCCGCCCTTCGCCAATTCCGTAAAAAGCTGGCTCCCGCCGATGGCTTTCTGGATCGCGTGGTCCAATGGTCGTTGGCCGCGCTTGCGCCCTTGCGTGACAGCCCGCAAGGTACAGACGACTGACATCGGATCGCTCACGGACCACGCGGACCGGCCGCCAGGACACCTGATGACCGGCTGATCCCCTGATTCTGCTGAATGCAAAGTGCCGACATCCGCTATCCAGCGGCGGCGAAGCCACGGCACCGAGCCGCTCCTTCAGAACGAATTGCCTGTGCATGTATGCAATGCCTTGCCCACGCGACTTCCATCCGAACGTGCGCGACGCACGGAGTGGCGGTGCCCGGCCGAGACGAGGGCATCGAAACTCACCAAGGTATACTCATCCCGCAGGTTTGACGGAGAATCGTCTTGGAGCAACTACCCCGCAAGAGTTACAAGTGGCTCCTGCTGCCTTGCCTGAACAAGGTCAGGGAATTCGATGGCAAATTGCTGCTGGCCGCCGCGGCCACGGAACGAGGCTGGGGAACAATCGTCGGCTACAAGGGATTTATCGAGCACGACGTCTTTGATGTGGGCGGTGTCGTCCTGGAGCGGAGCTTCAAATCGCGTGACCTGGAGCGCCACGCGACGGCACGGCGACGGATAAGCGCTTTCGATGAAGAGGGCCTGGTCTTCACCACCCCCGAGGACTACAGTCGGCGTCGCTTGCGTCTGCTTTCGATGCGGCAACTGGATGTCGCATTGCTCTGGGGCCAAAATCAGAAGAGGACGATCCTTTCCCATTTGCCAGAGGTGGAAGGCAGGCTGTGTATCACAGGAAGTCCACGTTTCGACATGCTCAGGCCTGAGCTGATCGACTTCTATCGGGGGGATGTCGCCGCGCTGACCGCACGTTACGGACGATTTATCCTGATCAACACCAATTTTGGATTTGTAAATCACTACTTTGGGGGAGAATTCAGTCTCCGGGATCTCAAGAGTCAGGGAACCGTCGCCACGGCCGCACAGGAACAGGATCAATTGGCACGCGAAGCTCACGAGGCCGTGATTATGAAAGCTTTTGTGGAGGCTTTGCCGGTCATCAGGTCCCAGTTTCCGGATCGAACCGTGATCATCCGCCCGCATCCGTCGGAGGACTTCGAAGCCTGGCGGGTACATGCCAGAGGCCTGCAAGATGTATTTGTCGTTCACGATGGCGACATCATTCCGTGGTTGCTGGCTGCCGGCGTCACGATGCACAATGGCTGCACCACCGGCATCCAGTCTTATCTTCTGGGAAGGCCCGCTGTGACCTACATGCCCGTGCGGTCGCCCCAATATGACAAGCCGCTCCCGAATTCGCTTAGCGTGAGGGCAGAGGATCTCGGCGATTTACTCTCGAAACTCGCCGCGCTCCTTTCCGACCCCTCGGCTGTCTCGCAGGCGCAGCAGCTTGAATGGAAGGCGATCGCCGAGGATCACATCGAGGGACTGGCTGGGCCGTGGGCGGTGGATCGCATGCTTGACGCGCTGGAAGGACTTGCTGTGGAGCAGCAAACTCTGACCTACCGCTCACCTTCGACAACCAGGCACCGTGATGGTTGGCGGTCGGGCATCAGAGATCAAGCCAGAGCGCTGAGGAACAAGATCCGTCAGATCGGGAATCCGAGGACGCCCTACTCCGCCTGAGCAGGCTGCCGAGCAGCAGTACATCAACCAGACTTTCCCGCCCTTGGACTTGTCAGAGGTCAGAGACGACTTCCGAAGACTGCAGCAGATTTCCGGCAGATTCTCGGGCGCCGAGATCCTGCAAACAGGCGAAAACCATGTATGCGTTTATCCTTCGGAAGGCTGACTCCCCGCCTTCGGAGAATCTGGCCGCTGTGTCCCGATCGCAGGTTGGCCGAAGCTCCCCCATTGGCAACGCGGCATGAACATTCAAGTTTGGGTGCACTAGGCAGGCGGGATTATTCATGCATTCGCTAAGCAAAGAGTACCGCTGGCTGATTCTGCCCATCGAAACCAAGGTGCGAGAGTTGGATGGAAAGTTGCTGTTGGCTGCAATCGCTGCGGAACGGGGCTGGGCGGTAGCCTTGGGGCCGACAGAGAGCATCGTTGCAGCGACCATCGGTGTGCAGGGCGTCGTTCTGGAAAAGGATGGCTACTTTGGCAACCCGCGGATCGGACCCTTCCTGAAAGCCGGCAATCACGTTTGCGCCCTCGACGAGGAAGGCCTCGTCTATCTCAATAGTTCAGACTATTATCGGCGGCGGCTGGACGAGGCGAATCTGCGACGTCTGAACCTCGCATTCGTCTGGGGCGAGAACCAGAAACATGACATACTTGAACATGTCCGCGGTGATTGACAGTAAGCTGGTGCTGACGGGTAACCCGCGCTTTGATCTCTTGAGGCCGGAACTTCGCGATTACTATGCCCCCGAGGCCGCCCGGCTGAAGAAACGGTACGGACCGTATCTGCTAGTGAACACGAATTTCGCGGATTCCAACCATTACATGGGGTCTGATTGGGTCATCGGCAATCTTCGGAACAATCGCTCCATCACAAGCCGCCGCGAGGAGGAAACGGAACGAGCTTTTATGAAATATCAGCGCGGAAATCGTTGAGCATTTCGTTGCCATGCTCGGAGAGCTGGCGACATCCTTCCCGCGCCTTACGATCATCCTCAGACCGCATCCTTCGGAAGATCATGGCCTGTGGCGGCACGCGACCGAGACGCTTGAGAATGTCAAGGTGGTTCATGAAGGTGACGTGAATCCATGGCTCCTGGCCGCCGAGCTATCCATTCATAACAGCTGCATGACCGGGATTCAGGGGTTTCTCCTGGAGAAACCCACGATTGCCTTCGTGCCGGAACGGTCGGATGACTTCGACTACTACCTGCCCAACGCGCTGAGCACACAGGCTCGAACGCCCGCCGAGGTCGTCTCGCTGGTAGACCACGTCCTCGGTGGCGCTGCAACCAGCAACTCGGACCAACGTACCGCGAAGCAGGCTACGGCCGAGCGCTTCATCACGGGCATTTCAGGTCCGCTTGCGTCCGACCGCATCATGAACGCCCTGGAACAGCTCAAGATTCGAGCCGGGCAGCCGAGATCTGCCTGCCACGTCGCCGGTGCGCCCGTGGACATTCGGCAGCGGCCATCCGGGGCCTTCGAGATCGGGGGCGGAAGATCTTGGGCTCCAGTTCGATAAGCAAACGAGGTCTGGAGTTCACGGCGGCCGACCCCAGGTACCGCGCCTATTCGACGCAGAAGTTCCCGGGCATTGGCCTGGCAGAGTTACAGGCCAAGCTCGAGGGACTCCGGCGTGCGACGGGCCGCTTCGCGAACGTGGAGGTGCTCCCCTGGGAAGGAGACGTATTCTGTGTCGCACCGAAGTGACCTTATCTGCCAGGATCCAATCCTCACCCTAAGGTTGGCCGGTGTATGGCAGCCCCCTGACGCGGTGCCTTCGTACGCCGCAACGACCATTCGCTTTCGGTCGCGGCCCCTGCACCGGAGTGCAAGTTCAGGCGTTTCAGTCGAAGACCCGTGCTCCTGGGACCAAGGATGCGAATTGTCCACTCGCAAGAGTGAGGCGATGGCAGTATTCAAGAGTTGCTATGCGGCCTCGCCTCCCGCCTGCTTGAGACAGCAATCGGCCGCACCCGCTCCGACAATTGCACAGCAGTATCCGAACAGCCATCGTCGACTATTCTCGTTCGTTCTTGCACATCGAATCGATTTGCGGACTGCGATCGTCCATTTTGGTGCCAGGGAAGTTCCATGAGCTGGAAAGAGGACCTGCCCAAGGCTGATGAAATCGAGTATTCCAACTGGCCTCAGGAAACGAGCCTTTCTGACTACGCGTCGTCAGTCACGGAAGAGGTGCGTTTTCTCAGCAGCCTAAGCCACGGCGCCTCTGTGTATCAGGCGGGAAGCATTAACGCGCCCGGCATATCGGATCTGGATTTCATCGTCGTGCTGGACGACAACAACTACACCCATCAATTGGACAAGTGGAGCGCGCGACATCAACACCTGTCCTCCGTGACCCAGTATCTCGCCACCCACGGTCCGCTGGTCGTCAATCCCGGAATGTGGCATGGTCTCTGGGATTTCAAGTTCGTCGAGAATTTGAAGCACGCGGCGGGACCAGAGCTCGAACCGCCGGCATCCGCCAGCCAGGCCCCACAACTTGCCAGTCTGCTCGTGGAAGCCGAGTTTCACATCTTCAGGCCCTATAAGCGATTCCTGAAGGAGATCCTGCGGCGCCAGGTTCAGGTTCGGCCGGCTTGTCAAGACTGCTGAAGCTGAAAGTGAAGGCCACGGTCCTCGCCCAGTTCGGAATCGAGCGACCAGCGTGGTCGGCGTTTCTGGCGGACGTCACGGCGCTGCGCAGCAATTGGTTCACACTGAACATGCGTGAGCAGATCAGCGCGTTGTATCCGTTGATGGTTACGTGCGCAGAAATCGATGCCGAGATGATCGCGGAGACTTCGCGAACCATGATCTCTTCAGGATTGGACGTTCCAAGCTTCAGCCGATCGGATAGGCAGGTTCTTGGCGCATTCGACTACACAACCCTCTTTTTGGCAGAGTACGAGACTGATGCGAGCCTCGAATTCGCGGTCAAGGCCTATCAAAAGAGCGGGGAGATGTTTTCGCTGCTGCCAGCCAACTTCATGCTCCCCCTATTGACTTACACATCCAAGGCGCCTACTGTCGGCAGATACCTTGGTGAGCGCATCACGGTATTCGGCGACTCGATCGGCGCCGACGGCCCGCGTTTGCAGCAGGCTGCCATCCTGCCAGACCGTGTGGCGCTGCTGGAGAAGTATTTCCAATTCCTCGAGGCTCAGAATCTCGATAAGGGGCTCTTTTTTCGCCGCTCCGAGGCGCCGGCAAGAGGTGCTGCCTCCCCACGGGATTTCTGGGCCACGGTGGAACGTCAAGCGCGGGTCCTTGAAGATATTCCCGTGCTCGTTGTGCGCAAGCAGCTCGCAGACACACGAAGTGAACTGGAGCGAATCAGAAACAACGAAACCCTGAAGGTGCCGTTGATGATGCTCCTTCGCTACGCGCGCAGGACGCTTGTGCCACAGGGGAGTCTGCGCGCTCGCCTTGTGGGGCGGCCCATCAGGGCTATCCAAGCCCAAGTCCAGAGGCTGCGAATGAAACTGTAGATACATTCAATCTCGGACCATGGCCGGCAAGCTCGTCAGCCGGTTGGATGAACCGCAGTTACGGACGCCTTTTGAGCCCGAGCGTCACATAGATTACAGACCTGACGCGTCGCGTGCCAGGATCTTCAAGGTGAGTGCGCCTTCCGGAAATCTCGAGGATCACAGTGAGTTGGAAAAAGTATCTGCCCGCACCGAATGAGCTCGAGTACGTCGGTTGGCCGCGCGAAATGAGCCTCGCCGACTACACGGCCGCCGCGGCCGACGCCGTCGAAATTGTCAAAGCCTCCAGCAGCGACGGCGTCCGTGTATCAGGTGGGAGGCGTGCGGGCGCCCGGCATCTCAGACTTGGACTTTGTCATTATTCTCAGTGAGGAAGATCCAAATCCTGACTTTGGAGCCTGGCATGCGTCGCTGCGGTCATTGTCACCGACCAGTCGCTATATCCTGGATGACAAGCCCCTCGTACTCTCGCCCGCGCTGTGGCACGCTACTGCCGACTCTGCAGGGGCCAACCGATTTCAGGCACCTGTCCGGACCCGTACTCCCGGCCCCTGCGGCGCTCTCGTCTCCGGCTGCTGTGTCGCATCTGTTCAGCGGCATCGAAAGGCGCCTCTTTGGCACGAACCCCGAGCTGCGATCACTCTTGCAGGGGAGGCTGCATGTTCGCAGAAGTCTCAAGAGACTTGCAAAGATCAGGATCCAGGCCGGGGTGCTTGGCGATTTCGGGATCACGAGGCGACGTTGGGCAGAATTCATCGGCGAGGTCACGGGGTTAAGCAAGAGCTGGTTTTCCACGAACGAGTCCCAACAGAAGGCGGCGGTCTATGAGCTGCTGCTCGCCGCACAGGAAATCGACGGTGAAATGATCCTGGAAACATCCGGTGTTCTGGCGCGGGCGGGTATGAGAATGCCGGCCTCGCCAGCCAACGCGAAGCCAGATTTGTGGGGTCCTGGAGTACAGTGCCGTATTCGTCACGCAGTATTCATCCGAAGAGGGCCTCGAATATGTCGGCCGAGCCTTCAGGGTTACGAAGAGCCTGGTTTCGATGCTGCCGGCGAACTTCATGCTGCCGCCGCTTATCTATGCCGACTGTTCGCCAACCCTCGGAGCGATGTTCGAGAGCCAAATCGCCCTCTTTGGAGAGCGGCCAGACCTGCGGCCGTTTTCCTCGTTGGAGGGAATCGCAGATCGAGTGAATGCCCTCGAGGAGTACACCCGCTTCGTTGACACCCATCCCTACCGTTGGGCCCGGAAGATGCCTCTGAACATGTGGCATCTATTGACCTCGCGGCACCCTGGCGCCAGGAGTTTCTGGCAGGCGGCTGCCATGTGGATCGATAACCCGGACGATATACTCCTGTTTGTGTTGCGGGCACACCTCGAAAGATCGCATGCGCGCCTTTCAAGGCTTGTCCCCCATGCCGTGCTGCGGCTGGTGATTATCCTTCGGGAGTGGGTCGAGATTGTCGCGCCTCGCAACAGCCGCCGCAGACGCCTCCTTGCATGGGCAGCCAGCGTCAGGATACCTTCGCCCAACAGATCAACCAACAACGCTTAAATCGGGGCCGGCAGCTCAGGACCTGCTGAGATTTGCATGACCCGCTAGCCCGCTGACGTGATGGCGCACGGAGCATCTTGCCGCACAAGCAGGCGTCCTTACCCTGCATGCTATAATCCGCCGCGCCCGTGAAATTTGCCGGAGCTGCTGTCATCCGCCCATCTGAAAGGTTAGTCACATAGTGAGTGTGCCGGCGCGTCCGGGCGCATCGGACAGGATGATCCTGGTCGTTTCGATGCTGGGCTGCCTCGAATTCCTTGGCGCGGGGTTGGCGGCAGCCTTTTCGTTTCAGGAAGCCGGCGCGCCAGTCTTGCTTGGCCTATCGGCGGGCAGACTCTTGATCGTTCTTGTTGCGCTGGGACTTTCTGGCGCCGTTCTTGGGGCCGGCCTTTGGTGTAATCGACGTCGGTTTACATTCCGCCACTTCTACGATGCTCTGCCTGCCAGTCTCAGACCCTGGCTGGTGGTCGCCGGGATCGTTGGAGCAGGCCTGTGCTGGATGGCGATCTTTTTGCCAGCGTACGCGTTCGGCGAGCGGGCGGGGATTTATTCCAGGCTTCAACCACTCCTGATTGCAGCAGGCCTTCTGGTGGTTGAGCTATCTGTGGGCGTATGGGGAAGCGTGGAAGCCGGCACGTTGTCGGCATGGCGGAGCCGACTGCACGTCACCCATCCGCGGACCTTCTACCCTGTCTTGCTAGGCTTGCTGGGTCTGTGGTTGGCCATGCTTGCCTCCGGATTCGGAATCCGGAAGATCTCGCAATTCTGGAATCCGCCGGGCGTACCGCTCACAGGTTTGCAGGGCCTCGCCCTGATTGGATTCCTCTGCATCGGCGTGGTGTTCTCCCGACAGGCGTCGCGCCATCCAGATCGCTCTGGTCGCCGGATCCCGGCATGGATCTTGCCCCTCTCGCTCTACATCTGCGCCCTCGCGGTTTGGGGACTTACACCCATGGAACGTCACTACTTCTCTCTGCGGCCGGCCGCGCCCAGCTTCGAGCCTTTTCCTTATTCCGACGCCCGGTCACATGACCTGGGCGCAATTTCGATCATCCATGGCCAGGGAATCTTCTTCCATGGCTTCACCGACAAGCCGCTCTATATGGTGTTCCTTGCCTTCCTGCACGCGCTTGGAGGCAACAACTACGTCTTGCTCGTTTGGCTGCAGCTGACCGTGCTGGCCGGCATTCCAGTCGTGTTGTTCTTTCTCGGCAGACAGTTTCACAGCGATCTCCTTGGCGCGGCTGTGGCCTTGATGATTATTGTGCAGCAGGGCAACTCCATTCGGGCGGCGCTGGACATCGATTCGGTCAACGCAAAACTCTTGATGACCGAAGTCCCCACGATGTTGGCCATGGTGGTCACGGCATATTTGCTCTTCAAGTGGTTCAGGACCCAAACGCCGCAGCTCGCGCTTGCCAGCGGCGCGGCGATCGGTGCTGCCTCCCTCGTGCGCGTAAATCCGCTGTTTCTGCTTCCCGTGGCGGGCCTGTTCGCAGTGGTCGTGTTCAGGCGGCAACGCCGTCTGATATCGCGGTCGATCCTCTTGTTCTCGGCGGGATTCATTGTGGTGTTCACGCCATGGGTGCTGACCGGCGTCAACGATTCAGGGGTGCCATGGCTCTGGATCAAGATGCAATTCGTCATCCAGCAACGTTTTCAGAGCATGGTCACGCCTGCCGACCAGGTTTCGGTCCCGGAAACGGGGACGCGGCGGACTCCGCGGAGCAGTGTTCTGCCGTCTGTTGCCAACCTGGCTTACATACCCTTCGGCAACGGCAACAATGGATCTGACTCCAACTCGACGCTGCAAAACACTGGTAAGGTTGGTCCGGCAATGGAAGTCCAGGGCGTCGACGAGTTGCCCGCAATTCCGCGATCACTCAGCCACGCGCTGCACAACATGGCCGCGGTCGTCCTTAGCCTTCCAGATATCGTGACACTCGATAACCTGGAAAATCTTGGCAGCAAGGATCCGTGGGGCAGCCGCACGTGGACCGGTTCTCTGACCCTGGCGCAGCACGCCGCCGCTCTCGGGAACATCATTCTCTTATCGGTCGGACTGGCTTGGAGTTGGCGGCGCTTCCGCCTGGCAGGCTTGGTGCCCGCACTTGTATTCGCCGGCTACGATCTCTCACTGGCGGCAGCGGCTACATCGGGTGGCCGTTATGTTGTTCCGGTGAATTGGGTCGCCTACTTCTACTATGCCCTGGGCCTGATCGCGATTATCGGTGCATTCGTCGGCGGGCCAGGAACATCGTCGCCGATCAGCCGCAAGCCGGCGGTGGCAGGCATGCCCATTCGCAGAGAATCGTTTTTGCCGACGATTGCCGCCGTTGTGCTCTTGGCAATCCTGGTGCCCATTGCCAACTCCGTCGTGCCAATACTTATCCGAACGAACATCGAGGCGCGGGCACAGGCAGCAGTGGCCGGAGCGACTCGGCCTGCCGAACCTGGAGTACAGTGGGCGTATGGCCAGGTACTGTATCCGTATTACCACGCCTCGACCAGGTCGATCTCATTCGATTTGCTGAACAACACCGGATATTGGCGCGACTTGACGGTGAGCAAGGACGATGTCTTTCCCCGTGGCGGGCTGCAAGAGGCGTCGCTGGCGGCCGCGGGTTTGTTCACGGACAATACCGGGCTGCACGTGAAGTCCCTGTACGTAGGCGCTGGGAAGTAGCTGCGTCGCTCCTGTGGAGAAGCCGTCGATGCAGCAGGGCAGGACAGCAAACAGGCAACGCCAGGAGTCGAAGCGCAGCGCCCTCTACGTCAACGGCCGCTTCCTGGGCCAGCCGCCGAATGGCGTCAGGCGCTATGCGTTGGAGCTGGTTGCCCATTGGGATCAAATGCTTCAGGCGGGCGAGCTGGATGCCGGCCGTGTGGAAATCGTTCTCCTCACTCCCCACGGAAACGGGAAGCCGTATTCCTTCAAGAAGATCAGGACGCAGGCGATTGGGCGCTTGCGCGGCAACCTTTGGGAACAGATCGATCTACCGCGCTTTGTGGGGCATCATGCGCTGTTTAGCCCGTGCAACAGCGCCCCGTGGATCAAGCGAGAGGGCCAGGTTGTCACAATCCACGACGCGTCCGTCTTTGCTGTGCCGCAAGCCTATGGCTTGCTGTACCGGCTCAAGCATCGTGTGCTGTATCGCCGTTTGGCCGCCACGCGACAGAAGATCATTACGGTCTCGGAATTTTCCAAGGGCGAACTCATCCGGTGGTGCAACTTCTCACCGGAGAATATTCGCGTCATTCATTCCGGGTGCGAGCACATTCTTGACGAGCCCGCCGATCGCGGTGTTCTGCAGCGAAACGGCTTAGGCGACCGCCCTTTCGTTCTGGGTGTCGGGGGCCACAGCGTGCACAAGAATCTTGCCGCGAACTCTTCAGTTGACCGCGATGCTCGATAGCCTCGGGCTGGATCTTGTGATCGCTGGCGGCAACTATGCGCACGTGTTTCAGCCGGTGCAGTATCCACGCGTGGCTGGCGTTCACTGGGTCGGATTTATGACCGACGCTGAGTTGCGGGCGCTCTATGAACGGGCGGCGCTATTTGTCTTTCCTTCGCGTTACGAGGGTTTCGGGTTTCCGCCCCTTGAGGCAATGGCCTGTGGGTGCCCGGTGGTGATGTCCAACCGCGCGTCCCTCCCCGAAGTTGGGGGCGAGAGCGCGCTATATTGTGATCCTGATGAGCCCGGTGCTCTGATCGACGCGGTGCAGTCGATTCTCGCAGATTCCAAGCTGAGAAGCCGGCTGGTTGCAGCGGGCCGCAAACGGGCGAAGCAGTTCACCTGGCGGGAGAGCGCAAAGAGAACCTGGCAAGAGATTTCCTGATCCAACAAACGGCGGCGATTGGCCCGGTCGCGCTCCATTTGCCCGCGCATTGCCGGCGTTGCTGTCACGCACCCCTTCCTGCGAGAGCGACTCTCGTACTATTGAGACACAGCCCGCGAGGCCTAACGAGCTGCTGAAGTCCAGTAACGACGAGACTTGAACCGCCGAACTTCGCGGCTGGCCGCGACAGCAGGAATCGACGACTATTGTGAGGCTATCAGGCCCCGTACTCGCCCACGCGCAATAGCTGCCATAAACCGCGCCTTGAAGAGCTGCCCGGTGACCAGCGCCGCCATCGCGTTGGCCAGGGGCGCCAGGACTCGTAACGCGATGAAATCAATCCGGTACTTGTGTTTGCGCAGCACAAAGCCGGTTCCACAGGCATATCGATATGCCTTTGCGATCTCGCCCTTGCCACCTTCGGGGAAAGCGTTCTCGTGATAGACGACAATATCCGGAACAAACTCGATTTGTGAACCCGCACGGAGCGCGCGCAAGATCAGATCGATCTCTTCCGCCGAGCCCCACGGAGTGCCTGCTCCGACGCCCAATTTTTCATCAAATCGTAAACCTGCCGCGAACACGGACTTTCTTAGGAAGACGGAGTTTGAGTTGACCCGTCGCCACACGTTGCCCGGCGTGACCGGACCCTGCCGCGTGTGCCATTGCCACAAAGGGCGCCCGGCATGGTCACTCATGGTGCGACCCGATATGCCGCTCAAGTCGGGGTGCGCAGCCAGATAGCCCACGGCCCTTTCCAATAGATCGGGCGCATACCAGCAGTCATCGTCTGGAAACCCGATCACCTGCTCCCTTGGCGGCCGAAAGCCCCACGTTCCTGGCACGCGAAAGGCCTGCCTGTGCAACCAGGCGCGTGGCATTTATCCCGGAATAGGCTTTCAGGATGCGCGCGACGCGATCGTCCGCGTTCTGATCGACAACGATGAGCTGGAAGTCCGGATATGTTTGGCGCGTGAGAACTCTGCAGGAAGCGCGTCAACTCCGCTGTCCTGTCCTTGGTCGCGAGCACCAGACTAATCCGACCCGTACCGCCTGCCATTATTCGGTAAGACTTCCCCGCCCGATCCCAGCCTGACGGCTCTAAATCCCTTCCCCGGTAATCACCACATACACTGTCTTGAACAATATATACAGATCGGTCAACACGGAATAGTTGCCTACATAGAACTCATCCATTCGCAGCCGCTGCCCAAAATCGAGACGGTGGCGTCCCATCACTTGCCACCAGCCTGTCAGGCCGGGGGGCACGCTGAGAATAATGTCCGTCGCTTCGCCCAACTGCCTGATCTCCGATGGCAGATAAGGCCTCGGTCCCACGATGCTCATCTCACCGCGGATCACGTTCCAGAATTGTGGGAACTCGTCAAAGCTAAGGCGACGCAGGATTCGCCCAACCCGGGTAATCCGGGGATCCTCTTCGATCTTGTGATGGCTTTCATACTCTGCCCGCAGTTTCGGGTCGCCAGCCAAAACGTTGGCGAGTGCGGCCTCGGCTCCGGCCACCATGGTCCGGAATTTGTACAAATCAAACAATTTCCCGTTGAGCCCAACTCTTTGTTGCTTGTACAACACAGGTCCCGGGGAATCGAGGGCAATCAGGGAAGCCATCAGCGCAAAGGCGGGAACTCCGATGCCAACGCCCAGCAAACACAGCACCAGATCGGAGATGCGTTTCAAGAGTCGCCTGGGTGAACTGTGAAGTTTGTTCTGCACCTCAAACGTGGTGCGTCCCAGAAGCAGGACCTGATTCACTTGCACCACATTCAGCGCCGGATCCTCCGTCACGTACACGACCCGCGGGAAGACGGTGCTGAGCACATGCACCTCCCGTTGTACGCCGTGGTCCAGATCTGCCCCGGTCGAGGCCACCACCGCCAGCACGATCCCCTGGCTCCTGAGATCCGGAAGTATTGCCGGCGAGAATTGGAATGCCGGCACGCCTTCGACCAGGGGCGCATCGGGCTTGGCTCCCAGCACAAGCGCAGCCACGGCCCGGAAACCGATGCGCCGCGAAGCGCGCAGATTGATCAGCGCGGCCGCAATACTTCCGGAATCGCCAACGACCACCGTGGGCACGCTCCACCAGGGAATGGACGGGCCGCGGTTGCGTATGATCACCCGGGCCAGGATCAGGACAACGATGCTGAGGGCCCAACTCGTCAGGAAGATAAGTCGCGAGAACTGAAATCCGTAGCCGAGGATGAAGCTGGCGACGCCAACGATTATGTATGCCAGCGTTACGTCCAGCACCAGTCGGCGAAACTCCACAAACCCCGCCCGACCATGTCCGGGATAGGAACCGGAAAAGAGGAGAATGGTCGGAACGAAGATCAGCATCATGATGGCCAACGGTTGAATCTGACTCGGGCTTAGAACGCCTCCCATAATCGGGAGCAGCGCCTTGCGCAGCGTGTATGCAGTCAGAAATGCAAGTGAGAGTGCAAGCAGGTCGCCGCCGAGCAGCACCCCGCTGACCAGCCACGGTCGATAGCTGGTTTTCAGAATCACGCGGGGCTTGCCTCTTTGCGCCTCGGCCGGCCATCGATTTCTACGGTAGGGGATACGGGTTAATCATAAACCAGATCAAAGTCGTCAAATCCCGATGTCGCGCGGGAGCTCAGGCCGCCAGGGCAAAATCGCGCAGCCTTGAAATGAAAGCCTGCGGATCAAACCTGCGCGCCCAGTCACGGATCTGTTCCTCAGGAAAGCTGCTTGCCTCGAAGACTTGCAGGCAGGCAATCAGCGAATCGACGTCCTGCTTGAAGAAGAAGATGCCGCTGACGCCTTCCTTCACAGTTTCCAGCACACCGCCTTGCCCGAACGCAATGACGGGAACGCCGTGTGCCTGCGCCTCCAGGGGTACGAGCCCATAGTCTTCGTAGCTTGGAAAGATCAGGCCCCTGGCCCTCTGATAGAGTTCATCAAGCGCCGCGTCCCCAACTCGGCCCATGAACTCGATGGAGGGACCCGCCCGCCGCTCAAGGTTGGCTCTCTCGGGGCCGTCCCCGACGACGATCAGCCTCTTGCCCAGGCGGGTGCAGGCCGCGACGGCAAGATCAATACGCTTGTGCGATATCAGCCTTCCAACACAAAGCAAATAGTCTTCCCGTGCAAGGCCCGACCTCGAAGAATTGGGGATTTCCGCCGGAGGGTAAATCACGGCGGCAGACCGCCCATAATTGGTCTTGATCTCGGCCGCCATGTGCTGACACGTTGTGGCAATGCTCGGGATCGCTCTGGTCCGCGCCCGATCCCACTTTCGCAGGAGCGGCACCGTGCCTCTTACCAGCTGCTCCAACACACCGGGTGTGGGCAGGCTTCCTTGTCCATAGGCCTCTGGTTTCCACAGCAGCCTGAACGGGGCATAGATATAGGCTGCATGCCGCACGCCCGCGCGCAGGCCGAATGTATTTCGCCAGGTATGTGGATGACGAGAGCACAACATCAAATGCCGCGAAATCAAGGCCTTGAAGTTCAAGCAGCCACAGCGGATAGAGCAGCTTGAACTGGGTTTCGCTGCGGAGGAAGCGGCCCACCGGGAGAACTCTGACGTCCATCGATTTGTATTCGGCGAAAGTCTGATCGGGGAGGTAGACGGACGTGAATATCGGGGCTTCCGGAAATGCCCTCGCCATCCAGAGCGCTACTCTCTCTGCACCTCCCTTAACACATAAGGCATCATGGACAATTGCTACGCGCATTGGAAGGGCCTGCAGGTATGGTCCGTGCAGCGGCAGGTCTGCCTCAGATCATTCTTGAGCTCATTATATACTGCGGCGTTTTCAGGCCAGTCGGCTTGGCAGACGGACGGGTCCGTTGGTGACGGCGATTTGCGCTGTGGGATCGAGAGTCGGCGTCTGGATTCGTCCTCTTGCCATCGGCGCCGCTCGACACTCCCGGAATCTTCGCTCAGCCTGAGGCCGCCGCCACGAGCTGGATCATGTCATCGGTTAGGAATTCCTGCTCGAGCCCTTGGTAGAGCTCCCACGTTTCGGTGTGCTGGACTTGCGCGCCGGCGGCGAGCGTGCTGATGGGACCGAGGCTTTCGAGTTCGATCATCTCGCCGTCCGTGTAGATTTCCGAATTGCAGTCATAGTCCGGATAGGACGCCCCGCCATCCACGGCGAACCTCTTACAGAACAGGATGCCGTCTAACCAGTAGGCAATCCAGCCCTGAGGGTTAAGCGCGCCGATCTTGAAGGCCGGCAGGTTAGGTCTGGCCTTTATCAGGACAAATTCGTCTTCCAGATGCAGCCGCGGGTCCTTCACTCCGGAATACGGCCAGAGCGAGAAATGGCGGTCCGGTAACAGACCATTGGCCGAACTGTCCTTGGCTCGGATGGGCAGTAGAGCCGTGCCGCCAAGACGGAACATCGTAATGGCCCACGCGGCGAGCTTGACGTCCCAGAGTCCCTCATTGATCAGGGTATGGATCACCGTGACTTTCGGTTGATCCGGATCCAGGCTGACCCTGATGCGCTTCCGGATGCCCGCCACAGGCTCCCGCCTGCCGTCCAGAACCACACCGTCGGGCACCTCGGAAACCGTGAGCCCCTCACCGTCGGGGACATAGGATCGGGGCGACAACTCGGGCGCGTGCCATAGCCGATGTCCGCCCAGAAAGCGGTAGTCACCGTATGCGGTGGGCACGCGGCGATCCGGCACTTCCGCCAGTAGGTTATCTGACCCCTTGAAGCTCAACCGCACGATTCGAGGGCCGGCCGTCGTCAGACAGTCCAATTCCAGAAATCTGGAGGAAAGGCGCCGTGTTGGAAAGCCTTGGAAGTCGCTCATGGGGTGATCCCGCCATTCATCGGGGCAAGGAGATCGGGCAAGCCTCCGGATGGGCAGTCCCCGAGATCAAGCGCGCCTTATCCGGTTCTGCTGCTGTCTGCCGCACACAACTTTCTGACATCGTCGAGATTATCCCCGGCCGTGGCAAGGATAAGGTCATCGCGTGCCTTCAACACCAGGTTGCCCCGCGGAATAATGGATTGGCGCCCCCGTTGGACGGCCACCACCACAGAGTCCCGCGGCCAGGGTACGTCACTGAGATTCCTGCCCTCGCAGGCCGACCCGCTCTCGATGCGAATTTCGATGGTCCGCAATCCGCTGGTCTCGTTGATCCGGGTCTCGCTGGCTTGCAGCCGCTGCTCTTCCCGCCGCGTGACACCCACTTCATACGCCCGCACGATGTCGTTCCGCCTGACCATGCCCACCAATTTATGCGGGTCGGCGCGGGACACCACCGGCAGCCGGGATATGTCCCGTGGTGCCATGCGGCGCAGTGCAAGTCCGACAGTATCGTCCGGGTAGACGGTCACGACCGCACGGCTGGCGATCTCCCCTACGGTGAGATCGGCGTGCTCGAGGGGCTTGCCGGCCATGGCCCGGCGGTAGTCTTCCAGCGAAACCACGCCGGCCAACTTGCCGGCGGAATCCAACACGGGAAACCCGTGCCGGCCGGTCTCGATGAAGCGATCCGCCAGCACGCTCACCAGCGTGTCAACCGTCACGGAGATCGGCTCCTTCACCATCACTTCGTCCACTTTAACAGAATCCATCACGTCGGCGGCGCGACCGGCATTCAACCGGATGCCGCGTCTTGCCAGCTTCAGCGTGTAGATCGACTCGCGTTCCAGGCGTTCCGCCACGGCGACGCTGATAACGACGGCTGCCATCAGCGGGATGATCAGGCGATAGTCATCCGTCATTTCGAACACGATCAGAATGGCTGTGAATGGGGCGCGTGCCGCGCCCGCGAACACGGCCGCCATGCCCACGATTGCAAAGGCGCTCGATCCGGCTGTCAGCCCGGGCGCAAAGTACTCGACTATCTTGCCCATCGCACCACCAAGTACGGCACCGGTAAATAGCGATGGAGCGAAGATCCCACCGGAGTTGCCCGAACCGAGCGTCAGAGATGTGGCTAGCGGTTTGAGAACGATGAGTACAACCAGCAAAATGAAAGGCACCTGGCCAAGAAGCGTGTCCTCGATGACCGGGAAGCCCGATCCAAACACAAAGGGAAAATTGCGGGAGACAGGCAGATTCGACAGACTGCTCAGGGAAGGCACGAACCCCAGCCCAAGCACGGCCGGGTAGAAGAAGGCGATGGCCCCGAGCAAGAGACCACCGACGCCGGGTTTGAGGGCATTGGGGAACTTCCAGGAATCAAAGCGGTCTTCGAACCAGTACAGCAGCCGGGTGAATCCGACCGCTGCAAAGGCTGCCAGCGCGCCCAACAGCAAGTAAAGCAGCAATTCCCAAGGCGCCTGGCTGCCGGAGCGCGGAATAATGAATGCAGGTTGATCGCCCAGAAAGACGCGCGCAATGGTCGAAGCTGTCACAGCCGAGATGACCACATTACCCAGGTCTCCCAAGTGCAGCTCGCCCAGGATGATTTCCACCGCGAACAACACGCCGGCGATGGGGGCGTTGAACGTAGCCGCGATCCCCGCCGCGGAGCCGCAGGCAACCAGATTTCGCAGCCGGTTATCCGAGACGTGCAGCCATTGACCCAGCGTTGACCCCAACGCCGCACCGACCTGTACGATCGGCCCTTCGCGTCCGGCCGAACCGCCCGTCCCAATGCACAAGGCCGAGGCGGCGATTTTGGCAAGCACCACGCGCGGGCGAATGCGTCCGCCGTGCAGCGCGATCGCCTGCATGACCTCGGGCACTCCGTGCCCTTTGGCTTCATTGGCGAAATACGCGATGATTGGTCCAACCAGCAGGCCGCCGATCGTCGGCACCAGTATGATCAGCAGGCGTCCGAGAAACCCGAACCTATTCTCTCCCCCCACAAAGAAGAAGACCTGCACGATATTGATGAGTCTGATGAAACCGACCGCCCCCAAGCCGGTGCCGGCACCGACGACGACCGCCGTTCCCATCAAAATCATCCTTTCGGATGGTTGAAGACGGTCGAGTAGATGCGCAAACCCCCGAGGCATTCTCATAACGTGCGGCGATTATACCTTGCGCCGCGCTCGACAAGCCCTTGTAGCCCCAGCAACCCTCTCATGGCATCAGCTTTGACAACTCATCGATGAGGCAGGAACGTCGCTCCGGGGTCACATTACGAGCAACTCAGACGCAGTCGGCTCTCGTTCACATCCGAAATCGCTGCACATGAACCGGCCTCGGGCATGCCCGGCAGGGGCCCGCCTCCCGGCAACAGTCGCCTGTGCTGACGATCTGGCGTTGACTGCTTTCTTACGCTCCACTAATGCGCCTCCAATGCAGAAGACATATACTTATTGGGACTTTACCGGAAGAGGGAGGCTTGGATGAATCTCGATAAGTACACACAGAAGTCACAAGAAGCGATCCTTCAGGCGCAGGAAATTGCCCGCGACCTGAACCATCAGTCCATTGAGCCGGCTCACCTGCTGCTGGCGCTCCTGCGACAGGATCAGGGCGTTGTCCCGGCGCTCGTGACCAAAGTCGCCGGCAGCGTCGATGCCCTACGCGCCGAATTGCAGAACGCTCTTAACCAACACCCCAAGATTCAGGGAACAGGCGTCGAAGTGGGTCTTGCGCCCACGACCGCGGACGTACTCAGTGCGGCGGAACGTTATGCCAAGGGGATGCAGGACGAATACGTCTCGACAGAGCACTTGCTGCTCGGACTGACAGATTCGATCGAGGGCAAGCGCCTCGCCTCGCACGGGCTCACGAAGGACGCCATCCTCAACGCCCTCAAGGCCGTCCGTGGCTCTCAACGCGTCACCACGCAGGATCCCGAATCGACCTATCAAGCACTGGAAAAATACGGGCGCGACCTGACTGATATGGCCCGCAAGGGAAAGCTGGACCCGGTCATCGGCCGCGACGAAGAGATCCGCCGTGTGGTGCAGGTGCTCTCGCGTCGCACAAAGAACAATCCGGCCTTGATCGGCGAACCCGGCGTGGGCAAGACAGCCATAGCCGAAGGCCTGGCGCAGCGCATCGTCAATGGAGACGTCCCCGAAGGACTCAAGAACAAGCGGATTGTGCAGTTGGATATGGGCGCCCTCGTGGCGGGCGCGAAGTTCCGCGGGGAATTCGAAGAGCGCCTGAAGGCGGTCTTGAAGGAGATTACCGAGTCTGCCGGCGAAGTCATCCTGTTCGTTGACGAAATGCACACCGTGGTCGGCGCCGGGGCGGCCGAAGGCGCCATGGACGCTGGCAATATGCTGAAACCCATGCTGGCGCGCGGCGAACTGCACATGATCGGCGCCACGACCATCGATGAATACCGCAAGCATGTGGAAAAAGATCCGGCCCTCGAGCGGCGCTTCCAGCCTGTGCTGGTCGAAGAGCCGAGTGTCGAAGACACGATCTCCATTCTGCGCGGGCTCAAGGAGCGCTACGAGGTCCACCACGGGGTGCGCATCACAGATGGGGCCGTGATCGCCGCCGCGACCCTCAGTCGCCGCTATATCGCCGACCGACGCCTGCCCGACAAGGCCATCGATCTGATTGACGAGGCCGCCGCCCGTCTCCGGACGGAGATTGACTCCAAGCCCCAGGCGCTGGATGAGGTTGACCGCGCCATCATGCAACTGGAGATCGAACGCCAGGCGCTCAAGAAAGAGAAGGACAAAAGTTCGAGGGAGCGCCTGCAAAGCCTCGAAAAGGAGCTTGCGGAGCTGCGGGAGAGTTCGAAGGGCATCACGACTCGCTGGCAGGCTGAGAAACAGGCCATCGCAGAGTTGCGGGGTCTCAAGGAGAAACTGGAGCAAGCGCGCACGGAGATGGAACGCGCCGAGCGGGCCACCGATTTGGAGAAGGCGGCCCGGCTGCGCTACGGAGAGTTGCGCCAGCTGGAAGAGCAGATTCGGGCGGCGGAGAGCCGGCTGAAAACCATGCAGGGCGAGCATCCGCTCCTGAAAGAGGAAGTCGATGCCGAAGAAATCGCCAGCATCGTCGCCCGCTGGACGGGGATCCCGGTCTCGAGACTGCTCGAAGGCGAAACCCAGAAGCTCATCCACATGGAGGACAATCTTCGACGGCGAGTTGTCGGGCAGGATGACGCCGTGCGCGCGGTCTCGAATGCTGTGCGGCGCGCGCGGGCTGGCATGCAGGACCCGAACCGCCCGATTGGGTCCTTCATCTTCCTCGGGCCAACGGGCGTGGGCAAAACGGAACTGGCGCGTGCGTTGGCTGAGTTCATGTTTGATGATGAACGCGCCATGATCCGTATCGACATGAGCGAATATCAGGAGAAACACACGGTCAGCCGCCTGCTTGGCGCGCCGCCCGGCTACGTCGGCTTCGAGGAAGGCGGCCAACTTACAGAGGCGGTCCGGCGCCGTCCCTATAGCGTCGTGCTGTTCGATGAGATCGAGAAGGCGCACGCCGAGGTCTTCAACGTGCTGCTGCAGCTTCTGGACGACGGGCGTTTGACCGACGGTCAGGGACGTACCGTGGACTTCCGCAACACCGTCGTGATCATGACATCTAACCTTGGCAACCAGCTCTGGGAAAGCGGGCATGCCGCATCGCGTGATGAGATCACGGCCATGTTGCAGACACACTTCCGCCCGGAGTTCCTCAACCGCATCGACGAGATCGTGGTGTTCCACCCGTTGGGCCGTGAGCACCTGAGCGCGATCGTCGACATTCAACTGCGCCGCGTTTCCCAGCTGCTAAGCGACAAGGGTTATGGGCTGGAGGTGACCGAATCGGCTCGCGAGTATCTGGCGGACGTAGGCTATGATCCGACTTTCGGGGCGCGGCCGTTGAAACGGGCCATCCAGCGTGAACTTCAGGATCCATTGGCCATGAAGATCCTGTCCGGCGAATTTCATGAGGGCGACACAATCCAGGTGGAGCGCGGCGACGCGGGACTGACCTTTTCTGCCGCGGCTCCGGAGAAGCGAAAGAAAGTGCCGGCTTAGCAAGAAGCCGCCGCATCAGCTCCTCAGACATACGCCCTCCAAATGCGGAGGGCGTATCGATTCGGGCGGCTCGACGCGGGCGCGTCATCGGTTGGGCACATCCTGGAACATGGCAGGAGCGGTGCGGCGTCGAAGGGCGGCCCCTCAACACCCATCTACATATCTTACTGATGATTCGCTGACGAGTTCTATGGGGCGTTTTACTATACTGCGGCCAACGCATTCTCCGTACCTCGACCCGAAGGGATCACGATGTCTGACATCCTCGCTCGCCAATCCGTCCCCGTTGATGGCTCAAGGCAATCGCCGGCCTCGCCAATCCGGTACACCATCGCGTTATTGACGCTGGTCGCATTGCTGACGTTGAGCGCGTGCGGGAGCGCACTTTCGCAGTCGGCGACGACTGACGCAGCCACGGCACAAGCCACCCGCTTGGCGCTCGGTACATTGCAGCTTGAAAACACCGGGCCGCCTGTCAGCGCCGATCTCGCAGCGCAGCTGCTTCCGCTCTGGCAGCTACTCTCGGAGTTAAGCACAAATGCTGCCGCCGCCCCTCAAGAAACCCTCGCCGTTGTGGAGCAAATCCAGACGATGATGACCGCGGATCAGGTCAGCGCCATTTCAGGGATGCAGTTTCCTGAGAGCGCTGCAGTGAACGCGGCAGGGAGCACCACAACAGCGGCGGCGACAGCATCGAGCGGCCTTGCCTCGGCCGCAATGCCCGTCGATGCCCAGATTGGCGGTGGCCCGCCACCGGATGCTGCCGGAGGTTTTCCGCTTGGTGGCGGCATGCCGGCTGCGAGCTCTGCATCGGTGTCCGGCTCTGCCGGCGCCACGGCGAACGGTGCCGCCTCAAGCAACCGGGGCTCTATAGCCTTGTACCAGCAGGTCATCAACCTGCTTGAGAGCAAGCTCCAGGGCTAGGAGACGCCGGACCACAATATCGGCCGCATCTTGCCAGCCAACTCGCCAAACCATTCCAAACAAGAATGCAGGATCCTCGCTGTGCCGAGGGTCCTATTTATGGACGGCATCAGAATGACGGGATAGCTTCCGGGCCGGGCATCAACAAGCTCACTTACCACACCCATCATCCCGTTCTAGACTCGTGTAGCGCGGCAAGACAAAACGCCGCGGCCGTCACCTGGGAAAAGTAATCTTTATCGTAGTCCCCACGCCGGGAATGCTCTCGGCTGTGATGCTTCCGCCGTGGGCCTCGACGATGGAGCGCGCGATCGCCAACCCCAGGCCTGATTCATCGGCCCGCGTGCGCGCGGAATCAGCTCGGTAGAAGCGATCAAACACGTGCGGCAGGGCCTCGGGCGGAATTCCATGCCCGTTGTCCGCCACAGTCAGGGCCACGGAGTTATTGTCCTCTTGCGCCCCGAGGACGATTTCGCCGTGCTCGGGCGTATAGCGAAGCGAGTTCGATATCAGATTGCCGAGCACCTGTGCAATGCGGTCTGGGTCTGCGTCGATTTCGTGCAGGCCCCTTCCCGTGTCGAGCCGCAGGCTGATCGCATGTTTGTCCGCAAGCGGCTGGTACGACTGACGCATCCTTTCCAGCAGGCGGACGGGCGATACCGGCTCTCGATTCAACCTCAGCTCGCCGGACTCGGCCTGTGAGAGCGTTCGCAAATCCTCCACCAGTCGCTCCAGGTGTTTGACTTCCATTTGCATGGCATCCAGGCGCTCCGGCGTGGGATCCAGCACGCCTTCCCGCATTGATTCGACGTAGCCGCCGATCACGGTCAGGGGATTGCGCAGGTCGTGGGCAATATCGGCGGTCATGCGGCGGCGGGAACGCTGCAGCCGATCCAGATCCGCACTCATCTGATTGAACGCGCCTGCCAGTTCCCCCAATTCATCCCGGGAAGTGACCGCCACCTGTTGTTTGAGCTGGCCCGCGGTCATGGATCGAATGGCCGTGGTCAGGTCACGGATAGGATGCGTCAAGGCCCGCGCAAGTATGATGCCGAATGCCAAAGCCAGGGCCAGGCCTCCCAGCGCGGCGTACAGGAGAGCAAGGTTTGTTTGCGCGAGATAACGCTGCTCCAGTCCGCCCAGCGGCGGCGGACTACCCACCACCAGCGCCGTTCCCACGGCCACTCCATTGGCCGTCACTGTCGTACCTCGTGAAATGGCAGAGGACGGGACAATTTCCCCGGCCCGGTACCCACCAGCCGGAACCACCACACGCCCGTCCTGATCGGCCAGGGCGAAGAACAGCGTCTGCGGCCGCGGTTCGCCTCCCACGGCTCCCGGTCCGGGCGCGTTCGGCGGCGGATTGAACCGGGAATTCGCGCTGCTGCGCTGTTGGTAGTACGGCAGGACGCCGGCCCAACTGCCATGCGTCTCGTAGTAGTAGGCCATGTCGGCTACAAATCGGTCTCGGGACTGGTCATAAAAAAGTTGCTTGAATTCCCGGGCCGTTAGCCAGTATGTGATACCGGAGGCCAGCGCCAGGACGATTACCCCGACCAGGAGAAACGCAAAGATGAGCCTGGTGGTGATCGAACGCGGCATGCTACTCCCCCGTAAAGCGATATCCCACGCCAAACACTGTCTGTACGTAGCGGGGATTGGCAGGCTCCGGCTCTATCTTGATGCGCAGATTCCTCACGTGCTGATCGATTGTGCGGGCCACCCCCTCGAAAGCGCCGCCTTCCAATTCGCGCAGCAGGTCGAGCCGCGAGAATACGCGGCCCGGCGACGTCATCAGGACCGCCAGGATGTCGAATTCCGAAGGTGTCAACCGGACCGGCCGCCCGTTGACAAGCACCGAATGGCCCTCCTTGTCCAGGACGATGTCGGCGGCCCGCAGCACCGGAGTCGGCCTCTCGGTATGGCCGCCGGCACGGCGCAGCACTGTGTGTATCCGGGCGACGAGTTCCCTCATCCCAAAGGGCTTGGTGATGTAGTCATCGGCCCCTAGCTCCAGGCCAATGACCTTGTCGGACTCCTCCAGCTTGGCCGTGAGCAGGATCACGGGCGTTTCACTTTCTTTGCGATAGGCGCGGATGAACTCCAGGCCGTCCATCTCGGGCATCATAATGTCGAGAAGGATCAGGTCGGGCTTTGCGCGGCGGGCCTCGTACAGCGCATTTTGCCCGTTATCGGCGACCAGGACATGGTACCCCTGCTGCGTCAGATAGTCGCGCACAAGCGTGCGCACATTGGCTTTGTCGTCCACCACCAGGATGGTCTTCGGCATGTTGGTTGCTCCGCAAGGATGGGGCTGTCGGAATGGGCCGAGGTGAGGATTTCATTATACCTACGGGATTTTGCATGGCTTCAGCTGAGCGCCTTCGCAAGGCCGGTCGCTTGGTTCCATTGCCGGGTTCTTTCTGTTTTCGATTTCCATCACGGTTGACCGTTGCTAAGCATTGGGCGTGACGGTGGGCGTCGGAGTGGGATGATGCCTGTGGAATTCCGAAGTGGGCCTGGGGGTGCGGGTGTCCGGCATCGGAGTGGCAGTAATCGCAGGTGTCACCGTAGGGAGGGTGGCCGTCGGTGTCGCGGTGGGCGTATCGGTGGTGACCTCGTCCGACACCGTGATCAGAACGTAAACGTCCTCGCCAAAGGAGGTCGCGCCGGCATTGGCCAGCCTCCAGTATCCGGTGTACGTGCCACTGTCCTCCGGCGCTGTCAGCGAGACGGAGATGGCGGCGGATTGGCCGGGCGCCACGCTCCGGCCGATCTCGGTCTCCGAACCACCCATGTCGTCCCCGCTGATGAAGGTCATGGAGTAATCGCTGTTCCATGTGCAGCTACCCGTATTGACCAACTCCCAGGTCTTCGTGAATGTTTCACCGGGCGCGAGATCTGTGCCATCCGGGATGGTCACGTCACTGACGTATGCCGAGTTGTCGCAGCTGCCGGCGTGCGAAGACGAATTCCAGACTGTGCCCGCCGTCGCGGTGGCCGGAAGATCTCCGAAGGGCGTTGCCGTGGCAACGGGCGTCGAAGTCGCCTCGAATGTTGCTGTCATTGTGATGGGGCTGGGTTGCGCCGCTAGCGTCTGGGCCACGGAGGTGTATACGTCGGACAGCACCACGCTGCTATCGGCGGCGGCCGGCGTCGCACACCCGCTGAGCGCCAGTCCCAGCAAGGCGGTGGAGGTAAGGGCTAGCAGCCTAAGGCAGCGGGTTTGTGCCCCGCAGGGCAGCGCCCACGACCCTGACGGTGTGCGACGGTCGCGGAACAACAGGCGCAGCGACTTGTTCACTTTACGGGATTTCATCTAATTGCCTCACCAGGTTGCTTTCAGGCAGAAGCATAAGCAGCGCCTGTCAAGATTTCTGTGTAGAAGGTTTACGTGTCGCGTCGAGGTCACAATTCCGGGCGCGGCCGGCCGCCAGCCGCAAGGGCGCCGGCGCTCGGCACGCTATAATCTCCCTCATGATTTTCGTCACGGGCGCCACGGGCTTCATTGGTACCGCCCTGCTTCGACAACTAATGGATGCAGGCCAGGAAGTGCGGGTCATGATCAGGCCCTCCAGGCGCTCGCCCCGCTTGCCCAGGGGCCGGTCCATCGATGTTGCCGTTGCCAGCCTGGCGGACGAGCGATCGATCCGCGGGGCGCTGAAGGGCATCGACGTGATCATCCACTTGGCAGGCGCGGAGTGGCAGGGCCGCAATGCAGATTTGCTCGCCGTGGATATGCAGGGCACCGAAAACCTGGCGCGCGCCGCCGCGGACGCCGGGGTGGAGCGGCTGATCACGATCAGCCATCTGGGAGCCAGCCGGTCCTCCGGATATCCGGTATTGAAGGCCAAGGGTGTGGCAGAGGAGCACGTGCGGCGCTCCGGTGTTCCATATACGATCATTCGCAGCGCGCTGGTTTTCGGACCGAACGACCATTTCACAACCAGCCTGGCCGGTCTGTTGCGTGCCTCGCCGCTTTTCTTCCCGCTTCCCATGAGCTCACGCACGGTGATCCAACCCCTGTGGGTCGAAGACCTTGTCACGGCACTCATGTGGTCGCTCGACGATGCGGCGGCTGTCAACCGGACCTACGAGATTGGCGGGAGCGAGTTCTTCACGGTGCGGCAGATCGTTGAGACAGTTATGCAGGCGAGCCAAACCCCCCGCACCTTGTACGAGTTGCATCCGGTTCTGCTGCGGGCCCTCATCGTCAGCCTCGAGTTCCTTCATCCCGAATTTCCCGGTCTCTTCATTTTGGCTCGACTACATCGCCGTCAGCCGGACATGCGCGGTGGAGAATCTGCCGCGCTCGCTTGGGTTGATGCCCGCGCGCTTCACCTACCGCTTGGACTATCTCCGCCGCACGCCCTGGTACTCGGCGGTCTTCCATGGCTTGTCGGCGCGGACCTCGGAGACTACAAAGAGGGTCATGGAGAGCCTTCGCTTATTCCGGCCCTAGCTGAGCCGTCGGCGCTGACCGCTCAACGATCCAACGTGCCGTTTGCCTGCCGCGACATATGCCCGCACTGACCATTCGTGTACTTGAAACCCCTGCCGAGCTTTCGGCGGTAGAGACACTGCAGCGGGATATCTGGCCCGGCAGCGAGACAGACATTGTGCCTGCGCATCTCATGATCGCCGCCGTCCACAACGGCGGGCTGGTGCTGGGCGCCTTTGAGGATGAGGAGTTGATCGGTTTCGTTTTTGGCTTTCCCGGCATCGAGCCCACGCCGGATGGGCCGCGCCTGAAGCATTGCTCACATATGGCCGGGGTATTGCCTGGACACCGGGATCGCGGGCTTGGATTCGCTCTGAAGCGTGCCCAATGGCAGATGGTGCGACACCAGGGTCTGGACCACATCACGTGGACCTATGATCTGCTGCTCAGCCGCAACGCCTATCTGAACATCGGCCGCCTTGGCGCCGTGTGTTCCACGTACCGCCGCTCGGAATATGGTGAGATGCGCGATGGCCTGAACGCCGGCTTGCCATCGGACCGCTTCCAGGTCGATTGGTGGCTGAACACGCACCGCGTGGAGCGCCGGTTGGGAAAGCGAGCGCGCCCGACAATGACCTTGAGTCATTTGACCCGCGTGGGCGTGCATCCGATCTATGCGCTCGGTACGGCTCGGACGGCTGGCCGCGGCCGCCGGAACATGTGCCGGCCCTCGAGGATCAGCTGTTGGCGGCTGAGATTCCATCGGACTTCATGGCATTGAAAGCCGGCGATCTGGCCCTGGCCCGCGACTGGCGCTTCTTCGCACGCGAATTCTTTGAGACCGCCTTTGCCCGCGGCTACATCGTCACCGACTTTGCGTTCGATCCGAAGGCGGACGCGGCCCGCAGCCTCTACGTTCTCACGGATGGGGACAGCACCCTGGAGTCCCCGCGATGATGCAACCTTCCAGCGTGCAGCGCATCCTACGCAAACTGGACAAGACGCTGGCGTCGCTGCTCTTCATTGACCAGTGGGTGATTCTGACCGCCCGGGGAATGGACTACGAATCCCTGCGGTGGGAGGGCCTTCATCCGCTGATTCCGGCAAAGGATCGCTATTGGGGCGACCCCTTCGTGATCCACCAGGGCGATCGCTTCTACGTATTCATTGAGGAGAAACTCTATGCCACCGGGCGGGGCCACATTGCCTGTCTTATATTGGACAGCGATGGCACGCTCCTCGAGCACCAGGTCGTGCTGGAGCGCGGGTACCACCTGTCCTACCCGTTTCTGTTTCATCACGACGGCGAGCTCTATATGCTCCCTGAGACGGCCGGAAACGGGACTATCGAAGCGTATCGCTGCACGCGCTTCCCCGGCCAGTGGGAGTTTTCCAAGGTCCTGATGCATGACATCTATGCCGTCGACGCGACACTCCTCGCACATGCCGGTCGCTATTGGCTCTTTGCGAATGTCCGCGAACCCGGCGGGTCGAGCCTCAATGCATTGCATCTGTATTGGGCCCAGAGCCCTCTTTCTGAACTCGTGGACTCCGCATCCGCGCAATCCGGTGGTGCGCGACATCGCTTCTGCGCGGCCCGCCGGCGCCATTTTTGTTCGAGACGGTCAACTGATCCGACCCGCGCAGGACTCTTCGCGCCGGTACGGCGGCTCTCTCAGGTTCAACCGGATCACCTCGCTGACCGAAGATGACTACAGGGAAGAAACGATCGCGGTGTTCGGGCCCGCCGGCGGCAAAGTGCGCGCAACGCACACATTCAATCAAAGCGGCGGCCTGACCGTCGTCGACGCCGTCCTGCGTAGACCAAAATAGCGGAGAGCCCGCGCTCCTCCGAGTATCGAGGAGCGCGGGCGCCCATCAGTTCAAGAATCCGGGTGCTTCTTCCGGCGGCTATTGGCGGAGCGACGGCCTTTGCTGGTGGGAGCGCGCGCTCATACCCATCGGATGGTAGCTTGGCTCCACCGCGGCCGCACTCGCCTGCGGCGTTATCGCGGGGATCGGCCTGCGGGCCGGCTGAGGATACGAGGCGGGCGGTTGGCGGCGCGGCGCCTGCGTCGAAGTTGTATCACCGTCGCCCACGGTGAATAAACTCTCGCCGGCAATCGAAAAAGTGCCGATGATCAGCACGCGGATCACCCATACCATGACAGCCACAACGACCGGCACTGTGTTCATGAGAGCCGTGCGTCCAACCAGCACGCTGCCCTCGGAGGCGTGTTCGGCGATCGCAACCGAGACACCCCACCATGTCAGCACGGCGTTGAATGCGGCTGCCAGCAGCCAGGCCCCGAACAGGTACCAGACTTCAGCTGGTTCTCCGCCTTTTTGCTGAGGCGTGAACAGCCGGGCGATCCCGGCAAAATCGATCCCGCAGAAGGCCACCGCCAGCACGGTTGACCAGCGCAGGCCGGCGGATTGCAGGTTCCCGAGGACATCCGAGAGCGCAAAGGACGTAGTGGCAAAATTAAAGAGCTCGAATGCCACCAGGGCGGCAAGCAGCATGGCGCCGAAGATGGCGCCGCGCCGCATCACGGTGCCGCGCAAGAAGGGGGCAATTTCGATGTGCACGGATCGGTTCATGGCAACCTCTCTTTCATTCGGTACGGTTGCCATGATTATAGAACAAACGTTCTGTTTGTCAAGGGGGGAATTTTCGGCCCTTTAGGCGTGCACCCAGGGGCCAGAAAACTGTGCGCAACCCCGGGCGGGCTACTAAATCGTCAGGCAGTCACTGGCAACGATCGTCCTTGGGTACGCGTCCGTTGGCTGGCAGGCAGCCAGCTTGCCTTCCAGGAACACGGCCCGAATGACTTTTTTGTCGGCGAGCCGCTTGAGATCCGCCAGCGGGTCCGCATCCAGGACAAGTAGATCGGCGACCTTCCCCTCTTCTATGGAGCCGAGCCAGGCATCGGCGCCCAGCGCCTTCGCCGCGCCCAGGGTTGCAGCCACCAGCGCATCCATCGGCTTCATTCCCGCCTGCTGCATCCAGTGAACCTCCAACGCGTTTTCGCCATGGTAGTTGAGAGGCGTCGCGGCATCGCTGCCCATGGCAATTGGAACTCCAGCCTGGTACGCGGCGCGTAGCGACTTCTTGGCGGCGTCCTGGACATCGCGCATCTTGTCAACAATCCAAGCCGGGATGTTGGATGCCTCGCCCTTGAGCACATCGCGATCCGCCTTGAGCGTGGGGACTAGGAATGTCCCGCGACGCGCCATCTCCTCAATCACGTCGCGCCCCTGGTGCAGATACGTGCCATGCTCAATGCTGTGCACGCCGGCCAGCACGGCCTGGCGGATTCCGTCGATGCCATGTGCGTGGGCGGCAACGCGGCGCCCCAACTTGGCTGCTTCTTCCACGGCCACGCGAATCTCGTCGGCATTGAAGTGCGTCGCTCCGGGTACACCGTCTTGCACGAGCACCGCGCCCGTCACACCGAGCTTGACGACGTCAGCCCCATGCCGGATTTGCTGCCGCACGGCTTTGCGGACAGCCTCGACGCCGTCGGCAATGCAATACATGCCCTCGTAGTGATCGGCGCCCAACTCGCTGATGGAAATGAAGCGTCCTGCTAGGAGCATGCGCGGACCGCTGAAGTCGCCCCGCTGGATGGAGCGGCGCACTGCGAATTCAAGTTCGTTCCAGCCGCCGACATCCCGCACAGTGGTGATTCCGGCAGCCAGGTTCCGCCGCGCGTTCTTCAGGATCTTGAGAGCCATCGAGCCGTCGTCGGCGGCAAAGCGCCCGTCGGGCTCGCCGCTGCCCGACAAATGCACGTGACAATCGATCAGTCCGGGTAGAACGTACTTTCCCGCAAAGTCGATATTGAGAATGTCTTCCTGCAGCGAAGGTTGCCACGTCTTCGCGGGTCCTGCGTAGACGACTTGGCGGTCGCGTACAGCCACCGTCGCATCGGGCAGTGGCTGCCTGCCTGTGCCGTCGATCAGTGTGACATGGTGCAACACCATCAAGGCGTTCATCGATTCGAGTATACGCGTGATTATGCGATTGCACAACCGGAGGCGTAGCGGAGAGAGGTGGTAACATTGCGCATTGATCGCCGTCGGTGGGGCAAGAATACGTCCATGATGATGCTTCCTGAACTTTTCATCAATGCCAGAGCGACTCTGGGCGAGAGTCCGGCATGGGATGCCAAGACTCAGACGCTTTATTGGATTGATGTTCTGGAAAAGCGAATTTATGCCGGCTCGAGAGCGATCCTTCAGACAGATAACTACGTAGGCAGCCTGGCGCCGCGCAAGAATGGCGGTCTTGTGATCGCGCAGCAGCACGGGCTTTGGGCGCTTGAGCCCAACATGAAGCGGCTGCGCAGGCTGCCTTCACCTCGACGAGAGCCGGTTAACAATCGATTCAATGATGGGAAGTGCGACGCCCGCGGTCGTTTTGTAGCCGGAACCATGGATCACAGCGAACAGGAAGCCAGTGGATCGCTGTATTCATTCACGTCGGGCGAACGACCGAGGCGGCTCCTCAAAGAGCTTCGCATTTCCAACGGCCTGGCCTGGGCGCCTGACGGCAAGACCATGTATTTCATCGACACGCCGACGCGCGACGTCACGGCGTTTGACTACGATGCCAGGACCGGCCAAATCGCCAATCCGCGCGTCATTATCCATTTCGATAAGACCTTCGGTTGGCCGGATGGCATGACCACGGATACGGACGGCAATCTGTGGATTGCCATGTGGGGTGGCGGACGTGTCTCGCAGTGGAAACCGGACGGGATGTTGCTGGCCCAGTTCGGCGTCGCTGCCAGAAATGTGACCTCGTGCGTTTTCGGCGGTCCAGGCATGAACGAGCTTTTCATTACCACGGCCCTGCTGGGCATGGACCCGGCCGGAATGCGCAGGTTCCCGCAGGCCGGCGGCATATTCCGGATGGAGACCAACGTGACCGGAATGCCAACCTACGAATTCGCAGGATAGCCGCCGGCCGGACCGCCCCCGGCGGCCCCTGCAATATCGGGGCTCATCCGCTCTTGCATTGGAACGCTTGAGTTTCCCCCCAAACGAATACGCGACCTAGTCCGCCGTACTTTGATCCATGCCGGCGGCCTTCTCGAAGAACTCGCGGCCTTCGTGCACGGAGAAGTAGATCAGGCCCAGGGCGCCCAGGCTGTCCACAAGACCAAAGCCCGTGAACCGATAAACCAGGCTGGCGGCCAGCAGTACCAACGACATATAGATACAGACCAACGTGCAGTTGGCGTCGGCCAGGATTGGGGCCGAGTCCAAAGCACGTCCCACACGGCGCTTCCCCTGCACCAGCGCCCACATGACTGCAATGGAAAGCAGCGAGATGATGAGTCCGGGCAGCGTGGTTGTGGGCCGGTGGGCCGTCAGGAGGTTGTAGACGGCGGTGGCGGCCAGACCCACTCCCAGTAAATAGAAGGACGAGCCAGTGATCCTCAGCGCAGTCTGCTCAAAGCCCGAGCGCGACCCCCCGGCTTTGCTGCGGATGCGGAGCACCATGGCCAGAATACCCAGCCCCGATATGACCTCGATGAACGAGTCCACACCGAAGCCGAACAGGGTCAGCGCCTCATCGTGGGCTCCAAAATAGACCGAGACCAGGCCCTCAGCCAGGTTATAGAAGATGGTGAAGAGCGACAGCCACAGCGCGTATTGCCAGTATTTGTCGGTGGGAGTTTGTGCCAGAGTACTCAACGCGTACCTCTAATGCAAAGTCGGCGGCGCACGGATCTGTGCGCGATCGAGCCTCATTCTATCAGAGGCCTCCAAGCGCTTCCCGACAACGGGGAGGCAAGCCCTGCACGCCGGGCATTTTCGTGTGACAATAGACAGACCGGAGACAGTGCTTTCAAGAAGCCTCTCCTTGCCGAATCCACTGGAGAATGCACATGACACCGCTCGACACTGCCGCGCTGCTTGCCATCGCCGTGATCTCCATCTACATGATCTGGCGCTTCTGGTCCCGCTTTGGGAAAGACAATGCCCTGTACGATGTGTACTACATCATGGCGTTTCTTGTGCTGTTGGTGTCTGGCGTGCTGCTGCTGGTGCGCGGGCGCCCCGTGCTGGCATCGCCCTACGTACTGACGGTCTCCAGCCTGATCCCGCTTGGTATATCGATGGGCATTGCCGAGCAGTACTTTCCTTCGTGGAAGCGGGCGTACAAGTGGTTCGCGCTGGTTGGCTTCCTGGCCATTGCCATCACCAGCATTGGACAGATGGCTGTGCTTAAGAAGATCGCCGTCCCCGTCTTCCACGGCGGCGCGGGGTTGGTCATCATCCTGGGCCCGTTCCTTGCCAGGCACGCGCCGGCAGGCTTCAAGTGGGTGGGCATTGGCGGCCTGTTCATCGGGATCGCCGGCCTGTCACTCGCCGTCATCTCGGCCGGCTCACAACTTATGTTCTTTACGGCCGCCTTCGTAATGCAAATCCTGCCGGCCCTGCTCCTGCTCATGACACTGGCCTTCACCTGGGGGTTTATGAAGGACATCAGGGCCTGAGTCAAACATTACGCAGCGGCTGAACGAGGAGAAGCGAGTGTGCGCGTGCTTCAACGGGCGGATGCCGGCCCAAACCAAGGCCTCCACGAGCAGACGTGGCAATAACACGGACAAAAAAAACGCCCCATTCCGGGGCGTTTTGATCTTGGCGGGTTTCTTGAAACCTACTTCTCCGCCCTGTCGGGGACAGCAGACGAGGCGGGCATCGCCTTGTGGGCGCGATCCTGCTGCAAGGTAAGCACGCCGTTGCGGACCTGGTTCAGCACCTTTTCCAGGCTGTCCTGCAACTGCAGCAGCGTGTCCACCACGTAATCATCCGCGTCATTGCGTGTCGCATCGGCGTCTGCCCGCGCTTGCGTCAGGATCTGATCCGCGCGGCGCTGCGCCTCCACGACAATGCTGTCCTTCGCCGCAATCTGCTCGGCCTTGTCACGAGCCAGCACGATGGTGCGGTCGGCTTCTTCCTGGGCCTGAGCCAGGTAGCGCTCGCGCTGAGCCAGCACCTGCTGCGCCTTCTTCACCTCATCGGGAATGACGATGCGCATCTGATCGATGATCTCGAGCATGCGATCTTCATCCACCACGACATTGTGCGTGAAGGGCACGGCTTTGGCGTCGTTGAAAAGCTCTTCCAAGCGATCGATTAGTTGCAGAATATCCATGATTTCCTCCGCTTGGAGGCGACCTGTTTGTATTATATATCAATCACGGAGCGCATTGGGAGGGGAATGTTGGTCCCCCAGGCTGGTCACTTTTGACCTGAGCGCGTCGTAGACAAAAGGCGGCACCATGCTGGAGACATCGCCCCCCAGCGTGGCGATCTCGCGGACCGTCGTGGATGACAGGAACGTGTGCTCCTCGGCGGTGATCAGCGCTATGGTTTCAATATCGGGAGCCAGGCGCTGGTTTGCCAGCGCCATGCGGAATTCAAACTCAAAATCGGAGAAGACGCGCAGGCCGCGCACGATGACTTGCGCCTTCATTTTGCGCGCAAAGTCGATCGTCAGACCGCTGTAGCCCATGACCTTGATCTTGGGGTTGTCCGTGAACGCCTCCCTGACCAGCGCAATGCGTTCGTCGGGCTCGAACATCAGGGTCTTCAGCGGCAGGTCGTAGACCGCCATCAGGACTTCGTCGAACAGCCTGGCGGCCCGAACGGCAATATCGATGTGCCCGTAGTGAATGGGGTCGAACGTGCCGGGAAACATTGCTCGGACCATGTGCTCTCCAATTCAATTCATTGGGCTCGAGCCGGACGGCGGCTTAAGAAACGTCGGATGGGGTGCTGCCCCAATATCTTTGCAGCGACTCCGCCAGCAAGGCATCCTCGGGCCTCCCTAGGTCGGGGTCCGCTTCAAAGAGCTTCTGGGCCTGCAGGCGCGCCTTCTCGATCAGCGGCAGGTCGGTCAGGCTGGCCATTCGCAGCCCTGAGGCATAGCCCGATTGTCGTGTACCCAGGAACTCTCCCGGGCCGCGCTGTTCGAGGTCCCGTTCCGCGAGCACGAAGCCATCGTTCGTTTCGGCCATGGCCAGCAGGCGCGCGTTCTCGGCCGCGTCTTCATGGCTGGGGATCAGCAGGCAGTACGACTGCGCCGAGCCGCGCCCCACCCGGCCGCGCAGCTGATGCAGTTGGGCCAGACCGAAGCGGTCTGCTGCCTCGATGAGCATGACTGACGCATTCGGGACGTCCACACCCACCTCGATGACCGTGGTGGAAACCAGGATGTCGTACTCGCCGAGGCGGAATTTCCGCATCGTTTCGTCCTTTTCGTCCGGTTTCAGGCGCCCATGCAGCAAACCAAGCCTGAGGGACGGAAAGATCTCTTTCGAGAGCACATCGTACTCGTCCACGGCAGCCTTCAGGGTATCCAACTTCTCGCTTTCCTCGATCAACGGGTAGATGACGAAGGCTTGCCTGCCTTCCTTGACCTGGCTGCGAATGAGCGAGTACGCCCGTTCGCGTTCTTGCGGGCGCAGGACGTGCGTATCCACCGGTATGCGGCCGCTCGGCATCTCGTCCATGACCGACAGATCCAGGTCTCCGTACACGGTCAGTGCCAGCGAGCGCGGGATGGGCGTGGCCGTCATGACAAGCAGGTGCGGGTTCGTGCCTTTGGAACGTAATTCGGCGCGCTGCTCCACGCCAAAGCGGTGCTGCTCGTCGATCACGGCCAATTCCAGATCCTTGAAAAGGACCGGCGCTTCGATGACCGCGTGGGTCCCGATCACGATCTTGACGGAGCCATCGGCCAGCCCGCCGCGTATGGCCTCCTTCTCGGTGTCAGGAGTATCGCCCACCAGCAGGCGAATCTCAGCCGGCTGCAACAAGCCGTTTTCGCCTGCCAGCAATTCACTGAAGCTTCGATAGTGCTGCTCGGCCAGGATTCCAGTGGGAGCCATGACCGCGGTCTGGCCACCCTTGCCCGCAATGACCGCGGCTGCCAGGCCTGCAATGACGGTCTTCCCGGAGCCCACGTCCCCTTGCAGCAGCCGGTTCATCGGCCGGCCCGAATCAAGATCATGGCGTATGTCGGAAAGGGCCCGCTGCTGTGCGCCGGTCAGCGTGAACGGCAGTGCTTTCAGCCGCGGCTGCATCCATTCATCCGATACCGCAAACCGTTTGGCTTCGGCCTGCTTCCAATCGCTGCTTCTGACGTAGCACGCCCATCTGCAGGAAGAAGATCTCATCGAAGGCCAGTCGCTGGCGAGCCGCCTTGAGCTTCGCTTGAGAGTCCGGGAAGTGCGCCTGCAATAGCGCCTCGCCTAGGGGCATCAAGGCCGCGGAGCTGCGTACGGCCTCGGGCATCGAGTCAATCACCGCCGGCGCCCAGTACGTTACGACCTGGTTCATCAGGCCGCGGAGCTTCTGCTGGGTGATGTGCGCAGTCAGCGAATAGATCGGCACAATGCGGTTCGTGTGCAGATGCTCGATGTCCAGCGGCTCCCACGCCGGCTGTTTCATCACCAGTCGGCCCAGATACTCCTCAACCGTTCCGGAAACAGAGATCTGCTGGCCTTCCTTCAAGCGATTCGCGAGCCACGGTTGATTGAACCACGTGAGCCGCAGTGTTGCAGTGCCATCGCCCAGGATGGCTTCCACAACGCTCCGGGAGCCGCCCTGCCTTGGGCGCGCATGCACGGACTGGATCGTTCCAATGACGGTCAGCTGCTCGCCGTACCACAGGCTCTTGATGGGCTTGAGCTGGCTGTAGTCTTCATAGCGAAATGGGAAGTAATACAGCATGTCGCCCAACGTGCGAAGACCGAGGCCCTCGAGGGCCGTGGCAGATTGGGTCCCGACACCCTGGAGCACGGTGAGAGGCGCATCCAGTGCCGCCGGCGTCTGGCTATGGCGGCCGCCCGGCGCCGCTTCGGCCCGCGAGGGCGCACCTGATCGAGGCCGCGGAGGCCTCGGAGTGCTCTGCTCCGGTGGCGTCGGCGCCGGCTCGCTGGGAACTGGGGCCGGCCGCGGCTCGTTCATCTCAGTGCGCGAATCCACGGGCGTTGGAGCGGGCACGCGCTGCCGATTCCCGTCAGGCTTTTGAGTTGCCTCCGGGTACGTTTCTCCGATGCGCTTCCAAAGTCCTTTCAACGCGTCGGCGCGTGACTTAGGGCTGAGCCCGGCGTAGGAGCGCAATCTCTGTACAACGGCCTGAATGACATCTTCTTTGATGCTGTCCGCCCGGGCTTCCCCCTCCCAGTAGTCAAGCATCTTCGCCAAACCGCCGATGATTGCTGTGTTCTCGTAACCCTTTTCGCGCTCGAGACCGAAGAATTTGCGAAGTTTCTCAAGCGAAGGCTGCATGGCGTCATTCTATCATGTGGGCCTCCGCCGACCTCTGGGGTCCACGAAGCCCCGTCGACGGGCGCTAGGCGCGCACCGCGGCAAATCCAAGCGCATTCGGGCCAACGTGCGTGCCGATGACCGGCGTCACGTTCACCATCAGGATATCGCGAGGCAGGGATCGGCCGAATTCGCGCATGATCTGATCGAGGAACTCGTGCGCACGAGCTTCGGCCCCACTGTGCATGATGGCCAACCGCTCGAATGTTCCCGATCCCGACCGGAAGAACGCCTTCATGCGTTCATTTGCCTGCCTGGTCGTACGTGCGGCGCCGATCGCCTTGATTTCCCCGCCAGCCAGTTCGATCAGAGGCTTCAGGTGCAGCATGCCTCCGAAAACCGAGAGCGTTGCCGGCACGCGTCCGCTGCGGCGCGCATACTCGAAGGTGTCCAGCGCGGCAAACACGTGCAGTCTGCGGCGCGTCGATTCTATGGCCGACAGGACCGCCTGCAGTCCCTCTTCGACCGCCTCCGCCGCGGCCAGCGCCTGGAAGCCTAATCCCAGCGAGAGTGACCGGCTGTCAACCACCGTTATACGGCCCTCGAAATCCCGGGCGGCCTGCTGCGCGGTGCTCACCATGGCCGTGAGCGAGCCGGCCGCATGTATCGAAATCACATGCTCACAGGCCAGATCGAATAGCCGCTGGTACCGGCGGCTGAACTCCTCGGTCGAAGGCGCGGCCGTGGTTGGCGTCATCTTGAGCGCGGCTAAACGGCTGTAGAACTCGCGACGTGAAATCCCTGCGCCGTCAGCGTACTCGCGTCCGTCGAGCACCAGGATGGACGGCACAACCTCGATGCCGTGCTGCTCGACCAGAGACGGGGGCAGGTCACACGTCGAATCCGTTACTATGCCGATTTTCATCTACTGCAATTGTGGGATGCCGATGTGTTGCGCGCTGGAACGCTCGACTGGCCGGCAGCTTGCACGCCCGCCGTTGCCGCGCGCATGGTTGACTCGGTCGGGCCCCGCCCCCGGCCATCTATTCAATTGAAAGAATAAATGGGTAGTTCGGTTGGCCGCCGTCCTGCATCTCGATCTCAAGCTGCGGGTAGGCCTTGCGTACCTCGTCCGCGATCTGGTTTGCCGAGGCCGCGCTCAGTTCCTCGCCGCGGATCATGGTGACCAATTCGTGCTGTTCGGCGCCGCCGATCTTAAGCAGGTCCAGCACGGCCTGCTCGACCGAGTTTGCCGCGGCCACCAATGTGCCATCCAGCAAAGCAATGGACTGGCCCCGCTTGGCCGCGACGCCGTCTATCACGCATCCCCGCGTGGCAGTCGTGATCTCGCCGGTCTTGACCGTCGCCAGTGCCTTATTCATCCGTTCGGCCACGGCCGCCAGCTCGCCGGCCGGGTCATGGGCCAGCATCGCAGCCAGGCCCTGGGCAATTGACTGACTCGGCACAACCTCGACTTTCTTGACCGTCACATCCCGCGCCTGCTTCGCAGCCATGACGATGTTCTTGTTGTTGGGCAGGATGATCACTTTGTCGGTGGGCAGGTTCTCGAAGGCGCCCAGGATCTCCTTCGTCGACGGGTTCATCGTTTGCCCGCCCTCGACAATCGCGGCCGCGCCCAGGCTGGCGAAGATCCGGCTGAGACCGGGCCCCGGCGAAACAACCACCACGCCGATCTGATCGGGCTCCACTTTGGCCAGGTCAAGTTTCGCGGCCTGGTCGGCGGCGCCGTTCATCTGCGCCGTCAGGTTTTCCATGGCAACCTTGGTGATGGTCCCGATGCCCATGATGTAGTCCACAGGCTCGTATCGCTTGTCCAACGGCACGTGGATGTGCATGCGATACATGCCTTCGCCCTCGCCCACCTGGATGGACGTCCCGATTTGTTCGAGGCGGCTGTAGAACCTGTTCACCTCGAAATCGTTGTTGGGAAAGAAGTCCACAACCACTTCATAATCCTGGCCTTCTTCAACCTCCTGCATGGCAGCGTTCAAAACCAGCGAAGAAAGGGGTTGCACGGTCGCAAGGGCTGTATCCAGCGGCTGCCCCTGGATATGGCGAAGCGCGCCCTCCATTACGTAGAAGAGACCCTTACCTCCCGAGTTCGACCACCCCGGCCTGCTTGAGAATCGGCAGCAGACTCGGCGTGCGCTCGACGGAGGCCTCGGCCGCGGGAACGCACTTCTCCAGGATCTCGATCGGATCCTCGGTTTCCGCCAACGCGGCCTCTGCGGCCGTGGCTGTATCCTTGGCAACGGTGAGGATCGTACCCTCCACCGGTTTGACCACCCCTTTGTAGGCGGTGTCCCGCGCATCGGCAAAGGCTCGCACCAGCCCGGGACCGTCGATCAATTCAGAATCCTGAAGTCCGCGCGCGAAGCCGCGCCACAGCTGAGAAAGGATGACGCCGGAATTGCCGCGCGCTCCCATAAGCGCACCTTTAGCAACCAGCGCCGCCATCTTGCCTGCGTGCCGCTCGCCCGAGTCCTTGATCTCATTCCAGGCCGAGGTCATCGTCAGCGTCATGTTGGTGCCGGTATCCCCATCGGGCACCGGGAAGACGTTCAAGGCGTTTACGGTCTCCTGGTTGGTCCGCAACCATGTGAGTCCCGCCTCGACGAGGCGTTTCAACGCCTGACCGTCAAATGGTCTCAAGCGAAGTTTCTTCAGGCGGGCCGTTTCAAGAGCCGTGGGCATGATTCTTAGTCCGCATCGCTGAGTCGCAGCCCGGCCACGTGCACGTTGATCTCGTGAATGGGCATTCCAAGGGCTTTTTCCACGTTGAAGCGCACCGAATTGGCCACGCTGTCGGCGACGCTGGTAATACGCGTACCGTGTTCGACGATGATGTACAAATCGATATCGATATTCTCGCCGTCGTATCGGACCGACACGCCGCGCGCCGGCTCATGCGTGATCGTCAGCGCCACACCCTCCGCGAAATTCTTGGGTGCCAACCCCACGACCCCGTAGGATTGCAGCGTGGCCTGGTACGCTATGGACGCGATCGCGTTTGGTGAGATGTGAATTCCGCCCAGGGGGGTGTTGTCTTCGCCCATGTTCCAGTCCCTTTCACCACCTGTCTGGTGACTCCGCTGGCGTCCCGTGGCCCAAATCTGCGGCGTCGCAGACCCGCTTACGGCCCGGGTCCAGTTGCTGCAAGCCCGGCCTCTGCCCGACGCCTAATCGTACCAGATTTGGCCTCGCACCCTTGCGGCTCCCCGTACTTCGGCTTGTGCCGGCCTTCAGGGTCTCGCGGACAGGAGCCGCACTGTGGTGTGTCAGGCACTTATGGTACAATGCTTGGCTTGCCAAAAAAGGCTGGCATTGAAATTATCTGAAAGGATCATGCAAGATGGCCAAGTGTTCCAATTGCGGAAAGACCACGACTTTCGGGCATAATCGCTCGTTCTCCCAGCGCGCCACCAATCGCGAATGGAAGCCCAACCTGCAGAAGGTGACTTACCTGAAGAATGGACGGCTGATGAAGGCAGTGATGTGCACCAAGTGCATCAAGGCGATGGGCAAGTCAAAGGTGTAGCTTTCCCGGCTTGCTCGCAACGAATGATGAAAAACACGGTCTCGTGGAGGCCGTGTTTTTTGTTTCTTCGATCACGGAATGTCAGCGGTTGGCCGCTCGGGCGTCCGGAAGCTACACGCTTCGTGCCCGCGGGGCTCGTGCCGCGTCAGCCGCCGCCCTGAGTGTCGCCATGCCGGCCGCGATGCTGTCCGGGTGGCTGAAGATCGCGTGCGCGCTCACGAACGCGTTGGCGCCTGCCCGCCTCAACTCCCCGATATTCTCGGCCGAAACCCCCCCATCCACCTCCAGGTACGCCGGTGATTTCATCTCGTCCAGGAGTCTCCGGGCTTCGCGGACGCGCCCCACTGCCTCGGGCAGGAACGCCTGGTTGGAGAATCCGGGATTCACGCTCATCACCAGCACCAGGTCCGCCAGGTGCAGCACCGGTTGGATCGCCGACACCGGGGTTCCCGGATTTAAGGTCACGCCTGCCAGGCAGCCGAGCGACTTGATCTCCTGCAAGGTCCGGTATAGATGCGGGCACGTCTCCACGTGCACCGTCAGATGTGAAGCGCCGGCTTGCGCAAAAGCCTCCAGGTAGCGCTCCGGCTTCTCGATCATTAAATGAACATCCAGCGGAAGCTTCGAGGCGCGTTTATAGGCTTTTACCAGGAACGGGCCCATGGTCAGGTTGGGCACGAAGTGGCCGTCCATCACGTCGACGTGGATCCAATCGGCTCCGGCGGCCTCGCAGGCGGCGATATCCTCCCGCAGTCGTAGATGATCGGCCGATACGATGGATGGGGCAATGAAATAGGAACTCATGGCTACCTGATGGGGGGATTGTAAACGAAGTAGATCCACATCCAGAACGGGACGAGACCACCGACGGCGATCACCGCCAGCAGTCCCAGTCCCACGGACACCCAGTCAATGTTCAGCGGTTCCTCGGCGAATTTGGGCGCTTGTGCCGGTTCCGGCGGTTCCTCACGCGGGCGACTCCAGGCAGGCTCTACTTCTCTCACCGGCATGGAGACCACGGGGGTCAGATCGGTTTGCGTCCCAAACTTCAGCAGTACGCGCCCGAGCTGGTCAGCCGTCCGGTAGCGCGCCGACGGCTCCTTTGACAGCACCTTGAGGATGATCTGTTCGAGCGGCTCGGGTATGTCGGGAACATACTCGCTGGGCGGAATGGGCTTCGCCTCGAGATGCAGATGGGCCAATTCCTCCGCGGTCCCGGCAGTGAAAGGGCAGCGTGCCGGTCAACATTTCGTACATCACCACGCCGAGCGCATACACGTCCGACGCCGGGCTGGGTGCGTGGCCCGTCGCCTGCTCCGGCGAATAGTACTGCGGCGAGCCCCACACCACATCGCTGCGCTCCGCCGGATTCAGCGTCGCCAATGCCCGGGCAATGCCAAAGTCCGTCACTTTCAGGCGCTCGTCCGGCGTGACCAGCATGTTATGCGGCTTGACGTCGCAGTGCACCAGCCCAGCGCGGTGTGCATAGCCGATGCCGGCGCAAGCCTGCACGATCAATGGCACACCGTCGTCCACGCTGAAACGGCCGCGTTTATGCAGCAGCGACTTCAGGTCCGTTCCGGGCACCAGCTCCATCACAATGAAGGGTGTCCCGTTGTCGATCCCGTAGTCATACACCGTTACGATGTTTGGATGGGACAGATTCGCCGCCGCCGCGGGCTTCGTTTTGGAATTGGCGGTCAAAATCGGCGTTGTGCGCCTGGTCCTCGCGCAAGACCTTGATCGCCACATAGCGATCCAGGAGGGTATCGCGGGCTCGGTAGATAAGCGCCATTCCGCCTGAACCGAACCGTTCCAGCAATTGATAGCGATTGTTCAGCAGGCGGCCTTCATCCGGCTGGGACATCGCGAAGATTATAACGGGGATTGCTAGCCGAGGCGGCGCTAGCCAGGAGTAAGGGCCGTCCATGGGCGCCCGCCCGTTATAATCTCCTCATGCGCAGAGCGTTGCTGCTCTACAATCCGGCCGCTGGCCGTACTCCCATCAAGACTTTCGTTCCCAGCGTGGTGGGTCCGTTGCGGGATGCCGGTTGGCGCGTCGAACTTGCAGAGACGCTCAGTGGGAGTCATGCCACCAGCGTGGCGCGCGAGGCCGCCGCGGAGAAGTTCGATGCCGTCTTCGCGGTCGGGGGCGATGGTACTGTCGGTCAGGTCGCCAACGGATTGATCAACACGGATACCGCATTGGGCGTACTCCCCGCCGGGACCATGAACGTCTGGGCGATGGAACTTGGCCTGCGGACCTTCGAGTGGCCGTTCGGCACCGACGCCCTTGCACAGAATGCCGCCTTGCTTGCCAATGCACCCGTATACAGTGTGGACGTGGGCTTCTGCAACGATCATGCCTATCTGCTGTGGGCCGGCATCGGCCTGGACGCGATGACCATTCAGCAGTTGGAGCCCAGGCCGCGCGCCGAGAAATACGTCTCCGTGCCGCAGTATGTGGCCGCCACCATGTGGAATGCGGCCGTCTGGCACGGCATGGATCTCCGCGTCTGGGCCGACGACCAACGCGTGGATGGTCATTTTCTCATGGCGGTCGCCACGAACATCCGCCGCTACGTGGGCGGCCTGGCGGTCCTATCCCCCGATGCATATCTCGACGACGGCGAAATGGATCTGTGGCTGATCAACGGCAGCACCCTGGCGGATGCCATCCGGGCGTTCTTCGAGGTGCTGGCCGGCAGCCACGTCACCAGCGATCAGGCCCAGCGCATGCCGTTCGCTTCGGCGCGTGTTGAATCCGACACCCCTTTCTCGGTTCAGATGGACGGCGATCCCATGCTCGGGGGAAAACAGGTCAGGCTCAGCGTCCAGAAGAAGGCTCTCAAAGTCCTGATGCCTCCAGAAGGCGCAAAACTGCTTAAGGGATCTCCCGACACATGAAACGCGTGATGGCGTTCCTGCGCGCAAACCCTCTCTCCTGGATGCTGCTGGCGCTTCCGGCAACGCTGGTCGCCCAATGGCTCGCATGGCAGCCGGTGGAAATCTTTGCTCTTGCCGCAATCGGCATCATCCCGCTGGCCTCCTACATTGGCCGGGCCACGGAAGAGCTCGCCGTCCACACCGGCCCGCGCACCGGCGCGCTGCTGAACGCCTCCCTGGGCAATGCCGCGGAACTCATCATCACGATCACCGCCGTGCGCGCCGGATTGCTTGAGCTGGTGAAAGCCTCCATCACCGGCTCGATCATCGGCAACTTGCTGCTCGTTCTCGGCTTTTCCATGGTGGTCGGCGGTGTCCGCCACGGACCGCAGACTTTCAACAAGATCGATGCCAGCCGCAATGCCATCCTGTTGGTGCTGGCGGTCATCGCGCTGGCCATTCCTTCGGTATTCAGCGTCTCGATGGGAGTACCTCCGCCGGTGACCGTCACGGAGGCGGAGGGATCGCCGATCGAAGCCCTCAGCCTCGGCGTGGCAATTGTCATGATTGCCTTCTATGCTTTGGGTCTCTTCGATGCTGCGCGGCCGCGGCGGGTTCGGGGCGCGCAGGAAAGCTCCATCTCCGTCACGCTGCCCAGGACGGAGACGGCCCATTGGACGATTGCTCAATCCGTGGCCGTCCTGGCGATTTCCACCGCAGGCGTGGTTTGGCTGAGTGAGGCTTTGGTTCAGGTGGCGGAAGCGGTCATCACCAGTGTGGGCATCTCGGAATTCTTCCTCGGAATCATCCTGGTGCCGTTGATCGGCAACGTCGCCGAACATCTGGTTGCCGTGCAAATGGCGGCCAGGAACAAGATGGACCTCAGCACAGAGATTGCCATCTCGTCCAGCCTCCAGATTGCATTGTTTGTCGCACCACTGTTGGTTTTCCTCAGCCTGCTGCTCGGGCATCCGCTTCAGTTGATTTTCAATCAATTCGAGTTTTTGGCGTTGTTGGCGGCTGTGGCGATTTCCGTGCTGGTATCCAACGACGGCGAATTGACGTGGCTGGAGGGCGCCGGGCTGCTCGGCATCTATCTCATCCTGGGGTTGGCCTTCTTCTTCCTCCCATGAGCCACAATAATCCTCCCGGCCTGATCAACCTCTGGACAGTGGGCGGCGCACTGGCCGTCGCGGGGTGCCTGACTCTGTTCACGCTTCTCTCGATCGGCTGGCTGCACGCACGTCAGGCGCCGCCGCAGGGATTTGTGCCGGCCGACCTGACCATCATCCCGCCCTCCACCGCCACGCTCAGCCCGACGGTCGTCCCGACGCCGGAAGTGACCAGCACGCCGGAAGGCCAGATCGGCATCGGCGCCTACGTGCAGATCACCGGCACGCAGGGCGCGGGGCTGCGAATCCGTAAGGACGCCGGTCAATCCGGCGAGACCGTGTTCCTTGGCGAGGAGGAAGAAACGTTTGTAGTGAAGGATGGCCCGAAAGAGGCTGACGGCTTTACCTGGTGGTACCTGGTCGCACCCTACGATGACACCCGGGCCGGCTGGGCCGCCGCAGACTATCTTGCCGCCGTTCCCCCGCCGCAGTAAGTGCGCCTTCCAGAGTCAGGGGCCACCACGCAAATACCGCCCTGCTTGCTCCCCTTGTCTTCGTCTCCTCTTCCTGTGTGTCCCTAGCGTTGAATGAGTTCTGCATGAGCGAAAAACCAACCAATATCACCGTCAACAAGAAGACCCGCGAGTTCACCATCAACTGGGATGACGCGCATGTCAGTGTCTATCCGTTTGGATTGCTGCGCGCCGCCTGCCCGTGCGCGCAGTGTCGCGGCGGACATGAGAACATGCACTCCGAACCGGACGCCGATGTCTTCAACATGCAGCTGGATGAGTCGCCGGCCACGCGCATCGACAACGTCAAAGCCGTGGGCTCATACGCGCTGACCATCGTCTGGGAAGACGGACACGACTATGGGATTTACAACTGGCACTACCTGCGCCTCTTGTGTCCATGTCCGGAGGACCGGGCCAAGTATGGCCGCAAGGCGTAGCGGAAGCTCCGCGTGCCTTGGCTAAGGCGTTTTTGTCGAGGTGGGTGTGCTTGAGGGCGTAGGCGACTTATAGCCGGGTGGCAGCGTCGCCGTATTGCCCGGTCTGTTCGTCGGCGATGCCGTGGGCGTGCTGCTTGGCTCCAGGCCTTTCGGCGTGCTGGTGGGCGAGGCAATGCTTCGCAAGTGCGCCTGTGCATCCTGCCGCATCAGGTCCGTTGTGGCGTTGGTGGGCATTGCCAGCAGCGTCTCCCAATCCTTGATGGCGTCGCCATAGCTTTGGCGTCCCTCTTGTGAGAGCGCCCTCCAGTAGATCGCCAGTGCCAGCTCCGTGTTGTTCGTGGCTTTGGATTTTGCCGTTTCCGCCTTCAAGTAGGCCGTACCGTAGGTGCCTTTGCGGTAGTAGATTTCCGTCAGGCCGATGTTCGCCTCAAACGAATCCGGCAAGTAGTCGATTGCCCGCTTGTAGTTGACCTCGGCTCCGGCCAGGTTGTCGGTCCGCAGGTATGCCGTTCCCCTGTAGACGTAGCACTGCACCTGGCTTGGATCCAGCTTCAGTGCCTGGTTGAGCGCCTCGATGGCAGCGGGATAGTCCCCGGTTTCGGTGAGCGCCTGCCCCAGCATGGCATACGCACTTCCGTCCTGCGTTTCATAAACAAGATACAGTTGCAGGGGCCTGATTGCTTCGGCATATTGTTCGTTTAGCAGGTAGGCGCGCCCCAACAGGTAGTACGAGGGCAGCAGCGTCAGGTCAATGCTGTTGGCCTTCCGGGCCGCCTCCAGGGCGCTGGTGTTGTCGCCCTGCAGCAGATACGCCTGTGCATAGCCAAGTTGAACCAGGGCAGAGCCCGGCATCAGCTGGTCCGCCTCCTGAAGATCGGCGAGGGCGGCCTTGAAGTCCTGCCGTTTCATATAGAAGTCGGCGCGATCAAGATAGACCGCGCCATAAGCCGGATCCGCCTTGATGGCGCGCGGTGTAGAGGTCTCGAGTGTCGGCTCCAGGCTCGAGGCAAAGCCGGGCGCGCGCCAGGCCAAGGTACGCCGGCGCAAACGTGCTGCTCGCCTTCAAGGATTCATTGTAGTAGGTCGAAGCCTGGTTGCAATCGCCCTGCAAACGATAGCCTTCGCCAATGTAGTAAGGGATATCCGCCGCCGCAGGTTCGTTTTGCTGGATCTGCTGCATTTCCCGGAAGTATTCGTCCCAGTTTCCTTTGGCCAGCGCCGCTTCGGCGGCCCGGAATAGATCGGCTGACTCTGGGGGCCTCGGCGTGTTGATGTAGGCCGGGGTGGGCGAATAGGAGATTCCCAGTAGTACGGCCAGGGGCGTTGGGTCTCCCGGCGTGCCGTCGTTTAGCCCGGCAAAGGCCGGCGTTGGGGTACTGGTACGAGTGGGCGGCGGGCCAAAAGTCGCAGCCGACGTCGCGCGCAGCGCCGCGCTGCGAGGAGTGAAGAAGGCAAAGAAGGCAACTACGATCAGCGCGGCGCCGGTCAGCAGGATGCCAACCAACCGCGTGGCCGGATCCCGAAGCAGTCCGCCGCGCGGCCGCTCATGCGCAAGGTGGAGTTGTGACTCCCACGCCCGCGGCCTGGCCAGTGAGAACGGTTTGATGTTCTCTTCGGGTGGCAGCGCACCCAGGAGCACCAGCCCGCGCTTCGCCGTCGCATTCTCGGGCTCGAGCTTGAGCGCCGTTTCCAGGCAGTACACCCGCTCCTTCTGTGTGTCCACGGCGGCGCTCATCCAGATCCAATAGGTGGCGTTGGTCTGGTTGGCCTTGATCAAGCGCGTCAGCAGGTCTTTGGCGCGTGCTTTGTCATACTGCCGCAGCGCCTCAACCGCCTGCTCGAGCATGGTGTCATGAGCTTCTGTCATGTGCTGGGAGCTGCCTCTGGTGCGCGTGTGCTGCGGTCCGCCGGCCGAGCGGCCATTACTCGTGGAATTCCTCGACCTGATAGGTAAGCACCTCGAGGTGCTTGGTTCGCCATGTGCCCGCGCCGGCCCCCATCTTCATGCACAAATTATCGAGGAATGCGGCCTTGTCAGGGATCTTTTCCCACACTTGCGGAAGAAACGTGGCGCGCCGCCAGCCGTCTCGCAGGATCACCCCATCGATATTCGGGCGCAGCCGGGACAGCAGATCGGCGGCATCGCGGTACTCAAGTTTCTGAGGAAGCGTCAGCCGGGAGACCTCGATCTCGATCTCGTCCAGTTCTTCGGGACCCACCGGCGGAAAACGGGGATCTTCCAGCGCCGCCGCCACTGCATGCTCGCGCACGTCCTCGGCCAGCGGCTGGTAGGGCTCCAGGGCGCCAATGCAGCCTCGCAGTTGCCCTTTGATCGTAAGCGTTACAAAGGAGGCGCCGGGTTCTTTCAAGCGGGGAGACAACTCTTCGCTCTCGGCGGAGCGCAGGTCGCCGCCGCGCACGCCTCGGCTAGCGCGCCGCGCGCGATGCGGAGCAGTGCCTGTTTTTCGTCATTCGTCAATCGGTCTTCCATGTTGCCTCTGCCCCACTTTCGACGCCAGCCCGCCGCCCATTTTTGCAGAATCACTCCTCCAGGTGGCGGTATGCCCGGTCATGGTAGACCAGCGGCGGCGCATCGTCCGCTGAGTGAACAGCCACCACTTCCGCAAGAAAGAGCGTGTTCATCCCGGCCTGGATCGCTTGCGTAACCCGACAGTCCAGGAATGCCAACCCACCCTTAATGAATGGAGCGCCTGTAAGGAGCGTTTCTGTGTGCAGACCGTCCAGCCGCCCGGAAGCCTCCCCGCTGCGCCCCGCGAAGCGTTCGGACAGAACTTGCTGGCCGGCCGCCAGGATGGTGACGCCAAATGCCTGGGCGTGGGTCACCAGCGCATGCGTATGACTTGCGGTTTGCAGAGAAATCGCCACCAATGCCGGATCGAGCGATATGGATGCGAACAAACTTACCGTCATGCCGTGTTGTTCACCTGCGTGCGCCGCGGTAACGATTGCCACGCCCGTCGTCCAGGCGCGCATGGCAGCGCGGATACCTTCCGTACGCTCTTCAGGAGTCGTCGTTTGTATTGTCATTGTCATTTCATCATAAATGCGGCTACAGGCAGTGTCAAGGCGCAAGGCATTTTGGGCGGTCGTCCGCTCGGGCCAGCGCTGGGCGCGTTGTCTGGAGCCTCTGGTGAAGTATCCCTTGCAGTTTCGTCTGAATGTCAGTACGATGGTAAGCCATGGAGCAGCCACCCGACCACGACTCTTCAGCGCTGGCACCGCGTCCGTGGGCCACGCCCCTGCACGCCATCCGGACGACGCTGGTGCTTGCTGTTCTCGTGGCGACCATCTTTGTGGCCTGGACACCGCAGAGTTTCTCCTCTGCGTCGTTCACGGATAGACTCGCTTTCCTGTTGACTCCGCAGCCAGGCCAGGGCCCTGAATCCACTGCCCTGCCGGCACTCCGGATCGGGATCGTGGCCGGCCACTCCGGAAACGATTCTGAGCCGTCTGCAACGATGCCGACGGCACGGTGACGCTGACGGAAGCCGACGTGA
>CAVZIZ010000002.1:0-22806 GCA_963775435.1 uncultured Chloroflexia bacterium
GCAAGGTATTGAAGATGGGCCAGCGTGTGCGGTACTTGCACATCGCGGCGGGGCCGGGTGCCCGCGCCTGGGACCTGGCGGAAGAGCTTGACCCGCGCGTCGTGGACGTTCCCCGTTACAGGGAGCTCGTTCTACGCGCGGTGCACGAGGTGCTGCAGCCGCTGGGTGTGACGGAAGACGTGCTGCGAGGGTGGCTGTTCAGCCGGGCCGGCTACCTCGCCTCACCGGGATTGATCGACTCCGCAAGAGACCTGAAAAGCGTTCATCTCCCCCTATTTGCTACCTCGAGCAGCGCCAGCCTACCGATAGTCCAATAAACCATGCAACACCGCCGCCACACAAGACAGCACCACGAGCTACCGGAACTTCTCTCGATGCTTACCCCCTTTCTTCACCCAAGGCCACTTGTCAGTCGCGGAACTCGCTCCGCAAAATCCTCTGTGTTTGCCCGAGCAACTCTGGCACTTCCTCCGTCGCAGTCAGCCATACCACATCCCACTTCACAGCAAAGTATTCGTGGACCGCAAAATTCCTGAAGCCAACCACATCCACCCACGGAACGCCGGGGTGCCCATCGACAAAATCCTCGGGCAGATGACCTGCAGCCTCGCCGATGACGATCAGTTTCTGCAACACCGCGCTGCGTCGCATGTCGTCGGCTTGAAACTCTTCAAGCGACACGGCTCTGCAGAAATTGCCAATTGACGCGCATGCCTCGACGATGTCCGTCAGATACAGCTTCTCAGGCCGCATACACCTCCTCGGCCTCGGAGAGCACCGCATCCCGGATAACCGGCTTCAAGCCATCCATCAACACCAAGTCCACCGGCCGTTCGAATATGCCCGAAAGCTCCCGCTGCATGCGGGACAAGGTAAGGAGACCCACCCGTGCCTCTGGCGCAAACAAGACGAGTACATCCACGTCGCTCTTGGCGCCAAAATCCGGCCTCAGGGCAGAACCAAATAGCGCCAGCCGCCTCACTTGATAGCGCTGGCAAAACTCCTTGACTTGCCCTTTGGGAATCCTGACACGAACACGAGAGACCTTGGTGACCACGGCAACACCTCAAAATCATTATACATCGGCGGTTCTGCCGAGGACTGGACGCGAAGAATGTCAGACAGCGCCTCAGCCGCTGGGTGTGACGGAAGACGTGTTCCGAGGGTGGCTGTTCAGTCGGGCAGGGTATCTGACACCAGCGACGTTACTGGCCGCCGACAAGGACTTGCGCGGAGTACACATGCCGTTGTCCGCATCTGCCACCGAACTCTCTTTGGCCGCCGCCAGTTGAAGGATGTGCACCGTGCTGTTCCCCCATTCGTTCCTCTTTTGTTTCGCGGATCAAAAAGCCCCTCCGGACTGGCGTCGACCCGGGGACGCCCAGTCCCAGTTGATGCCGCCAGCCGAACGGAGATCACGGCTGTTTGCACGCCGGTCCCCGCGTGCGCGCTCGCGCCGGCGAAACGTACGATCGCGATAGCGTTGGCGCGCGCTATCAGGGCTGAAATGGCCCAATTGCCTGAGGGTGTACGAAGTCTGTGGGCAGGTCTCAAAAAAGACTTGGGCGCACGTCCGCCAGCGCTTCAAAAACCGGTCGGCAAAAATAGAATCCCTGGAACATCCGGACTCCTGCTTCACGAAGCCAGTGATATTCCTCCGCCTTTTCGACCCCCTCGGCAACCGGCTCAATGGAAAGCCGCCGGCAAATATCTATCAGTCCACCCACAAGGACCTGCTTGACGTCATCCGTTTGCACATTCGCGATCAGGCTGCGATCCAACTTGATGTAGTCAGGTTGATACTCGGCAAGCATGTGCAGACCGGCCAGGCCGGCGCCGAAGTCATCGATGGCAGTCCTGAAACCGTGCTCCCGGTAGGCCTTGAAGATCTCACCGACCCGCGCGTAGTGGCGTACGGGCTCGGCCTCACTGACCTCGAACACCAGCTTGTTCGTGGGGAAGCCCTCCTGCAGCGATGCCTCCAGGGTGGCGCGAACATTTCGGCGCGTGTGCCGACTTGAATTTGGGACCAGATTCAGATTGAGCCCTGCGGTGAGGTTCAGCCTGGAAGCCAGGCGGATGGCCTTGCGGCGGCATGCCTGATCGAAGGTCTGCAGAGATCGAGGCGGGACGCGCGCGAAAACCTCGGCTGAAGATTCCCCATGGGGTCCACGGACCAAAGCTTCGAAGGACACAATCTCGTGGCGCTCGGCATCCACGATGGGCTGGAAGGCGAAGCTGAATTCAAAATCCACGCCGGTGGCTCCGCCCAGGTAATCCGCATGGCGCGGCCCGGCGCGTGAAATCAATGGAAGCGGCAGTGCTTGCACGTTAGAAATGGCGTCCTCCGATGCTTGCAGCAATGGTCCATCGTCAGGTTCAAGCTATGATGACCCGGCGCGCAGCCATGGATCATCGAGTTTCTCACGCGCGCCGCGCCCACATGCTCTAGGAGCCTACACCCCTCACAAGACTCGACAAATCCTACAAAGGGGTCATAGCCTCGGGCTGTTCTGACCAGCCGATCGACAAGCTGCCCCTATCTAGCCCTGCGATATGCCGTGGTCCCAGACCCAGCGCAGTCTTCAACATTCTATGCATCGTCGTCCACTATGCGCATGGCAATTGGATTGCTTTTTTCTTGGACACAATTTCCCTCAGATATCCTTCACCTCTTCGGGGGGTTGTCTGTGCAATCACCGGCCGCGCTGCCTGGGCGTCGTCGAAGAGGACTCCGATGAAACAGCATGTTCAGGAGGAAAGGTGGACAGATAACCCTCGGGTGCAGGCCACGGTGCCAATCGAGGCCTGGGATTTCCAACAAGCGGACGCAGTATAATTTCGCCGCCATGCCATCCGTCGCCCTCTCAGTTGGAGCGGTTATCTTTGGGTTGGGGGCAATCTTAAGTCTGCTCTCCGCAATACGAACACTACAAAAAAGCCGTAGTTGGTCCAACTACCGGCTTCGGCGTCGCTTTTCGGGGGAGGCCCGGGGCGCCCTCGTGCTGGCCGTGCTTTCGGGTGCGGTCGCCGTTGCCCTGCTGGTCATCGTCCAGTCAGGCCGTCCGACTGCCTTCCCGATTCCCGCTCTACCCAGGGCCCTCTTAAGCGGGATCTTTGCGACGCGGACACCCCTTGCGCGCAGCTCACCAACGCACCGCCCGACGGCGACACTGAGTCCGACAACAGCTCCCACCGAGGTTCCCTCAACGGCGTTCCCGATGACCGCCGCGCCAACTTCCACCCCGTCGATGCCCATTGCAGTCGAGGCCATGATCCAAGGCACCGAGAACTCCAGCATTTGAAGTCGAGGTGGGAAGGCTGCGATTTTCGACCACCATCAACGGCTATCAACTGATCGCCCCAGGTGAGTCCTTTCCGAATCCCATCAAGCAGATGTACGCGGTCTTCACCTATCAGCCGTCGAATCAAGGCGTGCCCTGGACTGCACTGTGGTATCAAAACGGAGACCTCAAGTATGTGGATGCGTCCTCCTGGACCAATTCCCCTCCGGGGGTCGGGGTCGCAAACTGGGCGCGGGACGCCGTTGAGTGGGAGGCAGGCGCGTACGAGGTGCAGATCTTCGTGGGCACAGAGTGGAAGGCCTCCGGCAGTTTCGCCTTGACGGGAGAGCCTCCGACGTTCACACCACAGGCCACAGCCACGGACACGCCAAGACCGGCAGCGACCAGCACCTTCACGGCTACCCCCGCGCCATCGCCAACCGCCACGGGCTCACCGGTCCCGTCCGCGACCGCATCTTCCACACCTGCCCCCTTAACCGTTGAGGTCTTCTTCTCGAGCGCGCAGCCAAGCCCGGGTAGTCCGGCGCCCGCGGACGAAGCGGTGACGCGCCAAGTCTCCGGATCCGGCAATCCCATTGATGGCGCGCTGGCCGAATATTTCAAAGGTCCCAATGACTCAGAGAAGGGCCGCGGCCTCACCGCGGTATACAACGGATTCACCGGCTACCGGCGGGCGGAGTTGCTGGACGGTATTTTGGGGGTGTACCTGGAGGGCAATTGCCAGCCAAACGGAACGTCTTACAGCATCGCCCAGCCGCTAATCGAGACCCTTGGACAATTCCCGGGGGTGTCAGCCGTGAAGATCTACGACGAATACGACCACACCCGTGACGCACTCGGCAACGCAGATTCCTGGCCGACCTGCCTGGACGCGGTCTTCACGACCACATGGACGCCCCGACCGACGGTCACCTCGACCGCAACTGCCAGTGCGGTTCCGACAGATCAGAAAAGCCCGACTTCAACCGAGACGCCCATACCGAGTGCGACGCTGATGCCATCTGCGAGCTCGACTTCCACGACGGCGCCTTCACCGACGCGAGAGCCAACCGCGGCGCCGGTGGCATCAGCGACCGAGGTGCCGCTCCCAACAATCACGGCCACGATTACGACCGAGACTCCCACGCCAACTGCAGCGCCGGCCTCGCCAGCGCCGTCGATCATCGACTCGATCCTTATGTTCCTCAGGCAGCTCTTCGGGGGACGCTAGAAAAGAACAGCCAGGCGCCTCTCGACACCTGGCCGGGTTGGATCATTTCTTGTTGTCGCGCTTCACGCTGTCATGCAGTACGGACAGCCGTGGCCACGAACGCGCAACCGGCGCTAAACGTCCAGATTGCGGACGTAGCGGGCGTGCGTCTGGATGAAGCGCTTGCGCGGGTCGACCGCGTCGCCCATCAGCATGTCGAAGGTGCGATCCGCTTCGGCAGCATCATCCACCGTCACAAGCAGCAGCGTGCGGTGTTCCGGGTTCATCGTCGTCTCCCACAGTTGTGCCGGGTTCATCTCGCCCAGACCCTTGTAGCGCGATAAGCTGATCTTGTCGCCGCCGCCGAGGTCCTTGACGAGTTTGTCCTTCTCCTTGTCGGCGTAGGCATACTTCACCTGGTTCTTGTAGGCGATGCGGTAAAGCGGGGGCTGTGCGATGTATAGATGGCTGCCGTCCAGGAGCTGCGGCATGTATCGAAAGAAGAACGTAAGCAGCAGCGTGCGGATATGACTTCCATCGACGTCGGCGTCGGTCATGATGATGATGCGACCGTAGCGCAAGCCCTCGATGTCAAAATTGTCGCCAATGCCCGTGCCTAATGCAGAGATAAGGGCCCGAATTTCGTTGCTACCCAGGATCTTGTCCAGCCGGGCGCGCTCGGTATTCATGATCTTGCCGCGCAGCGGCAGGATGGCCTGGAAATGGCGGTCGCGTCCCTGCTTGGCTGAGCCGCCAGCCGAGTCACCTTCGACAATATACAATTCGGTCTTCTCAGGGTCGCGGTCAGAGCAGTCGGCGAGCTTCCCCGGCAGTGTGAGCGACTCGAGGGCGGACTTGCGGATGACAAGATCGCGTGCCTTGCGAGCCGCGTCCCGAGCCCGGGCAGAAGTCAGGCACTTGGCGACGATCGACCTGGCGGCCTGTGGGTTCTCATCCAGGAACGTTGTGAAGGCTTCGCCCACGATCTGCTGCACGTACGTCTGGACCTCGGCGTTCATCAACTTGACTTTGGTCTGTGACTCGAACTGCGGGTCGGGGTGCTTGACCGACACGATGGCGGTTAAGCCCTCACGGGTATCGTCGCCGGAAAAATTGGGGTCCGAATCCTTGAGCAAGCCGGCTTTGCGCGCGTAGTCATTGACCACCCTGGTCAAGGCCGATCGAAGGCCGGTGAGATGTGTGCCGCCGTCCACGGTATTGATGGTATTGGCAAAGGAATACACCGATTCGGTAAAAGCGTCGGTGTACTGGATCGCCGCTTCGATGCCCATGCCCTCCACGTCTTTCTCGACGTGCACAACCGGATGGAGGGTGTCGCGATTCCGATTCAGGTAGCGGACAAAGGAGGTCAGCCCACCTTCAAAGTAAAAGGTCAGCTCCCGGCCGGCGCGCTCGTCCAGGAAGAAGATGGTGACGCCGCGGGTGACAAATGCCATCTCCCGAAAGCGCTGGGATAGCGTGTCAAACCGGAAGTCGACATCGTCCTTAAAGATCTGCTTGTCAAACTTGAACGTGACAGTCGTCCCACTGACCCCATCTTTGATCTTGCCCATGGCCTTGACGGGCGCCTTGGGATAGCCGCGCTCGTAACGCTGAAAATGAATCTGGCCCTCGCGCCGCACTTCAACTTCGCACCATTCGGAAAGTGCGTTGACCGCACTGACGCCAACACCGTGCAATCCGCCCGAGACCTTGTAGCCACCCCCGCCAAATTTTCCGCCCGCGTGCAGGGTGGTCATCACAACTTCGAGCGCCGACTTCTTTTGAGTGGGGTGCTTCCCAACCGGAATGCCGCGCCCGTTGTCAAAGCACGTGACACTGCTGTCGGCATGGATCGTTATCTCGATGCGGTCGCAAGCGCCAGCCAGGGCTTCGTCAATGGCGTTGTCCACCACCTCGTACACGAGGTGATGCAGGGCCTTGATATCGGTGCCGCCGACATACATGCCCGGACGGCGACGAACGGCCTCGAGACCCTCGAGGACCTGGATGTCTTTTGCTTCGTAACTACCGTTGGATGTCTTCTGAGCCACGGACGCTGTATCCTCCGGGAACCCCGGGGTTCCACCTGATTTTCTAAATCCTGGTGCGCGAGGCGTCCCGCAGGCCAGGGGCGCCTCCCACCAGAACTTATGCCTGTTGCGCTGGCATGCCGGCGCGCAGACGTGCCAGCACGGTCTGCAGCCAGCTGGACATATCCTGGTAATAGATGAACGACGATGCAAGCAAGGCCGTCGTAATAAACGCGTGACCCAAGATGCCGACGAGTGCCAACCAGGAGTCGTCGGTCGGAACGGACCACAGGAAGTTCAATCCGATTCCGATCAGGAAGACGGTCAAGACGAACAGGCTGCTCGTGGGAAGCGTGAAACGGGTCATCTGGAAACTGCCAAGAAAAGAGGCAAGGGCATTTTGCTTCCGCAGGAAGATGCCATGCGGTGAAAAGAACAGCGGGACGATCAGCCACAGCGAGATGAAGCCCAGGAAAAGGAGGGCAGCCTCTCCCAGGAGGGCGTTGATCGCAAAAAACAAATACAGGACCAGGAGAATGGGCACCCCCAGGGTCCATGCCAAGGCGGCACAGATCAGGGAATACAGCAAGGTCTGGATCACCGCATGGGCGGCGGATGCCGGAGTCTCTGAGAGGGACTGCGGACTCACAAGGGCAGCGACGGATTGGAAATACAGGGCGCCCAGCATCCATCCGGCCACCGTGAAGACGAGCACCAGCGCCAGCACGTGCGCCGAGGAGTTGATCTGAAAGGTAATCGGCAACCCAAGCGGGGATTGCTCAGGCATCTTTCCGCTCATCAGGCTGAACACGCCTACTGGAAACGTCCGCAGCAAGACAAGCAGATTGAAGCTCTGGAAGAACTGCTTGTACATCTGCAGTGCCGCGGCAATATCGGCGGGCTGGAGCCCGCTAGTTGCCGCGAAGCCGCTGGCCTGCTTCAGCGCGGGCTGGACAATCTGATCGAGGCTCAGGCGCGGGCCCAGCCACAGAATGAGATCAAGGCCCAAGGGCACCAGAATGGCCGTGATGTGTCCCGCTATAACATCAAAACCGGCTCTAAGTGAGCCGATTATGCCTGGAGGAGGGGGCAGCGCCATGCCGCTCAGTTTCGGTGCATTCATAACCAATCAATTCTACCATAGGCGCCTGTCTTTCGCAAATATGTTCTAATGAAGTGGCGGCACATTTGGTGGCTGGTGACGTCCAGGACGCATCGCGCAGGCAGGTCGTCGAGTTGCGTTACAATCCTGCGGATGCGCACAACTCGGCCGCACGTGCCGCCGTCCAACCAGCTGGGCGTGGTGGCCGCAACCATCCTTCTGTGCTTCGCGTTGACACATGTCGCAGGCGGTCCCGGGCTCACCATGACGATGCAGCTGCCGGGCTTCTATTTTGCCTATTCACTCACCTTGGCCACTGCAATGACTTTGATTGCCGCGGGGCTAACCGCCAGCGGCATGGAGTGGCTGCTGCACGGCCATCCGGCCCTGGAGGGACGGCCAAGCGCGGAGCACTGGCTGCTGCCCAGCCTGACAGCCTTCATCATTGGCGTGCTGCTTGACATCCTGCCCGGCGGGGCGTGGTGGATCGGTTTTGCAGCAGGTGCGGCGATCCTGCTGGCTGTGCTCGTCGCGGAGTTCATAGCTGTGGATCCGGGCGCACCGATGTACACTCTGGCCTCCGCCGGCCTAATCGCCCTGTCTCATGCTATCTTCCTGCTCTTCGTAATCGCATTACAGCTGGGCGGCGCCCGCCTGTTCGTGGTCATTCCCACCACCTTTCTGGCGGCGGCCCTTGTTTCGCTGCGAACGCTGCACCTGCGCCTCGGCGGTCACTGGGATCTGCCATGGGCGTTGGGGATTGGCCTGATCTGCGCTCAACTCGCGGCTGCCGTACACTACTGGCCGCTGTCTGCCCTGCAACTGGGACTGATTCTGCTCGCTCCCCTATACGCCCTGACCGGCCTTGCGTCCACGCTAGCCGAGGATGTTCCCGTGCGCGACGCACTGGCAGAGCCGGGCTTCATCCTGGCCGGGCTGTGGGCCATTGCTGCCCTGGTGCGCTAGGGCGAGGAGGCGAGGCACAGATGGAGTCCCCCGGGGTACCGAGCTTGCCCGTTCTACCGATAGCCAGGCTGATTCTGAGCCGTCAGCAATGGGAGCTCATGCGGTCCCAGGTGGACGCCGGTTTGCCCTATGAAGCCTGCGGGCTTCTCGCAGGCGACGGCCATACGGTGCGCGAAGTATTGCCCATCAGGAATCGACTGCGAAGTTCCACCAGGTTCCGCATGGAGCCGATGGAGCAACTGCAAGCCTTCGCGGCCATCGGCGATAAGGGCTGGTCGCTTGTGGGAATTTTCCACTCCCATCCTGCGGCGCCGGGCGAAAGTCCGCTGCAGGCGCCGGCGCCGTCTGCAACGGACATCGACGAGGCCAGCTATCCGGTCGTCCACGTAGTGTGGTCGCGCTCGACGGGAGCATGGGCAGCACGCGGCTACTGGATCGAGGACGGGCACGTCTCGGACGTTGCCCTCGGAGTCGAGGAGATGAAGTAGCATGAGGACGTACGCAGTTTCCCGGGCCGGATGGCGGCCGGAGGTAAGTGCATGCACCTTCTAATAGAGGTAAGTGTCGTACTGCTGGGCTATATCCTTGGGTCCATCCCCTTTGGCTTGGTCTTCGTCAAGCTGATCGCGGGCAAGGATGTGCGCGACATCGCCAGCGGCAGGACTGGCGGCACAAACGCCGCGCGTGCCGGCGGCGCCGGTGTCGGCCTGCTCACCGCCGTGGCGGATGGCGCCAAAGCGACCGTAGCCGTGTGGCTGGCCATCGCTGTCCTGCCGGCCTCGCATTGGGTGCACGTACTCGCACCCATTGCGGCCATCTTGGGGCACAATTACTCGATGTTCATCGTCGAACGCGATGAGAAGAACCGAATTCGACTGCGCGGCGGCGCGGGCGGCGGTCCGACGGTGGGCGGCGCAATTGGATTGTGGTGGCCGTCCGCTTTCATCGTGATGCCCTTGGCGGCGCTGGTATTCTTTGGCATCGGTTATGCATCGGTGACGACGCTCAGTATCGCGATCATCGTGACGATCATCTTCGTCATCCGACATTCCATGGGATTGGCCACGTGGCCAGACGTGTACTACGGCATCATTGCTTTTTGCCTGCTGGCCTGGGCGCTGCGTCCGAACATCAAGGCTCTCATCGAGGGCCGCGAGCAATTCCACGGATGGCGTCCATGGCGCAAGTCGGGCGAGGCCGTCGTGCCCGGCAGCGAGGCGAGCGAGTCATCGGCCATGGGTTCGAAGGCCGCCACCAAACCCGCAAGCCGAAGAGGCCTCGGCACCAAGAAGGCAAACGGGGCCAGGCGCTAATATCCGCCCTTCGGCACAACGGGCAACAAATTTGGCGACCAGTTGGTCGCCAATATGATTCTTCCGCTCGGGTTCACGCCCGACCGAGTTGGTATGACCCCCGAGACCCGACGTGTCAGTTGTTGCGGGCTCTTCTCACGAGCTCCCGCATGTTTCGCTCGTGCAGCTCCTCAGCAAGCCCGCCCAAATAGACGCGAGTCTTGCCGCTATCCTCCAGCCGTCCGCCTTCGACGGGGTACTCCACGACCTTGCGCCGTGCAGCCGCCCTGGCGGCCTTCTTTATGTTGGATAAATATAGGAGATTCTCTTTGACGGCCGCGTCGATCTCGCCTCGCAGGATGATGTCGCCATGGCCCTGGACGATGTTCTCCAGCCCCATGCGGCCGATCTTCTTAATGGATGCGCTGATTTCGTCGATGTCGCCGTCCACGATGTACGGAATCGGCATGAAGGCATCCCCGGCAAACAGAACCCGGTCCTCTTCGACCAGAACCGAAATTCCGTCTTCGCTGTGGCCGCCAGCCGGCATCAGCGTGAGGTTTTTCTTCCCCACCCGCAAGCTGAGCTGTCCGCTGTCAAACGTAAAGTGAGGCAGGACAATCTTGACCTGACGGAAGGCGGGATTTTGTTTGCGGGCGGCCTCTAACGAAGGGATGCCGCGCTCCTCCAGCAACTCCCGGCAGCGGGCATGCGCAATAACGGTGGCGCCCGCAAAGAAACAATTGCCCCAGGCATGATCGGCGTGGTGATGCGTGTCAATGACGTAGCGCACGGGCACGCCAAGCTCATGCTCGATGTACTCGCGCATCCCCAAGGTCTCGTCGGGAAGCGCCAGCGTGTCAATCACCACGGCCCACTGAGGCCCCGCGATTACCCCCGCGGTTACTTGTGCATAGATCTCACTTTGAAACCAATAGACGTTTTCGGAAATTCGCTCGCGATGCATATTTGCCCTTCAGGTGTCCCGCCCATAGATAGCACATCGGTTTGACAAAGTCAAGTTGTATAGATGACATGGAGAAGATCCGCCCGGGCCAGGCGGATGTGCACACGTTCGAAATCGGCTATCTGGATCCGCGGCGGCCAAACTGCCTTTCCAGAAGATCCACAGACAGATGGATCATCGTCGGGCGCCCGTGTGGACAGGTACGCGGGGAGTCGCAGGCCTCCAGGTCGGCCACCAAAGCGCGCTGCTCATCGGTCGCCAGCGTCTTTCCCGCCTTGACCGCCATACGTTTGCAGACGCGAGCGGCAATCTTGGCCTCGATCTCATCCTGCAAGGGAGCCTCGTCCTCTTCAAAATCCTCGACTACCGCTCTCAACGCGGCAGCAGGATCCTGACCGGCAAAGAGGGAAGGCATGGCGCGCACCTGAAAAGTATCCGGTCCAAAGTCCGCGACCACAAACCCGAGATGCGTCAGGACCGGAAGCTGTTCTGTGAGTAGGGCGGCGGCTTGAGGATTCAGGGTCACCGTGGCGGGCGAGAGCAGGGACTGAGCCGGCGCACCTTGGCCACGGTGGTGTTTCATCAATTTCTCGAACAGGATGCGCTCGTGCGCGGCGTGTTGATCTATCAGGTACAGCCCGTCGGGCCCTTCGGCCACGACATACGTCGCGCCGATCTGGCCGACGAGCCGGAGCAACGGCAGCTTGCCCGGGGCGCCGGACGGGGCTTCTTGAGGTGTGCCTGGGCGCGTGGCGCCCGTTACGTCGGCGTGCGCCAGTTCCCAGGCGGGATCTGGCTGACGACTCTCAGTGCTCCAAGGATGCGGTGCCAGCGCGGGCACCGGAGCGTAGGCAAGCAGTCCGCGCCGCACCGCCCGTTGAACAAACCCAAAAACGTGATCCGGATCCCGGAAACGCACCTCGGCCTTCGCCGGATGTACGTTTACGTCCACCGCCTCGGGCTGGATCTCCAGGAAGAGGGCGCCAAGCGGAAATCGACCGACCATCAACATGGTGTGATAGGCCTGCACCAATGCGGTCGTCAAGCGCGCGTCCTGCACCCAGCGACCGTTAACGAAGACCGTGATGTCCTTGCGGTTGGAGCGCGTCAGGGCTATCGGACTTACGTGCCCGTTCAGCCGAAGGCCTTCTTCGTCCGCCGTTATCTCGAGCAGTTGTCTGGCAGTCTCGACGCCGTAGAGCGCGGCCAGGACCAGGCGCCGATCCCCGTCCCCCGTGGTCTGCAGAGTCACCGTTCCATCGCGGGAGAGCTGGAAACGCACGTGCGGATAGGCCAGCGCGTAGCGCGTGACCAGGGCATCGATGGCGCGATGCTCTGTGATGTCCGTTTTAAGGAACTTGAGGCGGGCGGGAACGTTGTAGAACAGATCTTCGACCCGCACCACGGTTCCGATCGAGGCTCCGACGCGCTCCACCTGCCCGAGGTGGCCGCCGTCCACGCGGAGACGGGCACCTTCACTCGAGGCTGCAACGTTGGTTGTGAGCGTGAGCCGCGAAACCGCGCCAATAGACGCCAGCGCCTCGCCGCGAAAGCCAAGCGTCTTGATATTGAACAAATCTGCCGCGTTCGCCAACTTGGAGGTGGCATGCCGCGACACCGCCAGCGTTAACTCCGACGGAACGATACCGGCTCCGTCGTCGGCAACCTCGATGAGCTGCCTTCCTGCCTGCGCTACTGAAATGGAAATTCTGGCTGCGCCGGCGTCCAGGGCATTCTCGAGCAATTCCTTCACCACGGAAGCAGGGCGTTCAATCACTTCGCCCGCAGCGATCTGTGACGCCACCTCCGTGGGGAGCAGATGGATAGACACCGAGTCATTATAATCGAGCCAATTTTTGAAGCTTCGCGGACAAGATTCGTGTCCGAGGCCCCCGCCGACGCCAAGCATGGGCCGCGCCGAACGCGAGCTCCCGCGTCAGGCTTAGGGATCGAGCCGGGTCAGTCTGCTAGGCGATGGGGCGGTTCTCACTGCCGCCTTGCCGCGCAGCCAGCCGAGCTGACGGGCCGGCGGGGCGGCCCCTCGCGCAGACCGGACGGTATAATCACCGCGTGGAGTTTTCGACGATTTTCTTCGACCTCGACGATACGCTGTATCCGGCAGAGAGTGGTTTGTGGCCTGCGCTCAAGGAACGCATGACCCGATACATGGTGGAGCGAGTTGGGATTCCGGCGGCAGATGTACCCCGCCTGCGTGAGGCTTACTTCCGCAAATACGGAACCACTTTGCGAGGCCTTCAAGCAAATCACAAGCTGGATGTTGATGACTATCTGGCGTACGTGCACGACGTGCAACTGGACGACTATATCCATCCAAATCCCGAGCAACAAGCGGCCCTGGCCGTCCTCCGCACGCGCAACCTGGTGTTCACAAACGCCGACGCCAGACACGCCCGCCGCGTGCTGCGCACTTTAGGCATCGAAGAGTATTTTGTGGACGTGGTGGATATCAATCGCATGGAGCCCCACTGCAAACCCAGCACAGAGGCCTTTGCGCTTGCCATGCGCGCGGCGGGAGAGACCCACCCATCCCGGTGCGTGATGATCGATGACCTGCCCCACACGACCCGGGCGGCGCGATCTTTCGGCCTGTACACGGTTTTGGCGGGCGCCACCAGGAGCAGCCCGGACGCCGATGCAGTCTTCAGCGAATGGACGGCTCTGCCGAAGCTGTTTAACGGCACCAATAAATGAACAATCCCGTCGTTCTGGCCAGCCTGCTCGTACTGGCACTTGTTATCCTGGCCGGAAACACGCTGATCGCTGTGGCGTTCCTGAGGGGCAGGAAAAGCAAGCAGAGTACGGCGCGCAAGGGCGAGGACCAGGCAGTGGATGAACTGCATGCGCGCGTGCAGGAACTGACCCGCAAATCAAAGTGATGACCGGTCCGGCACATACAGCATTCATACACGCAATTCATCGGGCTCTAATACCATAATGGTATTCTCCCGCCGGGATAAACAGGAAAAGCAACCCCATCCAGGAGGTCTTCGTGGGTAAAACTTTACAGGTCATTCTGCTAATTCTGCTGGGAATCGTCCTTCTGTTCGGCGGCTTCGCCGGCGGTTTTATCGCGGGCCATGTTCTTCCCTTCGGCAACCTAAGCGCGACGGGGCTGCTGCCCGCAGTTGCCCCGACGGTTCCTGCAGCCGCGCAAACGGCAACCCCGCAGGACCTGCAGTCGCTTTTCAAGCCCTTCTGGGAGGCCTGGCAGATCATCCACACGCAGTATGTTGACCAACCGGTGAACGATACCAAGCTGATGGAGGGCGCCATCCGGGGCATGGTCGACTCGCTTGGCGACGCTCACAGCACTTACATGGATCCACAGACCTACAAAGATGCCAACTCAGAACTCGCCGGCTCTTATGAGGGTATCGGCGCGGTCGTCGACACGAGCGGCGCGTACCTTACGGTCATCAGCACATTTCCGGATTCGCCAGCCGAGAAAGCGGGTGTCCAGTCCGGTGATCAATTGATTGCCATAGACCACGTCAGCATGACAGGGATCGATCCGGAGGTGGTCCGCCAAAAGGTATTGGGACCCGCCGGCTCAACCATCCACCTGACCATCGAACGCAAAGGCGAGCCCACGGCTCTCGAGTTTGACATTACGCGTGCCAAAATCACGGTGAGCAGCGCCAGCGGCAAGATGCTGCCGGATGGCATCGGCTACATCCAGATCACAACTTTTGGCGAGAACACAACCAAGGAATTGACCACTGCGCTCAAGACCGTAATGGCGCAAAACCCAAAGGGCCTGATCCTTGACCTACGCGACAACGGGGGCGGGTACCTGCAAACAGCGGTCGAGGTCGTCTCGCAGTTCCAGGGCACCGGGACCGTGCTGTATGAGCAGTACGGCGATGGTACCAAGAAGCCGTACCTGGTCAACCCCGGTGGGATGGCTACCAAGATCCCGATGGTCGTCCTGATCAATGAAGGCACGGCATCGGCCTCGGAGATTACCGCCGGGGCGCTGCAGGACTACGGCCGGGCCAAGCTAGTGGGCGTCGTCTCGTACGGCAAGGGTTCGGTTCAGAATTGGGTGCCGATCGACAACAACGAGGGTGCTGTGCGCATCACGATCGCACGCTGGCTTACCCCGAACGGCCGCCAGATCGACAAGAAAGGCCTGACGCCCGACGTCTATGTGCAGAGGACAGCCGAGGACAGGCAGGCAGGCCGCGACCCGCAACTCGATCTGGGCGTAGAAGTATTGAGAGATGTAATCGATGGAACAGCCATCCCGACATCTGTCCCGACACTGATGCCGACGCCGACGGCGTTGCCGTAGAGAGTAAGCCCCTCGAGAGGAGCCCAGAATGTTTTTCGCAGATCCAACGTACCTGTGTTTCGTGGTGCCCGGATTCTTGCTGGTGATGCTGTCCTCGTGGTATGTGAACAGGGCGTACGGCAAGTGGGGTCGTGTGGCAGTGCGCAGCGGACTGACCGGCGCGCAGGCGGCCCAGCGCCTGATTAGCAGCGGCGGCTTGAGCGGTGTGAGCATCGATCAAATCGGCGGCAAGCTCTCAGACAACTACGATCCGCGTACCAAGATCTTGCACCTTTCCCAGACAGTGGCTGACACGCCATCGGTGGCGGCCGTGGCCGTGGCAGCGCACGAGCTGGGACACGCCATGCAGGACGACGAAGGATATGCTCCGCTGCGGTTTCGCGCCGCTCTGGTCCCGGCAGTAAATGTCGGCTCGTGGCTCGGTTGGATCATGATCTTTGCCGGCCTGTTGCTGGGCCTCACCAACCTGGCCTGGCTCGGTGTGGCGGTGTTTTCAGGTGGCGCCGTGTTCGCTCTGGCTACCCTGCCCGTCGAGCTCAACGCCTCCGCCCGGGCCAAACGTCTGCTGGCGGAGACCGGCATCGTTGCAGGCGAGGACGAGCAGGCCGGTGTCAACAACGTGTTGAATGCAGCGGCACTCACCTATGTAGCCGGACTGGCTGCCGCGCTGCTGCAACTGCTCTACTTCGTGAGCCTCGTGGGCGGCATGGGCGGACGGCGCCGCGGGTAAGAAGCACTACGCTTGCCTTAGCAGGAAGCAGGAAACCCTCTGATGCCGAAGCGTGAGAGGGTTTCTTATCGAAATCGGCGTGGGACGCCACGCGCAAGTGCGCGCAGCGCTGCGCTTGCCATCAGGTTGTGTTGTTATAATCATCTTCTCGTGCGCAAGCTCCTGATCGTTGTGCTGATATTCCTGGGAGTCACTCTTGTGATCCTCAGGTTTTCTGAAGTGCAGGACGTGGTCCAGACGCTGCAGCGCGCCAACGGGTGGTTCGTCGCCCTGGCAATACTGATCCAAGTGGCATGGTTCCTCGTCCTGGGTTGGATGTTCCAGTCCATCTATAACGTGCTTGGGATGCACGAGAGCAAAGAGCGCCTGACGCAGCTGGCGGCAGCGGGCTGCTTCGTGGGCATCGTCGCGCCGAGTGCAGGATTCGGCGGAACTCGCGATTTTCATGGCCGACGGTCGTGATCGCGGCCACCCGTCCGGCAAAGTGACGGTGGCCGGGGCGCTCTACGCGCTCCTGGATCAGGCCGCATTTCTTTGCGTGCTGGCGCTTGGAATCGCGATCCTCATCCGCCGAAACGACCTGGATGCCGCGGAGATCGGTGCATCGCTCATCCTGCTGGCGATTGCCTCATTTATCGCATTTCTGCTCTACCTGGCGTACCGCTCACCGGCTAAGCTCGAAAAAGTGCTGGCGCTACTTGCGCGCCTGATCAACACGGTGTTGCGTCCCTTCTTACATCGCGAGTATCTAAGTGAGGCGCGGGCTCACAGCTATGCCATGGATGTTTCCGAGGGGCTTGGCTCTTTGCCCTCGAAGCCCGGCAGCCTCGTCACTCCGTTCCTGCTCGGGCTGGGCACCAAGATTCTGCTGATGGGGGTCTTGCTGTGCAGCTTTCTTTCGTTCAAAATCCCCTTCTCGGCAGGAACCATTGTGAGCGGGTTTGCCGTCGCGTATCTCTTTGTGATCGTATCACCCACCCCTTCGGGAGTCGGCGTCGTCGAAGGGCTCATGGCCGTGGTGTTGAGCACATTGGGGGTGGACTTCAGCCAGGCGGTGATCATCACGCTGGAGTATCGCGGTGTGACCTTCTGGCTCCCGCTAGCGATCGGGGCCCTGGCACTGCGGTCTTTGCATCTAGGGACAGCCGGCACTTCCCAGGTGGGCACGTGACGCCGCAGACAGGACGTTGATTTGCCGCTAGTCATTGTGAGGTGGATCCATGTGCTGGCGGCCATCGCCGCCGTGGGGGCAAACCTCACCTACGGCATTTGGATCGGCCGGGCAAGGCGAGAGCCAGAGCAATTACCCTTTGTGCTGGCAACTATCAAGGTGATCGATCGCCGGCTTGCGAATCCGTGCTACGCATTGCTGCTGGCGACGGGCTTGCTGATGGCATACCTGGTGCCCATCCCATTGACTACCCCCTGGCTGCTGGTCGCGATCGTGCTATATGTCCTGGCCGCCTTCCTCGGAGTGTTCGCCTATGCCCCGGTCATGAAGGAGCAAAGAAGGCACCTGGAGACTGCTGGCTTCGATAATCCTGGCTACCAAGCGGCGGCCCACAGAGGCTCCCTGTTGGGGATCCTGGTCACACTGGATGTTGTGGCGATCGTATTTCTGATGGTCGTCAAACCTGCCCTCTGGGGCTAGAAACAAGGCGACACAACCAGCCCGGTGAGTTAGAACCGGCTTCAAGATCGTCTCCTAAATCCAAACGGGGGTCAGCCCAGCGTGAGGCTTTCGAGACGGGATGCCAACTTCTCGTAGATATCAGGCTCCAGTCTGGCCCCGGTCACGGAGGCCTGCTTGCGCAGTTTGCTTATGACGCAAGCGGGGTACGAGGCACCCTCGGTCTCGAGAACCACTGCCGGATGTGTGAAGACCGTCAAGGCTTTGACCGGCACAGATCGTCCAGCGCCGAGCTGCACGGAGACCCAGCGGCCGAGTTCATCTTTCAGTACTTGCGCGAGAATGAGCGGGTCCACGACCCGGGGCTCCACCAAATAGCGCAGGGCGCGCCCGATCGTCATGGATTCCTTCCAGCGCCCCTGGCGATTGGTGTAGCTGCCGTCGAGGTTAACGACCTCCATGGCAACAATCCCGGAGGGCGTTAGAAGGACATGATCGCACGGAAGTTTCGGATAGTGATACAGACGATAGGAATCATCAAAGGCCCGCAGAGCCTTGTCGAGACTGTCCTCGGGGCGGGGCTTTCGAACCCATCGATTGGAGTAGTAGATCCCCACCATCGCAATGATGCCGCCCGCAGCCAGCAATACCAGCCAGAGATCCAATACGGCCGAAATGAAAAGCGGCAGCGCCACGCTGGCGAGGAGCAGCAGTAGCCCGCCAACACTCAAGAGAGTCGCCAACGTTGCCGCGCGAGTTGACCTTTTCACGATCAATATATGTCTTCATGGGATCTCGTAGAGGCGGCGATGGACAGGCACGAGCAGGTCGTAGAGGCCGCGATATTCGCGGTAGAGGCTGTCATAACGATTTGAATGAGAGGTATCCGGCCGCACTTCCCTGCCGATCTTGATGAATTCATCCACGGAGTCCATATCGGGATAGATTCCCAAGCCAACGGCGACGGCCAAGGCCACACCTGCCGCCCCAGCTTCCAGATGGTTCTTCACAACGTGCACCGGCCGTCCGGTGACGTCACTGATGATCTGCACCCACACGGGGCTATTGCAGCCACCGCCAATGGCGTTGAAGCCGTCCAGCCGGAATCCGATCCTCTCCATCGCCTCGCAAATCCAGCGCAAATGGTAGGCAACGCCCTCCATAACAGCGCGTGCCATGTGGCCCTTACTGTGGCTCATGGTCAAGCCGATGAAACCGCCGCGAGCGTAATGATCGAGCACAGGGGCACGCTCGCCGGACAGCCACGGCAGGAAGATCAGCCTGTCCGACCCAGGTGGGGCAAGTGTGGCTGCCGCACTAATGAGTTCGTAACTAGATTTGCCGGTCCTTGAGGCCAGGCGCTTCTCCTCGGCGCACAGCGTGTCCCGAAACCACATCAGTGCGCCGCCGCCGGTTTCCATTTCGCCGGCGATGATGTACTTCCGGGGATCCATGTGGTTAAGGCCCCAGAAGGGCTTCACGGGATCGTTTCGAAAAGTGCTGCTTGACACTCCGATCCACGTCGCCGTCCCGATGCAGAGATGGACTTTGCCTTCCCCGTTGGCTCCAGCGCCAGACTGCGCCGCGGCCACATCCCCGGCGCAAATTACGACAGGTGTTCCCGCCTTGAGGCCAGTCTGCCGGGCTGCCTGTGGGGTGATCTCGCCGATGACTTCAGTGCACGGAAAGGCCGGGGGCAATCGATCCACGGGGATGCCCAATTCGTCGCAGACCTCCTGTGACCACCGGCGCGTCGACGGATCAAAGAGAAAGTAGACCGAAGCTCCGACCCAATCAATGGCAATTCGCCCGGTCAATTTGAAGAGAATGTATTCCTTGCAGTCAAGGAGATAGGCCGTCTGATCCCACACGTCGGGCCGTTCCTCCTTGAGCCAGAGAATCTTGGGGATACTGTCCTTGGCCGTGGGGATATTCCCCGTGTGCTTGTATATGAAGGCCGCCATATCGCCCGAAGTCACACGATCGGCCTGTTTGATGCTGCGCAAGTCGAGCCAGGACAGCATCTGGGTCAGGGGGCGGCCGTGCTCATCGACCGGCAGAGTGTTCCACATTTGCGCAGAAACACCGACGCCGATGATATCCGCGGGATCAATGCCTAATTCACGGATCACCTGTCTCGAGGTGGCTGCGACAACCCTCCACAGCTCATCGGGGTCCTGCTCCACCCATTCGGGACGCGGATACGAAAGCCCGTAGGAACGGTAGGCGGAGTAAATCACCCTGCCTTTGAGGTCACAGAGCACGGCCTTATTTCCGCCAGTACCGGTGTCATGCGCCAGGATATATTTCTTTTTCGCCACGCTGCCACTCCCGTAGGGCGCCGGTTACGTTCCCAACATCTCCCCGACGTAAGAGCCAAAAGTCTTTATGAACATGGCATTCTGTTGGGGTGTCCCCACAGTGACGCGGATAAACCCCTTTGGCATGTTGTGCCCGGTCATCGGTCGTATGAAGATCCCCTGATCGGCCATCCAGTCCCGAATTTCGGCCAACTCCTTGTCCAAAACGCTGGCATCAATCAGCACAAAGTTACCCTCTGACGGATAGGCCCGCAGTCCCGGCAACTTGTTGATTTCGTCCTGGATAAAGCGGCGGCCGTCGAGGACATTGTCGCGCTTCCGTTTCTGATCCGCCGCATCGTCCAGACCGGCAAGGGCGGCGGCCAGCGTGATCAGCCCCACGTTCCAGGGAATACGCACACGATTGAAGTAACTTGCGAGGTGTGGATCGCATAACACGTAGCCCAGGCGGAATCCGGCCAGCCCAAATGCCTTGGACATGGTGCGGTTAACCATCAGATGCGGGTACTTCCCGATAAGCGGCACCCGACTGACGACCTGGGCCTCCAATTCATAGTCGGCCTCGTCGAAGAAAGTCGGCACACCCAAATCCAGGATGCGCAGAAGATCCGCCTCGTCAATTTGGTTGCCGGTCGGGTTGTTGGGTGAGCAGACGAAAATCAGCTTGGTCGCCGGTGTGACCGCGGACAGCATGGCATCCACGTCCCAGTAGAAGTCGGGGCGCATGGGCACGGCAATAACATTCCCGCCGGCAACCCGGATCCGCGCCGCATACATGGGGAAGGTTGGGACGTGGATAAGCGCGTCTTCGCCGGGGGCGACAAACGTGTGCACGACGAAATTGATCACATCCGTGGAGCCGTCGCCAAGGACCACGTGGTCGGCGCTCAAGCCGGCCGCCGCGCCCAGTTTCCGGCGAAGCTCGGGGCCCGAGCCCGGATAGAGATTGCCCTGGCGGGCAGCGGCCATGACGGCGTCCAACACTTGCTCCGAGGGGGCAAGCAGATTCTCATTGGACATCATCCGGAGGATCTGTGGATTCTCCCAGGCAATATCCATATGCTTGTCGCTGTACGGTTCAGCAGTCTTCACCCACGGAACAACAAAATCATCAGTTGATTTCATATGTATCTACTCTCGTGTATGAAACGAAATGCCCTTGGGCTGCCGGGGCGCGGCTCATCGCGCCAACTCCTCGACGTCCTTGTACCATTTGACCCGCTCCCCGATGCGGGCGCGGGCTTTCCAGCGCAAACTCTTGGGTTCAGCGTCGATGCGCTGCAGCAACTCGTGGATGCGCTCGCGCACCACATCCCGATCCTCGGGAGAGAGACGCTCGTAGGCGTCCAGACGCTCGTCCAGCAGATGCAAGTTTCCAGTTACGGTGCGCCAGAACCCCCAGTCATTGCCCAGCGTGCGGGCAATCACGTCTCCGTTGATTGTGGCTTTGTCGGAGGTGCCCATGGGATGCTCCCGCAGAAGCATGACCGTGTCTATCAGGTCCTTCTCGTTGATCTGCACAATCTGCATCTTCTCCAGCAGGAGTTCTGCCAGCGGCAGGGTCAACGGGTCGGCCTCCAAACGGCCGACAAACTTGAGGACGTGGCAGAAATCCAGGGCGTTGAAGAAGACGTCTATGTGCCGGCCAAATGCCGGATCGTGAAAGAGCATGCGGCGCTCGCCGAATAATTGCGTAACTTGCCGATCCTCTTCGTAGCCGAGCTCGGGAAGGATGCGACTGATGTCCCGCACAAAGCGCGGGTAGGAGGCAAAATCGAAATCGGTGAAGACACGACCCAGGTCGTCCTGGATATATCCATACTTCGGACATTGTGTCCGAAAGGCGAGGGCGCCGATAAGTCGCATGAGGACATGCTTGTTCTCGTCCTGAGCCAGCACGCCCAGGATGCGCGTACGCTCCTCGTAGAAACCTTCGAGAATGCTGCCGTACTTACCCATGGGCGCCTCCATCAGGCCGAGATCAGCATGTGACCCTTGACCCGGTCGTTTTCCAAATTGATGATGGCAGCCTTCATGATCCCTTCGGCGTATTCGCTGCCGGCATTGATCATCAGCGTGCGTCCGCTGCGCACGTGCCCGGGGAACTCGTGGATGTGCCCGTGCAGGGTCAGCATGGGCTGAACCTTCGTTATGAAGGCCTTCACGGCCGGCGAGCCGGCGGATTTCATGACCACCTGCCCGCCCTGGGTGATGATCTTGAGGTTCGGGTCGAGATCCGGACACGTATCCAAAGTGGAGTCAAAGGGCGGAACGTGGATCATAGCGACGGTGCGCTCAGGTTTCTGGATCAGGGCAGCCAACTCGTCGAGCTTCCGGGTGATTTCAGCCTCCTCCACATCACGGGCGCACAGCCAGGGCGTCAGGTTGGCATTCGAGAGCCCGACCAGCTCATAACCACCTTCGATCTCCAAGTGCTGCATGTCGGGGTTGTGTACGGCCGGAAACTCCTTGATCACCTCGTCGATCGAATAAAGATCGTCATTGCCTGCCATGAAGTACAGGGTCATCTTGCGAGGCGTGAGATTTTCATCGGCGAGCTTCATCCACTCACGCACCCGGTTGCACATCTCCTGTTCGAAGCGGGCGCCCATCTTCGCCGGATCTAATTCCAGCTCCTCGGCCTGGTCCTTCTCAGCACGATGGGATAGAACCCGACCTGACTGATGGCTTTCTGAACCGCCTGCAGTTCCTCCGGGGTGGAGGCCGTCTTTTCGTCGCCAAAGAGAAACGCCTCATAGTGGCCATTCCCCTGATGAATGACTGGGATCATGGCTTTGCCGGTAACGTCACCGCCAACCATAAGGGCATTCGCCTGGTACTGGATTCCCGCGGCCAGGAACTTGCGGAAAACAGCCTCCGACCCATGGAAATCCGAGCCATACAGGATGCGAACCATCTTCATGTGGGGCTTCAATTCTCCCAAAGTTTCGCGGGT
>CAVZIZ010000003.1:0-10004 GCA_963775435.1 uncultured Chloroflexia bacterium
ACGGCCGGCAAATGGTTTGCTTCGTTTTACGCGTTGTTCTCGGGCATGGTGCTGCTGGTTGCCGTCGGCGTGCTGATCGCACCGGTGTTCCACCGATTCCTGCATCGCTTCCACCTGGAGATCGAAAACAACTCATGAGCGCACATGCGGGCGGCCGCCCATGAGCCTCGCGATCAAACGGGCATACGATCCACCCACATCCGCCGACGGCTTCCGCGTTCTGGTCGATCGGCTGTGGCCGCGCGGCCGGAGCAAGAGCACTCTGCAGCTCGACGTGTGGATGAAGGATATCTCCCCGAGCGCAGAACTTCGCAAATGGGCCCACGGCAACCCCGACAGATGGCCTGAGTTCAAGAAACGCTATTTCGAGGAACTGAAAGGGCAGCCCGACCTCGTCAAGCAACTAAGGTCGAAAGCCAGGGCTGGGGCCGTGACGCTGGTCTATGCAGCCCGCGACCAAGCTCACAACAATGCGGTCGCACTGAAGGAATATCTTGAGCGCACCTGAGCTGCGGCCGGTGCATTTCTTCGATCAGCCCATCCGGGTTTCGTTTCGGACGCCGCCTGCCCGCCAGAAGCTGCCCCCCTGCCCCGATGCCTTCGTTTGGGAGGCCGCACCTATCAAATTGAGAAGTCCTCTCGGAATGGACGGACTTCAGACGGCGCGGACGCATGCAGGACAACATGAGCCCCGAGCATGCGATGGCAGCCGCGGCGCGCGGCTCCCTGAACGTCGGACGGTTCTTCTTCCGCGTGCGCGTGGAGGGCGGGCAGCTCTTCGATATCTACTACGACCGCGCCATGAAGAACGTGGATGACCGCAAGGGCCAGTGGTTTATTTACAGAGAGTTGACCGAGGATCCCTGACAGCCACGCGGGGCGCCGCGGCTAGTCCCTGGTGATCAGCCGCGCCTGGTTATCGTAGAAGACGTAGTCCCAGGCCCAGTTGAACAAAACGAACAGCCGGTTGCGGAAGCCGATCAGCCGGTAGATGTGCAGGAAGATCCAGATCACCCAGGCAATGTATCCGCTGAACGACACGCCGGCGATGCGCGCGACGGCTGCGTTGCGGCCAATGGTCGCCAGCAAACCCGGGTCCCGGTAGCGGAACACGTCCGGCTTCTGTCCCCTTGCCATCCTGACGATGTTCCGGGCGGCGATTTTGGCCTGCTGCTGCGCGACCGTGGCAAGCATCGGCAAGGGCTGGCCATGTGCATCGACCAGATACGCAGAGTCGCCCAGAACCAGTACCTCGGGATGCCCGGGCAGCTGCAGTGTATCCTCCGCGACCAGACGTCTTGATGAGGCCTGCCGCTGACCAAGTTGGTCCGCGAGGCTTGCGGCGCGCACGCCCGCGGTCCAAATCAACGTATGGGCCGAGATCTGCTGACCATCGCCCAGCGTCACTCTGTCGCCGTCGTAGTCCGCCAGCTTGGTAGACAAGCGGATCTCGACCCTCTTCTTTGACAGCAGATCGTACGTGGCTTGCCTGAGCCCCGCCGGATAGGCCTCCATGAGGTGATCGGCGGCTTCCAACAGCAGCACGCGTGCCTCGGTTAGATCCATATCAGGAAAGTCCTTGGCGAGCACCAGGCGGATCAACTCGGCAAGCGCGCCTGCCGTCTCAACGCCGGTGGGGCCGCCGCCCACCACCACGAAGGTTAGCAGGGCGCGGCGCTGGCCGTCGTCCGTCTCGTGGCTGGCCAGCTCGAACATTCGGAGCAGATGATTGCGCGCCGCGATGGCGCTGCCGACGTCTTTCACCTGGTAGGCGTTCTCTTCCACGGACTCGAGGCCGAAGAAGTTGGTCTGCCCGCCGATGGCCAGGACCAGATAGTCGTATGCCGTCACCGAGCCGTCCATCTTCACGAAACGCGATTCGAAATCAATCGCGGTCACCTCCCCCATACGAAACGTAAGGTTGTGTTGACGACGGAAGATCGTGCGGATCGGGTAGGCGATCTGCGATGGCACCAGGCCTGCGATGGCCACTTGATACAACAGGGGCTGGAAGAGGTGATAGTTCCGCCGGTCGATGAGCGTGACCCGCACGGCCGCGCCTCTCAGCCGGCGGGCGGTCTCGAGGCCGCCGAATCCTGCGCCAACAATGACAACGTGTGGCTGCGTCTGATCTTTCGCGGATGGATTACGACCCAACGACGATTACCTCTAAAATGTGAAAGCTTCGGGGAAGACGTGGCCGCTGAGTAGAAGCGACCTGCTGCTCCGCAGGCGAGCTATCTAACCCAGAACTGAAATCCCCGCAGCCCCGCCAGAGCCAGATTGGCCGGCACGCCGATCAGACCTGCAATCGCAAAGACCACCGTCCAGAAGCCCTGGTAGAAGGCTGGCACATACCAGAGCAGGAAAAAGACTGCCCAGGGAATGAGGCCGCTGTATTGTTGCACCCAGGCGCGGACGCCGCCTGACAGATACGGTTCCAACGCGCCGAAGCCATCGAATGGCGGCAGCGGAATGATGTTCAACACAAGCGCCGAGACTTGCAGGAAGGCCAGGAAGGCAACCGCCGGCCAGACTCCCGTGGCAGAGACCGGCGAGACCGTCAGGACAACGCCGAGCACTATGGCCAGCACCAGATTGGATGCCGGCCCGGCCAGGCTGACCGCCGTGACCCAGCGTCGGCTGCGCAGGCGCCACGTCTCGATATACACCGCGCCGCCCGGCAGGCCAATCCCGCCGAGTGCAAGAAATACCAGCGGGAGCAGCAGCGAGTAGACGGGATGTGTGTACTTCAGGGGGTTGAATGTGAGGTAGCCCTTTTCACGGACGGTCGTGTCGCCGCCCGCATAGGCCACCGCGGCGTGCGAGAACTCATGCACGCACAGGGAAACCACCCAGCCCAGAAGCACAATGATGAACGTCATGAATTGCGATATCCCTTCGGATGAGACCTGTGCCACTCCCAGGCGCTGGCGATCATGTCTTTAAGATCGGTGTGGAGCGGTTGCCACCCAAGTTCCCGGCGGATTTTATCAGACGAGGCTACCAGGCGCGGTGGATCGCCCAGGCGCCTCGGCGACTCGATCGCAGGGATGGCGTGCCCCGTGACAGCCCGCGCGGTCTCAATCACCTCCCGCACAGAGAAACCGTTGCCGCTGCCCACGTTGTAAACCAGCTTATCCTTCGCCTCCAGCGCGTCCAGGGCCAGCAGGTGTGCCGACACCAGGTCTGCAAGGTGAACGTAGTCGCGGATGCAGGTGCCATCGGGCGTCGGATAGTCCGCGCCAAATATCGAGGCGGCCTCCCGGACCCCGAGTGCGACCTGCAGCACCAGCGGAATCAGGTGCGACTCGGGTTGATGCGCTTCGCCCCGCCCTGGGACCGCGCCGCACGCGTTGAAGTAGCGCAGCGCCGCGAAGTGCAGGCCGTGGATTTGGCGATACCAATCCAGCACCTGCTCGACCACCAGCTTGGTGTGGCCGTAGACATTGGTGGGCCCGAGCGGTGACTCTTCGGTCAGGGGTTGATCGCTGGATTGGTAGACCGCGGCGGTGGATGAAAGCACAAACCGTTTCACTCCGGCCAGCGCCGCCGTTTCGATCAGCGTCAGCGAATTGCCCAGATTGTTGAAGTAGAAACGCCCCGGGTCCTGCATGGACTCGCCAGCCTCGATGAAGGCCGCGAAGTGCATGACCGCATCGAACGCGCCACTGGTGAGCGTTTTGGACAGCGTCCGCCGGTCTTCGATGGCCGCTTCCACAAAGGTCGCCCCTTCCGGGACGGCCTGGTGATGCCCGGTGACCAATGAATCATAGACCGTGACCGCGTGCCCCGCTTGAAGCAATGCTTCGGCCGTGGCGGAGCCGATGTAGCCGGCTCCGCCCGTGACAAGGATATTCATATGCTGATTCTCAGCGCCAGTCTGCAGACTTCCCGCCGGCGGTTTGGGCTATGGGCGCCACGGGCGGCATTGTGGGCTCCTCACGATCCTAGCAAGCATGCCGCTTATGGCCTGGCAGTGATCGTCTCGGTGACGCAGTCGCCACCCAGATTCCTTTCGGAACACAGGGTAATCGTGGTCCGCAGCCGGTGACCGGTTGGATCGGTCGTAAATGAAGGTGAGCTCACCGTCACAGACTTGCCCGGCAGCAATGTGGACCTGCTGTTCGAGGAGCTGCAGCTCGTAGTTGTCGATGAAGCTGTTGAAGTTGTCTGATACTTCGTGCGAGTTGGCCATATCTCTCACGATGATTTCCACAGAGCGGAACGTGGAAGCACCGGAGTTGTACAGCGATATTTCCGCCCACCACTCGCTCGTGCAGCCTATGAGACCGTTGTACGAGAGGTCGAAGCCGGTGGCAGGCGTGGCTGTGTAAGTCGGCAGCGGCGTGGGCATGGGCGTATACACGGGCAGTGTACTGGTCAGCCCTGTCAGCGTTGCGTACTTGTCCGACACCCAGCAGTATTCCCCGCCGCTTGGGTCTTTGATTTGCCACCAGGTCCCCGTAGGATCCTGTGCATAGACCTGGACGGATTGGCCGACCAGCAGCGCGCCGGTGATGTTGTAGATCGTGCTGGGCCCCGTGCGGCAGTTGGTCGGCACCGACACGCTGATCCTCGGCACCAGCGGCGTGAACGTGAAGAATATGAACGGGGTTTGTGACACCGTGGGGGTCGGCGTCTGGGTCTCCGTCGACGTTGGCGCCGCCGTGCCGGGCACCGTCGTCCTGGTCACTGTCGGGGAGGGCCCCGCCGTGGGGGACGTGCACACCAGCGTGCACACCGCGCCCGTGTCGCGGCGACCGCCGCGTGGACGGTCACCGCCAGGATGGTGGCCTGCGAGCCTTCATCTGTGATGGCCACCGTGGGCAGCACACAGGCGCCAGCGGCAAATAACGCTGCCACCATCAGTAAGGAGATCCACCTGTATGTACGCATTCTTCCTCCTCGCAACACGCAGGCGTGTTGCTTTCAGAGCTCCGGTGCCCGGGTGTGCCAGTCCGTGACCTGCTGATAGGCGTGCGCGGTCCGCAGCAACGCGTCCTCGCGGAAATGCGGTCCGATCAATTGCAGCCCAATCGGCAAGCCCTGTTCGTCGAAACCGGCGTTCAATGAGAGCCCGGGCAGACCGGCCAGGTTGGCCGGGAGTGTGAGCACATCTTCGAGGTACATTGCCAGGGGGTCGTCTGCATGGGCGCCGATCTTGAAGGCGGTGCCTGGCGCGGTCGGAGCGGCGATCAGGTCCACGTCCTGGAAAGCGGCCTCGAAGTCGCGGCGGATCAGCGTTCGCACGCGCTGCGCCTGGCCATAATAGGCATCGTAGTAGCCGGCCGAGAGGGCATAGGTGCCGATCATGATGCGGCGCATGACCTCGGGCCCGAAGCGGCGGCCGCGCGTGCGGTAATAAACATCCCACATATCTTTGCCGTGCTCGCGCGGACCATAACGGATTCCATCATAGCGCGCCAGGTTGGCGGAAGCCTCCGCGGGCGCAATAATGTAGTAGACCGGCAGAGCGTACTCCGTGTGAGGCAGGCTCACCTCGCGTACCGTGGCACCGAGGTTCCCCAGGAGCTCGATTGCCGAGCGCACGGCGGATTCCACGGCCGGCTGAACACCTTCGATGAAGTATTCCTTCGGCACGCCGATGCGCAAGCCCTGCAAAGGCATGGACCCGCGCACATCCGATAAGTCGATCTTTGGAACACCCACGTCGGTGGACGTCGCATCGCGCGGATCGCCGCCGGCCATCGCAGAAAAAACGACGCCCACGTCCTGCGCGGTTCGGCCGAATGCGCCGACCGTGTCCAGCGACGAGCCAAACGCCACCAGCCCATAGCGCGAAACCCGACCGTAGGTCGTCTTGAGTCCGGTCACGCCGCAGAACGATGCCGGCTGCCGCACGCTTCCGCCGGTATCCGTGCCAAGCGCGGCGGGGACACAGCGGGCCGCCACCGAGGCCGCGCTGCCGCCTGAGGACCCTCCGGGCACGCGTTCCAAATCCCAGGGATTGTGAGTCACGCCGTAGGCGGAGTTCTCGGTCGACGACCCCATCGCGAACTCGTCGGTGTTGGTCTTGCCGATGATCACGATGCCGTCATCCAACAGCCGCTGCACGGACGTGGCCGTGTAGGGTGGAACAAAACCCTCCAGAATGCGCGAGCCGCACGTGCACGGCAGTCCCTCGACGGTCAATACATCCTTGATCGCCATGGGGATGCCGAGCAGTGGACGCGCATTCGCTCCCTGCTTGCGCTTCTGGTCGGCTTGCTCTGCCTGCTTTAGCGCAGACGGGCCGGCGATGTGCAGGAACGCGTGCAGAGATGGCTCCGCCTGTGAAACCTTGTCCAGCGTAGCCTGGACCAACTCGCGGCTGGAGAACGAACCGGCCTGCAGTCCGTGCTGCATTTCGCTCAGTGTGAGATCCGTCAGGGAGTCCATGTGGGTCACGCGGCCGCACGATAAGCGGACTTCAACGCCACCAGGCGCCTCGGGCCGGACCGCGCGTGTGCGCTATTCAAAGACAGGGGGATCTTGAATTGGTCGTCTTCCGCCTCGGGTGCGTTCCTGAGAAGCGCCTCGGTTCGCAGCCCGGGCTGTGACCGGTCGGCGCGCAAGACCATCTGCACCAAGCCGCCGCCGGCGGTTGGGGGAACGTCCGTCGTATCCAATTCGCGCAGTTTGGCGATGTAATCGAGGATCTGCGAAAGCTGTTCGCGGTAACGGGCCTTTTGCTCGGGCCCCAGCTCCAGGCGAGCCAACTGCGCGATGTGGTCCACCTCGTCCAGCGTCAGCGGCATGCTGGGATTATATCAGTACCTTTAACGGCATCCGGCTCAGGGCGTGGGCGTTGCTCCGGCCGAATTGGCACTCGAGGCCCGAAAGCCGTCCGCGTACCACTGCAGATACTGCGTCACGTGCGCCTGCCAGTAGCGGTCCGTGTGGTCTCCCGAGTACAGGTGCCACTCGTGCGGCGCCTGGTACACCGTCAGCAGTGCCTCGAAGACTGGATCCTGCCCAAATCCCCGTCCTTGTCCCCGGCGTCGATCCAAATTCGGGGCCAGGCGTTGTGCGGGACCGCCGCGACCAGCCTCTCCAACACCGACCGGTCATTGTTCATGATGACCGGGGAGTGCAGCCCGACGATGCCGAACAGGTCGTAGCGGGTGAGCAGGCAGTGTACAGCCCACCCACCGCCGCGCAACAGGCCGCCCACGGCGCGATGCTCCCGGTCGCTCAGTGTCCGAAAGTTCTGGTCGATGTATGGAACGATCTGGTGGATCAGTCGGTCTCCAAAGCCGTCGCCGGGAGGCAGGTTCCAATAGCGGTCATCCGGGAACACAATAATGAAGGGCGAGGCGTCCCCGGCGTGGATGAGATTATCCGCGGCGGTCGGCGCGCCGAGTGTCACCCACTGATTGTCCGTGTACGTTTGGCCGTGCAGCATGTACAGCACCGGATAGCGCACGCCCACCATCTGCTCATAACATGGCGGCAGGTAGATAATGAACTGCTGGGAAGGCTTGGTGTCCGGGACCGCCCCATTCTGAAGCTGTCCGGGTTCGGACAGGCACGCTAATGGCCCCTCGGTGGGCACAACCGTCGGAGTCGGCGGCGGGCGTGCTCGTCGCCGTTGGAACCGCCGACGGCGCAGGCGCGGCCGTCATGGTGGGCTGGATGGGAGCGGGGGAACATGCGGAGAGTCCCACGCCTGCCAGCGCTAGCGCTGGGATCAGGATCAGACGACGGGTTGACATGAATGCTGTGAGCTTGAGGGGGGCAACGCTACGCATTATACCCGTGCGCTCTGATAGAATATATCTCACTTCGGGGTGTAGCGCAGTTGGTAGCGCGCTTGCTTTGGGAGCAAGAGGTCCCGGGTTCAAATCCCGGCACCCCGACAGAATCCAAAACGCCGTCATCTCCCGCCTTAAGTCCGGCGGAAAGGCGGCGTCTTAACGTTAACGACGACCCAAGCCCAACAGAAGTTGTTACAGTGCTGCCTGTCCATGATTGCCAAGGCATGACATTTGCCTATGGCAAATCCTCCGTCATCATGCTACAGTGTGTGCAAAGAGGTGAGTCGGGCACTCAATCCCGCGGAACGCGGATACATAACGGAGAATGCGGCTCCACCCAGTGCCTAGGGGAGCTGGCCACCACATGGAACGGCTGTGGATATCACAGCCGTTCTGCTTTACGCAGCCGGAGATCCGCGCAAGCGCTGGTGCAGATCGCCGCAGGCAGCGACAAACGAAAATCACTCCGTCTTTGTAACGCCTGCACATGCTTTCCCTTGACTCCCGAACACTTGTTCTGTACGATTTGCGGCGATGACAAACGCCGCCGCCGCAGGTCCCCTTTCCCACTCCACCTCAAAGATCTACCGCCAGTACTTCATGCAGGCGGAGTGCAAGGCACTCGATGCCAGCCCGCTCGATAGCGCCGTCAGCGAGATCGAACTGATTCGCATCCTGCTCCTGCGCCTGCTCGCCGCCGCTCGGGCGAGGGATCGCGCCGGGTGGCCCAAGCCACCATGGCGCACTCCGAGCCCACGAGGGCTCGGAGCATGGTCCAGCGACGATCGCCCATGTATTCTCTTCCTCCCCCAAATTCGACGGCCAGCACGTCGTTTCGCGCGACTTCGCTGTTGGCTGCCAGCGGCGTCTTTCCCACCAAGGTCGCATTTGGGGGAGGTGCCCCGCAGGGGCCGAGGGGGCGGGCCCATTCGTTCCCTCTTCGAATCGCGAAACGAATGCCCGTGCCGAGCCGCACCCCGCCCTCCACTATCTGTCCGCGCACAACTGGAGGCCGGGTCGCCTGCGCTTCTTTGTCACTCCCCTGCAATGGCCCGGACGTGCTTCCTCGGAACCCTGTGTGCTAGAATAATCCAAAGCTCTTATGCCAAAATTCGACGGTGTCATCGAGGCCGTGCGCTACCACGGCGGCCAGATCCAGCTGGTTCGAGCCTACGAGCGCCGCGGTGCCGTCTTTTCGGACCGCGTCCTGCTGGACCGCGCGGAATTGATGGCACGTCTGAAGAAAGGCAAGCACTTTGTCACCGGCCAGCGCAAGGAATTCCTGGCGGGCACGTTTGAAGTAGGCAAAGCCGTGAACCTCGTCGGTGGGGATGGCAGCGCCATCGTGACCACCCTGGACCACGATCACGAGGACCGGTTGGAAGGCGTGCCCAACTTCTAGCCGGCTGCGACCACCCCTGAGGCAGTCGGTCCGATGCCAGGCGCCGGCCGCAGAAAACTGAACAGGGCTCTGCCATGAAGATCATCGACAAGACCCCCTTCCAGAACGAGAAAGGCCAATCCGGGCTGGTGCAGCGTATCCAGGGCATGTGGGAGTTCGGCGCCACCTGGCAGGCCGAGCTCGATGCCCAGAGCACCGTTATCGCCCAGCTCGAGCGTGTGCTCGAAAAAGGCTTCACGCTGAATTCGCAATCTCCGCCTGGAGAACAGCCAGATCGTCGAGCCCCTTATCCTGATCGGTCCGCCGGGCGTGTTTGTCCTCTACGTAACGCCGATCAGCGGATTTTACGAAGCCAAGGGCGACCAGTGGAACATCGTCAAGAACGACCGGCGGGAGCCGGCGCCCGTCAACCTTATGGCCCGCGTCGCCCGACTTGCCCGCGCCCTCCAGGTCTATCTGAATCGCCAGAACATGTATCTGCCCGGCATGTTCGAGCCGGTGCTCATCGCGGCTAATCCGGCCGTCCACATCGACCAGCTGCGGCCGATGACACGCGTGGTGATGAGCGATGCGGTAAAGCAATTCGCCGTCGGCTTGATCCAGAGCCGTCCGGTGCTGAAGACCCCGGAGATCGCCGAGTTGGTGGATCACATCGTCCATCCCCATCCCAAGACGACGGCCAAGAACTGGGGTTCGAGGCGGCGCCAGCTCCCGCGGCAGCGCCAGAACCCGAGGCAGTGAAAGCGACCGAGGCCCCGGAGGCGGTGAGCGCAGACCAGCCGGCGGCCGCTGAAGAAGCACCCACTGAGGCGGATGCCTCAGAGCCGGCCTCCGCTCAGGCG
>CAVZIZ010000004.1:0-217176 GCA_963775435.1 uncultured Chloroflexia bacterium
AAGAACGTGGACGACCGCAAGGGCCAGTGGTTTATCTACCGGGAGTTGACTGAAGACCGCTGACGCCCACACGGCGGCGTCGCGTGCTGAGTCCCTGTGATCAGCCGCACCTGGTTGTCGTAGAAGACGTAGTCCCAGGCCCAGTTGATCAGCACAAACAGCCGGTTGCGGAAACCGATCAGCCGGTAGATGTGCAGGAAGATCCAGATCACCCAGGCAATGTATCCGCTGAACGACACGCCGGCGATGCGCGCGACCGCGGCGTTCCGGCCGATGGTCGCCAACAAACCCGGGTCCTTGTAGCGGAACGCTTCCGGCTTCTGCCCCCTCGTCATCCTGACAATGTTTCGGGCGGCGATTTTGGCCTGCTGCTGCGCGACCGTGGCAAGCATGGGCAAGGGGTGCCCATTTGCATCGACCAGGTACGCTGAGTCGCCCAGAACCAGTACCTCGGGATGCCCGGGCAGCTGCAGCGTAGCCTCCGCGACCAGACGTCTGGCCGAGGCCTGCTGCAGGCCGAGTTGGTCCGTGAGATCTCGCAGCACGCACGCCCGCAGTCCAGATCAGCGTATGGGCGGAGATCTGCTGGCCGTCGCCCAGCGTCACTTTGTCGCCATCGTAATCCGCCAGCTTGGTGGACAAGCGGATCTCGACCCTCTTCTTTGACAGCAGATCGAACGTGGCTTGCCTGAGCCCCGGCGGATAGGCTTCCATGAGATGATCGGCTGCTTCCAACAGGATGACGTGTGCCTCGGTCAGATCCATGTCGTGAAAGTCTTTGGCCAGCACCAGCCGGATCAGCTCGGCAAGCGCGCCCGCCGTCTCAACGCCGGTGGGGCCGCCGCCCACGACCACGAAGGTCAGCAGGGCGCGGCGCTGGCGGTCGTCCGTCTCGTGGCTGGCCAGCTCAAACATTCGGAGCAGGTGATTGCGGGCCGCGATGGCGCTGCCGACGTCTTTCACCTGGTAGGCGTTTTCCTCCACGGACTGGAGACCGAAAAAGTTGGTTTGCCCGCCCATGGCCAGGACCAGATAGTCATACGCGGTCACCGAGCCGTCCATCTTCACGAAACGCGCGTCAAATCGACCGCGGTCACCTCCCCCATGCGAAACGTCAGGTTGCGTTGACCGCGGAAGATCGTGCGGATAGGGTAGGCGATCTGCGATGGCACCAGGCCCGCGATGGCCACTTGATATAGCAGGGGTTGGAAGAGGTGATAGTTCCGCCGGTCGATGAGCGTCACCCGGACGGGTGCGCTTCTCAGCAGGCGGGCGGTATCAGTCCGCCGAACCCTGCGCCTATGATGACAACGTGTGGCTGCGTCTGGTCCTGCGCGGTTGGATCATGACCCATTGACGATTACCTCTAAAATATGAAGGCTTCGCAGCCAGCACGGCCGGCGAGCTATCTAACCCAGAACTGAAATCCCCGCAGCCCTTCCAGTGCCAGGTTGGCCGGCACGCCGATCAGGCCTGCAATCGCAAAGACCACTGCCCAGAAGCCCTGGTAGAAGGCGGGCACATACCAGAGCAGGAAAAATACCGCCCAGGGAATGAGGCCGCTATACTGCTGCACCCAGCCGCGGATGCCGCCTGACAGATAGGGCTCCAGCGCGCCGAAGCCGTCGAAGGGCGGCAGCGGAATGATGTTCAACACCAAAGCCGAGACTTGCAGGAATGCCAGGAAGGCCAGCGCCGGCCAGATTCCCGTGGCAGACACCGGGGACACACTGAGGACGATGCCCAGCACGATGGCCAGCACCAGATTGGACGCCGGCCCGGCCAGGCTGACCGCCGTTCTCCAACCGCGGCTGCGCAGGCGCCATGTCTCGATATACACCGCGCCGCCCGGCAGCCCGATACCGCCCAGTGCAAGAAATACGAGCGGCAGCAGCAGCGAGTAAACGGGATGCGTGTACTTCAGTGGGTTGAATGTGAGGTAGCCTTTTTCACGGACGGTCGTATCGCCGCCCGCATAAGCCACGGCGGCGTGCGAGAACTCATGCACGCACAGCGAGACGACCCAGCCTACAAGCACAATGATGAACGTCATGAATTCCGATATCCCTTCGGATGAGACCTGTGCCACTCCCAGGCGCTGGCGATCATGTCTTGAAGATCGGTGTGGAGCGGTTGCCACCCAAGTTCCCCGCGGATTTTATCAGACGAGGCCACCAGCCGCGGCGGATCGCCAGGCCGCCTCGGTGACTCGATCACTGGGATGGCGTGCCCCGTGACCGCCCGCACGGCCTCGATCACCTCCCGCACGGAGAATCCGTTTCCGCTGCCCACGTTGTATATCAGCCTGTCCTTCCTATCCAGCGCCTCCAAGGCCAGCAGGTGCGCGGATACCAGGTCCGCAATGTGGACGTAGTCGCGGATGCAGGTGCCGTCCGGCGTCGGATAGTCGGTGCCAAATATCGAGGCGGCCTCCCGGCCCCCGAGTGCGACCTGCAGCACGAGCGGAATCAGGTGCGACTCGGGTTGGTGCGCTTCGCCTCGCCCCGGGACCGCGCCGCAGGCATTGAAGTAGCGCAGCGCCGCGAAGTGCAGCCCGTGGATCTGGCGATACCAATCCAGCACCTGCTCGACCACCAGCTTGGTGTGACCGTAGACGTTGGTGGGGCCGAGCGGTGACTCTTCGGTCAGCGGTTGATCGCTGGATCGGTAGACCGCCGCGGTGGATGAAAGCACAAACCGTTTGATCCCGGCCAGCGCCGCGGTTTCGATCAGCGTCAGCGAATTGCCCAGATTGTTGAAGTAGAAGCGCCCTGGGTCCTGCATCGACTCGCCGGCCTCGATGAAGGCCGCGAAGTGCATGACCGCATCGAACACACCCGTGGTGAGCGTCTTGGACAGCGTGCGCCGGTCTTCGATGGCCGCTTCCACAAAGGTCGCAGCCTCCGGGACGGCCTGGCGATGCCCCGTGACCAATGAATCATAGACCGTGACCGAGTGCCCGGCTTGAAGCAATGCTTCGGCCGTGGCGGAGCCGATGTAGCCGGCTCCGCCCGTTACAAGGATATTCATGTTCTGATTCTCAGCGCCGGTTGGTAGCATCCCGCCGGCGCGTTGGGCTATGCACGCGGCGTGCGCCACATGATCGCAGCGGGCACGCGGCTCATGGCCACGCGGTGATCGTCTCGGTCTCGCAGTCGCCATCCAGATCCCTCTCGGTGCACAGCGTAATGGTCGTCCGCAGCCGGTGACCGGTCGGATCGGTCGTAAACGACGGCGAGCTGACCGTCACGGACTTGCCCGGCAGCAAGGTGGACCTGCTGTTCGAGGAGCTGCAGTCGTAGTTGTCGATGAAACTGTTGTAGTCGTCCGATACTTCGTGCGAGTTGGCCATGTCTCTCACGATGATTTCTATCGAACGGAATGTGCTGTCGCCGGAGTTGTACAGCGAGATTTCCGGCCACCACTCGCTCGTGCAGCCGATCAGACCGTCGTACGAGAGGTCGAAACCCGTGGCAGGCGTGGCCGTGTAGGTCGGCAGCGGCGTGGGCATCGGCGTATATACCGGCAACGTACTGGTGAGCCCTGTCAGCGTTGCGTACTTGTCCGACAGCCAGCAGTATTCCCCGCCGCTTGGGTCTTTGATTTGCCACCAGGTCCCCGTAGGATCCTTTGCATAGACCTGGGCGGATTGCCCGACCAGCAGTGCGCCGGTGATGTCGTAGATGGTGCTGGGCCCCGTGCGGCAGTTGGTATTGACCGATACGCTGATCATCGGTACCAGCGGTGTGAACGTGAAGAAAATGAACGGGGTTTGTGACACCGTTGGGGTCGGTGACTGCGTCTCCGTCGATGTTGGCGCCGGCGTGCCGGGCACGGGCGTGTTGGTCACCGTCGGAGAGGGCCCGGCCGTGGCGGGCGTCACGGCGGCCCGCTGCGTGTCCATGATCGCCGCATTGACGGTCACCGCCTGTATGGTGGCCTGCGAGGCTTCGTCTGTGATGCTGATCGTTGGCAGCACACAGGCCCCGGCGGCAAACAACGCTGCCACCATCAGCAAGGCGATCCACCTGTATGTTCGCATTCTTCCTCCTCGCAACACGCCTCGTGTTGCTTTCAGAGCACCGGTGCCCGGGTGTGCCAGTCCGTGACCTGCTGATAGGCGTGCGCGGTCCGCAGCAACATATCCTCGCGGAAATGCGGCCCGATCAATTGCAGGCCGATCGGCAAGGCCTGTTCGTCGAAACCGGCGTTCAATGACAGTCCGGGCAGACCGGCCAGGTTGGCCGGGAGTGTGAGCACATCTTCGAGGTACATCGCCAGGGGATCGTCTTCATGCGCGCCGATCTTGAAGGCGGTGCCCGGCGCGGTCGGGGCGGCGATCAGGTCCACATCCTGGAAGGCGGCCTCGAAGTCGCGGCGGATCAGCGTTCGCACGCGCTGTGCCTGACCGTAATACGCATCGTAGTATCCCGCCGACAGCGCGTACGTGCCGATCATGATGCGACGCATGACCTCGGGTCCGAAGCGGCGCCCGCGCGTGCGGTAATAGACATCCCACATATCCGTGGCTTCTTCCCGCGGTCCATAGCGGACTCCATCGTAGCGCGCCAGGTTCGCGGAAGCCTCCGCCGGCGCAATGATGTAGTAGACCGGCAGCGCGTACTCCGTGTGAGGTAGGCTCACGTCCCGTACCGTCGCACCGAGCTTCCCCAGGACCTCGATCGCCGAGCGCACGGCGGCTTCCACGGCTGGCTGAACACCCTCGATGAAGTATTCCTTGGGCACGCCGATGCGCAGGCCATCCAATGGTGCGGACCCGCGCACGTCCGACAAGTCGATTCGTGGAACGCCGACATCTGTCGACGTCGCATCGCGCGGATCGCCGCCGGCCATCGCAGAAAATACCACGCTCACGTCCTCCGCCGTGCGGCCGAATGCCCCGACCGTGTCCAGCGACGAGCCAAAGGCCACCAGCCCATAGCGCGACACGCGGCCGTAGGTGGTCTTGAGTCCGGTAACACCGCAGAACGATGCCGGCTGCCGCACGCTTCCGCCCGTATCCGTGCCCAGCGCGGCGGGGACGCAGCGGGCCGCCACCGAGGCCGCGCTGCCACCGGAGGAGCCTCCCGGCACGCGTTCCAAATCCCATGGGTTGTGCGTCACGCCGTAGGCGGAGTTCTCGGTCGATGACCCCATCGCAAACTCGTCGGTATTGGTCTTGCCGATGATCACGATACCGTCATCCAGCAGCCGCTGCACCGACGTGGCCGTGTAGGGTGGAACGAAACCCTCCAGAATGCGCGACCCGCACGTGCAGGGCAGTCCCTCGACGGTCAACACGTCCTTGATCGCCATGGGGATGCCCAGCAGCAGAGGCACATCCTCACCCTGCTTGCGTCGCTGGTCGGCTTGCTCTGCTTGCTTCAGCGCGGACGGGCCGGCGATGTGCAGGAACGCATGCAGCGACGGCTCCGCCTGTGCAACCTTGTCCAACGTGGCCTGCACCAACTCGCGGCTCGAGAACGAACCGGCCTGCAGTCCGTGCTGCATTTCGCTCAGTGTGAGATCCGTCAGGGAATCCATGCGCGTCACAAGGCCGCGCGATCGGCGGGGTGGGACACCGGCGCGCCCTCGCAGCCGGACCGCGCCCGTGCGTTATTCAAAAACGGGGGGTATCTTGAATTGGTCGTCTTCCGCCTCGGGTGCGTTCGCGAGCAGCGCCTCGGTTCGCAGCCCGGGCTGTGACCGGTCGAGGCGCAAAACCATCTGCACCAAGCCGCCGCCGGCGGTTGGGGGAACGTCCGTCGTATCCAGTTCGCGCAGTTTGGCGATGTAGTCGAGGATCTGCGAAAGCTGTTCGCGGTAACGGCCCCTTTGCTCGGGCCCCAGCTCCAGGCGAGCCAACTGCGCGATGTGGTCCACCTCGTCCAGCGTCAGCGGCATGCTGGGATTATATCAGTACCTTAACGGGCTCCCGTTCAGGGCGACGGCGTGGCGCCCGCCAGACCCCCGCCGGCAGCCCGAAAGCCGTCCGCGTACCACTGCAAATACTGCGTCACATGCGCCTGCCAGTAGCGGTCCGTGTGGTCCCCCGAATATAGGTGCCACTCGTGCGGCGCCTGGTAGACCGTCAGCAGTGCCTCGAAGGCCTGGATCCTGCCCAAATCCCCGTCCTTGTCCCCGGCGTCGATCCAAATTCGCGGCCAGGCGTTGTGCGGCACCGCCGCCACCAGCCTCTCCAGGAAGGCCCGGTCGTTGTTCATGATCACCGGGGAGTGCAGCCCGACGATGCCAAACAGGTCGTAGCGGGTCAGCAGGCAGTGGACGGCCCAGCCACCGCCCCGTGACAATCCGCCCACGGCGCGGTGGTCCCGGTCGCTCAGCGTCCGGAAGTTCTGGTCGATGTAAGGGATGATCTGGTGGATCAGCCGGTCGCCAAAGCCGTCGCCGGGAGGCAGGTTCCAGTAGCGGTCATCCGGGAACACAATAATGAAGGGCAGGGCGTCGCCGGCATGGATGAGATTGTCCGCGGCGGTCGGCGCTCCCAGGGTCACCCATTGATTGTCCGTATACGTTTGGCCGTGCAGCAGGTACAGCACCGGATAACGCACATCCGCCATCTGCTCATAGCACGGCGGCAGGTAGATGATGAATTGCTGCGACGGCTTGGTGTCCGGCACCGCCCCGTTCTGAAGTTGGCCCGGTTCTGAAAGGCACGCGAGCGGCCCCTCGGTGGGCACAACCGTGGGAGTCGGCGCGGGCGTGCTTGTCGCCGTTGGAACCGGTGAAGGTGCGGGCGCGGCCGTTAAGGTCGGCTGGATGGGAGCGGGCGAACATGCGGAGAGTCCCAGGACGAGCGCTGGGATCAGGATAAGACGACGGTTTGACATGAATGCTGTGAGCTCGCGGGGGAGGACGCTCCGCATTATACCCGTGGGGACCCGGCCACACCGCGCCGCGCGACATGCTAGACCTCCGAGGTCTTCGGAGACCTCGGAGGTCTTCAACTTGCGCGAAGCCGCCGCGGTCGCGCAGCAGGATCGGCGCAAGCCGCAACAACAAGCTGCAATACAATCGCGGGCATGAGCATCGATCCTGCCCCTCATCGCAAGTCCATCCGCCTTCGCGACTTCGATTACAGTCAGCCCGGCGCGTATTTCGTAACCATCGTGACCCACCACCGAGCCTTGTTGTTCGGACGGATTATGGAGGGCGAGGTGCAGTTGTCACGCCGCGGAAAAATCGCGCGAGCATGCTGGCAGGAGATCCCCCAGCATTTCCCCCAAACCGAACTGGGCGCCTTCGTCCTCGTGCCGAACCACGTCCACGGCATCCTCGTCCTGCACGACGTCGCGGCCTCAAATCCATCATCATCCCCCGTCGGGGCGGCGGACCAACCGCCGCCCGTAGGGGCGCAGCATGCTGCGCCCCTACCCGCCGCGCCACGAGGGCCGCATGTGGTTCCCGGCTCCCTCAGTGCCATCGTCCGTTCCTATAAGGCTGCCGTCACGCACCGGATCGTTCAGGAATTCGGCCCCCTGCCCCGCGTTTGGCAGCGCAACTACTATGAGCACGTCATCCGCAACGCCGACGAATGGAATCGCATTCATCTCTATATCGAGGCCAACCCGGCGGCCTGGGATCGCGACGACGAGAATCCGGTGAATGTCCGCGGGCCTAACGGCTAGCGCCCGGTCCTCTCGATCCTGGGCCGTCTGATAGAATAGGTTCGATTCGGGGTGTAGCGCAGTTGGTAGCGCGCTTGCTTTGGGAGCAAGAGGTCCCGGGTTCAAATCCCGGCACCCCGACCTAAGTTCATAAGCACCCGCAAGACGCCGTTCCATCTGACCAGAAATGGCGGGGGGACGGCTTCTTCGTCTTCCAACCCCTTGCACCAATCCGGGCATCAGTGTTTGTGCACTACCTCTTCGCGGACCCCAATGCTGAGTGCGTTCTGATATTCAGTTAAATCTAGTGATGCCCGGCATGAATGCCAACATATGACATTTGCCTATGGCAAATCCTCCATCGGCATGCTCCAGCTTGTTTGGATGGGTCGGTCGGCCCCGACTCGGAGAAGAAGGCCTTCGCGTGGTTCAGCCACCGCCTTCGAACCAACAGGCGGGCGCCCCGCCTTCGCGTGGGTTCTGAGGACACAGGCCCCGGAGGAATTGTAAATCCCCCCAATCCCATGTTCTCTCCGGCGCTTCCCCCAAGACCGTCGGCTTGCAATTCCAATTGAAGGGGTCGATGCTGGTTGAACAGTGAAACTGAACCAAAGTGCCGAAGAGAGCGGCAACGAGGAAGGCCGTTCTTAGCGGTGCCCCAGCCACCGTCCACGTGCCTATGAAAGGCACGAGCAGGTACATAAGGAACGGAATGACGTCGACAAAATACCGCGGACCGATCGACCACCCGCCTATCCAGTCTTCAAACGAGGAAATAACGATCCAGTGAGAAATCACGACGGCGATCAAATACACGTCCAGGCCGTGGAGCGAAAGGCGGCGCTCTCGAGCGGCCAGATAGACGCCATACATGCAGAAGAGAAAGATCGGCGTGAATACGAAGAGGCCGCGCCCAGGACTAACGAGCGTACCCAGCAGGGCTTCACCAAATACCGCTGGGGAAGCCAACCGTTCGAACAGTTCATAGGAATACGGCGGGAAGAGGTTATGGTACGTCATCCAATTCTGGATGATATAGGGAATCAAAATGCTGACCACGCCCAGGACGTAGAATCCAAACCGTCTGCGATAATTAACCAGGAAATAGAGTCCGAAGAGCGCGACCGAAAGGCTGTTCGTCGGCCGAACCAGATATGCGTAGCCGAGAACTAGTCCGACGCAAAAGATCAGGCGCGGGTGATTCACCGCCACTAGCGTCAAATAGAGCCCTAGGCTCAGGAATAGGACGGATGGTCCGTGTTGCCAAAGGGCGCGGCTCGCGGTCGACCACATGGAGGTTGAGAACGCGAACAGCAGCGTTAGCGCGAGCGACCCCGCGACTTGCAGCTGAAGTCGTGCGATCAGATACATCAGTGCGGCCGAAAGAGCCACCATGGCGGAGGCAACGAACTTTTCGAGGTTTGCCGTGCTGGCGTTAGGGGCGTGGTTGGCCAGGTACGAATAGAAATCCGTGCGATGAGTAAGCGGATAGATCTCATTGGCGAGCCATACTATGGGCGTGACCAGCAGCGGAGTTGCCATGGGGAAGTAGGAATAGATGTGACCATCAATCACCTGCATTCGGACGTCGCGTCGAAGATCTATCATCGGGCGGTATTCGTCGAGGTCAATATTGTGCTCGCGTATGATGCTGCTGGCGATATGGAAGGTCCACGCAGAATCTGTACTCGTGGTCACCGGGCTTAGAATGTAGGTCGCAAAAGTCGCGATGAATATTCCCACAAGGATCGGGTATTCAGGTCGACCACCAAATCTGCTTGATGACTGCATTCAACTAAAGAGGGACGTACTTCTTGATAAGGGGTTGTGGTTTTCTGATGGTCGATCGGGACATGGCATCCGGTCGCGTGATCAAAGCTCCAGCAAGAGCGGTTTCACGGCAGCAGTTGCGGTCGGGGCGCAACCCCTGCACAAGGATCCTGATTGCGTCTCGAGCAAGTCGCGTGTTCTTGTTCAGCGTTTCTATGACGGCTTCGACTGTCACCGGCGCGCCGCTGAGACGCCAGACGGGGTGGTTAACGACATGCGCCATGACGGTATACCACCTTTCCGCTTCGCGGGCCAAGAAAGTCTGTATGTCCTCAGAGCATTTGAGACACAGGGCCTGCTTACCGGAGCTTCGCATCAATCGATGGCAATCAGATCTGGGATGTCACGGGGAGTGCCGGATTTCATTTCTCTAGAAAATACTGCAAGGGTTTTTCGTACAGACGAGCAAACTCGGCAAGTTCGATCACATCAACCCGCCTTCTACCATTTTCGCATTTCGCTACATACGACTGATGTCTTCCCAGGTGGCTGGCTACATCAGCCTGCCTCAACGCCTTTTCTTTTCGGGCCCGTCGCAGTCGGTCCAGGAAGGTCTTGTACTCTTTTGTGTGGACGGTTCTTGGCATTGCGTACCCTCAGATGGGGTCATCCTAGTGTACGCCACGAATAGCCCATTTTGGGATATGCCATTTTGGGCAAGATGAGCTCTTGCCTACCTCAACATCCTGGTTGATAAAATGATGTTTTACGGGGTGTAGCGCAGTTGGTAGTGCGCTTGCTTTGGGAGCAAGAGGTCCCGGGTTTCCTCGACGAGGATCTCCGCTGCGCTCCGACAAATCGCGGCACCCCGACCTAATTTCATAGGCACCCGCAAGACGCCGTCCCATCTGACCAGAAATGGCGGGGGACGGCTTCTTCGTCTGCCAACCCCTTGCACCAATCTGGGCATGTGTCCTTGCGTCCTACCGTTTCGCGGACCCTCGTGTCGAATACTTTTTGCTTTTCCGGTTGTTGCAGCGATGCCTGCCCATGATCGTCAATGCATTACATTTGCCTATGGCAAATCCTGCATCGTCATGCTAAAGTGTGTGCAAAGAGGTGAATGGGGCGCCTCGATCCCGCATAACGCGGATACATAACGGAGAATGCGGCACCAGCCAGTGCTTAGGGGACCTGGCCCCCTCATGGAACGGCTGTGGAAATCACAGCCGTTCTTCTTTTTCGAGACTTCCAAACCACCGTTAGATGCCAGACTGTGACCTCCTGGCATCTCGCTGCGCCAACTCTTCCCCCCCGGGGAGCTTGCCGAGCGTGGAGCGAGGCAAGCTGGAGGGGGTCCACCACAGCCCGCGCCTCTTTGTCACTCCCCTGCAATGGCGCGGAACGTCTCGTTTGAACCCCGTGTGCTAAAATAATCCAAAGGTCTTATGCCAAAATTTGACGGTGTCATCGAAGCCGTGCGCTACCACGGCGGCCAGATCCAGTTGGTTCGAGCCTACGAGCGGCGGGGCGCCGCGTTTTCGGACCGTGTCCTCCTGGACCGCGCCCAATTGCTGGAGCGCCTCAAGAAAGGCAAGCACTTCGTCACCGGCCAGCGCAAGGAATTCCTGGCGGGCACCTTTGAAGTAGGGAAATCTGTGAACCTCGTCGGTCGGGATGGCAGTGCCATCGTCACCACTCTCGACCACGCCCACGAGGACCGGTTGGAAGGCGTGCCCAACTTCTAGCCGGCTGCGACCACCCCCGAGGCGGGAAGTCCGGTGCCAGGCCCGGCCGCAGAAAACTGAACAGGGCTCTGCCATGAAGATCATCGACAAGACCCCCTTCCAGAATGAGAAAGGCCAATCCGGGCTGGTGCAGCGCATCCAGGGCATGTGGGAGTTCGGAGCAGCCTGGCAGACCGAGCTCGATGCCCAGCGCACGGTCATCAACCAGCTGGAGCGCGTGCTTGAAAAGGGCTTCACGCTAATTCGCAATCTCCGCCTGGAGAACAGCCAGATCGTCGAACCACTTATCCTGATCGGTCCGCCCGGGGTGTTTGTCATCTACGTGACCCCCATCAGCGGGTTTTATGAAGCCAAGGGCGACCAGTGGAACGTCGTCAAGAACGACCGGCGGGAGCCCGCGCCCATCAACCTGATGGCCCGCGTCGCCCAACTCGCCCGCGCCCTGCAGGTCTATCTGAATCGCCAGAACATGTATCTGCCCGGCATGTTCGAGCCGGTGCTGGTCGCATCCAATCCGGCCGTGCACATCGATCAGCTGCGCCCGCTCACGCGCGTGGTGATGAGTGATGCGGTCAAGCAATTCGCCGTTGGATTGATGCAAAGCCGTCCCGTCCTGAAGGCCCCTGAGATCACCGAGTTGGTCGATCACATTGTCCGACCTCATCCCAAAACGGCGGGTGAAGAACTGGGGTTCGAGGCGGTGAAGGCTGCCGAGGCGGCTAAAGCGGCCGAGCCGGCCAAGGTCCCCGAGGCAGCCGGACCTTCCGAGGCCCCGGAGGCCGCGAGCCCGGACGAGCCGGCCGCCGCCTCGGATGCGCCCGTTGAGGCCGATGCCTCAGAGCCCGCCTCCGCTCAGGCACCTGCGCGCGCCCGCGCGATCTTCCACGCCGCGGAGGAACTGAAACCCTTCGACCCGGCGGATCTCAGTTTTGCATTCGACGAAAAAGCCGGCATTGGCATCGCGCCGGGCGTGAGCGACGCCAAGGCCGCGCCCCCGCCGAAAACGGCTCGCCGCTGGGGAGGCATGACCGCCCTGCAGTGGATCGTGGTGCTCGTCATGGGGCTGGTCGCCTGCGGCGCCGTTGGATTGTTCGGCTATTTGGTCTACGCTAACGGTCTTTAGTCGCTTTGGCCCGCCCGCTGCTATCCATCGTCATCCCGGCCCACAACGAAGAAAGGCGCCTGCCCCGCACTCTGGAGCAGGTGTTTGCTTTTCTGAAGCAGCAGAGTTATGCAGCCGAAGTCGTCATCGTGGAGAACGGCAGCACCGATCGTACGCTCGAGATTTCCCAGGGGTACGCGGAGAATCACGATAATCTCCAGGTCGTCCGCCTGGCGGACAGCGGCAAGGGGCTGGCAGTACGGAAGGGAATGCTGGCGGCCGCCGGAGATTACCGCTTCATGTGCGACGCGGACCTATCCATGCCCATCGAGGAAGTCAGCCGCTTCTTGCCGCCGGCGCTTGCTGATTTTGACGTCGCCATCGGTTCGCGCGAGGTGAAGGATGCGCGGCGCTTCGACGAGCCGGTGCACCGGCACCTGGGCGGGCGGCTGATCAACCTGATGATTCGCATGCTGATCCTGCCGCGGCTGCAGGACACGCAGTGCGGCTTCAAGTGCTTCCGCGCCTCCGTCGCAGAAGATCTGTTCCGGAAGCAGACGCTGGACGGCTGGTCCTTTGACATCGAGCTGCTCTTCGTCGCCTACCGGCGCGGCTACCGGGTGGTTGAGATTCCCGTCGATTGGTACTACCGGCGCGAGAGCAAGGTCAGCGCCGTGCGCGATGCCCTGCGCATGTTGCTCGATATCTTCCGCATCCGCCTGAACGCGCGTCGCGGTGTGTACGATGCGCACTGACCCCACCCTCATCTTCGAACGTCGCTTCTGGAAACATGGTTTCACCTACGTGGCCGGCATGGATGAGGCCGGGCGCGGCGCTCTGGCAGGACCGGTTGCCGTCGGCGCCGTCATCCTGCCGATGGGTATGCGGCGCGTAGGCGCAACGACGTGGCATCCATCGAAACGCATGTCCGGCCGCCTTGGCGCACATGGCAACATGCGCGGCGTGCGCGATTCAAAGCAGATGACGCCCCGTCAACGGGAAGCCGCCGCGACACAGATCAAAGAGGCCGCGTTGGCCTGGAGCGTGGGCTTTGCCGGCGCCGAGGAAATTGATTTAATTGGGATCGTGCCTGCGACGCGATTGGCCGCCCTGCGCGCCCTCGAGCAGCTAGATATCTTCCCCGAATATCTACTGACCGATTTTCGCCTGGAGCTGCCCGAACTGGATATCTGCCAGACGTCGCTCGTCAGAGGTGATGCCTGCTGCCTCAGCATCGCGGCTGCCTCGGTGCTGGCCAAGACGGCCCGCGATGCCCTGATGTGCGATCTGGACGCGGGCTTGCCGGGCTACGGTCTCTCCGCTCACAAGGGCTACGGAACGCGGCGCCCATCTGCGCTCCCTTCGCCGGCTTGGGCGTTCGCCGATCCACCGGAAGACGTTTGCGGTCAGCCTGTAGGGGCGCTCCTATGCAGCCTTGTTTCTCCGGCGCAGCAGAAGCTTGGTGATCTCTTCGGCAATTGCCGGCACAAGCGCCAGTCCGAGTACAACACCCCACTCGCGCGCTGCCAGAAGGTGCGTATTGAAGACCGTCTGCAGCCACGGAATCGTGCAAACCAACAGCAGCAGCGCGATCGAAAAGCCCACGGCGATCTGCATGTTGCGGTTGGAAAACACTCCGATCTTGAAGATCGAGGCGTATTCCGAACGCACGGTATACGCCCGGAACAGCTCACACAGGCTGAGGGTGACGAAGGCCATGGTCTCCGCCGTCTGCACATCCAGGCCGCGCCAGTCGTACTGCAACAGGAAAGCGATCGGGTTTGCCCCCGCCGGCATGGCGGCGCCTGCTTGCAGGTGCCAGATCAGTCCGAGGCCGAAGGCCAGCAGGACCGCGCTAGTCTGGGTCACCGTCTGGATGGCGATGCCCAGGCCCATCAGGCCGTTGATGATCGGCTCCTGCTTGCGGCGCGGTGGGCGGTCCATGATGTCCGGATCGCCCTTCTCGGTACCGAGCGCCAGTGCCGGTGCCCCATCGGTGATCAGGTTCAGCCAGAGCAGTTGAATGGCCGTCAACGGCGAGGGCAGCCCGGCGAGGGCGGCCAGGAAGATCACCATGATCTCCGCGACGTTGGAGGACAGCAGGAAGAACACGAACTTGCGGATGTTGGCATAGATGACGCGACCTTGCTCGACGGCAGCCACAATGCTGGCATAGTTGTCGTCGGTCAGCACCATGTCTGCCGCGCCCTTGGCCACGTCGGTACCGGTGATGCCCATGGCCACACCGATATCGGCGCGCTTGATGGCGGGTGCGTCGTTCACTCCGTCACCGGTCATGGCCACCACTTCATTGTTCGCCTGGAGGGCGTCCACCAGCCGCAACTTGTGCTGCGGCGAGACCCGCGCGAAGACATCGGTATGTTCGATCTCGCTCTTGAGTTCGGCGTCGGTCATGGCATCCAACTGCACGCCTGTGGCGACCTTGCGCCCGCTGCTCAGCAGGCCGATCAATTCGGCCACCGCCCGGGCTGTATTCGGATAGTCGCCGGTGATCATGATGGTCCGGATGCCGGCATGGCGCGCTTTCTCGAGGGCAGGCCTGATCTCGGGGCGCGCCGGGTCGATCATCCCGACCAACCCCACGAAGACCAGGTCCTTCTCCAGCTGGTCCGCCTGATCCTGCCGCAGATCATCCGGAACGTCGCGTTCCAGGCGGTATGCCATCGCCAGGACGCGCAGGGCGTCCTTGGTCATCGAGTCGTTCGCCGCCACGATCTCGGCACGCTTCTCGGGCGTCAGCGGTTCGGCTACGTCCTTCGCGTTCTGGTACTGCGTGCAGAAACTCAACACCACGTCCGGCGCGCCCTTGACGGCGATCACGTCCCACTCCAGTGAGGCTTCGTCATAGAAAGGAGAGGAGTCCTTGGGCTGCGGATGCTTGACATCGTGAACCGTGATCATGCGCTTGCGTTCCGAGTCGAAGGGCACCTCATTCTCGCGCGGGTAGGCATCCTTCAGGTCCACACGATAGGCGCCGGCTTTGGCGGCTGCCACCACTAGGGCGCCCTCCGTTGGGTCGCCCACGATGCGATATGTCTTCTGCCCGCCTTCCATGTCTATGGCTTCCAGATCGGCATCATTGTTCAGCACGCCCACCCACAAGGCCGTGAGAGCGGTCGGATGGTCGGCAATCTCGACAATCTTGCCGTCTTGTGTGAAGTCTCCAATCGGCGCGTAACCCGAGCCTGAAATATCCAGAACGGTTCCGTCCACCCACAGGCGCGTCACGGTCATTTCATTCTGCGTGAGCGTGCCCGTCTTGTCCGAGCAGATGACGCTGGCAGATCCCAGCGTTTCGACGGAAGCCAGTTTGCGGATCAGCGCGTGGCGGCGGATCATCTCCCGCATGCCAAGCGCAAGACTGATCGTGACCACCGCTGGCAGGCCCTCCGGCACGGCCGCAATCGCCAGGCTGACCGCGATCAGGAAGCCGTCGGTGATGTCTTTTGCATTCTGCGAGATGTAGCCAAGGGGCGCCGAGAACAGCGTTGCGATCGGCGTGTTGTTTATGAGGGACACGATGAACACCAGCGCCACGAGGACGAGGGCGCCCAGGCTGAGCGACCGACCGAGTTGATCGAGGCGCCGCTGCAAGGGCGTGACTTCCACCTCGACGTTCTGCAGCATGCTCGCAATCATGCCAAGCTGCGTGTTCATGCCCGTGCTGGTCACGACACCGCGGCCGCGCCCGTAGGCCACCAGGGTTCCCATGAAAGCGGTGTTCTTGCGATCACCCAGAGGGACGTTGCGATCCAGGACCGTGGCCGAGTTCTTTTGCACCGGCAGAGACTCGCCGGTCAGCGAGGCCTCCTCGACGCGCAAATTCATGGCCTCCCACAACCGGAGATCGGCCGGAACGTAGTTGCCGGCCTCGAGGAAGACGATGTCGCCGGGCACCAATTCCCGGGCGGGGATCACCTGGCGGCGGCCTTCGCGCAACACGTGGGCTTCGGGTGCGGCCAGCTCTCGCAACGCGGCCAGCGCCTGTTCCGCCGCGCCGTTCCTGGACGATCCCCAGCACGGTGTTAAGCACCACAATGGCCAGGATTGCCAGGGCGTCAATCCACTCACCGAGGGCGCCGGAGACGGCCGCGGCCGCAATGAGCAACATGACGACGAAGCTGTTCAACTGGTCCCACAACATGCTCCAAAAACCAACGGGCTTGGCCACGGGAAGTTCGTTGTGGCCATAGCGCTGCAGGCGCTCCGCAGCTTCCGCGGCTGTCACGCCCGAAGTCGTGGACCTGTAAGTCGTTGAGCACATGGTCCAGGTCCAGAGCGTGCCAGGCTTTTTCCTGCAGCACGCCGACATTTCCTGCTTTGAGTCCGTCAGACATCATGACCTCGGTCAATCGCTCGCGGGGAAGAATTCCTTAAGAAAAAGACCACCACGATGTTCGTGGTGGTCTTGCCGACGCCTTACAGCGCTTGGATTGCCGATGGCGTTTGCGCCAATGGGATGACGACAATCCAGCCCGCTTGTTTAAGGAGCACGGGCGGCTACTCCCCATCCAGAGTTCAGTCTATTCGGTCGAACGCAGATTGTCAAGTCGACGCTACGCGGGCCTGCGCGGAAGCGCTTGCAGCAAAGAGTGCTAGGCATCCGGCGCGATGCGTGTGCCTGCAGCGATGTGGGCGTCCTTTTGGAGAACGACGATCCCGTCGCGTACAACCCAGTCGTCACGGTCCAGGTCGGTGCCCGGTGGAAACGGTTGGATCACAACGCCTTCTCCGATGCGTGCATTCTTGTCAATGATGGCACCCTGGATGCGGCAGTTGGGAGCGATGCCAATCTCGGGCGCATAGTAGTCGGAGCCGTTAATGATCGTGTCTTTGAGGTGCGTTCCAGCCCCAATCTGACTGCGCAGCCCCACAACAGAGTGGCTGACCTCTGCCTTTTCGATCCAGCAGCCGTCAGCCAGCAGTACTTGATTGAGGGTACTGTCCTGCACAATGCTGCCGGGCAGATAGTCCTCGAGCGTATAGATCGGCAGGCTCGGGTCATAGAAACTGAACGGGGCCTCCGGCAGCGTGAGTTGGAGATTGGTCTCGTAGTAGGCACGGATCGTTCCGATGTCCGCGCCAGTAGCCGTCATACTCAAACCCATAGACGGTGTGGGAGTGAACCGCCTCGGGGATGATGTTGATCCCAAAATCGTCGTGGCGCGGGTGGTAGGTCAGGATCCGTTCCAGGACCTCCACGTTGAAGAGATAGATTCCCATGGAACCCAGCAGCGGACGCTCGGGATCGTCCCGGCTCTTGAATTTATCCTGGGTGGCGCGGTCCTGGGGCTTCTCCACGAAATCAGAAATCCGGCCGTCCGGCGCGCACTTCAATATGCCCAATCGGGCAGCCTCCTCACGCGGCACCGGATGCACGGCCACGGTGATCTCGGCCTTGCGGTCGGCATGGAAGGCTGCCATCCTCTGATAGTCCATGCGGTACAGGTGGTCACCCGCCAGAATCAGGACATACTTGGCGCCCGTGGCCTGTATCTCGAACAACTGCTTGCGAACCGCATCGGCGGTGCCTTGATACCAGTCGGCGGACTGCAGCGTTTGCTCTGCAGCCCAAATCTGGACCCAACCGGCGTGGAACGCGTCGAAACGGTAGGCGCGCGAGATATGACGGTGCAGCGAAACCGAGTTGAACTGGGTCAGAATCGCAACGCGATAGATCTTGGAGTTGATACAGTTGCTGATCGGGATATCAATCAGTCGGTACTTTCCGGCGATCGGCACGGCAGGCTTCGAGCGCACGTGGGTCAGAGGGTGAAGACGCGTGCCGCGCCCGCCGCCCATGATTACAGCCAGAATATCATTGGTGATCGAAGCCATGGTGGACCTCCTTGGAACCGACGTCGGCGCCGCGACTCGCGTCCCCGCATGCAAAAAACACAACGCGAGATTGCCCATGGCACTCTCACGCTGTTGGACAAGCGGGCGAGCGCCCGCGGGTATTCAATGGAACGTATTGTATAATGCCGAAGGTGGGAATCGAACCCACAATCCCGAAGGAACACGATTTTGAGTCGTGCGCGTCTGCCAGTTCCGCCACTTCGGCCCGGCTGGCCCAGTATATCACTGCCCCTTAGCAGGTCAAGATGAAGCTTGGAATCATCGGATCCCCGCAGTCCGGCAAGACAACCATCTTCAATGCGCTCACGCGCGGCAACGCTCCGACCACGTCCAGTGCCGGCCGCATGGAGGTCCACACGTCTGTGGTGGACGTTCCGGACCCGCGCGTGGACCGGCTCTCCGGCATGTTCCATCCCAAGAAGACGATCTATGCCAAGGTCACCTATGCGGATATCGCCGGACTGGAAGGCGGGGGTAAGGCGACCATCGCGGGCCAGCTTCTGAATCAACTGACCCAGATGGACGGTTTCCTGCTTGTGGTACGCGCCTTTGAGAACGACAACGTGCCACACCCGGCGGGCAGCGTGGATCCGGGCCGGGACCTGGACGTCATGTCCAGCGAATTGCTGCTCAACGATCTGATCGCCGTGGAACGCAAACTGGAGCGCCTGGTCGAGGAGCGCAAGAAGGGCGGCACGGACAAAACCATCAACGAGCGGCAGACGGCCCTGTTCACGCGCTTGAATGAGGCGCTGAACGCCAACACTCCGCTTCGCAAGCTGGAGCTCAGCGCCGACAAGTCGCGCGAGCTGGCTTCGTTCGGACTGCTGACCCGCAAGCCGCTGATGACGGTGTTCAATCTCGGCGAGGGGCAGCCGCCGCCAGCATTGGCGCTTGACCACCCTTCGACGGCGCTGATGGGGCAGCTGGAAATGGAAATCGCACAGTTGAGCCCGGACGACGCCGCGGTCTTCATGAAGGAATACGGCATCGAAGAGTTGGGCTTGAGCAAGATGATCAAGCTCTCGTATGATCTGCTTCAATTGCAGTCGTTCTTTACGGTCGGCGAGGATGAGGTCCGAGCCTGGACCGTCGACCGCGGCGCTAGCGCGCTTGAGGCGGCCGGCGCGATCCACACCGACCTGCAGCACGGCTTCGTGCGTGCCGAAGTTGTGGCCTACGAGGATCTGGTCTCACTGGGCGGCATGAACGAGGCCAAAGCCAAGGGCAAGTTGCGCCTCGAAGGCAAGGAGTATCCGGTGCAGGATGGCGACATCGTGCACGTGCGTTTCAACCTTTAACTGAAGAGACCGCCATCCGCAGAGGATTCTTGAAAGACAAGGAGGAGATCATGTCGACAAGATCCCATAACCGACGCCTGGTTGTGTCCCTGGGAGTTGTGCTGGTCGTCACCCTGGCTTGCAGCCTGTCGCTGACGCCGCCGGAGTCTCCGACAGGCCCTGACCCTACAAAGGCCGCACTCGAACTGCAGGGTACGGCCATGTCCCTCCAACTCACACAGTCCGCCTTGGGCGCAGCCCAGCAGCCGCAACCGACCGTACCCCCTCCACCTGCGTCCACAGATACCGAGGCCGCGCCTCCACCCCCGCCCGCGCCAGCGGCGACCGAAGACGTGGAGGCGCGCATCAAAGCCGCCAATGTCCTTCTATACGAGGACACCGACGAACTTGGGATCGGCCAGTGGATCCAGGAGGCGCTGGATGGCATGGGGATGAACTACGTCCAGACTGGGGGCTACAGCGGGAACTTCATGGAGAACCTGAACTCCGGGAAGCCCTTTGACCTGATCATTGTGGGGGCAGAGAACCACAAAGCCATCACGGGCGAGTTCTGGGACGTAATCAACACGCGCCTCACCCGCGACAAGGCCGCTTTGATCGTGGAAGTGTGGTACCTGAACACCAAATCCAACGGGCCGATCAGCAAGATCCTCGGCCCCTGCGGAGTACGCTACCGCACGTACTATGATCAAGCCGAATCGACCTACTGGTGGAAGCCCACCCACGAGGTATTCAACGAGCCCAACGTCGTGCTGCCGTTGCTGCACTACAACGCCTATTGGCAGACCTTCGCGGGCAACAAACTGCGGGACGCAGGGACCGGAAATGCCACGCTGCTGGCAGGGCTTTCCTCAAGTCCTTCGTCGGGCGAGGCAAACCTGGCCACCTGTTTCGATGGGCGCGTGATCATCCAGACCTTTTGTAACCACGACTATCGCGAATCCGAGATCGTTGCCCTTTGGCAGAACTACATCCACTATACGTTGAAGAATCACTTTGCTGTCACTCCCTAGGGTCGGATATATCCGCCCATAACGGGCTTAGGCTGGCTCAACAAGAAGACCTGCGCTCCGATTTGCGCGTAGGTCTTCTTGTTGGATACGGGAGCCCGGGCAGCCCAGGCAGCCCATCGCCGGCCCGTCATCAGATGGCCGGCAGAAGTTGCCTAGACCGGGATTCTCGTAGAACGTCGATTGAAACGTTTCAAGGACAGGCGACAAATGGCACCGTATAGAAGTGACTATCGCGGCGCATGTTTCCCATTAGAATGCGTGCGAAGCGACCTCCCCCCGCCTGGGGCGTTCTAATCGTGGTGCATTAATCGGATTGAGTTCATCCGCTTTTGGGAGGCAAGGATGAATCGAGCGGCGTCACCGTCGTCAAAGTACAGAATCGCCTGGCTGCCTGGCGATGGCATTGGCGTGGATGTGCTGGATGCCGCCAGGATCGTGCTCGACAGTCTGCATCTGAACGCCGAGTACCTGGATGGCGACATCGGCTGGGAGTATTGGTGCAAAGAAGGCGATGCACTCCCGGCGCGCACCATTGAATTGCTGAGAAGCACGGATGCCGCCATGTTTGGGGCCATCACTTCCAAGCCCGTGAAGGCAGCCGAAGCGGAACTGATGCCGCCACTCAAGGGTACAAACCTCGTGTACCGCTCGCCGATCGTTCGCATGCGCCAGATGTTCGATTTGTACGTCTGCCTGCGCCCGTGCAAGGCGTATCCGGGAAATCCGCTTAACTATAGGAGCGACATCGACCTCGTGATCTTCCGGGAAAACACGGAGGATTTGTACTCAGGGGTTGAGTTTTCTCCGGTGCCACAAGAGTTGGCCAATTTGCTGACCCGACTCTCGGGGCCCTTTGCGGCCTTCAAGGATGTACCGCTCGCTGAACTCGCCATCTCGGGCAAAGTCGTCACGCGCAAGAGCTCGGAGCGGATCCTGCGGGCGGCGTTCGATTTTGCCCGCAAGAACAAGCGACGAAAAGTGACGGTGATTCACAAGGCGAATGTGGTGCGCGCCACCGAGGGCATGTTCCTGGATATTGCCAGGGAGGTCCACAAGGAATATGGCGACATCGAGATGGATGACGCCAATGTGGACGCCATCTGCATGTGGCTCTTGAAGAACCCGTCCAACTACGACGTGATGGTCGCCACCAACATGTTCGGCGACATCATTTCTGACCTGGCCGCCCAGATGGTCGGCGGGCTGGGCTTCGGCTGCTCAGGCAATATCGGCGATAAACTGGCCGTGTTTGAGCCCAGCCACGGGTCGGCTCCCAAGTACGCCGGCCAATACAAAGTCAACCCGCTTGCCACAATTCTCTCGGTCAAGATGATGCTCGACTGGCTGGGGGAGACCGAAAAGGCAACGGCGGTCGAAACGGCGGTCGCCTCGGTGATTCGGGAAGGAAAGGTCCGCACATACGACATGGGCGGTTCCGACTCGACGCTCGACATGGCAGAGGCCATCGCCGCCAGATTGTGACGGCGGGCGTCCCATCTGGAACAGGCTATGGCACAAGCCATCGATCCAACAACGCAGCCCATGAACAGAATCGCAATCCACGAGGTGGGTCCGCGCGACGGTCTCCAAATGGAGACGAGGCGCGTGCCTCTCCAGGTGAGAATTGTCTGGATCGAGGGTATTCTGACCTCCGGCGTCGACATCATTCAATTGGGTTCATTCGTCAATCCACGGGTGGTCCCCCAGATGGCGGATACCGAGGCGCTGTTCGCGCACTTTCTTGACGCCGGGCATGCGAGCAGGACTGCCACATTTTCGGCACTGGTCCTGAATGAAAAGGGGTTGGATCGTGGATTGGCTTGCGGGGTCGATTTGTTCTGCATGGGCGTTTCGGCAAGCACGACGCACAGCAAGAAGAACACCGGCATGGCCCCTGCGGAAGCCCAGCGGGTAATCATCGCCATGGCCAGACGGGCGATGGCGACGGGCAAGCGCGTCCAAGCCTCGGTGCAATCGGCTTTTGGCTGCGGTTACGAGGGACCCGTTCCCGAGAGCGCCGTGCTGGACATAGTGAAGGCCTATCTCGATGCCGGCGTGCGGAATATCAGCCTGGCTGACACGGCGGGCCATGCCCATCCATTACAGGTGGAGGATCTGTACGGCGCTGTCCGTCAATTGGATCCAAGCGTGGAACTGGCATGTCACTTCCACAACACGTATGGGTTGGGGCTGGCCAACTGCATGGCGGCGCTGAAAAGCGGCGTTACCTACTTCGAGTCGGCATTTGGCGGATTGGGCGGCTGTCCGTTCACGAAGGTCCCTGCCGGAAACGTCAGCACCGAAGATCTCGTCCACTCGCTGCAGCGCATGGGCATCCGAGGCGACATCGATCTTCAGGCCCTGATCCGCGTTGCCAATCAGGTGGGCGCCTACTTTGAGCGCGAGCTGCCCGGGCTGATTCTGCGGTCCGGGTCGATCGTTGGTTTCAGAGGGCAGCCCGCCGAGGAGAATGCACATGAGATTGCTTGAGGGGGTTCGCGTCCTCGATGTGACCAATGTGCTGGCCGGGCCGTTTGCCACGCTCCATCTGGCACTTCTCGGCGCCGAGGTCATCAAGATCGAAAACCCGGACGGCGGCGACCTCGCACGCAAGCTCGGCAACGTGCCAGAGTACAACCAGAGACTATTGGGCACGAGCTTTCTGGCCCAGAACGCCAACAAGAAATCGCTTACGCTGAACTTGAAGGCCGAAGAGGGAAAAGAGGTCTTCCGGAGGCTGGCCGCGCGTGCCGACGTCCTGGTGGAGAATTTCCGGCCCGGTGTCATGCAGCGTCTGGGCTTTTCCTATGAGCAGTTGCGCGCGAGCAATCCCGGGCTTATCTACTGCGCCATCACCGGCTTTGGCCAGACCGGTCCGGATGCCTTTAAGCCGGCCTACGATCAGATCATCCAGGGTCTGTCGGGCCTGATGTCGATCAACGGCGATGAGCGCCTTGAACCCTCTGCGTTGCGGCTTCCCGGTATGCGACACAGTCGGCGGCTTGAACGCCGCCTTCGCCATCATGGCAGCGCTTTATCACCGCCAACGCACCGGCGAAGGTCAATTCATCGATATCGCCTTGCTGGACTCGATCATGCCGTTGATGGGCTGGGTGGCTGCCAATCTCCTGATCGGCGGGCAGCAACCGGTTCCGTTGGGCAACGAGAACTTCACCGCCGCGCCGTCCAGTACCTTCAAGACAAAGGACGGCTGCATCAACATTGCCGCCAACCAGCAACGTCAATGGGAGGATCTCGTCGAGGCGTTAGGTCTGCCAGAACTCAAGACCGATGCGCGCTTCCAGAAGCGCGACACGCGCAAGGCCAATCGCTATTTGCTGACCCCCTTTCTGGAAGCCAAATTGATGGAAAGAACGACGGACCATTGGGTGAAGGTCTTGAACGCCAGGGGGATACCTGCCGGAGAGATCCTCGGCCTGGAGGCGGCTTTGAACTCGGAGCAAGCCCGGCATCGCGGCGTGATCGCCGAGGTGGAGCAGCCGGGCATCGGAAAGATCAAGATCTTCAATTTGACGGCCCGGTTCTCCGGCACGCCCGCTGCGATCGAAAATCCGCCGCCCGGGTTGTCTCAACACACCGAAGGCATTCTGACCGAACTCGGATACACGGCTGAAGAAAAGGAATTGTTGAAATCGAAAAAGATAGTCTGAATCCGACGATCACCCGAACCGAGCAAGCCCTGGTTTGTCAAAGCACCCCTGGAGGCTGCGATGAATAGTATTCTCGAGAAGCTGAATGTCCAACCGGTCAATGCCGGTGCCTGCATCGGGCCGGATGGCTGGATCAAAGATCCAAAAGGCAAGGAATTGGTCTCGTACAACCCAACCACGGGTGAGGCCATCGCCAGTGTGATCCAGGCTACGCCCGAGTCCTACGAAAAGGTCGCTTCGGCTGCACAGGCCGCCTTCCTGAAATGGCGGGCTGTCCCGGCCCCCAAACGCGGCGAGGTAGTGCATGACCTGGGGAATGCCCTGCGCGACTTGAAAGAGCCGCTGGGCGACCTGGTGAGTCTCGAAATGGGAAAGATCCAGGCCGAGGGGCGCGGGGAAGTCCAGGAGATGATCGACATCTGCGATTTCGCTGTGGGTCAGTCGCGCATGTTGTATGGCCTGAGCATGCACTCCGAGCGGCCGCGTCACCGCATGTACGAACAGTGGCACCCTCTGGGCATTCTCGGCCTCGTGACCGCATTCAATTTTCCCGTGGCGGTCTGGTCCTGGAACTCCACCCTGGCGGCCATCTGCGGCGACACGATCATATGGAAGCCGTCGTCCTACGTGCCCTTGACAGCCATCGCTGTGACCCACATCGCCAACAAGGTGATGGCCGATCATGGCTTTGCCGGCATATTCAACCTGGCGATCGGCTCGGGCCGGGACGTGGGCGAGCTGCTGCTCAACGACAAGCGCGTTCCGCTGGTCTCATTCACCGGCTCGACCAGCATCGGTGAGCACGTGTCCGAGGCAGTTGCGCGCCGCTTCGGTCACACGATTCTCGAGCTGGGCGGCAACAACGGCATTATCGTCTCCGACAAGGCTGACCTGGCCATGGCGACGCGCGCCATTCTGTTCGGGGCCGTGGGGACGGCCGGACAGCGCTGCACCTCCACCCGTCGCATCATCATGCAGAAATCCATCGGAGAGGATCTGACCCAACGCCTGAAGGAAGCTTACGGCCAGGTGGCGATCGGAGATCCCCTCAAGCCCGATACCCTGATGGGCCCGTTGGTGGTCAACACCTCCGTTGAAGAGATGATGGACGCCATCAAGCAGGCCGTCAGCGACGGCGGCGAGATCGTCTCCGGCGGGCACATGCTGCCGGATCTTGGACCCAATTTCGTCGAACCAACCATTATCAAGATGCCGGCACAGACCCAAATCGTGAAGACCGAGACTTTCGCCCCGATCCTGTACCTGCTTGAGTACGATTCCCTGGAAGAGGCCATACGCATCCACAACGATGTGCCTCAGGGCCTCTCGAGCGCGGTCTTCACCGATTCGATGCGGGAGGCCGAGGCATTCCTTTCGGCTTCCGGCTCCGACTGCGGGATCGCCAATGTGAACATCGGGACATCGGGCGCCGAGATCGGTGGAGCGTTTGGAGGCGAGAAGGAAACAGGCGGCGGCCGCGAGTCCGGCTCGGATGCCTGGAAGACCTACATGCGCCGCCAGACCAATACGATCAACTGGTCCGATGAGCTGCCCCTCGCACAGGGAATTGCGTTCGGCGACTAGATCGGCGAGACCCTGCGAGGGCCGCGTGGCGACGCTCTCGACGCAAACCTTGTGAGTCCCCGCCGCAAAGGAGGCGGACACAACCATGGGTATGACAATGGTCGAAAAGATCCTGGCCGGCGCAACCGGCCAGGCGGCAGTCAACGCCGGCGACGTGCTCGAACCGCGCGTCGACCTGGCCATGTCGCACGAGAATGGCGCACTGGTGCTGAACCAGTTTCAGGAAATCTACGAGGGCACCGGCTTGCCAGCCAAGCTCTGGGATCCTGAAAAGATTGCCATCATCTTCGATCACCGCGTCCCGGCCGAGAGCGCCAAGACGGCCACCAACCAGAAGAAGCTCCGTGAGTTTGTCAGAGAGCATGGGATCCACAAATTCCACGACATCCGCGGCGATGAGGGCGGCATCTGTCACCAAATCCTTCCGGAGAATGGCTACGTCCGCCCGGGGTACGTCGTGGTCGGCACGGACAGCCACACGACCAGTCATGGGGCGCTGGGTGCCTTTGCGTTCGGCGTCGGTGCGACAGAGATGGCTTCCGTTTGGGCCCTGGGCAGGGTACTGAATGTGGAAGTCCCGCAGACCATCAAGGCAGTAGTGCGCGGCAAGTTCAACCGGCAGGTCTATCCGAAGGACCTCATCCTGTATCTTATTGGGCAGCTCACCGCCGAGGGAGCCAATTTCAAGGTCATCGAATTCCACGGTGAGGCGATCACGGGCATGTCCACATCCGGTCGCCTGACAATTTGCAACATGGCGGTCGAGGCCGGGGCGACCTCCGGCATTGTTCCGCCAGACGTCGAGACGCAGCGCTACCTCAAGGAGGTCGCGGGGGTTCAGGAGCCAGTGGAGACCTTCGGCCCAGATGAAGATGCGGCGTATGAACGGGTAATTGAGATCGACGCAGCAGAGCTGGCTCCACAGATCGCTTGCCCGCACACGGTCGACAATGTCAAGTCGGTACGGGCTGTGGCTGGCGTGCCCATTCAGCAGGTGGTGATTGGCTCATGTACCAACGGGCGGCTGGATGACATCGAAGTCGCGGCGCGCGCGCTTGCCGGAAAAAAGGTTGCGCGCGGCGTGCGCATGCTCGTGTTCCCGGCGTCCGCACGCATCTATCGGGAGGCCTTGGACGCCGGATATATCGCCGCTCTCATGCAAGCCGGTGCGGTGGTGGCGAATTCAGGCTGCGGACCGTGCCTGGGAGTTCATCAGGGCGCGCTGGGCGACGGCGAAGCCGCTCTGTCCACAACGAATCGCAACTTCAAAGGCCGCATGGGCAACCCGCGGGCGGACGTGTATCTGTGTTCCCCTGCCGTGGCGGCGAGCAGCGCCGTGACCGGCGTCATTACCGACCCGAGAGAGGCAAGCTGACATGGCCAGAGTCGTGCTGAAGCTCGGCGACGATGTTTCCACGGATATCATTTACCCGGGGCGGTTTATGGCAACCGTGCTGCCCAGCGAGACTCCCGAATACGCGTTCGCGGACGACACCGAGTTCAATGCCCGGCTGCGAAGCGGCAAAGTGCCTGCCGGCAGCCTTGTCGTTGCGGGAAAGAACTTCGGGTGCGGCTCGTCGCGTGAGCAAGCTGCCTCCTGCTTGAAGGGCTATGAACTCGTTGTGGTGGCGCCTCATTTCGCGCGCATCTTCCTGCAAAACGCCATCAACGTCGGGCTGCAAGCCGTGATTTGCCCGGAAATCGAGGCGGACGCAGGGGATGAGATAGAGTTGAGGCGCGACGCGCTGGTCAACAAGGCCGGCGGCAAGTCCTTCCATGTGACGCCTCTCCCCAAAGCGCGCCAGGCGATCATCGACGCAGGCGGACTAATCCCCTACACCCGCAGACTGCTCCTGGAGCGGTCCCGTACCTAGGAAATCCTCGCGAGCCATCCAAGCTGCGTCCACCTGGCGACCCGCCGGTATCACCCTCGAACGGAGCCGCGGCGCGCCCGCAGCTGCAGCGTGACTCATCCAATCGCTTCAAGGAGCGTGTGCCAGTGACTCCCCAGCCCCAGGAACTGGATTGCGACGCCATCCTCTTTGATCTGGATGGCGTCCTGATCGATTCGACTGCATGTGTGGAACGCCACTGGAATAACTGGGCCAATCAGCACGGCCTGGACGCTGCCAGCATCTTGCGCGTGGCTCATGGAGTCCGAAACATAGACACCATGCGGCGGCTCGCACCGCACCTGGACGTCGAGCAGGAGGCGGCGTTGTTCGCCGCCCACGAGGTGGCAGATACCGCCGGAGTGGTGGCGGTTCCAGGCGCAACGCAGATTATCGAGGACCTGGGGGGAGGGCCTTGGGCGATTGTGACCTCTTGCAGCGGGGCGCTGGCGCAGGCCCGGCTAAGAACAGCTCGATTGGCTGTGCCGCCGCTGCTCATCACGGGCGACGACGTGGAAAATGGAAAGCCCGATCCGGGGCCTTACTTGCTGGCGGCGAGCCGGCTTCGTGTTCCTGCGGAGGGTTGTGTCGTCGTGGAAGATGCGCCCGCCGGCATACAGGCCGGGAAGGCCGCCGGCATGCAGGTCATTGCGATAACGGCAACGTATGGGCGCGAAAAGCTGCTGGAAAGCGGAGCAGATATGGCCGTCGACAGACTGTCAGCGATTCGGGTGCAGCGGGCAGGTGGCCGGTTCCGCCTGGTGATACGCGTGGCCTCGGGAGATTGCTAATCGGTTGGTTCAACAAGGGGCGCCGTCGCCGGAGCCGGTGCGCCCACATGGTCCGGGAGATCCTGCTCCACGTTACGAATGCTGCGGCTGCCGAAGCCTATCAAAGAGACGGCGACGGCCAATATGCCGAAAATGGTCACCATTAACCCCACGCCGCGGCTGGCCCCTACTCCAATCAGCGGACCGAGCACCGGCGCCAACGAACCGCCCTGTGTCATAGCCGGCTTGAAAAAGCCGTCCGCCAGGGGCGCGGCCAGCAGCGGCGCGACCAACTGACTCGACCATGCAATCGCGCGGCGAATGGCGAAGACCCGTCCCTGCACGTCTGGGGCGACTTTGGATTGCCAGATGGCCTGGCTGGATGCATTCATAAACGGCATCATGAAGAGGAATCCAAAGCCACTTACGGCCAGCAGAGGGATGGAGGCGCGCACTCCCATCGCCGCCAGGAAGAGCGAGCCAACAGCGCCCGCTCCCAGAAGCGTGTAGACCCTGCGTCGTCCGCCTCCCCAGGCACTCATTGTCAACGTGCCGACCAGCATCCCGGCGCCCATGATGGTGCTCAGATAGCCGAGTACGGCCGGATTCCACGTGTCCAAAACCAGCGGGACAAACAAGGGTTGCAGGACCGCATCCAGAAAATTGATCGCCACGAAGTACATCAGGAGGGCGAACAAGCCTCGTCGCGCCGTGATGTAGTCCCAGCCGAATCTCATCTCGCGTACGATGGAGCCCCGACTCTGGTGACCCTCTTCCGTAACGGGCGGGGAGGGAATCCGCACGAAGGCCAGGAGCACCACTACTGAAAACAAATACGTGGCAACATCGATCAGCGCCAGGTAGCCGAGGTGAATGGCCACGTAGAGAGCTCCGGCAATGGCGGGGCCGGCCACTTGAGGCAGCGCCTCCCCGAGCTGGACGAACCCATTGGCGCGCCCATACTGCTCTTTTGGCACCAGCAGCGTGACGGTGGCAGTGTAGGCCGGCCACATGAGTGTATTGAAGGTCGCCATCGCAAAGTTGATGGGAATGACCATCCATGGCTCAAGGCGGTGCGTGATGTACAGGCTCGCCGCTGCCAGCACGACCAATCCCGCTCCAAGGTCGCTGAGGATCATGGCGGTGCGTCAACTCCAGCGATCAACCAGGACTCCTGCCAACGGGGAGAGCAGGACGAAAGGCGCACCGAGGGCGATCTGGGTCAAGGCCAGCATGGTCACGGACCGCGTCTCGTCATAAACCCAAACGCCGAGGGCAAATCCCGTTAGCTGCGATCCCACCAGGGATACCAGTTGAGCGATCCAGATGGTCAGGAACGCCCGCATGCCGTTTGATGTCCAGAATCTCGTCATTTGCAGGCCGAGGTGTTTTCCAGTATGTGGATTGGGACCGCGGTGGCGCCGTCTGTGATGCGGCGGCCGTCCAGAGGGCGGAATTATACGGGATGAACTCCAAACGAAAAAGGCGCAGACGTCCCCGATCTCGTCTGCGCCTCGTACGGGTGGATGCGGGAGGATGGCTATGCCGGATCAGGCGTCATATTCGGCGGGTTCGTCCGCCACGCCCATCTCCACGACCGGTTCGTCGGCCGGCTTGCGATCCAGAAATTGAAGGGCCTGAGCCACCACTTTGGTGAAATACTTCGTCTCGCCCTTCTCTTCGTATTTGTCGGTCCGCAGGCGCCCTTCGAGGTACACGAGGCTGCCCTTCTTGAGATACTGCTGGCTGACTTCCCCAAGCCGGCTCCAGAGTTCCACGTTAAACCAATCGGTAGCTTCCTTGCTTTCGCCGGCACTCTTCCAACGGCGCGTTACACCCAGGCTGAACTGTGTGACCTTCTGCCCGTTGGGGATGGTACGCGATTCGGGATCCTTCCCCAAGTAGCCGATGAGCTGCACTCGATTTAGACCTGGCATTCATTCCTCCTGGCTGTATGAGAGACGGATGCGACGACGACATTTTAGCTCAAGTTTTCTGTCTGTTGATGACGTCTTTCTTGCGGAGGTTTCCTGCCAACCTATCTTATAGTTGGGTATGGATATAGTCGTCTTAGTAGGGGCTGTGGACAGTGTGGATGGCGTACTCCTGCCCGTACCGGTGGAGTAACAGGGTGCGGGTCTGGCACACAGGTTAGGATTCCGGAGCATCACCCCTGGTGATGGAATTGTGCATGGCATGTGATGAAATCTTTGACCCGAATGGTCCCCGACCCGACCGCCCACATATGGCCTATGCCTTGTATACGCCCCCATATTTGGCGCCTCGAATATGCTCGTTTTCGGCGATAATCAGTGGTTTTCCTTAGGCTGTCCACAGGGAGACGTGCTTATCCACAGCATTGACCCTCTTATCCACAGGGTCTGGGAAGGCGCCGGCAGTTGTCTACTCCTGTCCCTGGAGACCTACAGTCCTGCCGACGTCTCCAATCCGTTGGCGGCCGCCACCTCATCGAGGCAAACCTCGATGTCATCCAGGTATTTGTCCAGATCTGCCACGCGTTGTTCAAGGGGTGGTCCGAGCAGACCCAGTTGATGGCAAGCGTCACTCCAAAACACACCCAGCGGCTCGTCCAGCACACTGACGGCGAGAGTCCACGTCAGGATCAATGGCCACAGCCCCGCCAGCGGGGTCTCGCCGGCAAGAAGCGCGCCGACGGCCTTTTCGTAGTAGTTGAGCCGGGCAATATTGATCCGCACGTCCACGTTGGCGCGCTCTGCCGCGGCCAGAAAGGCGCTCTTCCACGCCTCGAGCCAGGTGGCCAGCATGGCCGCGTCGATCTGGTTGGCGCCCAACAAGTTGAACAAGGACGCCGTGAACTCCGGATGATCCGCGGCACGTGCACGGGACGGGAAGTCGTTCAGCAGGCGCCGTTCCGCAAGCAGGGCCACCGTTCAACTCGGCGACCGCGTTGGCCGCCGCGCCGACTGCATCCAGGTAGCGCCGGACTTCGCGCGCGCTGGCCTGTTCGCCGCGCAGATCGGATAGCTCCATCCAACCTCGACGGGCGTCGGCGTGCAAGGCGCGACAGCGCGCCAGAACGACTTCCGGTGAGTGAAACTCGGAGCCGGCGCGCAGGCCAGCCTGCAGGAACTGGAAGAATTTCTCCCGCTCGTACAACAGCATCGGATCGTACAACTCCCAGCCCAACAGCGGGTCGGTGCGAAGCTCACGCGATGATTTCAATTCAGCGGCGTTGCGGTGCCGGATATCCAGGTGGAAATCCGGGGTCAGTTTGACGATCTGCCGCGTGAGGCTGGGTTGCCCTTCGTGAACAATCACCAGGTCGATATCTGCGGTGCCGCCGAGCAAAGGATCGGCGTCCGACACAAGCGAGCCGGTCAGGTAGACGGCGACGATGGAGGCGTCGTTGTAGACCCGCTCCTGGGTGTTTTCCTTGGCAATGCGGATAAGGGACTGCCGCGTGACGCGCATGGAGGCTAATTGTTCAGCGGGAGGCTGGGCTGGAATGGACTGAGCTGCAACTGCTGCCGGATGCGGTTCTCAATCAATTTCAAGTCCTCGGGATTCTGGACGATGTTCAACGGGTTGGTGTCGATTGCCAGGACTGGAGCGCCGTCGTAGGGTTTCGCGAAAAACTCCTCGTACGTGCGGTTCAGCAGGTCGATATAGTCCTGTTCCATGTTGCGCTCGTACGGACGGTCGCGTGAGGCGATGCGCTGCATCAGTACTTCCGTGTCGGCGCGCAGATAGACGATCAGGTCGGGTTTGGGGATCTTCTCACCCAAAGCCTCGTGCACTTTGTAGTACACGTCCAGCTCATCGCCCTTAAGGTTGATGCGGGCAAAGAGGGCATCCTTGCCGAAGGTGTAGTCGGTCAACAGGGACTTGCCGGCAGCCAACAGGTCCGGAACCGTACGGCGTTGCTGGTGGTAGCGGCTGAGCAGGAAGAAGATTTGGGTTTGGAACGCGTAGCGCGCCCGGTCGCCATAGAAATCCGAAAGGAACGGGTTCTCCTCGAAGATCTCGAGCAGAATCTCGGCCTCCAGCATCGGCCGCAGGAGCCGCGCCAGGGTGGTCTTGCCCACGCCGATCACCCCTTCGATTGCTATATACATGCTGGACTCCCAGTGGCTCTTTGCTAGGATACCATAGAATACATGACCCCCTTTATCGCTAAGCTATAATCTTCGCATGTCCCGCATATGCATCGTTCCCGCCGTCGAGGGAATCGGAGGCATGGCGTCGTTCCGGGCGAAATTCGAAGCCGGCCTGTCCAAGCGGGGCATCGGGGTTACACACAACGCAAACGAGCCGTGCGAAGCCATCTTGGTGATTGGCGGCACGCGCAATCTTTACCCACTGTGGAAAGCACGGCGACGCGGCGTGCGCATTGTCCAACGCCTGGACGGAATTAATTGGATACAACGCAAACGGAATACGGGGCCGCGCCACTATCTGCGGGCCGAGTACGGCAACCTACTTCTCTCGCTGCTGCGTGCCCGCTTCGCCACGCACGTGCTCTATCAGAGCGAGTTCACGCATCGCTGGTGGAATGACTGGTATGGAAAGCAGGCCTCCCCATGGTCCGTCGTCCATAACGGAGTGGACCTGGGTGCATACCAGCCGCAGGGGCCGGGCGGGCCGCCCGGCGAGACCTGCCGGTTGCTGGTCGTGGAAGGCAGTCTGGGGGGCGGTTACGATCTGGGTCTGGAGCACGCCCTGCGCCTGGCAGAAATTCTCAGCGATGAATATGGTTTCCACATGGAACTCATGGTGGTCGGAAAGATCACGGACCGGCACCGGGCGGCCGTCGAGGCACGCGCCCGCGTTCAGGTTGTCTTTGCCGGTGCCGTCAGCCAGGACGACATCCCGGCGATCGATCGCTCGGCCCACCTGTTCTTCTCGGCAGATCTCAATCCTGCATGTCCAAACTCGGTGATCGAGGCGCTGGCCTGTGGCACGCCTGTCGTCGGATTCGACACCGGAGCGTTGAAGGAACTGGTGCCGGACACGTGCGGGCGCATCGTGCCATACGGCGGCGATCCATGGAAGCTGGATACGCCGGATCTGGCGGCGCTGGCGAGCGCTGCCGCTGCAGTACTTCGAGATCGGCCGTCTTTCAGCCGGGCCGCGCGATCGCATGCAGAAGAAGCCTTGGGGCTCGACAAGATGATGGACGGATATTTGCGGGCATTGCTGGAGGCATGAAATGGATAAGGAAGTCCACGATTTTCTATTGGCGCACTTGAAGTCGATCCAGGAAAACGATCTGGCGGCGTACCACGCGACATCGGCGCCGGAGCTCACGCTCTACGAATGGTGGGTGACGCCGCACCGCATCGACGGGCTGCCCTTCCACGACTTCATGATGGAATCGAATGCAAGCCGCGGGGCGGTATTTGGTTCCGATGCCAAACAGAAGGCCGAGTCCCGTTTTGATCTATCGAACCTCTCCATCCAGCGCTACGGCGACAGCGCCATTGCCAGCTACACGATGCTGGTCAGCACCGCGCTGCCCGACGGAGTGCAAGTCGTATCTCACAACGAAAGCCGTGTGATGGTCAAGCAGGCGGGTCAATGGAAGGTGGTGCATGTGCACAAGTCGCCTTCCTGGGCGGCGCCTCACGTACCGAGCGCATGAAGCTGCGCTTTCACGGCCGCCTGGGCCTGCAGCAGCGGGTCCTTCCCGGCTACCGCGTGCCATTCTTCGACATGCTGGCCGCGGCCTGCGACGAGGGACTGAGCGTATTTGCAGGGCAACCGCGCGCGAACGAGGGCATCGCCAACGGTCAACTTCATGTTGCCAGGCAGGCCGCGGCAGAAAACATGCATATCCTTGGCGGCTCCCTGTATCTGTGCCAGCAGCGTGGACTGCTCCCGTGGCTGGCATCCTGGGATCCCAAGGCGCTGATCGTGGAGGCCAACCCCCGCTACCTTGCCACCGGTTCCGCTGTGCGCTGGATGCATGACCGCAAACGACGCGTCATCGGCTGGGGATTGGGGGCGGCCACCCGGGCGCGGTCCAGTGGGCGGCCTGCTCCGAGCCAGGAGGAGCCGCTTCCTCTTGCAGTTTGATGCACTAATTGCATACAGCCGGCGCGGCGCTCGCGAATACGCCGAACTTGGCTTTCCACGCGAGCGCATCTTTGTGGCAACGAACGCAGTTGCGCCGCGTCCCCGGCAAGCTCCCCCGCGGCGAAAGCAATCCGTCGACACGCCATGCATCCTCTTTGTTGGAAGGCTACAGAGGCGCAAACACGTGGACAACCTGTTGCGGGCCTGTGCCGCGCTTCCCACATCGCCTCGACTGGTCATTGTGGGTGACGGTCCCGACCGATCGGCCCTGGAGGCGCTTGCCAGGCAGGTCTATCCAGCTGCGCAGTTCGTTGGCGCCAAGCACGGCGAGGAGTTGATACCGCATTTCCGGGAGGCGGACCTGTTCGTTCTTCCGGGAACGGGCGGCCTCGCCGTCCAGGAAGCCATGGCAAATGGCCTGCCGGTCATCGTCGCGACAGGAGATGGCACGCAGGATGATCTGGTTCGAAGGGACAACGGCTGGCAGATCCCGCCGGATGATTACGACGCGCTGGCGCGAACCTTGCAGACAGCCCTGTCGGACACCCCCCGTCTGCGAAGAATGGGCCAAGAATCCTTTCGAATCGTCTCAGAGGAAATCAACCTGGAGACGATGGTGCAGGTTTTCTTGGCGGCGCTGCAAAGCGCTGAGTCATAGCGATGACGTCATGGCGCGGTCGAGATCACTGCGCCGCGACCGAGTGTCGGCGGCCGCACAAAGCCGCATGGCCGCGCGTATTCGCGTGGGGCAGCCGGGTTTTCTAAGCGGGGTTTTGCAGCATCGCCAGTCGTTCAAACCAGCGATTGAGTTTGGTGAAGGGTGAACCATCGCCGCTGCGCGGAACCGTGCGCCACATCTGCCACAAGATGATGAGAGGCGCGGCGAGGCGTCCGAACGACCAGGGGAAGAAATCAAAGGTTGGAAGCAGGAACTCCAGCAGGTAAGCGAAGCCGAACCACAGCCACTCGTGCGGCGTCTCCAGGCGCTTGAGCATCACCAGAAACGAAAGCGCTACGAACACCCCGTGATGCTCCCAGACCACCGGGGCCAGCAGGGTCATCGCAATGAAGACCGGCGGCATGGCATTTAGCACCTGCTCGCCCGCGCCCGCAACTCTGGAGAACACGCGCTTGCGGGCCGACTGGATCATCACGAGGACAGTAGCGGCGAGCAGCAGAACCTTGGCCGCATAGATCATGACCCGCGTCCAGAAAACGCCGACATGCAGCAGGGGCGCGGCGGAGCGTAGAAACGAATCGAAGGATGTATCGTGAAAGATGGTGTTGTCCGAGAGTCCCAGGGCCTGCCAGTTCCGCAGGACATCCAGGAAGGGGTGGAATCCGTCTGTGAGCACCGTGAGGCTGCCGACAAGAAGCATGCTCAAGGTGAACCAGCCCACCCAGCGCCAATTCTTCTCGAGCAGAAAGGCCAGTACCAGTATCGCCGGTGAGCCCTTGAGATTCACAGCGAGGGCCAGCATCAGGGCTGACAAGAACACGCGCTTTGGATACAGCAGAAGGGACAGCAAGATGAGATCAAGCGTGATCAGATTGATCTGCACATAGACGAGCGTTCGCAGCAGCGGCGCATTCGCCAACATGAAAACCGTAGTCACGAGGGCTGCCAGCCGGGCCGTGAAACCATAGCGTTCCAGCACGCGGTGCAGCAGCACATAGAAGGCGGCGAACGAGACGAAATCGAGCAGCCACAGCACGATGAAGAAAGTGCCTACTCCGGCCGGTATCAGGAATTGCAGTAGCGTCGCCCATAACGGCGGATAGAAATAGGAACCCGGGAGGGCCTTGCCCACGAAGAGAGTCCTGGCCGCATCGTGATAGTAGGTGTAGTCTCCATAGCGCAAGCGTTCGCTCAGGAAGTTCAAGTAGACCCAGCAAACAAGGAAGAATCCCGAAACACTCAGGACATTGGATGAGTTGATCCGAGCCGCCTGGAGCAGATAGAGCAGCACGCCGGCAGACAACCACAGGAGTGAAACGGATGCCAGGGTAACCGGAAGGTTGACCAGCGGCGGCTGCTGGATGAAGATGCCAAAGCCGTCTGTTCCCAGCCTCAGGTAGATCACCCACAGGCTGGCAGCGACCATCAGGCTGAGCGCGGCCCAGGCGTACAAAGCCGTGCGTGCCGAACGGATCATGATTTCAGTTGCACGTACTGTGCAGCAACGTATGCGTTCTGATTATTGCCGGCCCTGACGGCCAGCCATTCCCCCTCCACCCCTATCTTTGGAAGACCCGTGCTGGCCGGTTCTGTAACGGTCAGCACGGCGCCCGTCTTTTCCACATTGATCCTGGCTGCATCCCGCGAGGGTGCCGCGCGTAGCGTAAGTCCGAGCGGGCCGACGCTATTCACAATAACCACCTGGAAGCGTTTTGGCTCCGAGGCGGGCGGCGCGATCAGGGTGGCGGCGGGCGCGTTGGCGGGGACTTCTTCCACGCACCAGGCGCCGACATAGCCCTGATGCCCATTGGGGTCGCGTATATAGAGCCACTGGCCCTGCTTCCCGATCTTGAGGCGCGCAGCCGCCTTGTTCTCGATCACGTTCAGGCGGACGCCGGGCATCTCTGCATACGTCGCGGACAGGTCCTCCGTGGGCTGCGGATGGAGCCGCACGCCTGCCGGATTCGATGCATGCGCCCAGACATACAGGTCGGTCTCAACCGGCCCCGCGCCCTTGGGCGGATCTGCAAGATTGCAGCGGTACCAGGCGATCGACTTGATGGCGCGCTCCAGAGGGATGCCCTGGCTGTAGCGCGACATGAGCGTTGCCTGGGCGGTTTCGATTGGGTACGGCCATGGGTCCAGGATCTGGAAGTCATCCTGCAGATTGCCGTGCAGCAGAATCCAATGTGTCTGCAGGCCTTCCGCCGGGGAGAAATCGACCTCCACGATCATCGGTTGGCCTGCCGCCAGCGAACTGCGGATGTCGGCCAAGGGCGCCGGTGAATCGTGGCACACGGTAAGTCCGGTGGACTTGATCTCGGGATACAGTTTGTTCAGCGCCGCCCAGACGAGGCCCTGCTGGATGAAGCCGCTGGCCCCCTGCAGTTTCTGGTTCAGCGTCGCGGGTGTTTCCATCAATCCCCAGCCGCTGGCGTACATTGCCATGCACGTCAGCCCACTGCCAATGTGGCCGATTGTCTCAGGTCCGCTGCCGAGGGCCTCGTCCTTCCATTGTGGATCCTGCTGGGAATACCTGACTATGGAGAAAGCCATGTGAAGATTTTGCCAACCTCGTGATGGTCGCGATACGGAATTATAAGGCCGACCGGACTGCGGGCCTCTATACGGCGGCCGGCACCATTCCTGGAATCATTCCCTCTAAGAACGGTCGCCGCGCCGCCGGAGCCGTCTATTCCAGCTTGATTTCGCCTTCGAACCTGGCATGCAGCTTAAGCCCCGGGACCTCCAGGGTCATGCTTGCGGGAAAATCGCCGCTGCCGCTGCTCAGGCCATCGGCAATGGCCTTTGCCACAGCCTTCTCAATCTCGCGCTGCGAGCTGATTCCCACGACCTTGAGAAACTTCCGTATGCTTAGATTCAGGGTTTCTTCATTCATTGGGTTCTCCTCGCGGTCGTTATCGGCGGCAACTACACAGACAGACTGATTATCACACCGATTTCCGCGTTACGCTGTTTGGCGACCTAGAAGACGGCGGTGGGATACAGCAGGCGAATCGCCGAAAACATCAGCGCTGCCTGCGCCATGCCCGCTACGAGACAGACCCCCAAGTGTACAGTGAGAGGCCGCGCTCGGCGTATGTCAGATGAAGCGCCGGCAATAGCCAGGAGCAAGGCGATTGGCATGTAGAGGGTGCCAACGGAAAAGGCGCCCAGAATCGAGAACGCGACCACGATCCCAGTGACTGCCCAGGTGAGAACGGCGGCCCCCCGAAAGTCCGAATACCAGGCGAACGCAGCGGCAATGCAAACCGTTGGCAATTCGACGAAATACAGGCCCGGCAGCGGCCAGATCGGCTGGTAGGCGCTTATGCTGCGCCAGACGATGAGGGTCAGCACGAGACAAGCCGCCGCGGCCAACGTCGCCGCAGTCTTCTCCAGCCGGTGAGAGTCACCGGGCTTTCGGCTGGTCGGGTCCATGACTGCTTTCTCTTTGCGGCGGTTGCCGCCAGAGCCTGTTCCAAGGTGCAGTTGTCAAATCCATCCGATGGCCTTATAGTGTCAAAGCCGACGAAGTTGGTGGAGGAGCCAACAATGTACCACACCCGCTTGTGGGAGTGTTGGACTGTGCTCGGCTCCGGAGTCAAATAGACTGGCATGCATCACGCTTGGTTTCAATACATGGGTTCGGACGACCAGAAGCCCCAGGTCACCAGGGCGCTGTTGTTGCGCGTGCTGAACTACGCGCGTCCCGTATTGGGGGCAGCTGGGCGGGATGCTCGTTACGATCCTGCTTGGAACCGGGCTCTCGCTGCTCACCCCCTTGATCTTCCGCAATCTGATCGATCAGGTGCTGCCCGCCAAGGATGTGCACCGCCTGGTGATTCTGTCGGTGATTCTCGTATTGATCCCCATCCTAAACAGCGTGCTGACCGTGGTCCAGCGCAGACTCAACGCGATGATCGGGGAGGGCGTGATCTTCGACTTGCGGTCCGCCCTGTTCTCCCGTTTGCAGCGCATGTCGCTGAGGTTCTTCACGAACACCAAAGTCGGCGAGCTGATGAGCCGCCTCAACAATGACGTCGTTGGCGCGCAAAACGCCATCAGCAATACCATCACGGGCATCATTACCAATGTGATCCAGAGCATCGCTATTCTGGCCGTCATGTTCGGCCTCGAGTGGCGGCTGACGCTCATGAGCCTGGTGATTCTGCCGTTGTTCATACTGATCGCCCGGCAGGTCGGCGGGCGGCTGCGGGACGTGGCGCGGCGCGGCATGGAACTCAACGCGCAAATGAACGCCCACATGAACGAAACGTTGAATATCGGCGGTGCCTTGCTTGTGAAGTTGTTCGGGCGCGCTCCGGAGGAAGAACAGCGATTTCGTGAGCGCGCCGCCGGCGTGCGGGACATCGGCGTTCAGCGCGCCGTGCTGGGGTCGTCCTTGTTCGCGGTGTTGGGCATCATCGGCGCGGTCGGCACGGCGCTCATCTACGGCATCGGGGGATACTACGTGATCCTGGGGAGCTTCACCGTCGGGACGATCGTGGCCTTCGGATCGTATCTCGGCTCGTTGTACAGCGCCCTGCAAGGCCTCACGGGGGCGCCGGTCGATTTCAGCACATCGATGGTGTCATTCGAGCGGGTGTTCGAGGTCATTGACCTCCCGCAGGATATCGAAGAAAAGCCGGATGCCCTGCTACTGCGCGATATTCAAGGCAAACTCGAGTTCGATCGCGTCACGTTTCGATACACAGTCCAGGAAGACAAGCTGTTGAGTGAAGTCAAACGCTACGGGCGCATGGAAAACGTCACGGCCGTGCTGTCGCTGGCAGGCAAGCAAGCTGAGACAGGCGGCAAGGCCGAGACCTCCGTCGATGACGACCTCAACGGCGGCTCTCAGGCGCGCGAGGAAGCCCTGGCGACGGTGTCGTTCGTCGCGCAACCCGGCCAACTGGTGGCGCTGGTGGGTCCTTCCGGCGCGGGCAAGACCACCCTGACGTACCTGATCCCGCGCCTGTACGATCCGATCGACGGGGTTGTCCGCATCGACGGCCACGACCTGCGCGACGTGACGCTCGAACTCGCTGTCGTCCGCAATCGGCATGGTCACGCAGGAAACCTATCTCTTCCACGACTCCATTCGCACCAACCTTACCTACGCCAAGGTGGATGCGACCAGCGCTGAGATCGAAGCGGCGGCCAAAGCCGCCAACATTCACAACTTCATCATGGATTTGCCGGAACGCTATGACAGCATTGTCGGCGAGCGCGGCTATCGCCTGAGCGGCGGCGAGAAACAGCGTATTGCGCTGGCGCGCGTAATCTTGAAGGACCCGCGCATCCTGGTGCTCGACGAGGCCACCAGCTCCCTCGATAGCGAGTCAGAGGCGCTCATCCAGGATGCGCTCAAGCGGGTCATGGCCGGGCGCACAAGCATCGTGATCGCGCACCGTCTATCCACCATTCTGGCTGCCGACATGATCCTGGTGATGGACCGCGGACAGATCGTCGAGCGGGGGACGCACAGCGAGTTGTTGTCACTCGGGGGAACGTACAGCCAGTTGTACGAGACTCAGTTCAGGCGGGCAAGTCTGGCTCAGTAGCGGCGAAACACCGACGGCCGGATCCTGTTCGAATGTCTTGGGCTTCGGCGCGTGGCAACCGAGACTCCTTTCCAAGGCAGGAGCGCATGCCAAAATTCAACCGCAAGTGGAAGAAGGGCCGCGGCAAACTCGGCTTGCTTGGGCCGCTGCTCGGAACGTGGCAGGCAAGGGCCGACACTCCCACCGGCGTTGTGCACTGCACACGCAGCTTCACGCGTGTCCTCGGCGGCAAATATGTGCAGCTAATCGCCCTGTGGGAAAGCGGGCGGGGTACGTACGAGGAAATTGCGTATTTTGGGGTTCGCCCGAACGGCGAGGTCGGATTCTGGTCGTTCACGTCAGACGGCAGGCACTCCGAAGGTTCGATGACTGATGCATCCGACATTCACCCCCACGCATTCGGCTTCCTGGCTCAAATGCCCGCGGGCCCGGCGCGCATGGCCTACTGGCCCGACGACGAGGGCGGCTTCCATTGGGTGGTCGAGGCGCAGTCGAAGAAGGGATGGCGGCGCTTCACGCAGCACCACTACCGCGCCGCGTGAGCGGCCGGCCCGACTCGCTTTCAACGCCCGTCTCCACCAGTGCGCCGGCTCATCGAATAGAGCCTAAATGGCCCCTTCTCGTCTTCGGCCTCCTTTTCAAAGGCCATGCCGATCCTGGTAGCTACCTTGATGGAAGCCTCATTCCCATGCTCGATCATGCAAACCAGGCGGCGCAGGCCGAGGTGCTCGAACCCGTAGGCAACCAGACCTCGCGCCGCCTCACTTCCCAGGCCCTGCCGCCAGTAGGCCTTGTCGATCATGAACGCGACCTCCACCTCTTCGCGGCCAGCGATCGTCCACGGCAGCAAGCCGCAGCGGCCGATGAAGGCGCCTGTCTCCTTGAGCACAGTGGCCCACAATCCCAGATCGTGGTGTGACGGGTGCCCGTCGAGAAACCACTCCAGTTCTTCCCTGGTTTCCTCATAGGTCAGCGTGCCCTCGGGATAGTAACGCCGCATTTCCGGGTCGCGATAGAGGGCGAAAAGCGAGTCGACGTCTTCAGGCACGAAGTGCCGAAGGAGGAGTCTGGGGGTTTCGAGGATATTCATAGTGATGCCCCGATCAAGATTGGAGCCATCACGACTTCCTAGGCCCGCGCATAGATTTCCACAAGAGGAAACAGGACGCCAATAGCGTGCGGAACGGGAAGCTCGACCACGCGCTCGATCCTGAACCCCGCCGCTTCGATGAGCGCCGGCGTTCGCCTGTTCAACTCGCAGCCTGATCCGTCGAACAACTTCCACAGCGGGTTCATCACCGCCTGCAGTCCCGCCCGGGCTTTCCCTGTGGCGCGGACATGCTCCAGAAAACGGGCCGGTGCACCAGGCTTCAGCACGCGTCGCGCCTCGCGCAGCGCTTTTCCTGGGGCGGACAGCGTGCATACCACCAGGAACGCTGCAAGAGCATCGAAGGATTGATCAGCAAAGCGGAGCGCGTGCGCATCCCCGTCCTCCACCATCACGCGGCCATCGAAGTGAGCGGCCGCCTTGAGGGCCTCCAGCCGGAACGGCGTAAAGGGCTCAATCGCCAGCACATGCGCCTCGCCGTCGTAGAGCGGAAAACTCTCTCCCAAACCGCAGCCAAGCTCCAGGATGCGGCCTTCCAGATCACAGAGCAGCCTGTGTCTGGCACTGCGGAGCACCGCCCGCTCAAAAGGCTCCATCTCAACACGATAGCGCTCGACCGGACCGCCGTGGTGCTTCTCGACCAAGTCGCTAAGCCAGGTCACGGTTGCCCACCCTTATCTCCGCATCTCGTGCGCATACCGCTACCAGCAAGGCTGGCCGCGCTGATCATGGACCCACAATCAGTGCTGCGAGGACATGGATAAACCCGCTCACGATGCCCGGGGCGACCAGCAGAGTGATGCCGACAAGCGCCATCGCCGAGCCGACTAGAAATGTCATGGCACCCACCAATCGGTCGAATAGGTTCGATAGACTGGTAAGCCGTCCTACGTCGACGCCCGCGCTGCCGGCCAGCACGCGGATCAAACCATGGATGGTTGTCATTAAGCCGATGCCGCCCAGCGCCAGGCCCGCGCCGGTTGTACTCCCGAGCAGACTGTTCCAGATGGAATTGGCCTGGGACGGCGCGACCCACCTCACCACGGGCACCAGCACCATCGCCGCGCCGAGGCCCACGAAGATCAAGCCCCACAACTGCGCGGAAAGTCCGCGGTAGGTCTCGACGGCCTGTGTATAGCTCCAGCCCCCGATCCGATACACGCCCAGTTTGGACACGATCTGCTCGACGCCCAGAAGAACCACGAGCACACCCCCGCACACCAGGGCCAGGTCCGTGAGAATGGATATGGAAAACTGCTCGCCCACAAGCACGAGACCCGCGGCAGCGAAGAACAGGATGCGTTGAAGCGTTGAGAACTTGCCGGCCTGCATCAAACTGACCCGCCTAGTCGGCTGTCGCCGGAACCGTGTTGGCGTGCCGAGACCGTACCGTTTCAACAGCCACGACCACCAACAACATGACCGAATATGGCCAGCCGCCCCGGACCTGCCAGGCCGCCCACAGCGCGAGCCAGGAGAGAGGAATGATGAGTTTTGAAACACCGCCTGCAAGCAGGGAGTAGTCGTAGGGCATCAATGCAGGATTTGCAAGGAAGAGGGCGTGCTCAAGATTGCCGCGTTGCAGATACACCAGGATGATCAACGCCGCGGCGAACGGCACAATCCACGCCGTGCTCAACACCGCGCCGCTGGCCGTGGCGGAAATGACCCGGGTCAATCAATTCTGGCCGTAGCCTGCCAGAAAATGGATCCATTCGAGGGGCCAGGTGGGGCGGATGATAAGAAACGGTACGTGCAGCACCACCGAGGCCGCCATGAACTCCACGAAGTTGCGCCTGCTTGCAAAAATGCGGGGCAGGGCCGGCAGCAGAAACTGGGGCTTCAGAGTCAGGAGCGCCCAGACGCCGGGGCGCTTCGAACGATAGATCAGCCAGAAGAATATGTCGAGCTGGCCAAGAAAGAGGGACTGGAGCACAGGAACGAAGAACACCCAGTAGGGGGCATCCCTCTTCAGGGCCACGACCAGCGCGACCAGCATCAAAAACAGGCATCCGACTGCCAGGGCATCCAGCGGCAGCAGCGAGATCGGCGACAGCAGCGCGATCAGCGGATACGGGTACTGCCCGACGTATACCCCGCCCCAGAGCTGCCCCGCCCATCGATAGATGACCGCAAAGTCGCTGAAGAAACCGAACCCGCCCGTGGAAACCACGTCAACGGATCCGGAGCTTGCAGGCGGGCTTGTTGGCGCTCACGCGTCCCTTTATAACACCGTAGGGTTGCTCGGTTCCGCGGCGGTGATCCGACCGTCGTGCACAGAGGCCGGAGTTCCCGACTCCCCACACCTCGGCTCTCTTAGGGATTAAGCCACTCACCGCCGGAGGCGGTCGATCTCGATTACCGGGCCTTGTCGTACGCTTGACGCAACCAACTGATCACCTCGGCGTCGATCTGCCCGGGCTCCGTAACCTGTACACGATGTGTGACCATGGCGTTCCATGATCCAGAAAGCTTGAAACGCCCGTGGGGTGGAACTCCCTTCAGCTTGATGCCAACGTCCAGTCTGTCCGCGGTCGCCTGAAGTATGGAGAACTTCCGGCTGTTGCGAAGGAGGCTGATGTAGGTGTCCGTCGGCGACACAGCCACATCCGTACCGAACTTTCGCACGCCAGCCAGCAGCCGCTCGTAAGGCTTTCGCCAGCGGGACCGGCGGCCGCTGAACAGCCGGTCGATGCGCTCTGTTGCGCCCGGTGGTGGAGAGTTCACTTGTTTCAGGACCATGACAATGGCCATGGCGTGCCCGCGTCCGAGCCCAAAGTCTTTCTTCAGCCAGGCCACGATTTCTCCGGTCTTGACGCCTGGTTTGAGCAGACCTTTCTTCGCCGCCAGAAATCTTGAAGTCCTGAGGGGTCTTCCCGGTCTTTGCCTTGATGTTGTCGAAATACGCCTTAAGGGTCATCGGTCCCTGGCTGCCAGGCTTGCCTCGGTGTTACTCCAGCTTGCCCGTGATCATGGCCATCTTCAATTCCCCGATGGCCTTGGTGATCTGGATATCGCGCGGGCAGGCAATGGTGCAGTTGTAGGCTGTGTGGCAGCGGGCCACGCCGCTGGTTTCGCTCACAACCTTGAGGCGTTCCACAGCGCCCTCATCGCGGCTGTCGAAGATGAAGCGGTGCGCGGTGACCAATGCGGCCGGTCCAAGGTAGTCGTCGCTGGCCCAGAAGGACGGGCACGAGGTCGTGCAGGCCGCGCACAGGATGCACTTGGTGGTTTCGTCGAAGCGCTCGCGCTGCTCGGGGGACTGCAGGCGCTCCTTGCCGTCCGCGGGCAAAGGGCTGTCATTGATGAAGTACGGCAGCACCTTCTTGTAGTTGTCGAAGAACGGCTCCATGTCCACGATCAAGTCTTTGATGATCTTCAGACCCAGCAGCGGCTCGACCGTGATCTGTGCTCCCACGTCCCGCACCAGGGTCTTGCAGGCCAGACGGTTCTGTCCATTGATGCGCATGGCGTCCGAGCCGCAAACTCCGTGTGCGCACGAACGGCGAAAGGAAAGCGTGCCGTCATGGTGCCCCTTGACGAGTTCGAGCAGATCCAGCACGCGCTCGTTTTCTTCCGCTTCCAGCGTGTAAGTCTCGTAGTGCCCGCGCTTGTCCGTCTTCGGTTTGTAGCGGAAGATCTTGAGCGTTACTTGCATCGTTGTTGTCTCCGATAGCTGTGCCGGCCATTGCGAGCGAGGCCGGCGGTCGAGCGGGCAATCCCGCGCCCCGGGGGAGGTGCCCTCCTAGGGAGCGGTGGGCGTGGTTGGATGGGATCCTAGTAGAACTCTTTCCTTCGGTTGGTATTTCGTGATCACCACTGGCTTGTAACCGATCTCAACTTTCCCATTCCGGCGCCAGGCGAGCGTGTGCTTGAGCCAGTTTTTGTCGTCCCGCTTGGGGAAATCCTCGCGGGAATGACCACCGCGGGTCTCCTGCCGATTGACGGCGCATTCCGCCACCACGTCGGCGATCTCGAGCATGTTGCCGAGTTCCCAGTCGTTCAGCAGTTCGGTGTTGAAGACCTCGCCCGTATCCGTCACACGCACGTGCTTGAAGCGCTCTCTGAGCTCCTTGAGCTTTTCGATCGCCAGCCGCATGCCTTTCTCACTGCGGTAGATCCCGACCTCATCGAACATGATCTGCTTCAACTCATTGGCGATGTCAAATGCGTTTTCCGACCCGGCGCCGTTGCGCAGCGCGTCGAATTGGGCGCGTGTCTCCGCCGTAGGGTCCTCGGGCAGTGTCTCAAAGGTCGCCTGCCGTGCGTATTCGGCCGAGCGGATGCCTGCATGCTTGCCAAACACGATCAGATCCAACAGCGAGTTCGTGCCCAGCCGGTTGGCCCCGTGTACGGACACGCACGCACACTCCCCCACTGCATACAGGCCGGGGAAGACCGTGTTCTTATCATCGATCACCACTTCGCCGTACTTGTTGGTCGGGATGCCGCCCATCGTGTAGTGCGCCGTGGGCTGAATCGGCATCATGTCGGTCATCGGGTCGATGCCCAGGTAGACGCGACAGAAATCGACAATATCCGGCAGCTTCTTGAGAAGTTCTTCGGCCGTGATGGTGTAAGGCGTGCCGTCGGGATTGGTGCGGCCATCCAGCGCGGCGTATTTGATCACCGACTCGGGGCGGACGTCGAGCCAGACGTAGTTCTTGCCGCCGGCGCCGCGGCCTTCGCGGATTTCCGTGTAGATGGCGCGCGAGACCACGTCGCGCGAGGCCAGGTCCTTAACGTGCGAGGCATACTTCTCCATGAAACGCTCGCCCTTGCCGTTGATCAGGACGCCGCCCTCGCCGCGCACCCCCTCGGTGATCAGGATGCCCAGTTTGTAGATGCCCGTCGGATGGAATTGGAAGAATTCCATGTCCTCCAGCGGAATGCCGCGTCGCAGCGTCACGGCCGCGCCGTCGCCCGTGTAGGCATAGGCGTTGGACGTGACCTGGAAGATGCGCCCGTGGCCCCCGGTTGCGAAGATGACCGCCTTGGCGTGGAAGGTGTGCAGCTCGCCGGTGGCCAGCTCCAGCGCCACGATCCCGGCGGCCTTGCCGTTCACGAGCAGCAGGTCGATCACCTGGTATTCGTCGTAGAAGGTCACCTGGTTCTTGATGCACTGCTGGTACAGAGTCTGCAGGATCATGTGACCGGTGCGATCGGCCGCATGGCACGCCCGCCGCACCGGCTTGCCGGTTTCGTTGTTGGTATGCCCGCCGAAGTTGCGCTGTTGGATGCGTCCCTCGGGCGTGCGGTCGAACGGCAGGCCCATGTGCTCAAGCTCGAGCACCGCCTCGATCGCCTCGTCGCACATGAACTCGATGGCATCCTGGTCGCCCAGATAGTCGGAGCCCTTCACCGTATCGTAGGTGTGCCATTCGGGCTTGTCTTCCTCCAGGTTGCCGAAGGCAGCGCTGATGCCGCCCTGCGCCGCACCCGTGTGAGAGCGCGTCGGATACAACTTGCTGACGACCGCGGTTTTGGCGCCCCGCGAGGCGTACAGCCCCGCCATCAGGCCGGCGCCGCCGGCGCCCACGACCACGACATCGAATTGATGCAAATTCATGTGCGCGTCCTATGCTCCCGTGTTAAGACTCAAGCGGTCCAGATCACGTACACGCCGATGACGCTCATGCAGGCCAGAAAGACGATGCTGAGATTGCGCGTGATCCGCCGGCCGCGCTTGGAGACGATGTAGTCGTCGGCGATCACCACCAACCCGTGGACTCCGTGCGCACTGGCCACCAACAGCAGGGCGCTGGCCGTGAGCTTCCAGAACGAGGTGGACCAGGGTGCCAGGTCCTGCAAGTTTGTGCTCTGCACGTGGGTTGCGTTCGGCATGAATGCCCAGCGCATGACATCCGCGAAGTTCATCTGTGTGCGGGCGCCCATGATCAAGGCGCCGATCAAACCAACCAGGATCAGCCCGTACATAGCCAGCGCGGACAAGCGCGTGAACAGCCACATCAACATCTCGAAGTTCAGGCCGCGCTGCGAAAGCGGCAGGTTTCGGGATTTCGCTGCCATGCTAACCTCCCAGCCCCGCCCGGACGATGACCAGAACGGCAAAGCCATACAGCGGCAGGAAGACCAACCATTCCAGCCAGATGGCCTCGCGCTCGTGCACCAGCAGCGACGGCCACAGGTCGACGATGGTGATGCGCAGCCCGTTTATGGCGTGGAACATCACGCAGAAGAAAATGACGATCTGGAAGACCCAGCTCTCGTAGAGGCTGTTGAGATAGACGCCCGTCTTGCCGCCCATGAAAGACGACAGGATGTGGATCGTGATGAAAATGGCCATCCCCAGGCCGCCGATGCGGTGCAGCGCATACGTCAGCATCGGACCCTGCCCCTTGTAACGCAAGGCGGCCGCCAGGCCGACGTTCCTCGTCAGGCGCATACTGGTCTCCTCGAAGCCGTAAGTCTAGTCCGGCGACTTATGTGCACCGGGGGATTGTTTTGACGAAGGTGACAATCATCCTCGCAATTCCAGACCACACTTCCTAGAAAAACATCGCGTCGGACTTTATAATGCATGAACATGTCTTCCGATCCGGACAACAGCCGTATAATTCTAATCCAATTGAACCATCCACACGAACAAGGGGACAGCGCGCCCCACGAAGATGCGCGCACGGCAGCCAGGACAGAATCCGCTTGAGCGAATGATGGAGGCCGCAGTGCACTTTGAGAATGGATGGGGTGCCCGCAGATCGTACTGTGAGGGCCACGATGGCCGATAACGAAGTCAGCCGTCGAGATTTCATCAAGGTCACGACGACCATAGTCGGCGGGCTGATCGGGGCGGCCGTGGGTTTGCCCGCCATCGCCTATCTGCTTGATCCGGCATTCAAGGCCGGGGCGAAGGAGGGCTGGGTCCCCGTCGGCAAGCTCGCCGACATGCAGGTCGGGACGCCTTACCCGTTTTCCTTCACGCGCGTGCAGGTCAATGGTTGGGAAAGAACCTCCACCTCGCATGGCGGCTTTGCGCTGCTGCGCTCCGAAGATCCGAACGACATCCTGGTCCTCAACAGTCGCTGTACGCACCTGAGCTGTACCGTCAACTGGCACCCGGAGGCCGATGCCTACATCTGTCCCTGCCACGACGCCAAGTTCAACAAGGAAGGCGCCGTGCTGGGCGGCCCGCCGCCTCGCCCGCTGGACCGGTACGCGCAGCACCGGGTCACCGATGCAGGTGTGCTTGAGATCTTCTACAAGGAGAGCTAGCCGTGTGGACCCGCATCTACGCGTGGCTGGACGAGCGCATCGGCCTCAACGATCTATACAAAAACATCCTAGACCGCGCGGAGCCCCGTGGCAACTGGTGGAACACGTTGGGCTCCGCCACGCTGTTCCTGTTCGTGCTGCAGGTGGCTACGGGGATCTTCCTGACGGTCTACTACACCCCCTCGCCCGATCACGCCTACGACAGCATCACCTACATTATGAATGGCGTCGCCTTTGGCTGGCTGATTCGTGGCATACACCACTGGGGCGCCACCCTGATGGTCGTGCTGGTCTTCGTGCACATGCTGCGCGTTTTCGTGACGGCCTCCTTCAAATATCCCCGCGAGCTGACCTGGCTGATCGGCGTCGGCCTGCTGCTACTGACACTTGGGATGGGTTTCACCGGCTATCTGCTTCCGTGGAGTCAGCAGTCGTACTGGGCGACCACGGTCGGCACGCAGATTGCCGGAACCGTGCCGTTCATTGGAGGCTTCATCCTTAAGGCCTTGCGCGGGGGATCGGACCTGAGCGCCCTGACACTGCAGCGGTTCTTTTCCGCCCACATCTGGATGCTGCCGGCGGCCCTGGGCGGCTTGATCGGCATCCATCTCTTTCTCGTGATCCGGCACGGCGAATCGTATTGGCCGCGCAAAGAGGATTAGACCAATGCAGGTCCACGCCCGCGCTCCGGAGACCGAATGAACGACGAAACCAAGAAGAAGCTCGCCGATCGCTACCAACGGGAGTTGAACAAAGGCGAACGCTTCTGGCCCGACAGCATCTACAAGGACCTGCTGGTTTCGCTGGGCATATTCCTGCTCCTGGTGCTGCTGGCAACGTTTCATCGGCGTGCCCGCGGAGCCGCGGGCAGATCCGAGCGACACGGCCTACATCCCGCGGCCCGAGTGGTACTTCCTGTTTCTTTTCAAGTTCCTGGCGCTCTACGGGCAGATCCCCGTTCTGGGAAAGATCGAATGGATCGCCACGGTGCTGGTGCCCAGCATCGCCGTATTGGCGCTGGCGCTGTTGCCATTCATCGATCGTGGCCCAGGCCGATACTACGGGAAACGCATCCTGCCCATTTCGGTCATGGCGCTGGTGGTGGTTGGCATTGTCGATCTGACGCTGATCGCCGATATCCCCACCGTTTCGCCCAACGGCTCGACGTTCATCGGTATCGTGCAGGCCATCGGCAACCTCTTCGTTCCGGCCGTGGGTCTCATCCTGCTTTTCTTGTTGACTTTTGCCCTGAAGGACACTCCGGCGAAGACCATGATCTGGACAGCAGGGCTGACGGCGGCCCTGATGGTCGGCTTTACCGGCGGCGTCCTTTGTCTCGCTCCCCAGGCCCCCGTCGAGGAGACCGCGGTGGCAACGACCCTCGCCGATCAAATCGTCGCCGGGCAGGACTTGTACTCTGTGAACTGCGTGGAATGCCACGGCGATGACGGCAAGGTCACCACGATCACGGGCGTGGAGGGATTGGAGGGCAAGGTCATCTCCCCGATCAACGGGCACGACGTCCTGTACACCCTCGATGATCCCACCATGGAACAGGTCATCGCCTACGGGCGGCCGGATGCCGGCATGACCCCGTTCGGCCGGGCCTACAATCCCGAAGGTCTCTCCAATAGCGAGATCAGCTACATTGTGACCTTCATGCGCTACACCTGGGATGATCGGTTCGAGGCGCCGCCGATCAAGCCGCTGTTCCCCGCACTGGCCGAGGGCGAAGTCCCCTCCTACGACGTGCACATCCAGCCGATCGTCAAGCGCTACTGTCTCTCCTGCCATCGGGCCGGCAAGACAAACAATAACTACCTGATGACCAGCTACGACGAGATGCTCACCACCGGCGACAACAAGGACCAGAACATCGTGGCGGGCGACCCCAACAGCTATCTATTGCAGGTCATCCAGGGCCATGCCATACCGGATCCCAAGGATCCCTCGAAGGATTTGATCCGCACGATGCCCCCCACCAGCACCCTCAAGCCCAACGTCGTCGACGTATTTGTGCGCTGGATTATGGCGGGCATGCCGAAGACGGCGGACGATGCAGCCAAGCTATCCGTAACACCTACCCCCGGCGTGGGCGGGCCGGTGCCGGCGGAGGGAACGACCGAGCCCCGTGAGAAAAGCGTGAAAGCAATATGAAGACCGCCCGGTGCGCCCGGGCGGTCTTCTTTGATTCAGATGGCTCCCGTGTCAAGTCCGGGAACAACGGGCTGCCGGCAGCCTCACTGCATGTGCTTAACGATGGCGTCGCCGAACTCCGAGCACTTCACCTCGTGGGCGTTTTCCATCAGACGGGCGAAGTCGTATGTCACAGTGCGGGCCTGGATGGCGCCTTCCATGCCGGTGACGATCAGATCCGCCGCCTCCGTCCAACCCATGTAGCGCAGCATCATTTCGCCCGAAAGGATCACCGAGCCGGGATTGACCTTGTCCAGGTCCGCGTACTTGGGCGCCGTGCCGTGTGTGGCCTCGAAGATGGCATGCCCCGTCTCATAATTGATATTGGCGCCCGGCGCGATGCCGATGCCGCCGACCTGTGCGGCCAGCGCGTCGGAGATGTAGTCGCCGTTGAGGTTCATGGTGGCAATGACGTCGTAGTCTTTGGGGCGAATCAGCACGAACTGCAGCGTGACGTCGGCGATGGAATCCTTCACCAGCAGCTTGGACTTCCATTTGCCGCCGCCGTGCGTTGGCTGAAGCTTCAACGCCTCTTCGACCTCGCTCTTGATATCGCCCTGCTGGTCCGGGGACATCATGCCGTAGCCCGGATCGATCATGCGGGCATTGTCCTCGACGCTCAGGCTTGGATCCTTCTCCTGGTTGCCCAGGATCCAGGTCTCGCGCTCCGTCACGATTTCGCCGCGGAACTCGCGCTTGGCAACCGCGTAGCCCCAATCCTTGAAGGCCCCCTCGGTGTACTTCATGATGTTGCCCTTGTGAACGAAGTTCACGCTGCGGCGGTGGTTCTTTAGCGCCCAGGCGATGGCTGCCCGCACCAGGCGCTCGGTTCCCTGGGCCGATACGGGCTTGATGCCGATGCCGCTGCTGTCGGGGAAGCGCATTTTGTCGTATTCGGCGGGAAAGTTTTCTTTCAGAAGTTTTTTGAACTGGCGGTTCTCCGAAGTGCCGTTGGCGAACTCCATGCCGGCGTAGATGTCTTCCGTGTTCTCCCGGAAGATCACCATATCCACGTACTCGGGGTGCTTCACGGGCGAGGGCACGCCGCTGTAATAGCGGACCGGTCGCAGGCACACGTAGAGATCGAGTAGTTTGCGGAGGGTGACGTTGAGCGAACGGAAGCCGCCGCCGATGGGGGTTGTGAGCGGCCCCTTGATCCCAACCACGAACTCCCTGAAGGCCTGCGTGGTCTCATCGGGCAGCCAGCTGTTGAACTGCTTGAAGGCCTTCTCCCCTGCAAAGACTTCCATCCAATGGATCTTGCGCTTGCCCTTGTAAGCCTTCTCGACGGCGGCATCGAACACGCGCACCGAAGCGCGCCAGATATCGCGTCCCGTGCCGTCGCCTTCGACGAAGGGGATGATCGGGTTATCGGGGACCTGCAACTTGCCGTCCCTGGCGGAGATCTTCGCCCCATCCGCCGGGACCTTAACATCCTTGTATTGCATGCAGCTACTCCTGGGTGAGGTTGGCGGATTATATCAGCCGCATTTTTCAGCCACTAGTGACGATTGTCCCCTATTCGGTCCGAATTTGTCGGAGGTGCGGTGCCCTTGACACATCGGGTCAGAGGAATAGAATTAGGCCCGATATGACCTCAGGCTTTCCAGCCAAGGGGCGCGGTTGCCCCGACCGGCCGATACCCACATCTGTTCGTTTTGGAACTCGAGAGTCGCAAATGGCGGCTCTTTTTTTTGTCGATGCTTAAACTCCCCGGCCTGATCGATCCCCACGTGCACGTCCGGGAGCCCGGTGCCACCCACAAGGAAGACTGGGACAGCGCCACAGCGGCCGCGCTGGCTGGCGGCTTCACGATGGTGCTGGCCATGCCAAACACCGTGCCGCCCATCTTCGATGCGGACACGCTTGCCCTCGCCCTCGATGCCGCGCAGCACAAGGCGCATTGCGATTATGCGCAGTATGTTGGGGCCGGGCCGCACAACGCCGGGCCTCGTGGCCGCTCTGGCGGACAAGGCCGCCGCGCTCAAGATGTACCTGGACTCCACGTTCGGCGAGCTGCGCCTGGATGACATGACCCTGTGGATGCCGCATTTCGGGGCCTGGCCGAAGGACCGCCCCATTGTTGTGCATGCTGAAAGCAGGAGCATGGCTGCCGCCCTCCTGATGGCCGCCATCTACGACCGGCCCGTGCATGTGGCGCACATCTCCCGGAAAGAGGAAGTGCTGCTGATCAGGGCCGCCAAGGAGCGTGGGCTGAAGGTAACCTGCGAGGTCACGCCGCATCACCTGTTCTTGACTGCGCCTGCGTCCCCGCCCGGCTCCGTCAAAGCAACAGGGCGGATGGAAGTGCGGCCGAAGCTCGCCACGCAGGAAGACGTCGATGCGCTGTGGGACAACCTGGATGTCATCGATTGCTTTGCCACGGACCACGCCCCCCACACGGCGCAGGAGAAGGACTCGCGGTAAGCCTCCGCCCGGCTTTCCCGGATTGGAAACCGCCCTGCCGCTTTTGTTGACCGCCGTTCACGAGGATCGCCTGACGCTGGAGCAGATCGTCCAGAAATCCGTCCTGAACCCTCGGCGCATATTCGCGCTTCCGGAGCAGCCCGAGACATGGATTGAAGTCGACATGGAGTCTGAATACGAAATCCGGGCATCGGAGCAGTTGACGCGCTGCGGCTGGACGCCATTCGAAGGCTGGAAAGTGCGCGGGCGGGTGCGCAGGGTGATGCTGCGCGGACAGGAGGCCTACCGCGACGGCAAGGTGCTGGCCGAGGCCGGATACGGAAGGAACGTCAGGGCGGCCGTCGACGAAGCCGCCAGTCGATAGGTCGCACGCTTGTGGACCGCTTGCGAATGTAGGAGTTCAGTGCTCAAAGGAGAAACTCAACATGCCCACCAAATCCACATCGCCCTACTTGCCGTTCGGAGAGAACAAGGAAGCCAACTGGTACGGCAAGGACATAATTTCCGTCAAGCAGTTCGCCCGCGCCGATCTGCAGTATGTCTTCGGCGTCGCCCACGAAATGCGCGGCATGGTGGAGCGCGTCGGCACCTTCGATCTGCTGAAGGGCAAGATCCTGGCAAACCTCTTCTATGAACCCTCCACACGCACCTCGTCGTCGTTTACGGCCGCGATGGAGCGGCTCGGCGGTTCGGTCATCCCGATCAACGAGGTGAAATATTCATCGGTGACCAAGGGCGAGTCCCTGACAGACACCGTGCGCACCCTGGAATGCTACGCCGACGTGATCGTCCTGCGTCATCCCGAGACCGGCTCCGCAGCCATCGCCGCCAAGGCTGCCCACAAACCCGTCATCAACGCCGGCGACGGCACCGGCGAGCATCCCACCCAGGCTCTGTTGGACTTATTCACCATCTTTGAGGAACTCGGCGTCGGCGTGGTTGACGGTCTCACCATCACGATGCTGGGCGATCTGAAATACGGTCGCACGGTTCACTCCCTGGCCCGCCTGCTTTCGTTGTACGAAGTGAAAATCAACTACGTTTCACCGGAGATTCTGCGCATGCCCGAGGAAGTGATGAACGAGGTCGGGCAGAAGATGATCAAGCAGTCCGAGTTCGGTTCCCTCGAAAAGGTCCTGCCCGAGACGGACGTGCTCTACGTGACGCGCGTGCAGAAAGAGCGTTTCGCCGATCCGGCGGACTACGAGAAGGTCAAGGGGGCTTATGTCATCGACGCGGCGACCATGAAATCAGCCAAGAAGGATATGATTGTCATGCACCCCCTGCCGCGCGTGACCGAGATCAGCATGGACTTCGACGATGACCCGCGCGCGGCCTACTTCCGCCAGATGGAATACGGCCTGTATGTGAGAATGGCTCTGCTGGCGATGGTGCTTGGGAAAGCCTGATCGTCCCGGAAGATCCGCCGTGGATAGCTTCTTCTCGCTTCTGCAAAAGAGAGTCGACGAATCGTCCTCGCTGCTGTGCGTGGGCCTCGACCCGCATCCAGACGATCTGAAGTCCGGCTCCGCGGCGGAGGCGCTCGAGTTTTGTGTACGCCTGGTGCGTCTCACCGCGCCCTATGCGGCGGCTTTCAAGCCCAACGCGGCATTCTTTGAGGTCTACGGTGCAGAGGGCTGGACCGCTCTGAAGCAGGTGATTGAGGCCGTCCGCGAGGAGGCGCATCGGCTTGGGTCGTACATTCCGGTGATCCTCGACGCGAAGCGCGGCGACATCGCCTCCACCTCCGCAGCGTATGCAAAATCGGCATTCGAGAGTCTCGGCGCCGAGGCGATCACCCTCAGTCCGTATCTCGGAAGGGATTCCATAGAGCCTTTCATTCGAGAACCGGCACGGGGAGCTTTCCTGCTGTGCAAGACCAGCAATCCAGGCTCGGGCGACCTGCAGGACCTGCCGGTCGCGGAGCCAGGCGGTCCGTCGCAGCCGCTGTACGTCCGGGTGGCGCAACTCGCCGCGCAATGGAATGCACACGATAACGTGGGCTTGGTCGTGGGCGCCACCTTCCCTGCGACGTTGGCAGAGATCAGGCGCGTCGCACCCGAACTGTGGTTTCTCGTGCCGGGCGTCGGTGCACAAGGCGGCGACCTTGAGTCCGCGCTACAGGCCGGCCTGCGGGCAGATGGAAAGGGCTTGCTGGTCAATGTCTCACGGGGGATTTCCAGGGCCGCCGATCCCGCCAAGGCCGCCGCCGACCTCCGGGATGCAATCCAGTCGATCCGGGCGGGCATCGCCGGGAAGCCGGCATCCGCGGGTCCGGACGCGGACCGCGGCGTCGCAGCCCTGGCCGATGGTCTGCTGGAGGCCGGCTGCATCAAATTCGGTGAGTTCACGCTCAAGTCTGGTCTGTCATCACCCATCTACATTGACCTGCGGCGGATCATCGGCTACCCACGGCTTCTCGGGCAGGTTGCGCGGGCCTATCTACCGCTGCTTGCGGGGCTGAAGTTCGACCGGCTGGCGGCCCTGCCGTACGCCGCCATCCCGATCGGCACGGCCATCTCGTTGCAGGGCGGCTATCCGATGATCTATCCTCGCAAAGAGGTCAAGACATACGGGACCAAGGCGGAGATTGAAGGGGCATACCAGCCCGGAGAGACCGTGGTCGTAATCGATGATCTGGCCACCACCGGCGAAAGCAAGTTTGAGACGATTGAGAAGCTCAGCGCGGCGGGGCTCATGATCAAGGATGTTGTGGTTCTGGTGGATCGGCAATCCGGCGCCGGAGAGTTGCTTGCCAGGGCAGGGTACAATCTTCATGCGGTTCTCAGCATGACTCAAATGCTGGATCGTTGGGAGCACTCCGGAAACGTGCAGAAAGCCCATATCGCCGCCGCAAGAGAGTTCATCGCCGGTCGCCGCTGAGAAATTCCCGCTGACCGGCACACCGAGGTCGGCCGTCTTTCCGGTCTTTCAACAACAAAGTTTCCCGAATGGACGCGAAAGATTATCTCGCGCAAGTCTATGAATACAACTACTGGGCCAACCATCGCTATCTCGCGGTTGCCGATGGACTGACCGACGAACAACTCCACATGCCGCAAGGACACAGTTGGGGCAGCGTTCATTCGGTGTTCGTGCACATGCTGAGCTCCGAGACCGTCTGGCTGCGACGCTGGCACGGCGAAGCTCCAGATGCGCACCTGGACCCGAAGACTTTTCCGACGCTGCGCCTCCTGCGCGATCGATGGGCGGCCGTCGAGGATCAGATGCGCGCGTTCGTGGACTCACAGTCTGCGGAAAGCCTCGTGGCGCCGATCACCTACAGCAACTTTTCCGGATCGACGTTCCGTGTCCCGCTCTGGCAGATGTTGATGCATGTGCCGAACCACGAGACGCACCACCGTGGTGAGCTGGCGGCCATGTTCGCTCTGATGGATGTCGCCCATCCCGAGGAAGAGGTCATCCAGTACTTCCTCGACCGCAGCGGGCAAAAGAAGTTCTAAGGTTGCTGTGACACCGGCTTGTTCACCGGCAAGCCCCCTGCACAAGCCCGAAAATGTATCCTTTCTTTCGCAGATACCTGTTTAGCCTGGACGCGGAGCGCGCCCACCAGCTCACGCTGACCGCCTTGCGTGTCGCGGGGGCTCTGTCCCCGGCGCGCTGGTTGCTGCAGGCCGTCTACTCCGGCCCCGCCCGGCCAGTCAGCGCCTTTGGCCTCACCTTCAAGAATCCCGTGGGTCTGGCCGCGGGCTACGACAAGGACGCGGTCGCCGTCAGGGGTCTGGCCGCGTTGGGATTCGGGCACATTGAGGTGGGCACCGTCACTCCCTTGCCGCAGCCGGGCAATCCCAAACCGCGCGTATTTCGGCTCATCGAGGACGAGGCCGTCATCAATCGGCTGGGCTTTCCAAGCCGCGGCTCGGCGTTTGTTCAAAAGAAGTTGAATCCGGGTCCGAAGGGGAGTTGGATGATGGACATGGTTGGTACGGCGCCCGGCCGCAAACCCGGCTACGATGCCCATTCCCTGAGACGCACGGCGGGCTGCATCATCGGCGTCAATATCGGCAGGAACAAGCATACGCCCAACGAGCAGGCGGTCCTGGATTACCTCGAGCTACTGCAGAATTTCGCCCCGTATGCCGACTACCTGACGATTAATGTAAGCTCTCCCAACACGCCTGGGCTGCGCGACCTGCAGGCGCCCAAACAGCTGGAGGAACTTCTCACGCAGTTGCACGCGCAGAGGCTTCTCGAGCAGGAGCAGATCAAGCGGCACCTGCGGCTGCTGGTCAAGCTTTCACCGGACCTGACCGATGCCGAATTGGCGGACGCGGTCGATGTAATCATTAAGACTCACATGGACGCAATCATCGTCACCAACACGACCGTGTCCCGTGAGGGCCTCCGCTCGCCTGCCGGCCACGAAGAAGGCGGTTTGAGCGGATTGCCCCTCCGGGAGCGCAGCGAGGCGGCGCTCCGGCGCGTAGTGCAGCGCGTCGCCGGTGCAATTCCTGTGGTCAGCGTCGGCGGCATCGCCGGTCCCGACGACGTCAAGCGCAGGCTGGATATGGGCGCGGCGTTGGTCCAGATCTACTCCGGACTCGTCTACCGAGGTCCGGGCCTGGTCAAGCAGATCGTGCGCGCCCTGGACAAAGAATAGCCGCCACACGCTGGCCCGCTTCCGCGACCTGGTATGGTATGATTTTGGCCGATCGAAACATCAATAAAGGCGCATATGGACGAGCAAATTACCATTATTGAGGGTCCGCCCCCGGTCTTCGAGCAGGTAAACGACGCCTGGGCCATGGGGCTGAACGAAAGCCCGGTTGTGCTGGTGCCCGCCATGACGCGGCTGCGCACCATGAACGGTCATGCGCTTGTGGAGCGGTGCCATCGCGCCTGGCGCACGCACGGACATATCCATCTCCATTACCGCAACGAAATGGGCCTTGAGCAGACCGCGCCCATCCTGGCGGCGCGCAATGTGGAGACGACCAGCGGGCATGTGCTGCTGCTGTGGGTTTACCTCGACCAGGAGCACGTCGAGTACGAACTGGATGAAGGCGATGACGATAGCGCCGACGACAACTTGAATCAGTGACCGGGCGCACAGCCCGGTTTTCTTTATCACCCCCGGCAGGGTATGCGTAGATGGAATTCGAACCGGTCATTGGGCTGGAAGTCCACGCCGAACTTCAGACGCAATCGAAAATGTTCTGCGCTTGCGAAGTGGTGGACAACACGCAGGCCGCTCCCAACAGCTCCGTGTGCCCGGTTTGCTCCGGCATGCCCGGCACCCTGCCGGTCGTCAACCAGAAGGCGGTGGAGTTCGCCATTGCCGTGGCGCTGGCCCTGCAGTGCGAAGTCCAGCGGGTCAGCATCTTTGCCCGAAAGAACTACTTCTACCCCGATCTGCCGAAGGGGTATCAGATCTCCCAGTACGAGAGTCCCCTGGCGATCAACGGCCGGCTGACGGTTCACGCGCTCGAATCGGAGCAGGTGGTCCGTGTGCGCCGCGTGCATCTTGAGGAAGACACCGGCAAGCTGACGCATGTGGAAGGCGAAGGGCAGCCGTACTCGCTGGTCGATTTGAACCGCGCCGGGGTTCCGCTGCTCGAGGTGGTCTCCGAGCCGGACATGCACTCCGCCGCAGCCGCCCGCGCCTATGCCGAGGCGCTGCGCGATATTCTGCGGTATCTGCAGGTCAACAGCGGCGACATGGAAAAAGGGGTCATGCGCTTCGAGGCCAACGTTTCCGTGCGACCGCTGGCTGCCCCCGGCGCCGAGGCCGCACCGCTTGGCACCCGCACCGAGGTCAAGAACCTCAATTCTTTTCGCGCCATGGAGCGCGCCATTCTGTATGAAATCGACCGCCAGAGCAAGATCCTGGCAGAGGGCGGCGTGGTCGAGCAGGAGACGCTGGGCTGGTCGGAGGCCCGCGGCCAGACCTATTCCCAGCGCAGCAAGGAAGAGGCCCACGACTATCGCTACTTCCCGGAACCGGACCTGCCGCCTCTGGTGGTGGAGTCGGACTGGGTGCAGCGAGTGGCGCACGCGCTGCCGGAGCTCCCCCATGCCAAGTACCAGCGGTTCGTGAACCAGTACGGGCTGAGCAGCTACAATGCTGGGCGCCTCACCGAAGAGCAGGCCGTGGCGGACTATTTCGAGCAGGCCGCCGCCCTGGCATCTCCGCAGAGTGTGGCAAACTGGATTCTGGGGGATCTTTTCGCGCTGATCAACCAATCGAATGCGGGCATGGATGTCTCACGCATCTTCGGTGGTCTGAAGGTTCCTCCGGCGGCCCTGGCGCAGCTTGCGCGGCTGGTCTCGGACGGCCGCATCAACCAGTCGAGCGGCAAGGAAGTCCTCGCTGAAATGCTCGCCTCCGGCGCGGGCCCGGCGGATATTGTCGCGGCCCGTGGCCTCACGCAGGTCTCGGATCCGTCGCTTATCTCCCGGTTGGTCTCGGAAACTCTCGCGGAGAACCCAAAGGAACTGGCCAGCTACAGGGCTGGCAAGACCGGCGTGTCCAACTTCCTGTTCGGACAAGTCATGAAGAAAGCGGCCGGAAAGGCCAACCCTCAAGTGGTCCGGGACGAGCTGGAAAAGCAATTGCGGCAGTAGCGCATGTTCTTCTTGTGATAATTTTCATATTGACCGCCTTGCGAAACTCTAGTACCCTCAAGGGGTAAACGAAGTGGGACATTATTGCTATGAATAGTCAGGTTGCCATAGCCGGTTCGTGAGCGGGCACCCCGTCCGGGATGCCCGCTTATGTTCTAATCAGACACACCCCTCAGGAGCAGATCATGACCGAACAACTCAATGCGTTCGTGATGGCCCAGGAACAGTTTGACCACGTGGCCAAATTGCTGAAGCTGGATTCCGCCGTGGCCGAGGTGCTCCGGTGGCCCATGCGCGAATACTCGTTCCGCATCCCGATCCGGATGGACAACGGGACCACCCGCGTCTTCCAGGGCTTTCGTGTGCAGCACAACGACGCCCGCGGCCCGAACAAAGGCGGCATCCGTTTTGCTGCCAACGAGACGCTCGATACCGTGCGTGCCCTGGCCACCTGGATGACCTGGAAATGCGCGGTGGCCGATATCCCGCTGGGCGGCGGCAAGGGCGGAATCATCGTGGACCCGTCCACGCTTTCCGTCCACGAGAAAGAGCGCCTGTGCCGCGGCTGGGTGGGAGTCATGTGGAAGAACATCGGACCCCGCAACGACGTGCCGGCGCCGGATGTTGGCACAACGCCCCAGATGATGGGCTGGATGATGGACGAGTATTCCAAGCTGGTCGGCCAGTACACGCCGGGTGTCTTCACCGGCAAACCCCTCGGCGGGGGCGGATCTGAGGGGCGCACCGAGGCCACCGGCTACGGTGTGATTCACACCGTGCGCGAGGCCATGAAGCACCTGAAGATGGATCCCAAGAACTCCATCGCCGCGATCGAGGGCTTCGGCAACGTGGCGCAATACGCGGCCATCGGGTTTGTCGAAATGCTGGGCGGCAAGGTCGCCTGCGTTTCGTGCTGGGACCGGGCCGACAAGAAGTCGTACACCTACAGCCACAAAGACGGGGTCGACGCGCGCTTCCTGCTGACGATCGTCGACGAGTACGGCACGATTAACAAGCAGAAGGCCCAGGACAAGGGGTACGTCGTTGAGGACGGGGACGCCTGGATCACCAAGGAAGCCGACGTGCTGATTCCGGCGGCCATCGAAGGCCACGTGAACGCCGATACGATCAAGAGGATGTCAAAGCGCGTCCGGCTGGTGGCCGAGGGCGCCAACGGGCCCGTCACGCCCGAGGCGGACGAATACTTCAAGGCCAACAAAATCTTTGACGTGCCCGACTTCCTGTGCAACGCCGGCGGCGTCACCACCTCCTACTTCGAGTCTGTCCAAAACGACGGCAACTACTATTGGACGAAGGAAGAGGTGCTTGCCAAGCTGGACACCAAGATGACGCAGGCCTTCAATGCGGTGCTTGATATGAGTGAGCACGAGAAGGTCTACATGCGCGACGCAGCCTACATGGTCGCCATCGACCGCGTCGTCAAGGCCATGCAACATCGGGGCTGGGCTTAGCCGCCGTATTCCACTTAGACGGACGCCGATGAAAGCCACCGGGCCCCGCCATGATGCGGGGCCCGGTGATTGTATGTCTGCTTCGAGGGGGGCACGACTATATCCCAAGTCGACCCTGGATCTCCTCCACGGCCTTTCTGGCATCATCGGCCGTTGCGCCGGTGTTCTCCCGGTAGATCTTCATGGCCTGAAGCAAATTGCCGCCCTTGAGCGCTTCGATGATCCTGGGATCGTCCTCCGGCTGAGCCTCCGGCACAAAGGTCATGCCCAGGTGCTCGTACAGGAACGCGACCTGGCCTTCCAGGTGGGCGACGCGCTTGCGCAGATCACTAAACTGCTGTTCTGTGACCAAGGTCTCCTCCGCGTGCTGAATTGTCTGACGCTGTTAATCGGTCTTTGAGTGCTCCGCGCACGCGCTTGTGCTCTAGTTCTTGCAGAACCGGTCGATGCGTTTTCCGATCACGGCCAGGCTGTCTTCCCAGAATGTGCGCGTGCGGATATCGATGCCGAAGCGCTTGGCAAGGGCGGCCGGCCTGGCTTCACCTGTCGAGGCCAGCAAATTCCTGTAATCCGCTACAAACGCAGGCCCGCGCTTTTGGTAGATGGCATACAAGCCGGTGGCGAATAGCAGCCCGAAGGCGTAGGGGAAGTTGTAGAAAGACAGGCCCGGAGAGTAGTAGTGCGGCTTCCAGGTCCACATGTACTTCTGCATGTAGCGTTCATCCAGGGCGTCGCCGTAGGTCGCCTTCTGGGCGCGCTGCATGATCTCGTTGAAATCCTGCGCTGAGAGTTCAGCCTTCTGGCGGCGTTCGAAGACCTCCGTCTCGAACAGGTAACGTGAATAAATGTCCACCACGATCTGCGCCGCGTTCTGGATCTGGGCTTCAAGTACGGCCAACTCCTCCTGCGGGTCCTCTGTGCTCGCCAGCACCGCTTCGGTCACGATGGTCTCGCACATGGTGGATGCTGTTTCCGCCAGCGTCATGGGAGTCTGCTGCTGGAGTTCGGTCTTACCGGCCGCGAAGGCGCAGTGGTTGTGGAAGCCGTGGCCCAGCTCGTGAGCCAGCGTGCTCACTTGATCCCATGAACCGTCGAAGTTGCACAATACGCGGCTCTCTTTCACCCGTGAGATCCCCATGCAGAACGCCCCGCCGCGCTTGCCATCGCGCTGCTCGGCGTCGATCCAGCGATTGTCGAAGGCGCGTTTGGCAAAAGCCTGCAGGTCGGGGGAGAACCTGCCGAAATTATCCAGTATGAAGTCGCGGGCCTCTTCGAAGGTGTAGGTCTTTTCGGTCCTGCCGAGCGGAGCAAAGATGTCCCACCAGGCCAGTTTCTCCTTGCCAAGCTTGATGGCCTTGGCCTTGAAGTAGCTGTGAAACGTGGGGAAGGAGGTCTGCATCGCGCCCAGCATGGCCTCCAGGGTCTTGCGGTCGATGCGCGCCGCATCCAGCGCCGCATGCACCGCATCCTTGCGGCCGCGACGTTTGTTCAGGGTGATCGTGTGGCCCTTGACCCCGTTCATGCAGGCCGCCATGGTCTCCTCGACGGACTCCCAGGCTTTGTTCTCAGCCTCGTAGGCCCGCCGGCGCGTATCCTCGTCTGCGTGCGAACGCAGGTTGATCAAGGCAGGCATCGGCATCTTCTGCATCTTGCCATCCAGCTCAAAGTCCACGCTGAGCTGTGAAGTGACCGTGCCCTGAAGTTTCTCGAAGGCGTTGCCCCCGCTCAAGCTGAGTTCCGCCGCAAGCGCCTCCAGATCGTCGCTCATCTGGTAGCGGCTCTGCTGGGCAGCCTCTTTCAGCATCAAGGCATGCTCGCGGGTAGTCTTGTTCTTCTTCATGATCTGCTCGAGCCTGGGTTCGAGCTTGCCCAGCCAGCGTCGCAGCCGCACGTAAAGTTTATCCATGGGCAGGCTGGCCTGCTCGAACTCGGACATCAGCCGGTTGGCCAGCGCATTGCGGGAATCCGTTGTGACGTACGAGTAGAGATACGGGACGATCGTACCGGACAGCACCTGGATCCGGTTAATGCGGCCGATGGCCTGCTCGACGAGTGGCGCAAGCGTCGCCACAGGCGTTCGTGGTCCTGCAAGGCTAAGCTTGTTGTCGAAGAACTTCTTCAACCCGGCGACTTGCGCCTTGTAGTCCTTGATGGCCGCCGTGAATTCTTTGGACTCGAGCGAGGGATATACGTTGGTCATATCCCAACGTGGAGGGGTGGACATGTTGACTCCTTTATTTGATGACCGCGCTAGTATACCAAACGGCTGTCTAGGCAAGTGGGCGGGTATATCTGATAAACGACTATGGAGCCAGCGCGGATGCGATACTCTCTTCACCAGATCTTCAATGCCGCCTCATCCCGGCTTCATTCTGTGACGGTAGGATTAGCATTGTTGAATTGGGCAGAATCCCCATGTGAAGGAGAAAGCAAGAATGCCAGGCTATGGAATGATGCACGACTACGGCTTCGGAGGTATGGGTCTGTGGGGCGGCGTGATCGGTCTGATCTTCGGGATCGCCGTCTTGGTCGGGATCGTCCTGCTGATTGTCTGGGGCGTCAGGAGCCTTGCAGGCGGAGCGTCCCATTGGAACCAGGCATCCGGCAGCCAATCGGCCGTTGACATCCTCAAGGCGCGCTACGCCGCGGAGAGATCACTCGTGAGCAGTACCAGCAAATGCTGAAAGACGTCACCTGATCGTCGGCGCCTTGCCCGGCACGATTGGCGGCTGGCGCATACTTGTCGGCTGCCCGACCCCGCCTAGCTCGATCGCGAAGGCCGTCGTAATCGCGGTGATAGAATAAAAAAGCAACACGGCCTTCGCAAACAACCGTCGCTGCGAAAGTGTGATCGCAATGGCCACGGTATTCATGAAGTGGCTGGAGAACAGCCCGCAAGACTACGACCGGGGGATTCAACTACTTACCTTGGGACGAATCCGGCGCATCAGGGAAGAAATTGTAGATCGCCATCTCCGCAAGGGGAGGCGCGTTCTGGAAATCGGCTGCGGCACCGGTTCGCTCGCCGTGATGATGGCCAAACGCGGTGCGATCGTCAGCGCGATCGATGCCTCGCCTCGCATGCTTGCGGAGGCGCAGGACAGGGTCCGTGAGACCGGCCTCGACTCCAGTGTCTCTCTCTTCTACATGGATGCCGCCCTGATCGCGGACCGCTTCCCGGCTGGCTCCTTTGATCTGATCGTCTCAACGCTGGTCTTCAGTGAGCTGCCCACGGATCAGCAACGCTTCGTGTTGGAGAGTTGCCAGAGACTGTTGGCTCCGGGCGGCCGGCTGCTGATCGCCGACGAGGTCGTCCCCACAAACATCATCCGGCGTCTGTTCTACTATCTGGTGCGGCTCCCGTTGGTGTTCGTCACCTGGTTGCTCACGCGCACCAGCACGGCTCCGCTTCGAGATTTCCGGTCCTTGCTTGCAAAGGTCGGCCTGCATGCCAACGTTGCTGCCTCCCATCTGGGCGGCAGCCTGGTCCTATACGATATCGTCCCAATCGGCGCGGCGGAGGCTGCGTCCAGCCTCCCGTCGACCGTCGTGGGCGTGCTCGGGCATCATGTCACTGCCCGGACACTGCTGCTTGACCTGTGGCTGTTGTTCTTCCGTATCATCCCGCCGTATCCCAAGGTGCGAACGGGGCTGTACGCGGTCGGGCATCCCACGGCGGATTCACCCGTGCTGGTGACCGGTAACTTCGATCTAACGGTCCGCCGGCTCGTGAAGGCAATCGACGGCAAAGTGGATGCATGGGTGCTGGTGGCTGACTCTGCCGGCATCAACGTCTGGTGCGCCTCGGGCGGGGGTTATTTCACCGCCGAAAAGGTGATCGCGGCTCTCAAGTCGGCCCGGCTTGAACAGGTGGTCAATCACCATGCGTTGATATTGCCGCAGTTGTGTGCCAACGGCGTGGACGGCTGGCGGATCCGCAAGGAGACCGGCTGGGGCGTCCACTGGGGGCCGCCGCGCGCGACCGACATCCCGGCCTATCTGGCAGGCAGGCGCAAGAAGACTGACGCGATGCGCTGGGTCCGCTTCCCGCTCAAGGATCGGCTGGAGATGGTCACCGTCACGCTTGGCTTCTATGGGTTGCTGATTCTGCTGCCCGTCTTCATCTTCTGGCGTGGCCTCTTCTGGCCCATCACGTTCAGTCTGTTGGGGCTCTCCTACTTCTATGCGATCGTGCATCCCTGGCTGCCGGGCCGCGACGGACTCTACAAGAGCATCCCGTTGACGCTCATCGCGCTCGGCCGGGCTGATGGCTTTTCACACGCTGGTGCAGCCCCTCGCGGTGCAAACACTGTTTCACTGGGCGATCGGGTTGACCGGCCTCTCCGTCTTCACCGCCGCCGAAATGCAGGGCATGTCGCCGTTGATGCGCGGCGAACAGGCGAACTGGAGCTGGGAGGCCGTTGTTGCGGTGGCGCTCGGCGCGGCCTACTGGTTGGTACCGCTGGCAGTCGGTTGGAGATGACGTCTTGAGCCTGCAACCGACGCTCGGTTCATCGCTGAAGGAACACCTAAAGTTCGCCAGGGAGCTGCGCGGTCTCGAGATCCATTTCGATCGGGAGAAATGTAAAGGCGTCTGGCAGTGTTACAACGTCTGCCCGGTTGGTTGCTGGACGCCGGACTACGCCGCCCGGAAGATCGTCTTTCACGACGGCAAACGATGTATTGCGTGCGGCGCATGCGTTCTGCAGTGCCCCGAAGACGCCATCGAGTTGAAGTAGAGTGGTCAGACCGGGATGCGTGCGATCCGCAGTGCGGCTCATCTTCGGGGGAGACCAGCCTCGGCGCATTCGGTGAGATAATCGATTTGTAAAGGAGAGCAGCATGACCGAAACCCACAAAGATCCCGTATGCGGGATGGACGTCACGCCGGAGACCGCCGCCGGCAAGTTCGAGTACAACGGCACCACCTACTATTTCTGCTCGCCGGGCTGCCGGAGAGACTTCGAGAAAGATCCGGAGAAGTACCTCGCCTCAGATTACCATCCGCACATGTGAAAGGCGCCTGTCTCCAAAGAAGCCCGCTATGAAGCGGGCTTCTTTGGTGTTTCGCGCAATACTTGCAGAGGCATGCCCTACAAGCGCGGAGACTTGTACGCCAGTCCATCTGGAGCCGACTGGATATTCCGGGCCGCGAGCCTCCACAGCAAAATGAACACGATCGGCCAGATGAAGTCCATGTACAGCGTGATCCCCGCATTGCCGGGAGCGGTGTTGTGCCGCTGCACCAGGTCTGCGACGTGTGTGACCCCTGCGATCCACAGAAACGCGCTCTTGGAGATGACGTAGGGCAGCCAGAAGTCGCGGCGCCAGAATCCGAGGAAACCCAGCAGTCCAATCGCGAGATTGGCCCCCGCGACCTCTTTCTGGAATGGGCTACCGGCCGCCCAGCCTATCGACTCTGCCACGGTATCTGAAAAGAAGTAGTGCAGCACGAAGGCCACCAGGCTGGCAAAGCCCGTTACCCCGTAGGTCACCATCGCCACCGTTTCAAAGACTTTGCCACGCCGCGGTGGCGCCAACTGCCCGATGATCACCAGCGAAGAAAGCACGATTCCCAGCAGCATGATGGACAGACGGAACACATCCGATGTAAAGAACGACATCAGCCTCACCTCTCCAGAGACATAATCATCTGGCAATCGCAATTAATAGCGTGTTGCGGGGCGGCGACCCGCACCCTGCTGCACACTTAACGAACCCCGGCCGATGGGTGTCTCGGCAGCCCCAATTTTAACCGACGGTCCTGGCTGGGCCCCTCTGGTGCTTCAACAGACCCGCCGAAACGCTGTACAATCCTCCCAACGAGGCCCCTTCTCTTACTCGTGGGAGGCATCCATGGACATCATCAAAGTGTCTGCCAACTCCCGCACATCCGCTGTGGCCGGGGCGATCGCGGGTGTGGTCCGCGAGCACAAGCACGCGGAAGTCCAGGCCATAGGCGCCGGCGCGGTCAATCAGGCGATCAAGGCCCTCATCGTGGCGACGGGTTATCTCAAGGGTGATGGAATCGACGTGGTCTGCGTGCCCGAGTTTGTGGACGTGCAGATCGACGAGAACGTGCGCACAGCCATCAAGCTCGTGGTGGAACCACGCGATCGACCAGCGGAACCGCCCGCGGCGCCCAACATGGACGGAGATCTCGACCCCGGTCCGCCGCCGGACTGACTAGTCGCGCCTTGCGCTTTAGTCTTACCCCTTGCGTCGGAGTGAAAGTACGCGGCGAGGCCGTCCATCTTCGGACGGCCTCGCTCTCTTGCACAGGACCCAATCTAAGACGGAAAGTCGACTAACATCCCGGCGGAAGCGACGTGGACGGCGTCCAGATGCCGGCGTCGTAGAAGCACAGGAACTCGGTTTCGCTTACGTTTCCCGTGAAACCGCCTGCCGGCTGGAGGAGCAGCACAGACGAGGCGTTGGTGAACGAGGCGGCATCCTGATCGACCCACAGCGCGGATGGTGTCGAGCTTGCGCGCCGCACGATCTCACCCAGGCCCGTTGAAGGGTCGTGGATGGCGAACCACGTCTGATCCCAATTCGTGACCTCGCAGCCGTTCTCGCACAGCGACGGATCCTCGGTTACAAGGCTGGTGCCGGAGGCGTCGGGGTGCAGCACCTGTGTGAAGGCGTCGCGCGGATACAGCCGCGCGATATACGGTCGCACGTCATGCGCATAGGGGGTTGCACCAAAGGCGAAGCGCCGCTGCACCTTGATGCGGTTGGCGGTCGGCCCGCCCTCGAAAAACTGATACTTGGTCGTGATCGGCAAGTCCGCCGAGCCGAAGCAGCCTGACGACGATGAGTCGATGTTCACCTTCTTGCTGCCTTGCGGAGACCAACTGCCCGTGGTGCCCCAACCTACGAGCGACCCGAAGTAGAAGGACGGTGTTCCCTCGTTCTCCGACACCCAACTGTTGCCGAAGTACTCGAGGTCATCCGCGGGACACGCCCCGCTTGCGGCGGGCGCACTATTTGTCAGATTGGGGGAGCCCATCCACTGCAGGCTGGCGATCTCTTCCGGGTTTGAGAGCGACCACTGCACGACGAAGTTGCCCGCGGTCGCCGTCCGCGTGACGGGGTCAATCGTCGCGGCCAGTGCGGTGGTTGCAGCCAGGAGCGACACTGCGCTGACAACGGCAAGCACCTCAAAGACTCTCTTCCTCATGTTGCTCCTTTCCGTGCGCCTGTTTGGAAGCGCAACTGAACCCTCGACCCGGACGCAACTCAAGACGGAATGGGCACCGGTGGAGCGTCGAGCGATGGGAGCTGCGTTGAGGCGGGGTCGTATGGCGGTGCGGCGCATGCATACGCGTTCCCCCATGCATGGGCCGGTCTGCTTCGGTGTGCCGATTCCGTCGCGCAATGTATCACGGCGCTCCGTCGGCCCGCAATGACCCAAATTACCTACAGAGCCAGGCGCAGGCCGCAGGAAGAACGCCACGGGGCAGGTTCGCCGCTACGGATCGGCCTGCTTCGACTTGGGGTGCCCAGACAAGGCGCCAGGACGGCTCCCTAGGCGCTGCGCCGCAGCTCGGCGCGCAATCTATCGATCTCGGCCGCGACCGCGGCGGCGTCCTCGCCGAGCCATAAACAGGCCGTGTCCAGACCGTTGAACACGATCGGCGTGACCCCCAGCGATTCGATTCGCACTTCGATAGCCTGTGCCTGTCGCCATTGAGAGCTGGCGAGGATCGCGACCTTCTTGCCGGCGATTTTCGCGCGGTGTGCTGCCATGACGATCCAGCCATGTCCCGGATTGCGTCGTCCGTAATGGATGCGTCAATGGATGCCGAGCGCACATCGGCAAGTTGGGCCTGGGCAATGCCGAAGTTCGGGTCATCCACCATGCGCTCGAAGTGGTCGCGCCACTGCTGGATGCTCACCGTCCCATCCCAGACGACGATCACAAGCTTCCTGTCCGCATTGCACGTGTAGGCAATCCCCATGCTGCCTCGCTTTCTTTGTGCGAGACCCCTTGAGGCGCTCCCCCGCGGTTTGTACAGCGCAGCGATGAGAGGTGGACCATTCTAACGCAAGCGCGGGGGGCCGGGTTCTCTCCGAGGCGTCCCCCAACCGTCCCCCGGTGCCTTGTTCATCCCGCCGACTGCCGCCGGGCGGAGATTGCTTCGTCGGGAAGGCCACCCTTCCCTTGCTTCGCCACGGGACATGCCTCACAACGACGCCTCGAGGTTGGAAACTGTTTCGTCCCAACGAAGGATGGTGCGGCTAGTGGCAGATCTTGGTGGCGCGGCAGGCGGAATCCAGATCGGATTGAGCCGCGGCGAGGTTGTCGGATTGCAGGAAGTCCGTGAGGGCGGTCGCGAAGTCGGAAGTCCAGTCTTCTGAATCGGCCATGGCGCGGGCAATCGAAGGGACGAGGCTGCTGTTACGGAAGTCGACCGCCGAGGCGCGGTTGTACGCGCCGAAGGTCGAGTAGTCGCAATCCGTCCGGGGGCAGATGGCGCCGAGGCCGCGGTTTCGGTTGAAGTACTGCTGCGCGTCCTTCGACGCCAGGAATGAGAGAAATTCCTTGGCGACCTCGGGATGCTGCGTGCCGCTCGGCAGGCTGAAGCCATCCGGCCAGACGATGAAGCTGCCGGTCGTCCCCGGCGCGATCGTCGAGCCGTAGTCGCCGAACGCGCTGTTGGAGAACTCGCGCAACATCCAGTCGCCCATGATGTACATCGCGGCCTGCTGATGGATCAGGAGCGGGTAGGCCTGAGTCCATTCGATGCGGGCGTGATTCGGATTGGTGTATCCAAGCAGCATGCGCAGGTTTTGCAGGGCCTCGGCGACCTCCGGGCCGCGCCAGTCGGTGGTCCCGCGCCACAGGCCGGCGTACTTTTCCGGTCCGAGTGTCCCGACGAGGACAGTTTCAAAGAGCTGCCAGCTCACCCAGGGTTCGGCGTTGCCGAAGGCGAGCGGCGTGATGCCGCGCGACTGGAGCTTGCGGGCCGCGGCCTCCCATCCGGAAAAGGTCTGCAGGTCTTCGGGCTTGATGTCGTTGTTCGCAAGGACCGTGCGGTTGTACCAGAGCACATTCGAGCGGGCCACGCTCACCGGCACCGCCCAGACGTGATCGTCGAAAGTTGCCAGGTCGACGATGCCGGGTGGAAAGACCTGCTTGAGATGATCGTGCTGGTAGACGTCGTCGAGAGGCTGCATGGCGCCCGCCGCCACCCAGTTGGTGAAGAAATCACGACCGATGTTCACGGCGAAGACGGCGGGCGGGTGCCCCGTGCGGATGCCGATCTGCGCGGCGTTGAGGCTGTGCAAGACCTGTATGCCGGCCACATAGCTGTGTTCTTGCACAAACTGCCCGATGAGCTGGCCGAGGTAGTAGTTCTCGACGCTGCCCTGCGCCCAGCCGAATAGATCTGCAAGGTCACCGGTCTGGCAGGAGTCGCGACCAGCAGGGGCATGGGGGTCTCGGTCGGAGGCAGGAAGGTCGCGGTCGGCGTGATGGGCGTCGGCTGAGGCGTGCTCGTGGGAGTTGCGGATGGAGGTGGGTTGGTCGGGGTCGGCGCGGGAGTGGAGGCGCAGGCGCCCAGAGAAGTCGCGAGCAGGATGGCGCCGAGAAAAGCCGGGGCGAACGATCGTCTCATAAGTAAGCAGACTCTACAGTGCATGGGGGTTGAAGTAAAGGGGAAAAGAGGTTCCCCCACAGTACAATCGGGCGACGACAGGAGCAATCATGTCCCAGAAGGCGATCTCGACCGAGCTGACCGAATCCAATGTGCAGCAGATCCTGAAGATCCTGGGTGAGAGTGCCTATCGGCTCGAAGCCTTGGCGGAGGGGCTCAACGCGGAGCAGTTGCGTGAGCCGCTGGGAGGCGGGGAGCGCTCATTGACCGAGGCTCTCGCTCACCTGTTGCACTGCGAGGCGCGTTCGTCGGAGGCCATCTATCTGGCGCTGTTGGCCGACGAGCCGGAGTTCGCGGACATCCAGCCGGAACGCCAGTACGGCACGCTCCTCCGTTACGACCGGCTGGACTTTCCCGAATTGATGGAATATTTCAAGCTGCGGCGGCTGTTGCTGCTGCGCGTGATCTGCCCGCTGAAAGAGCCGCAGTGGAAGAGGGCCGTCCGTCCGACGGGCAAGAAGCGCAAGGAGTCGGTGTACTTGCAGGCGCGCTCGATGGCGCTGCATGAGCTGGAGCACGTGGAGGATTTGGAGCGCAGGCGTACAGATCTCACGCGGGGGGAATAACGCCAACGAACAATCACTGCACGTAGATCGAGACGCTCAGGGGGCAGAACAGGATGTCGCCGTCGCGCAGGCTCCAGCGGCTTGTGTACCCGTTCGGTTTCAGCGGTGCAGTCATCGCCACGGACAGGACCACGCTGGCGCCCGGCGCCACGCGTGCTTTCAGGAGCGACTCGGGATAATCGTACATCTTGGCTCCGGACGTGTAGACGAGCTTCACGCTGCCCGGGTCCCAGGGGAGGCTGCCGGTGTTGGTCACTTTCCATCCGGTTGTGAAGCTGGTGCCCGGCTCGTAGGTGATGTAGTCGCCCGGAGACTGCCAGATGTACTGGCAGGCCAGCTCGGCTTGCACGGTTGCGGTCGGATACGGTGAGGAGGGCAGGTACGTCAGTGCAAACGAGAGCGGCGTCGGGCTAAGCCAGGGGGTCGGCGTGGAGGTCGGCGTCGGTTGCGGGGTGATGGATGGAGGGGGTGTGACGGGCACCGTGGGCCAGATGGTGCTGGTTGGCAATGGGGGCACCGGCGTGCTGCGTGGGGGCGAATGGCAGCGCGCAGGCCGTGAGGGAGAGCGTGAGTGCAACGACGAGCAAGGCTTTTTTCATCGTGGGCACGTCGGCTCATTGTACACAACCCGTGCCGCCCAGACCTCGGAGGTCTACAAGACCTCCGAGGTCTTCCGCGCGATCGCCCACAGTGTCCGCTTGGAGCAACCGGCAAATGCGGCGAGCAACGCGCTGGGTCCGCTTCGACTCATGGCGGCGGCTTGGACAAATACGCAACTAGCACGGGGCTCAGCCATTTGATGACCGTGACTACGCCACCCAACATGGCAACCGCCCCAGCGATCCACCCGAAGAACCTAGCGGTTGTAGTTCTGAGAGCCAAACTGAATTCCACAGCTCTCTTGCCAATCCGGAGGTTTAGTCCCGGCTCCAATCTTGGCGAGACGTCTATCTCGATGTGGTCGAAGCTCGTCAAGTAATCGCCCGGAAAGTAACTCCCTTGCTTGCTCCTCAATTGAGAATTTTAGATCTTGGTCCCATCTCGTGGTCTCCGTGAGTTGCGAAGGAGACCCGAGCGAGCCTAAAGCATCATGATTTCCCGCTCGGCGTCGCCTTCCCGAATGACGAGAGCTGAGCCAGATTTGTCTTGAACCTCCAACGCAATCAGACCGAGCTTGATGAATTTCCGTAAGACCTCAACCACCGTCATTCCTCGTTGGTCCGCCGTGTTTTTTAGCTCTTCGAAGAGGGGCGCGGGGAGCGCCAAGTTGTATCTGTACAGTGTCGATTTGGTCGAGTTGACAGCCATCAAGAGTTCTCCTTACATTGCGTTGTGTTTGGGCTCAGCTTGTAGACTACGCAACTGATGTCACAAGCTGAGCAAGTGAAGGCGGGCGCGGCCATGTCACGTAGGCAATGAACCCCTCCGTGTGCTTCCGCGCGCCACGCTTGCACAAAATTGCCCCGCCCACAAGGGCAAGGGCTTCAAGCAGTTGAGCAGTAACTCGCTGTTTAGCCGCGGCAAACCGAGCCGATACGTGATTCCAGAGACATTGCCACGCGGCCGTGAAAACCTGCCACAGCTCGAGCCCTTCACCATCCAGGCCACGGCCGTAAGGGAAAGGTTCCGGACCGTAGAATGGGAGATAACCCTCGGCCCCGGCTTGGTGCGTCGAGAACGAGATGAAAGTTGACTGGAATGAGGATGCATCGAAATCGAAATCCAGTGTTTCGACCACTTGCGGCAGTCGGCTCGCCACTTCACTGAGGTACCGCCTCGAAGGACTCGACCGATTGTCCTAGCTCCCGATAACTCGAGAGCATCAACTCCATCCGGTGAAAAGCAGCCTTGCGGCTTCCATCATTAAGACCGTAAGATTTCATGGTCCCAGCTGCCTTGAGGCAGCACTTGGTTCAGATCGACGCCCAGGAGATCGGCAGCCACGGTCACTTGTCCCGTCAACTGCGCACCTACGGCAGGCGCCCGCAGCACCTTAAGGGCTACATCTGCGTCCGGTTGGAATTGGTGCGCCGCAATGGTTTCGCCGAACAACGAGTCCATTACCCGTGACAACGCCGAAGCTGTCCCGGCTGTACCGCCTGTACCCACGAGCACCGCAGGACAACTCCCCCAATTCCCGTCGGCGGACTTAAGAAATGTACTATCCATGTGTTTATTATACACACTAACTGTGTCTAGTCAAGGGCCCCATTACGGGCCAAATCGAACATGATCTGACAAAATCGGGAGCGGTTCGTGGGTGGCGTCGGGCCAACTCTGCCGCCCCCGTGGTCCATGTGTCCGCAAAGCGGCTTAGGACACTGTTAGTCTGTAGAACTCCATCGGCCCAATTCCTTGTCTTCGATCGTGGCGCTTGACAAAACAGCACACCTGTTCTATCATATTGACATGGCTGCACCCCTGGCTCCCATCGGTCTGTGCCGTCTTGAGTGTCGCGGTACGCGTACTTCCAGTCCTCCTCGTCGTTCCGTGAAAGTAAGCATCCTATCGCAGTAGGCAGCCGGTGATGTTATCCCTATCGGTATAGCCAAATCCTGTTGGACACGGTGAGGACAAAAGCGTGAACAAAGAACAGTTGCTTGAGACCGTCAGGGAAACCGTCGTTTTTGTAACGGTCCTCGCCCTGGCAAGGGCGGGCTCCAGCAGAAGGCTATTGGAACGGCGTCGTTTCTCAATGTTGAGCAGGACGACTTTGTAGATACGTATCTTGTGACGTGCAAACACGTCGTGCAGGAATGGATACTGAAGCGTTCCATGCTGCACGTTCGCGTCAACCGTTCCGATATCTCCGATGTCGCACACGTTCCTCTCGATGGTGAGTGGGTCTTTCATCAGGATCAGGCCGTTGATCTTGCCGTTCTTCCAGTGACACTCCCATTTGCGATCCCGGCCAACGTGATAGCCGCGACCGAAAACGATATGTACTTCCCCGACAATTACCGAATACAGTTGGGCGGCGAGGTATTCTATATTGGTCTCTTCTGGCAGTACAAAGGACATCGCAGAAATTACCCGGCAATGCGGTTCGGAAAGTTATCGCTCCAAACGAACGAATTGATTGAAGGGGAATACGGAGAATCAGAGTACCTGATGTTGGAATGTCACGCCCATTCTGGATTCAGCGGTGCTCCGGTGTATATATGGGCGCCATCTACTGAGGGTACATCGCGGTTGTACATCACCGGCATTCTCGCGGCCTCCTGGGACGAAAGGCGCTCGCGGAAAATTGACCCAACTCAAAGTGAGACATACAGCAACTACGGGATGTCTCTCATGACGCCAGTGAAGAAACTGCGCGAGATACTGTATGGCGAAGCCCTTGTGACGAGGCGCGAACAGGCGATAGGTGCCGCGAGGTTGACGTCGAAACCACCCGCGAGTGCACCATAAAACCTGAATACCTGGCAGGCGCCGGACGTTTCTTGAACACCCCGGGCCTGCCCCTCGCTGCCAGAGCACAATCTAGTCGATGGCTCTCTCCAAGCTCATCATGCGTGGAGTGTTGCTGCGGACGCTGTCGGTCGGCATACTGGCCGCGCCACAAAACGTACGGCCCGTGCCCTTGACAGTATAGAACTAATGTTCTATACTGTACGTGCCTAAAATCGCGGCCCCACCCCGTTCCGCCTTCTTTCCTCGCCGCCTCAGGCCCACCCCCATTCCTTCCTCTTCGTTCCGCGACACCTATGCCTCTCTCCCTTCCACGCGTGCATACCTCGCTCACTTCTCCCGACCGGGCAAAGGCAACGAGCCAAGGACCAGCATTATTCATCTTTGTTTTTCCGTTGCGTGCCGACGGCAGCAACCTTCAAGGGGTCCGGCACTGCCCGTGGCCGATCCCCAGGACCAGGCCTTACATCTCCCGCCGCGAGCCTCTCCCGGCCCATTTCAGCTTTGCAGATGAATTGAACCTCATTTGAACCGTTTACAAAATTGAGTGATCTCTCCCTGCCAGAACCATGCTCTTATGCGCCACCGCGGCGCACAACGGCACCGCACCTTAACAACCGAATAGCTCGCCTCGCCAGACCTCGGAGGTCTACAAGACCTCCGAGGTCTTCAGGCAGTACAATCTAACCGATGCCGCTCACCAAAGCCTTCGTGCGGGGAACGCTGCTGCTGATGCTCTCGGTAGGCATACTGGCGTCGCCGCTGATTTTAAGCGTTGGCAGCGGGAGTGATGCTCGCGCGGAGCAGCCGGCCATCACCGCGAGCAACGCGGCTTCGCCGCCCGCAGGCAACGGCAACACCCGGCAAGGCTTCGGGCAACTTGGTGAGCTACAAGCAGGTGCCGCTGCAAGCCCCGTTGACCCACATAGTGATCAGCGAATTCCGCACTCGGGGCCCCACAGACCCTAGCCCTGCTTTGGGGGAGGGAACAGATGAGTTCGTGGAGCTTTTCAATCCCAGTAGTGGCCCACTCTCTCTAAGCGGCTTGTATATCTGGGTGTCCAGTTGTGGGGGCGGTGCTGTGCCTGTGCCCGTTTCGCTCCCTGCAGTGTCACTGTCAGCTGGGGGGCACTATCTGATAGGCGGCGCAACCTACAGTGGCTCAGTCACGCCCGACCTTCTTGGACAAGACTTGAGGTTATTTGATGACGGTGGCATCGCTTTGCGGCAAGGTCCCACGGATCCGACCACCACTGTTGACGCCGTCGGATTCTGCCTGGTCAATCAATCGGACTTCTTTGAAGGTAACCCGTTGCCGACTCAGGTCCCGGCAAGCGCTAATCAAGGCTACGAACGTAGATACGGCGGAACGTATGGCAGCTGTCTGGATAATGGTGATAACGCCACTGACTTCGTGCTAATCCCATCGCGAGTCCTCCCCAAGACGTGGCGAGCCCCGTAACGCCGTGCACTTATCCCACTATTTCTGGCACTACCGGCGTCGCCGGCGTCACGCTGAGCTACACCGAAGGGATCTGCAAAGGCCGTCGTCTCTGGCACAGGTGGCACCTATTCATTCCAAGTGGCAAATGGCTGGACTGGCACAGTCACTCCATCTTTGTCGGGCTACACCTTTACGCCCGCCAGCATGTCCTACACCAATGTCGTTGCAGGCGCTACTCAGAACTACACCGCGGCCGCCCTCGGCCCAACTCCCACGCCCGACACGTGGCCCGTGCGCTCGGTGGTGATAAACGAGGTCGGGTGGGCGGGCACGGGCTCCGCCACCACGGACGAATACATCGAGCTGTATCACCCCGGCTCGGGCACCGTATATCTGGAGGGCTGGCGCATTGTGGGTGTCCGGGCCGGCGGCGTCATCCAGTTCGACATCACGCTTGAGGATAATTCGTCGTCCGACAGAATCTCGATCGGGAGCAACAACTATCTCGTGCTCATGGCCAACAGTACCGTCGTCACGAACGTGTCATCGTCCTTGACCTGGGTACTGCCTACACCCACGACAGGAACGTTTGGCCTGCTCGACACCGGACTGACCTTGTATCTGTATGATCCGGGTTTGGGGCAGGTCGACACGGCCAACCTCACCCTCGGCGGCATCGTGGGCCCCTGGCCGGCGGGCAGCACTTCCCAGCGGCGCAGCATGGAGCGCATCAATTCCACGGCCCCCGACAGCCAGACCAACTGGGCCACCTTCAGCGGGACGCCTCCGACTTCGGGATGGCCCCAGGATGCCGACGGGAATCCGGTGTATGGCTCGCCGGGTCGGGCAAATCAGGTCTTGACGGTCACCGTCACGCCACGGCCCACGGCGACGCCGACATCCAAGAAGAAGCCGACGCCCATCCCGCCGACGCCGTTCGCGCACATGGTGATCAACGAGTTCCTGCCGCGCGCCGGCACGGACTGGAACCAGGACGGCAAGATCGACGTGTACGACGAGTTCATCGAGCTCAAGAACCTGGGCCCGATCGACGTGGACCTGAAGAACTGGAAGCTGGACGACGCGGAGAACGCCGGTTCGACGCCCTACACGCTGCCGAGCCAGAAGCTGGCGCCGGGGGAGCGCGTGGTCTACTATCACGCGACCACCAACATCGCCCTGCCGGACAGCGGCGACGTCGTGCGGCTGATCAACCCGTCGGGCGTGGTGATCGACGCGCGCTCCTACGGGCCCGTCGGAAAGCCGGACGTGAACTCACTGCCGCATTCCGGATGGGTACTACTGGCAGGATGCGTGCTTCCCGACGCCCGGGCTGGAGAACAAGCTGACCGGCATTGCGCCGTCCGCGCCGCCGGCCGTTTTACAGGGCCCGCCTCCGTGCCTGCTGGCGGATTCGGTCCCGGCCCCGTTCCGGGATGCGGAATGCAACGCCTACGGCGCGGACATGTGGGATCCCACGTACTGGGACAAGCTGGCCGGGCAGGGCCAGTTCCCGGTGCCGGACATCTACAGCAAGGCGATCACGACCGTCCAATGATGGCCGCGTCCATGCGGACACGATCCAGGAACGATTGACAATCCCGTTGAGGAGGCAAACGCATGCGCAAACTCTACCGCGCGTATTTGGATGAAATCGGTGAACTGCACGGCGAGATCCTGAAGGCCTTGGACGAGCTGCCGGCGGAGGCGCTGGACTGGGTGCCGGGACCCGAGATGAATTCGCTGAGCGTGCTGATCATGCATCTGACCGGCGCCGAGCGCTACTGGATCGGTGACGTCGTGCGGGGCGATCCGTCATTCCGCAACCGGGATGCGGAGTTCCAGGTCAAGGGGATGGAGGCGGCTGCGCTCAAGAAGCGCCTCGCGGACCTGGATGCCTACGAAGCGGCGGCGTTCGAGAAGCTGCGCGTGCGCGATCTGGACGCGGTGCGTGTCTCGCCGCGCGACGGGCGCGAGGTCACGGTGGCGTGGGCGCTGCTGCATCCGTTGCAGCATACGGCGCAGCACGTCGGGCACATTCAGATCTTGAAGCAGCAGTGGAAGCAGAGGGCGGGAGGGTAGAGCCAATCCAGCGCAACCATCGCGGGGAGAGTGCTTCCTTTCAGGATGCTTTGTGATCGTCGCCCTGTGAGCTCCTCGCAAGGACGGCGAGGGGCAGACAAAGAAGAATGCGGGCCCGTGGACCCGCATTCGGCTACTATGATTGCGTACTGCCCGCGCGACTAGTCCAAGGCGGCGCGGGCGACCTCTTCGTCCTCGAAGACCACCTCTTCGTTGCCGGTCAGCTTCTCCTGCACCTTGGAGGCGATCAGGTTGAAGTGCCCTGAATGGGCCACGTAGTCGAGGTCGTCGGCGGGGATGGTCAGGACGGGACAGAGCACGAAGTTCGAGAGCCAGGTCTCGTACAGGTCGTTGAGGCTTTGCAGGTACTCGGGGGTGATGGAGCGTTCGAAGTCGCGGCCCCGGCGCGAGATGCGGCTGAGCAGCGTCGGAACGGAGGCCCGCAGGTATATCAGCAGGTCGGGCGGCGGAAGCAACTGCACGGCGGTCTCGTACAGGTCGCGGTAGGTCTCGTAGTCGCGCTCCTTGAGCAAGCCCTGCAGGAAGAGGTTCTGGGCAAAGATCTCGGCATCCTCGTAGACGCTGCGGTCCTGAACGACGGAGCCCGGGTAACGGGAGAGCTCGTGATGCGCGCGCAGGCGGCGCGTCAGAAAGAAGACCTGCGAATGGAAGGACCAGGCCGACATGTCGGCATAGAAATCGGCGAGATACGGATTCTCCGAGACCGGCTCATAGAATGGCTCGGAGCCGAGCGATGCGCACAGCATGCTCACCAGGGTGGACTTACCGACGCCGATATTGCCGGCAATGGCGACGAACTTCTTCACATTTCCTCCCAAGAAACAGGCCGCTAAGGCCGCCGGCCTCCCCGCTCAGGGTTTGGCAGCCAGCTGCGCGTCGATGATCTGCTGGAAGTAGGACAGCGGATAGGCGCCCACCAGGCGGGTGCCGTTGATGAAGAATGTGGGCGTGCCGCCGACGGCCGGCTCGCCGTTCTCGGTCGGCAGACTGTTGGCGAAGTCGATGTCCGCCTGAACCTGCGGCTTGTACTTCTCGCTGGTGAGGCAGGCCTCGAAGGCGGCAGGATCCAGGCCGATATCCGTGGCGAACTTCACGTAATCCGACACGGCGAGCGTGGCGCCTGTGGCATTGTTCATCAGATCCTTCTCGGCGAACAGCTTGTCGTGCATTTTCCAGTAATCGTTCTGATCGCCGGCGCACAGGGCTGCTTGCGCGCCCAGCATTGCGTTTTGATGGAACGGCAGCGGGTAATTGCGGTAGACGAATCGGATCTTGCCCGGGTAGGCCTGCAGCAATGGCTGATAGGTGTCTTCGTGCCAGCGCGTGCAGTACGGGCACTGATAGTCGCTGAATTCGACGATGGTGATGGGCGCATCGGCGGGACCGAAGCTGGGGAAGCCCTCGGTGGGTATGTTGTAAACGACGTGCTCGAGGGTCGGAGTTGCGACGGCCTGCGGCTGCGGCGCGGCCTGCTGGACAACCACCGCCGGCGCCGCGGTCGTGCGTCCCCAGGCGAGGTAGCCGACAAGAATGCCCACCGCCAGCGCGAGCACGACCAATACCGCGTAGAAGTGGGTGGCCTTGAAGGTAAAGGTCTGCTCCGGCTGGATCACCGGCTCAGGCGGGACCAGGTCCTCATCGATTGTCTTTTTTCGGGTTGGCATGCGCGCATTATACTGCCGGTTACCTTAAAGTCATTCTTCCGGGCCGTTTCGGCGTCAATTCATGCGGAACGAACGACGCTTCCCTGCGTATATACAATCGGAGACATGACCCATGAAAAATAACGATCGAACCCCGTGGTACTTGTGGCCGTTCGTCGCCGTGTGGCGGCTGATCGCGACCATCGTTGGACTTACCGGCCGCTTCGTGGCGATGGTGCTCGGGTTGGTATTCATCATCGTCGGTGGCATCGTCAGCCTGACGGTGATTGGCGCGATCATAGGAATCCCGATGGCGATCATCGGGGTCCTGTTGTTCCTCAGGGGAATCTTCTAGGGGCGAGGGGCGGGACGATCAGGCGGGGGGCGTAGCCCGCGCGTGCGAGAATGTCCTGGAAAGCTGCGGGCCGACGCGGTTCCTGAGGCCGGTGAAAAACCGGCGGATGAAGGGAATCCGCAGCACGAGCAAGAGGAGCACGATCGCCCCGTAGATCAGCGGACGGACAATATTGCCCTCCAGGCGAAAGAGGTCGCCCTTTACCGAGAGGGCATAGTGGACCACGGCCAGCGGCACGACCAGATACACGAGCTGATGCAGGCGTTTCCATCTCTTCCCGAGACGGATCTTCCAGATGTCAAACGACGTGACGGCCAGGGGTATGAGCATCAGGAAAGTAGCCATCCCGAACAGGATGTACCACTTCTCCACGATGGTCTGGACGAAGGAATCCCAGGCGATGCCGTTGTCCAGGTCCAGGAAGATCAGGATGTGAATCACGGCCACCATAAAGGCGTACAGGCCGAGTGCCCGGCTGCGCTTGGGCAGCTCGCGCCAGCCGAACAGCTTGCTGAGCGGCGTGCATGCCAGGGACAGGACCAGGAGCGCCAGGGCCAGCCGCCCCGTGCGCTGCTGAATATCCTGAAGCGGGTTGGCCGTGAGGTGGCCGGTGAACAAATACAACGCGATCTGCGCCAGCTCGATCCACACGTACAGATGAACCGCCATCTGCAGCGGAGTGTAAGGAAGGCGCTTGATTCTTTCTGATAGTCTCATTGCGAACATCACAAACAGTCAGTCTCTTGATTCAGAGGTCAGGGCGGTTCGTCCGGTCGCAACCAGCGAGATCGCTCCAGACTCCGGTTGGGAGCCGCGATGGAGATTCAAGATCGGCGCAATTACGCTCCCCGCCCAACCGCGCCGCACGCATCCGGTCGGATGGATCAGTAGAACAGCTTCAGGTCCATGCCCTTATAGAGGTCGGCGACCTGGTCGGCATAGCCGTTGAACATCAAGGTCGGCCGGCGGGTGAGCTCGCCGATGCGGCGTTCGGAACTCTGCAGCCAGCGCGGATGAGGCACGTTCGGATTTACGTTGGCGTAGAAGCCGTATTCATCGGGGGCAATGGTCTTCCAGAACGTCTCGGGCTGATCGGCCACCAGGTCGATCTTGACGATGGCTTTGATGCCCTTGAAGCCATACTTCCAGGGCACCACCAGACGGATCGGGGCGCCGTCCTGCGGCGGCAACGGGGAGCCGTATAAGCCCGTCACAAGCAGGGCCAGATCGTTCATGGCCTCATCCAGGCGCAGTCCTTCCGTGTACGGCCAGGGATAAAAGCCGCTGCCTTCGGCGGGGAATTGACTCTTGTCCATCAGGGTCGTGAAGGCCACGTACTTGGCTTCCGAGGTGGGCTCGACGGCCTTCAGCAGGCTCGCCAGAGGAAAGCCCTGCCACGGGATGACCATGCTCCAGGCTTCCACGCAGCGCAGACGATAAATTCGGTCTTCCTGGGGAAACATCTTAAGCAGATCTTCGATGGCGAAGGTCTGGGGCTTGTTAACGAGCCCGCCGACCGTGACGGTCCAGGGGTGGGACTTGAAGTCCACCGAGAGAGGCGCCACGGCCTCCTTGCTGGTGCTGAACTCATAGTAGTTGTTGTAGTTGGTGATGTCGCTGTAGGAGTTGAGGGGCGCGCCGGTCTCGTCCGTCTTGCCGGCGAAGGCGGCCGCGGTTGGAGGCGCGCCCGCCGATCCGCCGCCCACCGACGGAGCACAGGCAGCCAAAAGGGCGGTGCCACTCAGGATGCCGGCGGTCTTGAGGAAATCACGGCGGCTGAAGTAAAGAGCCTTGGGGGTGATCTCCGAAGGAAGAACGGGAACCGAGCGATACGTGTTGTCCATACGAACCTCTAGTCTAGGGATAGGCCTCGGCGAGCAGGCCCTTGATATTGGACTCGGTCTGCGCGTACTCGCCCTCTCCAATGTGAACATAACGGATGTGTCCGCGCTTGTCAATTAGATACAGGGTTGGCCAGTAGCCGTTATGGTAGGCGCGCCAGGTGGCGCCGTCGTTGTCCTGCGCGACCGGGTATTCGATGCCCGCCCGGGCCACGGCCTGTTTCAGGTTGTCCAGGTCCCGCTCGCTGCTGAACTCGGGAAAATGGTTGCCGATCAGCACGAAGCCCTGGTCCTTGTATTGCGCATACCAACTCTTGAGCGAAGGAATGACATGCTGGCAATTGATGCAGCCAAAGGTCCACATTTCCACGGCGACTACCTTGCCGTGCAGGTCGGCCAATCGCAGCGGGGAATCCGTGTTCAGCCAAACCGAATTCGTAAGTTCGGGCGCCGGACCGAGATCCGGCAAGTCCGCCGGGCGAGCTGCTGCGGGTGCGGTCATGTTGCTCCCTGCCGAGGCGGTCGAGCACGCGGTCAATGCCAGTGCCACAACCACCCATCCAAATCGCTTCATCTTCGTATTCATGGATGAGAGCATTGTAGACAATCTTCCTTACGCATCAATTACGGGAGGCTGAGAAGTCACTAAGCCTGGAGAGCCATAACCAGTCGCTCTGGGGCGGGCGCCGGGACAACCGCGGCCCGATGGGCGCGCCATGCGGCGTGGAGGCCGCCGCCCGGCTGCAAAGGGCGCTAGTGAAGCTCGACCATGGCACGCCGGAACTCAGAGCCGCCTGCCAGCCGCCTATTGGGAGCCTTTGCCGGCGGGCGCACGTAACGGAACTGCAATTCGATTCCCAAGTCGCACGGCGTACGATGTGGCCATCTCCGAAGGCAGATTGCCACGGGGAAATCCAAGGAAAGGAGAAGCCAAAATGTTGCTTGCACGCACGTCTCGGGGAGCAGAGGCTTCCCTGCGCGGCCAGGGACTGGTTGAGTATGCATTGATTCTTGTCCTGGTAGCCATCGTAGTCATCGCCGCGCTAATGATCCTGGGTCCCATCATCGGCAATACATTCAGCACCATCAACAACAGCTTGAGTGGCGTCTAGGCCCAGACACGACTGGCAGAAAGGTCCTGTCGAAAGGCAGGATCTTTCCTTTTAAACGGAGAACGCCCGGCCGCCGGGGGAAAGCGCGCCAGCATAACTGCAAGACCCCCGGCCCACCGTTGTGCGTATAATGGACGCATCTGTGAGAGGCGTCCTGGCAGGGAGAAATCCAAGGGAAAGGAGAAGCCATCATGTTGATTGCGTGCAAGTCGCGGGGAGCACAGGCTTCCCAGCGCGGCCAGGGTCTTGTTGAATATGCACTAATTCTTGTCCTGGTAGCCATCGTCGTCATCGCCGCGCTGATCATCCTGGGTCCCATTGTTGGGAACACCTTCAGCACCATCAACAACAGCATTGCCGGAATATAGTCACGGTTTAACGGGCGAAAGGTTCTGCCTGCAGGCAGAACCTTTCGCATTTAAGAGGGCACCGCGGGTCGAGGCAGACCCAGTCCGCGGACTGTTCATTCACACCCGGCTGGCATCGGGTAGCCGGATGAACAATTAGGACATGCCTTTGATCAACCCTCCCGGCTGGCAAGAGCGGCAGAAATTGGTGATGCGCTGGTTGGCCCCGATGAGGGATATGGGCGTGCCGCAGCGCGGACATGGTTCCCCGGACTTCATGTGCACCGCCATAAAATCGCGCGGTTTGAGGTGGATGTTTTCCTGCATTTCCAAGCGGACTTTGTCGACCGCCTCGGTCAGCGTGGAGCGCATGGCGGCGTACAGGCGATCCACCTCCTCGGCCGTGAGTTGCGTGCGCTTGCGATAGGGATGCAGGCGCGCCGCCCATAGAATCTCGTCGGCATACGCATTGCCGATGCCTGCCACGAACTGGCCGCGCGTCAGAACCCCTTTGATTTCGCCGCGGAACGGTTTCAAGCGCAGGCGAAACTCCTCCAGAGTGATCTCGGAGGGCTCCGGCCCGAGGCCCGCGTATTCGGGAACAGATCGGAGCCTGTCCGTAAGGTAGAGCTGCCCCATTTGCTTCTGGTCAACGTAACGGAGCTGCCTGCCTCCAGACAACGTCATCACGAGGTGAGTCTTTGCCAGGCGCTTGTCGCCTGGATCCGCCAGTTGCAGGCGACCGGTCAGTTTTGGATTGATGGCCAGAAAGAGCGGCGGCTTGTCGGCCGTGAGCAACAGGATCAGGAATTTGCCCCGCCGGTCGATTTGAGAGATCGTCCTGCCGACCAGACTCTCCGCGAATCCGCCCTGTGTGTAGTCGCGCACGACGATCGGACCGCCCGGCGGAATGATCTGCGCCTCGTCGATGGTTTGCCCTAGGACGCGTCGCAGAAGGACTTCCCGAACAACCTCGAGCTCGGGTAATTCAGGCATACGCGGCGGACCTGATCCGGACAATGGTGGCGAGCGATCGCGGAGGAGGCGGCATGCGGCGTCTCAGTCCAACCTGAGGACGAACTCCGCGACCGGCTCAAGGGCATTCTCCTGGAGCACGCCATCCGCGCCGATGACGATGAAGCCGCATTTCTCCAGCACGCGGCGCGAGGCGAGGTTGTGCCGGGCAACGTGAGCGTACAAGGGGCGGGTCGCAATCTCAGTGAGCAACAGCTCGAGAGCATGAGTTGCGATGCCTCGTCCCCAATACTCGCGGCCGAGCCAATAACCCACCTCCCTTTGCCCGGACTGATCCCAGCTCACAATGTTGCCGGCAACCTGTGAATCCACCACAATTGTCTTCAAGATATTGGTTTCGTCGGCCATGATCCGGGCCCAATGCGCGAAGTGTGCGTCGCTTTGCCGCGCCGGAAAAGCGGCCATGGCGGTTGCCTCAGGATCTTGCTGATGAACGAAAAAGATCGGCAGATCGGACGCGAGCACGTCGCGAAGTTGTATCTCATGCATCAATGCAGAGCGCCCCATTCAAGCAAGGGGATCATGGCTGATTGACGCCCCCTGGCGCTGGTCCCGTGGCCCGGCCGGGCTGATTTGCCGTGGCTGGCGGAAGCGTGCTGGCTGCCGGCGGCTGATTGGCGGCAGAGGGAGTCGCGGAGTTCACTTCCAAGGGCTGATTTACTCCCGGCCGAATTGCTGTGGCCGCCGGCTGACCCGGGGGCGGTGCAGTCGTGCTTGGAAGAGGATTAGGTTCCCTGCTGGCGACCGGAGCCTGCGCGCCTACAGTCGGGGGCAGCCGCTCCGAGGAGACCCACATCTGTTTGCCGTCCGTGGAGACCTCGATCCACCCGTTCAGGTCGGTCCGCAAAACGGAATAGCCTTTCAGCAAGTCCAGCGTCTCCTGGTCCGGCAGCCCGTCCTGGTCCGCCACGGCGACGCTGATCACCACCAGTTGGGGATTGAGATTATCGAGCAAGGCTGGCCGTGTGAGCGGGGCATAACCGCTCTGAGAGAGGAGCAAGACGTTCATTGGATCGACAAGATCTGAGTTTTCGAGCTGCACCACCGTATCCGCATTCGCTCCGATCGGCAACATGAGACGGAACAAGTTCCACTCCAGAACCAGGGTGGCGCCGCGGGGTGAAAGGAAGAGCACCTGCAGCCGCGCACCATCGCCCAGGTCCAGGGATTGCCCTTCTTCGGCCTGGGTCACAGGGATGCCTTCGTCGACCAGCCATTGCATCACGACGCCCGCCGAGTAGGAGGCCTGCGTGGGACCCGCCAGCAAGACTTGTCTGGGAGGAAAGCGCGGCAGGAGGCGGGGCAGGGCCGCAACCTCGTTCTCATCCGTCGAGGCGAGCACAAGCCAATCGAGGCTGTGATCGAGAGGCGATAGTCTTCTGCCCAAGGCATCCGACGCCGAGGCCGCGGACGGCCCGCCGTCGATCAGGACATGCCTGCCGGACGGCGTCTGAATGAGCACCGCATCCGCGGATCCCACACTGAGGAACGTAACGTGCAGCCTTCCATCCGGCGCGGCCGCAACCAGCCGCCAGGCGAACAACGCACAGATCAAAAGGGCGAGCAGCGCCGCGGAGAGCGAGAGAAAGCGGAATCTCTGCCTGAGCAATCCGAGCCACTCCCGCAAGCGACCTCCCGCCAGTGTGACCCCGAAAAGCAGCACATAGAAAAGGACAACGAGAGTCAGCGAGAAACCGCCGAGATAAATGACCCTGTGGGGCCACGTATTGAAGAATTCGACCATGCGAATGGTGTAGGCCGTTGGCACCCACGCCACCCACGCCGCCACCTGCCCGAGCGGATATAGAACGAAGCTGAGCAGGACCGCGAGTCCGCCAAGCACCATCACCGCAGGCTGAGCCGGCAAAATGAAGGCATTGGCGAGGGGAGAGACGAGGCTGAGCTGCTTGAAATGGTAGGCCATGATCGGCAATGTGGTGAGCTGGGCGGCAAGAGTTCAGCAGGACAAACTCACTGAGCAGCGCGGCGATTCTCTCCGCGTCGGAGGCCGGAAAATGGCGGGCGATGAACCCGGCCGCGGCCTCCATGAAGGGCGTGCCGTACAGGATCAACCCCAGTGTAGCAAACAATGAGAGCTGAAAGCCCACGTCTCCGAGCACGAGCGGATTCCACAGCGCCATGACGGCGGCGACAAAGGCAAGCGTGTTGAGACCCTGCTGTCGCCGTCCGACCTGCACCGCCAGCAGGCTCACGCCGCCCATCAGCGCGGCGCGCACGACCGCCGCGCTCGCACCGACAAACACCGTGTAGAAGGCGATGCCGATGAAGGCGACCAGCGCACCCCGGCGCGGGCCGAGCAGTCGGTTGAAGACCACGGCGAAGACGCCGGCGATGACGGCGATGTTGAAGCCGGAAATCGCGATGATATGCGAGGTCCCGGTGTCGTTGAAGGCCTGCTGCAGCCGGGCCGTCAAGCCTGAATCCACGCCCAGCAGGATGCCAGCAAGCAGCGAGGCTTCCGGGTCCAGGAACAAGCGATAGACGTTCTGCAGGGACAGGTCTCGCAGGTGATAGATCTCGGCCAGAACGGGACTGCCGCCCATGCCTGGCAGTAACGTCGCGTCTGCGGCGCTCATGTAGCTGCGAATCCCGAGACGGGCGAGGTAGTCGCGATAGGAAAAGTCCTCATTGGAGGGCGGCGTTTCGAGATCGCCGCGCAAGCGGACATTATCGCCGTAGTGGAATTCCTGATTGGGGCCGACGCGGGCCAGGAGCAAGCCGCTGACCTTGACCCGGTCCAATCCGGTATCCACGATTTGAGCGTGCACTCGCAGGTTGGTGTACGTGTCGCGGACATCCGGGGGATCAACGAGCGTGCCCGTGACCAGCACTTGATAGCCGCCGTCATTGAAGGCCGCCAACGAAGAGTTCAAATCCCGGGAAGCGCTGGATTGGTAACGAGCCGCGCCCAACCAACCAACCGTCAGGCAGACGAGGCTCCACTCGAAAAACGAGCGCGACAGACGGAGGGCTGCGCCGCCCACGCGCACAGTCGACGCGACCGGGGCCAGACGCCGGGCCAAAAAGACGCCGAGCAGAGAAAGCAGACTCAGCGCCAGCCAGATGTAGACAGAAAGGTGCAACGCGCCCGCAAGAACGATGCCCGCAACAAATGCCAGCGAGGCCCACATCAGGGGGAGCGGCATGCGAGGATTGTACATGAAATGCCGTGCGCGGCCGCGCACGGGGCCGCAAGAGCCAACCGTTATAATCCGCAGCATGGCGGGCGACGGACTCATCCTGGTCACAGGTGCGACTGGCTATGTTGGCGGAAGGCTGGTGCCGAGGTTGCTCGAGGCGGGTTACCGCGTGCGCTGCCTGGTCCGCGACCCGCAGCGAATCGAGGGACAGGTCTGGTTTTCGCGGGTGGAGGTCATTACCGGGGATGCCCTGGACGCGCACTCGTTGGCGGCGGCTTTCCGGGGTGTAGACACGGCGTACTACTTGATCCACGGCATGCAGGGCGGGAAGCCGCGTGCCGAGCATGACTTGCAGATGGCCCGCCGCTTCAGTGAGGCGGCGGAGTTGGAAAAGATCCAGCGACTGATCTACTTGGGAGAGTTGGTAGATCCGACGGCAAGCCTGTCGCCGTACCTGCGCTCGCGCCACGAGACCGGCTACATCCTTAGGCAGAGCGGCGTGCCGGTGACCGAATTCCGGGCCGGCATGATCATCGGTTCAGGCAGCGCGCTGTTCGAGATGATCCGGTATCTGGCCGAACGCGAACCGGTGCTGGTTTGCCCGGCGTGGTTCTTTGCGCTGGCGCAGCCGATTGGCATTCGAAACGTGCTGGATTACCTGCTATCCGCGCTGAGCAGTGCTGACAGCATGGGAAAGATGGTGGAAATCGGCGGGCCCACCCGGCTGACCTACGCCGACATGCTGCTGGACTATGCCCGTGAGCGGGGTCTCAAGCGCATCCTGATCCGCACGCCGTTTAATCTGCCGCGGCTCTCGGCCTACTGGGTGCACATGGTGACACCCGTCCACTGGCGAACCGTGCTGCCGCTCATCGAGGGGCTGCGCGCCAACCTGGTGGTTCACGACGACGAGGCTCGGCGGCTCTTTCCAGAGATTCAGCTGCTGGATTTTCAGGCGGCCGTGCAAGCGGCGCTTGGGCGAGTCCTGAGCGATGAGGTCGAGACTTCGTGGTCGGATGCGCTGGTCAACTCCGCCGGGGATGCCCGGCCGTATCGCTTTTCAATAGAAGAGGGCATGATGCTCGAGCGGCGCACCCTGGTGGTGGAGACACCAGCGGCGGCGCTCTTCAAGGTGTACACGGGTATTGGCGGCGCGCGGGGCTGGTTCTTCATGGACTGGGCCTGGGCGCTGCGCGGTTGGGCGGACAAGGCGCTGGGCGGCGTGGGCATTCGACGCGGCCGGCGGAGTCCCGACGACATCCGGGCAGGTGAATCACTCGACTTCTGGCGTGTGGAGGACGTCGTACAAGACCGCCTGATGCGGCTGCGCGCCGAAATGAAGATTCCCGGCAAGGCCTGGCTGCAATTTGAGTTGAATCCTCAAGAAGATGGCCGCACATTGCTCACGGAGACGGCCTACTACGCCCCAAGGGGATTCTGGGGTTTTGTCTACTGGTACGCCATGTGGCCCTTCCATGCCTTTCTATTTAATGGACTCATCCGGCAGATTGCCGCCAGGGCGCGCAGCCTGACGCACTCGTAGGCTCCCGCGGGGGTGCATTGAATCCAGCAGAACCAATGGATGTCCGCTTCTTTCGGTTGCAGATTGGTGACGACGGACCATGAGGCGTCTGATTCTCGTCACCGGCGCCAATGGGTATATCGCGAGCCGACTGGTGCCGCGCCTGCTTCAGGCCGGCCACCGCGTACGGGCGCTGGCACGCGAACCCGCGCGCCTTGCCGGACGCGCCTGGCTTGCAAGCGTGGAGGTGATGGGCGGGAGCACCACGGACGCCGCCAGCATCGAGCGCGCGCTGGCGGGTGTCGATACTGCCTACTACCTGATCCATAACATGGCCAGCGGGCGCGGCTATGTGGGTGTGGAAAAAGAGAGCGCCCGGCTATTCGCGCAAGCCGCGGAGAAGGCGGGGGTCGGAGCACATCATCTACCTGGGCGGGCTCGCCGACCCCACGGCGCCGAACCTGGCGCCCCACCTGCGCTCACGAATTGAGACCGGTGAAATCCTGCGTCAGGGACGTGTGCCGGTAACGGAGTTCCGAGCCGGTGTGATCGTCGGCGCGGGAAGCATTTCATTCGAGATGATTCGCTTCCTGACAGAATGCTTTCCGGTCCTGCCGGGGCCCACGTGGCTGCGCAATCAATCGCAGCCCATTGCGGCGGCGAATGTGATCGACTACCTGACCGCGGGACTTGAGCGACCGCAAGCGCGCGGCGGCATCTATGAAATGGGCGGGCCGGACCGCATGTTGTACGCGGATACGATGCTGCGCTACGCAAAATCGCGAAGCTTGAGGCGCTGGCTGTTCACGTTGCCCGGCATCCCCATCGGACTTATGGCGCGGTTCGTGGATTGGCTGACGCCGGTTCCGTTTCCCATTGCGACCGCGCTGGTGGGCGGCCTGCAGTCCGATTCGATTGTCGTGGACGACGCGGCGCAAAAGACCTTTCCGGAAGTGAAGTTGGTGCGGTACGAAGCCGCCCTCGAAGCGGCCCTGGCAGACCTGGCGCCGGCGCAACTCGAGCGCGTCTGGGAAGGCTTGGGCCGCAGGGTCGTCACGATGAAGCACGAAGGTTTCCTGGTGGACTATCGTCGCGTGGCAGTCAGAGCCTCCACCGAAGAGGTGTACGGCGTGCTTCTCCGCATGGGAGGTCAATACGGCTGGCCTTACGCAAACTGGTTGTGGCGATTGAGAGGTTGGTTGGATGCCGTTTTTGCACCGCGAGGGTCGCGGAGGGATACAAAACCGAAGGACGGAACGGGGCACGATACGGTGCACGCCGCGTCAGCCAATCCGGGCATCCGAGTTGGTGACCAGGTGGACTACTACCGCGTGGAGGCCGTTGAGCCGGGCACGATGATCCGGCTGCACTCTGAACTGCGCGCCCCTGGCGAGGGTTGGATGGAATGGCGTGTCGAACCGGAGGGGGACGAGGCGGTGTTGGCCCAAACCGCTTTCTTCGCGCCTCGCACGGTATGCCCGGTTTTGCCTACTGGCTGCTGCTCGGTCCGCTGCACCGGCTTGTGTTCCGGGGCCTGATCCAGGCCATCAAGCGCCGCAGCGAGGCTGGATGAAGATCCTGTTGGGACTCCTTGCCGCCGCCGTGCTGCTGCTGGCGATGGCGCTGCTGCCGCTGCCGATCCGCCCCTATCTGGATTTCCAGGTGCTCTATCACGCGGACCTCGGGCTCCTGCGCGGTATTCCACTCTATGACCATACCGGGCAGGTCAAAATGATCGCAGAGCTGGCGCACGTGTCGCCCGGGCAGGTGTTTGTGCTGCCATTCCCGTACCCACCGTGGTACGCGCTGAGCACGCTGTGGCTGGCCTTGATGCCGATTTACGTTGCGGCGCGGGTCTGGTTCGGCGTCAACCTCATCATGCTGGCCGTCTCCGTGTGGCTTCTGGTCGGACCCCAGGCCTCGGCAAAGCAGCTGCCGCAATTCTTGCTTGCGATCCTCTGGGTGCCGGTCCTAGGCAGCTTGTTCGTGGGGCAGTATGTCTTTCCGGTGCTGCTGGGCGCGGCTCTGATGGTGTACGCGCTGCGCAACGAACGCGCCGTGCTGGCAGGAATTGCCGCCGCCCTCCTGACCTTCAAGCCACACCTCGGTGGATTGATCCTCATCATGGTTCTGGTTGCTCTGTGGTTAAGGCGGGACCGTTTTGGACGTCAGGCCTTGATGGCCGTTTTCGGCGCCGGCGCACTGCTTTTTGCGATGGGGTTTCTGGCATCACCCGTCTGGCCGCTGGATTACTTCCACTCACTGACGGGCTTCCGGGATGTATCGCAGTGCCACCAGTGCGTGAGCCCGTCGATGTTCTTGGCGGGAATTGCGGGTGGAGGGCTGGATCAAGCCGTATGGATCTCTGCGATTCTGGCGATCGCGGCTGCCGTTTGGGTGGCGGTCTACTGGATTAAGCTTGCCGCCACCCCAGGCAAGCTCATCGCGGCCGGAGTGCTGATTACGTTTCTCGTCAGTCCCTATCTGCAAAACTACGACTACGTCGTCCTGCTGCTGCCGTTTGTGACCCTGGCCGCGGACGCCGCCGGGTTGGACTGGCTGTGGCTGACGCTCGCCTATGTCGTACCGCTGGCGGGCCTGGCACTGTACGGGCGGGCAGCCAATCCATCGCTGATGTTGTCATCTGTGATCCTGTTCATCTTCGGCGAATTCCGGCTCTCTCGGCGAAGCAAGCCGCAACTAGTTCCATAAGCGGGTGGACAAAGCGGCTCTGGTCGCCCGCCCCTGCAGCCTTTCGCAGGGCCTTCGCCCCGGCCTGCCTGTTCCGGGCTAATTCACAGCAGGCAGCTTGCTTCGGAGACTCCAGAAGACGATGCCGAGCAGCAACCCCAGCGCGGCTGTCACTGCACCGTACTCGCCCAACAAGAGCCAGGTCTTGCCGGTGTCTGTCGTGAGAACGTTGAACACGTGCAGCATGAATACGTTATGACTCCCGTGCAGCAGCGCGGCAGGCCATACGCTGCCGGATCGGACCCGAAGCCAGGCTGCGGCAAAACTCATGCCCATAACGAAGACAGTGAAGCAGGCCATGCTGTAGATCAGAGGGGTTTCGCCCAGCCGGACATCCGAATAGATGATCAGCGGATAATGCCAGATCGCCCAAATCAAACCTGTAATCAGGGCCGTCCTGGTGAAATTCGTGAGTCTCATCATTACCGGGACGAGGAATCCGCGCCAGGCGACCTCCTCCAAAAGGGCCGACAAGGTGCCGCCGACCAACAGGGTCGGCAGAAGGACCGGGAAGTTGCCTGGGAACTGACCGTTGAACCTTCCTGCACCGAGCAGCCATACCAGCCCATAAGCAATCAAACAGTAGAGCGGTGGTATCACCAACCCGAGAACCAGGGATGATATCGGGCCCGGCTTCCAGCCGACCGGCCGCAGGCTCCGTTCGAATGCCAGATAGGTAATGACTGCTGCAAGACCAGGTGCCAGCATCAAGAATCCCGTAAGTTCAGACTGTTGCCCACTTACGGTGCCCGCCTTTACGATCGGGATATAGGCTATGCTGCTGAAGATGGCAGTCAAAACCAGAAAAGTTGAAAGCTCGCGCAAGCTCTTACTTCTTGACTGCATTTGGATTTCGCTCCCGGTGTGGCCTCACTATGTTTTCGGACGATGCCCTTGCGTCGAAAGAAGAAGGAGTGGCATCAAGATGTGCAGGCTCTCTGACGAATTATCGCGCCTTCTTTGAGATCCCACCACGTCGCGGATGGCATCCTTTCCCACCCGGCATCCTTGACGTGCGCGGCCTCGCAGCATAGAATGACATAACAACAGAATTCGGCCAAAAGCGGCGAAGCCGGTGCAAGTCCGGCGCTGTCCCGCAACTGTAAGTGCGCCTGAGCAACTCGTAGCAGGGCACGAGTCAGGTCGCCCGCCTTGGCCGGTTCACCACACTCCCGCGGCTAGGAGGTGGAGGACGATCCGCTTCGGCGAGACAGCTCTCCAACCTCCCCAGCCATTGGCTGGGGATTTCGCTTTGATAAGGAAACTCGCAGATGGGATGGCCGCCTGAAAGGAAACGATGTCCCGAAAAATCATCCCAATCTGCCTAAGCGCTTTCTTGTGGCTGGCGGCGTGCGCGCCCGCGGCGACCCCAACGGCGCCTGCCGCGCTTCGCTTCACCGATGGCCTTGGCCATGAGATCACGCTCAACCACCCAGCGCAGCGGGTGGTCTCGCTGGCGCCATCGAACACGGAAATCCTGATTGCGGTGGGAGCCCGAGCGGAGATGGTCGGCCGCGACTCCTTCTCGGATTATCCGGCCGAAGCCAAGGACGTCCCGGACATCGGCGGCGGCTTTGGAGCCCTGAACATGGAGCTCATTCTGTCGAAGAAACCGGATGTGGTGCTGGCGGCGCCGCTGACGCCTCCTGAGCAGATCGCCGACCTGCAAAACGTGGGACTGACCGTATATGTCGTGCCCAATCCGGGCACGTTCGCGGACCTGTATGCCAACCTGCAAACCGTCGCCACGATGACGGGCCACGATAAGGAGGGCGCGGCGCTGGTCGACGTCGCTCAAGAGCCGCGTGGACGCGGTCACGGCTAGGGTGGCGGATGTCGCGCAGAAGCCGCTGGTCTACTATGAGCTGGACGCAACCGATCCGAATGCTCCATTCACGTCAGGGCCGGGAACCTTCGTCAATCTCATCATTGACGCGGCGGGAGGAAAGAACTTCGGCGCGGAACTGAATGGGGAGTGGGTACAGGTTAGCGTCGAGGAATTGCTTGCCAAGCAGCCGGACCTGATCCTGCTTGGCGACAATACCTATGGAGGGGTAACGCCCGAGCAAGTCGCGGCACGCACCGGCTGGCAAGCGCTCAAGGCGGTACAACAAAACATGATATTCATCTTTGACGATAACCTGGTAAGCCGGCCGGGCCCCCGCATGGTCGACGGGCTGGAAGCCATGGCGAAGTTGCTGCACCCGGAGTTGTTCAAGTGAGGAGCGGGTGAGCCGGAACGGCGGGCAGGCCGCCAGGCTTGCGCAGCCGATGAACCATTCGCTGGTGCGCGCGCTGTTCATCAGCCTGCTGGTGCTGCTCGCTGCGCTGATCCTGAGCGTGGCGATCGGGCCCGTGTATATCCCGCCCAAGACCGTGCTGACGGTGCTGGTCGCCCGGCTGGCGGGTTCCGCGCTGCCGGGCGAAGCCGCCCAGTTGTTCTCGACGATCCTGCTCGAAATCCGGCTGCCCCACGCCGTGCTGCTATTACTGACCGGCGCGGCGCTGGCTGGAAGCGGTGCGGGATACCAGGGCCTGTTCCGGAATCCGTTGGCGGATCCATATCTTATCGGCGTTGCCTCGGGCGCGGGGCTGGGCGCGGTCATCGCCATGAGCATCCGCTGGCCGGCAGATCTGGCAGGGCTCTACGTCATCCCGGCGGCGGCTTTTGCCGGCGCCCTGATCACCGTGATGATCGTCTATGGCCTGGCGCGGATCGGCAGGAGCGTGCCGACCACGACGCTGATCCTGGCGGGAGTGGCCGTCAGCTCGTTCGCCACATCGCTGACCTCGTTCCTGATGCTGCGATCGAATGAAGAGCTGCGCCGGGCCACGGGCTGGCTGCTGGGCGGCTCGCTGATGAGCGGATGGCAGCCGGTGATCGCTTTGCTGCCTTACGTCCTGGTCGGGTTGTTCGCTCTGCTGGTATCCGGGCACGCGCTGAACGTGCTGCAATTTGGCGAGGAGCAAGCCAGCCAGATGGGTTTACCTGCGGAACGCGTGAAATTCTGGCTGATATTGGCCGCCTCGCTGACCACGGCGTCCGCAGTGGCCTTCTCGGGAATCATCGGGTTCGTGGGGCTGATCGTGCCCCATCTAATTCGCTTGCTGTGGGGTGCGGACTATCGCCGCCTGATACCGCTTTCGATTGTCAGCGGCGGCACGGTGCTACTGCTCGCCGATCTACTGGCCCGCGTCGTTCTGGCTCCACAGGTGCTGCCGGTGGGAATCGTGACGGCGCTGGCTGGGGCGCCCTTCTTTCTGTGGGTGCTGCGCAGGGCGAAGAATCAAGGGTATTGGTGAGGCGGCGCCAGAATGGAAAAGGTACTGTTCTCATGGAGCGGCGGCAAGGACAGCGCCATGGCCCTGCATCAGATCAAGGCCGGCGGCGAGTTTGAAATCGCCGCGCTCCTGACAACGGTAACCGGAGATTACGACCGAATCAGCATGCACGGCGTGCGTCGGGCATTGCTCGAGCAGCAGGCGCAAGTCGCTGGGTCTTCGGCTGGAGGAAGTGATCCTTCCGAAGGAGTCGAGCAACGAGGAGTATGAAGCGCGGATCGCAGAAACGCTGAGTCGATACAAGGAGGCCGGGGTGGGGTCCGTTGTCTTTGGCGACATCTTTCTCGAAGATTTGCGCAAGTACAGGGAAAGCAACCTCGCCAGGATTGGAATGAAAGGACTCTTCCCGCTGTGGAAGCGGGAAACTGCGGAGCTGATGAAGTCATTCCTGGGCCTGGGCTTCAAGGCCGTCACGGTGTGCGTCGATGGACAGTCGCTTGGGAAAGAGTTCGTGGGCCGAAGCATCGATGCTGAGTTTGTCTCCGACCTGCCGTCGACGGTGGATGTATGCGGAGAGAACGGAGAGTATCATTCCTTCGTGTACGACGGCCCGATATTTGGACGGGCGATAGCGCACGAGCGGGGAGAAATCGTGTTGAGAGACGAGCGCTTCTTCTTCTGCGATCTGGTACCGGTCGAAGCATGCTGAAGATCGAGCACCTGACGGTCGCCTACGACACCCGCGTGGTTCTCCACGATGTGTCGTTCAACGTCGATGCCGGCGAGGTCGTGGCGCTGGTCGGTCCGAACGGCGCGGGAAAGTCCACGCTCATCCGGGCGGTGAGCGGGGTCGTGCCGCTGCAGCATGGCGATGTGCGCATCAACGGCGACCTGCTGTCCCGGCTTTCGACGATGGAGCGCGCCCGTTACCTGGCGGTGGTACCGCAGGCGCGCAGCCTGCCGCCGGCGTTCACGGTGTACGAATCGGTATTGCTGGGCAGGACGCCACATCTTGGCTGGCTCGGTCGCACGGGGCCGCAGGATCACGAGCGCGTGCAGTACGCGCTGGAACACACGCAGATGCTGCCTCTTGCCGAGCGCTACGTCGGGGAGCTTTCGGGCGGCGAGCAGCAGCGCGTGCTGCTGGCGCGGGCCCTGGCGCAGAATACGCCGGTGCTGCTGCTGGATGAGCCTACGACGCATCTCGACCTTCAGCATCGGGACAGCCTGATCCGCCTGATACGCGATCTCGCTGTGAACAAGCACCTGGCCGTCTTGATGGTGCTGCACGATCTGAATCTGGCCGGCCTGTACGCCGATCGGGTGGCCCTGCTGGTTGATGGTCGCATGCGGGCGATCGGGGAAGCATCCGAAGTGCTCACGGCAAAGATTCTCTCGGATGTGTACGGGATTCCAGTCCACGTCATACAACATCCGGACTACGGAAGTCCGCTGGTGCTGCCCGACGGAGGCGGAAAGGTGTGAACATGCGAAAAGGTCTGGTGATCGTCAACACGGGGCAGGGCAAGGGAAAAAGCACGGCCGCGCTGGGAACGCTGCTGCGGGCGTGGGGACGCAACTTTCGCCTGTGTGTGATCCAGTTCATCAAAGCCGAAACCGGGCAGTGGGGCGAGGTCAAAGCGGCCAAGAAGCTCGGAATCGAGTGGCACTCAATGGGGGATGGATTCACGTGGACCTCCAAAAACATGGAGGAGACGATCCGGCGCGCGCTGAAAGGCTGGAAGCTGGCGCAGGAGAAGATCAGCAGCGGCCAATACGACCTGATCCTGCTGGACGAGTTCACGTACACCCTACACTTCGGCTGGCTGGATACGGCGCAGGTCATCGACTGGCTGAAGGCTAACAAGCCCCCGGATCTGCATCTCATCATCACCGGTCGGGATGCGCCCGCGGCACTGATCGAATACGCGGACTTGGTGACCGAAATGCAGGCCATCAAACATCCGTTTGACGAGGGAGTCATAGCCCAGGCCGGGATCGAGTTCTGATTCTTGCAGGCGCCAGGCTTGCACACACCTATGCAGCTTGAAGAATTGACAAGCCGGATCCATCCGCTTGACGAAGCAGCCATGCGGTCGGCGCGCGCACGGCAGGACACACTTACCAAGCCGCGCGGCAGCCTGGGGCGGCTGGAAGAAATCTCGATCCAGGTGGCGGGCATCACGGGCGACCCGATGCCGCACCTGCAAAACAAAGTGGTGCTGGTCATGGCCGGAGATCATGGGGTCGTCGAGCAGGGCGTGAGCGCGTATCCGGCGGATGTGACTGCAGAAATGGTGTTGAATTTCCTGCGCGGAGGCGCAGCCATCAACGCCTTCGCGCGACAATCGGGGGCGCGCGTGATCGTGGTCGATATGGGCGTGGCGACCGAACTCGCGCCTGCAGCGGGGTTGGTCATCCGCAAGATCGCCGCCGGGACGCGGAACCTCGCCCGCGGTCCGGCGATGAGCCGCGAGCAGGCTCTTGCATCGATCCTTGCGGGCACCGAGGTCTTCGAGGATGAGCTCGCCAAGGGCCTGGACATCCTGGCGACGGGAGACATGGGAATAGGCAACACAACTCCTGCGGCCGCAATTGCCGCGGCGCTGACCGGTGCATCCCCCGAAGAGGTGGCGGGACGCGGGACGGGCGTGGACGATGCCGGCCTGAAGCGCAAGATCTCCGCCATCCGACGGGGACTGGAGGTAAACCGGCCCGATCGTGGCGACGGGCTGGATGTCCTTGCCAAGGTCGGCGGCTTTGAGATTGGCGGACTGGCAGGGGCCATCCTGTGTGCGGCTGCGAATCGCAAGCCGGTCATTATCGACGGCTTCATCTCGACGGCGGCAGCCATGATCGCGGTGGCCGTGGCGCCCGCGTCCCGTGACTACCTAATCGCGGCGCACACATCGGCGGAAACGGGGCACCGGCTGATGCTCGAATGGCTGAAACTGCGGCCCTTGTTGGACCTCGGTCTACGGCTGGGTGAAGGCACGGGAGCCGTGTTGGCAATGCATCTGGTGGAATCTGCATGCCGCGCCCTGACCGAGATGGCGACCTTTGACGAGGCCGGCGTTAGTGGCAAGAGCGAGGACGGCGAAGCTCCCTCCTGAGACAACAGAGAGGCCTTGTCGGCAGGCATTATGATTGGCGGGGGTAGGTGAATCGATGACCGCATTCGTGGCTGCACTTCAATTCCTTCTGGTTTCACCGGCCTTCATTAGACGGTCATTCACGCCGCGGGAGCTGGGAGCCGCGACCGGCTTCTATCCGCTGGTCGGGCTGCTGCTCGGCGCGCTGCTGGCGGGCGCGGATATTCTGCTGGGGAAGATCTTTCCCGTCCCGGTGAGATCCGCCCTGATCCTGGCGCTGTGGGTGGTCCTCACCGGGGCGCTGCACTTCGATGGATTCCTGGATAGCTGCGACGGCTTGCTGGGCGGCGCCACGCCCGAGCGCCGGCTGGAGATCATGCGTGACGAGCACACGGGCGCGTATGGATTGGCGGCCGGAGCACTCATATTGCTGGTCATGTTCAGCGCGCTGAATGCGGTTGAAGTGCAGCGCTGGGTGGTCCTGCTGGTCGCGCCGGTCGTGGGCCGCTGGGCAATGACGCTGGCGGTCATCGTTTTCCCGTACGGGCGTGCGCAGGGGCTGGGGCGCGACATCAAGGACAACGCGCACACGACGCAAGCCGTCATTGCCACCGTCACGATGCTGGTTGCGGTCGACGCCGTGGCGTTGCTGCGGCAGGACTTCGTTCCGCTGATTGCGGTGGCGGCTGCCGCCGCGGTCTTGGCCCTGAGTGCGAGCTTCGTGTTGCGCCGCCTCCCGGGCATGACCGGGGATACCTATGGAGCCATCAATATGCTGGTTGAGACGACTGTCCTGCTGACCTTCGCGGCGGTGAGATGACCACTCGCTTACTGCTTGTCCGCCACGGACGAACGTCCTACAACGCCGAGATACGCTTCATGGGCCAGATGGATGTACCCATGGATGAGAAAGGCCGCGGCCCAGGTGCAGGCCGTTGCGAAGCGACTGGCAGATGAGACCCCGGCCGCCATCTACAGCAGCGACCTGGGCCGGGCGCGCGATACGGCGCAGGCAATCCAGGCAGCCATCGCCTCGAAGCCGCCGTTGCGCGTCGATGCCCGCCTCTCAGAGGGGCACTTCGGCGACTGGCAGGGCCAAAGGTATGCCGACCTCAAGGTGCAGGACGCGGAAAGACTATCAAAGTGGGAGGCAGACCGGCTGGGCGTCGCGCCGCCAAACGGGGAGGCGCTGCCGGACCTGGGCACGCGCGTGTACGCCGCGTATCGAGGACATCTGCAAGACGCACGCGGACGAGACCGTCGTCATCGCCGCGCACGGCGGATCGCTCCAGGTGCTCATCGTGCTGGCACTCGGCCTGCCACTCGAAGCCTACTGGCAGGTGGACGTGTCGAACGCGTCGCTATCCGAGCTGCGGGTCTACGAGCGAGGCGCGGTGCTGCACCTGCTCAACGATACGAGTTCATCTGGCGGGCATCACGTAGCGAAGCGCGGCGAAGGGCGGAAAGGACTTGGGCAAGCTCACTTTCATTATCGGCGGCGCTCGCAGCGGGAAGTCCGACTACGCGGACAAGATCGCCCGGAGCAGCGAGGGGGCCGTGCTGTATATCGCCACGGCGCAGGCGCTCGACGATGAGATGCGGCAGCGGATCGAGGCGCACAAGCAGAAGAGGTCGCCGCAGTGGCGCACGCTGGAGCTTCCGATGGACGTCGGTGTGCACGTTCTCAGGGATAAGCCGCGGCCGGACGTCGTGTTGCTGGATTGCGTCACGCTGCTGATCTCAAATCTGCTGCTCAAGGCGGCACGGGATGTGGATCAGCCCGACGAAGAGGCGGCGCGGGCAGTAGTCGAAGTTGAGATCGGGAATCTGTTGAAAGCGATCGAGGAGACTTCCCGCGGAGTGGCTGGTGGTATCGAACGAGGTCGGGCAGGGCGTGGTGCCCGCATACCCCGCGGGACGGCTCTTCCGGGACTTGCTGGGCTGGGCGAATCAGCGGCTGGCGGAAAATGCCGACGAGGTGATCTGGATGGTGGCGGGGATTCCCGTGCCGATCGGGGAGTACAGGGGCAGGGGATAGGGGAAGAGGGAGCCGGCAGGGGTGCAAACGCGCGCCGCGGATGAAACAATCAGGAACAATAGAACCCACACGCGCCCGGCTCATCAGTGGATTTCAAGCTGCACAGCGATCTCATCGCCCTGGTGAAGGTCCACCGCTTCCCGGACACGGGCTTTGAGGGGGACGATGTAACGGCCGTCCCTGGGCCATAACGAGGTTTTCCACTCCGTCCGGCCGACGCGAACGCGTGCCGGAATCATGCCCCAGCCATACGTAACGATTCCCAGGATGGCCTGCAACTCACGGGACTGCCGCGCCGGGACGGTCACGAAGTACCAGGGGGCGGGGCCTCGCCAGACCCAAATCTTCCCCTTGAACTCGATCTGCATCGGCGCAGTATATCAAAGGCTGGAGTCGCAACTCCTTGCGCGAGGGCCGGCGTCAATACTTGTATAATCTCGCAGGCTGGGAGCCTGGAAGCCGGACGGCGGGCGGCTTCAGGCGGCAAGAGTGTCAGGGATTGGACGCATCGGTTGTAATTACCCATCCGGATAGGTCGACGGCATGAGTCCGAAGATCAGCCGCCGGGACTTCTTGAAGTTGTCGGGCCTGGCGCCGCTCAGCCTGGCCGCGCCGCGCCTGATGAGTGCACTTGAGGCGCACGCATCCACGGATGCGAAACGGCAGAATGTGATCGTTCTGGTCTTTGACGCCTGGTCGGCGTACAACATATCGCTGTACGGTTACGGTCGTGACACGACACCCAATCTGAGGCGGCTGGCGAAACGGGCGATCGTGTACGACAATCATTTTGCCGCCAGCAACTTCACCACGCCGGGAACCGCCTCGCTGCTCACCGGCACGCTGCCGTGGACGCACCGCGCGATCCAGGGTGGAGGCAAGGTGGCACGGCCGTTCGTCAACCGCAACGTCTTCGCCGCGTTCCAGGACTACTACCGGATCTCATATACCCACAATGCGTGGGCGAGCATCCTGCTGAGGCAAGCCAGCGGGGCGCTGAACGAGCTGGTGCCGCCGCAGGCACTGATGCTGCGCACGTATGACAGCTGGATCCACGATGCTTTTCCAAACGATGCCGACGCTGCCATGATGAGCTGGATGCGGTATGTCGACTGGAGTCCAGGCGACCCGGCCTACTCGCTTTTCTATTCCATTCCGCACCGGGCGCTATGGGCAGCGGAAGAAGCCGGGCTCCAGCATGGATTTCCGCGAGGCATTCCGACCACGGGCGAACTCAGCAGCGATTTTCTGCTGGAGACTGCAACGGATTGGATTGCCGCGCGCGTGAGCCGAATTCCACGCCCATTCCTCGGCTACTTCCACCTGATGCCCCCGCACCAACCCTACCGCACCACCGTGGAATTCACGGATCGATTCAAGGGCGATGGCTATGTTCCGGGGCGCAAGCCCGAGGACGTATTCACGGAAGGGGCCTCCGAGGATGCCTTGCTTGCCGCACGCACCGACTACGATGAGTACATCCTGTATGTGGACAAAGAATTCGGCCGGCTCTACGATGCGCTGGACCGATCCGGGCTGCTGGCGACGACGTGGCTTGTCGTGACTTCGGACCATGGAGAGCTGCACGAGCGCGGGCTGGACGGTCACCTCAACCCAACGCTGTATCAACCCGTGACCCGTGTGCCGCTGCTCCTATTCGAGCCGGGACGCACGGTCGGAATGCACGTGCACGATCCGACGAGCGCCGTCGATCTGCTGCCCACGCTCGCCCAGGTGACCGGGCACAGCATTCCCAACTGGTGTGAAGGCCGTGTCATGCCACCGTTTTCGACGGCCCCGTCCGACCCGAATCGCAGCCTGTACGCGGTACAAGCCAGGGAGAGCCAGCCGTATGCGCCTTTGACGACCGCGACGATCGCAATGGTCAAGGGGCGCTACAAGCTGATCTACTGCTTCGGGTACCCAAAGCTGGTCCACGGCGACCTGGTGAAGCTGTATGACCTTGTGCAGGACCCAGAGGAGCTGGCGGACCTGTCGGGCTCCAAACCGGGCATTGCCGGGGAGATGTTGGTCGAACTGAAAAGCCGTCTAAAGCAAGCCGACCAGCCCTACGGGGGTTAAGCGGGCACCCGCCTCTTCCCTGATCGAGATTCGTTTCTGACAACCGCGCGCGATTATCTGCCGAAGCGGACTACGTGGTGCGCATGCGGGACCAGGGAGAGCGCAACCCGATAGCGCTGTCTCGCGGCGGGGCGCCGTATCGGCGAGCCCAAGAGGCACGTTCATGCCGATCACAATCCGAACGCGCCGCGAATCACACAGGCGCAGTCCCCGCGCGTGCGGTTGGAAATCACGTCCCAGAATAGGCGCCGGCAGATCCATTGACAGTGCACATTCATTGTGTTAATATGGTACCGTTGTCATGGTAACTGTACCATAGTGCCTCGGGGAGACATGGCAGACATCAGGGACGTAGCGAAGCGGGCGGGCGTTGCACCGATTACCGTGTCCCGATGCATCAATAGCTCGGGATATGTCAGTCCTGAAACGCGTGCGCGTGTGCAGGCCGCGGTTGCAGAACTTGGATTTGTCCCGAACCGGCTCGCCAGCGGCCTCCGTTCCAAACGGAGGAATACCCTGGCGTTGGTGCTGACGGATATCACCAACCCATATTTCACGACCATCGCCCGGGGAGTCGAGGACACAGCCAGCGAGGCAGGGTACGCGGTAATCTTTGGTAACACGGACGAATCGCCCACCAAAGAGAAGATGTACCTGCAAATGCTTTTGGAACAAAGGGTGGATGGGATATTGCTGGTTCCCGCGCTGAGCGAACGAGATTCTGTTGCCTTCATTAAAAAGCAGGGCACCCCCATTGTTGTTCTGGATCGACGAGTGCCGCAAGTCAGAACAGATGTTGTGCGATGCGATTCTGAGGAAGGAGCCTATCAGCTTACCTCGCTGCTGCTCAAACTCGGACATCGAGACATAGCCATTTTGAATGGCCCCGCGGATGTTTCAACGGCTGATGATCGCCTCAAGGGCTATCGCAGAGCCCTGGGCGAAGCCGGTATTGCCAAGAACACGACCAGGGAGTTCCAGGGTGAGTTCCGGAAAGAGAGCGGAATTGAGATGACTCGCCGGGCGCTGGCCGTCGTACCAAGACCGACAGCCATATTTGCCAGCAACAACTTCATCGCCTTTGGAGCCCTGAAGGCTCTTCGGGAATTGGGGTTGCGGGTGCCCGAGGATATTGCGGTGGTGGGGTTCGATGATCTGCCGTCGGCTCTGGTTACATTCCCGTTCCTAACGGTGGCCGCCCAGCCTGCCTACGAAATGGGAAAGGCGGCGACCGAAATGCTGCTGAAGAGGCTGAGCGGAGAAGCCGCCGACCGATACCGGGAACTCGTTTTGCCAGCCGAAATCGTGATTTGGCAATCGAGCGGACGAGCAAGGATGGATGTTCACTAGCAGGTCAAGGGAATAGGTGGCGGCAAGGCGCAACAGAAGACCGCCTTTTCCCAGTGTGTGTGGTAACGTTACCACACTAAGTGCGGAAAGGATCAAACAAAAATGCGCGATGAGTTTGCGGAAAGACTGACCCGGGATATAGACAAGGACGATCTGGTGGTGATCACAGGTGCCGGCGGCTTTATTGCCGGGGCGCTGACGCGGTACTTCCATGAACGGGGCTTCACTCGCATCCGGGCGGTTGACAAGAAGCCCCTGTCCAACTGGTACCAGCGCGTCCCGGGTGTGGAGAGCCTGTCGCTGGATGTGAGCGATCCGGAAAATGCCCGCCGTGCCGTCGAGGGAGCAGCCGAGGTCTACAACCTGGCCGCCGACATGGGAGGCATGGGCTTCATTGAGCATTTCCGCATCGAATGCCTCCGCAGCATCTTGATCACGACGCACATGCTCGAGGCCGCCTACCGAGCCGGAGCCAGGCGGTATTTTTTCTCCTCCTCTGCCTGTGCCTACAACACCACACTTCAGCAGGAACCTGATGCGCCGGCCTTGAAAGAGTCGGATGCCTTCCCGGCCATGGCTGAGCGCGGCTATGGCTGGGAGAAGCTTCTGTCAGAGATGTTCTGCCAAGAATACTGGGCAGAGCGCGGCTTTGAAACGCACATTGCCCGTTTCCACAACGTATACGGCCCTCACGGCACGTGGGATGGCGGGCGGGAAAAGGCGCCGGCTGCCATCTGCCGGAAAGTGATCGAAGCGAAAGACTCCGGGCAACACGAGATCGTGATCTGGGGCGACGGCACGCAGACCCGCAGCTTCATGTATGTCGACGACTGCGTCCGCGGTATCGACAAGATCATGCACTGCGACGAATTGATCGCCACTCCGATCAACCTGGGATCGAGCAAGCTCATTTCGATCAACGAGCTGGTCGGCATGGTCGAGGAGATTGGAAATGTTCAGCTGCAGCGGCGGTACGATCCGGACGCTCCGCGGGGCGTTGTCGGACGCAACAGCGATAACACCTTCATCAAAAAGGTCCTGAAGTGGGAACCGGATATCCCGTTCCGGGAAGGTCTGGCCAAGACTTATGCGTGGATCGAACAGCAGTACGCCGATCGGAAGGCTGGACGACAGACCGTTCGCGACCTGGCATGACGCAGACCATCAAGCCCAACCGGAGAGTTGCCGTCCGGATCACGGATGTGATCGGCAACATCCCCTATCGAATGGCGCTGGCCGGGGGATGGATCGATCAGCCGTTCGTGTCCAGAGTGAATCCGAAGCCTCCGGGTTCCATGGTGGTGGTGTCTCTTCAGCCCACTGTTCGCTTCATGGAGGGCAGCGGCATGGGCACCAGTTCGCGGAAGGTGGCAATGGATCTGTGGAAAGGAAACCTGCCGGACCGGGAACCTGCCCAGTTGATCCGTGAGTTGTATGGAGCCGAGAACCAAGGGAAATCCGAACCGTCCGGCTCGCAGGATATGGCGGGCATTGTCCATGCCGGCGTGAGTTGCCTGGACTACGACCATGCCTTCGAGGGCGGATATTTCCCAGTCCATGTCGAGTCCTGCAACGACCCTGGCATTGCCCACTGGCTCGAGAATCTGATCCACGCGCTGCCGGTTGCGCAACGGCTCCCCGGGTATTCGCCTCTCGGCCTCAAGAACCTGGATCCGGACTGGATCGCGTGCCTGAGCCAATCTGGCAAGGATTGTTACAGGGCAATCCTTGCCCAGGATGCCAAAGCATTGGGCGCCTCCATGAACTTGTGCATGACGTGCTGGGAGAAAATCCTTCCCAACACCGTCCGGCATCCATTGATCACGGTTGACCTGATGGGGCTGCTGGCTTACTACCAGGACCGGTACGCAGGCGCCATGTACTCCGGCTGCGGCGGCGGCTATCTCTATGTGGTTTCGGAGGATCCCGTGCCGGGAGCATTTCAGGTGAAGATAAGAATCAGCAGCTAATGGCTCAGCGAACAGACATGGAGAAATCCGTTGTAACGGGAAGTTTCGACGATCTGCGCTCCTCCGATGTGCGCTTCCTGGAAGAAGCGGCAAAGCGAGGCGAACTGCACGTGTTTCTATGGTCCGACGCCGTGGCGCGAAGGCTGGACGGGCGGAGCCCGAAATTCCCTCTGAGCGAGAGGCTGTATCTTGTAGACGCCATACGCTATGTCCATGAGATTCATCTGATTGACGCGCTGGCTGATCGGCACAGGCTTCCGCCCTATTCGGATTGTCTGGCAAATACATGGGTGGTGGACGAACGCAACGACACGGCACAGAAGCGCGCTTTCTGTGCCGCATACGGCATGAACTACGAGGTCGTCAAGCAAGCGGCCTTGCAGAGTTTTCCGGAATATCAAGATCAGCCTGTTCTTGAGGATCCATCCCGGCGAAAGAAAGTGGTCGTGACCGGCTGCTACGACTGGTTTCATTCGGGCCACGTCCGTTTTTTTGAAGAAGTGTCTGAGCTCGGGGATCTCTACGTGGTGGCGGGATCTGATCAGAATGTCCAGCTGCTGAAGGGAGATGGGCATCCGCTGTTCCGGCAGGACGAACGCTGGTACATGGTGCAATCGATCAGATTTGTCAAGCGGGCGCTGATCTCGTCCGGAAGCGGCTGGATGGATGCCGAGCCGGAATTTGCCCTCATCAAGCCGGACATCTATGCAGTGAACGATGACGGCGATCAGCCTGAGAAGCGCCGCTATTGTGAAGCGCACGGCATTGAATATGTGGTCCTGAGCCGTACACCGAAAGAAGGATTGCCCAGGAGGCAGAGCGTGGACTTGCGAGGCTTCTGATGAAACCGGCCCTGGGAGAAGATAGGACCTCAGCATGTTCTACGCAGTAATCATGGCGGGAGGCAGGGGGACCAGACTGTGGCCTTTGAGCCGCCGCAGGCAGGCCAAGCAGTCGCTCACACTGGTCGGCGATCGCACGCATGTTCCAGCATGCCGTGGACCGGCTTGCTCCCCTTTTTGAACCAGATCAAATCTACGCGGTAACGCGAGAAGATCAGAGCGCGTTATTGTCTTCACAGGTACCCAGCCTGCCTCCGTCCAACTTCATTCGAGAACCTATGGGTCGGGGTACGGCTCCGGCCATTGGCTTGGCCGCCGTGCAACTTCGGCATAAGGATCCAAACGCAATTATGGCAGTCTTGACTGCCGACCACTACATCTCAAACACCGAGAAATTCCGCCAAGTCTTGGAAGCCGGCTTCGCGATGGCCAGGGACGGGCACCTGGTCACCCTGGGAATCAAACCCGCCTTCCCGTCCTGCGGGTTTGGCTACATCGAGCAAGGCGACAGCCTGGGAACTGTGCACGGTTTTCCGGTCTTCCGTGTGAAGGGTTTCACGGAGAAACCTGGACTTGAACTTGCGCAGAAGATGCTGATGAGCGGCAGGTATTCATGGAATAGCGGCATGTTCGTCTGGCGCGTGGATCGTATCCTCGAAGAGTTCCGGCAGCAAATGCCCGATTTCTTTGCTCAGTTGATGGTAGTGGAAGCGGCACTTGGGAGGCCGGATTTCGAGCAAGTACTGGGACGGGTGTGGGATCAGGCCAGCAAACAGACGATTGACTACGGGGTCATGGAAAATGCAGGGGATGTGGTCGTGATCCCGGTTGATATTGGTTGGACAGACGTGGGAAGTTGGGCCAGCCTGGCGGAACTCCTGCCTCCGGACCAGCATGGGAACATCTTTGTAGGCCCCCATAAAGAGATAGATACAAAGAACACGCTTGTGTTTGGCGGCAAGCGCCTGGTGGCCACCATTGGAGTGCGGGACATCATAGTCGTGGACTCTGAGGACGCCGTGCTGGTGTGCGCGAAGGAGCGAGCGCAGGAAGTGCGCGAAATTGTGGAACGGCTGGAGACGAATGGAGAAAGCCAATGGCTCTGATTTCGCCCAGCCAGCTCGAATGTTCAGACTCAACTTGCCGCGGTCAGACCGATCCTGACCCAGGTCACGAAAAGGACGAACGACGATGACGGCCAAGGCGGGAACCATTCCAGGTGCGACTGGAATGCGAAGAATCAGCGCTTTGTCGCTGAAAACGGCCTCCCACCCAGTCTCAAGGCGGTGCGATGAAACCTACAACTGAAGCCACGCCCGTCGTGGAAATGCGGAATATTACGAAGAGCTTCGCTGCCGTCCGCGCGCTCCGCGGCGTGGATCTGGTGCTGAATGACAACGAGGTACTGGGGTTGGTCGGCGACAACGCCGCCGGAAAATCCACGTTGATGAAGATTCTCAGCGGCGCCTACATCCCCGATGAAGGAGAGATCCTCATCAAGGGCGAGAAGGCACACATCAGCGATCCTTTGAATGCGCGACAGCTGGGCATCGAAATGGTGTATCAGGACCTGGCGCTGGTGGACCACCTGGATGTTGCCGCAAACGTTTTCCTGGGACGGGAGGTCATGTCTCCCCGACTGGGTCGAATTCGGCGTGATGAACCAGCGTCAAATGGAAGAAGAGACACGACGCCTGCTGGACCGTCTCAAGATCGACATCTCCTCGGTGCGCCTGGGTGTGCAGAGCCTGTCAGGAGGCCAACGCCAGACGGTAGCGATAGCCAGGGCAACGGCCTTCGACGCCAAGGTCATCATCATGGATGAGCCCACTGCCGCTCTCAGCGTGGCTGCGATTGGCAAAGTGCTGGATCTCGTGCGAGAACTCAAGGCGCAGGGCCGTTCGATCATCATCATCAGCCACCGGCTCGAAGATGTCTACCAGGTGAGCGATCGAATGATCGTGCTGCGCCACGGGCGCAAAGTCTGCGACTATCCAGTGGCGGGTGACATTCATGAGTTCCACGAGAGGGTGGTGGCATACATCGTTGGTGCCCGCAATGACTTTCCGGAGGCCGCAGTTGACTGATGCGCCCGAAGGCAGGGATATCGTCACGATCTCTTCCGACCTGGCGGAGATATTCGGACTCGATGGATTGTCTGCTGCTTTCCACGCGGGGAGCCTGGCGGCAAGGCTCGCCCGTGTTGAAACGGCGCCGGACAAAGTACCCAACCATGCCGGCGGACACGTGCCCTCCAACGAGAGCCGACGCACCCGTGCCCGGTCGAGGACTCAAATAAGGGAATAAACAACCATGAGCGAGATAACAACGGAGCCCATCACCAAGGATGATTTGTCCCGGACCAGGCAAATACCTTCAAAGCGAGGCCTGGCTGCTGGTGCGTTCATTCGATACATCGCGATCGCTGCGTTGTTTATTGTTTTCTCGATAACGGCCAAGAATTTTTTCACCATGCGGAGTGTTCTCTCCCTGGCGCTGCAGACCAGTGCGATCACCATCATGGGTATCGGTGAGACCTTCGCGATTCTCACCGCCGGGATCGATCTCTCCATCGGATCGGTCATTGCCCTTTCCGGCACGATCGCGGTCATGGCCGCCATTGCCGGAATCCCAATTTGGCTCAGCATGATCATTGGATTGCTCGTCGGCGGTTTCTGCGGCTTCCTAAATGGACTGATGATTACCAAAATGAAACTGCCCCCGTTTATTGCCACACTTGGCATGCTGATGGTTGCCCGCGGAGTTGCTCTCACCATTACAAACGCCAACGCATGGCCAGCGCCGGAAGCTTTCGGCGATTTGGGCAATGGCACGATCTTCGGGACCGGCCCACAATTTCCCGGCATATCCTACCCGGTGCTAGTCATGATCGCGGTGGCTATCCTCTTTTCCTTCATCCTCGGCACGACGCGAACTCGGCAGGTACACCTATGCCGTGGGTTCGAACGAAGAGGCTGCGCGACGGGCGGGGATCAATGTCAACCGAATCAAGACCATCACGTACATGTTTTCCGGCGTGCTTGCGGCCCTGGTCGGCATCATCCTCGCCTCACGGATGACCACTTCCCAACCCAACAGCGCAATCGGCTATGAGATGAACGCCATTGCCGCCGCCGTCATAGGGGGCACAAGCCTTATGGGCGGTGTAGGCACTGTGGGCGGAACGGTGATCGGATCTTTCATCATCGGGATACTGACAGTAGGCCTCACCATGCAAGGCGCGAATTACTTCATGCAGCAGATCGTTATCGGTCTCGTGGTCGTTGGCGCCGTGACGGTTGACCAGCTCAGGGGCCGCCGAAAGTGAGCAATTGCAGGTCGTTAGATAATGAAGCCATTTGGCTGCATCCCATTCGGAAAGGAGGCGTTCTTAGTACATCATCAACGTTCGTTGACGCAACGATATCCGGTTCGATCATACAGCTGATAAAGGAGAATGTAGAGATGAAGAAAAAAGCGTTCGTATTGGCAAGCCTGTTCCTGGCCGTTGCTCTGGTATTGGCAGGCTGTGCCACTCCTGCAACACCGCAGGTCATTGAGAAAACGGTCGAGGTTACAAAGGTCGTCGAGGTTACCGCCGTCCCGCAGCCCGCGACAGAAGAGGGTGGGGAGATTGCGGTCATTGTCAAGACCGGCAACTCCAGCTTCTGGCAGAATGTGCAGACGGGGGCCATGGATGCCCAGACTGAGCTTCAGGCCGAAACCCCGAAGCTCACAGTCACGTTCCTCGGTGCAAAGAGTGAGAGCGACATCAACGAAGAAATCGACATCGTCGAAAACGCCATCAACCGGGGCGTCAAGGCGATCGTCCTCGCTCCCTCGGACGTAACGGCCCTGCAGAAGCCCGTCGCGGACGCAAAGGCAGCCGGGATCCCGGTCATCATCATCAACTCCAAACTCGATGGTGACGCGTCCCAATATGTGTCGTTCCTCGCAACCGACAACAAGGCAGCGGGTGAGGCCTGCGCACAGGCGATGATTGATGCTCTCGCCGCGAAGGGTATCACCGACGGCAACGTCCAGGTGATGTCCTACGTAGCCGGCGTCGGATCCGAGGTCGGGCGCGTCGGCGGCTTCAACGACTACATTAAGGCGAACTCGAAGTTCACCCTGCTGGAGACTCAATATTCCAACGCTGACATGCCCACGGCCCTCAACCAGACGACAAACGTGCTTCAGGCCAACCCGGACCTGGTCGGTATCTTCGGCGCGAACGAGCCGACCGCTATTGGCATGGGCAAAGCAATCCAGCAAGCCGGACTCTCAGGCAAGCTCGTTGCGATTGGTTTCGACGGCAACAGTGTCCTGGCTGACATGGTCAAGGACGGCACTCTCAACGCGATTGCCGTTCAAAGCTCCTACAACATGGGTTACTTGGGCGTCAAGAGTGCTTATGACGTTGCCTTCGCCGGGAAGACGATTGACCCGTACGTGGACACCGGCTTCCTCATGGTGACCAAGGACAACATCGACTCTCAGGACGCCAAGAACGTGCTCTACTAGCTCAACCTGAGCGGTATTCAGGGCGGACGGTTCGCACTGCGAGTGCGGGCCGTCCGCCTTCCACGAAACTCTCCCCGTGCGTGGCGGCATGCCGCCGGCATCCAAAGAATCGATGTGCGCCCGCACGCTCGCGTGCGATAATGGTGTGATCCGCCAGGCAGGCTCAGACGCCTCGCTGATATTCGTTCCAGCGACGCCCACGGATGCTCTTGAGCGGAATGAACGGGTCAGACAAGACCACGGTGTCAGTCTCACTCGAGCTGCCCAACCGCATCCTGGACTGGAGGGGGTTGCAGAACGAGCCGCTGAATCAGGTGGAGCGCCATCGGCGGCCGGCGAATAGGGAGTATGGATAATGCTCATAACCGGGATCCTGAACCCTCAGATCAATTCCCTGCTGGCCCGCGTGCGACATACCAACACGGTCGTGATCGCCGATCGGGGTTTTCCGTTCTGGCCGATGATCGAGACGGTGGATATTTCCCTGGTGGATGGCATCCCCACTGTCCTGCAAGTCTTGCAGGCCATCCGCTCGAATTTCGAAATCGGCGAGATTTGGATGGCTCAGGAATTCATCACGACCAATAGGGCCGATGTCTGCGAGGCGTTTGCCGACGCGGCTGATACCGTTCCGCTTCGTTATGAGGCGCACGCGGACCTTAAGAGGCGTGTACCCGGGGCCATCGGTCTGATCCGCACCGGCGACGCCATCCAGTACGCAAACATGATTCTTGTCTCCGGGCCGGTGGTAACCGCCCGAGACTAGTTGGGTCATTCACCGCACACCGGAAGTACAATCTACCTCTGGTCCCAGGGCTTCACCCCCAAGATGCCATGGTGCCGCATCGATGCTCGCAAAGAGGGCAAGCGGCGTGCTGGCAGTCGGAAGCATTCTGTCCGCTGTGCGGCTGAGCAGAAGGCATCCAGGGCTACCGAAGCCCATCGATTTGTGCGCCTGGGCCGGAATGCATGTGATGGGAATCCATGACTAAAAAAGTCTTTGTGAGCGGATGCTTCGACATGCTCCACAGCGGGCACGTGGAGTTCTTCCGCCAAGCCGCGCAGTATGGGGACCTGTACGTGGCGCTTGGATCCGACAAGACCATTTTCGACTTGAAGGGGCGGGAGACCGTCAACAGCGAGGATGAACGACTTTTCATGGTGAAATCCGTGTCGTTCGTCAAGGACGCCTTCATCTCGCGCGGCTCCGGCATCCTGGATTTTGAGGTCGAGCTCCGGCAGTTGCGGCCAGATTGCCTTGTCACAAATTCGGATGGTCATCTTCCCGAAAAAAGGGATTTGTGCGTCGAACTTGGCGTTGAATACGTTGTTCTGGAGCGCCAGCCGCACGAGGGCTTCGAGCCGCGCTCGACGACCGACTTGCGGCAACGCGAATACATGCCCTATCGCATCGACCTCGCCGGCGGATGGCTCGACCAGCCATATGTATCCAGGCATCATCCAGGCCCGGTTATCACGATCTCGCTCGAGCCTACGCTGGAGTTCAACGAGCGCAGCGGCATGGCTTCCAGCACGCGGCGCCATGCTCTGGACCTATGGGGGCCGAAGATTCCGCCCGGCAACCCGGAGAAGCTGGCCCGGGTTCTCTTCTGTTACGACAACCCTCCTGGTACCAAGGTCATTTCGGGTTCCCAGGATTCCATTGGCCTGGTTTTCTCAGGCTTGACCTATGCGTACTATGAGGGTGAATACTGGCCAACGCGCATCGAGCACCGCGTGCAAGAATCGCTCCTGCACTTTGTAGAGGGCTCCCTGAATCTGGTTCCGATGGGTCCACGTTTCGCGGAGTATGACGTCCTGGACTATACCGTTTTCACCAAGGAACGGGCACGGGCACTGGCAGACGCTGCAGAAGCCCATTGGCAGGCCATTCTCAGGAAAGACATTGTCGAGTTTGGCCGAACGATGCGCGCAGGCTTTGAAGCCCAGGTTGCCATGTTCCCCAACATGATGAATGAACGCGTGGCCGCCCAGATTCAGGAATATCGCGATCGAGCACTGGGCTGGAAGCTTAGCGGTGCGGGAGGAGGCGGCTACCTGATCCTTGCGTCCGAGCAGCCCATCCCGGGCGCGATTCGCGTGCTGGCACGCCGCGAGACCGAATAGGGACGGAGAGGCCGTGAAGAACAACGAGCTGCGAGCCTGGGAGACCATCCAGAAGAAAACTGTTGTCACGTTCGGAAGATTCCTCACAGTAGAGAGCCACACCGTCAAGCTTCCCGACGGCCAAGTCATAGACGACTGGCCCTGGCTCATTGTCCCGAGTGCCGCTATCGTGCTTCCGGTCACGGAGGAGGGCAAATTCCTGTGCTTTCGTCAGACGAAGTATGGCGTGGAAGGAACGTCCCTGGCTCCTGTTGGCGGGCTGCTTGAGCCCGATGAAACGCCACTTGGTGGGGCGAGGCGGGAGTTGCTCGAAGAAATGGGCTGCGAAGCCCCAGATTGGGCAAACCTGGGAAGCTACATCCTGGATCCAAATCGCGGCATGGCGACGATGCACCTATTCCTGGCGATGAACGCGCGACAAGTGGCCGAACCCAACAGTGATGATTTGGAGGATCAGCAATTGCTGGTTCTGAGTCGAAATGAAGTCGAGTCAGCGTTGAGGAAGGGCGAGTTCAAGGTCCTCGCCTGGGCAGCGGCTGTTGTGATGTCTTTGGACTATTTGGACGCGCGTCGATAGCGGAAAGCGGGTTCAAGCGGATCCGACCTCGGCAGACCCGGCATGTGTACACTTCGGGCGCCGGAACGGGAATCCCGTGATGGTGCCGGTCGAAGCGAAAAGCAATCGGACGTACGCAGATCGGCTGTACGGGAATAGCCCTTCATCTGATCTGCACCTTCGACGGTTCCCCGGGGCCTGCCGGAGAGGGCGGTCGCTGCTGCAACCTGTAGCGACTGAGCCAGCTGCGGAATAAGGCGGCGCGGACCCGGGCAGTCGATCAGGCTTACGAGGCCACCGACGCCATGAGTGAGGTAACATAGCCACCGACCATGACTCAAATTTCCCCGATGCTAGCCGTAGGCGATGCCGCCAAAGCCATCGATTTCTATAAACGGGCTTTTGACGCCGAAGAGCTTTGGCGCATCGGTGACGATCACCTTGTCGCCGGTCTGTCAGTGAACGGCGCACAGCTGTTTCTAGCGAGCGAATCTCCGGAACACGGCACGCGGTCGCCGGAGGCGATCGGGCATACAACCGTAAGAATCGAACTGTTTGTCGACGATCCGTACGAAGTCCAAAGGCGCGCCCTCGCCGCCGGAGCGACCGAGAAGGACCCGGTGAGAGAACACAGCTACACGACGATCGGCCCGAAGCCCATCAAGCGCATGTTACAGGGTAGCGTCGTAGATCCATTCGGACACTTGTGGCTTATTGGGAAGATACTGGAGTAGCAGCAAGCCAAAAACCCGGCAACACAAGAAGCCTGGAGGGCGAGCCAGCTGGCCTGCCTTTGCCTCTTGGTGCACCAGGGCGAATACCGGCAAGCGCGCAGTGGCGCCTGGTCGATGGGGATGGCGAAAATGCAGAGGGGTGTGCGATTGTTAGGCAAGTTGGATCGCGCGCTCGACTCGATCGCACTGCGCGCGGGCGAGGGAGAAGACCCGGGAGGTCCGCAGAACCTCCCGGGTCGGCGCAGGGGAGTCCAGCGCCGCTCAAGGCGATGCCTGGGATGCCGCGACCCCTTGACATCCCTGCCGTGGCGGGCCATACTCTCCTCGGAGTAGATCGCAGGGTGGGCCGTTCTTGACGGGGGTCGAAGCGATCCTGCGAGGTGCGCGTTAGAGGGGTCAGGTGGGTGTTGCGATGATAGACCTGCAGAAGATCGAAACATTCCTGAGTGCAACCGAGACGTTGAGTTTCTCGGATACTGCGAAGCAACTGCACCTTAGTCAGCCAGCCGTGAGTCACCAGATCAGGGCGCTTGAAGAGGATCTGGACGCAACGCTCTTCGAGCGGAGCGGGGCAGGCTTGCGCCTGACGGAAGCCGGGCGGATGCTGTTGCCCTGGGCAAAGCGACTGATGAGGGACAGCGGCGACCTCCAGGCGATCATGTCGTCCCGGCGCAGCGCGGTCGGCGAGCTACGCATCGCCTGCAGCACCACGGCCGGCAAGTACGTGCTTCCGCAACTGGCTGCCCGCTTTCGAAGCAGCTTTCCTGACATCCAGGTCCAAATCCTGGCCTGCGGACCGGAAGATGTCTCGCTAAATCTTCTGGAGGGAGATGCACATGTCGGCGTGATCAGCCGGGAGGTGCGGGATCCCAGCCTGGAGATCCAGGAGTTCTTCCGTGACCGAATACTGCTGATCGCGCCAGCCAACCATCGCTGGGCGAAGAATTCTTCAATCGAACCAGCCGAGATCCTGCAAGAACCGGTGATCATTCGGGAGCCTGCGTCCGGCACACGGAGCGTGGCCCTGGCGGAGCTTGCCAAACACGACATCCGACCGGAGGACCTGAATGTCTTCCTGGAGGTGGGCAACGCTGAGGCCATCGTGAAAACCGTGGCGGCAGGCTATGGGATCGGATTTGTCTCCGAGCTGGCCACGAGTTGTGAGCTGGAACGCGGCAACGTCATTGAAGTACAAGTGCAGGGAATGCGCCTGCGGCGAACCATCTACATGGTGCGCAAGCGGCTGGCAGAATCGTACCGTCCGCGGGATGCCTTCTGGAGCTTCGTCCACGATCCCGACAACGTCGATTTGCTGCGGCTGCCGCAGGGCCGTCCCTAGCAATCGCGCGTAGAAACGTGCGGGCCCGGTGTCCCGAACCATGGACACCTGGCCCGTTGTTGTGAACCGGACGGTCGGATCTCAGAACACGTACGTCTGGGCGGCGCCTTCCACGTCCATAAGGAACGGAGGCGCCTTCGTGATCTTGATGCGGGGATCGCGCAGATCCTTGGGGTCGATGCCCTTGTTTTCCAAGGCGAGCTCACACAGTACCATTTCGCCGCCCTGTTCCAGAATATCGTTGAAGAGCTTGACCGGATTGGGCAGGCCCTTGGGTTGACCGAATTTCTCCAGCTCGTCCTTGAGGGTCCATTTGGCCCCGGCGGGGCAGAAGAAGATGTGGACCTCATAGTCCAGGGCAATACCGGAGGAACCGAAGATCAGGGTGGGCATGATGTTGGCTCCGGTCTCGCCGTTGCACACGATCGCCATCTTTTGCTTTGTCACGATTTTCTCCTTTTTCGGTTCGCAAGATTGTTCGAGATGCTGGCCGTGCCCGACGTTCGGGCCAGGATGAAGCCTCGCTTGAGTTTATGATCGTTGCCGCCTGCCGGCCTGTAGGCGCGAGGCGACGGGCTCCTCAGTCAGCTGCCGCCACGACACCCGCAGGCACACTGCGTTCCTGACGTACTCTCTCCAGCACGGCTTCCAGATAGGCCGCGAGCGGGCGGTACATCATATGCATCCACTTGCCGATGCCGACCTCCGTATCGAGCATCGCGAACATGGCGAGCAAGTGGATGACGTAGATGATATAGGTTGGCCAGGCCCAGACCGGGGCGCCCGCGCCCAGGTAGCGGAAGCTATGGATGAGGATGCCCGTGACCGCGCCCACCAGAATGAAGGCCGGGAACATCCAGTCACTCGGATGCGAGAACCGGTGGCGCTGCACGTCCCGTCGCTTGCGGCCGAGAAGGAGGTCAACCGAGAAGACGATCAGTATGATGGTGGCGTAGTAGCCCAGCCAGCGCTGCGGGTTATAGATGGGATACAGCTTGTCGGTCTGGAACCACCAAAGCAGCGGGATGATGAGCAGCAGCATAGTGACGTATCCCGACATGAAGAGAATGTGTTTCAGCCAGGCGGATTTGGAATCGCCGCCGCAGGTCTTCCAACGCTCCTGGGTGAGGAAAGGCACCACAAAGCTCTTGAACTCGGTGATGTAGATTGTCCACGGGATCTGGGGGTTGCCCTGGCCGCGAAGCACCAGCCGGACCATGTTCAGCATATTGCGCAGCACCTTCGAGCCCAGGTAGGCGAAGTGGATCAGAACCACGGCCCAGATCCACATTACGGGGAAGGCCGTATTAATCGCCACCCGGGTAGTGTCCAAACGGGCAATGCCAAATAGGTAGAACAAGGCCAACACCAATAGATTGAGGAGGGTGCCTTTGAGGATGGAGAGGTACACGGCTTTTTCAGAGCGATAGAGCTGCGCGCTGTGTCCCGAGCTGTCGTACTGGGCCGTGAGCCAGCGACGCGCGGCCATCATGGTTTCGCCGGGCTCCGCGCCCTTGGGACAGGTGTCGGAACAGTCGCCGCAGTAGTAGCAGAGCCAGGGATCGAGTTGCTCCTTCAGGCGTTCTCTTTGGCCAAGCTGGGCGCGGCGCACGATGCTGCGCGGAAAGGGATGGGCATCGCTTGCCAGGGGGCAAATGGCCGTGCAATTGCCGCAGTTGAAGCATTTCTCGATGCCTACCGCACCGTATTCCTTCAGTTCCGTCAGCAGAGTTGGATCAACTCGTTCGCTCATATCAGCTTCCCTGTGCTTTCCGGTATAGCGGGTAGTCGCCGCACATCCCCGCCTCTTCGACCAAGCCGTACTTCTTCATTGCGGCGACGAACCACAAGACCTGCGGAGCCGGCAGGTTGGCAGCCGACGCCAATTCGGGAATCGTCCTGGGCTGATCCTGCATCAGCTTGCAGAGCTCCTGTAGCATATGCTTCTGTTCTTTGAGGAGGGCCTGTGCCCGTTGGACGGAGGCTTCGTGCTCGGAGCGCAGTTTCTTTAAGGAGATCGCCGCGGGACATTGCGGGACGGAGTATGCTCATGCTGTCACCTCCGGCGCAACCGCCAAGTCCATGCCAAGGGCCTCCACCATCGCTTCATACTGCGCGAGGGTCCACCCCTGCACATCGATGGCCCGGTTGGGGCATGCGCTGACGCAGGCACCACATCCGACGCAGTTGGCGGGCGTTATGACGGCGCGCTTGCGCTGGACACCATTCTCTTCAAATGTCTGCAACGCAATGGCGCCGTCGTAAAGGCAGGCTTCCACGCAGGCACCTGTTCCAGTGCACAGGTGCTCGTCGACCCTGGCGACAAAGGGAGGCAATTCCACGGTTCCGCGCCCGAGCAAAGAGGCTACCTTGGCCGCCGACGCCGACGCGGCGCTGAGGCTCTCCTGGATGTTCATTGGCCCCTGGGCCGATCCTGCCAGAACTATTCCGGTTACCGACGTTTCCACCGGCCGCAACTTCGGGTGCACCTCGAGCAGGAAACGATCGTTACCCTGCGAGATCTTGAGCATGTTCACAAGCCCGGACAGATCGCGCGGCATCATCCCTACCGCCAACACCACCAAGTCAACGGGAATCTCAATCTCCTCGTTGTAGGTCAGCATGTCGGTGAGCTTCACGAGTACCGGATGAGAATTCGCCTTCCGGCGCAGCAGTCACCATCGGGCACTCTTCGCCCTTGAAGCGCAGAAATCGGACGCCCTGCTGTTGGGTCAGCTGGTAGTACTCCTCATGCCGGCGACCGTAGGTGCGAATGTCCTGGTGAAGGTCGTAGATCGTCATGCCCGGGAAACGCTTGTTCAGCTCGGCCGCCGTGTGAAGGGCTGCCGTGCAGCAGACCCGGGAGCAGTAATCATTGATCCGACCGTCGGCCTGCGGCGGATGCACTCCTTCAATCTGTCGGCTGCCCACGCAATGGATGAGGGCCACTTCCCGCACTTCGCGCCCTTTCCACATCAGGGCCTGCCCCTCCGGGGTGAGCGCAAGGAGGCGGATCAATTGTGGCAAGGTGAGCACTTGTGGCAGCTCACCGTAGCCGTACTCACCCTGGGAGGGAGAGTAGGGGTCGAAGCCCGTTGCAACGACGATGCCGCCGATGTTGAGTTCAAACGATTTGGGCGCGTCCGTGAGGACGACGGCCTGACGGTTGATCTGAATGGGTCCGCCATCGTAGGCGGCCCAGTCCACTGCCGGCGTCGGTGGGTAACAGCCGGCGTAGCGCTTGTAGATCACCTTGCGCTGAGTGAGCCCGTAGTTGAATTCGTCCGGGGCTTGCTGCTCACAGGCAGCCATGAGATCCTCGGCATTGAGTTCGTCGACGCCGCGGGAATGCTGGAGAAGCCGGGCCGTGAAGTTGCCCACGTACCCGGACAGGCCCTGGACCTCAGCCTGCGTGAATACGGTGATGTTCGGATGGGCCACAACTTGCTGGATCAGCTTGCCAAGGAGATCGCGCGCATCTTCTTGCGTGGGGAAGACAGTCTCGAGTTGTGCCATGCGTCCACCCAGGCAGGGGGCCTTCTCAACCAGTGATACCCGCAGTCCCTGGCGGGCAATGTCCAGGGCGGCTCGCAGGCCCGCGACGCCAGCGCCGATCACGAGAGTGTGCTTTTCTGCTGCCAAACGGATTGGATCGAGGGGCGTCAGCAAGCGGGCCTTGGCCACCCCCGCGGCCATGAGCCGGATGGCCTTGACCGTCGCCGCCGGTTTGTCGTGACCGTGTACCCAGGAGTCCTGCTCCCGTAACCCAACATGATGGTAGAGATAGGGATTCAATCCCGCCCGGACCACCGTGCCACGGAAGGTCTGTTCGTGCAGCATGGGGGCACAGGCGCCGACCACGACGCGGTTGACCCCCTTTTCCCTGATATCCTGCTCAATGATCGACTGGCCTGCATCCGAACAGAAGGACTCGTCGGTGCGTGCAACCGCGACGTCCTTGTATTGGCCCAGCGTCCTGGCCACCTGCTCGCAATCCACCGTGCCGCTGATGTTGCCGCCGCAATGGCAGACATACACACCGACACGCGGTTCCTGGCTGTCAGGCATAAGCGGCCTCCGTCTTCCGGCTCTCTGGCACCGTCCGCTCCGAGCCATGGTGGTTGCCCCGGATATATGCAGAGGCCTCGGAAGCGGCGGCACTGGCAGAGATGATGCTGTCAACGATGTCCATGGGACCCATGGCTGTGCCCGTCACAAAGATCCCGGGCTGGGCGGTCACGCAGGGCGCCGCGTTGGGTCCAGGGATAGAGACAAAGCCGTCTGAAGCAAGCGGCAGCCCAAGCGTTTTCGTGGGGTCATAGGCAGGGACGATCCCTTGTGCAAGGACAACCAAGTCGTGCGTGCGTTCGACGATCTCTCCGGTCTCCGTCAGTTCCAGCTTCAAGACAGGGTTGCGGTCAGCATCTTCACAAATCTGCGCCACTTTGCCGCGCACGAAATTCGACCCCCATGGCCTTGGCGTTCTGGTAGAACTGCTCATAGCCCTTGCCAAAGGTGCGGATATCCATGTAGTAAATGGTGATATCCGCCAGCGGCAAAGCGCCGTTGAGCAGCATGGCCTGTTTGATCGCATACATGCAACAGACACGCGAACAGTATGTGATGCCCAGGGTTTCATCTCGCGAACCCGCGCACTGCACGTAGGCGATCGAGCCCGGTTCCTTGCCGTCACCCGGTCTCAGCACGCGACCATACGGACCGGTGGGCGCCAGGAAGCGCTCCATCATCAATGGATCGATGACGTTTTGCAGCAGGCCGCCACCATATTCCTTCTTGCTGTCGACAGGCGTCAGGTCGAAGCCCGTGGCGACCACAAGGGCGTTGGTCTCGACATGAAAGGTCTCGGGTTGCTGTGAGAAATCGACTGCCGAGACGGGGCAGGTTTGCTCGCACTTTCCGCACCACAGGCAGTACTCCGGATCGAGCACGGCTTTCTGTGGCACGGCCGTCGAGAATGGCACGCGTATGGCACGGAAACGCGCCGAGGCCCCGATCGAACGAGCTGGGAACCGTGATGGGGCAGACATACTCCGCACTCACGGCAGCCCGTGCACTTGGATACGTCGACGTAGCGCGGCTTCTGCTGAACAGTGATATCGAATCCGCCGCTTTGCCTTTCGACCGCCTGGACCTCGCAATAGGTGAGCAGATGAATGTTGAGGTGATGCGCCACTGCCGACATCTTGGGCGTGGTGATGCAACTACAGCAATCGAGGGTCGGGAAGACCTTGCTGAGCGTGATCATGCGCCCGCCGATGCTGGGTTCTCTCTCGATCAGGGCGACCTGCAGGTCCTGGTCGGCCAGATCGAGGGCAGACTGCATTCCAGCAATGCCGCCGCCGATGACGACCGCGTCCACACGGAGATCAGGCATGCGCTTGCTCCCTTCCCTCCCGGGCGACAGAGCGCAGCTCCGGGCCCACGGGCCCGATGCCCTGAAGCAATTCGTTCATCTGGTTGACTTCCTTGAGGAAGGGCTTGACGCAGACCGTGCAGATGGCTGCCAGGCGTAGACGACGGATATCGATGTCGCGTTCCTTCATCAGAGCATACGTGCGGCTGATGAGCTGCGCCGTGCCCTCCGCCTCGACCTTGTACGGGCTGTCCGTGCCGCTGTACATGACGATGATGCCGTCCATGCCGTGTTCGAAGGCCCGGATGTAGAACTCAGGCGGGAACATAACCGGCGAGATCACCGGCAGGACAAAGGTGTTCGGTGGGTACTCCAGGCGGCTCTGGCCGGTCGAGTCCGCGCCGGCATAGCCGCCCGAGAGCGTCCCCAGGATCAGGATCCGGGGCTGTTGGGTCACAGTCGCCATGGCGTCATCCATCCCGCTAGCGGCTTCGGCGGATGAAAAGGCGCTCGTAGCCCTCGCCCGGGAGCACTCCCAAGAACTCGTGTCCGACCTTCTCGCACCAGCGGGGCATGTCGTTCTTGGTGTTGACATCGCCCGACCAAATCTCCAGGACCTCGCCCACCTTGACGGTGGCAATTCCCTTCTTGGCCTCCAGCAGCGGGCCCGGACACGACATGGCACGTGCGTCCACCACCTTGGCAGCTATGATGCTCGTGAGATCGGCTGTAGTCATTTGAAATCCTCCTGGTATCAGAATTCTACTTAGATCAGTTCGTTCCGAAGTGCTGCAAGAGCTCTTTCGGTTTGTTGCGAAAGATGAGGCAATGCATGAGCTCCTGGTCATCACTGGTCTGGTAGTACGTGCAGCCGTTGTCTGTATGCTCCTCCACAAGGCCGCTGTATTTCAATATTCGAAGGTGACGGAGTGCCGCGGTGGGAGATCCGCCCATGAGCAGAGTGATCTCATCGAGAGTGCGGCTTTGCTCGCTGAGCAGCCAGACAAGGAGCACCCTGACCGGGTTGCCCAGGACCCTGAAGAAAGAGGCCTGGCGTTCGGCCTGGGCATTCAGCTCTGCGGAGGGATCGGGCGGCAAGCATGTGGCAAAGGGCGAGTATGTGTATTGCATGGCTGCACCATTACCTGATGAGGTTGAGACGCCTTGTCCCAGGCTCCTGCAAGCCGGCTCGGGCCGCGGAAGACCCTGGGCTGCGTGCGGCGAGGCGCTCATGGGTCGGTCTTCTCCGACGTGCGGATGCCGGCGTCGATAAGTTCCTGTTTTGGTCTATTGGTGAAGACTTTGCAGTCTTCAAGCATGTCGTTGTCGGCAACGCGATAGTAGATGTTCTGATGTTCCCGCCGGGACTTCACAATGTTGGTCAGTTCCATGAGCCTCAAGTGCTGCGAGGCGCTGGAAAGCGATGCCCCGATTGCCTGGGCAATCTGGCTGACGGTGCGCTCACCGCTGCTGATTACCCACAGAATTAGGATACGTTGAGCCGTGCCAAAGAGCCGGCACACGCCCGCCTGCCGCTCCGCCAGATCTTGCAGGTCCGTTGATACAGGATCCGTCATCGCACGCTTTGCCAATTGCGCATTTCACGTTTAGATTAAACTTGGCACGCCAAGCCCCACAAGTGCGGTCTGTCACAAGCGGATTTCGGATGGATGATGATGTGTCATAACAACAGCCGCGGGAGTTGTCATAAAAGGATTTCGGATTCATGATGAGTTGCCATAAATGCGGCTGATGAGGGGACGATTCCGCGGACCCGCTTCGCAATTGCCTTTGGAAGGGCGCCAAGAGTTTTCGACGACAGCAACCCCGCCCGGCTCACCGTTGCAGGGCGTACTGCGACCAGCTCCCCCAAATACGCTGATGAGTGCGCCGCGACGCGAGGCAGCGCGAACCGAGAAGGACCCGGTGAGAGAACACAGCTACCCTACGATTGGCCCCAAGCTCATCAAGCGCATGCTACAGGGCAGCGTCGTAGATCCATTTGGGCACATGTGGCTTATTGGGAAGATACTGGAGTAGCAGCAAGCCAAAAACCCGGCAGCACAAGAAGCTTGCAGGCCGAGCCCGCCGCGTCCGTTTGGCCTACGGGACGTAGCGTCAGGCGGGTAAGGCAGGCTGCAAGATAACCAGGGGAATGAGACGGTCGGTGCGCTTCTGGTAGGCCGCATACCCAGGCGCGCGTTTGACGAGTGAGTCCCACAACTCCTGTCGACGCTTTTGATCTGCCGGTTCTGCTATGGCAGTGAATTGCCTGTCGGCGATCTGGAGCGCCACCTGCGGGTGACTTTTCAAGTTATGAAACCAGGCCGGGTGGGTATCAAGGCCCGAGTTGGAGGCGGCAATCACGTAGGCACCGCCGTCCTGGAAGTACCCGAGGGGCGTGACGCGCTTTCTACCCGACTTGCGTCCCGATGGTGGTCAGCAGGAGCACCGGGAGTCCCTGTACACGGCCACCGAACCTGCCATTGGTGCGACGATACAACCAGACAAAGACAGGGAGCAGCAGGCGGAATAAGGCCATTAGAGATTGGGCCTATGCCCGTTCCGCGGGCTCGGAGCGAACATCAGGATCCAAGCCCCAACTGATGACGCGAGTCGGCCGTATGCGGAACATTTCCTGATCAAAGAAGGGCCTGACGCTTTGGCCGCCCGTTTCCAGGATCTCGGCTTCGCCGCGGATTTCGATTCCCCGCACACGCCAGGGGGACACCGAAGCCAGGTCATCAACGACAATGGCGACGTGCGGGTTTCGGCGGGCGTCGCGGAACTTCTTGCGCTTGGAAAAGTCGTGGCCGCCGATGTCCACGGTGTCCTGCTCAGGGTTGTAGCGAAAACCAACCGGCACGACATGGGGCTGGCCATTGGACCCGACCGTTGCCAGGCGGCCGAGGGGTTGGCTCTGCAAGTAGTCAATTTGCGCCAGGGTAAAAACACTCATGACCGAATCCGCCTGATCGTCGAACTCATGAAATGGCACATGCTCGTCATTGGAGTGTACCAAGGTTCGGCAAGGAGCGTATCGGCAGGAAGGCTAGGGCCGCTTGGCCAAAGGGCCAGGCGGCACGGTGCCGCCTGGCGATCGAGACCCCGGGGCGAGAGTGATGTTGGCAAGAACGCCGGTGTCGATCGGGGAGATGCGGCCGCCAGGGATGAAACGCGCGCCGACGGTGAAAGAACAGGAACTATCGAGATAGGGGTGAAGCGCATGCGCTGTAAGGATGCTACCCACGCCACGGCGAATCTTGAAAATCAGGCGTACTTGTGAGATAATACACAAGGGGGAATCCGGCTAGCAGAAGGGCGCCCCCTCGTCGTGGATCGCTGCAGGACACGCGTCGAACGGAGACGCGTGGCGGTAAGTTCCAGCCCGCAGCGTTCCAGGGACGCGAGAGGTGCCGTGCACGTCGCGCGGTTGTCCGTGTGCCCTGTGACACGGCGCCCGGCGCCAGGCCGACCCAGTCGACGGCCGGGAACTGTTAGAGGCCGTCCGAACCCCCGGACCCCCCGGAGGTTTCTCATGCGTTCATTCCCGTGCAGACGGATCATCTGGAGCCTGCTCTTGGCACCTGTCCTGGTGCTGGGGGCGTGCAACTTGCCCGCGTCCAGGGATGCCTCGGCGTGGATCGATGTGCCGATCGACGGTCTGAGTTTCCCGGCGGTCCAAGAAATCAAGATCGAGGGCCATGCGGCGGGTCCGGGCGGAGTGAGCCGCGTCGAGATCTGGATCGACAGCGGCATGTTGACGGCCATCAACAATCCACCAGCGGAGGGAGACCTGGCATCCTTCCACACCTTGTGGACACCGCCGGCAGAGGGTAGCTACACAATACAGGCGATCGCCTTCAGCATGGACGGGATAGCAAGCCGTCCGGATACGGCAAGAATCACGTTCGGCGGCAAGTCTCCGGCAGTGGCCGGTGGCTGTCCCACCCCGGTCGGTGGCGGTCCGACTCCCGTCTCATGCGGACCCACCCCAGTTGGCTGCCCATCGCCAGTAGGCGGCGGTCCGACCCCGGTTGCCTGCGGGCCCACGCCAGTTGGCTGCCCATCGCCAGTGGGCGGCGGTCCGACCCCGGTTGCCTGCGGGCCCACGCCAGTTGGCTGCCCATCGCCAGTAGGTGGCGGTCCGACTCCCGTCTCATGCGGGCCCACGCCAGTTGGCTGCCCGTCACCGGTGGGCGGAGGGCCTACGCCCGTGAGCTGCGAGCCGGGAGGTCCGGCGCCGGTTCCGGGAGCGAAGGTCGAGTTCTGGGCCGATCCCACGGAGATCGATGCCGGCAGCTGCAGCAACATCCGCTGGCGCGCCGCGAACGTGCAGGGCCTAATCTTTGGAGGCGTGTCCCAGCCATTGGAGGGATCCTACGAAGCCTGCCTGTGCGAGGCCGAGCGCTACACGCTGACAGTGAGGCATCAGGACGGCACGGAAGAGAAGCGCAGCGTTGACGTCGCCGTGCGGGGATCGTGCGAGACGCCGGTTCCGCAAGACACGCAACCGCCGCCCGCGCCGGAGCCCGCTGTGCCGGCCAACGGCCTATCGATAAGCTGCAAAGCGTCCCAGAACCTGGTATGGCTGCCGGTCAACGACAATTCTGGAATTGCAGAATACCGCGTGCAGGTGCAGCGTCACAGCGGGGACAACAACTGGACGGATGTTCCGGGGAGCGTGTTTACCGGCATTCAAGGCAAGCAGAACAGCATCGGAGTGGAGTGCGGTTGGTACTACCGCTGGCGCGTGCGGGCGGCCGATGGGGCCGGCAACCTTGGCCCATGGTCCGGATGGTCGGAATTCGCCGTCACGTTGAGCTGAATAGCGCGGCGATGCAGGGGAGGCAGCTATGACGAAGCAACGTCACCTTTGGAAGATTGCGGCGGGGGTCGGGGTGCTGGCTGTGTTGTGCATCCTGGTGAGCCTGGCAGCGGGCGCGGTGTACTTCACCAGCATGCAGAAGCGCGCTTTCAACTCGCGTCCGTTGGTGCTGATCCACAGCCCGCGGAATCAGGAGCAGGTGCCGATCGGCGAGCGGGTCTCCGTGCACGCCACCGGTCGCGCTGCCGACGGCTTGCTGCGGCTGGAGTTGTGGTCCGGGGATGAACTGATCGCCATGCAGGCGGCGCCGGAAGCTCATCCTACAACGATGGTGCTGGCGGCAGACTGGGTGCCCACGGTCGAGGGAATTCATGTGCTGATCGTGCGCGCGGTGGCCACGAACAATGTGGAAGGGCAGGCAACCATCGCGGTGCAAGCGTCCGTGCCGGCCGTCGGTGGAGCGGAAGAAGTAGTCAGCCTCGAGGGCGCGACTCCCGGCGAGTCGCCGGCGGTTGAGGAGCCAGCCGGCGGCATGGATGAGGAGCCGCCCACTGGAGGCGCCGCGCCTCCGCCGGGGGACGGCGAGCCCCCGGCTGCGGAGCCGCCGACTGGAGAAGCTGAACCGCTGCCTGAGGGCGGTGAGCCACCGGTCGTGGAGCCCGCGGCTCCATGGGAAATTGGCACCATCGAGGGGATCTTCTTTGGACCGTTGGCCGGACTGTTCGGTGGAGAAGGGGAACCGCTGATGCTGCATCTGGAGGTTCCGGCCCTGCAGACGGGCGACGCTTACGACGGCCTGCATTGCTATGTGCAGCTCGCCAGCAGCCCTCCGCAGTGGTATCCCGACGAAGATGGCGATCCAGGAACAGACGAATCCTTCGCTTCGCTGGGCGCTGGCAGCTGGGATTCAGCCGCGCACCTGGTCGGGGAGAATGCGCCGAGCATCGTGTGGACCAGCCTGGAGCCGCTGCCTCTAACGGTTTCCTGCGTAGGCATACTCGGCGGCCTGGAGGCGCTGGAGCTGGGCCGCGTTGAGCTCAGGATTCCGCCCGAGCACTGGAACGGAAGTCCGTACCCGGCAGGCGCGACCGGTGCCGATGGCAGTTTCGAGTTCAGCTACCGCGTCAGCCGGGGCGATGTACCGCTGATCCTCGATCGGGACATGACCGCGCCGGTGAATGCCCGCCTGGATGATCGGCGGATCGCCCTGCACTGGGACTACCTGCCCGCGGACGGCGAGGCAGCCATCGACGGCTTCCGCATCTATCTGAACGGCAACCTGCAATGGACGGAGCCGCCCGAGGCGCGCGAGAGCGGGCTGCCCTATGAATGGTTCAACCCCCCGTGCGGATCCACGTACACATTTGGCGTGACGGCGTACCGCGCCGGATTCCCGGACGGGCCGGAATCGGAACCATCCGTGGTCGCCCTCGATCAACCACTGGAGAACTGCACACGGGAAATCCAGATCGTATTCCAGACACTGGAAACCTTTGACCTGGGGGGCGATAGCAGCAACGAAAGCCGTTTCGGTGACGTTGGGCCGGCCTACGGATACTTCTTTGCCAACGAAAAGCAGATCACGTTTCACGGCGGCGATCTCGGTCCGGGGCTGGATAAGCCCAGCGGACTTAGTCACAACACGGTCTACGACCTGGGCGCGATGAGCGCAGATCCCACGTGGCGCTTCAGCGGAATGAACAGCACGATCGTGGATGTGGCGCCTGGCGGCACCTTCCAATTTGGGTTCCATATCAACGACCAGGATGCGGGCAGATGCGACCATTCGGGCGATCCAGGCTGCGACGACTTGATCTGCGAAGGCTTCTCGGTCATCTACGAGGATCATTACGGCCAGTTCGACCGCCAGCAGGAAGGTGCGATCCTTTCGGACAACGGGCGCTGCCGGCTGGCTTTTACATTCAACCCGGCCGCGGGCAGTCCGGTGGGTTCGGGTGAACCAGGCTGGGAACCGCTTCCCTGGATTGAAATGCAGCAGTTGGATGTGGATGATGCTACCGGCAAGGTGCAAATCCACGTCCGCAACACCGGAACGGCCACCTGGCCGTGGAGAGATCTGACAGTGGAATTGCAGAACCGCGACGGAACCCCCATCGGTATATACACGTGGCCGGAGTTTGTGCTGGAGGCGGGGCAAGAGACCGTGCTCGAGCATCCGGACATGATCTTGAGCGCCCCGTTCGATGCCTGCGTACGAATCGATCCTTTCGATGCGGTGCTGGAGGAGTATGAGCGGTCGGGCGTCCTCGTGCATAACCGGATCTGCCCGCGGCTGCCTGACCTGACGATCAGCAATCTCAGCTTCGAGCCCAGCGGGGGCGGCCGCATCCACGTGACCGTGCAGAACGTGGGCGAGGGAACATTGGAAAACCGCACGCTCGCACTCGGCTCGGTTTTGGCGGATGGCAGCCCGGCCTATCTGAACGGCTCCTGGCCGGGGGTCACACTGGAGCCGCTGCAGACGCGCAGCTTCGACCTCACAGGCGTCACCGAATCGACGCGCGACCGGCTGACGCCAGGCTACTCCATCATCGTGAACCCGGAGGGCACGATCGCGGAAGGTGATTCAGAGAACAATACGTACACCGTGCGCGGCAGCTCCAGGATGAGACTGCGCTGGTGCAACACGTCCGTGCCGCACTACTACGGCTACGGACACACCGTGCGGATGGACATGACGCTCAGCGCTCTTTCCGGCGCCAACGCCCGCACGCTGCTGACGCAACACCTCGAGGACTATTTCTCCTACCTGTACGTCTACTCGGCGGACACGCACTACCTTGTGGGCGGCGGCTTCCCGGGAAGGCAGTGCAACGACATCGATAACTTCGATATCCTCGGCGACGAGCAGCTACAGGTGACCATTTCGGGACAATACCAGGCTGGGAGCGCAGGGAGTTGGGATAACCTGGGATCGGCCGCGCAGGTATTCTTACCGCAAGGCAATTGGGGCGCGGATGTCGTCCCGGCGTGCAGCGGTTACGACTACCATGTCCTGGATGCTCCGACGGGCTGGCACGAGTTCGTGATCTATCCGGAGATCGGGATGCTCGCACCGCGACCGTGGATGGCCAGCTACCACTTGTGTTTGGAGAGTCCGGCCGCAGGCGAGTGAACTGAGGATCGCGGTCAGAGGTTGTCCGGGCGGCGGAGGTCGGACGCTTCACCTAGACCTCGGAGGTCGCAAGACCTCCGAGGTCGGCGCGCTGTGCCGCTGGGACGATGATGACGGCGAAAGTCGTATCAGTCGTTGGATCGGAGACGATAACCGACGCCCGGCTCAGTCAGAAGGTAGTACGGCCGCGCCGCATCGTCCTCGATCTTGCGTCTCAGGTTGCTGATATTCACGCGGAGTATGTGCATTTCATTTTCGTAGGCCGAGCCCCACACCTGCTTCAGGATGTGCCGGTGTGTGAGCACCTTGCCGGCGTTCTGGAGGAGCAGCCGCAGGATGTCGTATTCCGTCGGCGTTAAGGCAACCTCGTTGTCACCGACGACGACCAATCGCCGCGATACGTCCATCTTGAGTTCGCCGACCTGGAGCATCGGCTGCTCGGCATCGTTGGTCAGGCGCCGAAGGGCAACCCGCATGCGGGCCATGAGTTCGCCCGTGCCGAAGGGTTTGGTCAGGTAGTCGTCAGCTCCGGCGTCCAGGGCGGCTATCTTGTCCCGCTCCTCTTCGCGAACCGACAGGATGATGATCGGCGTCGGCGACCATTCCCGCAGGCGCTGTGTCACCTCGATGCCGTCCATGTCAGGCAAGCCCAGATCCAAGATGATGATGTCCGGATGAAACGACACGACAGCGTTGATGGCATCCTGACCGCTTGCGGCCTCCGCAACGGAGAAGCCCTGCGCACCCAAAGCAGCCCGCAGATAGCGTCGGATGGAGATTTCATCATCCACCACCAGGACCCGCTGACCCTCTTCAACCACGGCTCGGCTCCCGGCTGCCGGACAGGGGTAATTCCACCGTCAGGATGGTGCCGCCACCGTCGCGGCTGGCCGCAGAGATACTACCGCCGTGGATCTCGACGATGCCTTTGCCAATGGATAGCCCGAGTCCGGTGCCGCTCACGCTTTCCGGACGCTGCACGCGGTAGAACTTGTCGAAGACGCGTGAAAGATCCCCGAGCGGAATGCCCACGCCACGATCGGCGACTTGCAGACGCGCGTAGCCGTCACGGCGCGAGGCGGAGATATCAATAGCACTCCCGGGCGGGGAGTACTTCACGGCGTTGTCCAGCAAGTTCGCGACGACCTGGACGATAAGGGTGAAGTCCATGGGTACAAGAGGAAAATCCTCCGGCACGGCCACATTGATTGGGTGGTCGCCGACGCGACTGCCAAGCTGTTCCAGGGCGGTGCCGATCACGTCCTGCAGGTCGCCCGGTTCAATATTCAGCTTGATCGCACCGCTCTCGATGCGCGTCATCGAGAGCAGATTGCCCACGAGCCGATTCAGGCGGTCTGATTCCTCGCGTGCAGTCAAGACCAGCGTGCGTCGCTGCTCATCGCTGAGGAGGTCTGATTGTTCGTCCAGGCTGGTCAGAGCGCCGGTGATGGAAACCAGCGGTGTGCGCAGGTCATGGGAGATTGAATTGAGCAGGGCGTTCTGCAGCTTGTCGGTGGCGGCCAGGAGCTCGGCCTGCGCGGCCTGTTCTGCAAGGCTGGCTCGTTCGATGGAAAGGGCGGCCTGATCGGAAAAAGACAGGAGCGACTGACGCTGCTCCAGTGTCAGGGCGCCCTCAGAGCCATCCGCCCTCACTCCCAACACTCCGACCATGCCGCGGCTGGTCTTGAGTGGCTGACAACGGACGGTCGCCTCCGGAAGCGTATCGGTGCCGCGACCCGCGGGCTGATCGTGTTGGAACACCCAATTGGCGACGGCGAGCTCATGCTCCTGAGGGAAATACTCCGCGCTGTGAGCGAAGGTGCTGACGCGGCCGTCCTCCGGCAGGAAGACCGCCACCTGCCGATCGAAGGCCTCACCAATGTGCGCGATGATCGTGTCGGCCACATGGTGCAAGTCCCGAGCAACCGTGAGGTCGCGTCCCAAGGCATAGAGTGCATAGGCGCGGGCCTCACCCCGGATGGCGACCTCAGCCTGCTCCTTCACGCGGACGGTTAGCGTGCTGACGACAAGACCGATCGCCAACAGGGCGAAGAAGGTCAAGATGTATTGCGTGTCCTGCACCGCAAACGTGTAGTACGGAGGGATCAAGAAGAAATCGAACACGAGCACGCCGACGACGGAGGCCAGGACAGACGGCCCGCGGCCCAAATAGACGGCTGCCACCACCACCATTGCCAGGTAGATCATGACGAGATTTGTTGGCTCGATCTGTCCCCTAAAGAACAGGCTGAATACTGTGGCGAGGCCTACGAGTCCGAGGGCAATGAGATAACGCACTGCCGGGCCGTGGGGCCGCCATTCCTGCGGGACGGCCGGCTGCCGCCCTTCAGACTGTGCGCTGATCACGTAGATATCTATTTCCCCGCTGGCATAGATCAGTCGGTCGACCACGGAACCCGAAAGCCACTCGCGCCAGCGCGGACGCAGCGGTTTCCCCACGATTATTTTCGTGATGTTGTGCTTGCGGGCATATGCCAGAAGCGCTTCCTGAACAGAATCACCAACGATGGTGCGCGCTTTTGCTCCGAGGCTCTCTGCGAGTTCGCAGCATTTGGTCTATGCGAGCACGATTGGCAGGGTGCCTCTCGGGCCGGGAGGCCACTTCCACGTAGATGGCAAACCAATCCGCATCCAGTTCATCCGCAAGGCGGCGGCCCGTGCGTACGATCTTTTCCGCGTAAGGACTGGGGCTGATGCAAACCAGCAGGCGCTCGCCTGCCGGCCACACACCGGCGATGGCGCGGGTGCGCATATAGGAGCGCATCTGGTCGTCGACTCGTGCAGCTGCGCGGCGGAGGGATATCTCCCGCAGCGCGGTCAGGTTGCCTTTGCGAAAGAATTCCTGGATGGCGCGGGCGGCTTGATCGGGGATGTAGACCTTGCCTTCCCGCAGGCGTTTGAGCAGCTCTTCCGGCGGGAGGTCAATCACCTCGATCTCCGAGGCTTCGTCGATGACCCGGTCAGGCACGGTTTCGTGGACTTTCACGCCGGTCACCTGAGCCACGACGTCGTTGAGACTCTCCAGGTGCTGAATGTTCAGGGTAGTGTAGACGTCGATGCCCCCATCCAGAATCTCCTGAATATCCTGAAAGCGCTTGGCGTGGCGGGCGCCGGGGGCATTGGTATGCGCCATTTCGTCCACGAGCACGAGCGCCGGCCGACGCGCAAGGACACGGTCCACGTCGAGTTCGGTCAGTCTTATGCCGTGGTAGTCGACGGGGAGCCTGGGCAGGACTTCAAGCTCAGCCAGCATCGCCTCTGTTTCCTGGCGCTTGTGGGTTTCGATGTACCCGACGGCCACATCCAGGCCTTCGCGCCGCCGCTGGTGGGCGGCTTCCAACATGGCGAAGGTCTTGCCAACGCCTGCGGCGTAGCCCAGGAAAATCTTGAGCCGACCCCGCGTCCGCTCCTCTGCCTGGGCTTGCGCCAGGAGCGCATCCGGATCAGGTCGCGAGTTCATCGGGAATCATTCTATCGCATGCCCCCACAGCCGAAAGAGGCTGGCGGTTGCGCGCGTTGACTACTTCAACAAACCGTCCAGAGCCAGGTTGAGCTGGAGGACGTTGACACGGGGCTCGCCCAGAAAGCCAAAGTCCCTGCCTGTCGTGTACTGGTCGATAAGCGCCTGGACGGTGGCCGTATCCAGCCCCCGGGCTTGCGCAACCCGATGCGCCTGATAGTACGCCGCGGCGATGCTGATATTCGGGTCAAGCCCGCTGGCGGAGGCGGTGACAAGATCGACAGGGATCGCAGCGGCGTTGCCGGGATCGGCAGCCCTGACCGCATCTATGCGGCCCTGGACCATCTTAATCAAAGCAGGATTGAGCGGACCATAGTTGGAGCCGGACGAGCCTGTCAGGGTTTTCTTGTTGAAGGCATTGTAGGGGAAATCACTGGTGGCCGAGGGTCGGCCCCAGATGTATTTTGGATCGCTGAATTGCTGGCCGATCAACCCGGAGCCATACGCTTTTCCATCGATGACAATCAGGCTACCGTTGGCCTGCCGAGGGAATACTGCCTGAGCAATGCCAGTTACGGCAAGCGGGTACAGGACGCCGGTGATGACCGTGAGAACGAGAAGCAAGACCGCGGCCGGTCGCATTTGTGAGATCACGACGGCTTCTCCACGGAAATGCGCTCTGCCTGGCGGGCACCGGCAGGATTTGTGCTGACGAAGTCCGCCTGGAATGTGGTGTCCAACACACCCCTGATCTCGATTGGAGGCAAGAGACGAGACGTCCTGAGACCATCCTGGCGAGCGTGCGAGACCTCGGGAAGAATCTCAATCACTGTGAACATGGGCCGATCGGTCTCGTCCTCCACATGCCGCAAGGCCGAAGCATTGAGGTGGAGCCACCATTCCACCAGCACGGCTTCCAGCAGAACGATACCGAGCTGCAGAACGGCGTGCTCCCCGTTTGCGAGTTGGAGCCGACTGTCAAGCAGGAACAAGCCCAGGATTACGGGAAAAGTCAAGTAGAGCTGCCACCATTTGGGCTTCGGGGAGACGTGACGCATGGTCATACCTCTGCTCTAGATCCAGTGCAAACCTGCCAGGAGTACATCGATGAATTTGATGCCGACGAACGGGGCGATCAGGCCACCGACCCCGTAGAGCAACAGGTTATCCCGGAGCAGCCGGGCCGCGCCAAGCGCTCGATAAGGAACGCCCCGCAGGGCAAGGGGAATCAGGACGACGATGATCAACGCATTGAAGATCACGGCCGAAAGGATGGCGCTCTGCGGCGTCGCCAGGCGCATGAAATTGAGGGCGGCAAGCTCAGGGTAGGTCGAGGCAAATGCCGCGGGGATGATGGCGAAGTATTTGGCAACATCATTGGCGATGCTAAACGTGGTCAGGGCGCCGCGTGTCATCAAGAGCTGCTTGCCGATCTCAACGATCTCGATCAGCTTGGTTGGATTGCTATCGAGATCGATCATGTTTGCGGCTTCGCGGGCCGGTTGGGTGCCGGTGTTCATGGCCACGGCGACGTCGGCTTGCGCCAGTGCCGGGGCATCATTCGTGCCATCCCCGGTCATAGCCACGAGCTTGCCACCGCTCTGATGCTCGCGAATCAATTTCAGTTTTGTTTCCGGCGTGGCCTGAGCCAGGAAATCATCCACGCCGGCTTCGGCGGCGATAGCCGCCGCGGTGAGGGCATTGTCTCCGGTGATCATCACAGTCTTGATGCCCATCCTGCGCAACTGTGCAAAGCGCTCCTTGATCCCGCCTTTGACGATGTCTTTCAGGTGAATGACCCCCAGCGCACGATTGTTGCGGACCACAACGAGCGGCGTTCCCCCGTTGCGTGCGATACTTTCCACCGCCCGCAGTAAGTCGCCTGGCGCGGCATGGCCATTTGACTGAACGAGCGCCAGCATGGCATCCGGCGCGCCCTTGCGAATCGCGGTGCCGTCGAAGTCGACACCGCTCATCCGAGTTTGCGCAGAGAATGGAATGAAGTGCATCCCCTGGGGTGCGTCTTCGCTTGCGCCCATCGTCCGGCCTCGCAGGCCGTACTTCTCCTTGGCCAGCACCACGATCGAACGCCCCTCCGGCGTTTCGTCGGCAAGCGACGCCAACTGTGCAGCCTCCGCCAGGGCCCGAGCATCCACGCCGCTCACCGGAATGAATTCCACTGCCTGACGGTTCCCCAGCGTGATGGTTCCCGTCTTGTCGAGCAACAAGACGTCCACATCCCCCGCGGCCTCGACGGCGCGGCCCGACATGGCTATGACGTTGCGCTGGATCATGCGGTCCATGCCCGCGATGCCTATGGCAGACAGCAGGCCGCCGATCGTGGTCGGGATCAGGCACACGAGCAGGGCCACCAGTACCGTCACGGTAATGGCAGATCCCTTGCCGGTGGCGCCCACGCTGTAGAGGGAGTACGAGAGCAGCGTGGAGCATACGACCAGGAAGATGATCGTGAATCCTGCCAGCAGGATGTTTAGAGCGATTTCGTTAGGGGTCTTCTGGCGTTTTGCGCCCTCGACCAGGCCGATCATGCGATCAAGGAAGCCCTCGCCGGGGTCGGCGCTGACGCGCACGATTAGCCAGTCAGAGAGCAGGCGCGTGCCGCCGGTGACGGCGGACCGGTCGCCGCCGGCCTCGCGCACCACCGGGGCGGACTCGCCCGTCACAGCGCTCTCGTCAACGGAGGCGATGCCAACCACGACCTCGCCGTCTGCAGGCAGGATGTCGCCCGCTTCGACGAGGAAGAGATCATTCCTGGCGAGGGCGGTGGAGGAGACCTCCTCGACCCTGGAGAGGGCGCTCTGTACGTCGGAGGCCGGGCCGCGCATCCGCTTGGCGGGCGTGTCGCGGCGGGCCTTGCGCAGTGATTCGGCCTGGGCCTTGCCGCGCCCCTCCGCGACTGCCTCTGAGAAATTGGCGAACAAGACCGTGAACCAGAGCCACAGGGCGATGGCGCCGATGAATGGGGCCGGCGCTTCACCATGGCCAGAGACGGCCTGCAGCCAGAGCGCCGTGGTCAGCACACTTCCAACCTCGACAACGAACATGACAGGGTTTCGGACCATCCTGCGCGGGTCGAGCTTGGCGAAGGAGTCCGTGATCGCGCGCCGGTACAGTTGACCTCTGAAGGCGGATTGGCGCCTGGATGCGGTGTTCATTCTGTCTGCCTAGTGCGCGAATACCAGCAGGTGCTCGACAATGGGACCGAGGGCCAGGGCCGGTATGAAGCTGAGAGCGCCAACAATGATGATCACGCCGATGAGCCAGGCGCCAAAGAGAGGCGTATGGGTTGGCAGGGTACCGGCGCTGACTGGCACCTTTTTCTTTGCCACCAGGGATCCGGCGATGGCAAGAGCGGGGATCATGAGCCAGTAGCGTGCGAAGAACATGCAAACGCCGAGGGCCGTGTTGTAGAAGGGCGTATTGGCTCCGAGCCCGGCAAAGGCGCTGCCGTTGTTGTTGCCCGCCGATGAGAAAGCGTACAGCACCTCGCTGAAACCGTGCGGGCCGCCCGTGTTCCAGATGGTGGCGAGGCCGGCGGGAAGTGCGACGGCCAGCGCCGTGCCCACCTTAACGAGAAAAATCGGAATCAGGAGCATCAGGGAGGCCATTTTCATCTCGTAGGCTTCGATCTTTTTGCCGAGGTACTCGGGCGTCCGTCCCACCATCAGGCCGGCGATGAAGACAGCCACGATGACGAACGCCAGCATGCCGTACAGACCGGAGCCGACACCGCCGTAGATGATCTCTCCCAACTGCATCATGAAGAGCGGCACCAGGCCACCCAGAGGCATGAAGGAGTCATGCATGGAGTTGACCGAGCCGTTTGAGGCTGCGGTCGTGGCGGTGGCCCACAGGGCCGAGTTGACGATTCCAAAGCGCAGTTCCTTGCCCTCCATGTTGCCGCCGGGATTTATGGCTGTCTGCACCTGGTCGACGCCCATGGCGGTGAAGGCGGGATTTCCGGCCTGCTCCGCCCAGACGGCCAGGCCGATGAAGGCGACCAGTATGACGGTCATCACGGCAAGAATGGCCCAGCCCTGCCGTGTGTCACCGACCATCTTTCCGAAGGTGTAGCAGAGGGCACCAGAGATCGCGAGGATGGAGAGCATCTCGATGAAGTTCGAGATCGGCGTGGCGTTCTCGAAGGGATGTGAGGAGTTTACGTTGAAGAAGCCGCCGCCGTTCGTGCCAAGCTGTTTGATGGCGATCTGAGAGGCCGCGGGTCCAAGGGCCAGCACCTGTTCCGTGACAGGCTTGCCGGCGGCGTCCGTCACAGGCTGCAGCAGCAAGACGCTCTGATACGGGCGCAGGGTCTGCACGACGCCCTGAGACACAAGCGCGAGCGCGACGATGAGTGCAAGAGGCAGCAGGATGTACATGGTGGTGCGCGTCAGATCCACCCAGAAGTTGCCAATGCCTGTGGCCGAGTGCCGCACGATGCCCCGGATCAGCGCCACCAGCACGGCCATGCCGGCGGCTGCCGACACGAAGTTTTGCACGGTCAGGCCCAGCATTTGAGTGAGATAGCTCATGGTCACTTCTCCGCCATAGCCCTGCCAGTTGGTGTTCGTGGCGAAGCTGGTGGCGGTGTTCCACGAAGAATTGGGGGTGACCGCCCCGAGCCCCTCCGGGTTAAGCGGCAAATTGGCCTGGAGCCGTTGGAGCGCGTACAGCAGCAACAGCCCGAGGACATTGAAGAGCAGGATCGCGACGGCGTACGTCTTCCACGTCATGTCCCGGTCGGGGCGCACGCCCGCAAGACGGTAGATCAGTCGTTCAACGGGGCCCAGGAGCGGATCCAGCAGCGTGCGTTCACCCTGGTAGACGCGAGCCATGTACGAGCCAAGCGGCTTTGCCAAGAGCAGGAGGGCCGCCAGATAGAAGATGACCTGTGCCCAAACGTTGACATTCATCCGAACCACTCCGGTTTCAGGAGTGCCAGAAAGAGGTACACCAGGAGCAGGAAGGTGAGGATGCCGCCGACCAAGTAGAGCCCGCTCATGGCTTGTCGTCCATCAGTCGCTCACAGAGACGGATCAGACCGAGGCTGAGAGCAAAGAGCACGATTGTGAGCCCCAAATACAGCAAATCGCCCATGACATTGCCTTTGAGCGCAAATGTATTCAGTTGTTGGTCAAGATGGGGGCAAGAAAGAAGCCGGATGGGTCAAGAAAGCCTAAAGACGGCCGCCGTCCGGGGGAGGCGGGCACTGCAGGAAGGCAGGGACCTCAGTGCTGCCCTCTCTCCCAAGGGAGAGGGGCCATGTACGCAAGATGCGAAACGAGAATGCCCTCTGTGGGCTAGCCGCGCACGAAGTAGATAATCGATACCAGAAGGCCGATCGAGACGACGATCCAGCGCAAAGTGGACGGTTTGACGCGGCCCGCCAGGCGACCACCAAGTGTTCCGCCCAGCAACGCACCGACGGCCATGACGGCCGCGACGACCCAGAAGACCCGACCTGAGAACAAAAAGAATATCGCCGCGGCCACGTTGGTGCTGAAGGCGATGATCTGCTTGAGGGCGTTAAGCCGGGTCAGATTGTCTTCCATCGTAATGCCCAGGGCCGAGAGCAGAATCACGCTCAAACCCGCTCCGAAGTAGCCGCCGTAGATCGCGGCGATGCCAACCGGAAGCCAGGACCAGCGCTCCATCGAATGCGTGCCAGCGCCAGCCTCGAGGCGGCGGGTCAGCCAGGAGCGTACCGGGCCCTGGATGGCGAGCAGGAGCGAGGCAATCAGGATGAGCCAGGGGACGAGGTCCCGGAACAACTTCTCGCCGGTTCTGAGAAGCAGGATGCCGCCTATCAGTCCACCGATGACGCCCGCAGGAATGGTGATCCACATGCGAGGCTTCTGGCCGCGCAGATCGTTGGCTTGTGCCAGGGTCCCGCCGACATACCCGGGACTGAGGGCGACCGTATTTGTGACGTTGGCGGAAACCGCCGGGAGACCAACCGCAATGAGGATTGGAAATGTGATGAGGGTGCCGCCGCCAGCCAGAGCATTGATGGCGCCGGCAGCCAGCGCGGCCAGACCGACCAGGACAAACTGGATTGGGCTGAGCATGATGTGGGTGCATCCTCCCGTAGGCGGCTCGAAGTGCCAGGAAAGTATAGCATCGCTTGACATCCAACCCCCAGGCTGCGTATAATGCCGCCAATATATCTTCCGGGAGTAGTACGCGGCCCGCGCGTTGATAGAGAAGGAGACGCACGGTGGAAGTCTCCGCAGGGCGCCGCCGCAGAAGTCGCCCGGATGTGTTGCCGAAGAAAAGCCTGCGGCTGAGTAGACCGAGCACGGGAATGCCCGTTACAGCATGGACCGGTGACGGCCGGTTGCAGAGTGCGCCGAAAGGCGAATCGAGGTGGTACCGCGGAGCAGACGCTTCGTCCTCATATCGGACGAGGCGTTTTTGGTTAATCGGCACGGCTTTTGAAGGAGATTGCTTCGCGAAGAGCGCTCGCAACGACGGACAGGGAGAAAGCGAGTCGCCGCCTTTGCTGGGAGATTGCTGCGCAAAGAGCGCTCGCAACGACGGAGACACCTGGAGCGCGAAGGACGAGTAGATGTCAAAGATGAGCCTGCATGAAGCGGTGCAATCCCAATACCTGGCGGCCCTCAAGATGCTGCGAGAGGCGATCGTCAAGTGCCCGCCGCGCCTCTGGAACGCGCCGCGCGACAAGGACAAGGCCTGGGCCAAGGCCTATCACGCGGTGTATTGGGCGCACAAGTACCTGCAACCGAAGCGGAGAGACTTCGTCCGGTGGAGAGACCACGACATGGAGAACAGCGGCATGCCGATCTCCAAAGCGGAGTTGCTCAAATACCTCGGCTTTGTGCAGCAGCAGGTGGCAGATCAAGTACCTGGGATTGACTTCGAATCCGATTCGGGCTTCAAGGGCTTCGACATGAACAAGCTTGAGTTTCACATCAACAATATCCGTCACATCCAGGAGCACACCGGCGAACTTTACGAACGGCTGGGTACGCGCGCCGAAGCAAAGCTCCGCTGGTCTGAGAAGGTGCACAGGAAAACAACATGAACAAACACGAACTGCCGAAGACGTATGACTTCAAGGCCACCGAGCCGCGCGTCTACAAGATGTGGGAGAGCGGCGGCTACTTCCGGCCGCGCAACGATCCCAACCAGCCGGGTTTCGATCCGTCCGTCAAGCCATTCGTGATCGCCATCCCGCCTCCCAACGTCACGGGCGAACTGCACCTGGGTCATGCCATGTTCGTGAGCATGGAAGACCTGATGACGCGCTACCACCGCATGAAGGGCATCCCCTCGCTGTGGGTGCCGGGTTCCGACCATGCCGGCATCGCGACGCAGTTGATGGTGGAGCGCAACCTGCTGAAGACCGAGGAGGTGACGCGCGAGGAACTCGGCCGCGAGGAATTCGTGCGGCGGACCTGGGATTGGAAGAAGAAGTACGGGAGCATGATCGCCAACCAGATCCGGCGGCTGGGGGCTTCGTGCGATTGGGAGCGCGAACGCTTCACGCTCGACGACGGGTTGTCGCGTGCCGTGCGCGAGGCCTTTGTGCGTCTGTACGATAAAGGGCTCATCTACCGCGGTCCGCGACTGATCAACTGGTCGCCGGGCCTGAAGACGGCTGTGTCCGACCTGGAGGTGGAATACAGCGAAGAGCAAGCCACGCTGTATTACTTCAAATACATGCTGAAGGATTCCGACGAGTTCATCCCGGTGGCTACGATCCGCCCGGAGACGATCCTCGGCGACACGGCTGTGGCCGTCCACCCGGAGGATGAGCGCTACAAGAAGTTTGTCGGCCGGACGGCGGTCGTGCCGATGCTTGGCCGGGAAATCCCGGTGATCGCCGACGACTATGTGTCGCAGGAATTCGGCACGGGCGCGCTGAAGATCACGCCGGGCCATGACCCTAACGACTACGCGATCGCGGAGCGCCACAATCTGCCGGTGATCTCGGTGCTGGACGAGGCGGCGCGCATCAACGCCAACGGCGGCCCCTACGAGGGACAGGACCGCTTCGAGTGCCGCGAGAAACTGTGGGCGGACATGAAGCAAGCGGGACTGGTGATCAAGACCGAGCCCTACATGACCTCTGTGCCGCGCTCGCAGCGCGGCGGCGAGATCGTGGAGCCGATGATCTCCACGCAGTGGTTTGTGAATATCGAACCGCTCGCGAAGGCCGCGCTGAAGGCCGTGCAAGACGGCCGGATCAAGATCGTGCCCGAACGGTTTGAGAAGGTCTATTACAACTGGCTGGACAATATCAAGGACTGGTGCATCAGCCGCCAGTTGTGGTGGGGACATCGCATCCCGGTGTGGTACTGCCCCGACGGCCACATGACGACCGGGCGGCAAGACCCAACCCAATGCGGGACATGCGGATCCGCGGAGCTGACCCAGGACCCCGACGTGCTGGATACCTGGTTCTCGTCAGGGCTGTGGCCGTTCTCCACGCTGGGCTGGCCGGAGGAGACGCCGGATTACAAATACTTCTACCCGACCTCGATCATGGAGACCGGCTACGACATCCTGTTCTTCTGGGTGGCGCGCATGATCATGATGGGGCTGGAGTTCACGGGCGAGGTGCCGTTCGATACCGTCTACCTGCACGGGCTGATCCGCGACGGGCACGGCCGCAAGATGTCCAAGACCTATGGCAATGTGATCGACCCGCTCACTTTGATGGACGAGTTGGGCACGGATGCGCTGCGATTTACGGTGCTGGTGGGGTCGTCGCCGGGCAACGACACCAATCTGGCCGTGGAGAAGGTGGAGGCCAACCGGAATTTTGCCAACAAGATCTGGAACGCCGGACGCTTCGTGATCTCGGCCATCAATCGAACTCGAGTCGGCCAACGGTACAGAGGCCGAGTACATGCTGGCCGATTCCTGGATCTGGGCAAGGTTGCAGCAGCTTGTGCGGGATGTGGATCGTCTCTTCCAGGCGTATCAATACGGCGAAGCCGGAAGACAGATCTACGACTTCTTCTGGTCGGAATTCGCCGACTGGTACGTGGAGATCGCCAAACAACAAATGAAGGAGGCGGCGTCCGCGGGGCAGACCGTGATGACGCTGGCCCGCGTGCTGGACACGTGCCTGCGGCTGCTGCACCCATTCACGCCGTTTGTTACGGAGGAGCTCTGGGGTCACCTGCGGGCGGCTGTCTTGGATTCACCCATTGCGAATCTCGCGAAGGATTGGCCCGAGGCGCTGATCGTGGCTGGTTGGCCCGAGTCGCGTCCACCGGAGGGCTGGGAAGAGGACAAGGTCGCAGACTTCGCCCTATTGCAGGAGCTCGTCCGCAGCATACGCAACCTGCGCGCCGAGAAAAATGTCCCGAGCGGGCGCACTTTGCCGGCCACTTTCGCCGCAGGGATGAAGGCCGGACTGTTGCGTGAGCAGGCAGGCAGCATCGCCGCGTTGGCTGGCCTCGACGAATCAAAACTGAAGATCAACAAAACTGTGAGAAAGAAGCCTGAGGAGAGCGTCACACTCGTCGTGGGGAACATCGAAGTCCACCTGCCATTGGCAGGCATGGTTGACCTTGACGCCGAACGAAGCCGCCTGTCGAAGGAATTATCGGAGAGCGAAGCGCAGATCGCGCGTCTGGAGAAGCTGCTCGCGGGTGATTTCGCCTCGAAAGCTCCAGAGGCGGTGGTTGCAAAGGAACGCGAGAGGCTGGCGGGCTTCAAGGAGACCGCGGCGAAACTGAGGTCGCAACTGGGCAAGTAGGCCGAAGGCGCAGGGCTTCAACTGCACATTCTCAAACGGGACGCGGCCGCGTCCCGTTTGATTTATGACAAATTAGACGTATGGACTTGACATTCGTCATTTGACCGGGGCGGGGACGATGCATTAACTTTGCTGGGAGATACCCAAGGAGGATCCGGTCATGACCATGAAAATCAACGAAGAGTGCATTGCCTGCGGCGCGTGCGTTCCCGAGTGCCCAACTGAATCCATCAGCGAAGGGGACGGCGTCCTGTATGTCATCGACCAGACCACCTGCGTCGAGTGCGAGGGTCACTATGATGCGCCGCACTGTGCGTCGGTCTGCCCGGTGGAGTGCATCGTAAAGGCCAACTAGGCCACCCGGCTCGACCCTATTGTAAGAATTGGAGCGGCGGACAGAGTCCGCCGCCGCGCGTTGAGGGCCAGGCCTCGATCCGCGCGTCCAAGCCTTCGTCTGACCCTGATCCGCCTGTGCTGGGCACAACCCGCACGGCGGATTTTGCGTTTGTGCGCCGCTCCGCCCCGCGAAATGGGGCGTGGCTTGCGGCCGCGGGAATTGGATGGAGCCGCCTCACGGAGAATTCCCACCAAGATAACGTATAATCGCCGAAAGGGCTGTTATTCACTTAGAATCCGAGGACCTGTCAGCAATGTCCATTTCATTCAAGGGGCGACTGGTGCTGATCACCGGCGGCTCGAGCGGCATCGGACTAGCGCTCGCGCAGCTGCTGGCCCGCGAGGGGGCGCGGATTTGGATGCTGGCGCGCCGCAAGGAAGTGCTTCAGCAGGCGGTCAGTACTCTTGCCGGCGCCGATGGCCAGCAGCATGGCATAGTCAGCGCCGACGTCACCAAGCTGGACGAGGTGCGGGCGGCCGTGCAGCGTGTCCAGGCCGAGGCTGGCGTGCCCGACGTGTTGATCCACGCCGCCGGGTCGTCGCATCCGGCGTACGTGCAGGAAACCTCGCCCGAGGTCTTCCGCGAAATGATGGAGCTCAACTATTTCGGCACGGTTCACAGTGTGATGGCATGGCTGCCCTCCATGCTCGAGCGCGGCAGCGGCAGCATCGTCAATTTTTCGTCCGGGGCGGGATTCCTGGCGCCATTCGGCTATGCGGCCTATGTGCCTTCCAAGTATGCCGTACGCGGTTTCTCGGACGCCCTGCGCCTCGAACTGAAGCCGCTGGGAATCCACGTTTCCATCGTTTTTCCCCCCGATACGGACACTCCCGGCATGGAGACCGAAAACAAGACCAAGCCCTTCGAGACCCTGGATGCATTCAGCACCAAGCTCCTGCCGGCAGAGACCGTTGCGAAGGGGATCCTGCGCGGCATGCAGCGCGGGCAGTACGTAATTCTGCCGGGGGGTGAAATCAACTTGTACTATCATCTGACGTCCCTGCTGGGGAATGGGACCTATCCAGTGATGGATGCGGTGCTGGCGGGGGCGCGACGGAAGAAGGCCAAGCTGGGGAGAGGCTGATATGGATATCTTCGAGAAATGCTTTGGCTATACGGAGGCCAGGGACGCCATCAAGGACGGCTCCTATCCGTATTTCATCCCGATGACGCGCAGTGAGGGCAGCGAGGCCGTCTTCCAGGGACGCCGCCTGATCATGTGTGGGTCAAACAACTACCTGGGCCTGACCACCGACCCGCGCGTACATCGGGCCGCCATCGAGGCGGTCGAGGAATTTGGCACCTCCTGCACCGGCTCCCGATTCCTGAATGGCACTCTGGAACTGCACGAGCGGTTGGAGCACGAACTGGCGGAATGGGTCGGCAAAGAAGCAGCCCTGGTGTTCTCGACGGGGATGCAGACCAACCTGGGAGTGATCAGCGCGGTGGTCGGCCGCGGCGACGTGATCCTGCTCGACAAAGAAGACCACGCCAGCCTGGTGGACGGGGCGCGGCTCTCGTGGGGAGATACCAAGCGGTTCCGCCACAACGACATGCCGGACCTGGAGCGCGGCCTCAAGGCCATTCCGGACGATAAGGGCAAGTTCGTGGTCGTGGACGGGCTGTACAGCATGGGCGGCGATCTGGCGCCCCTGCCCGAAATCGTCGACCTGTGCAAGAAATACGGGGCGCGCCTGATGGTGGACGACGCGCACGGGCTGGGGGTAATGGGCGGCGGACGCGGCACGGCCTGGCAGATGGGCGTCACCGATAAAGTGGACCTGATCATGTCCACGTTCAGCAAGTCGTTTGCGTCCCTGGGCGGCTTCATTGCCGGCGACGACCAGGTCATCCACTACATCAAGCACCACGCCCGGTCGTTGATCTTCAGCGCCAGCATCCCGGCGGCGAACGCGGCGGCGGCCCTGGCGGCCCTCAAGATCATGCGCGAGGAGCCGGAGCGCGTTGAGCGCCTGAGCGCCATCGGCGATCGCATGCGCCGCGAACTGCGCGCCATGGGCTTCAACATCGGCGCTTCCGTGTCCCCGATCATCCCGATCATCGTCGGGGACAACCTCAAGACGCTCCAAGCCTGGAAGACGCTGTTCGAGGCCGGGGTGTTCGTCAACCCGATCCTCTCTCCGGCCGTGCCACCGGGACAGGAGCTCCTGCGTACCAGCTATATGGCAAGCCACACGGATGATCAAATCGATCGCGTGCTGAAGGTCTACGGCGACGTGGGCCGGCAGCTGGGTCTGATCGCCTAGCCGCCTGCCCGCCTCCCGGTGGTGGTAGAATTCACGAAAATAGATAGCAACCTTCGGGGCAGGGTGAAATTCCCGATCGGTGGTAGAGCCCACGAGCCTCCCGCCAGCGCAAAGCACGCAGGCGCTGCGAGACGGCATGATCCGGTGTAACTCCGGAGCCGACAGTCACAGTCTGGATAGAAGAAGGTTTCTGGTTGGCCGATGCGTTCGGACCGGCCTGCTCAGGCGCCCCGAAAACGGAAACGTTTTCGGGTTTTTGTTGAAGCGGCCCGAGTCCGGCAGTTGACGCCGTCCTGCGCCCCGCGGTTGAGTTTGCGAGGCGCTTTGTTTTCTGAACAACCTTGGTGGGTGGCGGGCGTGTCTGCGCATGTCTGAATTCCTGCGCTCCATTCCCCGCGCCGTGACGAGGAAGCAATCCCTGCTGGGCGCGGCTTCGCTGCTCGCCGGTCTGTTTGGGTGGTGGCTTGCGGCGCGCATGTCGAATCTGCCGGCCTTCATCCTTCCATCACCCATGGCGGTGTGGCAGCGGTTTCTCAGCTCTGCATCCGACGGGACACTGGCGCTGAATGCCGGCGCCACCATGGAGGAGATCCTGCTCGGGCTCGTCGTCGGCGTGGGCCTGGCGACCATCCTGGGCTACCTGGTTGCCAAGTCCCGGGCGTTGGAGCGCCTGCTCTCGCCCTACCTGGTGGCCAGCCAGGCCATCCCGCTGGTGGCCATCGCACCGCTGCTGGTGATCTGGTTCGGACCGGGCATGTTCTCCAAGGTGCTGATCTGCGCCATGATCGTGTTCTTCCCTGTACTGGTCAATACGATCGTGGGCGTCCGCGCCGTGCCGGCGGCCCTGCACGACCTGATGCAGTCCCTGCACGCCAGTCGCGCGCAGACGCTGTTGAAGCTTGAGATCCCGGCGGCGCTGCCGGTGTTCCTGGGCGGGCTGCGGATCGGGGCCACGCTGTCGGTCATTGGAGCGGTCGTCGGCGAGCTGGTGGGTGCAGACCGGGGGCTGGGATTCCTGATCAACGTGGGGCGCGGCCAGTACGACACGGCGCTGGTGTTTGTGGCGGTATTCGTCCTGATCGCGCTGGCGCTCTTCCTTTACGGCATCGTGGCCTGGCTGGAAAACCGGGCGCTGCTGTGGCAGGAATGGAGAAAAGAATGAGTCACGGACGAGGTGAGCATGCTGCGTAGAATTGTGCCGCTGTTGCTGGGAGCGATGCTGGTGCTGTCGGCATGCGCAGGGCCGGCGCCCCAGAGCACGGCTGCATCCTTGATGCACGTCAAGCTGCCGGTCGGTTATATCCCGAACATCCAGTTCGCGCCTCTCTATGTGGCCGTGGATAGAGGCTACTTCAAGGACCAGGGCCTCGAAATCGAGTTCGACTACTCGTACGAGACCGACGCCGTGTCACTGGTTGGGGCGGACAATCTGCAGTTCGCGGTGGTGTCAGGAGAGCAAGTGCTGCTGGCGCGTGCGCAGGGACTGCCGGTCGTGTATGTGTGCGCCTGGTATCAGCAGTATCCCGTGGCGGTGGCCTCGAAGATCGAGCAAGGCATCCGCACAACGGCCGACCTGAAGGGCAAGAAGATCGGTCTGCCGGGCCTGTTTGGCGCCAACTACATCGGCCTCGACGCGCTGCTGTTCTCCGCCGGCCTCAGCGAAAAAGATGTCACGCTGGACTCGATCGGCTTCAATCAGGTCGCGGCGCTGGCTGCCGATCAGGAGCAGGCCGTATCGATCTACACTACCAACGAGCCTGTCCAACTGGAGGCCGAGGGCTATCAACTGAACGAAATCCGCGTGGCAGACCACGTGGAACTGGCGTCGAACGGTGTGATCACCAACGAGAAGACGGTTCGTGAGAATCCGGATCTGGTGCGACGCATGACGGCGGCCTTCCTCAAAGGACTTGCGGACACGATTGCCGACCCGGCTGCGGCGTATGATATCAGCCTGAAATACGTGCCGGACCTGGCAAAAGCGGACACGGCCACCCAGAAGGAAATCCTGAGCCGCAGCATCGCGCTGTGGAAGGCGGATCACCTGGGCTGGTCGGACGCGCGCGCCTGGCAGAACATGCAGGACACACTGCTCAAGATGGGGCTGCTGAAGGGGGCCCTCGACATCAACCAGGCGTTCACGAACCAATTCGTGCCGTAAGCCAGATGCCGCCGACTAAGCCGGTCCTCGAGGTCAGTGAACTCAGCGTTGTGTTTCCAAACGACAACGGCGGATTGCACGCGCTTGACAAAGTCTCGTTCGAGGTCTGCCCGCAGGAATTCGTCTGCGTCCTGGGCGCCTCCGGATCGGGCAAGACCACCCTGCTGCGCATCCTGGCGGGATTACTGCCACCAACCGGCGGCACGCTCCGCTTTGCAGAAGGACGCCAGCCGCGCATCGGGATGGTGTTTCAGCAGTCCAACCTGATGCCCTGGCGAACGGTAATGCAAAACATCACGCTGCCTTTGGAATTGCAAGGTCTCGGCCAGGAGCAATCGCAGCACATCGCGCAGGATCTGATCGAGCTGGTGAAGCTGCAGGGCTTCGAGGGCGCCTGGCCGCGCGATCTATCCGGCGGGATGGCGCAGCGCGTGGCGATCGCCCGCGCCCTCGTGCACGATCCGGATCTGCTTCTGCTGGACGAGCCGTTCGGGTCGCTGGATGCGCTGACGCGGGAGCGCATGGGCATCGAGCTGTCGCGTATCTGGCAGAGCCGCCGCAAAACGGTGGTGATGGTGACGCATTCGATCACCGAGTCGCTGTACCTGGCCGATCGCGTACTGGTGCTGACCCACCGCCCCGGCAAACTGAAACTGGATTTGAACGTGGACCTGCCGAGGCCGCGCCTCGACGACGTGCGCTATACGGCGCACTTCGGCAAGCTGGCTCGCAAACTGAAGGAGACCCTGGATTGAAAATCAGGCAAGAAGAGCCGGCTTCATGCGAGGCCGGCTCTTTTGCGTTTATGCCTCAGGTGCCCAGAAAGGGTGTCCATCACGGGGCCGTTGCCAGGCTTTCCAGCATCTTGCGGGTCGCCGAGGCGACTTCCTGAACCGCAGCCTCGAAGGCCGCCTGATTAAGCCGCGACGGCTTGCGATATCCGCTGACCTTGCGGACGTACTGCAGGGCGGCTTCACTGATTTCAACATCGGTTGCCGGGTGGTCGGGCAAGCGCAGCGTTTTGATACTACGACACATAAGAACCTCCTAAACGGACGTCCGCTGCGCCTCGCCGGGACCGCAAAGGCACGGCAGGATCGCGGAGGATGCACATGCTAGGCGCGCGGCCAGTCAAGCAGCAGGACCTCTGCCAGGAGCCGGGGATTTACGTTGGCATCCAGCCGCTGCAGTGCGGTGTCCAGCTCGCCGACCAGATCAGTGGCTTTGTCCATGCCCACGCGGCCGGCCAGCCCGTCAATTTCCTCTTCGCGGTCAATGTTGGATACGGGAAGCTTTGCGCCGCTCGCGCGCCATAAGACGTCGCGCCAGAAGGAGAGCCAAATCGACAGGATGCGCCGCATGCCCGGCTTGTCCTTGGCGAGCTTCGCCGCGTACGGCAAACCTGTGGGCCCGGCTGCCCGCGAGCAGCCCGTGAAGGTCATCCAACCTTTGGCTGCGGAAGTCGAGCGCCGAATTATCGTCCAGCATTCCCAGTGCCAGCCCCGGGCGCCCGCCGCTGATGTTCGCAATCAGTCTTGCGGCCGCGTCGTTCGCGCCGTGATCTTTCAGGAAGGTTTCCACGTGCTCGACGCGCAGCGGCCTCAGACGCAGGACCTCACAGCGCGACAGGATGGTCGGCAGCAGCGCCTCGGGATCGTCGGCGGTCAGAATGAGCACCGCGGAGGGCGGGGGCTCTTCCAGTGTTTTGAGCAGCGCGTTGGCAGCCTCGTCGTTCGCCTCATGGAAGCGTCGGAATATCACGACGCGGTACCTTGAGCGATAGGGCATGAGGTTCAGGCTGAAGCGAACCTCGCGGGCTTGGGCGACCTTCAGGACGCTGCCCACGGCCTCGGCCTCGATAGCGGTCACGTCGGGATGGGTTGCCGCTTCGATGTGTTCGCAGTCCCAGCAGGCTCCGCACGGCACGCCGGGTTGGGAGGGCTGCGTGCAATTCAGGGCTTGCGCGAAACGGACGGCCAGCGTGTGCCGACCGATGCCCGATGGTCCGGCAAACAGGTAGGCCTGGCGCGGAACTCCGGCTGCAATCTGCTGGCGCAGCAAGTCGACGGCCCACGTATGACCAAGCATGTTCCAGTTGTCGTTCATGGTAGCTTCAGCTGTGCGAGCGGTAAGGCGCGCGGCCTAGGGTCCCGGCGTGGGCTTCACGCCCTTGGGCGGCTTGGGGGTCTTGCTGGGATTCGCTCCGAAGGGAGTGGGGGTATAGGTTGGCTCGCCATATCCCGCCGCATAGCGCGGGTGGCTCTGGAATGATCCGTAATAGTACGCCTCGATGATGGCGCGGAAGATCGGGGCAGCGATGTCGGAGCCCTCGCCTGCGTTCTCGACGATGACGGCTATGGCGATGTCGGGCAGTGATGAGTTCTGCGCGTCCTCGGTATAGCCGATAAACCAGGCATGCGGCAGGCCCGACCCGGACTGTGCCGTTCCGGTCTTGCCGGCGGCGGGGAACGCCATGCCGAGCAGTGTGTAGTGGGCCGTGCCGCGCGGGTTGTCGATGACCATCTGCATGCCTTCCTGGATGGCCGCGAGATTATCGGGCCTCACGGGCAGCGTGCCCATGGGGTCCGGCTTGAATTCGTCGATCGGTGCGCCATCGACCGGCTGAATCTTCTCGATCAACTGGGGGCGATAGAGCGTTCCGCCGTTGCCAATGGCCGCGGTGAATCTTGCCACCTGAAGCGGCGTCACGAGCAGGTCACCCTGGCCGATGGCCTGGTTGGTCGCGTCGATCGGCTGAGCCGGCACGGAGACGTTGCCGGTGGCCTCGGCGATGACATTGACGCCGGTGGCCGACCCGAGACCGAAGGCGCGCGCCATGTTGGCTATATCGGAGGCGCGATCGCTATTGAAGAGGTCAAGGCCGATGTGCCAGAAGTACGGATCGCAAGAACGCATCAGTCCTTCTTCCAGCGTGAGCAGGCCGGAAGGCTGACTGTCGCTTGTATCGCAGGCATTACCGGCTTGCTGACGGTCCTGGCAGTGCTGCCAGGTCCAGTCGTGCAGCACCGGCCCGCCGGATTGTTCAAGCTCGGTAAAGTCGTAGCCGCAATCATAGGTCGTGATGGGCAGGTACAGACCGCTCTCGAGAGCGGCGGCCATGGTGATGGGCTTGAAAGCCGATCCAAGCGGGTAGGCTCCCTGGGCGGCGCGGTTGACGAGCGGCTGATCCGGATTATTCACCATTTCGCCCAGCAGCGAAGCGCTGTTGTAGTTGTTTGCATCGAACAGGTTCTGATCGTACTCGGGGGAGGAGGCCATCGCCAGGACCCGGCCCGTGTTGCGCTCCATGACGACGGCGGCACCGCGGAACGTGCCGAGCGCCATTTGAGTCCAGTGCTGCAAGTTGGCGTCGATGGTCATGTAGACCGAGTCGGCCGCCTGCGGTTCGGCGGTGGCCAGACGCGTAACGATCTGCCCGTTGGGGTCCACGACGTAGAGCGAGCCGCCGTGCTTGCCGGCCAGGTACTGCTCCATGGACTTTTCAATTCCGGTCTGACCGACTTTCTCGTCGCCGCGATATCCCTGCCGCCGGTATTGATCCAGGTCCTCTTTGTGAATCAGGGACGCGTAGCCCACAACCTGCGGCGCGATGCCCTGATCGAGGTAGAAGCGCGCGTTGTAAGGTGTGACCACCAACCCCGGGAGGTTCAGATCCAGCGCGCCCTGGGCCTCTTCCGAGGAGGCCTCGCAGATGCCGACGTACCATTCCGGCGCGGCGTTGGCGTAGGCGGCCTGGATCGACTCGGGAGTGCGATTGCACAGATTCGAGAGCTCCGCCACGAGAGTAAATTCGGATTTCCCGGTCAGGGCGCCGGGTTTGATGCCCAGGGCGTAGGCATCCGTCTGGATCGCAATCGGCTGCCCGTTGCGATCGTAGATATTGCCACGCGCCGGAACCTGGTAGTCCATCTTCAGTACATTGCCGCCGGCCAATTCGGGCAGGATCAGGCTGTCGTCCCATTGCAAACGCCAGCGGCCCTGCTCGAGCGCCAGATGGGCCACCAGATCGCGCTGGATATCGCCCGCCAACGCCGTGTGGTAGGTGACACGGAAGCCTACCTGGGCCTCATCGGGACTCAGCAACTGGCTCATCACCTGGTAGTCGAGGCTGGCGGCGCCCATCGTATCGAGGGCATCGTTGTATTTCCGGGTGAAGTCGTCCTGCGACAGCGTCGCCTGCGTGGTGCTCGAAAGCATGGCGTACATGCCGGTGAAATCATTGTTTTGCAGCGACGCCAGGAATTGATTCATGGCGGCCTGCGCATCCGGCGCCGAAGTGACTCCTACCTGCGGCGGTGGCAGCGTGGAGGTGGGCTTGAAGAGCGGGATTCCGGGAATGGCCACCGGGCCGGCAGTACAAGCTCCCAGCAGCAGCAGCGTCAGCAGGAGGAGCGGCAACAAACGCACGAATTTCATACGAGCCTTCTTATCCGACCTGCTCGCCGCGCAAGATGGCGTTCGACACAGGGCAGGTATATTCCAAATGGGTTTGGCAGCGGGCCGGAAGATCGGGCTGGGCGGGCGCCTTCAGGCGATCCAGCAAGCGCAGCAGATGGCACAGCGGCAATCCCATGACGGAGGCGTGGCAGCCGTGCAGGTTCTCCACCGGTCGGAAGCCGCGATGCTGTATGGCGTAGGCGCCGGCCTTGTCGAATGGATCGCCGGACTGAACATAGGCTTCGATCTCGGCGTCGCCGTAGTTGCGCATGGGGACTTCGGTGATGCACACGTCTGTAAGCAAATGCGTCGTGGCGACTTCGAGCACGGCAATGCCGGTAAGGACCTGATGTACGTGGCCGCGCAAGGACCGCAGCATCTGGATGGCGTCTGCTTTGTCGGCCGGCTTTCCCAAGAGGCGGTCGCCATCCGCAACCGCCGTGTCCGCCGCAACAACATATTGGTGGCCGCCGGCGAGCTGGGCGACGGCCCGTGCCTTTTCCTCGGCCAACCTGAGGACGTAATCGGGCGGCGGCTCCCCGGCCAGGCGGCTCTCGTCCACCTGAGGAACGCTGCTGCTCCAATTCCAGTCCCCGAGCCCCATCAATTCCCGACGGCGCGGCGAATTGGATGCCAGCAATATTAAGGTGCCTGCGCGCACCAAGAAATTCTAACACAGGCGAAATATGGGCCCTAAGGCGCAACTCATCCAGGCAGACTTCCCCGCTGGACTGTTGTAAAATCAACACGTTTTCCGGGAGATGAGAGGGAGGCGGGCGTGAAGGAACTAGAAGAGCGCATACGGCGCGACGGCCAGGTTCTGCCGGGCGGCATCCTGAAAGTGGACAGTTTCGTCAATCATCAGGTGGATGCCGGGCTGATGGACAGCTGCGGACGGGAATTCGCCCGCCGCTTTGGATCTCTGGGCGCCACCAAGGTGCTGACCGCCGAAATTTCGGGGATCGCGCCGGCGCTGACCACCGCCCTGCATCTCGGAATACCCGTGGTGTATGCCCGCAAAACAAAACCAATCACCATGCCGGATCAGGTCTATCTGACGCTGGCGCCGTCCCACACGAAGGGCCGCATGGTTGAACTGATCATCTCCCCCGAATACCTGGCGGACGGAGAGAGGGTGCTGATCATCGATGATTTCCTGGCCTCCGGCGCAACGATCCTGGGACTCGTCCGACTGGCGGAAGCCGCTGGCGCCGCCGTGGTAGGCATCGGCGCCCTGATCGAGAAGACATTTGAAGGCGGCCGCGAGGCGCTCAAGCCACTGGGACTGCCGGTGGAGGCGCTGACGTCCATCGTATCGATGGATGTGGATCGAATTGCCTTCGCGGCATGAGGCGGCGCGGTCCAGAGTCCCAGGGTGCGGACACGCAACTGGCCTTGGGGGTAAGGGGCTGGTTTGAAAATGAACATGAGGCGCGAACGTCCGCACGCGCCGGCAGCACCGCCCTCAAATCGCAGAACGCCCGCGGCTTGTTCGCGTGTCACGAGCCTGATCCAGTCCTGATTTCAGATCCATCGGCCTGATCCATGGATACCATTGTGGTGCTCGACTTCGGCTCCCAGTACGCGCAGCTCATTGCACGACGGCTGCGTGAGGCCCACGTGTACTCGGAGCTCTTTCCATGGAATGCCTCGTCCGGCGCGGTAATGGCCACGGGACCGAAGGGCTTTGTTCTATCGGGGGGGCCAAGTTCGGTCTACGAGCCTGGAGCGCCGACGATCCCGGACTATGTATTTGCGTCCGGGTTGCCGGTCCTCGGAATCTGCTATGGCATGCAGGCGCTGACCCACGCGCTGGGCGGTCAGGTGGACGCCTCGGCGAAGCGCGAGTACGGCCCCGCATACATCGAGCCGTTGACCGAATCCGTTCTCTCGGGGCTTTCGCTCGTGTGGATGTCGCACGGCGACCGCATCACGCGCATGCCCGAGGGCTTCGTGGCGCTGGCCAAATCAGACCACAGCCCGCTGGCTGCGATTGGGGACATGCAGCGCAAGTATTTTGGCGTCCAGTTCCACCCCGAAGTCCGCCATACGCCCAACGGCGCCTCCGTGTTGCAGCACTTCGCGGTCGAGATCTGCGGAGCCCATCCCGAATGGACGCCCCGCTCCATTGCCGCCGAGGCGGTGCGCCGGGTGCGCGAGCGCGTGGGCAGCGAACAAGTCCTGGCCGCGGTCAGCGGAGGCGTCAACTCGTCGGTGGCTACCACGCTGGTGCAGAAGGCTGTTGGCGACCAGCTGGCGGCTGTCTTCGTGGACACGGGGATGCTGCGGCAGGGGGAGCGCCAGCAGGTGATCTCTGTGCTGCGGGAGCAACTGCATGTGGAACTGATCACGGTGGATGCCGCGCAGCAATTCGTGGAGGCGTTGCGCGGTGTGACAGACCCCGAGCAGAAGCGCCGTATCGTGGGTGAGAAATTCGTCCGCCTGTTCGAAGAGCAGGCGCGGCATCTGGGGAGCCCGCGTTTCCTTGTCCAGGGGACGATCTACCCGGATGTGGTGGAATCGTCGGCCCCGGAGCGAAACCAGGCGCGTCGCATCAAGACGCATCACAACGTCGGCGGTCTGCCCGAGGACCTCTCCTTCGAACTGGTCGAGCCGCTCCGCTATCTTTTCAAAGATGAAGTCAGGCTGGTCGGCGAAGAGCTCGGGCTCCCGGAGGCGATGGTTTGGCGCCAACCATTTCCGGGCCCGGGACTCAGCGTGCGCTGCCTGGGCGAAGTCACGTTCGAACGGTTGGAGCGTCTGCGCGCCGCGGATGCCATCTTCCAGGACGAACTCGCGCAGGCCGGCCTAATGGGACGACCAGGGCCCGGCGCCGCGGCCGACGCTGGGTACACCGGATGCAACGGATCAGGATCTCGCAGGCGTTCGTGGTCCTGCTGCCTGTCCGTTCGGTCGGCGTCATGGGGGACCAGCGCACCTATCAAGAGGCTGCCGCGCTGCGTGCCGTGACGACCGAAGATTTCATGACGGCCGATTGGGCACGGCTGCCGCACGAGCTGTTGGCCCGTGTAGCGAACCGAATCGTCAACGAGGTGGACGGAATCAATCGCGTCGTGTATGATATTACGAGCAAACCACCGGCTACGATCGAGTGGGAGTGAGGGGTAACGGATTCAGTATGAATTTTGCAGAAGTCCTTGACAGGGCCTGGCAAATCACCTGGAAACACAAAGTCCTGTGGATTTTCGGGATCCTGGCCGGCTGCGCGCGCGGACGGGCCGGAGGCGGGTTTGGGGGCGGCAGCGGCTGGCGGGAGAGCCAGCCGTTTGGCCAATATAGCGCTTCCGGTGTGGAGCAATTCTTCGCTGGCATTGGACAGTGGATCGGAACACACCTGTGGGTTATAGGCCTGTTTGTTCTGCTGGTCATTGTCCTCATCGCCGTGGCGGCATTTCTCGGCACGATCGGCCGCATCGGCCTTATCCGTGGCACATTCCAGGCCGACGGCGGTGCACAACGGCTGGCATTCGGCGCGCTGTTCCGCGAGAGCCTGCCTTACTTCTGGCGGGTGTTCGGGCTGACCTTCCTGATCGGGCTCGTGTTCCTGATTGTCATGCTGCCTCTCGTCCTGTTTGGCATTGTGACCGCGGGCGTCGGATTCCTGTGCATTCTGCCGCTGTTGTGCGTCCTTGCCCTGCTGGCCTGGGCTGTCGGCATTGTCGTTCATCAGGCCGATGCCGCCATGGTCATTGAAAACCTTGGTCTGGTCGATGGCGTTCGCCGCGGCTGGGACGTGGTCAAGAACAACATCGGTCCGGTGCTGGTGATCTGGCTGATCACCGCCGTCCTCGGGCTGGTCGCCGGCATATTGATCGCCCTGCCGGTGCTCCTGATCGTGCTGCCGGCTGCCATCGGATTTGCCGCAACAGGACAGCGCCTTTCCTGGACTTTCCTGATCGCCGGGGCCGCCTGTCTCACAGTTTATTTGCCGTTCCTGCTGGTTGCCGGCGGCATTCTGACCGCCTATATCGAGTCGGTGTGGGCGCTGACGTTTCTGCGCCTGACCAGGCCCATAGAAGACAAGGCGCTCCTCCCAGCATCACCCACGAATGCGTAGACTGCTCGTTCTGGTAGTCGGCCTCGGCCTGTTACTAGGGTGGAGCATCGCGGGCAGTTGTCCAGCAGGGAATTTGCTGGACAACTGCTTCGTTGTGCGCGCACAGGCGCCACTCCAGGGCCAGGCCATCCTCTATCCCGCGGACGCCTCCGCCTTCCCAAAGATCTCCGATTTGATGGACGTCTTCGACGGCTCGGGTCGTTTCGTGAGCGGGCTGAAGGCGGACCAGGTGACGATCGTCGAGGACGGTCAGGCGCTGAGGCCGGAAGAACTCATGGAGATGGTCGTCCCGCTGCAGGTCACCGTGGCCATCAACCCGGGTCCATCCCTCGGCGCGCAAGAGATGCCGAACTCACCTCAGTTGATCCAGGGGGCTGAGGATGCGCTCAGCAAGTGGGCGCAAGCGCTCCCGGCGGACAGCCCCGACGACATGAGCCTGGTGAGCCTCTCAGGCCCGGTCATCGCGCACGCCAGCGCCAAGGACTGGCTCGTGAGCCTGGGGGCGTTCCAGCCGATCTTCGAGGAGACCACGCCCAACCTGCAATCGCTGCAAATTGCCCTGGACACGGTTGCTGTCGCGCCGCCGCGGGAAGGGATGAAGCGGGCGGTGCTGTTCCTGACGCCGCACATGGACGACCCCGACATCGAGGCGCAAGTGCAGCCACTGATCGAGCAGGCGCGTCAAAACCAGGTGCGCGTTTTCGTGTGGTTTATCGATCAAGAGATATATAACGTGACCGCCAGCGCCACGGCTTTCAATGAGCTGGCCATGCAGACCGGCGGCTCTTTTTTGTCGACTACGGGCGCGGAGGCCTATCCGGATCCGGAGTCGTACTTTGCGCCGCTGCGGCGCATCTACGCGCTGACGTACGAATTGCAGGTCAAGACGGCCGGATCGCACAGCTTTAGCGTCCAGGTCAACACCTCGGGCGGCCCGGCCGGCTCGCAGGACCAATCGTTCAACATCGACCTTCAGCCGCCCAACCCGATCCTGGTTTCGCCTCAGCTCGAGATCGTGCGAAGTCCGCCAGCCGAGGATCCGTACAACGACAAAGTCCTGCAGCCAACCGAACAACACATCGACATCATCGTCGAATTCCCCGACGGACACAAACGCCCGCTGGTTCGAACCACCCTGTACGTCGACGGCCAAATTGCCGCCGAGAACACGGCGGAGCCATTTGACTCTTTTACCTGGGACCTGAGCGCCTACCGCAGCAGCGGCGAGCATAAGATCGCAGTCGAGGCGGTTGACGCGTTCAACCTGAGCAGCACCAGCATGGAAATCCCCGTGACGGTTACCGTCATCCAGGCGCCGCACGGCGTGTCCGCCCTGATCAGTCGCTACCGCCAATACATTACCTGGGGGGCGGTGGGGATGGCGGGGCTGGTGTTGTTGCTGATCCTATTTGTCCGCCGCCTGCCCGGCATGTTTTCCAGGCGGCGCGCGGCCAGCAAAGTCGAAGTCGATCCCGTGACGCAGGCTGTCGGAGCGACGGCCGGTGAGACCCGGCCCGCGCAGGCGAGGACCACCCGGCGACGACGGGTCGCGTCGACGAAGGCCAACGCCGCGGCGGCGGACGCTACCGCGCACTTGCGCCCTCTGCAACCGGATCCGCTGGCGGCGCCCGGCGAAACGTTCAAGCCTGCGCCCGGGCAGCCGATCCCGCTTGCGGGCGAAGAGATTACCTTTGGAACCGATCCGGCCCAATGCAGCTACGTGCTGGACGATCCGTCCCTCAACGGGCGACATGCGCGTATTACGAAGACAGCCACCGGCGACTACTTCATCGTGGACGCCGGCAGCATCGCCGGAACCTGGGTCAACTTCGAGCCGGTAGGACAAACGGCCCATCTGCTTCAACACGGCGACTTGATACACTTTGGGCAGCTCGTATTTCGATTTGAGTTGAAGGAACCGCCTCCAGCTACGCAGCCCAAGGTTACAAAGCCACCGCCGTAAGAATGAGACGCACGAATCGCAGACATCTCGATGTAGCCGCAAGCACCCACCCGGGATTGTCTCGCAGGAACAACGAGGATCGCTACGCAGTGGCATCCTTTGCAGGGCCGGCCCGGACGCCGGTCCTGTTTGCAGTAGTCTGCGACGGGATTGGCGGACATCGAGCCGGGGAGGTCGCCGCCGAATTGGCGGTCGATCTCATCCTCCAGAGCGTCGCGCGCAGCAACGGGAAGGATCCGCCGGGTACCATGCGGGCGGCCATTCGCGACGCCAGCCGGGAGATTGCGGACCGTTCCGCCACCAATCCGGAACAAGCGGGGATGGGCTCGACCTGCGCATGCATCTGGCTCGCCGGCGACCAACTCTACACAGCGCACGTAGGTGATTCGCGTATCTACCTGGTGAGGGACGGACAGATCTTCCGGCTGACCGTGGATCACACATGGGTGCAGGAAGCCATAGAGGCCGGTCTGCTGGCGCCGTCGCAGGCGCGGGAAAACCCCAATGCGCACGTGCTGCGGCGCTATCTTGGGTCGTGGCGGCCGCCAACGGTGGATTTCGGGGGGCCTGCTGACACAAGAGCGAACGGCGGAGGCGCCGGTGGGAGTGAGGGCAGATTACTGATGCCGGGAGATACTGTCATGGCCTGCAGCGATGGTCTCACGGACTGTGTTGGGGATGATGCAATCCTGGGCTTGATTACGGGCGGTCCGAGCCTGGAGTCCGCGGCGGAGGGCCTGGTCGCGCGGGCCAACGAAAACGGCGGTCAGGACAACACCACGGTGGTCCTCATCCGTGCCGCCGATGTCCGTTCCACGGCAGCTCCCCGAGGCCGGGTCTCTCGGAAAACGACGCCGGCACCATAGTCCGGGCCCGCCGCGCCCCGGTGCCGACAACTTCGCAATCCCCCACCCCCATCAAGGGCAACTCAGTCCATCAGGGCTTCGATGGTCCGATTGTTTGCTGCCAGGCGCTCGGCCAGAAGCTTGGCAATCCATTCGTGCAACATAGCCGCGATTTCCGGCTGCTGCTCCTGCATGCTGCGCAGTGCTTCGGCCGAAAGACAATAGACGACGCTCGGCCGGGATGCAATCACCGATGCGGTGCGTGGCGCGCCCAGGTACAGGCCCATCTCACCAACAATCGTGCCGCCGCGCATGCTGCGCAGACGCACGATTTGGCCGTCCGCACCCTCGAGTTGGGCGCTCACCATGCCGGATTCGATGAAGTACATGCTACTGGGTGGATCGCCCTCCCGGATGAGATATTCCCCCTCGGGGATCTCCAGGCGCTGCAGATATCCGAGAACGCGCTGTACGCTGTCCTTTCCTGGGAAGGCGTGTCTTAACTCGCTCTCAATGGTTTCGACAGATGCGGCCTGGTTGGCGGCGACATGCCGCGCCAGGATCTCGTTCTCGCACCACTCCATGCCGTGATCGAGGGTTGGCATGATGATGAAGGCATCGTCAGACCGGTCCACGAGTTCCGCCGCGCTGCAATTGCCGCTGGATGTCGGGCGAGACCTGCGTCCAGACCATGCGCACCGCGTTGGCTTCGGCAAGCTGCCGCAGCCGCGTAATTCCGAAAACTGCGGACGAGTCGAGGCGGGTCACGCCCTGGAAATCCAGAACGATGAAGCCCAGCTTGGGTAGTGCCTGATCCGCGAGGCGCCCACGAATCTGATTCAGGATGGCCTGGATGGTTCCGAAGAAAATGAAACCTCGCAGGCGCAGAATGTAGATCTGTGCGCCTTCTTTCCTCAGCACGACCCGATGCGCCCTGGGGCGATCCACGTTACTCTGAAAGCAATCGCCATGGAGTGTATTCTTCACGATGTCGACCCGGCTGTACGTGATGACGAAGAGAACCGCCGCGATGGCCACGCCGGCAGCGATGCCTTGCAGAAAACCCGCCCCCGCGATGATCAACAGGATGACCCAGACCAGGATGTAGTCGACGCTGGGCAGCGCACGACGGGCGTCCACCAGCCATTCGACCAGGAACGACAACCCAATGTATAGGAGCATGCCGCCCAGCACGAGCCTGGGCACGTAGGAGAACAGGGAGGCGCCAAAAAGGAGGGCGACCCCGCACACCAGCCCTGAGATAATGTTTACCAGCCGGCTGCGTGCTCCGAGCCGGTACGCCAGCGCGGACATGCCCAGCGTCTGGTACCCAACCGGGCTCCCGCCCAGACCGCCAGCCAGGTTGGCGATTCCCGCGGCCATCAGCTCGCGATCGAGGTCAATGTCCTGGCGGGCCGTCACCTCCATGGCGCTGGTATTGAGGAGCACCGCGATGACACTTAATACGAGGACGGTGACGATCTTGTCGGCCTGGCCCAGTATCGCCGACCAATCCACGAGCGAAAACATGGCCGGAGTCAGAGGCTGGTAAAAACTCCCGGACGGAAAAGGCCCGAGCAACCAGCCCCGGGCGGAGGCTTCCGCCACGCTGATATTGGCGAGCAACAGGTAGCCGTAGAACAGGCTCGTGACCAAAGCGAGCGCGCCGAGCGTGATTAGGAAGTGCTTGTAGCGCCTCAATACCGCGAAAAGGGCCAATCCAAACAGGGTCCCGGGTAGCCACAGGATCAGCCGATCCGAAGCCAGGACCTTTGGTAGGTTGGCGAGTGTCAGGGGAATATCCAGCATGACAGCAATGCTGCCTTTTGCCAGCAGCCATCCCGTCCCGGCCAGGAATCCGCCCACGACTGGATAGGGGACATAGCGCACGAAACCGCTCAGGTGAAAGCGGCCCAGCAACAGGAAGAAGATTCCCGCGCTGAGTGTTGTCACAGCGATGGCGGCAACGACCGTCGCGTACACGGCCTTTGGCGCCGCGGATTGCATTGCGAAGGCAATGCCTCCGACGATAAGGGCAAGGATCGCGGCCGGCGTATCCTGGGGAACTGCAACCATTCCAGGCAGGGATGTGGTCAGCGCCACTACAACCCCCATCACAAGCGCTCCCAGGAGCAGCAGGCCGATGCCGGCTCCGAGGAATTGGACCAGGCTGGCAAAGATGAGGGCGGCCAGGGAGATCTCGATGCCGAGATCCGTCACCCCTGCCACGAGCCCGACCGTCAGGCTGGGAAGCAGGAGTTTGGGCTCGAACTCCCTCCTGAGTTCTTCCACGAGGCTCATGGTAGATCCTGTGCCTGGCCAGTCTTCATTGCTTGATTATCCGCATCGACGATCTCTTGTACGCGGCCAACGACCCCGCTTTGCAGCCGCACCTTGATGCCATGCGGGTGTGTGGATGAGCGCGTCAGAACGTCCTTGACGACACCCTTCGTAAGCCTGCCGCTGGCTTGATCTGCTTTGGTGACGATCCGGACGGTCAACCCGGGCTTAACGTGGGCGCGTCGCATGCCGTCCGTGGCTTGCATTCCTGCCGCTCTCAAAGGGCTGGCCTCCCGTTGCAGGATGGACTGTTGGAGATCGCCGCGCCGCTAATTCAATAGTCCCCTGGCAAAGAGCAGAAAGGCCTGCACGTCATTGAAATTCGTGACCAGTCCAAGCGAGACGCGCACCGCTCCGCTGTTCTTGCCGTCGATGCAAAGGCGAAAGTCGTCCAGTGACAGGCGGTCCTCGTGGCCGGGCCGTGTGAAACAGACATCCAGTTCCAGGCGGGAGATGCCCAGCGCGAGCTCGCCGGCGCCGGGATTGCAGAAGCAACCCGTGCGCAGCGAGATGTTGCTGGTGCCGGCCTCTTGTTCAATAGTGCGGTGGTCGATGGCGCGGCCGTCCTTGTCATTGAAATTGACGGTGACCGCACCCCCGCGTTTCTCCGCCGTGATGGGGCCGTATATCCGGGCCAGCGGCTCTCCGGTACTGTGTTTCATGGCCGCCAGATTATCCAGCAGCCAGCCAGTCAGGCAATGCACGCGCTCGTGGATGGCGGGGTAGCCGATGGAGGCAAGTTGCCTCAGCCCGATCTCCACCGCGGGGATGTTCAGGTAGTCCACCGTGCCGTCCTCGAACGCCTGATGTCCGTCGGCCAGGTAGTAGCGGTCTGCCTGGACGGAAACCACGGTGATCGTCCCGCCGGCGAACCAGGGCCGCCGCAGTTTCGCCAGCGCGGACCTGCGCGCGATCAAGGCGCCGATGCCGGTCGGGTAGCCGAACATCTTGTAGAACGAAAGCGGGACGAAATCGGGCTTCACCTGGCTCAGGTCGAGGGCGTTTGTAGGCGCGAAGGCGGCGGCGTCCAAAACAACATCCCACCCCAGCCGATGAGCCCGCTCCACCCATTCCAGCGGGTGTTGCACCCCGGAGAAATTGGATTGCGCGGGGTAGGCAAACAAGTTGGCCGGCCCGGGCGCGGGGCGCTGCAGGTACTCGTCCAGGGAGGCGTCATCCACGCGCATATCCGGCAGGCCGACCGGGATGTAGGTCACCTGCGCACCGCGCGCATGCGCAAATTCCCGAATGCCGTTCACCGAGTTATGGTTGTCGAAGGTCAGGAGATAGTTCGCGCCCGCGGCAAAAGGGTAGGACTCGCCGACCAGCTTCAAGGCGCTGCTGGCATTCTGTGTAAAGATGACATCGTATTCCTCGGGGTCGGCCTTGAAGAACTCGAGCACGTAGGCGCGCGCGTGCTCGACAAGCCGCGTCGCGGCCAGTGAGGTCGGATTTGAAGAATGCGGGTTGCCGAAGACGTTACTGCGCAGCAACTCCTGGTGCCGGCGCAATTGAGCCTCCGCATAAAGGCCACCGCCGGTGAAATCCAGGTAGACGTGTTCGGCGGCGTCCAGGCGGCCATATTCGGCGGCCCGCAGGTCATCCAGCACCCGCGTTCCGGCGTACGAAGGATAGGCTTTCGAAAAGGTGGCGAAGTCGTGATCCGGCTGGGGCATGCAGCGGCCTCCGCCGCAATTTAACCACAGATAAAGCGAGGCGTGCTGCGTGCTTTGGCGGTGCCGCCTCGTTAAAAGAAGGAGGACGCCTCTTTGTAAGGCGTCCTCCGGGGTTCTCAATCGGTCGCGGTGGTCTCGCTGATCTCGGTCCACTGCGAGGAGGCGCCGCCGCCATCCCCGCCGTCGCCAGGTCTGGGGGCGAAGCGACCGGGTATGAAACCGGTCCCTGCCGGCAGCAGCTTGCCGATGATGACGTTCTCCTTCAGCCCATACAGCGGGTCGGTAGTGGAGCCGATGGCTGCGCCCGCCAGCACCTTGATGGTGTGCTGGAAGGAGGAGGCCGACAGCCACGAGTCCGTGCTCAAACTGGCCTTGGTCACGCCCAGCAAGAGGTCCTGGAACTTGGCCGGCTGCTTGCCGTCCGTGAGCAGCTGCTCGTTCTTGCGCCGCAACTCCTGGCGGTCGACCGCGTCGCCCGGCAGATGCTGGCTGTCGCCGGCCCGACCGACGGACACCTTGCTCATCATCTTGCGGATGATCACCTCAAAGTGCTTGTCGTGGATGTTCTGTCCCTGGGAGCGATAGACCTTCTGGATCTCGCTCATAAGGTACATTTGAGCGGCCTCGCGTCCCTGGATGCGCAGCACCCGGTGCGGATTCAGCGAGCCCTCGGTGAGCGGCTGACCGGCCTCCACGTGTTCGCCTTCCTTCACCAGCAGACGCCCGGTCGTGGGAATCTCGTGGGTCTTCTCCTCGCCCTGCTCATAGGAAACCGTGACCTTGCGCGCTTTCTTATCGACGGCCACCCGTCCACCATGCTGCGCATCGATGGTGGCCTTGTCCTTGGTGGCGAGTGTTTCGCCTGCCTTGACGACAGCCTCGTCCTTGATGGCGATCTTCCACTCCTCGGGTACTGCGTACTCGTCGTGGACCATCTCCGTGTGCTGGATCAGGACCTCGCGCAGGTCGGCGTACTTGTCCGACTGCAGCACATGCACTACGCCGCCAATCTCCGCCACGACCAACTCACCCTTGGGCTGCTTGCGGGCTTCGAAGAGCTCTTCGACGCGCGGCAGGCCGGTGGTGATGTCGGCGCTGGTGGCAGCGACGCCGCCGGTATGGAACGTCCGCAGGGTCAACTGCGTGCCAGGCTCGCCGATGGATTGGGCGGCCACGATGCCGACGGCCGCGCCCAGGTCCACCATGTTCCCGCGGCCCAAGTCGAGGCCGTAGCACTTGGCGCAGATGCCGTGCTGAAGTTCGCAGGTCAGCGCCGAGCGGACAACGACCTCCCCAACGCCGGACGCAGCGATCTTGCGCGCCAGGATGTGATCGATGATCTCATCGCGCTCCCCAATCACCTCGCCCGTCTCCGGATGGATGACGGATTCTGCGAGCAGGCGGCTGTACAGCCGGCTGGACATGGATTGGCCGGCCACGTCATCGGAGCGCCGGATGCGAACGCCATCCGTGGTTCCGCAGTCGATCTCATTGATGATGATGTCCTGCGCGATATCCACGAGACGCCGCGTCAAGTAGCCGGCATCCGCCGTCCGCAGCGCTGTGTCTGCAAGACCCTTGCGCGCGCCGTGTGTCGAGATGAAGTACTCCAGCGCGGTCAGTCCCTGCCTGAAGTTTGAACGGATGGGCAGCGGAATGATCCGGCCGGCCGGATCAGCCATCAGGCCGCGCATACCGGCCAGCTGGGAGATGGTGGAGAAACCACCCTTGGTCGCGCCGGAGCTTGCCATGGTCGAAAGGTTGCCATCGGGATCCATGTGTTGCTTCACCGCCACCCCGACTGCGTCGGTGGTGTCCTGCCAGATCTCGATGATGCGTTCGTGTTGCTCCTGCTCGGTGAGCAGGCCGCGTCGGAAGTCGCGTTCCACGACCTCCACCTTCTCCTGCGCCTCGGCAAGCAACTCCTTCCGTTCCGGTGGAATGGATATGTCGGCCACCGCCAGGGTCGTGCCGGAGCGCATGGCAAACTCGAAGCCCATGGCCTTGATTTGATCGGCCACTTCCGTGGTCTGATCCTGTCCGCAGAGCTCGTAGACGTCTGCAATCAGATCCTTCACGCCGCCCTTATCGAGCTTCTCATTGGTGAACTGGACCTCCGGCGGCAGAATGCGGTTGAAGAGCACCCGCCCCACGGTGGTTTCGATCATGCGGGTCTCGCGCTCACGGAGCCTGTCGCCATTATCGGCATACCACGTGTCGACACGCAACTTGATTTGGCTGTGCACCTCGACCTGTTCGAGTTGGTAGGCCAGCTCGACCTCGTCAAAATCGGCAAAGATGCGTCCGTCGCCCTTGTGCGCCGCCCGGTGCTCCATCGTCAAGTAGTACACGCCCAGGACCATGTCCTTGGAGGGTGAGATGATGGGCTCCCCATCGGCCGGCTTAAGCAGGTTGCGGGAGGCAAGCATCAAATCGCGGGCTTCATTGACCGCCTTGGTGGACAGCGGCACGTGCACGGCCATCTGGTCGCCGTCGAAGTCGGCGTTGAAGGCTGTGGTCACCAGAGGATGCAATTGAATGGCGGAACCTTCGATCAGGATCGGTTCGAAGGCCTGGATGCCGAGTCTGTGAAGGGTGGGCGCCCGGTTCAACAGGACCGGACGATCCTTAATGACGTCTTCCAGAGCCTCCCACACTTCCGGGCGGTTGCGTTCGATCAGGCGCCGGGCGCCTTTTACGTTGGCGGCATAGTTGTTCTGGACGAGCCGCGAAATGACGAATGGGCGGTAGAGTTCCAGCGCCATGGTCTTAGGCAGCCCGCACTGATACAGTTTGAGCTGGGGGCCGACCACGATCACGGAGCGTCCCGAGTAGTCCACGCGCTTGCCCAGCAGATTGCGGCGGAAGCGTCCCTTCTTACCCTTGAGCATGTCGCTCAGTGACTTAAGCTCCCGACGGCCCCGGCGACTGAGCGCCTTGCCGCGCTGCGAATTATCGATCAGGCTGTCGACCGCCTCCTGCAGCATGCGCTTCTCGTTGCGGATGATGACATCCGGCGCGCCGAGTTCAAGCAGCCGCTTGAGTCGGTTGTTGCGGTTGATGACCCGCCGATAGAGATCGTTGAGGTCGGAGGTTGCAAAGCGGCCGCCGTCGAGTTGCACCATGGGCCGCAAGTCGGGCGGAATGACGGGCAGAACGGTCAGGATCATCCATTCAGGACGGTTTCCCGAGCGCCGGAAGGCTTCCACCACCTTGAGCCGCGTCGTGGCTTTCTTGCGCTTCTGCTTCGACTTGGTTGTGCGCACCTCTTTCCAGAGCTGCTCAGCCAATTTGTCCAGATCCAGGCGCTTGAGGATGTCGTAGAACGCCTCGGCGCCCATGTCGGCGTGGAACACCTGGCCCCAGCGCTGCTTGAGCTCGCGATAGCGGCTCTCACTGATGAAGGTGAATGGGCGGAGTTCCATCAACTCATCGCGCTGGCGCGAAGACTGGTTCACGGAGGCGGAGGTCTGATCCTCCAGCTCTGAGCGCAGAGCTTCCATTTGCAGGTCGGCATCGGCCTTGACCGCGCCTGCCTGCATCTTCATGGCTTCCAGTTCCTGGGTGCGCTGGCCCTTCAGCTCATTTTCCAGAGCCTCCAGCTTCTTCTGGACGATCTTCTGGACCTGGCTGATGTGCTTGTTGGCGACCTTGTCGTTGGCATCGAGAATCTTCTCACCGGAGAGCTCGAAAGCCACGGTCTTCTTGGCCGGCTGCCCCATCTGGTCCTGCAGACTCTTCTCGAGCTTCTGACCTTCCTTGATGATGGGGTCGAGCTGTTCGGCCAGGTATTCGTCGTAGCCCTGTTCGAGACTGGTGCGCTTCTGTGTGATGTCGGCCAGCATGCGGTCGCGGTTGGTCTTGACCTCGGCGATCTTGGCATTGACCTCCGAGGCCTGTTCCCGCTCGGACACTGAAATCTCGTCCTCGAGCCGCTGAAGCGCCTTCTTGCGGGCTTCTTCGTCGACGTAGGTGACAATGTATTGGGCGAAGTACAGGACGCGATCGAGGTTGCGTCGCGAAATGTCCAGCAGCATGCCCAGTTGGGACGGAATGCGCCGCGTATACCAGATGTGCGCCACGGGGGTGGCGAGGCCGATGTGGCCCATGCGCTCGCGGCGCACGGCGGCGCGGGTCACTTCGACGCCGCACTTGTCGCAGACGATGCCTTTGTAACGGGGGTTCTTGTACTTGCCGCAGTAGCATTGCCAATCTCGCGTTGGGCCAAAAATGGCCTCGTCGAAAAGGCCGTCCTTCTCAGGACGCAGGCGGCGGTAGTTGATGGTTTCGGGCTTGAGGACTTCCCCATACGACCACGACATGATGGTTTCGGGGCTTGCCAGACTGATGCGCAGTGCAGTTAATCCCTTGGTTTCCACTCAGTTCTCTCCTCGCAGCAAGTGACGAGATGTTCAGCGGCCGTCCTTGGACAGCGTGTAGTCAGCGCGTTCAAGAGACAAACAAAGGCAAGCGCTGTGAGGTTTTTTCTCCTCAAGCGCTTGCGAGACTGGACTAGATTTTCACATACAAGGCCTAAATTATACGCCGTTTGGCCGCGAAGTCAAGACCCTGTTTCGCCCTCCGCCCGGCTCCCGTGCCTTCCCGCGCCTAGACCTTTGGAGCCCGATTGCGGTAAAGACTCCCGTTTGGGACGGTCAACATGCGTGAAACGTCCACCGGCAGGCTCAGGAAATCTGCGATCGGCTGGCCGTACTCATCCGGTTCTAACATCAGCTTGTTGTAGTCGACGTAGAGGACCTCCATGTTTGGCTGGCGGGCGAGCCAGTACTTGGCAGCCGCCAGATGCTCTCTGAACTGGGCCTCCATCTCCTCATCGCTGCTGCCCGAGGTCTCGCCCCGGCGTTGCAGCATCTTCTGCTGGGAGGCGAGGATCTCCTTGATCTCTCGCTCCATGAAGACGACCTTGTAGTGATGCTGTGGAGGAAGGTGCTCAAGCAGGGCCGAGATGACCTTTACGATCTTGCCGCCGGCGCCGTCAAGCCAGCTGTCCCGGCCCTCGGCCAGTTGTTTGACCGGTTCGAATTCAAAATAGCCGTTGGGGTTGTCTTCGTCGGCGGCGCGCAGCGAGTCGGTGACGGCGGTCAGGCCGCCCTCGGCCAGCATCTTCATCATCATCGAGGTGCCTGAGCGCGGCAAGCCCGAGACCACGACGATGGGCTGGGAGGGTGTCTGTGGCCGAGGTTTGGATCCGAAGAGTTTCTTGATCATTGGGAAGTGCACCTGTGCTGCGGGGCCTGTCGGAACATTTCTTGGATCTGGTGGCAGTCCCGGCACACTATTCAAACTACTGCTCGGTATTCTACCCGTAACGTGTTGCCTGGTGGCTGTTCTGTGCAGCGGTTGCGACCAGCTTACAACGGGTGCTCGTAGTAATGCTCGAGCACGTCCGCCCGGATCCAGGTCTGTATGTCTTGCTGTGAGAACACTTCGTCAGGGAGGCCATTCACGAGGTTGATGAGTGTGAGCCGCGTCTTTTCGTAGTCTGCCAAGACCTCCGACTCCGGAAGTTTCCCATACGTTACAACCGCCTGGGCGTTGAATGCATCCACATCCGGCTCCTCGGTTTTCCTGCCACTCGCCGACGCCTCGATATCCGTAATGCCCTGCTCCCACCAGGCAATGATGTGGGCGGTCAGATCTTGAAAGCGTGCAAACCCCTGCTTCTTCAAAAAAGCGGCTTGTTTCTCCGGTGTGAGCAGGCGGAAGCGGCCCGGGTAGTCGCCCCACTCACGCCGCAGCATATCGATGGTCAGGAAGCGCGGGCGCATCCACGCAGTGCTCCTTGAGATGCTCCAGCACCACGCCGTCGAGCCAGCCGGAGACGCGACGGATCTTGATCTGATCGTCGCGGAGGGACGTAATCACGGCAATCATCTCGCGCCGCTGCGACTCGTACCAGGCCATGAACTCGGCTTCCGACACATCGTTGAAGCGAGCGACGGCGGCCGCATTGAATTGGTCGAAGTTGTACTCTCGAGACGACGGCTGACGCTCTGCCACGATGTCGGCAATGATGCCCTGGGACTCCTCCCACCACACGGCTACATGCGCCAGCAGGTCCTTCACCGAGGCATAGCCCTGTTCCTTCAGGAAACTCGCCTGCGAGGCCGGCGGCAGCCCGGCGAATTTCCCGGCATAGTGTCCCCATTCATCCAGGGCCTGCAAGAAGAGCTCTTTTGTGAAATCTGCCATCGTGTGGCCCTCGCGATTCCGCTATGCTATACTCGCCGCGTTGCTATTTTACCTGCTGCTTCAGGTCGGTCAGGAGTTTTGGCAGGATGGTACAACGCACGAAGGTTTGGACAAAGAAGCGGCCCATTGCGGTAACGATCGTGGCTTGGGGCATCGTCGTCCTGTTCCTGCTCCGCCTCGTGCAGGTCTTTCAACCCCTCGTTCGCATGCATTTGTTGGAGGACGGTATCAGCGGCCCGCTGATCGATGGGATCCGCCTGACGCCGGTCGGCGCGGCCGTGCTTACCAGCGCCGGGTACCTGGTACTCTCCGTGATTGGCATCGTGGTGCTCATAGGGTTCCTTGGCGTGCGGCGCTGGGCCTGGGTGGTGTTGATGGCGTGGACGGGAATCTCACTGCTCATTGGGTTGATTGAGTACTTTTATGGCGATCCCAATTACGCCGTTATGGCTTCCAATGCCATCATCGCCCTGGCGTTGAACCAAGTGGAGGTCCAGCATATCTTTGGGATAAGGATCGAGCCCGGTGCTGAAGGAAGCTGAGCATACCGCTGAAAGTCGGGTCCGGCGCATTGCCGCTTCGGCCTCAGACATGGAGCTGCTGCGGACCTACGAACCGGTGCTGCACTTCACCCAGGGAGAGCAATTCTTCCCGACGGATGTGATCCGCTACGTGCAGGCATGCAGCCTGTGGGCCCATTATCCCAATGGGAGCGATGAGCTGCTCATCAGGCAGGATGAGCTGAGACTGGAGAGTTCTGGCGGACCCGCGCCCGGCAGCCTTCGGCACGGTCTACTATCTTCGGTTCATCGAGAGCCTCAGCCTGTCCGAAGCAGCCAGGGTTCTGACCGATCATCTGCGTCTGCGACAGTTGCTCAAGAATCAGTTCCATCCCGGGGTGGGCCGTCTCGCCCGCGGCGGTTTGCTGCCGCGCGTTGTGGATGCGCTCTTCAGCCTCTCTTTCCTGCTGCGAGGGCGCGTCCCGGCGGCCAGCGCCGCGGCGGCGGAACTCGATTACTTCCACATGCGCGCCAAACGAGACAGCTTCAACTATTACGGACGCGTGGTGCGCGAAAACAACTGGACGGTCCTGCAATACTGGTTCTTCTACTGCTACGATAGCTGGCGCTCCGGCTTCGGCGGCGTCAACGATCATGAAGCAGATTGGGAGATGGTCTCCGTCTATTTGTACGAAGCAGACGGTCAGCTCGCGCCGGAGTGGGCCGCCTATGCCAGGCACGATTTCCAGGGCGACGACCTGCGCCGGCGCTGGGACGACGTCGGGCAGCTGGATCTGGAGGACGGCCATCCGGTTGTGTATATCGGAGCGGGATCGCATGCCTCCTACTTTCGGAAGGGCGAATACCAGGCTGAAGTCGACCTGGATCTGCCTGGTTGGCTGCAGTCCGCGCGTCACGCCTGGAACCGCTTCTGGACTCAGGTTTTGGGCCAACGACCCGCCGATCCGTTCCACATTCCTTTCGTGGACTACGCGCGCGGCGATGGCATGGTGATCGGACCGGGGCATCCGAGGAATTGGGCCGCGATTTTGATCGACGAAAGCGTTCCATGGCTCAGCCAGTATCGCGGCCTGTGGGGGCTGTTTGCGCGCGATCCCATCTCCGGAGAGAATGCGCCTGCGGGACCCATGTACAACCGGGATGGTACGCCGCGCGGCGCCTGGTACGATCCGCTGGGATACGCGGGCCTTGACAAGGTCCCGCCGCCCCCCGACGTTCTTCGACTGTTGGAGCAGGACTGCGCCGACGTATCGCTGCGACAGAAATCACTGGAGCAGGCGATCCCCGACAAGGCGCGGGCCCTGCAATCGCTGGGCGTCGAGCTTCGCAGCATGGAGGGCAATCCGCACCTGGGGCGCCCACATCAGGTCCTGCAGGCCAAGAATCGCCGAGCTGGCTGCCGAGCTGCGCAGCATTCGCCGCGAACATGCAGACAACGTGGCCACGTTGCAAAGCCTGACCGCCCGGCTGGAGCGCGTGCGGCGCGGGGTGCGTGACGACCCGCGGGCGCACATTCAACATCTGACCATGCCCGCCAGGTCCGAGCACAGGCGCTTCGATCGCATAGGGGAGGCTTGGGCAGCCGTCAGCTTGAGCCTGCTGCTCTTCGCGTTGGTGGGGCTACTGCTGCTCGCTCCCCGATTCCTGATCACCGGGGCGGCGGTCATCATCCTGTTATTCGTGGTGCTCGAATCCGTACTCCGCAGCGCTTTCACCCAGACGATCAGTGAAGCAACGGCGCTGCTGGCCATCGTGGCCTCTGTGATTCTCTTGATCCACTTCTGGTACTGGATCCTGATCGGCCTGCTCTTGCTGGTCGCCGCCTTCCTTCTATATCAGCGCCTGCGCGAACTGACTGGCTAGCCTCATGGGACAGCAGAGGCGGCCGCGCCCGTTTTCGCTGCATTGATGAAATCTGCCAACAGTCCATAGGCGGTCGGCTCAGGGCCGGCGACCATGTCGGCGCGTTCGGCTTCGATGATCGAATAATCTCCGAGCACATCGGTCCGGAAAGCAAGGCCGGTGGTCGAATCCTCCATGCCGTAGAGCGGATCGGAAACGCCCACCAGCTCCGGCGACACGGAGGCGCGGACGCCGTCCGCCTCTCTTTGCGCCGAGCAGATCAGTTTGTAGCGCTTGCCCGACTTCTTCGCCGCAGACACCATGTCCGCGGTGAGCTCACGGATACCTTCGCGTTCCACCTGCTGGGGCGTGAGTGGCGTGTCCATCAAGACCGTGACCAGCGCGGCAACCTTGATGGCCGCGTCCCAGCCGTCCACGTCGGCCGACGGATCTGTTTCTGCGACACCGATCGATTGGCAGTAGCGCACAGCCTGATCGAAAGTCTCGCCGCGCTCCATGCGTGTGAGGATGATATTGGTGGTGGAATTGAGCACACCGCGGAACGAAAGCAGCTCCGCTCCCGGCATGCATTCCCGGAAAACGGAGAACACCGGCGAGCCCCCCAGGACAGTGGATTCGAACAGGAATTTGCGCCCCTGGGACGCGGCCAGAGCAGTCAGGGCGCGGTACCCGTGCACGACCGTCCCCTTGTTTGCCGTGATGGCGTGCATCCCGATTTGCAGCGCAAGCCGCACGTGGTCGATGGCGGGCTGGCCTGTGCTGTGATTGACCGGCGAGTTTTCGAACATCACGTCGGCCTGTGACTCCCGGATGACCTCCGGCGGGTCGTGTACCGGCGCGGCGGAGAGAACGGATAAGGATTGGCCGGCCTCCACAAGCGCGAGCGCCTTCTGAATATCGATGCCGCCTGGATCGACTGCGAATCCGTGGTGGCCGGTTGCGATGCCCGTGAATGAAAACGTCAGGCCGTACTTGCTTTCCAGCAGCGCCCGTTTGCGAATCAGGAGTTGGGCCAGCGCCCGGCCGACGTTGCCAAAGCCGATCAGTGCAAGTTTTTGATGCATGCGTTCTCCTAGATTGGAGGATAAGGAAAGGCGCGCCGGTTCCGAGGCGGCAATGGGAAAGTTCCGGCATCGAGCAGTCGCCGCGCCCGACCGGCCACGGCCCCAATCTCGGCCGGCTCCAGGAACGGCCGCAGGGCCTTGCGCAACGCGGAGCCTCTCTCGAGCAGGTCCGGCACGGAAGCCAGCAGGGCCAGCAGGTCCCCGGGGATGGCCTCACCTGCGAAGTCCCACAGGACTGTCCGCAGCTTGTCTTCCTCGTGGAAGCACAGACCGTGATCGATGGCCCAAAGTTTGCCTGTCTCTTTTTCGATCAGCACATGACTGCCCTTGCGGTCCGCGTTGTTGGCGAGCAAATCGAACAGCACGACTGGCGCCAGGCGTTGCTTGTCCTCGTCGCTGAAGTTGAAGTAGTGGTAATCGGGATCGCAGTCGATGTACTGCTGCAGCGAGCCCGGGCCGTACGCCGGGGCATCCTCGCGTAGCACCGTACAAGGCACGAAGTTGAATCCCAGCGCTTCGCTGACGATGTAGGCCGCCACTTCACGCTGCGCCAGCGTGCTCTCCGGGAAGTCCCACAGGGGTTGTTCGCCGCGCGATGGTTTGTAGACCGCCGGGATCTCGCGATCCTTGAAGTGCACGGTGACCAGAAAGGTGTAGTTGGAACCCAACATGAACTGCCCCTTCAGTTCCAACTCCCCCGTGGCAAGCACCTCTTGCAGATTATTGACAGACGCCGGACCGGTCACGGATTGCACGGAGTTAGTGCAGGTGGCCGTTCTTCTTTGGGCAGAAGTGACCCTCGGGTTCCATCGGTTGACCGCACTGTGGGCACATGGGCCGGCCGCGGCTTGCAATCTCCGCCCCCCAGCGAGCCAACTGGTGCAGTTGCGTGCGCGTGCACCAGAAACGGATGACCGAGCCCTTCTCCGTCTCCTGGTCTTCGGCTGGTGCTTCCGCGGCTGGCTCATCCTGTGATTCGCCCTGTATCTCGCGGACGAAGAGCACCACGCGGTCGCGCGTCTGGTCGTATCCCAGGCCGATCTCTCCCACGCGGAACACCGGATCCACCGGCGGGTTGATGCGCATCTGGTCCTCGACGTAGTCCGCGCTGGCTTCTTCCAGCTTCGGATTCTGGCGCGCCACTTCGGCCAGGAACTGCTCGATACCGACTGCCAGGGATTGCAGCTGCGTCTTCTCGATGATTACGGTGTAGGTTTTTTCGGCTTGGTAGGCCTGGATATAGAAGACGCGCTGACCGGGCTGGCCGATGGCGTCACTTGTGATGTGATCACACGGATCGATGTCTAATTCGGTTTTTTCCATGGGGATGCTTGCCGCAACAACGTCAAAACCAGTATACCAGATTGCCCTTTTTGGAGATTTTTGGGCACGCCATGAGGCCTTCGGGCCGCAAGTATAATGCCCCATGGAAGCAGGCACCTGCTGCGAAGTTGCGGTTCGTGATGCGCGGCAGCCAGGCAATGCTGGCCAACCCCCGGAATAGAAAACTCTGCGTTCACCGCGACCCGGCGGTGCAATGGTCAGGAGAGAGCCCATGTACGGAAAGAAGGAATTGGAATCCCTGCGAGCGGCACTCCACGAATGGCAGCAGACCAGTCTTGACAAGGCCCTGGCATCCATGCCGGAGCGGCGCAAGGAATTCATCACCACCTCATCCGAGCCGATTCAGCGCTTGTACACGCCTCTCGACGTCGCCAGCCTGGACTACGAGAAAGACCTTGGCCTGCCGGGTGAATTTCCATACACGCGTGGCGTCCATCCCACAATGCACCGAGGCAAGTTGTGGACCATGCGCATGTTCGCGGGCTTTGGCACCGCCGAAGAGACCAACGCGCGTTTCAAGTATTTGCTGGACCAGGGGCAGACGGGATTGTCCGTCGCCTTTGACCTGGCGACCCTGATGGGCTACGACACCGATCAGCCCGAGGCCCTGGGAGAGTTCGGCACGTGCGGCGTGGCGGTCTCATCGCTGAAGGATATGGAGATCCTGCTCGACGGCATCCCGCTCGACAAGGTCTCAACCAGCATGACGATCAACTCTCCGGCCGCCATCATTTGGGCCATGTACATCGCGGCCGCCGAGAAGCAAGGCGTGAAGCCGGCGCAGTTGCGCGGGCACGATCCAGAACGACATCCTCAAGGAGTTCATCGCGCAGAAGGAATTCATCTTCCCGCCCGTGCCGTCCATGCGCCTGGTGGTGGATACCATGGAATACGGCGCGCGAGCATGTTCCGCAGTGGAACACGATTTCGATCAGCGGCTACCACATCCGCGAAGCCGGATCCACCGCCGCCCAGGAGCTGGCGTTCACGCTGGCTGATGGCATGGAATACGTCCGCTGGGGTGTGGAGCGCGGCCTCGACGTGGATGAGTTTGCACCGCGGCTTTCCTTCTTTTTCAACGCGCACAACGATTTCTTTGAGGAGATCGCCAAATATCGCGCCGCTCGCCGCATCTGGGCCCGCGAAATGCGGGAGACCTTCCAGGCCAGGGATCCGCGCTCCTGGCTGTTGCGCTTCCACACGCAGACCGCAGGTGTTTCCTTGACCGCGCAGCAGCCGGAGAACAACGTGGTCCGGGTGGCGATCCAGGCGCTGGCCGCGGTGCTTGGCGGGACGCAGAGCCTGCACACCAACTCGCTCGACGAAGCCCTGGCTCTGCCCTCAGAGCACGCCGTGACCATTGCGCTGCGGACGCAGCAGATCATCGCCGAGGAGTCCGGCGTGGCGAACACGATCGATCCGCTGGGAGGCAGCTTCTTCGTCGAAGCGCGCACAGACCACATGGAGCGCGAGGCGAACGAATACTTCCGCCGCATCGAAGAGCTGGGCGGCGTTATCCCGGCCATCGAACGCGGCTTTTTCCAGGCGGAGATCGCGGATGCCGCCTATCGCTACCAGCGCGAGATCGATGACGGGACGCGCAAGATCGTGGGCGTCAATGCGTACCAGGAGGACAAGCCGCTGCGCGTCCCGCTGCTTGAGATGGATGCCGCCGGATACCAGCGTCAGCTTGAGCGATTGGCTGGTCTGCGCAGAAGCCGCGACAGCGGCCGCGTCGGCCAGACCCTCGATAGACTGCGCATCGCCGCGCAAGGCACCGAGAACACCATGCCGCACCTGATGGACGCCGTCCGCGCCTATGCCACGCTGGGCGAGATCGTCAGCGTGATGAAAGAGGTATTTGGGGTCTACGAGGAATCGACAGTAATCTAGTGGAGTGGAGAAGCGTCACTCCGCCCTCTTCACCTGGTAGGTCTCCAGATCCGCGGGCAACCGAAACGTTCGGGTGTACCGCTTGCGCTTCCTTTAAGACGTCCTTCTCACGATAGCGCCTCGAGATGTGGGTCAGGATCAGATGGCGCACATTGGCGCGCACCGCCAGCTCAGCGGCCTGCCGCGCCGTCAGGTGCGAGTATTCGCGGGCCATCTCGGCCTCTTCTTCAAGGTAGGTCGACTCGATGACGAGGGCGTCTGCATCCTGGCAGGGCCCCACTAGGTCATCCGTCCGTCCGGTATCCCCTATCATGACCAGCTTGGACCCATTTTCCAGCGGGCCCAGCACATCCTCAGGCTTAACGCGCGTGCCGTTGGCGAGCACCAGCTCCTTGCCGTCGACCAGGTCGCGGCGTTCTGGGCCGAACGGGATGCCCAGTTCGTCGGCCTTCTTGGCGAGGAATGGGCGCCTGGCCCGCTCCTCAAATGAATAGCCGAAGCAGTCCGGGCCGCGGTGGACGACGGGGAAGGCTGTGACGGTAAAATCCTTGGTCTCGAAGAATGTACCCGGCTTGAGCTCTCGAAACTGCAGCGGCATGGGCGGCTGGTTGCCTCTCAGCACCACACCGTACAACAAGTCATGGACGCGGTCCAGCGCCGTTCGGCCCCCGAAGATCTCAAGCTCCTCGATCGCCTCCCAGCGCACAAAGGTGCTGAGCAACCCGCCCAATCCAAGGATGTGGTCCAGGTGACCGTGCGTCAGCAGCACGCGCGTCAAATGCCGGAAACCGACACCGGATTGCAGGATTTGCCGCTGGGTGCCCTCGCCGCAGTCGATCAGAAAGCGATATTCGTCGTGCTGGACGATCTGAGCCGGCAGGCCGCGTCTGGCGGAAGGCGCGGACGCAGAAGTGCCAAGAAACAGGATTTCGAACAATCAGGGTCCCTCGTCGAGAGAATCGAACGCCGGGCCGCATTGGCAGGCAACGTGCCCGCCGTATGATCGCACTCGCTCAGAATAGCAGCAGCCCGGAGTGGGTGGCTTATCGCCTGCGGGTATTGTACCTTAACGAAAACAGACCATTTGTGCTACAATCTCCCATCGATCAGTCACGGTCCGGGACGCCATCCTTCTAATCCAGATGTCACTTCTCAAACTGTTTCGGCCTTCCAAGAGCAGTCGCAGGTCGCGGGCAAAGAAGCATTCCCCGCGGACCAAGGCGGCGGCCGAAACCGGCGCGCGGCGGCAGGCTCGCGGCGCCCCCTCGCCCTCGTTCTGGTCGGGGCTTCCCCCGGAGCGACGGCTCGATCTGATCGGCACGCTCATGACCCTGGCGGGCCTGCTGATCTTCCTCGCGCTGATTGCATCGACGCGTTCCGCACTCAGCGGCGGCGTCATTCGCCTGCTGCGCCAGCTGGTCGGCTGGGGCATTTACGTCGTCCCGGTCGGACTCGTTTTCTTCGGCCTCTGGCTGATCCTCCGCAGGGTCGAGCGCATCCCGGCTCCGAGCATCGAGCGCGCCGTCGGCAGCGTCCTCCTGTTTTTGTGGCTGCTTACGGTCATGCACTCCATCATTGCCCAGCCCGAGATGGCCCAGGCCGCTGCCAACGACGGCGTGGGCGGCGGCTACATCGGCGGCCTGCTGGAACGCGTCTTGTGGTTCGGCCTCGGCACGCCGGGGCTCATCATCGTATTGATCGCCTGGCTGCTCATTGCGCTGACCATGACCCTGGACGTGACCGTGCAGTCGCTCTTTGGTTGGGTCGGCCCGCTCGTCGCGAAGATTGAACCCTTGCTGCGCACGCCAATTGGCAGGCTTCCGGGACCCCAGACGCTCGCACAATCCAACGGCTACACGCCCATCCACTCGGCGGCCGCCGACTTGGGCGCGCCCGCGGTGCCGCTGCCTCTGGACGAGGCGCCCGCAGACGGAGCGGCTTCGGGGACTCCCGTTGTTCAATGGGTGCTTCCGGAAATTCGCGACATTCTGGACGCCGGGGATGCACCCGCGGTCAGCGAGGACTTCATCAAGCAGCGTGCGCATTTGATTGAGGAGACGCTCGCATCTTTTGGCGCTCCTGCGCAGGTCGTGGAGATCAGCCGCGGCCCGACGATCACGCAGTTCGGCGTGGAGCCCCTGTTCGTCGAAACGCGCAACGGCCGCACGCGCGTGCGTGTCAGCAAGATTGCCTCGCTGGCGGACGACCTGGCCCTGGCGCTCGCCGCGCCGCGCATCCGCATCCAGGCGCCAGTTCCCGGTCACAGCTACGTGGGCATCGAAGTCCCTAACGAGGAGATGGCGCTGGTGGCGCTGCGCGATGTCCTGGAAAGCGAGACCTTCCAGCGCAACAAGACGCCTCTGCGCTTTGCACTCGGGAAGGACGTAGCCGGGCACCCGATCACAGCCAACATGGAATCGATGCCGCACATGTTGATCGCGGGCACGACCGGCTCCGGCAAGTCGGTGTGCGTCAACGCCATCCTGACCTGCCTGCTGATGAACAACACGCCCGAGGACCTGCGCCTCGTGCTCGTCGATCCGAAGCGCGTGGAACTGACAAACTACAACGGCGTCCCGCATTTGTTGTCGCCGGTGGTCGTCGAGATCGAGCAAGTCGTGGGCGCCCTCCAATGGGTCACGCGTGAGATGGACAAGCGCTATCACGACTTTGCCAAGGTGGGCGCCCGCAACATTGGCGACTACAACGGGCGCATGCGGCTGCAGGGCAACCGCAAACTCCCGTTCCTGCTGGTTGTGATCGACGAGTTGGCCGATCTGATGATGATCGCGCCGGATGAAACCGAGCGCACCATCACGCGGCTGGCTCAATTGGCGCGCGCCACCGGCATTCACATGATCCTGGCCACCCAGCGCCCTTCCGTGGACGTCGTGACCGGGCTGATCAAGGCGAATTTTCCGGCGCGCGTTGCGTTTGCAGTGGCTTCGGGCGTCGACAGCCGTGTGATCCTGGACCAGCCCGGCGCCGAGCGGCTGCTCGGTCGCGGCGATATGCTCTTTCAGGCACCGGACGCGGCTTCACCCGCACGCCTGCAGGGTGTATTCGTCTCAGATTCCGAAATTCAGCAGTTGGTGGAATTCTGGAAGGCGCAGACCGGGCACGCCACCCCGTACGCGGCTCCCGGCGCGCCGGTGGATGCGCTTCCCGAGCACGTGCCGCTGAAACAGAAGGCTCTCTGGGATGATGTCGAAGTCACGGATGGCGACCCGCTTCTCAAGGAAGCCATCGACTTCGTGCGGCGCGAGGGTCGCGCCTCCGTCTCGATGCTGCAGCGGCGCATGCGCATCGGATACACCCGCGCCGCCCGCCTCGTGGATGTGATGGAAGAACGTGGAATTGTGGCTCCGCCTGATTCCACGGGCCAGGTAAGACAAATTCTCGATTACGGCCCCGTGGCGCCGCCCGCCGAGGAGTAGCGGCGTGAAACCCGCCGGCAAGGCCGGCGGTTCGTAATGCTGGGGACGAGGCGGGTCGGTCGCAGCGCCGATGACTCCCCCTGCGTTATAATTCGGGTCACCCGCCCTTGTAGCTCAATGGACAGAGCAAGGCACTCCTAAGGCCGAGATGGGGGTTCAATTCCCTCCAGGGGCGCCAGATTTTTCTTCACACTCCTCTTATCAATTTCTAACGTCCGGGCTCTTGCAAGCCAAAACGACCTATAGTATATTAGGGCCTGACGGACGCCAGGATGCCCCCCTCATCCTGGCGTCCGTCATTTAAGTCAACGAACGTTCGCCGCACGGCGACGCCTGCGTCAACGAACGGGTTTTGAGATCTTCTTCAGCGCCTCGCCAAACCGTGCGATCTCCTCGAGGGTGTTGTAGTGCACGGCGCCCACCCGCAACATGCCGCCCTTGTCCTCGAGCTCCAGCCGCTGCGTGACGGCCAGCGCGTAGTAGTTCCCGTCCCAAACGTAGAACCCCTCTTTGTCCAGCCGCTCCGCCAGCGCCCGCGGCGTGATGCCATCCATGGTGAACGAAACGGTCGGCACCCGCTCCTCGAGGCGCCGGCTGTCCGTGATGCCGTAGATATGCGTGCCGGGCACAGCTTCGATGGTTTCGATGAGGGCGCGGCTCAATTCGAACTCGTACGAACGGATGGCCGTCAGGGCCTTCTTCAATGTCAGTCGGCGCCCGCCATACCTGCTCTCGCGCCAATCCGCCCCGCCGTCAAACTCGGTCCCCAGCCATTCGAAGTATTCTACGGCCCCCAGGATTCCGGCGATGCCTTCGTGATTCTGCGTCCCTGTCTCGAACTTGTACGGCGGCGCGTCCGAGGCAGGCCTGACCTTGTAGGCTTTGATTTCGTCCAGCAGGTCCCGCCGCCCGTATAGGATTCCCGCGTGTGGCCCGAAGAACTTGTAGGACGAGCACACCAGGAAATCGCATCCGAGGTCGCTGACATCGATGGGGCCGTGCGGCGCATACTGGACGGCGTCCACATAGACGAGGGCTCCGGCTTCCTTCGCCATGCGCACCAGCTTGCGTGCCGGGTTGATCGTGCCCAGGGCGTTCGACGCATATCCGAAGGCCACGATTTTGGGCTTGCGCTCCAGTGCCTTGGCGAAGTCGTCCACCTGTAACGTTCCGTCCTCCACATCAAAGTCAACCCAGTTCACTTTGCAGCCCTGGTCCTCGGCGACCAGCAGCCACGGGGAAATGTTCGCATCGTGGTCGAGGCGTGTCACCAGGATCTCGTCCCCGGGTCCTAAAGACCTTGCCAGCGAGCGCGACATGTGCAGAGTAAGGCTCGTCATGTTGTTGCCGAAGACGATCTCGTCGGGGGAGGCTGCGTTCAGGAAATCCGCCATCGCCCCCCGTGCTTCCTGCAGCACCGCGTCGGACTCCCGGCTGGTTCGGAAGGCGCCCTCGTGATTGGCATTGCACTCCAGCAGATAGCGCTGGATGCGCTTCAGGCTTTGCTGCGCGATCTGTGTCCCGCCCGGGTTGTCAAAAAAGACGTCGCGCCGGGCCAACGATGGGAATTGCGCGCGGATGATGTCGGAGTTCAAGGCCATTGGCTCTCCTGTGCTTGGATGCGTTTGTCTTTTGATTGTATACTGAGTTGGTGTCTCATGCAGCGTTATGCCCGGCAGAAAGGAGCCCCCAATGTTTGACATGATACTACTGGCGGTGGATGGGTCCGACCACGCGCAGCGTGCTGCGCGCGTTGCGGCCGACCTGGCACGCGCTATGAAATCAAAAGAGCTCCGGGTCGTGGTGGCCTTTGACCCGATCCCCAGCTACCTCGGAGAACCGAACCTGAGCCACGCGGGCGCCGCCCGTACCCAGGAGGCCGAAGAGATCATGGCCAACGCACGCGCGCTGCTGGGGAAAATCCCCGGCGAATTGCATGAGGAAGTCCTGGAAGGCTCCGCGGCGGAGGCCATCCTGAAAGTCGCCACGACGCGCGGGTCTGACATCATCGTCATGGGTTCGCGTGGGCTGGGCCGGTTGGAGGGCGCCCTGTTGGGCAGCAACAGCCAGAAAGTGGTCAGCCACGCGCCTTGTCCGGTCCTGATTGTCCGCTAGCGCGGCGCTCGGCGTCCGCGAATTCCTCCGGTGTATTGACGTTCCAGAACGCAAGGGCCTCGGGGTCGTAGCGGGTCAGCTCTTCGGGCCGGAGCGTTCGAATGTTGACCCGCGGGAACCACGAGATCATGCGCCACTTCCCCTCCTCGATGGCGGTTTCGATTGGCGCAATGCAGGTCTCACGGCGATAGACCGCGTGCAGCGGCTCAAACCCCTCTGCAGATTCTGCGATCACAACGTCGGCAGCGTCCTGGATGAGAAATCCGGCGCTGGCACGCAGCAGCGCGGCGCTCGCGAACGGCAGATCGCAGGCAACCACCGCCACGCACGAGTTCCGGGCGGCAACCAGAGCCGTATACAGCCCACCCAGCGGGCCGCGACCCGGCTTGAGGTCCGCGACGAGCGGTATACCAAGAAAGAGATAGGCCTCCGGCCGGTTCGTTGTGATCAGCAGCTCATCCGCCACCGGCTGCACCCGATCAATCACCCGCTGGATCAGTGGACGCCCTTGAAAAGGTTTCAGGGCCTTATCTTCACCCATGCGGCTGGATTGGCCGCCGGCCTGTACCACGACACTCAGCATGTCGGGATTATACTTTTGGGGCCTGCCGGCGTCCCGGCACTGCCCGGTCCGCGGCGGCGCAGGTGATCTTTGCACCACGCGCTCCAGTATTCCCGATGATTTCCCGGAGGTGTAATTGCTGACGAACGCTCTCAGGAGGGGCGGATGGATCCTCCTTGTTTTGCTCGCTCTCTCTGGGGCCGCCTATCTCGTCCTGGACCGCGTTGATCCCGCCACCCTCATCCCGGTTTCCTCCGCGATCATGGCGCAGCCGGTCGGCGATCTCCCGGTCATGCCGGAAAAGCCCGCGCCCGACGCGATCGGTCTCAACGATTGTCCGGCGGCAGGAAAGGGCGGCGACCCGCAGCTGAACGTCCTCTTGAATTGGGTGGATAAGGGTGATTACGTACCGGTTTCCTTCGATTCCCTCACGGCACTGACCTGGCCCAAGAATGTGGAGGGCGAATTCATGAACGATTGGTCGCCGTCCAACCGGGCTTTCATTTCGCAGTATCTGGGAATCCCCATTGTCGTCGAAGGCTACATTGTGAACCTGCGCGAAGGGGGCGGAGATCCCGCCAATTGTGACCGTGCCGATCCCGCCAATCCGTACTGGCGCATCTACTTCGCCAAGAATCCGCGCGATAATCGGGCGCAGTCCGTGGTGGCCGTCTCTACTCCGCAGGCACGCATGGGTCACACCTGGACCACTCAGTTTATTCGAGACTTCCTGATGGCGGGCCGCTGGCAGGTGCGCATCAGCGGCTGGCTGTATTTCAATCCTGATCATCCTCAGGATGTGGGTCGGACCCGCGCCACACTGTGGGAAATCAGCCCCGTAATGCAGATCGAGGTGTTCGAGGACGGCCACTGGAATCAACTGGATAAGTACGGCAAGTGATGGCGGCTGCTGGTCCGCTCAGAAACATGATGGCCTTGAAGATTTCAGGAAACCTGTTTTGCCGTGAGTACGCTGGCTGATCTTCTCGACCCGCTGACTGTCGAGGGAGCGCTGTACGAGCGCCTGCCGGAACACGCCCTGAGGTGCTTTGCATGCGGGCACCGCTGTCTCATCCGCGACGGACGTCGAGGCATCTGCCAGGCGCGTTTCAACAAGGGGGGTGAGCTGCGCGTACCGTGGGGCTACGTGGCGGCGCTGCAGTCCGATCCCATCGAGAAGAAACCGTTCTACCATGTGCTGCCGGGATCGAATGCGCTCACGTTCGGCATGCTCGGTTGTGATTTCCACTGCGGCTACTGCCAGAACTGGGTTACCTCGCAGGCCATGCGAGACCCCGCCGCGGATATGTCCGTCAGCAGCGTCCGCAAGATCACGCCGGCGGGCATGATCGAATTGGCGGCCCGGACCAGGGCATCCGTTGTCGTATCGTCCTACAATGAGCCGCTGATCACGAGCGAATGGGCGGTGGGCATCTTCCAGGAGGCCAAGGCAGCCGGCCTGATGTGCGCCTACGTGTCCAACGGCAACAATACGCCCGAGGTCATGGAGTATCTGCGGCCCTACTTGAGCGCCTACAAAGTGGATCTCAAGTGCATGCAGGAAAAGAACTACCACAAGCTCGGCGGAGTGCTCAAGAACACGCTGGACGGCATCCAACGAGCCCACGACATGGGCCTGTGGGTGGAGGTCGTCACGCTCACCATCCCGGGCTTCAATGATTCCAATGAGGAGCTCTGGGAGGCGGCGCGCTTCCTGGTGGCGGTGTCGCCGGACATCCCGTGGCACGTCACCGCCTTTCACAAGGACTACAAGATGACTGAGCCCGCCGACACCGATACGCGTACGCTCCTGCGTGCCGCGGAAATCGGGCGCGAGGCAGGCCTGCGCTATGTCTATGCCGGGAACTTGCCCGGCCGGGTCGAGGAGTACGAGAATACGTACTGTTCCCGCTGCAACAAGTTGTTGGTGGGCCGCTCCGGGTACACCATTACGGAGTATCACGTGACGGGCTCGGGCACTTGCCCCGACTGTGGCACAAAACTGCCCGGCCTGTGGCCGGCTGACCCCTCCGGGGTGCGGCTGAACGGGCTCGGGGCGCCAATTCCGGTCTATTGACAGAATAGCTTTGCTGTATAATGGTCCGACGCTAGTGCCATTGGAGAGGAGGCTAGAGTCTGGAGAGACCCACGCCATTTTGATGGCTTAAATTCCCTCGTCGTAAGCAACTCCATACAATTTCCTAATTCTCTGTAGGAGGAGAACCCGTGAAAAACCGATTGTATCTATTGGTTGCGCTGCTCATGACGGCCAGCATGGCTCTCGCAGCCTGCGGGCCTGCCATGACCGAAGCACCCGCGGCGACCGAAGCACCGGCTGCCGCTCCCACGGAGGCACCTGCCGCCGCCGGCCCGACAGAGGCCCCGGCCTGCGCGCCTGCACAAGATGGCTGGAGCCCGGCGACCGCTGATGTCGGAACCAAGGGCGCCACTTTCGCCTTCCAGCAGGAGCCCGACCAGGCCTTTGGGCTGTTCAGCAACATGAGCTACACGGCCTGGATTACCCAGATGTACGGTGCCGGCCTTGGCAAGTGGGACGACAAGAACAACTTCATCCCGTATCTGGCGACCGAGATTCCGAGCGCTGAGAACGGCGGCGTTTCCGCGGATGGTCTCACCGTCACGTGGCACCTCAAGCCGTGCCTGTTCTGGTCCGACGGCCAGCCGTTCACGTCCAAGGATGTCGCCTTCACGTGGCAGGCCGAAGTCGATCCCGGCAATGCCCCGACCACTCGCTCCGGCTACGACAAGATTACCGCGGTCGACACCCCCGACGATCAGACGGCTGTCATTCACTTCTCCACCCTCTATCCTTCTTGGCCGACCCTGTTCACCCTGGGCCCGAACAACTACGGGGCCCTGCTGCCTGCCCATCTGCTGGAAGGCCAAACCGGGTTGGAGAATAACCCCGAGATCCACCAGCCGACCGTTGCCATGGGACCCTTCGCCATCAAGGAATGGGTGGCAGGCGATCACATGACCCTGGTCCGCAACCCCAACTATTCGGGCGACCCGGCGAAGCTGGATTACATCAACATCAAGTTCGTGCCTGATCCTGAGACTTCCCTGGCGGCTCTGAAGACCGGCGACGTGGACTTCGTACCCGACTTCGCCGAGTCCGATATTGAGACGCTGCAGGGGCTGACGTCGACTGGACTCCAGTATCGCGTTGATGCGACACCTGAGTTCGAGCACATGTTCTTTAACCTCGGCACCACGACCGGCGTGGATGGCAAGGGCGCCAGCGATGTCGCTGGCTTCTGCCCGTTCAAGGACCCGAACGTCCGCAAGGCCATCATGCTTGGCACCGACCGCCTGTCCTTCATCAAGAATTACTTGAAGGAAGACGAGAAGGCCTTCATTGCCACGCTGTGGCCGAACGCCTACTGGACCAATACCAGCCTGGTCGCCTATCCCTATGATCCGGATCAGGCCAATTCCCTTCTCGATGCTGCCGGCTACCCGCTGGGCGCCGATGGAATTCGAGCAGGTACCTGTGATGGACAGCCGGTCAAGTTCTCGCTCGGCCTTGAGACCACGACGGCACAGCGGCGCATCGACGACATGGCCGCCATTCAGGCTGATCTGAAGAAGGTCGGCATCGACATCAAGCCGAACCCGATCCCGGCTGGCACCTACTTCGGCTCCTACAGCGAAGGCGCCGACCTGCAGACCGGCAAGTTCGACCTGGCCATCTACACCACCGGCTTCTATCCTGATCCTGACCCCGGTGACTCCTTCCTGTGCTCTGGCGTACCGAGCAAGGACAACCCGACCGGTCAGAATAACTACCACATCTGTGATCCGGCGCTGGATCAGATGTTCGCCGACGCCCTGGCGACGGCCGACCCGGCTGGCCGCAAAGCGGTGTACGACAAGATTCAGCAGTACATGTACGACAACGTGCTGATCGTCCCGCTGTATGCCCGCGGCAACGTGTACGGCTACTCGGCTCGCTTTGTCTTCCCGCCGAGCTCCGGCTACGCGAACGCTTTCTGGGATGCGGAGAACTTCGACGTCAAATAAGACGTAGCATCCCAAGTTTGAACTTGGACCTGTGGCGCCTACCCGGCGCCACAGGTCTCTCCATATTCTATGAATGAGATCATGAGACTTGTCCGGGCCGCGGCGGGGCAGCCTCCCTTTCATCAGGTGTAGAGGACTGAGCCATGTGGGCCTATCTGGTTCGACGACTTGTCCAGGCCGTTTTCATCCTTTTCATCATCACCATGTTGTGCTTCATCCTCACGCGGCTCTCTTCCGATCCCATGTCGCAGTACGCCAACAAGCCGGGGATGACGTCGGCCGATCGCGCCGCGATCCGTGTGCGCCTGGGCCTGGATCAACCGATGCCGGTGCAGTACGTGAGATGGCTGGGGCTGGCCGCCCAGGGAGATCTGGGCAACTCGTTCTTCTCCCGGCAGCCGGTGCTGAGCATGATCGAGCAGCGCCTTCCGCTCACTCTGATTCTCATGTTTACGGCGGAGTTCTTCATCATCATCAGCTCGCTCATCCTTGGGTCTGGTGGCCGCCATCCGGCAGTATTCCCTGATCGATAATGTAATCACCTCGTTCTCGTTCATTGGCTACTCCATGCCGATCTTCTTCATAGCCTTTGGCTGCATCGAGATTTTCGCCGTGCAGTTCAAGGCCTGGGGCTTGCCCTACCTGCCGACCGGCGCCGATATCTGGAATCCCAAAGACCTGGTCGCTCTTGGCCGCCACCTCATCCTGCCGGTTTTCTGCCTGGTGGCCATCCAGACCGCTGGATACTCGCGCTATCTGCGCTCCAGTATCCTGGAAGTCCTTGGCTTGGACTACGTCCGCACCGCGCGTGCCAAGGGCCTGAGCAGCCGCAACGTCTTGTTCAAACACGCGCTGCGCAATGCCATCCTGCCGTTCGTGACCATCGTCGGCCTGGATATTCCCTTCCTGCTGGGCGGCGCGCTTGTGACCGAGTTGGTTTTCGCCTGGCCCGGCATGGGCCGGCTCTTCTGGGAGTACGCCCAGCGCGGCGATTACCCGGTCGTGCTCGGCGTCCTCTTGCTCACCTCTACGGCCGTGGTCTTCTTCACCATCATTGTCGATCTGCTGTACACCGTGGTCGATCCCCGCATTCGCCTTTCCTAGGAACCTGCCATGTCCGCCAACTCCGTTTTCTCCGAGCATCCCCTCGCCGGCATGGATATCGCGCCCGAGGACGAGGCCAAAGAACCCCTGACCCCCGGGCAGTTGGTCTGGCGCCGCTTTCGAAAGCATCGCATGGCGCTCATCGGTGGCATCGCCGTCATATTGCTGCTGGTTTTCGTCATCGGCGGCTCGATCGTCTTTCCAGAAAGCCTGGCCAATGGCACTGATCTTAAGGCCCGTCTCAGCGCGCCGACAAGCGGGCACTTGTTCGGCACCGACAGCGTCGGGCAGCGACGTCTTCTACCGCATCATTTACGGCGGGCAGATCTCCCTCTTCATCGGTCTGATCGCCGTCGTACTCGAAGTGACGCTTGGAACCGTCATTGGCGGGGTCGCCGCCTACTATGGCGGCTGGGTGGATGCGGTCCTGATGCGCATGACGGAGGCCATGCTGGCCATCCCATCGCTGTTCCTGCTGATCGTGCTGGCTAAGTTTATTGGTCGCAACGTGGGGCAGTTCTCCATCTTGGGTCGCACATTCAGCGGCAGCATCGGCATTGTCATCCTGGTCATTGGGCTGACCTCCTGGATGTACCTGGCCCGTATCGTGCGCGCCAATGTGCTTTCGCTGAAGGAACTGGATTACATCGCGGCCTCCAGGGCCCTGGGCGCCAGCAACCGGCGCATCTTCTTCAGCCATCTGGTTCCCAATACTCTGGGCGCCATCATCGTTGCCGCTACGTTGGGTCTGGCCTCCGCCATCCTCACCGAAGCGTACGTCTCATTCCTGGGCTTGGGCGTGCAGCCGCCGACCTCCACCTGGGGCAACATGATGCAGCAGGCGCAATCCTTTCTTATCCGAGGCGCCTGGTGGATGTGGATCTTTCCAAGCCTCTTCATCGTCGTGACCATCTTGTGCATCAACCTGATGGGCGATGGCCTGCGCGACGCCCTGGATCCGCGCAGCTCCCGCAACCTGTAGCCTTCCTCGCCGATAAATCAAAAGGACGGGCGCATGCGCCCGTCCTTTCTTGTTGGATCCGTGACGTGCCCGCACGGGCCCGCGGCGTCGGCCGCTTAGACGCCCATTCGCACAGGCACTTCTCGGAGCAGCGCTTCGATAACGCCCGCGGCCGTCTCGCCGCTCAGGGCATGCTCGGGATCTACAATCGTACGATGGGCCAGGCAGGCGGGCGCGACGCGCTTCACGTCATCCGGAATGACAAACCCGCGACCGGCCAGCGCGGCCTGGGCTTGCGCCGTCCGCAGCAGCGCCAGGCTCCCACGCGGACTTGCCCCGAGTAACAGCGCGGCATGCTCACGGGTGGCCTCGATCAAATCCAGGACGTACTGTCGCACGCTCTCAGCCACATGGACGCGACGGACCTGGTGCTGCAATTCCGGCAGGCGGCTGCCGTCCACGGCCGCCTCCAGCGTTTCAATCGGGTGGGATAGTTGCTGCTGCCGCAGCATGGCGTCCTCATCCGTCCGCTGCGGATAGCCGAGACTAAGCCGCATCAGGAAACGATCCAGCTGGGCCTCCGGCAGCGGAAATGTCCCCTCGAACTCGATCGGGTTCTGCGTCGCCATGACGAGGAAAGGTCTTGGCAGCGGATACGTCGCCCCGTCGACCGTGATCTGGTTCTCGCCCATGGCCTCCAGCAGCGAACTTTGGGTTCGGGGCGTCGCCCGGTTGATCTCGTCTGCCAGCAGGACATTGCTGAAGGCCGGGCCCGGCCTGAACTCAAACTCCCGCCTCTTTTGGTTGAACACCGAGACGCCGGTCACGTCGCTGGGCAGCAGGTCAGGCGTGCACTGGATCCGCTTGAACTCCAGCCCGGTCGTGATGGCCATGGCGCGCGCCAACATGGTCTTGCCGGTCCCGGGTGCATCCTCGATCAAGACGTGTCCCTCGCACAGCAGGGCGATCATCACCATTTCGATGATCGGGCGCTTGCCCACGATGACGCGCTCGACGTTGTCCAGCGCCGCCCGCGTGAATTCGCGGACCTCGCTCACCGACTTGTCTTCCTCCTGTTCCTGTGATGTCATCCTAATTGCTCCGGCTTCCCTAGTCTGGCAATCCCGAAACGCGCGCCAGGACCGAATACCCGTGCTTCATCAACCAGGCGGCGAGCAATCGCCGGCGCAATCCCTGCCATTCCGATATGACCGGCAGGATTTCGGAAGGCAGCGGGCCGTAGCTAGCGCGAACGATTCCCACGGTAATCTTATCAACATCTCGCATGGTCTGCAAACCGAAGCCCTCACCTGGACGTCGTGTCGTTATCGCGTGGAGGCGCTCATTCAATTTCGCCGCATATTCGATGGGAGTGTCGGCGGGATTGGACGGCGCCTGAAGGCGCTCCCCCGCCCGCCGCAATCGCGCATAAATTTCGGCCGCGCCCGCTTTGGGCGGCAGAAGCCGTACCCGCTGCTCGTCCACGAGCCTCCAGATGGCGACTGCCGCAACCACCGCGGCGAAGACTAGTAGCAGGGCTCGCCAGGCAGAAGCGTTTACGGGGGCCGCGGTCGGTGTCGTTGGCGGGAGGACCGACGTCTCTGGCTGTACGAGGTGAAGCGGCGCCCGCTGCAACTCGGGTCGCGAAGCGGTCGGCTCGAAAGGCACCCACCCGATGCCGGGGAAGTACACCTCGGCCCAGGTATGAGCATCCGCTTCTGTCACCAGGTAACGATGTGAATTCAGGTTGTACGTGCCGCTGGCGTAGCCGACAGCCAGGCGGGCCGGCACGCCCGCCTCACGGGCCAATACCACCATCGCAGAAGCATAGTAGTCGCAATAGCCCTTCTTCAAGTCAAAGAGAAAGAAATCGACGATGTCCCGATTCACTGGCGGGCGCGGAACATCCACGCTGTATGGAAAAGTCCGCAGATACTGCTCGATGGCCCGGGCTCTCTCATAGGGCGTGGATTGGGAGGCGGTCAGCTGTGTGGCCAGCGCCTTGACGCGGTCGGGCACCGCTTCCGGCAGTGACAGGAATCGCCGCCTGACCCAGTCGGGGTACCGCTGTCCCGCCGCCTGCAGTTGGCGCGCGTCGGCAACCGGCAGGGAGGACACCACCGTATAGGAAGTCGACTGCGGCAGGTGAACTCCAAAAAGGTCTCCCACCGCGCGCCATGCGACCTCCGCGGGCTGATCCAGAGAGACGGGCTCGCCTGCCGCGTACACCGTTCCGCCCAGATCCTCCACCGGAAAGTACTGCTGCTGAAGAACCACTCGATCTTGCAGGTGATCACTTTGGACCAGTTCTCCGGCCGGCACCGAGACTTCTTCGATCTTGCTCGAGCCCCAGCCGTGCCCCGTGTACACATCGTAGGTAAGGCTGCGCCAATATAGCGGAACGCTTTCCGCTACCGCAGCGGCTTGCGAGCCTGCGGTAGCAATCGTCATGACGGGCCGCTGCGATAGCTCGGGCCCCGAGCCGATCAGGTGCTCACGCGGCAAGCTGGGGACACTCGCCGCCGCGAACACATCCGGGGCCGCTGTGCCGTTGGGAAGGATGCCGAGGGACTTGGCGAGAACCGTCTCGCGTTGAGCCGCAGGTCGGCGTCGTTCTTGCAGCCACTCCTGGAATCGTTGGACGGCCGATGATGACAGTAGTCCGGAGATGACGACCAGCCCGGTCGCCACCAGCAAGGCGCCACCGAGAATCTGCCGGCCCTTTTTCGAAGGGTAGGCCACTTCCAGGATGTCCCAGCGCTGCTGTCGCTGCTCATGTGCAACGACTGCAAGCACCACCAGCATGGCCCCCAGCATCAGATACAAGACAGGGGACATCCGTTTGGCGTAGCCCAGGGTCGCAACGCTCAACAAGATGGATGGCAGCCCTGCCAGCAGGGCGCTGCGGCGCGCTTGGAGGATCCAGCCGCCCCACCCCGCCAGCCACCAGATCAATGCATTCCACGCCAGCGCTGCCGCGACCGGATCATAGTCCGGCTCACCCGTCACCAAGGCCGAGGTCCAGGCCGCGAGCCGGCTTAGGACGACTCCGGCCGAGACGCGGAGAGCTCCACCGGCGTGGACCAGCGACGTGAAGTCCATGTTCCGGCTCGCGGGGTAGATCAGCAATTGCAGGCCCAGACGACCGAGTTCGATCGCCGCCTCCAAGGCTTGATGCGCCAGACCCGCGGGAAACAACAGGATGTCCGCCAGGCCAATCAGGAGGATGATCGCGGCGGAGCGCCATCCCGGTTGGTGAAGCACGGCCAATCCCCAACCCAGCAGCAATCCGAGCAGCAGGCTTTGCCAGAGCGATGCCCAGGTCGGCGTCTTCAGCGCGCTGGCGACTCCAACCGTGGCGGCAGAAAGCAACACCGCAAGACCAGCCAGAGCCAGCACCTGCCATCGCCGGGCCGCCGCAGCCATGCCGCTGGTTCGGTCGACGGTCAATCCAGGCGCTGCCATGCTGCCTTATTGCCTTCCAGGTAGCGTTGTCTGCCCGCCGCCCGTGGCGCTCCTCCCGGAGCTCCTTGCTGGACCGACGAATACGCCTCGCGAAGAAGCGATGCCGGCATGCGCCAGTATGGGACACGACTGCGAGCCAGCGCCGAAGCGACCTTGCTCTGACCGCTACCGCCGCCAAAGTCCGTCGGATCGACGAGCAGGACCGAGGCCCATCCCATATGTTGTCTCTGGCCCACGGCGGCAACCCAGGACGGGTCTGTTGTCGGCGTGATCACGATCAAGCTTGCATCCTGGAATGGTCGGCCGACGGATAGCAGCTCTCTCAGCGATCGGTGACCTGCTGCGGCCATGGCGAGCGCCCGCAGGATGCGCCACCGGTGCGTCTGGTCGGCGCGCGGTTCCAGCCAGACAAGGTCCGGACCGGCCAGTGCCAGGCCAACGCGGCGGTGCTCCCTCAGGCCGCGCATGGCAAGTGAGGCAGCCAGCACAACCGACAGCTCCAGCGTGGACTCGGAGCCATGCCCGGATTGGGCAGCAGCCTCGAGATCGACGAAGATCCACCAGTCCTGCTGAGCCGCGGCCTCCAGGCGCCTGACAACGAGGGAATCCTGGTGAGCCGACGCCGGCCAGTGTATTCGCCGCAGGCTGTCGCCGGGAAGATAGTCGCGGACGCCGGCATCACTGATGGCGCGGACCAGCGCCCCGCGGCGGCGCTTGCGGTCGCCGCCCCAGCCCTCCGGCGAGATCCGGATGTGCGAGAGCGACAGCTGCGGCGGAGTCACGAGAATCGTGCTGCTGTGTCGATCGTTCATCGTAAGGGAATAGATTCCGAACGGATCGCCCGTGCGCAGGCGCGTCGGGCCCAGGGTGTAGAGGCCCCTGCGTTTGAACAGATGCACGGGGTTCCGCCGGCGGGTTGCATGCGGCGGGACGTCGGTGACCAGGCGCAGTGGCCGCAGCAGCGTGTCGGATTCATCCAGCACCTCAAGCCAGATCGCCGGCACTCCGCCCCTGTTTGTGACCTTGAGCTGCTCGGGCACGGAATCACCGACTTTGGCCCACGCAAGATGGATGCGCCGTTCGACGCTCAGGCTGCGCTCCAGCGTATGGATCCACCAGACGGCAAGCAGCCATGCGCCGCCCAGGCCGATCGCGAAGACAAGCCAGCCGCGATAACCGGTGATCGCAAAGAGCACGCCGAAGACGGCTGCCAGCACCGGCACCAGCGGCGTGTTCAGGCGCTGTTCGGTTTCATGACCAGATGGACTTGCAGTCCGGCGGCTCACTCTCCCTCGCAAATCAGCAGCGCGGATGGCGCCCCGAGGGGCATCATCCGCGCTTGTTTTTTTCACGAAGACCGTCCTTCTATTTCAGCAATTCTTCCGCATAGTGACAGGCGATGAGATGCCCTGGGCGCAGCTCGCGCAGTTCCGGCTCGTCCACCGCGCAGTTCTCGCGCGCCAGCGGGCAGCGCGGATGGAAGCGGCAACCGGAGGGCGGGTTGATCGCGCTTGGGATCTCGCCGGCAGGCATTGGCTCGGCACGGCGGTGCAGCGGATCCGGCACCGGCACCGCTTCCAGCAACGCATGGGTGTAAGGATGACCGGCGTGCTCGTAGACATCCGCCAGCGGCCCGACTTCGCAGAGTTTGCCCAGGTACATCACCGCAATGCGGTCACAGACGTACTTCGCCGTAGCCAGGTCGTGGGTGATGAACAGGTACGTCAGATTCAGCTCGTCCTTCAGACGCATCATCAGCTCGAGCAGCAGGCTGCGTACGCTCACATCCGCCATGGCGATCGGCTCGTCGGCGACGACCAGGTCCGGAACCGTCACGAGCGCCCGGGCGATCACCACGCGCTGGCGCTGACCGCCGCTGATCTGATGCGGATACTTGTCGTAGAACTGGTCGGCCGGCGCCAGCCCGACCTTTTCCAGGATCTCGCTTACAACTTCCCGCCGCTTCTCCGGGTCCGAAGTCACGTGGATGCGAACGGGGTGGCCGATGGCCTCGCCAATCGTCATCCGGGGGTTTAGCGATGCCATCGGGTCCTGGAAGATCACCTGCATGCGGGAACGCATCTTGCGCATCGCCTCCGCATCAAGAAGGTCGAGATCTTGTCCATCGAAAAGCACGCGCCCGGCGGTGGGTCGCAGCAGGTGCAGGACCAACCGCCCCACGGTGGATTTTCCCGAACCGCTTTCGCCGGCCAGGCCGAATACCTCGCCTCTCTTGATCGAAAAGCTCACGCCGTCCACGGCCTTCACGGCTGGGATGTTGCCCCGGTTCAAGAGGTTGGCGATCATGCCGCTCTGGATCGGAAAGTGCTTGCGCACGCCCTCCAGGCGCACCAGTTCCGCCGCTTGATCAAGATTCCGCTTGCTCACGGTTCCGGCGACCTTCGGTTCAGCCATGGCGCTTCTCCGTGACGGCGGCATCCTGGTAGAGCCAGCAGGAGGCCAGGTGCTCGCTGTGACTGACCGACTCGAAGGCTGGCTCGTGCTGGCGGCAAACATCCATCACGTGGGGGCAGCGCGGTGCAAAGCGACACCCGACGGGTGGATGCAGCAGGTTCGGCGGCGCGCCCAGCATCTTGTACAGTTCGGCCCCGTCCAACTTGATGTTCGGAACCGAGCGCAGCAAACCCTGGGTATACGGATGTTTTGGATCGGCGAAGACCTCCCGAACGTCTCCGACCTCCGCCATCTTGGCCGCATACATCACAGCCACGCGATCGGCAACCTCAGCAACGACCCCGATGTTATGGGTGATCAGCAGGATCGTCAGGCCGAACTCCTTCTGAAGCTCCCGCAACAGGTCCAGGAACTTGGCCTCCACGATGACGTCCAGTGACGTCGTGGGCTCGTCGGCGATCACCAGCTTGGCGCGCAACGCCAGCGCCAGGGAAATCATGACGCGTTGGCGCATGCCCCCGGACATCTGGTGAGGATAATCGCTGAGGCGTTCACGTCGTATGCCCAGCCGCTCCACCAATTCGTCGGCGCGCTTCTTGGCCGCCTCATCTGAAGTTTCCGGCTCGTGGGCCTGGATGGTCTCCGTCAGATGGTCGAGAATGCGCTGGACTGGATCCAGCGACGTCATCGGGTCCTGGAACACCATGCCGATCTCGGCGCCCCGTATATCCGGCATCTCTCGTTCCGAGAGGCTCATCAGGTTGCGCCCGTCGAAGACCAACTCCCCCTGCGTGATGCGTGCCGGACCTGTGTGCAGGCGCATCAGGGCCTTGCCCAAGGTCGATTTCCCGCAGCCCGATTCGCCCACCAGGCCCAGGATCTCGCCCCGGCGGATATCGAGCGACACATTGTCCACCGCCCTGACAACGCCGGCGCGCGTCGTGTATTCCACCGTCAGATTTCGAACGGAGTACAGGATGTCCGCTGCCATCAGCGTTCCCTCAATCTGGGGTTGAAGATCTCGGTCAGTCCCTCGCCCATCATGGAGAAGGCCAATACGACCAACATGATTGCCAGGCCAGGGAATGTGATCATCCACCAGGCAGTCTGGATGAAGCGCTGGCCGCGGGCCAGGTCGATCCCCCAGTCCGCGATCGTCGGCGGCAATCCCAGTCCCAGGAAGGAGAGCCCTGCGCCGGTGAGGATCGCATCTGCCACGTTGACGGAGAAGATGATGGCCACAGACGGAATCACGTTGGGAAATATGTACTGCTGCAGGATTTCTACGCTGCGCGCGCCGATGCTCTTGGCCGCTTCCACGTAGACTTCCTCCTTCACCGTCAGTGTTTGACCGCGCACAATCCTGTAGTAGGTTGGAATATACAGCACGGCAATCGCAACGATTACGTTGAGAATGCTCGGACCCAGCACAGCCGTGATGGCGATTGCCAGGATCAGGCCCGGGAACGCATACAGGCTATCCATCACCAGGCTCAGCAGGCGATCCAGGGGCCCACCGATGAAACCGGCGAACAGGCCCAGTGGGACGCCCAGCGCCAGCGCCACAATCGATGAGCTGAATCCGATGATCAGCGCAACGCGTGTGCCCCATAGCAAGCGGCTCCAGACATCCTGACCGATGTCATTCGTGCCCAGCATGAAACCGCCGGCCGTGGCGATCTCGCCGCTGATGCTCTGGGCTTCACGCAGCGTTGGGAACTGGGCATCGAGTCCCTCTTGGCTCCATTCGGTCGATTCCACCACCGCGGCCGCGTCGGTGCCGTCTGCCACGGCCTGCAGGGCTTCTTCAATCGTCGAGTAGCGGTCGATTTGGGGTCGCAGGCGCAGGCCCGCTGGTTCATTCCTGATCGCAGCATCAATCGCCAGCGCCTGCTCGTTCAAGGCGCCCCCGGTGGGCGCACCCTGCACCACTCCGATAGCGGGACGTGGTTGACCCGAGGCAACCGCCATGTCCTTGAGCCCGTTGACCGGCGAGTCCGAGGGCACAATCAAGACCGGAACGGCGGGTTGCTCTCCCGGCGCCGTGAATCTGTGGCCCACCAGGGCATCCGGCCTGTAGGGAGCAAACCAGCCCGGGAACAGTGCGATAATGATGAACGCAGCCACCATTAAGGACGAAATGGCCACAAACCACCAGTCCGCGCCATACCAGCGCCGTGCCATGAACATCCTGCGCACGAATCCAACGCGCTCGAGGTCCGTCTCCCAGGAGGCCGCTTCGGGTGCGGTATCGCGTAGCTCGTCTTTCATCTTTGTCACAGGTCAGTACCTCACCCGCGGGTCAACCAGCGAATAAATCACGTCGACTGCCAGGCTGATCAGGGCTACCAGCATCGCAAAGACAGTGATGACGCCTTGCACGGCCGTGTAGTCGCGTGTGGAGATGCGTTCCACCAGATAGCGGCCCATGCCGGGCCACGAGAACACAGTCTCGGTCAGGACCGCGCCGGCGAGCAAGATGGCCACCTGCAGTCCGATCAGTGTGATCACAGGGATCATCGCGTTCTTAAGCGCGTGGCCGTAGACCAGCACCCGTTCGCGAATGCCGCGGGCCCGCCCGGCTGCAATATAGTCAGCCTGTAATGTCTCGATCACGTTGATGCGGGTCATGCGCACGAACACGCCGGAGAGGATCAGTCCCAGGGTGACAGTTGGTAAGACCAGATGTTCCAGGACGGAGAACAGCGCGGGCCAATTGCCCGTGATCAAGGCGTCGATCGTGTACATGTTTGTAATGTGCGTGATCGTGGTCCCCACCACGGGATCGATGCGGCCTGAGATGGGCAGCCAGTTCAGCTGGACGCCGAACAGGAGTTGCAGCATGAGACCCAGCCAAAAAATGGGTAACGAATAGATGACTACCGAATAAATGCGCCAGGCGTAGTCGCTGGCCCGCTTGCGGCGCGAGGCCGCGAAGGTCCCTCCCAGAATCCCGATCAGCAGCGCCAGGATGGAGGCCGGGATCACCAACTCCAGTGTCGCCGGAAACCGCTCGCTCATCTCATCCACGATGGGGCGGTGTCCCAGCACGAGCGAGTTCCCAAATCGCAGCGTGACCATGTTCAGCAGGAAGTGGCCGTACTGCACGGGCAGCGGATCGTTGAGGCCCAGTTGCTCGCGTATGCGTGCCAGCAATTCCGGCGTGCCCTTGGGGCCGAGCGCAGAGCTCACCGGATCGCCCGGCAGAACACGCATTACAAAGAAGACCAGCGTTGCCAGGATGAAGACCATCGGCAGAGTCAGGCCGATGCGGGTCAATATGTAGCGGCGCAGGCCGGTCGAGCCCCGCACAAATACATACGCCAGCAGGAGAGCCGCGGGCGCGCCGACGGCCAGGCCGATCAGGGCGAGAGGAGACACATGTGCCTTCCCGGGTGTGGGCTAGAAGAAGGGGCGGGCTCTTACGAGCCCGCCCCTCTTTTCTATTGCCTAGGGCCCTTAGGGGCTCTTCGTTAGGGTGGAATAGTTGAACTCGATCGTTCCACCGATGTTCAGAGTGTCCGGACTCCCATATTTGTCAGAGGCGTGGATGTTGTCGCGGAAGACCACGTTCTCCGGGTTCAGGAACAGCGGAAGCGTCACGACCAGGTCGGCGTAGACATCCTGCGCCTGCTTGTAGAGATCGGTGCGCTTGGTCGAGATCCGTCTCCACGTCCGCTTGGGTCATCAGATCGACCAGCTTCTGAGCCGTGGGATTGATCGGCTTGCCGTAGTCGGTTCCTTCTGCCTGCGGCGACACATTGGTGCCCTCACCGCCGTTGTACACGAAGGGATCCATGTAGTTCGAGGGATCCGGGTAGTCATAGAACCAACCCAGAACGCCTACAGAGTACGCATCGCCGCCAGTCAGTGTCTTGACGTAGGTGCTCCACTCCTGGCTTTGCAGCGTCACTTTGATCTCGCCGGTGGCCTCCAACTGCTTCTGGATCACTTGCATCCAGGCCGCCGTCGAGGCGCCGTAGTGCTCGGGCGGATACCACATTTCGAGCTGCAGCGGGTTGCTCTCGCTGTATCCGGAGGCCTCCAGGAAACCCTTGGCGGCTTCCAGGTCCGGCGAAGCGTACATCGTGTCAAAGGCTTCGCTTGCGCCCAGGAATCCGGGCGGGACCATCGAGTAAATCGGGTTGACCTCGCCGCCGAAGACCGTGTCCGCGATCTCATTGCGGTCCACTGACGCGGCAATGGCCTTGACCACATTCGGATCGTCCGTGGGGGCCATCGTGTGATTGAGGATCAAGTAGCGGATCGAACCACCGTTGATCGTGCCGACGTGCAGGCCCGAAACGCCTTTCAGCTGACCGATGAGTTCCGGTCCGAGATAGCGCCAGGCGACGTCGATCTCGCCGTTTTGGACGGCCAGAGCTTCGGTCTGCGGGTCAGAGAAGAAACGCACGATGACCTGCTTTACCTGCGCAGGGAAATCGCCGTTGTAATAGGGGTTTGGCTCAAAGACGATCTGCTCGTCCGGAACAAACTGCGAGACAAACCACGGGCCCGTGCCATAGATGGGCGCGTCGGGGAACAGCGTGCACGCATCCGCGGGGAATTTGTTCGGGTCGACCGCAGTATAGGTGGCGCTGGCCAATATCTGCAGGAAATAGGCCACCGGGGTCTTCAAGTGGAAAACGACCGTCTTGGCATCCGGGGCTTCGACGCTCTTCAAATATGGCGTCGCCAACGCGTCCGCCACGCCATTCGGGCAGTCGGGCCCAATGGTGAGCAAACGGTTGATGCCGTCCGCAAACATCTGTGCGGTCAGATCGGTGCCGTCGCCGAATTTGATGCCGTCCTTGAGTGTAAACGTATAGGTCAGGCCGTCCGCGGAAATATCGGGCATGCCGGTTGCCATCGCCGGGATAAGCTTGTCGCCGCTGCCCGGTTCCCACTTGAGCAAGCCTTCGCTGATGTTCTTGATGACTTCCCAGTCACGGGTGGCGTAGGCGTCCGCGGGGTCAAAGCTGGCGACCGTGTCGGTCGTGCCGATGACAATCGTATCCGGTGCGGTCATGGCGGCTTCTGTTGGGGCCGGGGCTTCGGTTGCTGCCATTGCCTCGGTCGGCGCCGCGGCCGGTGCTTCCGTTGGTGCTGCGGCCGGCGCTTGCGTCGGCGCGGGACCGCACGCTCCCAGGATCATGCCCACACTGAGCACGACACTGGCGAGCAAGAACAAACGTTGGTGTTTCATTCTTCCTCCTGAATTTGGTTCTGATGTGAAATAGCGCGAAGTAGAGGACCGCCTCGGTCCCAATTTGCGATCCTTGCACCTCCTTCTCTGAGTGGACTCTTGTTGCCGGTGAGTGTTTCATTATAAACTGTGAGCCCGATGTGTCAAGCGATGCGTGACGGCTCGCCAGCGCTGCCTGCCTCAGGGCTTGATGAGCAGGTTGCGGCCTTTTCGGGCCCCTACCGCGCCACTGGCGCGACCATCCCCCACGCAGCCAGCGCTCCGAAGATCAAGATGACCGCCGCCGCGCCCGTCAGCACTTCACGCGCCTCGCGCTTGTCGGCCAGGTACACCGCAGGCATCGTTCCCATCATAGGCGTGCTCTGCTGCACCACCCAAACGGGGCCGGCGAACCATGTGAAGACCAGTCCGCCCAGCAGGCCCCCGACGTGCCCCCAGTTGTCGATGCCCGGTGTCAGGCCCAGCATCAGGTTCACCGCCACCACGAAGATGACGTTTCCAATCGCCCGCCCGAATTGTTTCCCAAAGAGGCCCCGGTTCTGGACCAGGAAAATTCCTTCCGCCCCCACCAGCGCGAAGATCGAGGTGGATGCGCCGACAGAGTAACCATTGGAGAGCAGGAAAGACAGCACGTTTCCCGTGAAGCCGCCCAGGATGTAGAGCAGCAGGAATCGCCAGTGGCCGAAGTGCCGCTCCAGCCCCACGCCAAAGATGACCAGCGCATACATGTTGAACAGGATGTGGGGGATCGAGGCGTGCAGCAGGACCGGCGTCAGGAAGCGCCACAGCTGTCCTGCCCGGATCAAATCGTTGATGCGCGCCCCGTAGGCCTCCAGCCAGTCCATTCCGGCTGCCGCGCTGGCATATCCGAATACCGCCGTGCTGGCGACCTGGAGCAAATACACGGCGCTCGTGACGCCCACGATCGCGTAGGTCATGTATGGCACGCTGGACGGCAGGGACACGCGCACCGGCACGCCGCCTGCGGGCGATGGGCTTGACGGACCGGGCGCCTGGTTCAAGGATTGACCTTTCGCTGCCGGACGCGGTGATGCTCTGCCTCGATGATCGCGCGGATCACGTCCACCGTGTGATCGAGCTGGTCTTCGTGATTGACAATGACGTAGTCGAATGCCACCACGCGCTTGAGTTCCTTGCGCGCCGTGGCAATCCGGACGGCAAGTTTCTCGGGAGTCTCCGTGCTGCGTTCCTTCAATCGTCGGATCAAGTCGTCTTCACTGTCTGCGCTGATGAAGATCAACAGCGCATCCGGCACCAGCCGCTTGACCGTTTCTGCGCCCTGCACGTCCAGCCGCATGACCACGTCCCAGCCGCTGGCCAGCGCCTCCCGCACCTGGGCCTTGGGGACCCCCTTGTGCTCTTCATATACCATGGCATTCTCGAGTAGTTCGCCGTGATCGATCATGCGCTGAAACTCGGCGCGCGACACGAACAAGTAATCCCGACCGTCGACCTCGTTCGGGCGGCGCGCACGCGTGGTCGCCGTCACAACAAAGTGGAACTCGAGCCCTCGTTCGATCATCCGCTGCACGACGGTGTCTTTCCCCGCCGCGGATGGCCCGGATATGACGATCAGCAGAGGTTCCTGGATGCGATGGTCGAAGTCTGGATCGGGGGACATTGCCGTATTGTACTCGACGGCGCGTACGCGGCTTTTGGGCCGTTCTTCGGCGTGCTCGCTCTCGCCTTCCCGATAATTTCTTAGTAGAATCGGCGCATGCCAACCTATGATTTTGTCTGCCGCAACTGCGGTCAGCCCTTCGACGTCGTTCTAAGCTACAGCGAATATGGTTCCAGGAAAGTTAGCTGCGCCCACTGCGGCAGCCGGAACGTCCGCCGGCGCATGACCAGGATCCGCGTGGCCAAATCCGAAGAGAGCCGCATGGAGGGCATGGCGGACGAGTCGGCGCTGGAAGGGCTTGAAAACGATCCCCAGGCCCTTGGCCGTATGATGAAGAAAATGGGTAATGAGATGGGGGAAGACCTACCGCCCGAGTTCGATGATATGGTCGACCGCTTGGAAGCCGGGCAGTCGCCGGAGGATATCGAAAAAGCGCTGCCGGACCTTGGCGCCGGTGGCGATACTCCGCCTGGCTTGGACGACGATCTATAGCGCCTTTTCGATCGTGGCGCGGTGCTCGGCCATGTGCTCGGTGGTGTCGCCCAGCACCCAATCCAAGACAGGCCGTTGTTCGGGGTCGTCCGCATGGCGGGGCTTCATGAGTTCGTCGAAGGGGGTTGCGCGCAGCTTCGTCGTCAGGTCGCCGTAAACCTTCTCCAGCTCACGCACCACATCCTCCGCCGTCCGCTCCTGGTTCCGTTCGAAGAGAACGGGATTGATGACGTCCATGTCCCAATCCCGGGTGATTTCGATGGGTACGCCCAGCACTTCGTGCGCGGGTCGCTGATCCATGTGGTAGCCCATCAGAATCTTGAGCCACTCCGCTATGTGGGCGAGATTGTCCTTGGGAGACCAGCCGCCCTCGTCCGGTTTGTTCATCTGTGCCGGCGTAAGGTGCTGGATCACGCGCTGAAGCTCGCGCCATTCAGCGTCGATGGCGGCTAAAAGTTCTGTCGTACTTTTGGGGCGCCCATCAGCCATCCTTCACCTCAATTCGGGGCGATCGCGTCGCCGCCGGTGAGTCTTTCCTTATCGGCGCCTGCGCGCCAGCACCAACCGCTGCCGCTCACCAGCATCGTCTTCTTCCCGTCGATCTTCAAGTAGGCCTCATCCTCCAGCATGATCACGGCATTGTCGTGAAAGGAATGATAGTCGGCCAGCCAGGCATCCCGGAAGACATCGTCGACGTAATCAACGTGGAAGTTGAATGGGGAGACGTCGAGGCCGTCGAAATGCGGTGTAGGTATGAGATTGAGATCGTTCGATGTCAGGATGTTCGGCCCGCATATCACCGCCCCCGCACCGACGCCGATTACAGGCAGTCCGTTGCGGACTTTCTTGCGCAGGTAGGGCATCAAGCCGCTGGCGTGCAATCGATGACTTAAGAGGAAGGCATTGCCGCCCGGAATGTATGCCAGCGCCGCGCCCCGCAGAATTCGTTCCATGGCGCTGAGATCCATCGTTTCCGGGTCGATCGCATCGATCTGAGCCAACCCGGCGAATGCCTTTTGGGCCGGCACGAGCCATCTCGCCGCAGACAGCGATGCCAGCGGGAGATAGGCCACGGTGGCATCGTCCTTGCCGCGCAGTCGCTCTTTGCAGACTTTGGCCGCCCACTGCAGGTCGCGCTCCGGATCCGCAGTCGAAAAGAGATGCAATTCCACGGACTTACAATGTGAGCACGATCGGCCGGCCGCGTGTCACCACCACGGTGTGTTCGAACTGGGCCGCGGGCGCATTATCCATCGTCCGTAGGGACCAACCGTCCCCCATTTCTTGGATATGTCCCTGGCCCGTGGTCAGGAAAGGCTCGATCGCCAGGACCGCCCCCTCTTTCAGGATGCGCCGATCACGCGGATTGGCAAAGTTCCAAATCTCGCCCGGCGCCTCGTGCAGGTGATGCCCAATGCCGTGACCGGTCAGTTCATAGATTACGCCATATCCGCGCCTCTTGGCTTCGAGCTGCACTGCCCTCCCGATGCCGTTGAGCGGACGCCCGGCGCGCGCCACGCCGATCGCCTTGGAGAGCGTGGCACGCGTCGCCTCCAGCATTTTGTGCACTTCCGGCGCGGCCTGCGCGGCAGTTGTCTTGTGGTCGCTGGGAACGATCATGGAGCCGCCCGTATCGGCGTAATACCCGTCGCGCTCGGCAGATACGTCGATGTGGATCAGCTCGCCGGCTTGCAGCACGTGATTGGCGGGGATGCCATGTGCAATGACCGGGCACACGCTGATGCACGTTGCGCCGGGATACTTGTACGCCAGCTCCGGCGCGGAACGTGCACCTTCCGCCTCGAACAGCTTTCGGCCGTAATCGTCGAGCTCGCGGGTGGTCATGCCCGGACGAGCGGCCTTCGTCATCTTCCGCAGGGTGTCCGCGCAAATATGTCCAATCCGCTTGAGGGCCTCAAGGTCCTCGTCTGTGTCGGCAGTCATGCGAATATTCTAACGCACGTGCAAGCGTTCATCGTCTGGGTGGGCGCGGTGAGCGCAGAGTCTTTTGAGAGTCTATCGCTTTGCGTCCGCTACGGCAGGATCAAATGCAAGTCCCCGAATTCATGCCATAGATACCGCTGCGCCAGCGCCTCTTTGTAGGTCGACTCTATGTGCGCTCGACCTGCCAGGGCCTCCAGGATGGCGAGATGCGTTGCCTCGGGATCGTGAAAGCCCGTTACGAGGCCATCGACCATTCGCAGGGTCCGCGTCGGCGTGATCACCAGACAGGTCCATCCCTCGCCGGAATGCATCTCCCCCGCGGTGTCCGTAAGGGTCTCCAGGGCACGCACTGCGGTGGTTCCCACGGCGATCACCCGGCCGCCCGCCGCCCGTGTCTCGTTGATCCGCCGCGCCGTCTCCTTGCCCACCCGGTAGAACTCCTTGTACGGCGGCTCGTGGGTTTCCAGATTCGAGATGCCCGTATGCAGGATCAGTGGAGCAATGGCGATGCCCGAGGCTTTCAATCGCTCCAGCAATTCCGGGGTGAACGGGCGCCCCGCGGATGGCATTTCCGCACTCCCGGTTTCTGTCGCGTACACTGTCTGCATGTAGGCCAGCGGCCACTCCCGTTTGACGTAGTTGTAGCGGATGGGAGCGCCGTTCGCTGCGAGGTAGGCGTCGATGGGAACCGGCAAGTCGAGCTCCGCGCACCACAGTGTCTCCGATGGTTTGGCAGCCGCGTCGCACTCGCTGGTGTATGCGCCTTGCAGAACCGCCGATCCTCCGTTCGGAAGCTCCAGGATCTCGCCCTGGCGCGTTTCGTGGAAATGGTGGCTCTTGCCGGCTGGGTCCAGCGCGCGGACTTCAACCGCCCAAAGGTTCGCTTCGAGATGAGTCGACAGGTGCATGATCAGGGCGCTGCCGTCTGCCCGCCTCACCCTCACCGCCGCCCGGCGCGTGCCGCTGGTGTTGATGACCAGCACATCACCCTTCTTCAAGAAACCGGGCAGTTGATGGAAATGCGCGTGCGTGATCTCCCCGCTGGACCGCCGCGATACCATCAGCCGCACGGAGTCGCGGCGCAGCCCGCGACTCTCAGGCGGCTCCGCGGCCTCAAGTTCTGGCGGCAGCGAAAAATCAAGCTTGTATAGGGCCTCGACAGGCATGCCGGCCTCAGCTGATTGGCTCTGCCTGGTCGCGGGCACGGTATCTGCCCGAGGGCCGGCTTCCGTCGATAAGCGCCATGAGACCCGGCACGCTCTCTTCCGGCAGCGCCCGATCGCTTATGTCCTCTCCAGGGAAGGCTTCCTGCTGCATCTGTGTCTGCATATCGCCCGGATCCACCCAGTAGACGCGCAGCCCGGGATTCTCCTGCGCCAGGACCGCGGACAGCTGTTCGAGGGCGGCCTTGCTCGAACCGTATCCGCCCCAGCCGGCGTACGCTTCCACTCCGGCGTCACTTGTTACGTTGATGATGCAGGCCGCAGGTCTCAGGACCGTTCCGAGGGCCTGCAAAACCCCGAGCGGAGCGATCACGTTGGCGCGATAGACCTCTTCGAGCGTGTCCAGGGGATAGGAAAGCAAACTGGGCTGCGGGCTGGGTCCCAGGTAACTGGCGCTGTTGACGACGAGGTCGAGCCCGCCCAGTGTGCGGGCCGCGTCGGCCAATCCAGCCCGGTGCGCCGGGTCTGTCACGCTGCCCGGGACGGCCAGCACCTTGGTCGTCCTTGCGAGTTGCAACTCGGCTTGTTGCAGGGCCTGTGCTCCCCGCGCATCGATCACCAACCCCCATCCGCTTTTCGCTAATTGCTTCGCCAGGGCCAGGCCCAGTCCACGCGAGGCACCCGTGATCAAAGCGTTCTTCATATATACACCTCTAAGGACGGACGTTACGTTTGCAGGGCAGGCCCGTTGGGCGGCAGCCCGCCCGAATGGTTTAACCCCGCAGCCCAAGGCTGTCAAGTCAAGGACGAGACTCGCTGCCTCCGCCCTTTGGCCAGGTCGTATGCCTGCGGCCGCGGGAGCGTGGTGCCACGGGCCGTGCACCCTGTCCATCAAAAAACTCCCCGGTTTGCCGGGGAGTTGGATTGCTCGGGTGTGAGTCTGTCTAGTACCGCTTGCCGCCGCCCCGCTGAGGGCGGTGAGTCTTGCGGTCGCCGCCAAATCCGCCGCGTTCCTCGCGCGGACGGGCCAGGCTGACCCTCATGTCACGCTCACCCATCATGCGGCCGTTGAACATGCTGATGGCCTTCTCTGCCTCAACCTGATTGCTCATCTCAATGAAGGCGAAGCCCTTTGATTGACCGCTGTCACGATCTTTGATCAGGGCGACCGAACTCACGGTCCCCGCTTCGGCGAACATGGCGCGCAGCTCATCCTCTGTGGTCGAGTAGGACAGATTGCCGACGTACAACTTCGATTCCATTGGGCTCCTTGTGCCGCCGTGATACTGGCGGCTACCAAATCAGGCTTCAGACGACCCCAGAAGAGGTTCCCCAACCTGCTGACGACGCGTTCATTGTAACACGCCGCCCCGCGTCCCCGGCCGGCGTGCAGCCTATGCCCCTTCTAGACGGCCGGCAGCCGCTCTAGGATGGTCCGGCGCAGCGCCTCCTGCACTGTCGCCCAATCCTGGCCCGCATCGAGCACCACCCACCTGCGCGGCTCCTGCTTCGCCATCTCGTGGTAACCGTCGCGCACTCGGTGATGGAATTCGACCGTATAGTCGTCCATCCGGTTCCATTCTGAACCGTTTTTGGTCTTGCGCTGCAGCCCCTGCTCGACGTCCACGTCCAGCAGGATGGTCAGGTCAGGCGTGAGTCCCCCGTCGCATACTTGACGAGCGCACGCACCTGCTCGAGGTCCTGGCGATGGCCATAGCCCTGGTAGGCAACGGTCGAATCGGCATAGCGGTCCGAAATCACGATGTCGCCGGCCGACAGGTGGGGTTGGATGACCTGTTCCACGATCTGTGCGCGCGCTGCCTGGTACAGCAGGGTCTCGGTGCGAGGGCGCATTTCACTGTTCTTCAGATCGTGGATCACGTCGCGCACTTGCTCCCCGATCGACGTTCCGCCCGGCTCGCGCGTCGCAAACACCGCATATCCCTTTTCTTTGAGAAACTGGATCAGTGGGGCGACGTGCGAGGTTTTTCCGGAGCCTTCAGGGCCTTCGAGTGTAATGAACATGGCTGCGAGCAGCGGACGGCGTATGCGGGGTCGATCTGTCCCCAAATTGGATCGTGGTCTCTCTGACAAATCTCATATACGCCTCTTATTATACGTAGGTCCGCTCTTAATTTGCCCGTCATTTTCGGGCATTACAATCACGGGTGGGATTGGGAACCGCGCAAGGAGCTTCGAATGACACTAAAGAGAGTCCTTTACGTTGCAGTGGTTGCCGCGGTCGCCGGCATCGCCGGGCTGTCCGGCGCGGTCGTTGGCGGCGCGGCTGTTTTTCGCGCCGTACAGGTCAGGAGCAGCCTGCCCGCCTCGATCCAGCAGGTGCTTCCGGCTACGAATACCAAAACCGCGCAGAGCTTCACCCTGAACACGACAGATATTCAGACCACCATAACGCAGTCCGTGCAGAAAGTTGGCCCTGCGGTTGTGACCGTTGTAGGCAGTATTCCGGGTCAGAACACCTTCTTTGGCCAAACCGGCGACCAGACCATAAGCGGCAGTGGCTTCTTCATCTCGGACCAGGGCTATGTGGTCACCAATAACCACGTGGTCGAAGGCACAAGCGGGCTCACGGTCATCCTCTCCAATGGGGCCGAGGAAAAGGCGACCATCGTCGGGAACGGACCAATACAACGACATCGCCGTGCTGAAGGTGGCGGGCACGGTGCCGGCGGTTGCCACGCTCGGGAATTCCGACGTTCTCAAGCCCGGTGAGTCCGTGATTGCGATCGGCTCGCCTCTGGGCGATTTCAAGAACACGGTGACTGTCGGCGTCGTCAGCGCCACCGGGCGCACCATTGATTCGGGTCAGGGTTACCAGATTGAGGGGCTCATCCAGACGGATGCGGCTATCAACCAGGGCAACTCCGGAGGCCCGCTGGTGGATCTGGCTGGCGAGGTCATCGGGGTCAACACGCTGATCGTTCGCAATACCGGCAGCGGCGCGGTCGCGGAAGGACTGGGGTTTGCCATCCCGGTCGATACCGCCGCCGCGGTCGCCACGCAACTCATCCAGAAGGGCTACGTTGCGCATCCGTATTTGGGCATTGCCTACCAGCCCATCGCCCCCTCGATCGCCAGCGCCTACAACCTGCCGGTGCAATGGGGCGTATACATTACCCAGGTGGCCCAGGGGAGTCCTGCCAGTTCCGCGGGGCTGCAGCGCGATGACATCATCACCAAAGTCGGGGACGTCGCCCTGGATGGCAGCCACGGGTATCTCAACACGTTATACGGCTACAATCCCGGCGATAAAGTAACCCTCTCGGTGATCCGCAACGGTCAGACTTTACAGCTTGAAGTTACGCTCGGCGAAGCCTCACACGGCTAGCCACTCCTCCGAATGAGCGGGGGCAGGTCTCAGACCTGCCCCCGCTTTATTTATCCCTTCCGTCGCTACTCTCTGAATATCCTCACGTGTCTTCTCGGCTCTTTGCCGTACGAGTGGCTCACTAGTTCCGCTTGACGAGCCATCTCGTGCTCCAGCCGACGCACGAGCGATGGGCCTGGTGGCAGGTCCACCCAGCGCTCGCCGTTCAGCACGGCTTGGATGGCCTGTTGCGTTTGCTGCTTCACTCCGTCGATGTCCGACGAGGCCGCGTGTTCCGCCCTCAGATTGAACAACTCCCCGAGGAACTGCTCCATTTGACCGATCGTGCTGGAGCGCAGCACATAGATCGGCGTCCCGCGGTGCTCCGCATCGACGATGGCCTGCTGCCGATCGCGATAATAGGTCCGCAGCGTGACCAGCGCATTTGCATCCACGGGGTCCTTGACGATGACAGCCGGCACGCCCATGCGCTTGGTAGCCTGCATCAGCCGGTTGCGCGCCACACCGTGCGGGTAGATCTTGATTGTCTGCAGCGCCCCGTGCACCGGCTCGAAGCGCGCCGGTGCCGAGGCCGGGAAGCGTTCCTCTACGGGGGGTTCCGCCTGGCGTCCGCGTCGCGGCGTCCGCGTTTCCTTGGCATCCATGCGCGCCGGAATGGCGGGAGCGGCCTCCTCGATCTGGATCTTGCCCTCGGTATCGCGTGTGCGGATCTCCGGCGGCAGCGGGAACCCCCTCAGCAGGGCATCCACGGATGTCTGTATGTCAACATGCACCGCGAAGCGGTCACGGTTTTGGATCTCGACCAGCACGTCGAATGTGGGCGGCGCGCGCCTTTCGAGGACCGTCTTCTGCGTTCCCCGCCGCCGTGCTTCCTCGTCGGAAAGCGTCACCGCCTCGATGCCGCCCACCAGATCGCTCAACGTGGGGTTGAGCAGCAGGTTGTCGAGTGTGCGCCCATGCGCCGTGCCGATCAACTGCACGCCGCGCTCGGCGATCGTCCGTGCCGCAGCCGCCTCGAGCTCGCGGCCGATTTCGTCGATGACAATCACCTCGGGGTTGTGATTCTCCACCGCCTCGATCATTACTTCGTGCTGCAGCATGGGCTCGCGCACCTGCATTCTGCGCGCCTTCCCCACGGCCGGATGCGGCACGTCGCCGTCCCCGCCGATCTCGTTCGATGTATCCACGATCACCACGCGTTTGGTTTCGGCCAGGATGCGCGCCGCCTCGCGTAGCAGCGTCGTCTTGCCCACCCCCGGGCGTCCGAGGATCAGGACCGACTTGCCGGTCTCGATGATGTCCTGGATGATGTCCACCGTGCCGTAGACTGCCCGCCCGACGCGCAGCGTCAGCCCGACAATATGCGAGCGCCGGTTGCGGATGGCCGAAATGCGGTGCAGCGTTCGCTCGATGCCGGCGCGATTGTCCGCATCGAACTCGCCGGTGCGCTCGTCTACATAGTCGATCTCCGGCCGCGTCACTTCATGGTCGCGCAGCGTGATCTCCCGGTCGACGAAGCGCGCCGTGGGCACGCGCCCCAGATCAAGGATGACCTCCAGCAGATTCTCGCTGTCGTCGGCCTTCTCGACCGCCGCGCGGACGTCTGCCGGCAGCACATCGAGCAGCGCTTGAAGGTCATCGGTAATTCTGAGCTGCGTCATACGCCCTACTTCTTTTCCTCGATCCGGCTAATTCTGGATGGCTGCACGCTTACACGCGCAGGTTGCGGCGCGCGGGCCAGCAGCTCTTCCTTGATCGGATGAGCCAGGTGCTTGACCATGACGGCCTGCTGCGGCCCAGGCTTCGCCCCAAGATCCTCCAGCACGTGCTCCAGCCAGGCTTGATACGTGCGCACGCACACGTACACCGGCCGGCCTCGCCGGTTGGGCAGACGCTGGATCAAGGAAGCAAGCTTGGCGGCCACATCTGTGGCGTCCGGATGGATCAGCGGGAAGACCACCACGCCGCTGAAGCCGCCGGCGGTGGCGGCATAGCAGGTATCGCCCTCGTTGCAGATGAAGCCGAGGGCGCGCCTGGGCAGGGGTTCCACGGGTTGCAGCAACGGTGGAACGATCTGGTGATACAGATTCTGAATTGCGGGCAGATGGACGGACTGGGCCCGCAGCCAATTTTGGTTGGCCTCTGAGCCCTCCACGGCGCTGGCGTCCCACATGCGCTGTCCTGCATACGCAACGAAGCCGGCGCGCCGCAGCGGTGCAAAGGCCGGACTGGTTTCGTCAAGCTCGGCGCGCACGTGGAACGCGCCCCAACCACCCGCCTCCACGCTGAGCCTGTCGATCAGACCGGGAAGCCCGGGATGGTCCAGGCCGGAGGACGGCGCCAAATACAGCATCCTGTGCGTAGCTTTCGCCGTTGGTGTGGATCACGCCGCCCAGCATGGTGATGCCATCATCCTTGCACACCGCGGAATACACGTGCCGCTGCGGATTCACATAGGCCATCAAGCCGACCGCGCCGATCGGATTGCCGCGCGTCAGCGCTCGCGTGCTGTCGAGGCTCGTGGCGTCGCCGCGGTAGCGGTAGAGCGTGGGCAGATCAAGGAGGTCAAGCGGACGGACAGTCATGGGTTGTCGGTTGCTGACGGGTGGACGCTTGCATACATGCGCGCGCCGAACCTAGTCGGCCAGAGATAGAAAGTACTCGTGAAAACGCGCGTCGTGTGTCAGCTCCGGATGAAAAGACGTGGCGAGCAAATGACCCTGCTGTGCGGCGACGATGCGCTTGTCCGCCGTGGTCGCCAGGACGCGGGCCTCGCCGCTTACCGATTGAATGATCGGTGCGCGGATGAAGATCGCATGATACGGCGCTGTGCCGCCGGCCACTCGCCGCAGTTCCGGCACATCCAGGTCGGCTTCGAACGAATCGACTTGCCGCCCAAAAGCATTTCGCTCCACGGTGATGTCCATCAGATTCAGCAAGGGCTGGCTGCGCCGCGCGTCCTTTGACAGGAAGATCGCACCCGCACACGTCCCCCAGATCGCGTGACTCTCGCCGAACTGCCGCAGCGGTCCGGTGAGGCCAAAATCCTCCGACAGCTTGCCGATGGTCGTGGATTCGCCCCCGGGGATGATCAATCCATCCAAGCCGTTCAGGTGCTCGGGCAGGCGCACCTCCGATGCCTCGACCTTCAGCCGCTTGAGCATGGCGACATGCTCCGCGAAGTCCCCTTGCAGCGCCAGTACACCGATCTTCATGGAATCAATCAGCGACCGGCCGGCAACCTTGATGCCACAGTCGATGGCCGTCCGCTGGAGAGCGCGTTCTACCAGCCGCGTCCGGCGATCTTCTCTGCCTCGGGCATCTGCGAAACGTTCCGCCCGACCATCGGCTCGCCGAGATCTTTGCTGACCTCCGCCAGGATGCTGGCGTCCTGATAGTGTGTGACCGCCTTGACGATGGCCGCCGCGCGCCGCGCCGGATCGCCGCTCTTGAAAATGCCGGATCCGACGAACACGCCATCCACACCCAGTTGCATCATCAGCGCCGCGTCCGCGGGAGTCGCCACGCCTCCGGCAGCGAAGTTCACCACCGGCATGCGGCCCATCTCCTTGGTCTGCTTGACCAGCTCGTACGGCGCGCCCAGTTCTTTCGAATACGCCATGAGTTCTTCTTCGGCCATGGTCTGCAGTTGGCGGATGGCGCCCATCACCGCGCGGGCGTGCCGAACGGCTTCGACCACGTCGCCCGTGCCCGCCTCGCCCTTGGTGCGGATCATCGCCGCGCCTTCACCGACGCGACGCAGGGCCTCGCCCAGGTTGCGGCAGCCGCACACGAACGGGATCTTGAAGAGATGCTTGTTGATGTGATTGGCTTCGTCGGCGGGCGTCAACACTTCCGAACTCGTCGATGTAGTCCACGCCCAGCGCCTCAAGGATCTGCGCTTCCACAAAATGACCGATGCGGCATTTGGCCATCACCGGGATGGTGACCGAATCCATGATGCGCTGGATCAATCCGGGGTCGGACATGCGCGCCACGCCGCCCTGCGCGCGGATGTCCGCGGGCACACGCTCGAGCGCCATGACCGCGCACGCCCCGGCATCCTCCGCGATTTTGGCGTGCTCAGGCGTGACGACATCCATGATGACGCCGCCCTTGAGCATCTGTGCAAGTCCCGTCTTTACGGCAAAAGTACCAGTCTGCTGCTCCATTCGAGCTCCTTTTTATCCTTCGGACGTGATTCTACCACGCAGCCTCGATACTCACTTTTCGGCGCCGCGCGTGGCAAACCCGCCTGCTTGACAGCCGTCGCCATCATGATACAATTAGTACAATCGGATCATGGCCAGACGCAGCAGGTTTGCACTTGAGCTTGACTTCAATTCCGGTCTGCCCGCCTATCTGCAGATCGTCCGGCGCCTTGAGCGCCAGGCGGTCACCGGCCGCTTGCGCCCCGGCGACCAGCTCCCCACGGTGCGGGCGCTGGCAGATACACTGGGCTTGAATTTCAATACCGTCGCCCGGGCCTACCGCATTCTGCACCAGGCCGGCGTCGTGTCCGCCCAGCGCGGACGCGGCACCTTTGTGGCGGAACCAGCATCCGCCTCAGGGTCACGGCGCGCGCACCGCGCACGCGCTGCAGAAGCTCGCCGCGCAGTACGTCGAGCAGGCCCGCCTCCACAGATTCTCGGATGGCGAGATTGCCGCCATGGTCGAGCGACGGCTGCGCGCAGATGGCTCCCGCCGCTGAGGGCGCTCCATGTTTCACGTGAAACGCCGCGTGGACAGTGACGGCTAGGCCCTGTGGAAACCTGTGGATAAGACGGTTGTGCGTCGCCGGACATTCTTGCTTCCGTGCCAACGGCGGACACTGCCTGCCCCGTGGGCTTTCATCGGTGTGTCCATGTTTCACGTGAAACCCTTCCATGCCCTCCGTTGATCTTCTGCGCCCGCCAAGCGTGGCAAGCCGGCGGGTTCCGCCTCCTGTGGACAGTTCTGGGTAGAACCTGTGGAAATCTGTGCACAACCACGGCTGGATTGTCGAAGGCCCGCCCGAAACTGTGGACGCGGCTGTGCGCAATCTGCAGCGGATCGCTTCGCAGGGCCTGCCTAATGTCCCTTGGCGGCCGGTCCGGGAAAGGAAAAGCATGTCCAATCGCAACACGCTAATCATCTCGTTGCTGCTCATCGCCGCGGCCCTGGCCCTCAGCCTGGCGGTGTACGGACGCCTGCCGCAGCCGATGGCCTCGCACTGGGGCGCGAACGACCAGGTCAACGGCACGATCTCCCGTTTCTGGGGCGCGTTCCTGGTGCCTCGTCATCGGTCTCGTGCTGCTGGGGCTGTTCCTTGCCATCCCCCTGATCGACCCGCTGAAGGCCAACATTGCCAGCTTCCGTGGCTTTTTCAACGCCTTCGTCGTCCTGCTGATGGCATTCCTGCTGTACGTGCATGCCTTGACGATCATGTGGAACCTGGGCGTCCAGAGCTTCCGCATGAGCACGGCGCTGCTTCCGGCGATCGGCGTGCTGTGGATCTTCGCCGGCGTGATGATGCGCCACGCAAAGCGCAACTTCTTCATCGGCATCCGCACCCCGTGGACGCTGTCTAGCGACAAGGTCTGGGACGAGACACACCGCGTCGGCGGCGCCCTCTTCATTGCTTGCGGCGTGCTGGCCTTGCTGAGCGTCTTCTTCGCTGGTACCGTTGCCTACTGGCTGGTGATCGGACCGGTCTTGGTCTCGGCGCTATTTCTCGTCGTATACTCCTATGTGCTCTGGCGCCGCGAACAATAATCGCGCCTGCGTCAGTGCGAGGAGGGCATAGCCCGGACGATCGCGGCAGCATCCTGCAAGGAAGCAATCTCCTCCCCGCCCAGGCGGCTGTCATTGCGAGCGAAGCGTGGCAATCTCGTAGTACTGCCGCTGGCGAGGGCGCCGCATCTCCTCGGCGACCCCGCCGCCCGTCGTTGCGGGCGAAGCAATCTCCTTGACACTTGACACCCGACCCCTGGCACTCTTTCTCACGGAGCCTCCAATGAAAAAACCGTTCAACTGGAAGATATTCTGGATCCTCGTCGCCCTCGCTACCCTGGGACTGGTAGCCATCATCCCCTATTCACTCGCCTCGCAGGGATCCGACGCCGCCGCCCAGGCGGTCGCCGCGACGTCCATGCCATTCCCGCTGCTGATCGCCGTGCAAATCGCCGCGCAGGTGATCCTGTTCGCCATCGCCATCTGGGTCGGCCTCTCGTTCGCCAACTCCACCGGACTGGGCCTTCCCATCCTCGAGTTGGCCCTCAAGGGCGAGACCGTCGGCGCGAAGATCAAGTCCTCCCTGCTTCTCAGTGTTGTTCTGGGGGTGGTCGGCGCCTTGCTGGTCGTCCTGCTCGACGTCGTCATCTTCCATCCGGCCCTCATGGCGGAGCTCGGCGCGGTCGCCGCGCCCCTGACGATTCGCGGGCCGACTACGCCCACGTGGTGGCAGGGCCTGCTGGCCTCCTTCTACGGCGCGTTTGACGAGGAACTGCTGCTCCGACTGTGCGTCATGTCCTTCCTGGCCTGGCTGGGACACTTTGTGAGCAAGACGGCCGAGGGCAAGCCGACGGTTGCCGTGTTCTGGGTCGCCAACGTGCTGGCCGCCATCCTGTTTGGTCTCGGCCATCTGCCCGCCACCGCCGCCCTGGTCCCGATCACGCCCCTCGTCGTGGTGCGGGCCGTCGTGCTCAACGGGATCATCGGCGTCGCGGCCGGCTACCTCTATTTCACCCGCGGCCTCGAGTCCGCCATGCTCTCGCACTTCTCCGCCGACATCATCCTGCATGTCCTGTTTGCCATATGACCGCCCCCTTTGTCATTGCGAGGAGCCCTGCGGGCGACGTGGCAATCTCCTCCTCCCCGCGTCGTTGCGAGGGCGCCTGCCCCGCGAAGTCTGCGCCTCTCCAGGGAAGCAATCTCCTCCCCATCCTCCCCACGTCGTTGCGAGGACGAAGTGACGATCGCGCAGCATCCTGTAAGGAAGCAATCTCCTCTCGCCGCCACGTCGTTGCGAGGTGCGTCTGGCCTCCGAAGCAATCTCCTCCCCAACGTAGGCCACCGAGATGACTGAATCCACACGCGTCGCCCTGCTCGTCACCGACATGCTCGAGCGCCTGAGCATCGTCTATGCCGTCGACGGTTCGCTGGTCAACTCCGAATACGCCCCGGCACGCTCCACGCTGGAAGCCAACATCATCGCGGACATACGGCCTGAGCACGTGACCGAGTTCGTCTCCGCCCTGTCACGCGATTTCTATGTCGACCATCACATGATCGACGCCGCCATCAAGGACCAGGGGCACTTCACGCTCGTCCATTACGCCACCAAGTTCAACGTGGACGTGTCTGTCCCCAGGCAGCGGCCCTTCGATCAGATGCGGCTCAAGCGCCGTGTGGCCTCTGTGATCTCCAGCGATCCGCCGCGCCAGGTCTCGGTCACCAGCCCGGAGGACGCTATCCTGTCCAAACTGGAGCGGATTTCGCTCAGCCCAGCCGCGGAAAACGGCAAATCCTCCGGATCTTCGACGGAAATCGGCGCCCCCAGCGCCAAAACGCGCAAAGAGGATGCGATGCGCGATTTCTCGGACGCCCGCGCCCTCGCCGAGGTCGGCGACCTGCTCAAAGCGCAATCGGCAACACTCGATATGGACTACGTGCGCCACTGGGCCCGGGAGCTGCAGCTCAACGACTTGCTGCAGCGCGCCCTCAAGGAGGCCTAAGACACCCGGCCCCCCGGCGCCGCGAGCGCCCACGTCATTGCGAGGAGGGCATAGCCTCACGAAGCAATCTCCTCCCCGCGCAGCGCAGGTGCGCGAAACTGCGCGCTTTGCCCGCGTTGTTCGCAGGCGATTTGGCGGTCGACGAGCAGCGTGCTCTCATGTCGTGCAATCTCATAGTGCCCCCGTCGTTGCGAGGCATGTCCCGCGGCGAAGCAAGGGAAACGAAGTGACGATCGCGCAGCATCCTGTAAGGAAGCAATCTCCTCCCCCGTCCTTGCGAGATGTCGACTGCAAGCGAAGCTCCGCTCTTTACCTCGTCGTTGCGAGCGCAGCGCCAATCGACAGCGCTGCCCTCCCTCAAAGTGGTGGGTGCCCTGCCGCCAAATCGTGCAGCCGCTGCGCGCTCTTTGGGAGGGCGGGCGAAGCCCGGCCGTAGGCCCTCGCAGAGGGTTGGGGCCCATGCACTATAATCCGCACACACAGCACGGCTCTTGAGCACCATCATGGGTTGAAGGGAGGAAACCATGCACCACAAGAGTCTCGACCGCGTCCTCATCGCCATCGCCCTCCTCGGGACTCGCGGCCCTGGCCTGCGGCCTCTATCTCAACCTGGGAACAACCCCCAGTCCCGCCCCGCCTCCGCCGCTGCCAACGCAGGCGCCCCCAACGCTGGCGCCTCCAACAGCCGCGCCCCAGCCCACAGTCGAGAACGCTCCGGCCTCGTCGCCCGAACCGGAATCCACCGCGACCGAAGACGCCAACCAGAAGCCGGCCGAGATCACGGACTTCTATCAGAAGGGCTTCCTGCCATACCAAAACGGCGAGCTCATCCAACTGGATGATTTCTCCAAGTCCGGTCTGTCGACACAACGTCGTCGACCTGACGCGCACCGGCCAGCAGGTCCAGGACTTCGCGCTGTGGGCCGATATCGAGCTCAAGACCACCGGCATGACCGAATACCCCGACTACACCGGCTGCGGATTCGCGTATCGCGTCCAGGGACAGAACGAGGGCTACACGGCCGTCCTGACCAACGACTACGTGCGCGTGGGCGCCTGCGCCAGCGGGTTCAAGCTGTGCGATCTCTTCGGCACGGCCTATGGCTTCGGCACCGGACAGGTCGACGTCCCCAACGGATCCAAGGCGGAGTTCTCGATGGCGCTCAACAAGAACCGCCTCTGGGTGATGGTCGACGGTGCGCAGGTCGGACAGTACACGCTGTACGAGACCAAACTCGCCGGCACCGGCGACCTGGACTACGCGGTCGTGTCCAACATCAATGGCGGCTACTCGACCGCCTGCAACATCACGAACGTGCGGCTGTGGAAGTCGC
>CAVZIZ010000005.1:0-221615 GCA_963775435.1 uncultured Chloroflexia bacterium
CCAGCGGAGGTCCTGGCCGGAGGCCGGCAGAACAACGCCAGGTCTGCCATCGGGGTAGGCGATGGTGAGGCGGCCGCCAGTGTACGTGTTGGGTTCGCCGGCAATACACGAGGATCGCCAGGTTGGCCTCCGGTGCCCAGAGAATCTCATTGACATTATGAAAGGCATTGGGAGCCAATGACGTGCGGCCCGTCACGCCGTCGGAGGCCGAGCGCACCATGAAAAGCGGTGTGTGACCCGATGTCGGGATGTCGGGAAGGTTGTTGAAGAAGAAGTAGAGAAAGCCATCCTGTCCCACCTTGGCAGCATCCGCGAAGTTGTATGTGCCGTCTGGCGGCGCGCCGGGCAGAAGGGCCGTAACGGCACCGCTCGAAGCATCGGCGTAGAAGAGCCCGGACTCGACCATACCGAGCGACGGACTCGCAACATAGAGGCCGGCACCGTCGGGAATCCAGCTCGCATGGCAGCACACCGTTCCACCATCTGCGCGTGTCAATTGCACAAGGCCGCCATCCGCGACGTCGTAGATCCCGTACGTTCCGCCTTCGTAGAATCCGATGCTGATGAGCAGCCGTGTCCCGTCGGGGGAGTAGGCGCTGGGCGAGTAAATCTTGCCGACCACGGGGAAGCCGGCCGAGTTGTCGACCTGGTTTTCCAGGACCCTGGAAGTACTCCCGCTATCCAGCGTCAGAAAATTGAGCCCGTCGTGGCTGTACGCCAAGGTTCGTCCGTCGGGTGACCACACGGGAACTCCAACACTGTTTGTCCAGCGAGTGTCGTCGTTGACGGGACCCCCGTCGATCAAGAGGCGACGGCCCCCGCCAACGGCATCGACGAGAAAAAGCTGGTTATCAGACGCGTAGGCGATACTTCCGTCCTGCGGAGAAACATCGTAGGAGTCAACGTTGGCCGGCTCGAAGGTAATCTGGTTTACGAGGTCGGCATCGGCCTCCAGACGAAAGATCTGCGTGAGGCCGGCCTTGTCCGTCGCCAGAAAGTACAGCGCATGCGGAAGAACATCGACCGGCGTGGGCGTTGCAGTCCGCGCCGTATTCGTGGCGGCAGCGGCCGTTGAAGAGGCCAACGCCTGCAATGTCATGGCCACTCCAGTTGCCACCGGCTGAAGTGTCGGCGACGTCAGAGGCGCGGCGCACGACAGCAGGGCGAGAGCAAGAGAAAACGCGGCGAGGCGAACACTCAAGCGAGGCATTGCGGTCGCGAACCCATTTTGTTGGTCGCTGTGATTCGGGGGGATTCGAGGTGCCGGCATCCGTAATCGACGGCAGCGGCTCCGGACAGCAACGCGACTACATAGCGCGAGGCATGCGGCCGAATGCTGCCATTCAAGACCGTGGTCTCTCGCGGCGGGCTACACCTGCTCGAAGCGTGAGACTGGAACGACGAACAAGGTTGCCTGCGGCCCGTCGGATGGGGAGGCGGCCACGGCCGCGCGAATGAGCGCTATGGCGGGTTCCACCTGAGCGTCCTCAAGGCCAATCAACAAGGTGACGATTCCGCTTCGCAAGAAGCCGCCCGTTGAAGCGATGCGGGTCACACGATACTTGGCGCCCGTCAATTGCGCAGTGAGGGCGTCGGTCAACTGGTCCTTGAGGATCAGGATAATCATCTTCATGGCCGATCTCCTCCGGAATCCTTCCGAGCGTCGCCGAGCGGGCGAACGCTAGAGCTCCTCGAATCTTTCGACAGGCAGGGCGAAGACGGAAGCCCCGCCGACAGTCACGGGAATGGGCGCCGGCATGGGCATGGGTGCGCCTTCCACCGGCATGGTCATGAACTCCACACGCCGCCGGCAAGTGGAACGCAGGATGGCCAACACCTGCTCTGCCTGAGCATCCGGCAAGCCAACCAGCAGGGTCGCGTTCCGGCGGCCCAGGAAGCCCCCTGTGCTCGACATGTAGACCACCGGCGCGCCCAATGCCTCCAGAGCCCGCATGGCGGGATCCAAGTCCTGCTCTTGAACGACCGCCATGATAACCGAGCGTACGGGAACGGAAGTCATATGGCTCTCCTTGGCGTGCAATGGACGGTCTGACCGAAACCATCAGAAGTGTTCATAGCGTTCCGTGTTCAGCACGAAGACAGTCGCCCGCTTCAAGCCGGGGTCGAATGGCGCCGGACTATGCTTCCTTATGAGCTGTGTGGCGGCCGCCACCTGATCCGCCGGCGCGCCGATGAGCAGGATTGCATTGCCGCGTCGCAAGAAGCCTCCACTGGAGACGATGCGAGTCACACGCAGGCCGGCATCGGTGAGGGCCTGCAGGATCTCTTCACCGTCGGTCTGGTGCACGATTGCAATGATCAACTTCATCATACTAAAACTCTTCGTAGGAATCCAACTCGAAGGTGAAGATCGTTGCGCCGCCTACGCGCACCGGGACCGGCGCAGGCAGCGGCAAATCGCCGCCAATGGATGACGCATCAGAAAACTCAACCTGGCCGCTGGTCGCCCGCTGCAACGCCTTGACGGCCGCCTCTTCGCGCCCGCGAGGCAAACCGATCATCAGGGTTACGTTGCGACGGTTGAGGAAGCCGCCGGAGCTCGGGAACTGGTCGACGGCGAAACCAAGCTGGGTGAGGGCACCCAGTGCGTTCTCGAGATCCCACTCACGGATAACAGCCGTCATCAAGCGTGTTACGGGCATTGACGGAGCCTGACCCTGACGCAATAGCTCGGGCCACGGCAGGTACTCCTCGGTCAGAGCCGCGTCCACCTCGCCGACCAATTGCGAGAAGGTGTCCTCCGAGATAACCCCGTCGCGCAGGAGTCCCGTGAGGGCTCCCCGCTGCGCCCGCAGCGCGTCACGACGGGCTGTATCCAACTCTTCGGCCTCCATGGCGGGGTCCGAGACAATTACTTCCTTGACGGCATTCACGAGCCCGGCATTCTGCCGCTCCAGCAACGGCGCGAGCCGGCTCCAAGTGTGCTCGGAGATCAACCCCTGGCTGCTCATGCGCCCGAGATAGTCGTAGCCGGCGCGGCCTGCCACAAAGCGTGCATGGCGGCGCTCGTACTCCTCCTGGATGGCGGGGCGTTGGATGATCCTCAGACGTCTGATGAGCCAGTCCATCGAGAAGCCCTGAACCAGCAGGGTAAAGAGCACTACTCCGAAAGCCATAGCCTGCAGCTGGGCGCGGTGCTCAAGGAGAATCCCCTGCGTCGGCAGGCTCAGCGCGAGAGCCAGAACGACGGCGCCACGCATCCCGCCCCAGTAGAGTATGTGTTTCCAATTCGGCCGTATCTGGGAGCCGAGTAGCGAGAAGCCGTAGATACTGACGGCCCGCGCTCCCAGAACTGCGAGCAGCGCCCAGCCAATGGCTTGCCACTCCGAAATCAACTGATCGACGTGAATGGCGAGGCCGATCAGCAGGAAGATAAACGAGTTGGCAAGAAAAGCAGCCGTCTCCCAAAAGTTAAACACCAGGATGCGCGTGGTAGGTGACATGCCGCGCGGCCCTATATTGCCGTTGACCAAGCCTGCCGCCACCACGGCCAGAACGCCGCTGGTGTGCTGCGACTCGGCGAGCAAGTAGGCCCCAAAGGCGAGCACAACGGTCAGCGTGGTTTCAACGAGGGAATCATCAATGCGTCCGATCAATTGAGAGACCAGCAAGCCGAGAACGATACCAATAAGTATGCCGCCGCCAGCCACAGTAAGGAAGCGCGCGACATTGGCAGCCAGGTTGAATTGTCCGCCGGCGACGATGCCGATGGTCAGGCTGAACATGACAATAGCGGTGCCATCGTTGAAGAGGCTTTCACCCTCCAACAGGACCTGGAGGCGGCGCGGCGCGCCCAGGCGCCGGAAAAGGGCGACGACGGCAACCGGATCGGTGGCAGAGACCAACGCGCCGAATACGAGTGCGACAGGAATTGCAAGACCGGTTCCTTGCGCAACCAGCCAGCCCACGAGCAGCGTCGTAATGATCACGCCGGGCACAGCCAGCAGCAGAATCAACCAAAAGTCGCGCCAAAGCGCGTCGAGGCGAATGTGGAAAGCCGCGTCGAAGATCAGAGGCGGCACAAGCAGTGCGAGGATTAGTTCAGGGGAGATCGAGATGTCGAGCGGGCTGAGCAGGCCCAAAGCCAGCCCGATCAGCACGAGGCCAACGGTGTAAGGAATGCGGAGCCGGCGCGCAATGATCGCGACTGCAGAGGCGATCAGCAGCAAAATGATTATGAATTCTTCGGAGAACAAGATTTGTGCAGGTGACATGCCGATAAATCGTATATACCACAGAACCAAGATCTGTCCGGCGGCAGGCGTTTCATGAAGAACGTCAAGGTATCAGTACTCTGGCGTATCTTCCTGAGCAGCGCCGGCTTGCCCGCCGTCTTCCCGCGCGGGCGGCCCTCCTCCAGCCAGCAGGGCTGCCAGCACAGGCGGGGCAAGGATGGCCGTCAAGAGCGACATGGATATGATTATGGCGTAGGTGCTCCCGCTGAAAACCCCGGCCTGCTGGCCCAGGCTGGCAATGATGATGCCGACCTCCCCGCGCGGCACCATGCCCGTGCCTACGATGGCGGCGGCCCTACGGCCGAGGGACAGGGCACCCAAGCCACTTCCCACGAACTTCCCCAGGATCGCAAGCGTAGTGGCGACCGCAAGGCCGATGAGTGCGGCCGGGCTGCCCAAATCACCGAGATTGACCTTCATGCCGGTGACGACGAAGAAGAATGGAACCAGGAATGCCATGATCGGCCGCAGTTGAGCTTCAAGGGCGTCGCGTTGGCGAGTCTCGGCGGCTGCCATGCCAGCAAGAAACGCTCCAATAATCGCAGCCAAACCGAGGAAAGTAGCGCCGAGGGCGAGCCCCAGGCAGAGTGCCAGGGAAATGGTCAACGGAGAATGGGGACTGATCGGGACATTGAGCCACGGAGAAGACTTGCGCATCAACTTGGGAGCGATCCATCCCACGAGGCCAACAAAGGCCACGGCCTGGAGTGCAATCAGAAGGAGAGCCATGATGTTGGGGCTGTCCTGGGCCTGGAGCGCAGTTACCAGTCCCAGAAGCAACATTGCCAGGATGTCATCGATCACTGCGGCGCCCAGAATCACGCGGCTCTCCATCCGGCTGAGCACACCCATGTCCTTCAGAACGCGAGCTGTAATCCCGGCAGAGGTGGCCACAAAGGCAGCCGCGATGAACATTGAGCTCGGTGTGTTGAAGCCGCTGAGCATGCCCCAGCCAATGCCGAGCCCAAACGGCAGGACTACACCGCCGATGCCAACGAAGGCGGCCACGCGGCCAACCTTGCCAAATTCGTCGAGTTGGGTCTCGAGGCCAACGGAGAACAAGAGAAGGATGGCGCCCAGCTCTGCCAATACCTCCAACGGTTCATTCACGTGCACCCATCCCAGCACGGAGGGACCCACGAGGCCACCGGCGGCAATCTCACCCACCACGGCCGGCAGTCTCAAGCGCTGGGAGATCTCTGCGCCTATCTGTGCGGCGATGAAGACGATGAAGAGCCCCAGGAAGATTTCTGAAAAGTGGCTCATGCGTGCAGCTCCCGATCAGGCGGAGGAACTCGTTAGAAGACGGTGTTACGACATCCACGGGAAGAACACCGCAAAGAGCAGGCTCGCGATCGCGCAGGTGAGCAGCATAACCGGAAGCCCGCGCCGGAGCCAAAGCCGGGACGTAATCGGGTGTCTGGTCTTTTCGGACAGCGTCGCCACAATGATGTTGGCCGTGGAACCGATGATGGTTCCGTTGCCGCCAAAACCGGCACCAAATGCGAGAGCCCACCACAAGGCGCCGATGTCCATCCCCGAAGCGCCCAGGCCCCGGATTATTGGAATGAGGGCAATGGTCACAGGGATATTGTCGACAAGCGCGGAGAGAATGGCAACTGTCCAGATCAATCCAATGCCAAAGAGCACCGGTGGAATGTTTGCGGCGCCTTCCACGAGGTGGACCACGGCCTCCCAGACGCCGGCCGCCTCCAGCCCGCCGACCATGACAAACAACGCCGCGAAGAAGATTAGAACGCTCCACTCGATACGTTTCAGGACCTTGTTGATGTCGGGACGCACCCACAGCATTGCGGCGCCGGCAGCGGCCATGGCAATGAAGGCGGGACTGAGATGCAACAAGGGATCGAGAAAGAAGAGCACGATGGCGATGCCCAGCACAATCAAGACGCGATACGCGTCAGTCGGTTCATTGAGGGCGTCCGCAGGGTTCAATTTCATGAGGGCGCGGGTGCTGCGCGGCCGTCTGGAGAGGTCTTTCCTGAAGAGGTACAACAAGAGCAGCAGAGCACACGCCCATGCCACAGCCACAATCGGGAGGGAATGGACGAGGAAATCGTCGAAGGTCAGATTCGCGGCAGAGGCGATGAGGACGTTTGGGGGATCACCGACAAGGGTCGCCACGCCACCGGTGTTGGAGAGCAGCGCCTCCGCCAAAAGGAAGGGAAGCGCGCTCGTGCCCAGAACCTCGCAGATGAGAACCGTCACGGGAGCAATCAGTACGACGGTCGTCACGTTGTCCAGAAACATGGACAACACAGTGGTAACCGCGCCCAACAAGATGAACAGGCGCACGGGCCTGCCGCGGGAGGTGCGGGCGGCCAAGACTGCCAGGTACTGAAAGAAACCCGTCGGTTCCAGCATGGCGACAAGTATCATCATTCCGAGGAGCAGACTCAGCGTGCGATAGTCGACTGCTTCGATTGCGGCCTGCTCGGAGTAGAAGCCCAGCAGCTTGCCGATCCCGACCATGAGCGCCGCCGCGGCGATCGCGGCGATGGATCGATTCAGTTTCTCGGTGAAGATGATGATGAGAGTGATAATGAAGAGCAGACTGGAGATTATGGCGGCCGCAGTCATTTCTTGGCCCCCCCGACCCAAGTCGAAAGAACGGCCGTGCCAATGTCAACCCGCGAGGCTATACCGATGAGCTTGCCGTCCTCAGAGACGACAAGCATGTCGTGCAGGCGGTGCTGGAGCATCAGCGCATAGGCCCGCAGCAAGCCGCAGTTCTCAGGGACCACGATAGGCGGGCGCATCAAGGTCTTCACCGATTTGGCGAGGATGGCCGCGGCCGGCCGCGTGGACTCGACCGCCCCGAAATCGTGAACGAAATCAACGTCAGCCACAAACTTCACGAAGTCCGGCAGGCCGAGCGCCATCAAATCCGGCAAGCTGACCACGCCGACCGGCCGCGCCATGGCGTCGAGTACCGGAAGGAGACCGATACGGTGCTTGACAAAAGCCACAGCGCCGTCGCGAATCGTGGCGCTGGCCGCGATGGAAACAACGTTTGTTTTCATGCAGGCGCCAATGTCCATTACCTTTCCTCCTAAGTGGGCTCTTTTTTTATACCATGGAAATGCAGCCATACGGCTGCGGGCGATCCGGCCGTTGTCAAACTTCGGCACGGATGTCCTTTGATGCCGAGATGCAGCAAGACGGCAGAGGCAGGGACGGCGCGAGGCGCCGGGTCACAGCGAGACGATGCAGGGGGAAGGATCAGTAACCTGGGTGACCTGCCCGTTTCCGAAGGCCACCTCCGTCCGGTCAAGCCCCCGAGTGATCTTCAAGTCGCGATACGCCAGCGTCACCGGCCATGGGAAGGGGTTCCGGCCTTCAAGGCGCACGCTTGTGGGAGAAATAATCTGCACACCAAGAGTTTGCAGCAGAAGGCCGACGGGTGCGAGGCCGGTGACGGCACCGCGTTCACCCAAACCGATTCCAGTGTCGGCGTGGTAATGCTCATAGAATGCGCGATCCTGCTTCAGGCTCTTCACGACAGCGCTCATCATGCGGGTCACCAAACGCGCCGCTTCGTCGCGGAACCCGTACGCCAACAAGCCCTCCGCGACCAACTGATTCCAAGGGAGATGCACGCTCATGGCGATCGTGTCGGCCTCGGCCTTCTCGCGGGCGCCGGCGCGGGGCGAAGCCGGCGACGCCGGAAGGGCAGGAATGCCGAAGGGCCGGTTGAAGGGCTCGGCGTCTCCAAAAAGGCGTTCTCGGATTGCCCGTGCCTGATCGGGCGAGGGGGCATGGGCCCAGAGGGGCGTGAAGAGGGTTATATCTTCCCCCGTGGTATCAACGACGCGAACGACGAGGCGGTCGCTTTCCTGGGCGCCCTGTATGGAGACGGAATCAATCCTGCGGTAGACATTTGCCGTTGTAGCGACGAGACCACCGGTGTGCCAACGGAAGTGGGCATCCTGGATACGTTCGCTCAATTTGACGTCTGGTCCGCCGGGGCCCGACGCTGGACCTCGACCGGAAATCTCGATCACGGGCGTGCCGGACGCGGGGCTTTTCCGCACCACCTGAAGTAACAGTCGGACCGGAGCATCAAAGTTGGAGGTCCTGGGGCGAAACTCGCCTGAGCCCCGGTGAATGCTCAAGAGCTGCCCCACCCAAGAGGCGCTCGTGCGGCGGTCTCGGTAGGCGTACAGCGAAGTGCGCGGATTCCACGCGGCTTCCAGGGAAGAGCTCAACCGGGATGCCGGCGAGCGCAGGGAGTTGGCTACCTGCTTGTGCCCGAGCACCGCGGCCATTTGCAGCAGCGATGCGGCCTCATGCGCCAGCAGGCCCTCCAACTCGGGATTGAACAGGGCAGACATGCTCAGGGATTGCGACCAGGGATACCAAACGTCGAACAGAGGGTTGTCTTCGAAGCCGGTTTGCAGGAGTTCCTGCCATTGCGGAATCCCATCGCTCTCGCCCACACGGCCGGGGGCAAACCAGACATTGAAAAAGTCCAGAAGCCTGGGGAATACGCGCTCAAGGAAGGGCCGGTCCTGCGCGTCGTGGTAGGCCCTCCAAGCGATACTGGCAAGCAGAGGCATGGCAAGGAGTTTCGATCGCTGACCGGCGAGGCCTGGTCTGTGGTCTATGCTGCCATCCCCACCTTGAACGGCGACGAAGTTTTCCACGAAACCCTGCCCGATCGCGGCGGAGGCGGGAAATTGGCTGGCGAGGTAGTACGTATCCAGCGGCGCTTGTCCAATCCAAGCGGCCGGGTAATCGGATCCATCGCCCGTCCGGCTGAAACCATTGTCAGGTTGGCGGGTTCGAACGAACGATGTCCTGGGCAAATGACTGCCCGCCGGGTAAAGCAGACTGGCTGCGGCCTTCTGGCTGAATGCCAGGCCAGCATCCCAGTCCGGGTCGCCGGTGTGAATGTCGAGCACCTCCCGGGCGTCGAGGAGTTCGATGCGCGCCCGTTCTGCATCCCAAGGCCGGCCCACCGTACGGCGTGCCAGGTCGAATGCATCCTGAAGACTTGGTTCGGCGGCGCACGACCAGGTGATGATGCGCTGCGTGCGGGCTTCATATTCGAGTCGCATGGCCAGCGAAGGCCGCGGATCGACGCCGTGGGAGGGTCCACTTCCCATGAAGACCACCGGGTGCAGGTCACTCGTGTGCCCGCCGAGGATATTGATCATCTGGTGTTTGACGCGGCCCAGGGTTTTGCCGTCGAGCGGAGTCAGGACCCCGCAGAGTTCGAATTCGATCTGCCGCGGCGCGGCTGCCTGGTTGACGCTTGTGAGGCGCCCTGCCAGGACATGCGACTCAGCGACCCAGAACTCGGCGGTCACTTCAAGGTCTTCCAGGGGAACAAAATCGAGGAGAATGAAGTTGGGATAGAAGCGCCGCACGCGCGGTGCGCGCTGGAAGTCAACGGGATCGATGACGACCTTGCCCCCCTCCGAGAACCGGAAGAAGAGCCGCATGCCGCGGGCTCTCAGGCCGTATGTGGTGCGAATGGTCAGGCTGCGCGGCTCGCCACCCCTGAGTTCCAGCTCCCAGATATGGTCATTGATGTAGTCCGGCGTGGTGAGACGTCCGTCTGCATTGAGGGTAAGAGCCAGGGGATCCCCTGCCTGGAGTGACCAGTTGCGCATGCCTGGATTGTACGGTCTGAGACGTGCAAGGTCAAAGGGTATAATTTTCAGGCGTTACCCGAAACTACTTTACCGGCGCGCGCGTTCCTTCAATTAGATCGGCGAGAGAATCCGCTGCCTTCGCCGTAGAGCGGCCAGGGGCAGCGGTCGTCTTTGCAGCAGGCATGGGAGTGAGAGCGATGGGCATGTACTTTGAAGAGTTCAAGACCGGCGATAAGATCACGACCGGCAGCCGCACCGTGGCGGATGCAGACATCATGACATTTGCCACGCTGACCGGAGACGACAACCGCATTCACACGGATGAAGAATTCAGCAAGGCCGGGCCGTTTGGCCGACGGGTGGCGCATGGATTGCTCGGGCTTTCCCTGACCATGGGCCTGGCCTGGAAGATGGGGATCCTGGACGGCACCGTCATTGCATTCCGTGAGATCAATGAATGGAAGTTCATCAAGCCGGTCTTCATAGGCGACGTGGTGCACGCCGAACTCAACATCGTCGAGACGAAAGCCCTGCCGCGTATCGGCGGCGGATCCGTTGTCATGGCCGGTGAACTCAAGAATCAGCAGGACGAGGTTTGCATGAGGGGGAAGCTGACCGTGCTGGTGATGTCGAAGACGAACAAAGCCTGACACGGCATGATCGGCAGTTAATGGCAGACGATCCCAGCGAGAAATTCCGGCGCCTGTTGAAATCTGAAGAGGAAACCCGAGCCGAGCCCCCGGCAGAGCCGGCGCGCCCCAGCCCGGATCTGCCCAAGACCTCCCGACCGGCGCTGGATGAGAACAACATGCCGCTGCCGCGTCGCGTCACCGAGACAGACCTGGATGGGACACGCGTGACCCCAGCGGCGCTGGGCGGCACGACGCCGCAACGAGCCTACGCGCCGCGCCGGACGGGCCCGCCTCCAGTGCCGCCACGATCGCATCCGACGGGCTTCGGACGGATGCGACGATGGGGCTGCATTGTCCAAGGGCTCATCCTCCTGACCTTCGTGCTGGTAGTCGTCGGGTTGTGCCTCGCCTCGCTGGCGCTTATTGAGTACTACTCCATTGCCAGCTCGCTGCCCTCCGTGGGCGACTTGCAGCAGCGCTCATCTCAATTCGAGACGACGCGCATCCTCGACCGCAATGGCGACCTGCTATATGAGATCCTGGATCCCACGGCGGGACGCCGGACATACGTGACACTGGACAGGATCTCACCGGTGCTGGTGGCAGCCACCGTGGCGACGGAGGACAAAGATTTCTACAGCCATCCCGGCTACGACGTGCTCGCCATCGGAAGAGCCCTGTGGCAGAACTACGTGAGCGGCGAGACGGTTTCCGGTGCGTCGACCATCACCCAACAACTTGCACGCTCGATCCTGTTGAGCCCCACGGAGCGGACGCAGCGATCCTACCTGCGGAAAGCCCGCGAGATCATGCTGGCGGCAGAGATCACACGACGCTATTCCAAAGACGAGATCCTTGAACTGTACCTTAACGAAATCTATTACGGCAACCTGGCCTACGGGATCGAAGCGGCCTCCGAAACGTATTTCGGGGCCCGGGCCGACGAATTGACGCTGGCACAGGCCGCGTTTCTGGCAGGCCTGCCGCAATCGCCGGCGGTGTATGACATCCATACGAACCGCGAGGCCACGCTGCAGCGCGATCAACAAGTGCTGGGCCTGATGCTGGCGACGAGCCTGTCGCAGAACTGCATCCACGTGAGCAACAGTGAACAACCCGTGTGCGTGGATGCATCGTCGGCAGCGCAGGCAGCCCTAGCCATGCGAGCGTACGACTTCCCTTCGCCCAACATCAACATACGCTATCCGCACTGGGTGAACTATGTGCGGTCGCAGCTGGAGGCCAACTACGACGCACAAACCATCTACCGGGCAGGATTTACCATCCAGACCACGCTGGATCCGAAACTGCAGGACCTAGCACAACAACTGGTGACCACGCAGGTGGCGGCTCTGGCGGACAACAATGCCCATGATGGGGCGCTCATTGCCATCCAGCCCTCGACGGGCGAGATCCTGGCGATGGTGGGCTCGGCCGATTATTCCAATGCCGAGATCTCCGGGCAGGTCAACATGGCGGTGAGCGAGACGCGGCAGCCCGGTTCCTCCATCAAGCCGATCAACTACGTGGCCGCCTTCGAAAAAGGGTGGACCCCGGCCACGCTGATTTGGGACGTGCCCTCGGAGTTTCCACCGTCGGGCGATCCCAGCGACACGCGTGAGCCTTACGTCCCCAACAACTACGATGACAAGTTTCACGGTCCCGTGACGGTGCGCACGGCACTGGCCAACTCATTCAACATACCTGCCGTGAAAACGCTGCAATACGTGGGGATCTACGGCGACAGCGGGATGATCGCCATGGCCAAGCGCTTTGGAATCACATCGCTAAACCGTGACGACTACGGTCTATCTCTGACATTGGGAGGCGGCGAGGTAAGCCTGCTGGAAATGGTGGGCGCCTACTCGGTCTTTGCCGATCAAGGCGTGCGGGTTCCACCGGTTTCCATATTGAAGATTGTTGACTTCCGGGGTAACGTGGTCTATCAGTATGAACCGCCGGCCGGCGAGCGTGTCGTCCGTCCGGAACATGCCTACTTGATCTCGTCCATTCTTTCGGACAACGAGGCGCGCTCGTGGATGTTCGGTCCAAACTCCGTGCTCAACCTGCCCTTCCCCGTGGCGGCCAAGACGGGAACCTCCAACGATTTTCGCGACAATTGGACGCTGGGGTATACGCCCGATCTGGCTGCCGGCGTATGGGTGGGAAACGCCGACTATACACCGATGGTCAACACGACGGGATCGACCGGCGCGGCGCCCATCTGGTCGCAATTCATGCAGGCGGCCGCGCCCTATGCGGGCGGCGGCTCCACGACACCCTTTACCCGTCCGCCCGGGATCGTCGACAAGGTCATTTGCGCGTTGTCCGGAACGGAACCATCCAACTGGTGCCAGGATGAGCGCAGCGAGGTGTTTGCCTCCGATCAGCCACCCCTGCCATCGAGCCAGGACCTGCGCCGGCAGGTGAAGCTGGATACCTGGACTGGCCTGGAAGCCTCCGATGCTTGCGGGAATGCCTCCGACAAGCAGGTGGTGGTCAATGTCAGCGATGCCTCGGCGCGAGCATGGTTGGAAACGAAGGATGGACGAAGCTGGCTGAAAGACAACGGCTTCCCCTTCCCCCCGGTGTACGCGCCCCAGCGGGAGTGCACGGCGAACGACCCCCAGGCGACGTTGGAGATCAATGTGGACGACGGGGCGACTATTTCGCAGCATACGCTGGCCTTGCAGGGCACGATGGACGCAACAGGCGGTTTCAAATCCTGGAAGTTGGAATTCGGACTCGGCAGTTCTCCGGATGCGTGGACCACGCTGGCGCAGGGCGATCAGCCGGTCGACAACAGCCTGCTGTTCAACTGGGATCTATCCAACCTTGGCAACCAACCCATTACTCTGCACCTTTATATGAAGGGGCGGGATGGGTACTCCGAGCGCTTCGTGCATTTCTCCTTGGAGATACCGACCCCGACACCGACGCCGACCGCCACGCCTTCGCCGACCGCGACTCCGACTGCGACCCTCCCAATTCCAACGGGCACGCCTTCGCCGACCGCGTCGCCAACGAGCACCGCAACTCCCTGACGGCACAGGCGCGCGGCACTGCCGCCAGCAGAACCAAGCTACTGAAGGACATGATATGCGGCTCGAAGACCTGAATTGGATGGACGTTCAGAAGTATCTGAAGGGCGAAGACCGGTTGATCCTGGTCACAGGAGCGACGGAGCAGCACGGCTATCTGAGCCTGCTCACCGACGTCAGGATCCCACTGGCCCTGGCCGATGCCGCCTCGAAAGCGACCGGGGTGCTGGTCGCCCCCCCGCTAAACTTTGGCGCGTCGCCATACTTCATGGCGTACCCGGGGACGTTGAGCCTGCGGGCCAGCACGCTGATGGCAGCCGTGGAGGACCTTGCCCGATCTGCCTTTGGGCACGGGTTCCGGCGGATCCTCGTCCTGAACGGGCACGGCGGGAACTCGCCGGCGCGTGCGCGCTTGCACGAGGTCAACAACGAACTGCCCGGGTTGAAGCTCAACTGGTACGACTGGTGGAGCTCGCATTCGATCGAGGCGGTTGCGGAAAAGCACGAGTTGAAGCCTGCGCACGCCAATTGGCTGGAGGCATTTGCCTTCACGATTGTGGGCGACATGCCTGACGGAGCCAAAGTCCCCCCGCACGTTCCCAGCGCGGTTATGGATGCCGGCACGGCGCGCCACGTGTACGGCGATGGGTCTTTTGGGGGCGCCTACATTGCCGACGAGACGGTGATGCAGGAGGTCTTCGCGGCGGCACTGAGCGACGTTCTACAACTGTTAGAGTTTACTTAGGTAGGGCGCCGCCCGGAAGCGGGTGGGCCGGCGGTGGTAGAATTGCGCGCTGCAAGATGGAGGGAGTATGCCGCTGTTCGGCGTGTTCCAAGAAGATTGCCCAGTCTGCAGGCAGCATGCCGTCACGTTCCAATCCCAGCACCCAGACGGCGCGCCGCTTGCAATGCCACGCAGGATGGAGATCGTGAGGAAGCATGTATATTGATCCGAACACCGGCGGAATGCTTTTTGGTTGGCTGGTGGGGGCTTTTGGCCTAGTGAGCGGATTGCTGCTGGTCTTTTCCGGCAGGATTTCGCAAGTATATTTCGCAATTGCGCCGAAAAGCGCGTGAGGGCAAAGAGGACAAGGACGGAGAGCAAGAGTAGCCGGGTCCGGCGCACCGATCGCGCAACACGGCAGTACGCGATGAGGCGCAAGGGGGACCAGGCGGCGGGGAACGCGCCCTGGTGGGCGCCGCAACGGGATTGCACCGGTTACTTGTGTGGCAGCGGGAGGGCGGTAGAGAGATAAATGCGTACGGTCATTGTAGGTTTCGACTCGTTCGATCCGGGGGTTTTTGAATCGCTGCGGGAAGCCGGCAAGACTCCTAATCTGGCAAAGTTCGTGGAACAGGGCGGGTACTCCCGCCTGGAGGTGTGCTCGCCCCCACAGACCGAGGTGTCGTGGACCAGCATCGCCACGGGTGTGGACCCGGGGTCTCATGGCATTTTCGATTTTGTGCACCGCGATCCGAAAACGTACATCCCGTACGTGTCGCTGTTGCCCACCAAGCAGGGATTGCTGGGCGAGCAGTTCCTGCCTCCCTACACCACAAAAACCCTGTTTCACGAGGCAGCCGAGATGGGTTATCCCGCCACCGCGTTGTGGTGGCCGGCGCTGTTTCCCGCGCGCCCTGAGCTTCCGGTCGCGACCATCCCGGGACTGGGCACGCCGGATATCCGCGGCCAATTGGGCGTCGGCACGTATCTAACGACCGAGCCCCATGAGTTGAAGAAGACGAAAGTGATAGCGCTGAAACCAGAGGGTAAGGGCAAATTCAGTGCGGATCTCGAAGGGCCACAGATCAAGAGCAAGGAAGGCATGCGGCCGGCCGTGCTGCCGCTGGTGCTCGAGGTGCAGGACGAAACCTCGGCCACGTTGACGATCGGCGACCGGAAGATGCGGCTCTCGCTTGGAGAGTGGAGCCCGGTATTTGAAGTCAAGTTCAAGGCGGGTTTCGCCTTCAACGTTCAGGCTATCACGCAGGCGATCCTGACCCAGGTGAAGGGTCAGGTCAGTGTTTACCTGGTGCCGCTGCAGATCCATCCGCTCCATTCTGTGTGGCACTATGCAACGCCTCCGGGCCTGGTGAAAGAGGCATGGAAGGCGAGCAACGGCTTTCTGACACTGGGTTGGCCGCAGGACACGAATGCGCTCGAAGATGGATGCATCAACGACGAGCAGTTCATCAGCCTGTGCAACTCGATCTTTCTTTCGAGGAAAAGCATCTTCTTCAACCAGCTGGATCACTTCCGGGAAGGCGTGTTGGGGGGCATCTTCGACTGCCTGGACCGTGTGCAGCACATGTTCATGCGGACGAATACAGATATTGTTGAGGAATGGTACGTGCGACTGGATGCATTCGTGGGCGAAGTCCAGGCGCACATCGAAAAGCTTGGGCTGCCCGACCACCGGCTGCTGGTGCTCTCAGACCACGGCTTCCGGCCATTCGAACAGAAGGTGCATCTGAATCACTGGCTGGTCGGCAACGGATATATGTCGCTGGAGCATCCTTCGGCGACGCCCGAGCTCAAAGACGTGCGGTGGGAGTCAACGCGGGCCTACGCGCTGGGATTGAACAGCATGTATCTCAACGTGGCCAATCGTGAAGGCAAGGGGACGGTGCAGCCCGCCCAGATCGAGCCGCTGCTGGATGAGCTGAAAACGCGTCTGCTGGAGTGGCGGACGGAGGACGGGCAGCAAGTGATCAGCCGGGTGCTCTTGAAGCACGAAGCGTTCACCGGGCCGTACACGCGCTTTGGCCCTGACCTGGTGATGGGCTACGCGCCGGGTTTCCGCGCCTCATCGGAAACGGGGCTCGGCAAGTCGGCCGCGACCTCACTGGAGCCCAATCACGATCACTGGGGGGCGGATCACTGCATCGATTCGACCAAGGTGCCCGGCGTACTGTTTACCAATCGGGACATCAAGAACATGCCCGGTGTCTCCTTCAGAGACATCCCGTTCCTGGCACTCGGAAAGCATCTCGACCAGTCGTACATCAAGCCTCCATCGGAAGCGGCCGGCACCGGCCAGAAGGATCTGGAGGAGAGGCTGAAAGGACTGGGATATCTTTGATTTTCGATTGATGATTAGGGAATTGTGATGGGCTTCCCCCGCATTCGTACTGACGAAAGCGGGGGAGTTTCTTTTGTCTCAACTGGGGTAATTTCGGGGCCGCGGCTGCTGAGTGGTACCTTGCGCAACTTCGTGTGGAGCGCAGGCTACAGAAGCAGGAGGACGACGAGCTCCGACGCGCGCCGGTCGAGTGCTCTCGTGCCCGCCTAGTTCACGCCGTACCAATTCCCCCCGTTGAAGTCGGATACGAAGATGGCCTTATCCTCAGGGTCCCTGATGGCCTCGCCTGCCTCGGCTGCGAGGCGCCGGTACTTCGCGGCGGCCTCGTTGTTACCCGCCAGGGCATTGGCCCGGGCGATGCTTTCAAACGCAAAGGCATGATCGAAGTCCTGCATGAGATCCCGCGTGCCGTTCGGTGAGGTCAAGACACCGCGAGGCGTGACGCAGCGCCTGCTCCTTGATGCCGAGGACGGTGTAGACGCGGGCGATGAGCCACTCGCCGCGCTGGTGCTCAAGCCCGGTCCCAACCTGCAGCCAGTGGTAGCAAGAGGCGTAGGCCGCCGCGAGCATCATTTCGTCATCAGAAGCCGTGCGATTGGTCTTGTCGAGTAGATCCCAGACTTCTCCATTAATCGACTTGGCAAAATGCAGTTGTGCCTCAGGCAGGGTATAAGACTGCTTCTCTTCCATCTCTGGTGCCTCCTGTGCAAGAAAACCGCGGGTAGGCCAAAGCGAGCCAGAATCATTTCCGCAGCGAGAGGATCAAGTCCAGGCTGAGTTCGCCCTTGGCGCCCCATCCTTTCTTTCCCTCTGGAATCTGGGGGCGGAATTTTTCGTACAGCGAGAAGGCCTGCACATCCAATCGAGCCGGCGGAAGGGCCTTTGCGAGAGACTCCATGGCGGCCCGGGCTTCCGGAAGGCTGGCGCCGAACTTCTTCTCGAGGTAAGTCTGTACGGAGCGCGGCTCGATTGCCTGGCCGCCAGAGGCAGCGCGCAGGCCGCGGGCAGTTTTGAGCACAGGAATGTCGCGCCCCAACAGTTTCACTGATCCCTGCTTTGCAGCACGGGTCGCGTTGTGGTCAGGAGTCTTCTCCGCCTTCTCTTCATAGATGCCGAGCCGCCGCCCTTTTGACTGCGCGTTCAATCCGGCCAGGGCCCGACCCAGGGTTAACGCTGCCTCTTGATCGTGGCCCAGGCGCTCAGCTACGATGGCCGCCCAAAGAGTGAGAACGGGAGCCCGGTTGATAGGGATTCTTGCTCCTGCCATCTCAACCTCCATTGATTGTTGCGGTCCTCGTGGTGGGCGCAGCCCGCGCCGGGAGTGCGATTATCCCATGATCCGCCACGGCGGCTCCACGCGCATGCGAGCGCCCCCGGATTCGTGTTTACCGGTTTCAGAGCAAGTCGGCGATTGCAGCGAAGAGAGTCGGGTAAGCCGCTCTCCAATTTGCGGGCCGACCTCTGCCGAAGCGCAGAATGAGCAAATCCTTGTCCGGGGCGACGTAAATGAACTGCCCCAGATTCCCTACCGCCATGAAGCGACCCGGCCCGGACCGCGGAATCCACCAGAGGTACTTGTAGTTGGTCCATGCCGCATCAGGGTTGATCGTCGTGGACTCGAGGACCCAGTTCTCCGGAATGACCTGTTGGCCATCCCAATCGCCGCGTCTCAGGTAGAGTTGGCCAAACTTGGCGAAGTCAATGGCGAGGGCGTTCAGGCCGCTTTCCATTTTCTCCATGCCACTCCGTCTACTGTCCAGGCTCCAGGTGGCGTGGGACTCCATTCCCAGCGGCTTCCAAATCTTCTCCTGTAGATAGGCGGATACGCTTGCACCGGTGACGCGTTCCAGGAGCATGCCCAGGAGGACCAGGTTGTAGTTGTTGTATCGGAACCGAACTCCCGGCGGCTCCTGGGGGCGTGCGTGACGCGCCAAGTCGCGCAAGTCCAGGCCATAGTAGATGCGCGGTTCGTCGTTCCAGGGTAGGAAGCCGAATTGATCATATGCGAGCCCCGAGCTCATGCCGACCAGATGCCGAATCGAGATGGCCGACCAGAAGGGCGCCGAAAGCCCCGGCAAGTAGCGGGTGAGCGGGTCGTCGAGGCCGCCGATGAGATTATCCTGCAGGGCTGCACCGATCATGGCAGAGACGAAAGACTTGGCCGTAGAGAATGATGTGCAGATGGAGCTGTGCTCCCAGCCGTTGAAGTAGCGTTCCATGAGCAGCCGTTCGTGCTGGACGACAATGAAAGCGGTCGTGCCATTACGCTCGAGGAAGTCATCCAACGTCCTGTGGGGGCGGTTTTCAGGCTGCCCGGCCACCGCGCCGTCGAGCGCCTGCATGAGCGCGGCGGACTCAGGGGTGGGCCGGAATTGGAACGCCGGGGGCTCGTTCGCGATTTCGCGGCTGGGAAACACGCGGTAGTCTGTGACGTCGACTGCGTTGAGGAGAACATAGCGTGCCAGGTAGGACGATTCGATGAGACGGTGAGTTTGCATGGGCCACTCCTGCGAGTTCTGAATGATAACCGCCAGCGGCAAGATGCATGGGGCAGAGTCTGCGACAAATTTGGACTGCGATTTTGATGCTGTCGTCAGCTGGCGGGAGGTATAGAATTGTATCGGGGGGCCGTCCTCCAGTCCGAGCTTGCGTGCTTGACGGGCCGACCAGTCACGGCCGCGGCGGCCCGGACTCAAATCGAAACTGAACGACGAGTTTGCGAACCACATTCGGCACACCGGCCGGGAGGGTGGTGAAGCGTTGCATACCGTATACCTCAGTCTGGGAAGCAATCTGGGTGATCGCAAGGCTTATCTGCGGCGGGCAATCAAAAGCCTTGCGCCGGAAGTGACTGTGCTGATCGAGTCCGCCGTATATGAGACCCCGCCATGGGGGATGGAGGACCAACCGCGTTTCCTGAACATGGCGCTGAAGGCCGAAACGAACCTTACCCCTATGGAACTGCGTGATCACGTGAAACGGATCGAAAGCGATCTGGGTCGCGTGCGATCGTATCGTTGGGGGCCCCGCGTGATCGATATCGATATTCTCTTCTACGACGATCTGATCGTGGAGACGCCCGAACTGGTGATACCGCACCCGCGCCTGCAAGAGCGCGGGTTCGTCCTGCTGCCCCTTGAATCCATTGCCGGCGATTTTGTGCATCCTGTGCTGGGCAGGTCGGTTCGCGAGCTGCTCCGCGACGCCGACACATCGGGCATCGTGCCCGCCTGATATAATTTCTGCGAGGGTCCCAACGGGAGCTGCCGATGACCGATATGAAACCTCTGAATTGGACTCCGAAGCCCGGGGTAGGCATGACGGTGAGTCGCCGCCCCGACGGCGGGATGAACCTGACGTTCACGGACACGTCCGAGGCAACAATCAGGGAATGGCACGACTTTGCCCTTGAACATTTGCTCGGGTCAGACCGGCTGACGCGCAACCTGTACGACTTGCGAGCCGTCAAGGACCTTAATCAGAAGGCGGTCGAGACAGCCGTCGAAGTTAACAGCGATCCACAAGCGCGCAACATTCGCCTGGCGGTCGTCGTTGCGAACGAGGCGGCTGCCAAGGCGATCCGTGACATTGCGGCGCTGGCTTTGCCAGAAAGCGCCGCGGCGATGAAGCTCTTCACAGATCTGGATGAAGCCGAGTCATGGCTGGCGCGGCCGCTGGATCAGATGCCGTAGGTGGCGGGGGAGAATCGCGCAATACCCGCGGCATCAAGATACACAGTGAAGCGAGGGTGGACGAAGCCTTGCCACGGTCATGGCAAGTTCTGAATTCCTGCACATGAAGAATCTTCAAATCGGAAGCCACGTGTTCCAGTGGGGAAGCCGCACATATGTGATGGGCATCCTGAATGTCACGCCGGACAGCTTTTCGGGTGACGGCCTTCTGGGACCCGGCTCCGGAGCCATAGATGCTGGCGGCGACGAGCATCAAAACCCAAGGAAAGCGAGAGGCTCAAAGCCCTCGGGCAGCAAACCGGGCGTTGAGGCCGCCATCCGGCAGGCGCGGCGCTTCGTGGAGGCCGGCGCGGACATCCTGGATGTGGGAGGCGAGTCGACGCGGCCGGGATCCGAGCCGCTGGAAATCGATGATGAGAGGGCGCGCGTCATCCCGGTCATCGAGGCCCTGGCACGCGAATTTCCGGACAAGATAGTTTCAGTAGACACTTATAAGGCCATCATTGCTCAGGAAGCGCTCGAGGCGGGGGCGCGGATTGTGAATGATGTCTGGGGGCTGCGCGCAGATCCGAAGCTGCGCGAAGTTGTGGCGGTGGCCAAGTGCCCCGTGATCCTGATGCACAATCGGAGCAACCCGGCGAGCGTGGAGGTGCGCGCCCAATTGGGAAACGCGTACATCGGCCCGGAATACGACGATCTTATCGAGGACGTGAAGCGCGAGCTGCTGGATAGCGTGGCGCTGGCGCGCGGGGCGGGTATCACGGATGATAGGATCATCCTGGATCCTGGCATCGGTTTTGGAAAGAAAATCGAGCACAACCTGGAGTTGATCAACCGGCTGAGCGAGATCCGGGAGTTGGGTTTCCCCGTGATGCTCGGCCCGTCGCGCAAGTCCTTTATCGGATACACCCTGGATCTGCCGCCCGATCAGCGCATGGAAGGGACGGCGGCAACAGTGGCTGTGGGGATTGCGCGCGGTGCCGATATTGTCCGGGTGCATGACGTGGAGGCGATGATGCGCGTCGCCAGAATGACCGACGCGCTGGTTCGGGGAAAAGCGCAACTCGCACAATGACTCCCTAGGACGCACAGGGATGCAAACAAGAAGCACCTAGACGCCGGCCGGCCGTTACTGTTCCGGGGTTTGATGCTGAAATTCCCAGACCACCATGTTCAGTGACTACAGCAGGGACCTGCTGCGCAGCGGCATTATCGAAGCGAAGGCGGGAAATCGCGGTTCAGCGCGGCGATACCTTGACCGCGCCGTCTACATGAGCAACGATCATGACGTGATGGCGGAAGCCTGGTACTGGTTGAGCAAGGTCGCAGAAAACGCCGCGGCGAAGCGCGAAGCGCTCGAGAACTGCCTGGCGAACGATCTGGACCACGCGCGCGCACGGCGGGAACTGGCTATCCTCGATGGCAGGCTGAAGGAGAATGAAATCATCGACCCGGAGGCGCTGCCCCCCGCGCCCTTGGGCGTGCGGGCCACGGAAACCCAGCGTTTCATGTGCCCTCGATGCGGAGGCCGCATGGCGTACGCGCCGGACGGTGGCTCGCTGGTCTGTGAGTACTGCCTCCGCCACGAGGCAACGGAATCGGAAGTCTTGAATCAGACGGGACATGATTTCATTGCCGCGATGGCAACGGAGGGCGCTCACAGGAGGCCGCTGCGGGAGCAAATCGCGCACTGTCAAGGCTGCGGCGCGGAATTCATCATCCCAGCCAGAGAGCTGTCTTTTGAATGCGCCTACTGCGGATCGCCGCACGTTGTAAACACAAGAAGATCCAGGGACTTGGTGGCGCCCGACCGCATACTTCCACACGCCTTCGATCAAGGGCACGCGAAGGGACTGCTGGGCGAGTGGATCAATAAGGCGAAGATCGTTCCCGACCCGCCGGTTGGGCCTCCACGTGGCCTGTATCTGCCGGTCTGGACCTTTCTGCTGGGAGGCCGAGTCGACTACACTGCCGAGCAGGCATGTCGAGAGGTTGAATGGGGGCTTTGGCCAGGAGCGGCAGGACAAGCACATCAGCGACAGCGTTGCGGTTCAGATGGAAGTTCCTGTTGCAGCAAGCAGCAAGCCATCGGCACCGTTTGTGCGGTTAATCCCAACGTTCGACATGCACGGGCTGAAACCTGTACGATGCGCGGCTGCTCGTGACGTGGCCGGCTGAGCTCTACGATGTGAGCATGGCAGATGCTTCGCTGGAGGCACGCAGCCAGGGCCTTGCCAAGACCCGGGCCGACATCGCCACGCTGAGATGGCCCGCGCGACTGCTGACGATTTCGTCGGCGAATTTGTCCATCGAGGAGTACCACCTGGACCTACTTCCGGTATGGACGATCGAGATCGCCGTGGATGGGATACGGCGTCTTGTGCTGATTAATGGCCAGAACGGAACGGTGCGCGGCGAAGGCTTCAACCGATCCGACAAAGCCAAGGCCGGACTCCTGGAGTGGCTATCGGATCTAGTCGGGGAGTGATCGAAGAGTCAGGCCACGATCCAACACAGGCAATCCCGCACTGCATTTTCCACGATAGAACGCCTGCCCAAAATCTGGAAGTGATGCACACGTCGTCCGCGACGGTCTGTTTCGGCAGAGCGAGGCGAGCGCCAGGATAGGCGGCGGACAAGTCGCGCGGGGTTATAATAATTTGTCAGTACCCACTGATTCCCCAATTGGTATAAGGCAGTGCGGTGAAACAGGAGGCACGACCATGTCAATGGAAGACATCATGAAAGCACTTATGCAATCCACATCCGGCTCAACGCCAGCGTCCTCCGGTGGTTCGGACGCGATGTCTCAAGTGCTGGGCGGATTGCTTGGCGGAGCACAGCAAAGCGGTGGGCAGCAAGGGGGCGCATCGCAGGGCGGCGACATGCTTTCCCAGGCCATCGGCGGATTGTTGGGCGGCGGGCAACCAGGAAATGCGTCTCAGGGTGGCGCCGACATGCTGTCACAGGCCATCGGAGGACTGCTCGGGGGCGGCCAACAGGGCGGCAGTGCAGCCGGGGTGGGCCAACTGCTCGGTGGACTTCAGCAGATAATTGGTGGAACGCCGGGTACGGGTCAGCCGTTGCCACAGGGCGGAGGCAACGTCAACATGGGCAGCAGCGACCCGATCATGATGCTGCTGCAGCCGGTCGTGAATCAACTGGCGGCGAAAGCCGGGCTCTCGCCGCAAATGGCCACCATCATCGCCTCGATTGCGGTCCACTACCTGATACAGAGTCATCCAAATACCCCCGGGGCCAGCCCGCTGAATCTTGGCAGCGTGATGCAAACGCTGGCCTCAGGCGGGCGCCTTGATGAGCAGGCGCTCCATAAGAGCGGCATCGTGAACGATGTAATGCAGGCAACGGGCATGGATCAGCAGAAGGCCGTAAAGAGCCTGAACACGACGTTCGATGTCCTGGGCGGTCAGGTCAAGCCCATCACAGGCAAAGCGGCGAAAGACAAGGCGAAGAAGTAGTCCAACGAGAAACCGCGTGGCGGGTATCGGCCTGTCATGCGCTGCCGGACGGCACGCTGGCCGGGTAACGCGGATGCAGCCTTTGCCCGCAAATGAGATCTCCGATCGTGTGGATGAGTTCGCCGGACAACGAAAGGACAATCCGAGAATGCAAATCACCTGCTTCAATGATCAGAATACCTGGACTGTGGGTCCGATCGAGGTAGCGGCGGCCAAACTTCGTTTCGCGCTGGGTTTCACGGATGAGACATTCTTCTGCCCAAAGTGCCATAAGGGCAACAAAGTCTCGAAGACTGATTTCCAGGCAGCTATGAATGCGCCGGCTGCGCCCACCGCACCGGCCGCGGCGGCTCCCAAGCCGGCAGGCCCTGCCGCGCCAGCGCCGGCACCCATGCACGTGCCCGGGCAGGGATTGATCACCGGAGGTATGGCGCAGGTCACGGACAGCGCGCCGGGTCCCTCGATTGCCAGCCCCAAACATGGCACGGTGGTCGTGCGGAGTCTGCGGGTGCGCCAAGGGCACGGCAAGCAGGATCCTGTGATCGCGGGCCTGGTCAAAGGCGAGAAGCTCGAAATCCTTTCGACGTGGACCGATGGCAGGGATACATGGGCGCAATTGGGACCCGACAAGTGGGCTGCCATCGTCTACAACGGCGAGCCCATGATCGAGGTGGATGAATAGTCCGGCAGCCCCCAAGGAGCTGCGGTGAAGTCGAGCGGCGAGAAACTGCCGCTCGACTTTTTTTGTTGTGGGCCCGAGACCGAGATGCCAAGGTTTCGGGATCGGCAGCAACCGCCTGCGTCTGGCGCCCACCAATTCGTGGTTTAATCATCGAGTGCGCAATCCTGCATCCATCGTCCACGCGCGGCGCAGCCGGCGGCTCGATCAGCTCCACAGGCGCGACGGGCGTTTGCGACGGGGGGGCATGGGCGCGGGCATCGTGGCTTCCATGGTTGTCGCCCTGCTACTCCTGGCGGCAGGCCTGGCTTACGCCGACGTCACATACGATCTGCCCAATGTCCAGTACCTGCCCATACTGCTCAACCCGCCGGACGGCCTCCTGCTGCAACCCACGCGAGTGTACGATCGCAGCGGCAAGCATTTGCTGCTGACTTTTGCGCCGTCCGATGGTCCGCGACGCTACATCCCGCTTAATCCAGAGGCCCCTCAGCACCTGCCCGATTCTCTTGCCAAAGCCACTGTCGCCGTGGCCGACTCCGGCTTCTGGTCCCATAACGGCTATTCCCTAAGCGGATTGAATGATCCTGCCGCGCATCCCACGCTCGCGCAGAAGCTGGTCTCCGACCTCTTGCTTTACGACGAGGCCCCGTCACTGCGCAGGGAACTGCGCGAACGGATACTGGCGGCGCAGGCCACGATTGAGTATGGACGAAGCCAGATCCTGGAATGGGTGCTGAACTCGGAAGACTACGGGAATGAGGCCTTCGGCGCCGAGGCCGCAGCACAGTTCTATTTCGGGAAACCAGCGACGGGCCTGAGTCTGGCAGAATCTGCCTGGCTGGCCGAGGCCGCACAGGCGCAGTACGCGAATTCGGGCGGCGCCCAGGGGCTGGCGCCGCAAAGTGGTGAAAAGGCGATCGAAGCGATGCTGAACCAAGGGGCCATCTCCACGGAGCAGGCCATCGCGGCCCTGGCCGCCGCGCCGGAGCTCCGCCCGCCATCGACAGCCGATGACGTGCCAGCGCCGGCGTTCGTGCATCTGGTGCGCACTCAACTGGATCAGCAATTTGCACGCGAGCGCATCGAGCGCGGGGGCGTCGTCGTTACGACCACGCTGGATTACGATCTACAGCAACAGGCACGCTGTGCGACCGTCGCCTTCGTACTACGCCTCGAGGCAACGGCGCCTCCGTCGTCGACACCGTGCCCGGCGGCCGACAAGCTCCCAGCCCTGCCGCCAGATACGGCTATTCCTGAGCCCTCGGCCAGCGCGTTGGTACTGGATCCGCAGTCAGGCGAGGTGCTGGCAGCCGTGGGCGAGATTGTGGGGGCTGCGGAGACGCAAACACTTGCGGCCCACGATGCGGGGACGCTGATGAACCCCTTCATCTACTTGACGGCATTCGCACGCGGATTCGGCCCGGCATCGATGGTGTGGGATATCCCGGCCCCGGACGAGCAGCCGTCACCGGGTGCGCAGTATCACGGACCGGTTCGGATGCGAATCGCTTTGGTCAACGATTACAGGGTCCCAACCCTGGCACTGGCGGCTCAAATGGGCACCGAAGCGATTGATCGCACAGAAACCTCTTTTGGGCTGCGTCCCGGAGGTACCACGCTACTGGAGATGACGGGTGCATATGGAATCCTGGCCACCCAAGGCCTGCGCTACGGTCAGCCTGGACCTTTCACCGTGCTGCGCGTCGAAGGGTTGGACCACTCTCAATGGCTTGATCTGACCAGCCCTCAAGAACAACCCGTGCTGGCCGCGCCGTTGGCGTACCTGATGAACGCTGTGCTGAGCGACGAAACGGCACGCGAGCCGTTGCTTGGAAATCCGAACCCCCTGGATCTCGACAGGCCGGCAGGAGCCAAGATCGGGCAGACCGATTCCGGGATGGATGCCTGGACGGTGGGTTACACGCCGGCGCGGGTCGTGGGAGTCTGGGTTGGAACGGACCAGGCTGAGACCGCACTTGGCCGCTCGCCGAGAATTGCCGCGAGTTTGTGGAACGCCCTCATGCAAGTCGCAACTGATTCCGAGCCGGCCTCCGGATGGAGTCCACCAGAGGGCGTGACAAAGGTGGATGTTTGCGATCCCTCCGGCATGCTGCCGACCAAAGACTGCCCCTCGATCGTCGGTGAGGTCTTTCTGACCGGGAGCGAGCCCACCCAGACAGACACCTTGTATCGAAGCCTGGCTGTGAACCGCGAGACAGGGTACCTGGCGACGGTCTACACGCCGCCGCAGCTGGTTGAGAACCGTGTCTATATGGTGCTGCCGCCTCAGGCGCAGGCATGGGCAAAGTGGGCGAACGTCCCAGTAGCCCCAGCGGCCTATGACGCCATCCAGGCCGAGCCGATCAACCCAGACGTGCGGATCACCTCGCCGACGCTGTTTGCCCAGATACGAGGCTCTGTACAGATCCAGGGCACGGCGTCCGGCGCGGACTTCAAGAGCTATCGCGTGCTCGTTGGTCAAGGCATCAACCCGCAGGATTGGATCGCGGTCGGAGACGAATCCACCAGGCCCGTTGAGGCAGGAGTGCTGGCAACGTGGGACGCCACGGGGCTGAGCGGGCTGTATGCCGTGCAGTTGCAGGTCGTTCGAAGCGACCAGCGAATTGATACGTCGATCACTCAGGTGACGGTACAGGGCAACTGAGAGGGCGTGCCGCGAAGGCGAGCCGTCGCGTGGCGGCGCCGCCTGCAGAAGGCGACTCACCCAAAGTGCCTGGCCGTGAAGCGGCGCTCATGCGATGAATTCTCTAGCGGATCGACTTAAGGCCCTCGGCGTGAGTAAGGGCGCGGTGGACTTGCCAGCGCCGCATCCCATTGAGCGGCACGACATCGGTTCCATTCTGGCGGGGAGTGTCGTCCCCACGGAATTGGGTGAAACGTTCATGTACGAGGAGCGCTTTGCTCCCGACTACCGCCAGGGACACGTGTCCATCCGTCCGGCGGCCAGTCTGCATGTGATGTCAGCCTGGGCAGGGGACGCGCACCTGGCGGAGCTGCCGATCGAGTTCGTTTGCGTTCCTGGATACGGAAACGTCCGGTTTGGCCGGCGGCACCGGCACCTATGCATTCCTGGTGGGTGCGGCGCGTTTTGTAGAAGGGGGCGAACTGGTGCTGCAGCAATTCTTCATGCGCGATCCTGCCGAAGAACCGGCGCTGCTGGACGCGCTGGCCCGATTCCTGGCACCGGCCCAGGCGCTGGTAACCTACAACGGGAAGGCGTTCGATGCACCGCTACTCGCGACGCGCTACCGGATGCACCGCATGCCGAACCCGATGCAGGACTTTGCGCATGTGGACCTGCTGCAACTGGCGCGACGCCTGTGGCGCGACCGGCTGGTTTCCCGGACACTGAAATACGTCGAAGAGACCATTCTCGGGGCTCCCCGGACAGAAGATGAGGTCCCGGGGTACGAAATCCCTTCGCTTTACTTTGAGTACCTGCGCAGCGGCGACGCGCGGCCTCTGAAGGGCGTCTTCTATCACAACGCCATGGATGTGGTGACGTTGGCTGCGTTGATGAGCCATACCGCGGGCATGCTAGCCGATCCTTTTCATGAAGGCATCGAGCACGGACTGGATGTCATTGCCATGGCGAAGCTCTACGAGCAGCTGGGAGAGTGGGAGACAGCCACGCGGCTGTTCGAAAGGGGCCTGGAGATGGACCTGGCCGAGGAGCACTTCTGGGAGGCGCTGCGCCGGCTCGCAGTGCTGCAGAAGAGACGGGGTGATTTCGACGATGCTGTCCCCCTGTGGAAGAAAGCCGCGGCGCAAGGCCACGTGTACGCCCACGTGGAACTGGCGAAGTACTACGAGCACAGGTCCCATGACACACGAAGTGCCCTGGAGTGGACAAGGGCGGCGAGCAAGCAGCTGAAACTTACTCACATGCCGGCGTACATGCGTGCGCATTGGGAGGACGAGTTGCGCCGTCGGCGCCAACGCCTGGAGGCGAAGATCAAACGAAAATAGCTGCACCGCCCGAACGGTGCGCGGGGAGCCCTTGAGAGGCCGCTTGTTACCCCGATGATATAATCGCTGGACTTGGCTGCGGAGAGAACGTTAATAGCCCTGCCAAGACGGGAGCAGCCCGGAGGAGGAGAAGTGGATATCACTGTATCTACCGAGCAGGGCCGCGTGCCGGTGACCATCGTGCAACCGCACGGCGATTTGGACGCGTCCAACTATGCGGAACTGATAGATCAGGTGGACGGACTAATCGAGGGCGGCGCGAGGGACTTCGTGGTCGATCTGAGCGATGTGCCGTTCATGTCGAGCGCAGGACTGGTTGCGTTGCACAGTATCGCCATCACCCTTCGAGGCGAAGAGCCGGTGAACCCCGAGTCCGGATGGGCAGCTCTGAAGTCCATGGATAAGAGCCGCGGAAGCGGCGTGCAGAAGCACATCAAGCTGCTGAGTCCGCAGCCCATGGTGGCAGAGACGTTTGACAAGGCGGGATTCACCCAGTTCTTCGAGGTCTTCGCAGACTATCGGCAAGCGGTCGAGTCGTTCTAGGCACTTGGATGTCAAGCGCGCCATACTCCGGCGCGGCGTTGTTTTGAGTTCGGGGAAATAGGAATTAGGCCCGGAATCCGGGCTTATCAGGTCACGGAAGCGTGAAGGTAAACCGGCTGCCCATGCCGGGCGTGCTTTGGACCGTCAGGTCGCCGCCATGTGCCCGGACGATGCCGCGGGCAATCGCCAGTCCGAGGCCGGATCCACCCGTGGCCTTGCTGCGGGATTTTTCCCCACGATAGAAGCTATTGAACACCTCCGGCAGGTCCGCGGAGCTGATTCCCTGGCCCGTGTCCGCCACACAGACCTCAACCGTATGATCGCGGCGCTGCGCCGTAACCTCGATATGCCCGCCGGAAGGCGTGTAGCGGAGGGCGTTGCTCAAGAGGTTGTTCAATACCCGTCCGATGCGCATGGTGTCCATGCGGACCGGGTCAATGCCGGCTGGCGCGGTACCGGTGATCGTCACTGACTGGCGGGCCGCCAATTCGGAGAAGCTCTCGAGCGTATCCGAAATCAGGTCCGATAACGAGCCGTTTTCCATGTTGAGCAGCAGGCCGCCCGCGTCGAGTTGGGCCATCTGGAAGAGGTCATCGATGAGCAAAGAAAGCGCGCGGACGTCGCGCTGCGCTGTCTGCAAATAGCGTTGCACGGAATCGGCGTCGTCGACGATGCCGTCCGCCAAGGCCTCGAGGATGGCCCGGATCGAGGCCAGGGGCGTCTGCAAGTCATGGCTTACCCAGGCGATCAGATCGGCGCGCTGATGCTCGGCCGCCCGCTGCCGGTGGCTGGCGGCTTGCAGCTCGGCTGCCATCTGATTGAAGGCGCCCGACAGCGAAGCGATCTCATCCCGCCCATTGACCGGCACGCGCGTCTCGAGGTCTCCGATGGCCAATCGACCCGCGGCATCCTTGAGGACACGGACGCGGTCGATGACGCTGGTCGAAAGAAGATAGCCGAGCACCATGGCCATGCCGCCGGCGAAGATCAACAAAACGACCGAGAGCGCCAGATCGTGCTGGCTTGCGAACATCATACGCGCAGAAAACCACACATTGAAAAAGGTGAGCAGACTCGACAACCCGTATCCTGCCAACAATGTCCAGCGGAGAGTAGGCCAGGCATTCAGCCAACCCACACGGAAGGCGCCGTAGGCAGCCAGAATCGAAACCGCGGCTGTTGCCGATAAGAAGAGCGCCATGAGCTCGAACTCTGCCAGCGGCGGCGACATCAGCAACGTGAAGACGGTCAGAGAGACCGCCAGGATCAGCAGGATGCCCAGGGCGAATAGGATGCGCGAACGGAAGCGAAGGAAGAGGGCGCTCACGGTTCGAACTTGTAGCCGACGCCCCAGACAGTGAGGATGCGGGCGGGTTCAGATGGATTCTTTTCAACCTTTTCCCGCAGCCGCCTGACGTGGACCGTAACAGTCCCCGGGTCGATGTAGTCGGTCAGGCCCCAAACGCTTTCCAGCAACTGGTCGCGGGTAAAAACCTGGCGCGGATGGCGGGCCAGGAAATGGAGAACATCAAATTCCTTGGCGGTCAGGACCACGGGCTGTCCGGAGACGACCACGCCGCGGGTGAGCGGATCAATCGTGAGATCGGTATAGTTGAGCGGCCGCTTCCATTCCGGGTTTTCTTCGGTGCGCCCAGCGCGGCGCAGCACGGCGCGACAGCGGCTGACGATCTCAGGCGGGCTGAACGGTTTGACCACGTAGTCGTCAGCGCCGAGCTCAAGCCCTGCAATGCGGTCGACCTCCTCACGGCGGGCGGTGAGTATGATGATCGGCACGTTGGAACGATCGCGAATCCAGCGGGTGAGCGAGAGCCCGTCCATTCCGGGAAGCATGATGTCCAGAATCACGAGATCGGGAACGTGTTTTTCGAGCAGCAACATGGCTGCCTTGCCGTCCGCGGCGTGAGTCGTGCGGAAGTCCGCCCGTTGGAGGTACAGCGAGACGACCTCCGCGATGCTGGGTTCGTCCTCGACGATCAGGATCGATTTCTTCTCCATCTGAGGGCAATGATACTGTATTGTCCGGGAGACACCCGCCCCGGGCGGCCTTGTACTCCCGCGGTTAATGGTTTTGTAGTATTTTAGTATGGGACTGTTAAGGACGGCCCGCTACCCTACTCTCCTGTCACGAGACAAGGAGAACCGAATGCCAATGAACAACAAAATGAGCCGTATGCTCGTCCTGGGCATGCTGGCGCTGGGCGCCTGCGCCCCGAAAGCCGTTCCTACGCCGGACGCCATGATGGGCGAGGGGCCCACAGTCGATGCGATGACGATGCATGAGACCCCGACGCCCGATGCCATGACAATGCATGAGACCCCGACGCCTGCGGCAATGATGATGCACGAGACGCCGTCAGGCGAGGCGATGGCAGCCCCGCCCGAGCCGTCCATGACGATGGCAGACTGGCTGGCAACGCCGCTTACAGATGCGGCGACCGGCACGGCCTTCCAAGTCGATGCCTACCATGGAAAAGTGGTGCTGGTGGAGACGATGGCGGTCTGGTGCACAACTTGCCGCGCACAGCAGGAGCAGATGAAAAGCCTGGATTCTCAGATGATGGACCGGACTTCGGACCTGGTGCTCGTGTCGCTGGATATTGATCCCAACGAAGACATCAATATCTTGAAGAAGTACGTGGACTCAACAGGTTTCACATGGACATTCGCGGCGGCGCCATCAGATCTGATACGGACCATCGGCATGAGCTACGGTGATCAGTTCTTGAATCCGCCCTCCACGCCCATCCTGATCCTCGACCGGCAGGGAGTGGCGCATCCGCTGCCATTTGGGGTCAAGAGCGCGCAGGATCTGAAGGATGCGGTGCAGCCATTTCTGGAGGCCGGCGGCTAGATCGCCGCAAGCGCCGGCAGAAGAGCTTCCCGGTCCCCTGGGCGGGCACACATTCATGGAAACAGTGATCACCTCACTCACGATCGGACTGCTGTCAACGGCCACGCCGTGCGTGCTGCCGCTCTATCCGGGATATCTGGCCTACATCGCGGGAGGGCAGGATCGGCTGCAAATCAGCCGGGCCCGCTACTTCCTGGGTTTCTTCGTTTTGGCGGGCGTATTGAGCATGATGCTGGTGCTGGGGGGCATCATTGCCCTGCTTTCCATTTCGATTGGACGCGCACTTTCGATCGTGATCCCACTGGCAGATCTCATCATCGTCGTCCTGGGTGTGATGATGCTGCTGGACATCAACGTTTTCCAGAAAATCCCGCAGATCCGTGTTCCTGTGCTTTCCCATCCGTTTGCCAACGCCTTCGTGTATGGCCTGCTGTATGGTCCCATCGCCCTGCCGTGCAGCGGCCCGTTGTTGGTGAGCATCTTTGCTCTTTCCCTCTCCGTTCAGGAAGCACTCGGCCGGCTGCTCGTCTTTCTCTGGTTTGGGATCGGCTTCGGGCTGCCGCTGCTGGTTCTTTCGCTGATTTCGGGAGGGGCCCAGCGCTGGATCACGCGGCAGTTCGCGCTGCGCGCCCGGCTATTCAACGTGGTTGGCGGGGTGCTGCTTATCAGCGTCGGGCTGTACGATTTCAGTGCGAACTTCGAGCTGCTGAAGATCTTCTTCCGCGCATGACCCGGCGCAATTGCCGGATGTGCCCGCGGCACAGTGGAATCCGGGCAGGGTTTGATAGCAACTCGGGATATATGACTACGCACCTCGGCAGGGGCGCGTATTGTTCCTGGGGTTGGTGACTCGCCACGGATTTGCGCGAGAGGCGCTAGATGTCGCGGGGTTCCTTGCACATGGCCGCCACTTGTTGCCGCGCCTTGCCTTCGGCGACGACCACAAGCGTATCTCCGGACTTGATCATCGTCCTGCCGTGAGGAATGAATACCCTATTGCCGCGCCGAACCGAGGCGATCAGGGCCCCGTCGGGCCAGCGTATTTCGAGCATTTTTTTGCCATCCAGAGTGGCGCCGCTCTCGACAACCATGTCCGTGACAAGCACGCGCTCCGGGGTCATGGCATCGAGGCGAACCTCGGCCGCCCTGTGACGCTGCGTGGCGCGCCGCACGACAGCGATCTCGTAGGCCCGGATGACGTCGACACGGCGAAGGATACCGACCAACCTGGTTGGATAGTTGCGGTCCACCACCGGAAGGCGGCCAACGTCCGCGTGACTCATCCGCAGAAGGGCGTCGCTAAGGGACTCGTTTGGATAGGCCACGACCAGATCACGCGTGCAAACATCTCCTGCGGTTGTTGAATCCCGCAGTCCCGGTTCGACCTTGTCAATGTCCTGGGCGGTCAACATACCGACCAGGTTGCCTTGTGCGTTGACCACGGGGAGACCGTGTCGTCGCGTCTGGGCGAGTCGCTCGGTGGCCTCTGCCAGTGTCTCCGATTCCGGCATGGCGCCGGCGTCGGTTTGCATCACTTCCCCAACGGAGAGGCTTCGCAGGACTTCCACGTCGCGACCGCGATCCAGCCGGATGCCGATGCGCACCAGGGAGGCCAGGTAGATGGAATCGTGCTCGATGCGTTCGGACAGCAGTACGCTGGCCGCAACCGCCAGCATCACGGGAAGAATGATGCGGTAGTCGTTGGTCATCTCAAAAAGTAGGATGGTCGCGGTCAAGGGTGCGCGGACGGAGCCAGCCAGCAGCGCCGCCATGCCCACCAGTGCGAAAGCGGCGGGGTTGATGGCCAGGCCGGGCAATAAGTGGGAGGCGACCAATCCATAGGCGCCCCCCAGAACCGCTCCCAGGTACAGCGATGGGGCAAACACGCCGCCAGAGAATCCGCCGGCGAGGCTTATGGGCGTGAGAAACAACCTGACGATCAGAAACGCGAGCAGCAGCCAGAGGCTGATGTCGTTCTTGTTGAGGACTTCCTGGATCGTGTCATAGCCGGTGCCAAGCACCTGGGGCAGGAAAACCGCCGCAAGCCCAACCAGCAACCCGGCGGAGGCCCCCTTGATCCAATCCCGCGCGTGGATGCGTGTCGAAAAGTCCTGCGCGGCATACAGGATGCGAATGTATAACGCCGAGACCGGGCCGGCCAACAACCCGAGACCCAGATACATGGGCAGTTCCCAAGCCGAGTGGATGGCATAGGCAGGCACGTGGAATGCGGGCTCCGGACCGCTGACCGCCTGAATGAAGGCCGACGAGGCCACGGAGGCGACCAGCATCATGCCAAGCGCATTGGCGTTGATTTCCCCCATGATGAGTTCCAAGGCAAAGAACACACCGGCGATCGGAGCGTTGAATGCCGCGGCGATGGCGGCAGCGGAGCCGGCAGCCACCAGCAGGCGGACGCGCTCCTCCGACATATGCAGCAATTGCGCAAACATGGAGCCGAGGTTGGCGCCAATCTGAACGGAGGGATCCTCGGGGCCGAGGGGCGCGCCGACTCCAATGGAGATGGCGGAGGAAAGGGCCTTTAGGGGCGTGCTTACGTAGCGCAGCCGGCCGCCGGCAAGTGCGACCGAACTCGATGACACCCGCAACCCCGTGCAGTTTTTGCGGTCCGATGAGGCGACGCGAAACCAAGCCGACAAGGATGGCTCCAAGGACCGGCAGGAGCAACAGCATCCAGGCCCGCGGACCGGTCCCAAGCGCACCCGTTCCGCGACTCATGGCGAGCGTGATGCCCGCGATCAATTGCTTGAAAAGCCAGACGCCAATGCCGGTCGTCAGACCGACGGCCACGGCGATGGCGCCCAGCCACAGGGTCTGCGACCTGGGGACTCGAGCAAGCCAGCTGGCAAGATTGGTTCTGAGCATGATGATGTGCGCCGGACAAGATGCGTGCGGTCAATCGCCCGGAAAGCCTACGGCTACCGGGCGACAACGGCTCACATTATAGGACGATTCCCGGAGCGCTGCAGGTGGATGAGAGCAACATAACCATCGAAACGCCAACTGACTTATCCGTGCGAGGACTGCTCCTTCTGATCAGAAACGACGCACACCTGCCACCTGGCGATCGCGGAGGCAGCCCGGCGCCATGGGACCGGACTAGGGCAGCAGCCCCGGCATATCGCCGCCGCTGGCAAGCAGGCGCGTGTCGCCGGTCAGCGTATCCGCCGCGTAAATGTCGAAGCGGCCTGGGTCCTGAGAAGAGAGATCCAAGACATAGCGCGAATACAGCAGGAAGCGTCCATCAGCCGACCATAGCAGGCTGGAGTAGGAGGCACCCTCTTCCATCAAGAAGGCGTGCGCCTGCGAGCCATCCGGCTTCACGAGCCATACCTGATTGCTCGACGAGGAGGACGATGTCGAGATGTTGCGGTCGATGGCGATCCAGCGGCCATCAGGGGACCAGGCGGCAGAGAAGTCGGTGGCATCGGCGGGACCGCCAAGGTCGGTGGTCTGCGCGCCAGCCAGCGAATAGGCCTTGACACGCAGGTGTGTGTCATCGGCGGCCTCACTGGCGAAAAGCACCGCCGTTCCGTCGGGGCTCCAGGTGGCAGGCAGGGCGGCCTGCAAGCCGAGCGGAATGGAATGGCTGCGGCCGTCCTGAAGGCTGAAGAGAATCAGCGTGTTGTCGGCAGTCGAGATGTAGCTCAGCCATTTGCCGTCGGGCGAGAATTGAGGAGCGTAGCTGGCGAAAGACGGGTCTGGAAACACCGGCTGTGTTTCGCCGGTCGCGAGGTCGAGCCACCAGACGCTGAAGCGCGGCACAGTCGCCTGGGCGGCATCGTCAAGCCGGTCATAGGCGATCTTCGTGCCATCCGGATACCAACGGGGCGTATTGCATTCGGACTGGGGGCAGTCCAGGACCGATCTCCTGCTGCTTCCATCTGCGTTGATCGCCCAGATTGCGGTTCCGCCCTCGGCCCGGAACAGCGTATACAGAATTGTCCTGGCGTCGGGCGAGATGGCGTAGCCGGTTATGCCTGAGGGCTCATCGGTATACTGGATGGGCTGGCCCCCGGACAGCGGCAGCATGAAAAGCTGATCCGCTCCCGCCAAATCCGATGCGATGTAGAGCAAACGCGCGGCAAGCAAGCCGGCGCCGGAAGTGGGAGTCGCGGAAGAATTGATTTGCCGGGAGGAGGACGGCTGACCTGCCACCGTCTCCGCGACCGCCGCCCCAAACTTGAGCGAATTCAGCGCGCTGACGGTGAGTGCAGCTCCGAGTCCGGTGACGACCACGGCACTCAACACGGGCGTGTAGACGGCAAAGCGCGTGAGCATGTCGCTGCGGGTGATGAGGCCAAGTCCCTTGACCATGGCGATGCCGATGGCGATCAGGACCAGCGCCAATCCAATGCTGAATGAAATAATCAACAGGATGCCGAACGGGACGCGATTTACCGCAACGGCCACCAACAAGATGGCGATGGCGTCGGGACACGGAACCAGACCGCCGCTGATGCCCAATGCGAGGAGCGACCTGATGGTCACTGCCGGGGGCGGAAGATCGCCTGCATCTTCGGCCGGTAACTCGTGTGTGTGGTGCTGATGGAAGTGCCCGCCGTGGTCATGAACATGAGGCGAGTCTCCGTCGTGCGTGTGAGTGGAAGACCCGGGATTCCCGTGCGTATGCTCATGGACATGATGGTCTAAGGACGGCCCAGACGGACGCTCCGCCTGCGGCGGGCTATTGCGCCTGCCGATCCACGCCGCCAGATCGCCGCGTCTACGAAACAACAGGTTGAGGCCAAATCCGATGACCAGCACGCCCGAGATGATCTCGAGCCACGGCGCAATCAGCGCCGGCAGGATGTAGTGCGAGGCGAGAAGCGTGACCAGACCAAGCAAAACAACAGAGCCGGTGTGCGTGACGGTCACGATGCTGCCAAGAACGATGGCGTCACGCGTGCTGCCATGGGAGCCCACCAAGTATGCGCCTACGAGGGCCTTGCCATGGCCGGGGGTCAGGGCGTGCAGACTGCCCAAAGCAAGGGAAAGGAGAAAGGCGCCGGCGAGGAACCACGGCGAGAACTGCTGAGTCTTGACCAGAGCAGTGAGGGTGGATGCGACACTGCTGGCGTTGGCAGTCGCCGGCACCGAGGGTTGTGCCGCAGCCGCGAGACCGCCGGACAATTTTGTGATGGCGGCCCCAAAGGCCGGCAGGTTCGGCGTGCCACTGTTCCAGGATTTCATCCCCGCGGACGAGGTCGGGGCGGCTCCGCCGGCGAAGTGAACGTTCGTGCTCAAGAGGCCGTTGTCCTGTGCCGGCTGATCGAACGACAGGTCGGAGGTCGCGAGGACGGAGAACCAATTGAGACTGTTGGCTTCCAGGTGCGCGCTATGGATTACGAGTGTATGCGGCCCGATCGTATTCGCGGGCCACGTGAAACGCAGGCCGATCTCAATCCTGCCTTCGCCGGTGCGAAGCACATCGACGGTTGCCGGCCACTGCACGGTTTGCAGGCCGGCAGGCGCGAGCGCCTGACCGTCAAGCTCCACGGACAAGGAGGATATGAAGGGCGCAACCCAGGCCTGCGCCTCGCCAGCCGAGATCGAACCGTCCTGATCGGTGTCCGCCACCGCCCAGACGGCGTCGGCGAGAAAGGGGCCCGGCAAGATTTGCCAGTCGATCAGCAGGGCGTCTGTGGAGAGGGTGACGGATTGGTTCTGGGAGTACATGTCCGCGGGATGCGCATGGACAGTGGCGGTGGGCACCAAGAGCAGAGCGGCGAAAGCGCAGAGCGCAAAGATCCTTGGTAGGCGATGGATGCGGGCCGAAAATGGCGGCATGATGGAGGATTATATGCCGGGCGTAGAGGTTGAAGGAGGTTTCTCAGATCCAGCTAAGGCGAAGGAGGCGTACCACACGACAATGCAGAATCGCCGATGATAGAATCGCAGCCGTGCAGCGATGAACGGGGCCGTTGCGCCTGAGTGCGTGTCCGGGAAAGCGGTAGAGGAGAGCGAGAGATGAAGAGTCGAATTTCGGGGCGGCCCTTGCTGGCCTTGGCGGCGACGGGCTGCGCGCTACTGGCATGTGGGCTTCAATTCGTGCAGCCGACCGCGACAGAAAACGCGGAAGTCCCGACGCTGCCGGCGGCGACCGAGGCTGCGCCAACAGTTCCGATCCCCGCCACTGCTTCTCCGACCGTCGCGGCGACGGATACACCAAATCCAACGCCGACGCCTGAATTCACGCTCACCCCCTCAGGGCCACTCACCGGGAAGGTGTTGCAGAAGGCAAACTGCCGCTACGGGCCGGGCGGTTCGTATTTGTACAAGATCGGCATGCTTGTGGATGCGCCCATCGAGGTAGTGGGTAGAACCATCGACGGCGGTTGGGCGAACGTCCAGTTCAAAGGTACCAAGAACCTGTGCTGGATAAGCAGCTCACTGATCGAGGTAAGCGGCGATCTAATGAGCCTGCCCGACGTCTATCGCGACAGCACGTCGCTGCCGAGGGCGACCAACTATGGACCGGTTGCCCTGACCGGCGTTTCCGGTGGCGGCTCGGTGACCGCGGAATGGACGCCGATCGATCTGCCGGATTATGCCATGGTGAGCGATATCGAAGCCGAGTATGTGGTGGAAGTCTGGACTTGCAGGAACGGCATCCCCGGGTTCTACTCTTTAGGCACCAATGAGAGCAGCATGACCTTCGACGTGGACAGCTCCTGCGGCCAACTTTCACACGCGGACATTGTGGCGCAGAACAAGGCAGGCGTATCTGGCATCACGGAAATCCCGCTGCCTTGACCAGGCCATGCGCAGCTACTCTGCGGCCGGGCTGTGATCCCCGGTCTCAGGGCCCAAGACGGCTCGCCATTGGCCGAGTCGGCCCTGATACACGATCAAGGCGGTTGCGATGACCGTCGAGATGGGCACGGCGGCTATCAAGGCCAGTGAGCCCGCCAGTGTCCTGACAATCTCCTCGGCAAGAAATTCAGAATTGATGAAGTAGGTGAACTGGCCGTTGCCGAGCGTGAAGATGAGCAGCAGAGGTAGTGAGGCGCCCGTGTAGGCCAGCACCAAGGTGTTGACCGTGGCGGCGACGTGGTCCTGTCCAACGCGCATGGCTTTTTGGAAGACAGTCCGGAAGCCCAGCGCCGGATTGGCGTCGTGTATCTCGACCACCGCGGCCGATTGAGACGTAACCAAGTCGTCCAAAACTCCAAGGGCACCGATGATCATGCCTCCGAGCAGCAAACCGCGGGGGTCGATCTGGATCGAAGATTGCTGCATCAAGAACAGCGAGTTCTCGTCACCGTACCCCGTCAGACGAGAGATCGAAACGAAAAGCAGCGAAAGGCCACCCGCCAGCAGGAGGGACAGCAGCATGCTCAGAACGGAGGCATGCGTCTTGAGATTCCAGCCGTAGGTGAGATAGAGCGTGACGCCCAGAAGGATCATGGATCCAATCAAGCTGACCTTGACAGGATCCTCGCCGGCAAGAATATGCGGGATGATGTAGCCCACAATCATGAGCATGCTGACGGCAAGCGCGATCAGGCTTCCGAGGCCCTTCCAGCGGGCAAGGATGAGAATCGACAGCACAAAGGCGGCGAACAGGATGGCCAGGGGCTTGGAACGAACGTAGTCGTCATAGTAGGCGGTGATGACATTGTTGGGTCCCTGGCTCAGCAACACATAGACCTCGTCGCCAGGGACAAAGCGGAAGTCTTCGTAACGGAGTGACCGCTTGCCATAGTCGATATCGAAAGGGATACCCTTGAATTCGCCGTCCAGGACTTGAACGCGCATCACCTGGTAAAGCTGGGCTTTGCCGTTCAGCACGATCTGGCCTTCATCGAGGATCTTTGTGACACGCGCCCGCGCAGTCTGAGAGCCGAGTGTGGAGATCTGCCGGGCACTGTTCAGGGGTTGCATGAAGTATGGCAGGCCCCAGACGGCAAAGGCTGCAAATGCGACCAGGATGATCGCCGCGAGGACGAAATAGGGATAGTAGGTTTTGGACATAGGCCCTCTGTCGGGGGATTATATGCGAGGGCTCCGGGAAGACCGCCTCCGACCCTGATGCGCTGGAAGGCGACCAAGGGGAACTGAAGCGCGACTAGATCAAAATGAAACGGGTGTTTGAGGCCGAGGAAGCCAGGGCGCCATGTAACAAGCCCGTAATTCAGATCACGGAGGGGTATCCGAGTGGCTCATCGGCTCGGCGAGCTATCACCCGCTGACATGCGTTCGGTATCGGGCGGCCGGGAGCCACTTATCCTAGCCAACGCTCGACCCGCATAAGTTTCTCCTTCTGGTAGAATAAGTGAAAATGGTTACCAGTATCGATAAGGTCGGTGCCCCTGAGGGGTGGCTCGCGCAACTCCAAGCGAGCGGGCAGCGGCTGACCCCGGCACGCCGCGCGGTTGTGGAGACTGTGGCGGCAAGCGAGCGCGCCATCACCCCACTTGAGGTATATGACGCGGCCCGCCGGCGGTATCGTCGGCTGGGGCTCGTAAGCGTGTATCGAACCCTCGAAACGCTCGAAACGCTCGGCCTGATCCAACGGGTGCATCGCCCCGAGGGCTGCCAGGCGTTCACCGCAACCGGGGCCGGGCATGAACATCTACTGGTCTGCCGTAACTGCGGTAGGGTTGCACACTTCGAGGGCGACGACTTGGAGCGCCTGATCGCCTCCATCTCGCGCAAGACCGGTTACGAGATCCGGGAACACTGGCTGCAGTTCTTCGGACTGTGTGGAGATTGCCGGCGACGAATCGGACACCAGAATGAACCCTAATGCAGCCATGGCGACTCCGGTCTGGGTACGCGGCTGGGCCGGCGCCCCAGAGCCTGGACGCGAGCGAGATGCAGAAGACGGCCGGCTCCGACGTCCATCGAAATGATGAAGTATGATGTCATGCCGGTAGTCCAAGCATTGGGATAGGAAGCGGGATGTCTGAAACCCCACATCAACTCGAGATTCAAAACGCCAGCGTGGGCTATGGCGAAAAGATCGTCCTGCGAGACCTGACGTTCAGCGTACCGCACGGTGCGAGGGTGGCCGTGGTGGGGCCCAATGGCGCGGGAAAATCCACCCTGTTCAAAGCGCTCGTGGGATTGCTACCACTGCACAGCGGCCAGATTTTCATACACGGACTCCCGCTTGGGAATCATAAGGATTGCGTCGCGTATGTCCCGCAGCGCGAAGACGTTGACTGGCGCTTTCCGGTCACCGTGGGGGACGTGGTGATGATGGGACGCTACGACCGACGGGGTTGGCTGCGCGGCGCGTCGCGCTCGGACCAGGAAGTCGTGAGCAAAAGCCTGGCGCAAATGGGAATTGCCGATCTGGCGGGGAGCTCCATCAGTGATCTTTCCGGCGGGCAGCAACAGCGTGTATTCCTGGCCCGGGCCCTGGCGCAGGAGCCGCACATTCTGTTGATGGACGAACCATTCACGGGTGTCGACATGACGACGCAGGACGCCACGCTGAGTCTGCTGGATGATCTGCGCCCGGCGGATGTGACGGCGATGATCGCCACACATGACCTTAATCTGGCGGCGGCCAAATTCGATCTCCTGCTGCTTCTAAATCACCGCGTGATTGCTTTTGGAACGCCGGCGGAGGTGATGAAACAGGAATACCTTGCCGCAGCCTTCGGGAACCGCATGGCGGTGCTGCCGGACGGAAGCGTAGTCATCGACGAGTGCTGCCCGCCCGAGTAAGGCGACGCCAGAGAACCACGGCCAGATCCTATGAACATACTTCTTGAGCCCTTGCAGTACTCCTTTATGCTGCGCGCCTTCGCGGCCAGCGTCATGGTGGGGGTACTGTGCGCGGTCATGGGCACGTACGTCGTGCTGCGTGGCATGGCTTTCATGGGCGATGCGCTTGCGCATGCCATTCTGCCCGGTGTTGCCATCGCTTACCTGCTGCACGGGAATCTGCTGGTAGGCGCATTGGCCGCGGCGATCGTGATCGCTTTGAGCATCGGATTCTTCTCGCGGCAGGGAACGATCAAGGAAGACACGGCGATCGGGATCCTGTTCGCGGCGGCGCTGTCGCTTGGTGTGGCGCTGATCAGCTCCATCAAAACTTATGCCGTCGATCTCAGTCACATCCTGTTTGGCAACGTGCTGGGAGTCTCGCCTGCGGACCTATGGCTGACGGCCGGCCTGGGAATTCTGATTCTGCTGACGGTGGTCCTGCTCTTCAAGCCGTTCCTGGTCATCTCTTTCGATCCCGTGCTGGCGGCAACCATGCGTCTGCCTGCCGATCTGCTGCGCATGTTGATGCTGGTGCTGCTGGCGCTGACGGTCGTCGTGTCGCTGCAAACGGTTGGAGTGGGCCTGGCGGCGGCAATGCTGGTCACTCCGGCTGCCACCGCCTATCTGCTGCACGCGGCGCCTCGTCCCGATGATGCTCGTGTCCGCGCTACTCGGGGCGCTGTCTTCCATCATCGGGCTCTATCTGAGCTACTACATCGACGTGGTATCGGGTGCTGCGATCGTTCTGACCGCGACGCTCTTCTTCTTGTTCGCATTCCTATTCGGTCCAAGGCAACGCCTGTGGGTCAGGACAACCACCAAGTAGCGCACGCCTGGTTCTGTCTGCCCGGGAGAGAAGGGGCAGCTTGACAAACGCAGGCATGCACAGCCTTCTGTCGTATGCTGCCCGTCTCTTAGCATGGCACGCCTAGTGCCTGCGGCCACGCGCCGCGATGCAAGGGTCCGAGGGCTTGAGCACGCAGCACCCGAACCTGGATTTCAAGTTTCTTTCCGAAGAAATCGCGCGCCGAGGCCGACGGAGGCAAGTGCCTAGTCGAATGCGGAGAACTCCGCTTGCTCGCGTTGCTCGCGGTCGTGGCCTACGGTGCCTGGGCCTCCACGCCCGCGAAAGCCCACGCAGAACTCTTACGATCCAATCCGCCATCCAACGCTGTACTGGATCAATCGCCCAGCCAAGTGGAGCTTTTTTTCACCGAGACGCTCCAGACCGGTCTCAGCACGCTGTCCGTGCTGAACTCGAGCGGGCGCGACGTTGACCTGGCCGATGTGCAAATCGATCCCAATGACCCAAGCCACATCACCGTGTCGGTGGCGACTCTGCCGGACGGGGTCTATACGGTTGCCTGGAGCGTCATCTCCAAGGTCGACGGACATCCCACGGCAGGCTCGTTTCCATTCGCCGTGGGTGCAGAGAATACGGAGGCCGTGGCAGCAGAAGCTGCGACAAGTAGTTCTCAGCTTCCCGGCCTTGGACTCGTCGCCAAATGGTTGCTGTATCTGTCGCTGGCCATTCTGGTGGGGCAGTTCTCGTTCGCAACTATTGTGTGGAAGCCGGCGGTCGGCACGATCGTTGGCACGCAAGCAAGTGCATTGCAGGAGCTGCCGGGAACCAAGACGCTGCTCGAGTGGGGGATGGTCGCGTTGCTTGCGGGCCTGGGGTTGAGCATGCTCGTTCAACTCGGTCAAACGACGGGGAGCGAACTTGGAGCTCCCTGGAGCAGCAATGCCGTACAGTTGGTGCTCGGCACGCGGCTGGGGGTGATCTGGCTGGCGCGCGTAGGTCTGGCGCTGGCGGCGGCATGGTTCCTAAAGAGCCGGCCTGCGGTCTGGAAACCGTGGGCGGGTTTCGCTGTGGAACTGGCCATTCTTCTGAGCCTGAGCTTGACGGCCCATGCAGCGACTGAGTCGCACCCGGCGGTCCCGGTGCTGGCGGACTGGCTGCACCTGATCGGGGCGAGCTTTTGGCTCGGTGGGCTGCCGTTCTTCTATCTGGGATTGCAGGTCGTCCGCGGGCTCGATGGTTCTCTTCAAGCGCGTCTGGGGACGGCGTTCGTAAGTCGCTTTTCAACCATGGCCATGATGAGCGTGGGCGCGATCGCCGCGACGGGCCTGTACTCGGCTTACCAACGGGTCGGCACGCTGGACGCCCTGACTACAACGTCCTATGGACGAACCCTGTTGGTGAAACAATTCCTGGTTGCAGGTCTGCTTGCACTGGCAGCCGTCAACCGCTTGTGGCTTTCGCCGAGGCTCAGGCCGAGGACAGGGGAGAGGCGCAGGCTGGACGCAATCTTCGATCTGCAATACACGGTGCGAGCCGAGATGGTACTGGGTGTGCTGCTGCTCGTCAGCGTGAGCCTGCTCACGTATCTGCCGCCAGCGAGGGCCGCCCTCCCGTTCGAGATACAACAAGCGGGCCACGCCCGCGACCTGCAGATGACGCTGGACATCGTCCCCGGCACACTCGGAAACAACACGTTCACGGTTCATCTGAGCTCGGGCGGACAGCCGGTGCAGTCGGTGGAGACTGCGCTGCTTCGTTTTAACGCGCTTGACCACGACGTGCCGCAGTTCGACGGACCCCTGCAAGCCGTGGGGAACGGAGATTACACGGCCCAAGGCAACTACCTGAGCCTCTCGGGTCGATGGCAAGTACTGGTGGTGGTGAGGCGCCAGAATATGTTCGATGCCATCGCGTACTTTCACTTCGCGCTGCCAGCGTCTGAACGGAATGATCAGGCGGACCTTGCCAGGCTCGCGTGGGGATTGCTTGCCCTGGATGGAATCCTGGCGGCTCTGGCGCTTTCGGCTGTTATGAGAAAGGTGCTCTTGCCGCGTGCAACCCAGCGGAAGACGCCGCGCTGAGGCGAGCCGGTATTTTGCGGCAGAGTTGCGCCCCTGCGGTGATCAAAGGGGATTTAGCACGGCCGTCCATAGAACGAGTCCCAGACCGTAGAACACGTGATTCCACAAAGCCGTGCGCGCCAAGTGTGGCAGACGCCTTCCAAACCACCCGACGCCGAAGGTGGGGAACATCAGAAACCACGGGAATACCGTGGTAAGAACGCCGTATGCCACGCCTGAGAGAAAAGTGGGGCCCAGGCGCGCGACCTGAAGAATGGCGAAATAGATCAGCGCAAGCAGAACGCCAATGATGTAGTGGATGCCAAGACCAAGGGCGATTTCGCCGCGTACCGACGGCGTGGCCAGAATGTCGGTGTGGCTGAAGGTTCCATGCGTCATTCCCGCTATCCAACGGCCCAGGCAGTCCGGGCCGTTTGGCCTGGGTGGGGGTGGGGCGACGCCCAGACGAACGCCGGCGAGGTTGCCGGCATCCATAATCAGGGTGGCCAGAAGCCCGACAAGGACGCAGGTCAGGGACAGGTGGAGTTGCATACCGCCTCCTCTCCGAAAGGATGGCCGCGGCGGCCTACCGCGCCAACTCGGCTCGGGGTTCTCTCCGACGACAATGTTTGCACATCAGGATACGTCGAATCGACTCTGGATGCAAGTTGCAGGGCGCGTGAGATTCCTCCAGCCCCAGTGTATAATCCGCCGCACTCAGAGAGAGGAGTCCTCGTATGGCAATCGTTGAGACCAGCATCATCATCAACCAGCCCGTGGAGAAGGTGTTTGAGTACATAACCGACGTCGCGAAACAGAAAGATCTCAGCCCCAGCATTAACGAAGTCGTGCTGGGCGGCAAGATGGCGGTAGGGATGCGCTACAAGATCAAGATGACGGTGGCAGGCCGGGCGTTCGAGTCCGAGAACGAGGTTGTGGCCCTGGAACCGAACAAGACGTTTGGCATCAAGACGCTGGCTAATCCGCCGGCTTCGCCGGTGACCAACACCTACACTCTGACGAGTGAAGGTGCGGGGACGAGGCTTAACCTGGCGATGGAGGCGGTGGTCATGCCGGGCACAGAGAGCATGGTGGTCCCGCAGTTGCGCGCCGGGCTGGACACGTCACTTGCCAGCATGAAGAAGGCCATGGGGGGCTAGGCTATTGCCGGTCGCCGATATGGGTCGGGCAAGTTCACCGCCCGGGACGCCGGCGCGAATGCAAACCCGTGTTGAGTCATTCGGAATGACGCCACAGTGAGGCGCAGCCCGCCTCTCCATCACAGTAATGCATCCCTCCCGGAAAGTTGCGGGAGGGATTTGGTTTAGAATACTGCCCATGCTTCGCCGCCCCCGCCGCTCAACTGCCGACGATCCTGGTTGCTCTCTTTGTATTCTTTTCGGCATGCTCAACTCCAGTGCCCACGACTGCACCCACCGTGGCGGCCGCAACTCAAGCGCCGCCATACCCGACGCCACTGCCTCAACCCACGGCAACGGCGACGGCCGTCCCCGCCCCGACGCGGGCGACGTACAGCATGAACGTGGTGCTGGATTACGCCGCGAAGTCGCTGACGGTGGATGAGACCATCGTCTATCCGAATCACTCGGGGCAATTGCTGAGCGATCTGGTCCTGGCTGTCGAGCCAAATCTGTGGACAGGGTGTTTCACCCTGGGAAGCCTGAATATGGGAGGCGTGCCCGTCAGCAACTACACGCTGGATGGGCAGAAGCTCTCGATTCCTCTTTCCGATGTGATGGAACCTGAGACCACGCTTACGCTCGAACTGCAGTACACACTGGCTCTGCCGCTGATCGAACCGACAAACCCCAATCTGTCGCGGCCGCGCATTTTCGGCTACAGCGCCCGACAGATCAACCTCACAAACTGGTACCCGTTCATCGTGCCGCGCATTGATGGCGCCTGGGTGCTGCACGACCCGTGGTACTACGGCGAGCACCTTGTTTATGACGCGGCCGACTACAGCGTAAATCTGAAGTCCGCCGACCCGGCCGTGACACCGGTGATCGCGGCCAGCGGCGCGCCGAGCGCCAACGGCGAGTGGACAACTTACACGCTTATGGCTGGCCGCACATTCGCCATCTCGGCCAGCACCGATTTCCTGACCGCCAGCACAAAGGTCGGGGATATCACGGTCACCAGCTACTATCTGCAGCCGCTTTACAAAGGCGCCGGGACGGCCGCCATGCAGGCCGCTGCCGAGGCGCTCCAAGTCTACAGCCAGCGCTACGGGCCGTATCCGCACACCTCGTTGGCCGTCGTGATGGGTGATTTCAACGACGGGATGGAATTCTCCGGGTTCTTCTATCTACAGTCGCGATTTCTATAATCTCTACGACGGCACAGAAGGGAACTACCTGATCGACGTGGCTGCCCATGAGACTGCCCACCAGTGGTGGTTCGAGCAAGTGGCCAACGATCAGGCGATGCAGCCTTGGCTGGATGAGGCGCTGGCCACGTACAGCGAGCATGTCTTCTATGAGGCAGTCTCACCCGGCACGATCAAGCAGTGGTGGTGGCTCTATCGCGTCGATGTGTACAACCCGCAGGGTTGGGTCGACATTCCAATCTATGCGGGGGGCGGCTTCCAAACGTATACCAACGCGGTCTATTTCCGCGGCGCGCATTTCCTCGACGATCTGCGGGGACGCATGGGCGATGACGCCTTCTTTGGTTTCCTGCAGGACTACTTGAAGCAGGAGAATGGCAAGATCGCGACGGCAGCCGAGTTCTTCGCAATCCTTGGCCAACACACGACGACCGATTACTCGGATATCGTGCGGCAATACTTTCAGAATGTGTACTAGGTGTGGCGCGGAGAAGGTTGTGTCGCGTGGTGGGCGGCTCCCAAGGATCGTAAATGGAGGGGATTGCTTCGTCGCCCTGCTGGCTCCTCGCAACGACGTCCAGTCTCGCGGTTCGCTGACGTGAGCCGAGTGCGGTTACTCGCATGCACGGTGAGCGCCTTACTGCTTTCTGCATGCGCACCAGGTACCCCAGCCGCCTCCGTGGCACCCTTGGTGCTGGTGACATTGGATCCTCACGCCACCGCAACAGCCACGCCTTTCCAGCCGGCCATGGCATCGGAAACACCGCAGGCGACCAATGTTCCGACCGAGACCATGGCTCCCACGGGGACGGCAACTCCGGTCAGCGCAGAGGCGGCAAACACGCTCACGCCAGTCGCTACGGACGCGGCGCGCTCCGCCGGCGTCGGGCGGGCCACGGGCACTTTACACTCTCTATGTAACCCTCGACTATGCCGGGCACGCCGCGGCTGTCAATGAGAGCATCCGCTATACCAACAACACGGGTCAGGGCCTTTCGAACATTGTGATGGCCGTCGAACCCAATCTCTTCACGGACTGTTTCGACCTGGGCCTGCTCGACCAGGATGGCGTGGCGCTCAGCGATTACACCCTCGATGGTCAGCGGCTGACGATCTCATTGCCGCAGCCGCTGGCACCCGGGGCGGCCACGACATTGGCGCTCGGATACCGGCTGGCGCTGCCGGTGAAGTCCGCCGATGGCACGTTCGGCTATCGCGACGATCAGCTCAACCTTACGGACTGGTATCCATTCATCGTTCCATTCAGCGGGGATTGGGTGCTGCACGATCCATGGTCGTTTGGAGAGCATCTGGTGTACGACTCCGCCGACTACGATGTCTACGTCATGACCCAGGATCCAAAGGTTGTGCTGGCGGCAAGTGCCCCGGCCAAGGTGAACGGCAGTTCAACACACTATCACCTGGAAGGCGCCCGGACATTCGTGCTTTCCGCCAGCGACAGCTATCTGATGGAACAATCGGCGGTGGGGCCCGTCGGCATCACGGCATATTTCTTTGCCGGTCATGAAGATGCCGGCAAGGCGGTGGTGTGGATGGCGACGCAGTCGCTGGGTTTGTATGAAGCCAAGTACGCCCCCTATCCGTATGAAAGCCTGAGCGTGGTCGAATCCGACATGGCGGATGGGCAGGAGTATGACGGCCTCGTGTTTCTGTCATCCAAGTTCTACACGGACTACGGCGGCACGGCCCAAAGCAATCTCTTCAGCATTGGGACGCACGAGATTGCGCATCAATGGTGGTTCGGCCTGGTCGGCGACGACCAAGCCAAGGAGCCGTGGCTGGACGAGGCGATGGCCGTGTACAGCGAGCGGATTTTCTACGAGTACAACTACCCGAACTACGGCGACTGGTGGTGGAACTTCCGAGTGAACTACTTTGGGCCATCAGGCTATGTGGACAGCGATATCTACAGCTTCAGCACTTTTCGCGACTACGTGGATGCGGTCTACCTGAACGGAGCCGAGATGTTGGATGATCTACGCACGCGGGTCGGGGACGATGCGTTTTTTGCCTTCCTGCGTGACTACGCGGCCAGTTACGGCGGCGGCCGTGCAAGCGGAGACGACTTCTTCGCCACTTTGCGCCGTCATACAAACAAGGACTTCTCTGATATCCTGCAGACATACATGCAGGGGCAATACTAGGACCAATTGTGCTCAAGAGCGGGGCGGGCACACCGACCGTGTAAACATGAATCTAATTGTGTGCGTTTCATCGGGGGGTATTCTCATCGCGGGGCTGCTGGCTGGCTGTGTTCCCGTTCCGGCTCGCCCAACGGCGACTGCCCAGGCGACCGGGCAGGCCGCCACAGTCGTGTCGCTAACGTTTGATGACGGGGACGCCGACAACTACGGAGTCGCCTCCGTCTTGAAACAATATGGATTGCAAGCCACCTGGTACATCCCAAGCGGGCTGGTTGGACGACCGGCCTACATGACCTGGGAACAGTTGCATGTGCTGAAAGACGACGGGAACGAGATCGGCGGGCATGGGCTCGATCACGTCAATATCGGGGATCTTGGCGGAAGCGAACTCCGCCACCAAGTTTGTGACGACCGGAAGAATCTGATGGACCACGGCTTCGCGCCCGAGTCTTTTGCCTACCCCTTCGGGGGGTATGGTGAGGAGGCCAAAGCCATGGTGCGCCAGTGCGGGTATGCCGATGCCCGGACGATCGCGGCGGGTCCCGAGGTCATCCCGGCGGTGGAAGCCTACGCCCTGCGCGCATTCCCGTATGTGGTGAGCGACACGGACTTCCCGAAGTTGCAGCGCTACGTGACCGGAACGCGGCAGCAGTCAGGCGGATGGGTGATCCTGATATTTCATCACGTGTGTGACTCATGCGACTACTATGCCGTGCGACCCGACATTCTGAACCGTTTCATCCGCTGGCTGGCGGAACAACAGAGCCTCGGTCGCCTGCAGGTGAAGACGGTCGGGCAAGTCATGGGCACCGGCGTCTTGCCGTAGGAGCAGCAGGGGATGGATCGACCTTTTGTTTTCATCAACGTGGCCGCCACGGCCGATGGCAAGATCGATAGCTCAGCAAGACGTGGGGCCACGATATCTTCGAACCGCGACAAAGAGCGCGTCGATCGTTTGCGGGCCGGCTCGGATGCTGTGATGGTAGGTGGGCGCACGCTGCACAACGAGGACCCAGATCTCACCGTGAAGTCTAAAGCGCTGCGGCTCGAAAGGCGAGGCCGAGGACATGCCGAGAATCCAATCAAGGTTGCCATTGCGACGCGCCTCGAGATCCGGCCGGACTGCAACTTCCTGCGTGCCGGCCCGGCGCTGAGCATGCTCTTCACGACCTCGCAGACGCTGCCGGAAGAAATCGCGGGAATTCGTTCTGCGGGCGCCGAAGTGCACGTGCTGGGCGAGTCGCGTGTGGATCTGCCGAGCGCACTGCGGATCCTCAAGGATCAGGGCGTTCACCGGCTCATGGTGGAGGGCGGCGCGACTCTCAATTTCGAGATGCTGAGGTTGAATCTCGTGGACGAAGTCATGATCTTCGCCGCGCCGCTGATCTTTGGTGGAGAAACAGCGCCAACGCTTGCCGGCGGGGCTGGACTGGACGCAGAGGCGGCGATCGGCCTGAGGTTACTAAGCTGCGAACAATGGGAAGACGGTGGGGTCCTTCTGCACTATGAGGTGCGGAAAGCCAAGTAGTGCGGTCGAGGGCTGGGATGCGCCTTGCCGAAAGTGAGATAGAACCGGATTTGGGAGAATGGGATGCCACTAGGCGCGATCGGATTGCTGCTGGTTTCGGCGGCTTTGCATACAACATGGAACCTGCTCCTGAAGCAGGGGGGCGAAAGGTACATGGCCACATGGTGGGCCATGGTGGTCGGATCGCTGCTGTTCCTGCCAGCGCTGTTCTTCACTGGCTTGCCCACGCACGTGACATGGCTGCTGATGTTCATCAGCGCGTTCGTGGAAGCCACATACTTCGTGGTTCTGGCGTACGCGTACAACGACGCTGATTTCTCGCTGGTCTATCCGCTGGCGCGAGGCACGGCGCCCGGACTGATCGCCGTTTGGGCTGTCCTGTTCCTGCGCGAGAAATTGACCGTCGGCGGTGTTACCGGCATCGTCATCCTGGTCGCCGGGTTGCTGATTGTGGGAAGCAGCGGATGGTTCCGACTGGACGGACGGCCTCATTGGCGGGGAATTCTGCCTGCCCTTTTCCTGGCCCTGTGCATTTCCATCTATACGGTGATCGATGGGGCTGCCGTACGGCTGACGTCGCCGTTTGCGTATGCAGCACTGATTTACTTTGTATCGGCCGCGTATATGACGCCGTACATCCTTTCGCGCCATGGATGGCCAAAACTCAGGCAGGAGTTCAGCGTCCACGGCGGGCGTCTGGCGATCATTGGCGCGTTGATCGTCACCGCCTATCTGCTGGCGCTGTGGGCCTACCGTATCTCCACAGTCAGTTACGCCGGCGGAATCCGTGAAGTTGGAATCGTGATGGGGGCCATCGCAGGCTGGCAATTCCTGGGGGAGAAATTTGGCGGCTGGCGTGTCGTGGGCTCTGCAGTGATCTTTGCAGGAATCGTGGTGATCGCGGTGTTCGGGTAGATCGAACGGCGGATTCCGGCTGGTCGGCTGTTGAATGTCCCACGTGTCCTGGGCGCCGGGAGGAGCGGGCCTTCGCGGAGGATGTCCCCCCAAGGACCCATCAAGCTAAGGGCGTCCGCTGCGATGAGCGATCTCGGGCCCGCGGTTCGTCACCGGAATCGCCGCCGCTGTGTCGAGGCCCGGGCCGCCTTCCAGCAACTGTATGTAGATGGTCGTGTACTTCTCGATGGTCTGCTCAAGGCTATGCGGCTTCACCAGCTCAATGCCTGCCCGGCCCATCTCGACCCATCTCGCCGACTGGTCGGCAAGAAGTCCCATGTCAGCGCGCCGCGTCCTGTGGATCTCCTGACTTGAAGAGATAGCCGTTGACGCCTTGTGCAACCAACTGGGGAAGCGCAAAGGCGTCCGCCAGCAATACCGGCCTGCCGGAGGCCATGGCCTCCAGGCTCGCAATGCTCAAAAACTCGGCCTCACCGGCCATGGTGAACACATCTATGCTATTGAGCAGACGATTGAGCTCTTCGTTGCGCACGGGGCCGATGAAGCGCACGGTCTCTCCAAGGCGAAGATCCTGCGCCAGGCGCTGCAATCGGGCCAGATCGGCACCTTGCCCGGCGACCGCCAACTGGATGTCATCGCGCTGGAGCGCGTGGACTGCCCGCAGCAGCACATCGATGCGTTTTTCCTGATCGACGCGGCCCACATACAGAAAGATCTTGCGGACCGCATCCAGGCCGTATTGCAGGCGGCAGGCCCGGCGATCGACGGACGGGTCGAGATGGAAGCGACCCAAATCGGTCCCGCACGAAACGGCTTGCATTGGCACACGCAGGCCGAGGTCACGCAGGACCGCGGCCGCCGCCGGAGATGGCGCGGTCACGTAATCGAGGCGTCGGAAGAGGCGCAGCATCCATTCCCAAAGGACGCGGTCGAGCAGCGATTTCATCCAGGCGGCCGCGGGAATATATGGCTCCACGCTCGCGGGGCTATAGTGGTTTGTACCGACGAGAGGAATTCCTCGACGGCGCGCTTCCCGCACCGCCACGACGCTTAGCGGGTAGTGATCATGGACATGTACGATGTCCGGTTCGAAGCTCTTGAAGATTTGCCCCACCTTGGTGAAGATGAAAGGTGCGTACGATTCGGCGTGAATGAAGCCGAGGCTGAGCGAACCAATAGCCTCCATCTGCACGCCGTTTCGGGGCTTGCTAAAGCTATGAGCATCGGGGAAGAGCACGGTCACAGCATGCCCCCGGCTGGCCAAGCCTTCTGCAAGGTTGACCATGAAGACAGCTTGCCCGTTGAGGGACGGATAGTAGGTGGTGCCGGCAATCAGAACACGCATCGGCTCCTCCCCGCAGACACCGATCTAGACCAGGCCGGTCCCGTTCTGTTCCGTATCCAGTTGTTTCAACAGCCGCCGCCCGGCCAGAATCATGAGCACAACGAAGATGAATGATACGCTTAGGGCGGCATACTCCACGCCCCGTTCCACACGCTTCATTGCTTCTGTTGTGTAGTATCCAATCAGGACCAGCGAGCCCGTCCAAAGCGTTTCGGCAAGGATGAAGGAAGGGAACCAGCGCCTCCACGGAATGCGCAGCAAGCCGGCGGCGATCAATGCCGGTATGGAGAAGCTGACCGTGATCTTGGCGAGGAAGAGCACGCGCGTGGCATGCTTGATCATGTTGTGCTTGAGGTGCTCGATCAGGCTCTCCCGGATTCCGAGCCGGCGCCCCCAGTGCAGGATCCACTCGGTCTTGCCGGCGTAGCCTAGAAGCCACCAAAGGGTGTCTGCGGTCAGGTTGCCTATGGCCGCTGCAAAGAAGACTCCCAGGGGTCGCATGAGGCCGGCCGAAGACGCGGCAGAGGCAAGCAGAATGGCGATCGGCCCCTCGACCAGGACAAGGAGCGACAAAATGACGTACGACCAGTAGCCGAATTCCTGCAGGTGGCCGCTCCTCAGCATGAGCATGAGGCTGTGAACGAATGTGACGATGTTATCCACGTAGATGAACCCCGAGTTCTAGGTGCCCAGGCCTGTAGCTGCCGATGCGCCGCGAAGGGGCAATTTGGCTGCGCTTGTCATTTGTTGAGCATCTCGCGGGCCTGCTCCACGTAGGCCAAGCTTTGATGCCTGAAGTATGTATTATAGAGCATGGCATAGTGACCGCCCTGCTGCAACAGCAACTCGTGGGTGCCTTCCTGCAGGATGCCCCCTTTTTCCATGACCACGATGCGATCGACCGCCTTGACGGTCGAGAGGCGGTGTGCGATGAGTATGCTGGTCGAATTCTGAAGGATGAGGGCAAGCGCCTGCTGGATCTGCCACTCGGTGAAGGGATCGATGCTGGCAGTGGCCTCGTCCAGGATGAAGATCGCAGGGCGCTGCACGAGTACGCGCATCAGTGCCACGAGCTGGCGCTGTCCCATCGAGAGGTGGTTGCCGCGCTCTCCGACTTCGGTATGCAGACCGTCGGGCAGGATATCCAGCCACTCGCCATTGCCAATCCGGCGCGCCATGTCCAACATCTCCGGCTCGCTCACGCCCGGCAAGGCATAGCGGATGTTATCCGCGACCGTGCCTGAGAACAGGAAGGGCACCTGGGAAACGATGCCCAATTGACGGCGGTACTGCTGCAGATCGAGCGTGCGAATATCCAATCCATCGATGGTGAGCCTGCCCTGCTGGAACTCATAGAAGCGCGCGATCAGCTTGGCAATGGAGGACTTGCCGGCGCCCGTATGTCCCACGAAGGCCAGGTTCTCGCCGGCCCGGATGCACAAGTTGAAATCGGAAAGGACGGGCTCCTTGTCAGTGTAGCGGAAGTTGAGGTGCTCGAAACAGACCTCTCCCCGCAGACGTGGCACGTCCCGCTGAGCGATTTGCACCACGTTGGGGTCGGCATCGATCAGGGCATAAACACGCTCAGCCGCCGCGAGCCCCTGCTGAATCTGCGCCCAGAATGCAGACAGGTTCTGGATCGGGAAGAAGAATTGATCGAAACTCATGATGAACAGGTACCAGGCGCCGGCGGTGATCAGGCCCTTGCGAAATGCTGAGGCCGCCGGCGTACACGAGGATCGCCGTGAAGATGCCGCCGGTGGCGTTCAGCACCGGGAAGACCAGGGAGAGAACCAGGCCGCGCTGGACGTTCACGTGATAGGACGTCTGATTGGCGGCGTCAAATGTTCCGAAGATCAACTCTTCCTGTCGGAAGTTTTTTGCCACCGAGATGCCGCTGACAGTCTCCTTGATCGCCGCGTTGACGTCTGCCATGGCTTGCATGCCGCGCCGTGTGACCCGGCGTGCAAGATTGCGGAAACCCAGCGTGATGGCGAAGATGAAAGGGATGAAAGAAAAGAGCAACAGGGCAAGGTGCCATTCGGTGCGCACCAACACGACGCCCAGGATGATGGCCTGGAAAATCTGCGAGGCCAAATCGGTAACGATCACAACGAGCTGACCGAAGTCATTGCTATCCGACGTGATGCGGGACACAATGCGTCCGGATGAGAATTGGTCATAGAAGGATAGATCATGCTCCGCGGCGGCTTCGAAGGCACGCGCCCGGAGTTCCAGTACCACGTCGCCGACGGCGCGGACCACGAGGCTGCGACGCGCCCAGTTCAATCCCCATGTGGCGAAGGCAATGGCAAGCAGAATCAGCCCGGCGATGCCGACAGCCTGCGTGGAGGGCACGCTCTTGAGCAGGTCCACCAGGCGGCTGACCACCACCGGCAGAGAGGCCCCAATGGCGCCGATTGCCAACACCAGCACGGTCACGAGGATGAGCCTGCGAGTCTGAGGCCTGAAGTAGCCGGCTATGCGGCGGACCAGCTCGCGGTCCGTGTACTGGCGATCGTATTTCTCAGCGTTAAGGCCCGCAAAGAATCCCATGGTCAGTTATGAACAGTCAGCGATGCGCGCGCAGAAACCGAAACCCAGCACCAACGGGGCCGGTTCCGGAAACGAATGCGGCGATACAGCCTACTCGCGGAAGATGCGCGCATAGGCCTCCGAGGACTTCATCAACTCATCGTGCGTGCCGATGGCGGCGATGCCGCCCTGGCGCATGACCACAATCAGGTCCGCCCAGCGGATCTGGGAAAGACGATGTGTGATCAGAATCGTAGTCCGCCCCCGGGCCGCGTTGGCGATGGCGCGTTGGATCTTGTCTTCCGTGGCGGAGTCGATGGCAGAGGTTGAGTCGTCGAGGATCAGGATGCGGGGATCGGTGACGAAGGCGCGTGCCAACGCGAGGCGCTGGCGCTGGCCGCCCGAGAGCGTGACGCCGCGTTCACCGATCACCGTGTCGTAGCCCTGCTCAAAGGTCCGGATGAATTCGTGGGCCTGCGCTGCCTCCGAGGCGGCGAGGACTTCGGCGCGTGTGCTGCCCGGCTTGCCAAAAGCGATGTTGTCGCTGATGGAGCGTGAGAAGAGAAAGATATCCTGCTCGATCATTGAGATCTGGCTGCGCAGGGCCGCCAGATTCCAGTCACGGACGTCCATTCCGTCGACGAGCACCATGCCCTTGTCGACGTCGTAGGTTCGATTGATGAGCTTGACCAAGCTGGTCTTGCCGGCACCCGTCTGGCCGACGATCGCCACCGTCTGCCCCGGTTTGACATGAAAAGAAATGTCCTTGAGGACTGGCTGGCCCTCGTCGCTGACGGCTCCAGGTTCCTTCCGCGCGCCCTCGTAGCCGGCGCTTGCGTCCGGATACCGGAAAGCAACGCCGCGAAACTCGATCTCGCCGCGCATGCGGACTGCGCGGCCGCCGGCGTTTTGATCGAGGTTGGTTTCCTGGTTCATCAATTGCAGAATTCTGCGGGCGCCGGACAGGCCGAGTGAGATCTGTGTATAGGCGAAGGATGACGTGAACGTGGGGAACTCCAGCATGCGGAGCAACCCGAAATAGGCCACGACATCGCCGGTGTTAATGAGGCCGATACGGAAGAGGAACAGGGCGTGTACGAGGCCACCGGCGTAGGCAAGGCCGATCAGGAGATTGGGAAGAAAGCGCGCCTCGATATCGCCTTGACGTACAAAGACATCCCTGACCCGGCGGGCATTGGTCACGAAGGTTTCGGTTTCGGTGCCTTCCTGAGCGGCGCCCTTCATGATCTCCACGCCGTCGAGCGTTTCGGAAAGGTGTGTATTCATTTCCCCAAAGGTCTGGCGAACCTGGTCCGTGATCGGCGAAAGCTCGCCAAGATAGCGCCAGAGGGAGAGAAAGTAGGCAAGCGCGAACAGTGCGGGGGTCAGCAGAAGGGCCGGATGATAGCGGGGCACGATGAAGAACGGAATCACCATGAAGAGCGTGGCGCCGACTACGAGATTGACGCCCGGGCTGAACATCAAGTTGATTTCGCGCACGTCATTGGTGGCGCGGGCCATCGTATCGCCCACCGGCTGGAGGTTGTGGAAGGTCATGCTCTTGCCGAGCAGCGAGACGTAAATCTCGTCGCGTATGTCGCGTTCCATGCGCTGCGCCATCAACTCGGCGCCGAAATTGCGCCCGAATTGCAGTATGCCGCGTACGATCTGAGAGCCACCCAGCAGCAGGCCGAGCGGAATCAGGGTGCTCAAGACCGGATGGGACTGCAGCATATCGTTGAAAGCATTGCCGACCAGCACGGGCACGGCCGCCGCCAGCGCCGCATTGCCAATGGCGCCCCCGACCAGCATGAGCAGGATCGGCCAATAGCGCAGCGCATGCGACCAGATCCAACGTGCGGGACCGCGGCTGCGCTCCGACGCGGCGCGGACTAGTGTGAACTCAGAGGGGGCGGTGAGGGTAGTCACGGAAGAAGGTTGCGCGGTTCGGTGATGCGGCACGTGAGGGCAGGGCAACCTGCCTGCGGCATCCGATTTGGCTGCCGGGCACCCTCTCGACATGAAAAAGCCCACCGCTGCCCTGCGTAGCGCCACGGCGGCAGGGCCGGGATCTGCGACAGGCGGTGCGGCAGGCTGCCTAAAGGACTAGCGAGCACGGGATTCTACCATGGGGGCGCAACCTCGACCACGACGGCGTGTTCTAGCGTATGGAGTGCCCGTGTGGGCAGTCGACCATATTCCCAAAAGGAGATTGTGATATGAAGATGCCGAAGACGGTTTGCCGGTTGGTGCTTGATCCTGTTCTTCCTTTGGTACGGCCTCGCCGCGTTCGTCCCTGCCTTGGCTGGCGGTTTCTTCCCCATGCTGGCGGGGCTTCTGGCGCTGGGCGTGGCGGTCTTTACCTTCCTCGGAATGTAGAGACCGTTTTTCTTTTCGACACAGCCTCCCGCCTGCTTTCGCACGGGAGGCTGTGTCTGCTAATCTACAAGCCATGCTAGAGGGTCTGCCTCGAGGATGGTGGCGCACTCCATGGCAGGTCGCCAGTCCTGGCTCTCACTCAGCGACCATCCGATGCAGACAGCACCGCGTACGCAAGCCCCCACGCCCGGACGCTCTTCTTCTCCAACCCCAGATGCTCGGACAAGATGGAGATGCGATTCTCCATCAGGCGCGGCATATCGGCGGTTACTCCGGTTACGACCCACGGATTGACCAGGTAAGGGCCGACCTCATAAGCGGACGGTCCAACCACGCCCTTCGGATCGATGGCAAGCCAGCCGCGTTCGGAGGAAAGAATGTTGAAATGGTGCAGATCGCCGTGGATCAAGGCGGGCTGATAGTCCTCGGCTAGGAAGTCTCGCACGGCGGCTTGCGCCCGCTCGACGAGGACTCCATCGAGCGGGCCCGCGCCACCCTCGACGCCAGGGCCCAGTCTTTCCAAATCCTTGAACCACTCGCGGAGCGGGATCAGGCCGGGCTCCGACGAAGCGGGCCTGCGCAAGGAAAGCATCAAGTCTGCGGCGACCCGCGTCGCCTCCGCATCGTCCGCGACTGTGACCAGCATCTTGCCGGGTTGCAGGCGTTCCAAGAGAAGCATGCCGCGCTCGGTGTCGGATTCCAGCAGACGAACTGTGCCCCGTCCATCAAAGAGCCGCAGGGAGGTAATCTCACTGGTCAGCTCGCGGTCAGGCACGCCGAGCTTGAGCACCACGGCTTGACCGAGACGGCTGGCGAGGGCAACAAAGTGGTAGGACAGATTCGCCGCGGGCCGGAGCTCAGTCAGCTGCCAACGGCTGGCTGCCTCGTCGACCAGGCTTGGCAAGGACTCCAGAAAGAGGCGGCCACGATCGCCGAAGGAATGATGGATGGTTTGAATAAAGGAGGCAGGGGAGATTCATCCACCCGGATGTTCCTTGCCGTACAGGAAGCCGGTGTGCTCCCAATCCGTGGCATAGCCGGCTTGCTGAAGGGCAATGCGGACCTTGTCCTCCGCAGGGGCAAGCCAGTGCACGGCTGTGAAGCCCTGCTGACGGGCAAGCACACCAGCCGCTTGGAGGAGCTCGGAGAGCAGGGTCGGTTCGGCGATTGCCGCGAAACCGATGCCCAGGACGCGCTTTCCGTCCTCCTCGTCCTCAAACGTGGCGAGCAAGCCTGCACGCCCGCGCCACCAATGCAGACGTTCGGAGCGAGCGTGCCCTGTCAGGATTGACTCATCTGGGGTTGAGAAACGCCAGCCTGAATCCATCAGGCCATTGGAGTGCAAGAGGTGACCGGCTGCGAACGCCAGTGAGGCCCCTACTTCTGCTAGACCAACTGCTTCAAGGCCTTGCCGTTCCACGTTGTCGACATCAGATTGCACTGCCGATGCGCTGCTCGCAACTTCAGTAGGCCTGGACGTGTCGAGGCGAAAATCTGCCACCTCTCCGATCTTTGTGTACCCGGTCCTCTCCGACAGGTGGTGGACTTGGACGCGCTCGGAGCTGGTCATCAAGCGGATAATGCCGTCTCCACGGGTGAGCCACCAACGGTCAAGATATTCGTGAAGATGTGAGCCGATTTTGAGGCCCTGGAAGTTGGGATCGACCCGCAGGCCCTCGAGCCACCACTGACCTGGGGCAAGGAGAGTGATCTTGGCGATACCGACCGCATGAGCTCCGTATTGGGCCGTTGCCAGGATGCCGTGGGGATCATCGAGCCAGTCCTCCCAGACATACTTGATGTAGTCGTCACCATCCCATATGAACTTGGTGAATTCGAGAACGTCGGCAGTATCGGATGGCAGGGCGGGCCGGCAGACGAGTCGAGGATCGGAGAAGGACGGCATACCACGGATTCTAATACCAGGTGCTCACGCCCACGCACGCCGCGCAGCCGATGAGGGCAGCTCAGGGCGTTGGAGTGTCTGGGTGCGAGCGCAATGGAACGAGTTTGGTGGTTGGAGAAGATTCCGCCGGGATTGCGATCTACACCACCAGGTACCAATCAAGGAAGCGTTCGATGCGGGCGTAGGCGTCCATTTGATTGGCACGGTGCAGAAAGCCGTGAGGCTCATCGGCGTACGTCTGGTATTCGAAAGTTTTTCCGTGGGCCTTCAGCGCCTGAACCCATTCCTCGGAGGCTTCGGGCGGCACCACGTCGTCAAGCAGCCCGTGCATGATGAGAACGGGCCTCCGCACGCGCTCCACCTGGTGGACGGGGGAGCGCTCCACATAGATTTGCCGATGCTGCGACGGATGGCCGAGGAAGATCTCCGTGTAGAGGCGCAGCTCGCGCTTGCACTGTGCCCAGGATGAGAGAAGGTTGGCGTCCCCGTACTTGGCAACCCCGCAGGCAAACAGATAGTCCGGATCAAGGGTCAAAGCGCAGGCGGTCATGTAGCCGCCATAGCTACCGCCCAGAATCGCAATACGGGCGGCGTCGATGCCCGGAAGCTCGCCAAGGTATCTCGCACCGAACAGACAATCCTGCAGGTCTCCACCACCCCAGTCATCATAGTTGGCGTGTTCGAACGTCAGGCCGTAGCCCGTCGAACCTCGATAGTTGGGCGCCAGGAAGGTGTAGCCCTTGGCAACGAGGTACTGCGCGAGGATATCCCACTCGGCGGCGTACAGGGACGACGGTCCCCCGTGCGGATGCAGGATGGCTGCCCGGTTCGGCTTCTTGGGCCTGTACAGGAATGCGGGGATCTCAAGACCATCGGAACTCTTGTACGAAACCTGCTCGGGCATCACAAGCTCGTTGTGTGCGAGGGCAGGCGGATTGGAGAATGTCAGTTGGGTGACGTGCCCGGCTGCAACTTCGATGCGGTACAGGTCTGGCGGCAAGACGGGCGTCTCGTGTTCGAATGTCAGAGATTTGCCGTCGGGCATCCATTGCGGGCGCGAATGGTAGCCCATCCCGCCGTGCAACAGCGCAAGAGCTCCCGAGTTTGTCTCGACCAAGCACAACTCGAAGGATCCATTGCGATTAACAGTACAGGCGATCTGTTTTCCATCCGGCGACCATTCAATGTCCGAGATATCTGCGCCCGCCGACGTGAGTTGGTGCAGTCCGTCGCCGTTGGGATGGATCAACCACAGGTCGTTCCAGCCTGCCTGCTCCGAGATAAATGCGATCCACCCGCCGTCCGGGGACCAGCGAGGCATCCAGGCGCGGACGCCCCGGCTTGCCGTAAAGCGTGCTGATCTCTCCGCCGGACAGCCGGATGAGACAAATATCCGTCCGTCTCAAGTCGGCAAATGGACGAAAGGTAAACGCAATGGTGCTGCCATCGGGCGCGGGGTGCGGGTCCCAGTGATCACCATCCGGCTTATCTGTGAGAGGCCGCGGCCAGGCGCCGTCCCTGTCGGTCAGAAGCAGTTGATCTGCCTCGTGCCGCGTGACGCCAACCAGCAGTCGATGAGAGTCTCGGCATCCACCGGGGCCCGAAGGCGGCCTCGGTGAAGTCAGTGATCTTCGTGGGCAGGCCGCCCCCTGACGGGGCAACGTGAACATGCTCGTCCATCGTGAAGGCCAACCATTGCCCGTCCGGCGACCATTGGGGCACCTCATCATCCCAGTAGGCAACGAGAACTCCGATGCGTACTGATGCGCGCAGGCCAACCTCCTGCTGCCGGCACGCAATACACATCAGAGAGATTCTCGCTGTCCTTGATGAAGGCGATGCTTTTGCCGTCCGGCGAAAGGCGATGATTGCGTATCCTCTCCACGGAGGTGACCAGCGAAAGACTCCAGCCGGAGGGGGCTTCAGATCCGGTCTGCGGATCGACGGCAGACCGTGGCTTTCGTACTTGCCTGCAGTCTTGGACAGCTGTTGCATATATCCCAGTATAGCAAAAACGCCCAGAATGAAGTAACATTCTCACAGGAGAATGCCCTTGAATTTCGAGGTATTTCATCCTTTAAGTAAGCACCAGGGAAATGTCGCCTGGTGCTTTTGATTCCTTGAGGAGGAGGACGCAATGAAAGCCAAGATATTCTCGATGATTGTCCTAGCCGCCCTGGCATTGTCGGCCTGCGGTGGGCAGGCCGCCACGCAGGCGCCGGCGGGCCCGCAGGCACCTGCGGAAACGGAAGCGCCCGCGGCGCCAGCGGCGGCGGCTCCGGTGATACTTCATGAAGGCTGGACGGAAAACCCCGATACGCTCAATCCAGCCTACGCTTTCTTGACCCAGGCCTACACCGTCTTCGACCTGATCTATGGCACTTTGACCACTGAATCGCCGCAGGGTGAATATATCGGCGTCCTGGCCAAGGATTGGTCAGTTGCCTCCGACGACTTGACCTGGACCATCCACCTGAAGGACGGCATCAAGTGGCACAACGGCGAAACCTTCAAGGCAAGTGACATGGCCTGGGCGATCAACGCCGTCATGCAGGATCCTGACGGTTGGTCGACCTCGTCTGCGTACACGAATGGGTTCAGCGAGGTTACCGCACCCGACGACTCCACGGTTCAAATTGTGACGGAGTATCCGATCGCGAACATGGACTATCGACTGTCGTTCCTCTATGCAGTCTACCCCCCCGACTTCGAGGGCTTCAAGACCGCGGAGGATCTGCAGAATTTCAACAACTTCAATGCCATTGGAACGGGTCCCTTCAAGATCAATACTTTTGAGAAGGACCAGGGCATCCTGATCCTGGATGCGAACAAGGACTACTACGATGGGCCGCCGGCCATCGACCAAATGATCTTCCAGAAATTTGACAATGCCGACGCGATGGTCCAGGCACTCAAAGTGGGGGACATCGACGTTATCAGCGAGGTTCCGGCAACGGCCTTCGAGACGGTGAAGGGCTTCCAGAACGTGGTCGCGGTGGCCGAGAACGGTCGGTACTTCAATGAGCTGGTTATCAACTCGGTGGCCGCTGATAATGATCCCGCTCCCATCCGCAACCCGGCGCTCGAAGACCCTCAGGTGCGCCTGGCGCTGGCGGCGGCGATCAACAAGAAAGACCTGGTAGATATCGTTCTGCAGGGATTGGGTGCGCCCGGGGACACAATCGTTCCACCGACTCTGGGCGGCGGCTTCTGGCACGACCCCAACGTCCAGGATATTGGCTTCGACATCGCCGGGGCAAATCAGATCCTGGAGACGGCGGGCTACACGATGGGCTCGGATGGCGTACGGGCCAAGGGCGATATGCGCCTCGAATTTCGGCTGCAATTTCCCAATTCCAATCCAGTCTACCCACGGATCGCGGACATGCTTGCCGGGTGGTTCAAGCAGATTGGCGTGAAGGCCAATGTGGAGTCCGTTGATTCAGACAGTCTTACGGCGGCCATGACCCCGACCGGCGACTACGACCTGGTCGTCTGGGGTTGGGGACCGGATCCAGACCCCGACTTCATTCTCAGTGTTCTGACAACCGATCAGTTTGTGGACGGTGGCTGGAGCGACAGCGGCTACCACAATCCGGAATACGATCAGTTGTATCTGGATCAGCAGAAGGCCATCGACAAGACCGAGCGGCAGCAGATCATCTGGAAGATGCAGGAAATGGTGTTCAACGACCGGCCGTACATCGTGCTGTGGTACGAAAAGCTTCTGCAGGCGTATCGGTCCGACCGGTTCACCGGCTTCATCGAGTCGCCACTGGGAATTGACATAGCGCAGTCTCTCGTCCAAGTGCAGCCGGTCAAGTAGTCCGGGTCTTGACAGCCCTGCCTCTGTTCCGGACGGAATAGGGGCAGGGCGCAGCATCACATAGATGAAATCGGCGGGACTTTCTCCTACGCAAATTGGGATTCTCGTTGTTGACCGTGCTGGTGGTGCTGGTCATCAACTTCGTGTTGTTTCGAATCCTGCCCGGAGATCCGGTTCGGGCGGTCATCGGCCGCAACGTACGGATTTCGCCGCAGGTGCAGCAGGCACTGCGGGTCCAGTTCGGACTGGATAAGCCGGTGTTTCCTGATCAGTTCCTTGACACACTTGGCCAGTGGGCGCACGGCAATCTGGGAGTTTCCTGGTCGCAGCGCCAGCCTGTGCAGAATATCCTGCTGGCCAAACTCGGGAATACGCTGCTACTGGTCGGCCTTGGGCAGATCCTCGCCATTTCGCTCGGTGTGGTCCTCGGCCTGCTTGCGGGTTGGAAACGCAAGACGCCGATCGATGTGGGAGCGCTGACCTTTTCGCTGATCGCCTGGGCGACCCCGACCTTCTGGCTCGGCATCATTCTGCTGGCGGCGGGCAGCACGTGGCTGGGACTGCCAACCGGAGGCATCGTCAGCCCGGCAAATGTCGGCAAGCCCCTGTATGCCGTGATCCCGGACCTCGCCCGGCACTTGATCCTGCCCACCTTCACGCTGACAGTTCTCTACCTGGGCGAGTACATGCTCATCATGCGATCGTCGATCCTTGAGGTGCTCAGCGAAGACTATATTCTCACGGCGAAGGCCAAAGGCATGAGCCACTGGCAAGTCCTTATGCGCCATGCCCTGAAGAATGCCATGCTCCCGATCGTGACGCTGATCGCGTTGAACCTGGGATTCACGGTCTCCGGTGCGATCTACATCGAAGCGGTGTTCTCCTACGACGGCCTGGGCAAACTCTTCCAGGATGCGCTGATCAAGCAGGACTATCCGCTGCTGCAAGGCGCCTTCCTCCTGCTGGCCGTAAGCGTCATCCTGGCCAACATGCTGGCGGACGTCTTGTACACGTACCTGGATCCGCGGGTCAAAGCCAATTGACATGAATGAGGGTTGGATCCTTTTCAGGCGCAACGTCGGCGACTTCTGGCGGACGTTCAGCCGCAACAAGCTTGGACTCATCGGCGGGTTCCTGCTAGGGACCGCAATCCTGGCGGCCGTCTTCGCCCCGGCGCTGACGCCTTATCAGCCGACTGACGTGATCCGTGATGCGGACGGCCGCGGGCTGACGTTCGCACCGCCCTCCGTCCAGCCGCCTTTGGGCACCGATGATGCCGGCCGCGACATCTGGACGGAACTGATCTATGGCGCCCGGATTTCGCTGACAGTTGGCTTCCTGGCAGGGTTTATCGCCATGTTCGTGGGCAGCCTTTTCGGGATCGCGGCCGGGTATTTTGGCGGCGGAATCGACAACCTCCTGATGCGCGCCACGGATATTCTGTTGGTAATCCCCGACCTGCCCTTGATGCTCGTGCTGGTTGCCACGCTTCGGCAGATGGACCTGCACGTGTCGCCGCTCACCGTGCTGATCCTCGTCATCGGCCTGCTGTACTGGACGAGTTCGGCGCGGCTTATTCGTTCGCAGGTGCTGACGATCAAAGAGCGCCAGTTCGTGGCGCGCGCCCGGGCCATTGGGGCGGGGCACCTCCACATCATTCGCAAGCACATTCTGCCCCAGATCATGCCGCTGATCGTCGCCAACACCGTGCTCATCATTTCGACGGCCATCCTGGTGGAATCGGGGCTGGCTTTTCTGGGTCTCGGCGATCCCACGCAGCCCTCCTGGGGAACGATGTTGAACTTCGCGTTTGATCGAAACGCGATCACCAATGGAGCCTGGTGGTTCTACCTTCCGCCCGGCCTGGCCATCGTGTGGGTAAGTCTGGGCTGCGTACTGCTCGGCAACGTTCTTGAGGAAATGCTCAATCCGCGTCTGGCGGGCCACCACCTGGAAGGCGGCGGAAATATGGTCATGTTGGGGGCGGTCCCGCCTCCGGAATGAAACCGCAGCCGCTCCTTTCCGTCCGTCATCTCACGACCGAATTCGTTGCATCGGGCGGCGTGGCGGCGCGGGCACTCGATGACGTTTCGTTTGACGTCTGGCCCGGCCAGACGCTTGGGTTGGTGGGTGAATCGGGGTGCGGCAAGACCACCACATTGATGTCGGTGCTGCGTCTGCTGCCGGCCAGTGGTCGCATTGTCCGCGGCGAGGTGCGCTTCAAGGGGAGAGACCTGCTGGCGCTGAGCGAGCGCGAGATGCGCAGCTATCGCTGGAAGGAGATCGCGATTATTTTTCAGGGCGCGATGAACGCGCTCAACCCGGTGATGACCGTGGGTGATCAGATTCGCGAGCCGATCCTGCTGCACAATGTAATGGATGCCGAGAAGGCGCAGGAGCGCGTGGGGGAATTGCTGGAGCTGGTGGGAATCCCGCGGGCACGCCGGGACCAATACCCCCATCATTACTCAGGCGGCATGCGGCAGCGCGCCATGATCGCCATGGCGCTGGCTTGCGCACCCGGCCTGCTGTTTGCGGATGAGCCCACCACGGCGCTGGATGTGATGATCCAAGCGCAGGTCCTGGAACTGCTGCGCAAGATCCAGAAGGAGTTGGGACTGGCCATCGTTCTGGTGACGCACGACCTGGGCGTTGTGGCAGAGGTGTGCGACTCGGTAGTTGTTATGTATGGGGGCAAGGTCGCGGAATACGGCAGTGCGGACAGCATCTACAACAACGCCCAGCACCCTTACACACAACGCTTGTTGGCTTCGTTTCCCGATGTAAACAGACCGGCCGGGACGCTGGTTTCCATACCGGGGACGCCGCCACGCTTGACCGATCTGCCGCAGGGCTGCCGCTTTGAGCCACGCTGCGATGTGAAGCTGGCGATGTGTGCGGCCGAGGATCCGCTGCTGATCGAACCTTCCGACCGGCATTATGTGGCATGCCACCTGTGCAAGGGCAAACAGGCGAACTTCGCATGAATCAGGCTCCTGTGCTCGAAGTGCAGCACCTGTTCAAGTACTTCCCTGTCAGGGGGTCGATCTTCCGACGCCGCGAGTCCTTCGTGAAGGCGGTGGATGACGTGTCCTTCACGCTGCAACGGGGCGAGGTCCTGGCCATTGTGGGCGAATCGGGCTGCGGAAAGACCACGATCGCACGGACATTGATCGGCCTGGAAGAACAAACAGACGGCGAAATCCGGTTCCACGGTGAAACTGTCGGCGCACACGAGCGCCGCCAACGGGCCGGGTTGGCATCGTTTGAATCCAGTGGGGGTGTTGGCACTCGCGAACATCTGGCGCTTCCCCACATTGCCCTCAAGCGACTGCGCCAGCACGCGCAGATGATCTTTCAGGATCCGTATGAATCGCTCAATCCGCGTTCAACCATCTTCGAGATCGTGGCTGAACCCCTCCTGGTACATGGAATTGCCCGAGGGCGTGCGGAACGGGCGATGCGGGTGAAGACCGCCCTGGAGGAGGCCGGCCTGCGTCCTGCCGAGGACTACACGCTGCGCTATCCCCATGAACTTTCCGGTGGGCAGCGGCAGCGAGTGGTGATTGCAGCCGCCATGGTGCTCGAGCCCGAACTTCTGCTGGCCGACGAGCCCGTCTCCATGCTGGATGTTTCCATCCGCGCCGAGATCCTCAACCTACTGCGTGAACTGCAACAGAAGCGCGGGGTCAGCATCGTGTTCATAACGCACGACCTTAGCACAGTGGCGTATTTTGCGGATCGTATCGCGGTGATGTATCTCGGGCGGATTGTGGAAAGCGGGGATGCCCTCGAGGTGCTGAAATCGCCTCAGCACCCATACACCAAGGCTCTGCTGTCCGTCGTCCCGGTCCCGAACCCTCGCTTGCGCCGGGAACGCATCATCTTGCAGGGCGAGACCCCCAATGCCGCGCAAATTCCCATGGGCTGCCGCTTTCACCCGCGCTGTCCCGTCTCAATGGACGAATGCACACGCACTGATCCGCCTTATGTTGCCGTCAGTGGAACTCACCACGCCGCCTGCTTGAAGGTGTCTGATGCGTAGCGTCTGAAGAGTTTGCCGCACAGGGGGCCGGGCCAGGCTGCGGGGCCACCGGGATGCATCTAGAAGGCATCCGGCCGTCCACGATTTCGGGTCAGGGTGCTATAGCGAAGGGGGAGCATCAGGTCGATACGCAATGGCGCTGCCTCCTGCTCAGGCGATCAACCTTCAAGGATAGTCCGTATTCAACGTGTCGCCGCGTAGCCAGGAAGTCCGAGACCGAAATGGGGCCGGGGGACCGCCTTTGTTTGGAGCCGCGCGGCTACGACCGTAGCCGCGTCTTCAAGCCGCCCGGGCATTCGAGACTTTGCCGACGGCGGATCATGTAATGTGCCCGCGGTCAGCTTTGAGTATGCGGGCGGATACGGCAACGGGGATCTGTATATGACGCAGGATGAGATGAACCGCGTCGTGGCCCAGATCCACGCGGACGGGTACCAGGTAGCCGTTCACGCCCTGGGCGATCGGGCGATCGAGCAGGTGATGAATGCGATTGAGGCCGCGCTGGAGGGACAGCCGAACACGCTTCGGCACCGCATTGAGCACAATGCCGTGGTGCGGCCCGACATGATCGACCGCTATAACAAAATCGGTATTCTGCCCGTCATGTTTGGCGGATATGCCACCTGTGGGAGAACAGATCCGCACTCACACTTCAAGTACGTTGTGCCGGACGCGCTAGGTACGGAAGAATGGCCATATCGCTCGATATTGGAGACCAATCCGGGGGTGCATGCGGCCTGGCACGCCGATTATCCAGTCTTCAAGCAGATGGATCCGATCCAGAATCTGTACGGCTTTGTGACGCGGAACGAGGTGGCGGACGACGGTAGCGTGTGCCCGGCGCCTGATTTTCTAAAGAACGGGGCGATTCGCGCGGATGAGGCGCTGCGCATCATGACCATGGGCTCGGCCTATGCGCTGTTCCGCGAGAACGAGATCGGCAGTCTTGAGGCGGGCAAGTTGGCAGACATGGTCATCCTCTCGGACAACCCGCTCCAAGTCGCACCGCAGGCGATCAAGGATGTCCGTGCGCTGGTGACGATCATTGGGGGAAAGGTCGAGTACTGCGCCGACGGCTCGGAGGCGTTGTGTCCGGCATAGGCGATCTTCCTGGATCACATCCTCGAATGTGCGAGGGCTCCCGACTCATGCGATGCCGGGAGCAACCGCCGCCGAAGTTGCCCTGGTGCTGTGACCGAGATGGGGATTACGGCAGTGAGCGCCGCATTCGTAAGGTCGCTTAAGTACGCAGCGCAATAATCAGGCATTGAAGCGAATCCCGAAGTGGTTGGCGACCGATCTGAGTTTATAGGTCTTACCCCGGCTGGAGTATGACTCCGTGCCGCAGGGTTCGTTAAGGATCTTCGGCTGATTGTCCTGCTCGTCCCGCACCACCAACGTAGTGGATCCGCCGCCGTCCTGGTTGGATCCAACCCACGCGCCCTGCTTGACGAGGATGTTGGCCACTTCTGAGAAGGTCATACCAGAGCGCACAAGGGTCCCGGGAGTCTCCTGCCCGTCGACGGCGACGAGTATCGCGTATTTGCCATCCTGAGTGAAGCCGAGGGCCGTGCGTGGATCGATGTCTGTCCGGGTGATCTTGTTGGACACCTGCCCGTCCTCGACCAGGATATTTGGAAAGCTCAGAGCATTCCAAATATCTGATGCAGCAGGACGAGCCAAGGAGACCTTGTTTCGCTTGTCAATGTAGAAGGCGGACTCCTTGTTGGTGGGGCCGTAGCGCTTCCCGCTACTGGCATTTTCGCCGGACGTTTGGATGCGCTTGAGACCGCGTGCCCGCGTCCAACTCCACCCGTCCCCATTGACGGCGATATCCATGCTGAATCGCTTCAAGAAGGCCGGTACGGTTGAGAGGCCCGTGGGCTGAGGGGTGATGAAGATCTGGGCTTTTGTCAGGTCCACCTTGATCACATGGTACTGGACATCGCCGCGGCTCAATTTGGCAATGTACCGTGTGTACACGGCGCCCCCGTTGAACATCTGCTGCTCTTCCACAGGCTCGTCGTCGGCAGGCGGAGGAGGAGGAGGAGGAAAATGATGGGCGGCTGCTCCGTGTAGTAGCGGTCAATGACGGCGGCTCGGGTGGCGTCATCATAGGTCCCGGTCGTAGGGAGGCCGAGGGCCGCCTGCATATTGATGAGGGACGCGCTGGTCCGTGGGCCGAAAGTCCCCGGCCCGGTCGCAACCTGCGCAACGGTCATGAAACCGAATTTCACGAGCAGGTCCTGAAGCTTCAGCACCTCAATCCCCGTGTTGCCCTTTACCAGAGTCGGCTGGGGCACTTCCCAGGCGATCTGCTGCTCCCGTTGTTGATCCGAGGTTCCGCCGGTGGCCGGGAAGCAGAATGCCTTGAAAGTCTCCAGGGAACCGTTGAAATAGTTCATGTCCATGGCGCGTTCGCCGTCGGCCGGGAAACCATATGCGGCGGCCGGCATGCTTTCCGTGAACTGCCAGAAGTCCCAGTTCGTGAACGGCTTGGGTATGCGGGGAAAGGCCACTGAGTAGTTGGCGATCCAGAACTTCATCGTGGCGTAGCGCTCCGGGATGGCTGACCTCGGCTCGATGAGCTTTCCGTAGCCTGAGTACACGCCAATGTCGCGCCCGGTCGACTGCCGAAAAAGATCCACGTAGGCGCTGAAATCCGAGCCATCCGCCGAACCTGTGCCGCCTTCGTAGTCAAGCCAGGGTACGAAGTCATGAGGATAGTCCTGCAGCAGCGCCGCGTAGGTTTGCACCTGATCCTTGATGGAGAGCTGACTGCCCGGAATCAGCCACTGGTATGAACTGACGGCGACGCCCGCGCTGCGAGCCCGCGAGAAGTTGCGAATGAAATACGGATCCACGTTCTTGCCGTGAAGAGCCTTGATGATCACAAACGTGGCTCCGGCCGACTTGTACTTGTCGAAGTCGAGTTCCAGGGACCAAAACGAAGTATCGGCCCCGTAGACTTTGTAGTCCGGGTTCAACAGGCTGGATGGATTGGCAGGATCAGCGGCCATGCGATGTCCTTTCCCAACCCGATGATAACGTAAAGTGGGAGCTTTTCAATGCGCCTGGATGCTCATCCGGTCTTGCGCAGACTGACGCTGGGATGGCCTTCCTTGCGGAATTTCAAGACTTCGGGGTGCGTATGAGCGTAGCCGTTGATGCCGGCGCTGTCCCACGAAATGCGGCCCCTCATGTATATCGCCTGGTACGCACTGCCTCTCAGGCTCTCGCCCCTCAGGAGGATATCGTTCTTGATCTCGGCCTCGAGCGCTGCGGCGTTGACTTCGGCGGCTTCCAGGACCGGATGAAACTCCAATTCGATGGCATCAAGTTCGGTCTGTACCTTCTTGAGCACTTCCGCCCGCCTGGCATCGTGATCCATGCGGGCGACGTCGGCCGCGGCGCGCAAATTGGCGAGACGCTCAAGCTTTTGCAGGACCGCATTCTTGCCAGGCTTCTCGCCGCTCTTCGCAAGTTCGTCCAGTGCGAGGCGATGGAGTTCCTTCTTGAAGTCTTGGAGGGCGGTCTTGGTGCGGCATCTCTCCATGGCTTGATCCTGAGCATAAGCGGCGTAGGGCGGATCGATGTTGAGGCTGCCAGCAGCGGCCTCGAGGGCCGCGGGCCGTTCGCCATCCAACCCAAAGCGGCGGGCGACAAGACGGAACCACAAGTCCTTGTCCTCCCAAGTCAGCCTCCCATGGATCGCGTCTACGAACTGCGAGGCGATGGCCGGCAGATGGTGTTCGCGAAGTGCAGCGAGCTGCGCGGAATCAAAACCGAGCGAGCCCAGGAGCCCCTCGATGGTGGTACCGGCGCCGAAGACGGCGGCAAGAAATTGATCAAGGCCGGCGAGCTGGGTTGCGAAGTCCATGGATGCTCCTCGCTATGACACTCGACATCGGCACCGCAGGACATCCGACGGCCTGCGCACCTAAGTACCCCTGCCCTTAGCCATCGAACGGCGGAAAGATCTTGTCATAGACCTCAGGGCAATAGCGTTCAACCATTTCAGCGGAGAGAGAATTGGTCTTGCAGATCTCGGCGTACAGGTCGGCCGAAAGACGCTTGGTGCGCTTCTGGGTGGTGGGGTCGAGGGCCCAGAGGCCGAACCTCTGACTCCAGCCGCTCTTCCATTCGAAGTTATCAACCAAGGTCCAATGAAAGTAGGCCTTCACTTGCCAGTTGAAGTTCACCGCACGCCAGATCTGGTGCACATGCTGCGCGATATATCGCCGACGGATGGCGTCGTCCGAAGACTCCACGCCGTTCTCTGTGATCAGGATGGGCATGTCCGGGTAGAGGCGCACGGCCCAATGGATGGAGTCATAGAGTCCCTGGGGCATATTGGCGACGACGCCATGCTCGCTTAGATCGGCGCCCACGGGGAATCCGCTGTGCGTAAAAAGCTCCCTAGTACGGAACAGATCAAGCCAGATCGTTGGGGCTGTGTAGTAGTTCAAGCCAAAGTAGTCCTGCGTGCCCATGGCTTCCTGGATCCGCACGCTACCAAGCGGGGTGCGCATGACTCCCGTGCTGATGGCAGAGGGGAAGGCGAGATTGACAGTGGTGTGGCGAACGCTGCGCATGAGCTGATCGAGGGGGAACCAGCTGCGGCGCGCCACCATGGGGCGGTAGTGCAGCGCATACCCGACACGCGCCTGCGGCTGGATTTCGTGAATCAGGCGATAAGCGGCGGCGTGGGCTCGCAGCATGTTGGCCTCGACCTGGATGGCAAGACGCAATCCGCCCCGGGAACTCGGCATCTCCCCGGCGACATAGCCGAGCAAGGCGTACACGTTGGGCTCGTTGATGGTGCACCATAAGGAGCAGTACTCCCGGAGCGCCTCCACCGTCTTGCCGACGAATTTCTGAAAAAGGGGTACGACCGCGTCGGTTTCCCAGCCGCCGCGCTCCGTCAACCAGAGTGGATCGGTGAAGTGATGGAGGGTGACCATGGCCGTCATGCCGCGCTCGTGCAGTCCCTGCAGCATCAGACGGTAGCGTTCCAAGGCATCTTCATCCCACTGGTCGGGCGCGGGCTGAATACGACTCCATTCCACAGAGAGGCGATGCGCTTTCTGACCGGTCTCGGCTGCCCGGTCGAAGTCCGCGCGCCAGCGTCCGCCCCACCAATCACAAGCCAGGCCCGATGTGCCGTCGGTATGGCCGGACTGCTCCCACGCCCACCATTGGTTGTTGGTGTTGTTGCCTTCCACTTGATGCGCGGCAGTGGCCGCGCCCCAAAGGAAACCGCGCGGGAAATGATACGTGGCAGAGAGCTTGTGTGGTTTCAGATCAATGATCCTTGTTGGCCGCGGGAGAGACCGGTGGCATGGTGCCGCGGCTTCGGCTCAGCGCCGCAGCTGGAGAGACTTTGCGCCACTTTCCAGCCGTCGGACCTTCCAAAAGTCGCCAGGTCACCTGCCGAATGAATCGATTGCGATATCCTGACTCTCGTACACGGGGATTTGCATGAGCAAGCCTGTCACACTCAAGACCTGGTAGATCTGGGGCGAAGCGTTGCAGAGCTTTATCCGTTTGCTTTTTTTCTCTGCGCCCCTGGGGGTCAGGATTTGGTACGACTTCTGCATGGCGCGTATGCCTGCACTCGTAATCGTATCGAGTTCAAGCAAATCCAGCAGAACGTATTCGGCGCCTTCGTCGGCAGCCTTCTGAACGGCCGCGACCAGATGCGCCTCGCTCTCGGCGTCGAGCCAGCCACTGAGGTGGATCACGACAACAGCCGGATTGCCTTCAGGCCGTTCCTGAGTGAGTTTGAATTCGACGCCCATCCAAGTCCTCCGCTGACTATCAACAGCCTGCAAGATTGCGATCGCCACGTCTTGACTTCCGCCCTCGGCGTACGGGGCACCGCGGTGCAATCAACTGCACCCTGATTCTACACGCTACCTCCGGTTGCCAACTTTCTGACGGGCAAGATAGGCAAGGTAGAGAGCAATGGAGCCGGCGACGGCCGCGTTGAGCGAGTCGATCGTGCCCTGCATAGGGAGGCGCAGCAAAACGTCGCACTTCTTGCGGGTCAATTCGTGGAGCCCATCGCCTTCGGAGCCGACGACCAGGCCGAGAGCCCCGCTCAGGTGACGATCGCTGCCGGGGTCCAGCACGTCGCCACGGGGATCGAGTCCGACCATCCATACGTCCATCTTCTTGAGGGTGTCCATGGCCTGAGAGAGATTCGTGGGCGCGATGTACAAGTGCTCCGTCGCGCCTGCCGAAGCATTCACGACGGCAGGTGTGACTTCCACAGCGCGAGCCAGGGGTATCAGGACACCGTGGACGCCGGCGGTCTCGGCGGTCCGAAGGAGCACACCGAAGTTCTGCGGATCCTGCAGGGCGTCCAGGATCAATATGAACGGCGGCTCGCTGGCCCGCGCCGCCCGCTCAAGGATATCGGTGAGGTCGACATAAGGATACGGGGCTGCTTCGAGAGCAACGCCCTGATGATTGACGTCGCGCGGCCCGACCTTGATCCGAGGCTCGCGGATGACGGGCACCCGCTGAGCAGCTGCGAGTTGAAGAATATCGTTGATGCGGCCCGCAGGCTTTACGGTGTCCGCAACCTGGAGGCCGAAGAGCTGGCGGCGCTTGCTGCGCAGGGTTTCATAGACTGCGTTGCGGCCATATAGGATCTCGCGCATGGGGTGATTGTACACGCCTGCGCGTGACCCTGGCGGTGCAGGACGCGAGCGTGTCGATGCGGGATGGCCTGAGATGAATGGTGTTTGCCCGGCACGGGGACACGCGTGCTGGCAGGAACTTCAGGTCAGGTCCAGCACCCTGTCAAGACCCCGGCGCAGGCCAACAAACGTAGCGACCTTGCGGACCGCCAGGAGGGCGCCGTCGACATAGGGCTCCGCAGTCGCGCCCGAGTCGTGCCGCAGGGTGAGCGTCTGGCCAGGCATGCCGAAAACGATCTCGGCCGAGATGGTGTAGCCGGGAAGCCGGATGGAATGCACCTGTGAACCTTGCATGCGGGCGCCCCGAGTCTCGACGACGCCCTGAGTGTCCTGTAATGGGACGGTTAGTGCCGAGGGGCGGATGCTTGACAAGCGGAACGCGAGCTCGCGGACCGTGCCGCTGGGCGCGTCGGTTTTGCTGTCTGCGGCGTAGTCTATGATTTCCCACTGCGGGATGTGCCTGGCTGCGATCTCTGCGAATTTCTGCAGCAGGACGACCGTCAGCGCGAAATTCCCAACGGCGAGGACAGCACGCTGATGCTCCCGGGCCGCCATCCCGATATCGGCATAATCCGCCTCCGATAGTCCGGAGGTGCCGATCACCACATGGGCCCCGTGCTGCAACGCTGCCATGACATTGGCTTTGGCAACGTCTGGCTTGGTGAACTCAAAGAAGACGTCGCAGGGCTCAGCGAGCGCCTCCTGCGCCGTTGCGTAGACTGGGCATGCAAGCCGCGGCTCGTCCAGCACGGCGCCCAGGGTCTTCCCGGCATGTGTGCGCGAAACTCCCGCCACCACGGCAAGATCCTCGGTCGTGGCGATCGCGCGGGCCAGCGCAGAGCCCGCCCATCCAGTGGCACCTGCAATGCATACTCGAGTTGTCATCGTTCCTCCCGATTCTTGTCGCTTGAGCGGGGCTGGCAGGCCCCTCACGTAGTCGATCCGGCCGCGGTGGGGTGCATCGTGGATGGGCCCAGACAGCAGCCGTTCCAGTTGAGTCGGTTCCCTTTCGGGCAACGGTTCTTCGGGAAACCGTTTGAGGCTGCTGCTCCCAAGGCCGTCGTCATGCGGACATGACTGCCGCGGCGGGAGGGCGCTCCATTATGCTGATACAGGGATTCACTAGGGTCTTTCAGCGCCTGCGAAAAGCCCAATGGCTGTATGAATACGAGACGACGGGCATCAGAATCCAGATGGCATAGACCGGATACACGCTGACGAAGCCCAGAGGAATCGTAATCACGATCACCAACGGCGGATACAGCCACAAGGATGCAATCAGCCTGACCGTGCGCTCATCGAGCTGCGGATCGATAAGCCGGCCGCGATGGGAGGCGTACTGCCACATGGCCCAAGAAGCCACGCAGAGCAATGCCGTGTTGGCGCCGAAGAATACGAGAGAGGGCGGTTGCAGCGGGTACCTGCCAAGGATGTCCGCCGAGGCAGGCATCAACACCACAAACATGAGGGACAACAGATAGAGCCAGACATAGGTGCCATCGGCGCGGACGATGTGAAGCACGGTCCGCTGGTGAACATCCCATTCCTGCGCAATGACCAGGAAAGCAAACACGAATATGAGCAGCCGGGGAAGGAGCGCGAGGATGCCCGGGGTGAGGGCGCTGGGCGCCACATCCGGAAGCCTCAGATCCAGAGCGAGAAGGGTCAGGGAGAAGGCGAAGATCGCGTCCCCCAGTGTTTCCAGGCGTGAGAGGTTGACGAGAGGGCGCTGCGTTTCGCTGGACAATCGGCGACGAGTGGACATGCGGCAGAGCTACTGACGTGGCAGGGAAGCGAGTCGGCCTGCGCCAGCCAGGCGGGGGTCAATCTTGCGACGCGGCGGCATTCTTCTTAAGTACCTCGTCGAGGCCCGCCAGATTGCCAAGGACCCAGAGGGACGATAGTTTTGAGTCCCGGAACGAAACGTGTGCCGCCCCGTGCCAATCCACCAATCGGCCAGTCGCTGGAAAGCCTCGAAAGGGTGCGACGTATCTGCCCGAAAACGCATGCGCGCGAATGCGTGGGGGAATTCGGTGACACAATCCAGGACCTCGCAGGTATAGGCCGCCAGGCTGCCGCGCACGGAGCGAACGTACTCCAGAAACTCCGCGTGCCCATGCGCTTCCGTGCCGAGTGATCCCCGGAAGACGAAGTCTTCGGCCAAGAGATCCGCGACGTTTTCGTCGCCGGCATTCCATATTCGAGCGTAGAACGATTGCACCAGCGGATGTGTGGTCATGACGCGTCTGTGTGCCGGGGTGCTGCCTTCTCTACACCGGGAACTTGCCGGCGGCATCCGTGATCACGGGCCCATGACCAGGGCACACAATTTGCGCGCCGAGAGCCGCCTGCCGTCTCACAGCCTCGGCGGCCTTGGCCCGGTCCCAAGTCAGCCCCGGGCGGGAGCTGTGCAGGCCGTTCTGATCGCTGACCATGGAATCACCGCAGAAGAGAACGCCCGAGGAGGGTGCAAACAAGGATATATGACCAGGACAATGGCCGGCCGTATCGATCACATGCAGACCCCCGGCGACAGGCAAGATCTGGCCGTCCGCAAGCAGCTCGTCCACTTTGAAGGGTCGGGGTTTCAACACGAGGAGAATCAGCCGCCGCATGATGGACACGGGCCGGGCGGGTGTGATCACGCGCGAGGATTTTCCGGTGGCAATTGCCTGGGCCTCCACCGGGCTGGCGTAGGTGCGGGCGCCCGTTGCTTTGTGCAGAGCCGTCAGTCCACCTACGTGATCCATGTCGGAATGCGTCAGAATGATGCGCGTTATGTCGCGGGCAGCCTTGCCCAAGCCGGCAACGTACGAGAGGATCTTCTTCTGACTGCCCGGCAGGCCCGCGTCAATGAGGGTGAGGCCGTCCACATCGACAATCACGTAAGGATTGGCAACCACATTTGGTACGAGGAAGATGTTATCCGTGATCTTCACAGCAAGAGACTCCCAAACGCACCATGTCGGTGGCGGCTGCCAAGAATGCCCGAGGCAAGCCCGGCAGGGACAGGCCACTCAACTCATTGGTGATCCATGCCCCGACCAGAACTTAGCGGAAGGCCGCCCGCGGATTGTACCGCGGCACACCCCAGGGCCGACGGGCTCGAGCTGTGCGAAGTAGTCTTTCGGGAAGAAAAACGTGGGAGTCGTCAGAGTGCTGGACGGACGGCATGCGGTCTCAGTGTTCAAAGCTCAGCGAACGCTGGCCGCGCCGGAAAGAGACCTCGGAGGTCGCGAAAACCTCCGAGGTCTGGTTTGCTGTGGGACCTGATCGTCGTTCTCAGGGGTTGTAGGGTCTGGGCGGCGGGGCGCCCACTGGCAGGATTTCGACCCGGTCCGTGCGGATCAGAGCGTAGTCGGCCGCGGAAACATTGGGAACCGGAATATCAAAGCCACCGAGCAGCGGAATCACCAGGCGTGTGCCATTGTCGAGCTGCTCGCGCCGGGAGGTGGTGGCAAAGTAGATGAAGGGCGTCTGCCAAACGCCGTCCCACTCGGCAGGATCCGGGGGCGGATTATTAACATTCAGTGTGGCGAAGAGATAGGATGGCACACCGTGTGAGGAATGAATGTTCGGATAGTCCAGGATCTTGAGATAGGCCCCGCCGGTCACGATGACCTCTGTCCGCATCGGCTTCGCACCGGTATTGCAGCCGGTAACGTAGTTGGCGTAGCCGTTCTCACAGGCGTGCTGGTTGGTCTTGAAGGCATTGCGCCTGGTGATGGTGCCGAAGAAGTCAATCAGATCCTGCTCGAGCATATCGGGGGGTGCGCACGTCTTGAGCAGATAGTACCAATAGAACTGCCAGCCTTTATTGAGCGGGACGAAGTCTCCGCACTTGACCGTCTCAGGAAGTCCGCCCACCTTTTCCGGGGCCCCATTGTATTCCGGGCGTGAAACGCCATACAACTCGTAGTCGTGTTTGACCCTGGCATACCTTACGCCGGGCTCGTCCGGGACAGCGGGCTCCTTGCGATACTTGGTCAGGACGCCGGCTGAATCGACGACCTCAAGGTGGTCAATCATTCCGGCACGAACTTGTCCCGGGTGCCGTCGGTGTAGACCACTTCAATGTGATGGATGGAAGTGGTTGTGGAGGAGGAGGCGGAGGAGGGGGCGGCGAGTCGCCGATCAGATCAAACCTGACCCCGTTGGGAGGATAGATGTAGTTCACATACTGGTTGGTGCCGAGCTGGAGCCACTTGTACGAAGCATTGGCGGGATGGTCCAGATCATCGACAATCGCCACGTAGGTTACAGTGAGGTATGGCAGGACAACGTTGCCGGTCGCATTGCCGCTGGCGCGCGGTTGCGCGCGGATCGTGACGGTCTTTCCCAGCTTTTCTTTTGCCTGCATGGCATCTCCTCCTGCGACTTGCGTCTGAGGCCCATTATATCCGCTCTTGATTTTGCAGCGGTATGCGCTCTTGTGAGGCGGGCCGTATCTTCGTCAGTCAGGGGGAAGCTGGCACTATGGAAATTGCATGGTCTCGATTAAGGCCGCGAAGTCCGGATCGCGACGAATCCAGTCGAAGCGTGGCTCAACGTTGGTCCATGCCAACCAGGACGAACGCTCTTCGAGGGCCTTGCGCATCCAAGCGATGACCTGATCCCTGTCCTTGAGGCCGTTTTGCACGACGGCGATCCAATATGAAGGCACATATTGCTGCGAGGACCGCTGGCGAAGCCTCTCCAGAATCTGCAGCGCTTGCTCCGTACGGCCTGCGGAGGCGAGGCCGTGTCCCAGCATGGCAAGAGCGAGGGTACTCTCGCCCGAGAGGGCGACCGCGGTCTCCAGCTCCGCGATGGCTTCGTCGAACATGCCCTTCTCGAGATAGGGCCGGCCGAACCAGAGGTGCGTCGCCATGAAGGATGGATCAAGGTCAACGGCTCTGCGGTATTGCTCGATGGCCCTATCGTACTGGCGGGAAAGATACAGCACGTGGCCCACGCCGGTATTTATCGCCAGAGAAAGCGGGTCTAGCTCCTGGGCCTTTTCGATCTGCTCGATGGCCTCGTCGAAACGCCCCATGGCCTTGAGGTAGTCCGCGAAGTAGTGATGGGCCAAGGCGTAATTCGGATTGATGTCAATCGCCTTGCGAAGTTCCTGCTCCGCGCCCACCCAGTCCCAGTCGTACTGGAACTTGATCAGGCCGAGGGACGTGTGGGCGTCGACCAGCCCGGCGTCCAATGCCAGCGCCTGGGAGACCGCCTCGCGGGCCTTGGGGAAGGCTTCGTTGGGGGGCATGAATTCAAGCAAGGCCAGGGCGGCATACGCATCGGCGATCCCGGTGTAGGCCCGGGCGTAGTTGTGGTCAGACTTGAGCGACGCCTCGAAGAAACCGATGGCCTGTTTCAGGTCCGGCTCGGTGCGCTTGTTCCAGAGCTGCCTGCCCCGGAGATAATTCACGTAGGATTTTGTGCTGCGGGTCGTGGTGGCGGCGCTGGGTGCAGGCGCCTCGTCGAGGACGTGCTCGCGCAGAGCTTGCGCAATGCTTTTAGCGATATCGGACTGGATCGCGAAAACGTCGCGCAGGTCGCGGTCGTAAGTCTGCGACCAACGCGGCTCCTCGTTGGCGGCCTCAACCAACTGCACGGAGATGCGGATCTTGTCGTTGGCTTTGCGCACGCTGCCTTCCAAGACCGTGGCGACATTGAGCTCGCGTCCGATATCGGCGATGGGTTTTGCGCTGCCCTTGTAGCGCATGACGGAAGTCCGGGCGATGACGCGCAAGCCCGCGCGTATGTGATACCGAGGAGATCAATTCTTCGGTCATGCCGTCGGCAAAGAATTCGTCGGCGGGATCGGGACTGATGTTGACAAACGGGAGAATGGCCACACGGTTCTTAGGCGAGGCCATTTCCGGCGACGGCCGCTGACCGAGGCCCGCAAGCCGGAAGATCTCGATAGGCACGCTGACATTCTTGAGCTGCGGGGTGCCCATGGACTCAAAGGTCTGAGGAATCTTATTGAGCACACCGGCGTGGACCGCGGCGGTGATGCACAGCCCGCCCGGCGGCGCAAGCGGTTCGACGCGCGAGGCGACGTTGACCGCGTCCCCGGCGACGTCGATTCCCGTATGGAGCACGTCTCCCAGGTGAATGCCGATTCGAATCAGGATGGGCTGTTCTTGTGGGCGCCCCTCGTTGAGCTGCTTGAGGGCGCTCTGGATCTCGATGGCGCAATTGACAGCCTCGACTGACGAGGCAAACTCAACCAAGAAGGCGTCGCCGATCGTCTTGACCTCGCGACCATTATGCCTGCCGAGTATCGGCCGAACAATCTCCCGGTGCTCTTCAAGCAGACGAAGGGCAAGGGTCTCATCCCTCTGGCTGAGGGCAGTGAAGCCGACCATGTCCGTGAACATGATGGCTGCCAGTCGGCGCTCCGCTTTGGGGGGGCCAGGGGCGGTCATCGGTTTTCGGCTGTGAGGCGCGTGCGCATGCTAGCTTCCGTTCTTGATCATCTGTCGAGCCACCTGGGTCAGCTCGTGCGCAGAGCGCAGTGTACCCTCACCGACTTCGCCAAGCATCTGCGACAGCTCGAGCAGTCGCGGCTCGCCCTCCAGACGCTCGACGCGCGTCAACGTGCGATTGGATTCGATCAATTTCTGCACCTGATAGTGCTCATCCCCAAAGGCGGCCAATTGCGGCAGATGCGTGACACAGAACACCTGATGATTGCGGGCCAGGTGCCACAGCTTGTACCCGACCACCAAACCCACGCGGCCCCCGATGCCCTGATCAATCTCGTCGAAAATCAGGGATGGGATCTGATCGGCGCGCGCAAGGATGTTCTTGAGCGCCAGCATCAGGCGCGAGGTCTCGCCTCCGGAGGCGATGCGTGCGAGCGGTTTCAACCCCTCGCCCGGGTTGGGCGCGACCAGGAATTCCACCCGATCCAAGCCATCCCGATCGAAAGCAACGCGTGAGCCGTCAGGCATTGGCGCGCCAGTGGGATCGGCCCGAGTCCGAAACTCCACTCCGAAGCGGGCGGCGGCCATCTTAAGGTCGTCAAGCTCGTTCTCAATCTGCTTGCCCAGCTTGGCCGCGGCCGCCTTACGTTGTTCGGTAAGGTTCTGGCCCTGCTGCGAAAGGATCTTGAGCAATTCGCCTTCCTGCATTTCCAGAGACTGGATGCGCTCACTTGCGCCGGAGATCGTCTCGAGTTGACTGCGGGCGTCGAGGCCGAATTTCAGCACCGCGGGGATGTCGCCGCCGTACTTGCGCGTGAGATTGTGTATGAGATTGAGGCGTTCCTCGACAGTCTCGAGCCGCCTGGGGTTGTATTCGATTTGGTCAAGGTACGTGCGCAGCGAACGGACCAGCTCCGCCAGCGTGCCTTCCAGTTCCGCCGACTGGTTGGCCAATTCCTCCTGCGTGTGGTCGATCCGGGCGAGGCCGGCCAGGGCCCTGGATGCCTGTCCGAGAAGGTCCGTGGCCGGCGCCGCCTCGGCTGAGCCCTCATCGAGGAGGGAAAGGGCCTCCTGTGCAGCGCCTGCCAGGGACTCGGCATTGGCCAGGCGATCGCGTTCCTGGCGCAGGTCGGCCTCCTCGCCGGGCTTAAGCCTGGCGGACTCAATCTCCTCGGCCTGGAAGGTAAGCATCTCGGTGCGGCGGTCGGCGTCTGCTTGCGCCTGTCGCAGTTCAGTCAATTCGCGGCGAACGACCGCAAGTTGTTGGTACGTCCCGCGGTACGCGGCAAGCGGCCCAGCGACATCGGCGTAGCGATCCAGCAAGCCAAGATGCGCGTGCGCGTCAAGGAGGGAAAGGTGCTCCGACTGCCCATGGATATCAACAAGGAACCCGCCGATCTCCTTCAGCAGGCTGGCACCGACCGTCCGTCCGTTGAGGCGCGCCACGTTGCGCCCCTCGCGCCGGACCTCGCGGCCCAGCGTGACGAAGTCGGGATCGTCCAGCAAGTCTTCGCGCTTGAGTACGGCGTTGACCGCGTCCTTTTCGGCTCCGTTGAGCTTGAAAACACCCTCGACCAAGGCGGCATCGGATTCGGTGCGGATCACGGTCGTGTCGGCGCGGCCACCTACGAGCATTTCCACCGCGTCCAGAATGATGGACTTGCCGGCACCCGTTTCGCCGGTAAGTATGATGAGACCCGCGCCGGGCTTGAGATCAAGCCTGTCGATGATGGCGAAGTTCTGGATGCGCAGTTCAGTCAGCATGTTCCTTCTGTGTGCCGGGCACGGGACGATGAGCCGGTCCGGTCGAATTTAGCCGCCGAGTTTCAAGCCTGAAATCTGTGTGTAGGCTGCCGGGACCGCCATGAACAGGTAGACCACTTCCCATACCGCGGGAAGCAGACCGCCGATGCCGCGGAAGCCGCCCACGAGCAAGGGGATCCCGACAATGAGAAGCGCGGGCAAGGCCCCGGCGACGATGCCTGCCGCCGCCGTCAGGAAGAGGGGGTGCGAACGTCGATGTCCGATCAGTCGAAGCACCAGGTTGCCGATGACCGCGCCGGCACCGGGTGCGAGCAAAAGGACCCCGAGCCCGAAAAAGAAACCGCTGATCAGGTACACAAGTCCGCTCGCGACCGCCGATCCAACGCCAGCGACGAAGAAAGCGGTGATGTAGTCGTACCACAGAGCGGTGTCAAAGACTTTCTGCTGGCTGCGGATGCATTCCCGGCAACGGTAACCAGTTGGTGTGAGCACCGCGTCGTCGGCGCATATGGGCCGCTCGCAGCGGTTGCAGCGCAAGGTGGTCGGCCGGTTCGGGTGGACGTAACAGTAAAGGGTCTCAGGTTCGGTCACGAGCAATCCATCCTATCCTGTGTCAGAGTCGTAAGAGTTGCTTCCGCCTTTGAGCGCGCATATGGCGGCCCGCCCCCATCAAGCACCGTACCGCTTACAGGTGCGGTTGATTCATGTGGGCGTTCAAATTACGATAGAAATACCCGGGATCGCCAAAGCGGACGAACCGCGCTGCAAATTCGGCAGCCCGAACGTCGACGCGGTCAAGCTCCTCAAGGTCAATTGGAGTCTGTCCGTCGACACTGAGGACCGTGTTCCCGCTCCGGACTGTCATCGTGACCGAAGATCCTTCCGCGAGCACGACGGCCCGATCCACCGACAGGTGTGGCGCGATGGGCACCAGCAGGATATTCCGCAAATCGGGCGGAAGGATGGGCCCGCCCGCGGCAAGCGCATAGGCGGTGGACCCGGTGGCGGTCGAGGCAATCAGGCCGTCGCAGACGAATGTAGTCAGCGGCCGGCCGTCGACGGTGGCGTCCAGCCTGACGGGACGGAGCGCCAGTCCCCGGCCCACCACGACTTCGTTCAGAGCCTGCCAACTTGCCAGGGTCACCTCGTTGCGGACATGCTGGGCCTCCAGCATCATGCGCTCTTCGATCCAACCCTCCCCATTGAACAGGCGGCCAAACATTTCGCGCCATTCGTTGCGATCCACCTGGATGAGGAAGCCCAACCGTCCCATATTGATGCCCAAAATGGGAACATGGCAAGGGGCACACAAGTGGCCCGCGCGCAGCATGGTTCCATCACCGCCGAGGGCGATCAGGAGATCAAATTCGCCAGCGCGCACCCGATCCTGCAAGGCCTCGTCGTAGATTGAACCGCGCGGGGTCTCAAGGCCCCTGGCGCGAAGAAACTCGACGATAAGATCGGTCTCCACGAACGCCTCGGCGCCCTTTGGATACGAGACCACCACGGGCCGCCTCGGCACGAATTTCTCGGCCATTTCAAATGATTATACGTGGAAATTTCAAGCCGCCACTCAGCGCTCGCAGTCGATGCGCGCGTGCCGAAGGGTATGGGGGCCGGCCGGTGATTGGGCTCAGCTGCAATCCCGGGGCCAATGCGTTCTTCTAGGCCAGGCTTTGCTCGCAGATCTTGCGGAAGCCGCAATTGCGACAGCGCCCCGGGTTCTCATGGGAGCGGGCGACATTCGTGCGGGCTTCGTCGCGCCGGACATCTGCGAGCTGATCCAACAGGGCGGATTCCAGCTCCGGAGTGTAGTCCACGGCGAAGTCCCGCCCGGAGTAGTGGAGGATGCCGTAAGGCGGGCGCCGGCCGTAGGTCCGTTCGACCAGCAGACAGTAGGCCGCCACTTGAAAGATGTGCGAATCATACGGGATCTCCGGTGCGCGGCCAGACTTGACTTCCACTGGAATTAGCGCACCTTGCTGCTGCACGAGATAGTCGGGTTTTCCGGTGAGGCCCAAATCGCCAGCGTATAGCGGTTTCTCAATACGCCCCCACGCACGCGTATCGGTATAGACAATACGGCCTCCCGGAAGGCCGGCACTCGAGCGCTGACGGCCTGATTTCCACAGCAGGACGACTGCCAGAATAATGAAGAGAAGGGCAAGATAGAGCATCAGTCAATCATCGAACGAGCCTTCATCATTCTCCAGCTCCCTTGCCAGCACGACGGTGTTCCTTGGCTACCCGGCGAGAGGCTGCCAGGGCTGCAAGGGGCGCGATCCACCAGATCACCGGCGGGATCAACGGGCTTACGAAGGCAAACGGAATAGAGGCCAGAAACAGCAGCGGCACGATCAAAGCTGCCTGATTTCTGCCCTGGATCATCCTGGCGTCCAGGTCGTCATCCACGAGCCTATGATTTCTGGAGGCGTACCACCAGAGGGCTCCTATGGAAAGGCCCGTGGCCGCCACGTTCAGGCCATAGATTGCAGCACCCACTGGCAGGTAGCCGTACTGACCCTGCATACTGGCCGCAAATGGCATCAGCACAATGAAGAACAGGAAGATGAGATTTAACAGCATCAACCTGCTGTCGTAGCGCTTGATGTAGCCGAAATAACGGTGATGAGATGACCAGTACACGCCGATGACGGCGAAACTGATCACAAAGCTCACGATGCGCGGTGTCAACCCCTTCAAGCTGGCTGCAACGTCGGCGGCTGATGCCACCGCCGAAGGACCAGGCAGCCTGAGGTCGATGACAAGGAGCGTGATGGCGATGGCCATCACCGCGTCGCTGAAAAACACGATGCGTTCCAGTCCGAGGGCCTTGGACCGAGGCCGATGGACGCGTCCTTGCCTCGCGTTGGGCCTGCGTCGCCCGCCTGCGCCCTCTGAATCAGCCTGGCGCGTACGTGGGGAGGTGTTCACAGTCATCAGCGGGTTTCCGCTACCTGCATGACCTTCTTCACGCGAACAGGGCCGCCACCGGAGAGTTCGCGCAGGCGCCTATTCAACGCTGCCACGAAGGCTCCTTTGTTCGCTGCATTTACGGCAACCAGAATCTTCTCCGAGTGTTGAGGTAGGTCTTTTGGACGGCAAGTCCTCAGATGTGCCAGGAGATCAGGGAAAATGGCCTTGTTGAAGTTTTCCCCTCTGGCGGCCGCGCAGCGCCAGAGCCAGCACAGCGTTGTCCACGGCGATGACTGAGCCTTCCCGCATGACGCGCTTGATCTCGTCCCGGTGGGCGAGGATCACATCTGCCTTGAGCTCCGCCACGGTTGCAAGCGCCGTCATGCCTCCCCAGACGAGGCGGTTGTTCTTATCCTTGATGAGCTTTAGGAACCGATCCGTGTATCCGGCGATCAAGGAGGGTTCCAGGTAGCCGATCTCGTAAAGCACCTTGATGCAATCGGCCTGGATGCCTTTGTCGTTGTTCCACAGGTTCTCCGCAATTTCACGTATCCCGGCGCGGTCCCTCTTGGCGGCGAGGTCGCGTGCCAGTTCCTGGTTGGGCGCCTCATCGCGGCGGTTCTGGAAATGGGCAATGCGCTGGAGTGCAGCCATCGTCCCTTCTCACTTCAGCAGCAAGCGCGGCAGTTGCGCGGCAATCAGGCCGGCCGCTGCCAGCAGGAGAATATATGCCGCCACCTGCAAAATGCCGGCGGCCATGATCCTACGGCCATGCTGCAGATGCAACTCGCTCCCGCCAGCTAGTTCCGCCTGGTTGTCGGACTCGATGCCCTGCTTGCGATACCACCATGCCCGGCGGCAGTAAAGATACGTCCCCAGCTCGGACGCCCGAATCACACGTGGCATGCAGCGGAGTATAGTACAAACATCGCAGCCTGAACGGGAAGGCCATCAGGCACGGTGCCAAGAAAGAAGGATGCCCTACTTGACCCTGTGCCAGCGCAACGGCTTTGACGGCTCGCGGCTCAGGACTTTCCTTGATTCCAGATCAAGCTGAACCGTTTTCATCCACCAACCGACCTTCCAGCGGTCGCCGAAGAGCCTCTTTGGAGCAGCCTTCTCCAGCGCAGCCCACATCTCTGACTGCGTGAGTCCCGGCGCCTTCTTCGGAAGGACTTTGAGCATGGTCTTTCGCATGGCCTCGTAGGCTTCGGCATCGACCCGCTGTATGTATGCAGGCTTGTTCGGCGTGTGCACCTCGATCATCTTGCGGGCGGGTGCTGCCTTCTTCTTGGGAGCTACTTTCTTTTTCACAGGCATGTGATCTCCTCTCCGAGTCTGGGCGCAGCCGACGAATTGGCCCGGCAAGTATAGCCTGAGCTTCGCCCAGTTGCAGAAGCGGGCGGCACTCGTTATAATGGGGTTCCCCGGGCGGGTAGCTCAGCTGGTTAGAGCACTGCTTTGACATAGCAGAGGTCGCAGGTTCGAGCCCTGTCTCGCCCACAAGAAGAGAGGCCCCCATTCGGGGCCTTTTTTCTTTGCGCGGGTGGTTGCGCCTGCCAACGTCCAATCGGCTCGCAGCGCGCCAGCCTCTGACGTCCCGAAGGCCGAACCGTGTGGAATGTCCTGCCGCGCCAGAATTGGCGGTTAATTTGGACTTAATCCTTCCGAAATATACTCCGCCCTGTTGCATTTTCCATAAACCGAAAGGAGCAAAGAGTGTTCATTGATTTTCTTACCCTGGTAATGATCAATTTGGTGGCTGGAACGGTACTGCTGGCATATTATCTTTGGAAAGGCATGCAAGAGAAGGATCAGAGGCCGTACGCCGCGGCGTTCTTGATGACCGGGTTGCTGAGCTTGATCACGGGGTTGCGGCTCTCCTTCACGTGGCCTCTTCCGGGCAGTTTCAACGTCGGCTACGGCGACGCTACGACCCTTTTCGGCGTGGTCTTCCTGGCCACGGGCATCGCCCTGAGCCAGGGGTGGGACCTCCTGCCCGTCACAATCTACGCCTTCTTCGCCGGGGTCGATGCGATTGTCGTTGGTGTGCGCATCCTTTCCCTGGGTCTGGGCCAGGAGCCCCTTGTCGCGGCTGCAGGATTTGTGCTTGCCGGTTTGGGCGGTCTAGGCTCGTTCCCGTACTTCCAGTGGTTCAGAAAGAACGAGTTCGTACGCTGGCTGGCCATACTTGTATTGCTGGCCACCGCAGCCATCTGGGCAGCCACCTTCTATGCAGCTCTGTGGGGTCACATGGCGAGTTTCGCAAAGTGGGTGCCCGCCACCATGGCCACACCAGCGCCGTAGGCAACGCCGTCCTGCGGTCGGCCGGAACTCTCCCCTCAGGGCGCGATTCGGTTAGCCGGGGCCGGGAAGCGTAGTGTTCATCACACTTGCCGCCGGCCTGCAAACCGAGGAGAAGCTGCTATGAATATCTTTGTGATCCTCGCTGCCGTGGTCGTGGCCGTGGTCTTGGTGATCATTGCCGTATCCAGGCTCTCACGCGACGCGGCCTGGAAGCACTTCGCTCAGGAGCTCGGCGCGCAGTATGTGTCGGGCGGGTTGTTCGGCTCCAGCAAAGTGCTGGCCAGCATCGGGCAGGAAATCGTAACCTTCAATACCTATTCGGTGTCGACCGGCGACGACAGCAGCACCACCTACACTCAGCTGAGAGCTCCACTTCAGGACAGGGACCACTTCCAGTTCACCATCCTCAGGCAGGGCTTGCTGGCCCGCAAGATCAACGCGGCCATCGGAATGCGGGACATCCAGATTGGCGATGCGGATTTCGACCGGGACTTCGTGATCCAGGGTACTGACGAATCCAGAATACTCAAGTTGCTGGGCAATAAGAAAATCCTACAGCTGATGAAGGACCAGCCGTCGTTGACGGTCATGCTCAGGCACGACGGCCTGCATTTGTCCTCCAAGGGCGTTGTCCGGGACAATGCGCGTCTCAAGTCCATGTTTGAGCTCTTCTCAGAAGTGCTGCATCAATTGCAGGCCTAGCTTGTCGCCCCGCCGGCAGTCCTGACTTGGCTGCTGCGGCCATCGCATTCGCCCTGCTGAAGCCATGGATGCAGTCCAATCGAATCAGACTTGTTGCTGGGAGACGGCAGTCAAAAGGAGTGGTGTGCGCCGCGGCCGGGCGCAGATTTCTGGTGCTCCCGCTTGACTGTCCCGGGATTTGTCGTATAATCCCGCTGCATATCCAATCGCTCTGACCGGGACGAGTACGCGGCATTCAACCTAACAGGGAGAAGAGGCCAAGGATTGAGAGCCTCTTTCAGGAACGAACCGCCGAACACCCCCCGCGAGCCTAATACTGAAAGCTCGCAGCGATCAGCTGCCAGCAAGTAAGTCGAACGGAAGGCCCCGTTATCGGCCCCATGAGATGTCCCGTGCCTGCGTGGCAGAGGTGACAAATCGGGTGGAACCGCGTGAAGAGAATTCTCGCCCCGTGTACGGGCGAGAATTTTTTGTCTTAGCGGGAGAGATGGCAAGGGACACGAGACGAAGAGGAGTTTGCGATACGGTACTTTGCCGACTAGCCGCATTCGTCCCAGTTCAATCGGCAATACAGTGCTCATGCACACTCTTCGGGAAGCAACAGAAAGGGAGCAGGAATGTCGCACACGTCATCCGAGAAGTATGAGGAATCAAAGCTGTACAAGATCCGCCATTCGGCAGCGCATATCATGGCGCAGGCGGTACTGGAAATGTTCCCCGAAGGCAAGATCACCATCGGTCCGCCTGTCGAGAACGGGTTCTACTACGATTTTGATCTGCCGCGCAATCTGACGCCGGAGGACCTGCAACAGATCGAGAAGCGCATGCGCCAGATCATCGCCGGCCGGCACGACTTCGTGAAGAAGGTTGTCTCGGCCGAGGAGGCGCGTCAGATCTTCAAAGACCAGCCCTACAAGCTGGAGTTGATCGACGGCCTCGAGGAAGGCGGGCTGGACGAATACGGCAACCCGCTGCAGGAAAAGCCGGAAATCTCCATCTACCAGGACGACACTTTTGTCGACCTGTGTCGTGGTCCGCACGTGGAAAATACCAAGGACATCAAGCCGGATGCACTGAAGCTGATGTCCGTAGCCGGGGCCTATTGGCGCGGAGACGAACACAACAAGATGCTGCAGCGCGTCTACGGCACGGTCTGGGAGAATGCCCAACAGCTCAAAGACTACCTGTGGCAGATCGAGGAAGCCAAGAAGCGCGATCACCGCAAGCTTGGCAAAGACCTGGAGATCTACTTTTTCGATGACGAGGTCGGGCCGGGGCTGCCGCTGTTCGCGCCGAACGGCGGAGTCATGATCGAAGAGATCGAAAAACTGGCAAAGGAAACCGAAGAGGCGGCGGGCTATCTGCGCGTGCGCACGCCCCACCTATCCAAGGAAGATCTGTTCATCCATTCGGGTCACCTGCCCTATTATGCCGAGAGCATGTACCCGCCGATGGAGCTGGAGGGCGTCAAGTACTACGTCAAGCCGATGAACTGCCCGATGCACCATAAGATATTCGGCTCAAAGCCGCGCTCGTATCGCGATCTGCCAATCCGCCTGGCAGAATACGGCACGGACTACCGCTATGAGAAATCGGGTGAGCTGTTCGGGTTGATGCGAGTCCGCTCGCTGCAAATGAACGACGCGCACATCTACGTCTCGGAGGATGATTTCGAGCAGGAGTTCCTGGATGTCGTCAAGTTGTATCTCAAGTACTTTGCGCTCTTTGGGATCGAGAAATATGTAATGCGCCTCAGCCTGCACAGCAAGGCGGGGCTGGGCAAGAAGTACGTCGATAATGAGAGGCTGTGGATCAAGACGGAGGAGATGGTGCGCCGCGCCATGCTCAACGGCAACGTGCCGTTTGTGGAGGCCGAGGACGAGGCCGCGTTCTATGGGCCCAAAGTAGACGTCCAGGTGTGGAGCGTGATCGGCAAGGAGTTCTCGCTGGCCACGAATCAGGTCGACTTTGCGGTTCCGGCGCGCTTCGACCTCAAGTTCATCAACAAGCAGGGCATCGAGGAAGTACCGCTATGCATTCACCGGGCGCCGCTGAGCACCCATGAGCGCCTGATCGGATTCCTGATCGAGCACTATGGGGGCAATTTCCCGGTGTGGCTGTCTCCCGAGCAAGTGCGCGTGATCCCCATCACAGACTCGCAGAACGAGTATGCCGAGGGCATCGTGAAGGATCTGCGCTCGCAGCATGTACGCGTCAGCGCTGACATTAGCGCGCAACGCATGAATGCGAAGATCCGGGCAGCACAGCTGATGAAGGTGCCCTACATGCTGGTAGTGGGCGAAGATGAGATGAAAGCAGGCAAGGTCGCGCTGCGGGTGCGTGATGGCTCGCAGCACAAGAATCTGGAGTTGGCCAAATTCGCGGCAGACGTGAAAGAGAAGATTGCGAGGCGCTCGGCGGAGCTGTAGTAGGGGCCTGAGAATCGACGCGGCTATGTAGGCCAACGGGATAACGCCCTGCTCCGTGATGAACCAGGGGATTGCTTCATTGCTTCGGTCGCCCCTGGGGGGCTCCCTCGCAACGACGTGATGCGGGCAATCTGGCGTGCGGGCGGCAGTGGTCCGCGGGGGTTGGCAACTTGGTGGTGGCGCAATCCCGGTCGGGTGCTGATGCTCTTCAAGAGAGATGACCATGCCGGCTTTAGATATCCTTGCGCAGAGGCTGCGCGCCCAACATCTGATACAGCAGGGCTTCGGCGAGCCCGCAGAAGTGGTGCGCTGGTTCGGCGCGGTCCAAGCGCAGGACTATGCCGGATCGCTGTATGCCATTGGCCTGCGGGTGCGCCGGGGCACAGAAGCGTCGGTCGAGAGGGCGATTGCCCGGAAGGAGATCGTCCGCACATGGCCGATGCGCGGCACTATCCACTTTGTGCCCGCGGAAGACGCGCACTGGATGGTGCGCCTGCTGGCCCGCCGGCAAAACATCCGGCTTCGGGGCGTTTACCGGAGGGCCGGCCTGTCCGATGAAGTCCTCAAGCGCGCGCGGAAGATCCTTGTGAAGGTGCTGAGTGGAGGCCAACGCCGGATGCGCAGGGAACTCTACCGGGCGTTGGAGGAGGCCGGGATACATGCCACTGGTGCACAGCGTGGCCTGCACATCCTGGGTTACTGGGCCCAGGAGGGCTTGATCTGTCAGGGATCCCGCCAAGGCAAGCAGACGACGTTCGCCCTGCTGGACGAGTGGATCCCGGCGGGCCGCAGGCTCGAAGGTGAGGAAGCCCTGGCGGAATTGGCGGGGCGGTATTTTGCGAGTCACGGGCCTGCCACGTTGCAGGACTTCGCGTGGTGGTCAGGCTTGAGCGTGGCGGAGGCCATGACCGGACTGCAGAGCGCGCGATCAGGGCTGGTCGCCCAGAGGGTGGATGATCGCGCGTACTGGCGCAGCACTGATGCGAGGCAGCTGCGTGTGCCGAGCCCCGATGTCCACTTGTTGCCAGCCTACGATGAATTCGCTGTCGCCTACAAAGATCGCCGCGCGTTCCTGGATCCGGAGGCAGCCCGAAAGGCTCTTCACGGACTGGCCCCGTGCATCATCCTCGACGGTCGAATTGTGGGTATCTGGAGGCGGACGCGCCGGCTAAGACTCGGTGTTGGTAGAAACCGAACTCTTCGCGGAGCTCAACGGCAAGCACCGCGCGGCGTTGGAAAGGGCAACCCAGACGTACGGGGAATTTCTTGGTCTGCCGGTGACGATGCAAGCGTAGCATCCATTTGCGGGCAAAGCGCCAGCGGCCGGAAGGCGTGCGGGGGATGGCGGCCGCGGACTGCGGAAGCGGGCTAGCCCCCCGGCTGTGTCTCTTGCCCGGCATGCTGAAACCACAGCAGTCCAATAGTTTTTTCTTTCAGCACGAAGCCCAATGACCCGTACAGGCGTGCAGGAGCCGAATCGGCTTCGGCAACCATGACCAGGGTTTGCAGGTGCTGCCTGGCAATCGCCTGCCTGCCCGCTTCGTAGATCATGGCGCCCGCTATACCGTGCCTCCTGAAGTCGGGATGGGTTTCGACTGACTGATAGCGGCCCAATTCCCGGTCATGGAAGATACCCAAATCGGCGACCAGCTGTCCCTCGATGAACGCGCCGTACCAGGAGCCCAGCCCCGCGGCCGACATTCTCCGATAGCGTTGCATGGCCCGGGATCGGTACTCTCGGTAGCCGGCCTCGGCGTGCACTGGCTCCCTACAAGTAACCTGCAGGTCAACCGCCGCGAGCCACTCGGCATCAGATTCCAAGGCCCGGATTTTTGCAGCCGGGGAAGGCCTTGCAGGAGCCCGCAGCGAATCTGCAGCCAAGACAACGTCGCGACTTAGCTCGAAGCCGGATTGAAGGAACGGCTCAACCAGACCAGGCGTGCCTTCCGGCGAGTCCCAGCCGAAGGCCTGATGCTCGGTCTGGGGCGGAGCGCCGATTTCCCTCACAAAGAGGTCGCTCCACCGCTGGAAGTCGCCCTCGCCAGGGGGCTGGGAGAAAAGCAGGAAGTTGCCCCAATAGAAAGTCGGGTTGGATGGTGTGCGGACAAGCATGTAGTCCCCGCGGTCGATGACCTGGCCCTCAAAGGCTGGGAAGATGAGATCTGTTCGGTAACCCAACGACCTGAGCTGCATTGCGAGGCGCCTCCAAGCGTCAGATGAGAAGTGGCGCAATTATCGCATCATTCCCGGCGGAAACGCCCCTACGACGCGGGGATTTTCCGCCACCCTGCGGTAAACTCCTTTGCATCAACTAAATTCTGAGCCCGTGCGGAGTCCAGATGAGCATCCCCTCTATACGAACAGCCCGACTTCTTCTGCGACCATGGTCTCCTGACGATGCGGATACATGGTTTGACATCCTACAAGAAGACGGGATCTTGAACTACTTTCCGAATCCGCGGCCGCCGTCGCGGAACAAGGCCACCACATACATTGCGCACCATCTGGCACACTGGGAGGAGCACGGATACGGGCATTGGGCCGTGGTCACGCCTGACGACCAGCGTGTGGTCGGTTGGACGGGGCTGGAGTATCTCTCCGAGGTGGACGAGACAGAGATTGCGTACTTGCTGAGCAAGCACGTTTGGGGGCATGGGTATGCCAGCGAGGCTGCCCGTGCCGCCCTGCGCTTCGGCTTCGAATCGGCCGGCCTTGAGGGCGTCATTGGCCTGGTACACCAGGAAAACATTGCCTCCATCCGCGTGCTGGAGAAGTGCGGCCTGCGCTTCGCGGATCGCATCGACCTCTGGGGGATGGCGCTGGCCCGGTACCGAATACATCGGCCGGAGGCTCCGGGTGAGCGGGCAACGGCTCGGGGAGCCGGGCCGTCGGCGCGTTGACGATTCCCGCCGGCTCATGGTATGATTCGCCCACAAAACCCAGCCTCTGGCTGGATTTGCGTCTATGTAGGCGGCAGGCTGAATTCCTGCCTTAGAAGGAGAGGCGTATCAGCGCAAACGATTTTCGAGTGAATGAGAGCATCCGCGTTGCGGAAGTGCGCCTAATTGGCGCGGATGGCGGCAATATCGGGGTGGTCACAATCCGGGATGCCCTGCAGATGGCCCGGGACGCCGAGCTTGACCTGGTGGAGATCTCGCCGGGAGCCGATCCGCCGGTTTGCCGGGTGATGGACTTCGGCAAGTTCATCTACGAGCGGTCGAAGAAGGAAAAAGAGGCCAAGCGGGCACAGACCAAGATCGAGGTGAAGGAGATCCGTCTCCGACCCAAGACCGCCTCGGCCCACCGCGGCTTCAAGGTAGACGACGCCCGCCGCTGGCTGAAGCAAGGGCACAAGGTTCGCGTGACCGTGAGATTCCGGGGTCGCGAAATGGACTACCCCGAGATCGCTCTTGAAGACCTGAAGGAAATTGCCCAGTCGCTGGCAGACCTTGGCACGATCGAGCAGGCGCCGATGATGGAAGGCCGGACGATGCACGTGGTGCTGGCGCCCGCAAAGGCCTCGGGCAAGAAGAAAGAGAAAGTCGAAGCCGCCGTAACAGCGGAAGCCAAAGAGTAGCTGCAAGTCGACATGCCCCGTGCGGCCGACGATGGACAGCGCCGGCCGTTTGACGCGGAGCGCTTCCATCACGAGGCAATCAACGGGCTTCGGCTGAAAGGAACGAGACACCGTGCCACGCAAAGTGAAAACCGGGAAATACAAACTAAAGACGCATAAGGCCACTTCCAAACGTTTCCGCCTGACAGGAAGCGGCAAATTGGTGCGCACCAAAGGCGGCAAGAGTCATCTGCGCCGGAATCGCTCCCGCCGCACCAAGGCACTGCTGGCCGAAATGCAGACAGTCAAGGGCCGCAGCATCATCAAGAACGTCAAGCGCCTGGCACCGAACCTAAAGAAGTAGCTGCCAGCCGATCGCACGGAGCAGGTCTCCCCGCGATCGTGTACCTGCAAGCGTACCAAGCAATCGTTTCTTCTTATTGCAGCTCCTGGATGGATACAACTGGCGAGGCAACCGGGCCCGCCGCCGTGCAGAGGCTCGCAGGAGGTAAAGCATGACCCGTATCAAGGGTGGTCCGCACAGACACCGTCGGCACAAGAAAGTCCTGAAGTTCACAAAAGGCCAGCGCGGCACGAAACACCTGCTGTTCAGAAGGGCCAACGAGGCCATGCTGAAGAGCATGTGGTATGCCACACGCGATCGGCGCATGCGCAAGCGCGATCTGCGCAGGTTGTGGATCGCCCGGATCAACGCTGCGGCGCGTCTTAACGGAATTACCTACAGTCGCCTCGTAGCTGCATTGAAGAAAGCCGACATCGCACTAAACCGCAAGATGTTGGCGGACATGGCCGTGCGGGATCCCCAGGCCTTCGCGGCGGTGGTGGCCAAAGCCCAGTAGGGCGAGGCGGCTGGCGGCCGAAATCTGCAATCGATAAAGGCGGGGCAGGCGTTGAGCCTGCCCCGCTTCATTTTTGCGAGGGGTACAATCCGACCATGAACGTTGTGCTCGATGCGCGCGAGTTGCCCGGCTCGCAAGTTGTTCAGATTGTGGAGGGCGATCTGACCCTCGAGAGCACCGACGCCATCGTAAATGCCGCAAACGAGCACCTAATGCACGGGGCGGGGGTAGCCGGTGCGATCCTCCGCGCCGGCGGACCTGAGATCCAGAAGGAGTCAGATGCGTGGGTGAAAGAACATGGGCCCGTATCGCAGGCGCACCCTGCGTGGACGTCAGGGGGGAAGTTGCCGGCGAAATATGTGATTCACGCGGTCGGCCCGGTCTGGGGTGAAGGCGATGAGGACGCGAAGTTGAGAGCGGCGATTGAGGGCTCGCTATCCCTGGCCGATAGGCTCAAGGCGGTTTCCATATCCTTCCCGGCCATATCCACGGGCATCTTCGGCTTTCCGAAGAAACGGGCGGCGCAGGTGATGCTCTCGGCGATCAGCACGTACTTCTCTCAACACACTTCCGCAGTCAAGACCGTACGCGTCGTGCTATTTGATGGACCGACGATCGAGGCCTTCCGTGGGAGCCTGGAACGTGTGGAACCGCAGCGGGGTATGATCTCATCTTCCCAGAACTCGAAGGTTAAGCTGGCACGCGCGCTCGCCGGTCGGTCCAAGGAGCGCCGCGAGAGCCATGCCTTCATCGCCGAAGGCGTCCGGCTCGTCGAAGAGGCGCTGGCCGCGGACTGGGCCATTCGATTCGTGCTGCACACGGACGGTCTCAGTGCACGCGGCATACAACTGCTGGAGCGGACCAAGGATAGGGGCATTGAGACAGATGAAGTGGAGCCACGCCTGCTCACTTCCATCAGCGATACCGAGACTACGCAAGGGTTGCTGGCGGTCCTTGAATACGCATCCGTGCCCATGCCGCGGGCCGTGGACTGGGTCCTCGTTTTGGATGCGATACGAGAGCCGGGAAACGTCGGCACGTTGTTGCGGTCAGCAGAATTCGGCCGGCGTCCAAGCGGTGCTGCTGGCACCTGGCACGGCGGACGCGTTCGCGCCGAAGGTCGTGCGCGCAGGCATGGGCGCCCATTTCCGGCTGCCGATCCAGTCCATGGGATGGCCTGAGATCCGGTATTTCATGGATTCGAGGCGGCTAGACGTCGTTCTTGCCGACGTGCGCGGCAAGCCGTGCTGGGACACTGCTCTCAGCCAGCCGCTGGCCTTGATCGTCGGCGGCGAGGCCGAAGGGGCGAGCGAACAGGCGCGCCAGATTGCGCGGCAGATGGTTAGCATTCCGATGCAAGGCAAGACCAGAGTCGCTGAATGCCTCCGTGGCCGGTTCGGTACTCATGTTCGAGGTGCTCAGGCAAAGGCTGTCTAAAGGCCAAGATCACTCCGGCGTGATGATGTCGGCGGAGTCTGACGAAGGCGAATGAAGATTCGATCAATCACCTACTTCTGCAATCCAGGCTACCCGCTCCGCGAAGGTGTTGTACGACTGGGAGCCGATTTCTTGAGGTCGGCCAAAGCGGCATATGAGGCTGCCGGGTACGAGGTGCAGACGGTGCGGCTGGCAACGATTCCATTTCCGCGGCTGATGGGCGAACAGCACTTGAACGAGCTGCCGCGCCTTGCCCGGGAGCTGGACCAACTGGCAGAACAGTTGGGAGTCGGATACGTCTCGCTAGGACCGGCTCTTCCGAGAATGCGCGGCAGCTACGATGTTATTCCCGAAGCCGTTGCGGCGACGAAGAACGTGTTCTTCGGCGGCGTGATCGCCGACCGGCGGAACGGCCTTGACCTGGACGCGGTACGACGCTGCGCGGATATCATTGTCAAGTGCGGGCCAATCGATCCGAAGGGGTTCGCCAACCTGCGCTTTGCCGCCCTTGCCAACGTGGATGCCGGCTCGCCGTTCTTTCCGGCCGCCTACCATGCGCGCGGCCCGGCTGCGTTTGCGTTGGCCACTGAGGCCGCGGATCTGGCTGTTGAGGCGTTTGGCGGTGCGCCGACGGTGGAGCAAGGCCGCCGGTCGCTTGTGGGGGAAATCGAAAAGCACGGCCGCGTGCTCGCCAAGGTGGCGCGGAAACTCGCAAGGCCGAACGTGGCGCGGCATCCATCCGGAACCGCGAGCCAGAAAACACCGCGCTTCTTGGGGATCGATTTCTCCCTGGCTCCGTTCCCGGCCGAAGCCATCTCGTTGGGGACCGCCTTCGAGGGGCTGGGTGTGCCCAAGGCGGGGCTGCATGGCACCCTCGCGGCCGCTGCCATCCTGACTGAATCGATTGGCCGCGCCCGCTTTCCGCGAGCGGGCTTCAGCGGTCTGATGTTACCCGTGCTTGAAGATGATACGCTCGCAAGGCGCGCCGCGCAGGGAACACTGACGATCAAGGACCTGTTGCTGTATTCCGCGGTGTGTGGCACCGGATTGGACACGGTGCCCCTTCCGGGCGACACGACGGCGGGCGAGGTCGCCCCGTTGCTGCTGGACCTTGCCGCGCTGGCGTTGCGGCTCGACAAGCCCCTGACCGCCCGCCTGATGCCCGTGCCAAACAAAAAAGCCGGGGATGCAACCGGCTTTGATTTTGCCTTCTTTGCAGCAGGCAAAGTAATGGCGCTGGATTCTGAGAGTCTGAAGGGGCCGTTGGGCGGCGATGAAACGTTCCAGCTGGGCGCCCGCTGACTTCCAAACGCAGTCCATGCCATGCGTGGGGAGGCCTACGTGTCCGTTCTCCAGTACTCGCCTCCACCACCCTCACGTTGCATGAGGCGGGATTCCACGAGCCCGCGCCGCAGGCTCGCCGTGTCTTCGTGGAAGCGGGCAAGAATCCGGTTGACCTGTTTCTCGCCGTAGCGCTTTCCGGGCTCAAAGGCAGCAACAACATGTCTCAAGACGGCCTCGAGCTTCTTTCGCTGTGCCGGGAGGGTCTTGAGGCCACCGTCGGGGCGCGAGTAATCTGCCACCACTTTTCGATCGTAGGCGTCCAAGTCCATGTATTCCGCCGCGGCCGTGAAGTCTGCGCGCTTCAGCAGGCGCCTGGCTTGGTGCTCCAGTGATTTGGTTTCGAGCTGATAGACGCTGTAGTAACTTACTGCGCGGGCGCTGACCAGACCCGCCTCGGCGAGCTTCGTCAGATGATGCGAGACCGTTGATGGTTTGACGCCCAGGAGCGCAGCCAACTCCTCGACGCTGTATGGCTTGTGGGCCAGCAAGCCGACGATCTTGAGGCGGTTGGCGTCGGCCAGGGCTTTGTAGAACGTTACGAGCTCAGAATTGAGAGGGGGAGTTGTGTCCATGTTCAGTCCCACATAAAACTAGTTTTACAAGTATCGAAATGAATATTAGCCGACGGGCCAGCCATAGTCAAGAGCGGGTTTGCGTATTCGTAGCGCAGCGGCCAAGGAGAAGCGAAGCCCGGATTCGCCGCGCGACCGAGCGGGCTCGACGGCCCAAGAGTAAACTGGACTGAATCAGTTATAATTCCGCGGTAAGAGTAGATCTGACCCCTTCCTGGAGGCGACCTGTGGATCTCTCGAAGCACGCGTTCTTTGAGGGGAAAATCGTCCCGCTTTCCGAAGCGAAAATCAACATAGCCACTCATGGTTTCCTGTACGGCACGGCCGTATTCGGGGGCCTGCGCGCGTACTGGAACGCCGACAAGCGCGGTCTGTACCTGTTCCGGCCCTACGATCATTTCCGCCGCCTTCTGCACTCGGCCAAGATCATGACCATGGAAACCCGGTACGATGAGGAGAGCCTGATCCAGTTGACGCTGGATGTGCTGCGCACGGACAACTGGCAGGAGGACATCTACCTGCGGCCGACATTCTACAAGGCCGACATGGGGATCGGCGTCCGCCTGCACGACCTGAGGGACGAGTTCTGCATGTTCGTGATACCGTTCGAGAAATACATCAAGAACGATACGAATGCGCATGCCACGATTTCATCCTGGCGGCGGATCGACGACAACATGATACCGGCCCGCGGCAAAGTGGCGGGTGCGTATGTCAACTCCGCGCTTATCAAGTCAGACGCGGTTCGGGGCGGCTACGACGAGGCGCTGGCCATGGATGGAAATGGGCACCTGTCTGAAGGTTCGGCGATGAATATCTTCATGGTGCGCGATGGGACGCTGATCACGCCGCCGGTCACGGACAATATCCTGGAGGGCATCACCCGCCGTACGATCATCGAGTTTGCCCGGACGGATCTCAACATGCCGGTCGTCGAGCGCTCCATCGACCGGACAGAGGCCTTTTTGGCCGAGGAGTTCTTCATGACCGGGACGGCTGCCGAGGTCACCGCGGTGACGCAGATCGATCACCGTCCGATCGGCGCCGGAAAAATGGGACCTGTCACCGCACAGCTGCGCGCGCTCTACCAGGACGCCATCCGAGGGCGCAACCCGAAATACGAAGCCTGGAACGTCAAAGTATAGCCCGGCGCACGCTGCGCCGGGTTCAGGGGTAGAGGCCGGAGACTGCCAGGCAGCGTCTCTGTTGGCTTCGCTTTCTGCATGGTGGTTGCCGCCGTATGGTGGACGCAAAGATTGAAGATGATGGCGCCGCAGCCGGCGCGCGCCGACAATTGGTGAACGTCGTAAAATAGGGATCGGAAAACGCTGTTTGCCGGGGGTGTCGCGACCAAAGCTTGCATGGTTCTGGGGAGGGAGGCTGCCATGACCCAAAAGAGTTCACTTTCCGCCACGGATAGCGCAGCCCAGCTCACTGCGCGTCTGCTTGGGATCATATTTCCAGCTCCCCGTCGCTTCGGCATTCGCCTGTGGGACGACACCGAGCTGCCCCACGAGCCCGGCGCACCCTTCGAGTTGGTGATCCATAATCCGGGCGCCCTGCGCCGGATGTTCAAGCCACCCGTGGAACTCTCTCTGGGCGAGGCGTTCATCCGGGATGACTTCGAGATCGAAGGCGACATCTTCGCGGCGTTTCCGCTGATGGAAGGCATCGCGGGCCGAGGCCTCAGGCTCGGAGAGATCGTCGAACTCGGATTTGGACTGCTGGCGCTGCCGAGGTCACAGCATGCGGCATTGCGGGGACGCGGCCCGCTGGCGGCGCGCGGGGCGGTCCATTCGAAGGAACGGGATCGCCAGGTCGTGCAGTATCACTACGATGTGGGCAACGACTTTTACGCGCTGTACCTGGACCGCAACATGCAGTACTCGTGCGGCTATTTCCCGACGGGCACCGAGGACCTGGACACGGCGCAGGAACTCAAGATGGAACACATCTGCCGCAAACTGCGGCTGAGATCCGGGGAGAGGCTTCTGGACATCGGCTGCGGCTGGGGCGGTCTGGCACGCTATGCTGCATCCAAGCATGGGGCCAAAGTGCTCGGCGTCACTCTGAGCAAGAATCAGAAGGCGTATGCCGATCAGCAAGCCGCTGAACGAGGTCTTGCGGGCGATGTCCAGGTTGAATTAATGGACTACCGTGATCTTGGCGACGAAATGTTCGATAAGATCGTCAGCGTCGGCATGTTCGAGCACGTAGGGCGCTCGCATTTGCCGGAATACTTCGCCCACACGTATCGCCTGCTCAAGCCCGGAGGTCTATTCCTGAATCACGGAATCTCGCGCCGTGCGGGAACCGGGACGAACGAGCAAGGCCTGATGCAGCGGCTGATCGTGGGGCAGGGCACATTCTCGCAGCGTTACATCTTCCCCGACGGCGAACTTGAGCCGGTCAGTGAGGTTAATGTGATGGCCGAGAACGCGGGCTTTGAAGTGCGGGATGTGGAGAGTTTGCGTGAGCACTATGCACTAACGCTGCGGAACTGGGTGGAGCGCCTGCAGCGCAATCGGGACGAGGCCATCCGCGTGTCGGATCCGGTCACTTATCGCACGTGGCGCCTGTACATGAGCGCTTCCGCCTATGGATTCGAATCCGGCAACATCAACGTCAACCAGACGCTGTTGGCGAAGATGACGCCGGACGGCAGAAGCAGTGTGCCGCCGAGCCGCGCAGATCTGTATCAGGCGTGACCCGCAGCTAGAGCCGGGTACGGCCAACTTTTGCGTGGACCTGCCGGCTCAGCCGGTTGCGCCCCGGCTGAGGGATGCGTATTGATTTGAAATCAGCGTGATTGATACTGGAACATGCAGCCCGTGCGAGCGAATTCACTGGGGGTCAGGCACGTAGCGGGGGCGGCGTAGAAGCACGCAACGCGGTTGGGGCCGCGGGGTTGATACTCCTAAAGCCAGCTGGAGGAGACAGAATGTCCAAAACCGCTGTGGTAACCGATAGCACGGCCTACATTCCCGATGACCTGTGCAAACAACTCAACATCACGGTCGTGCCCCTGTCCGTCATCTGGGGCCAGGAAACGTACTCCGATGGGGTGACCATCACCCCCAACGAGTTCTATACGCGGCTAAAGAACTCAAAAGTCATGCCGTCCACGTCCCAGGCGACACCGGCGGGAATGCAGAAAGCGTTTTCCGACTTGCTGGAGCATGGTTACGACGTGATGGGCGTGTTCATTTCAGAAAAACTCTCCGGCACCCTGGATTCCGCCAGGCAGGCCCGCGAGGAACTCTCCTCTGCCAAGGATAAGATCGCTCTCTTCGACAGCGAGACCGTTGCGATGGCACTGGGATTCCAAGCCCTCGCACTGGCGCGGGCGGCGGCGGCAGGCGCGACCCTGACGGAGTGCCAGCAAGTGGCGGAGGCCGTGCGGCCCAATACCGGCGTGTATTTTGCGGTGGACACCCTGGAGTTTCTGCACCGCGGCGGGCGGATCGGAGGCGCGCAGAAACTGCTGGGATCGGCGCTCAGCGTGAAGCCGATCCTGACGATAAAAGACGGCAAAGTGGATTCGGCCGCGAGCGTGCGAACGTCCAAGAAGGCCTACGAGAAGGTAATTGAATTGGTGTCCGCCAATTGCGCGGGCAAATCAAAGATCCGATTGGCGACCCTGCACGCGAACGCGGAAGAGAACGCGAAGGCCGTTCTCCAGGACGCCGCCGCAAAGCTGGGCGCGATCGAGTCGATACTCTCGACAGTCAGCCCGGCGATCGGAACACACCTCGGCCCAGGCACGGTCGGTCTGGCATATAGCACCGACGTTTGATCGTTTTCAGCTCGGTAGCGGCATTCCCTAAAACCGGCCCGAGGCCCGCCCGCGCCAGAAGCGCGGGCGGGCCTTTGCGCGCGGCAGCCGGATGCCTTCGTCCCGCACGCGTTCTTGACAGTTCCCCACGGCTGCGCTAAACTAGTTTCGAATCTTAATCATTAATAGAATTAACTAGTTCAAAGGAGGCGTATGCCTGGTCCTGCTGCGCGGGCCCGTGCGCAAGCCATCGACCGGTTCTGGGAGACGGTGCCCCCACTCTGGGGGATGATCCGCTCCCGAATTCGGAGTTCTGCGACCGCGGACTTCGGAATCACGGTCGAACAGTTTCACGTGCTGCGCTACGTCCGGCGCGGGATAGAGTCCATGAGCGAGCTCGCCGACGCCAGGAATATCAGCCGCCCCGCCATGAGCCAGGCCGTGGAAGTCCTGGTGCAGAAAGGGCTGCTTACGCGGACTCACAGCACGGTGGATCGCCGCCAGGTTGAGCTGGCGCTCACCAAGGCGGGGGATGAACTTCTGGATGCCGTGTTTGGCGGCACACGGGCGTGGATGTCCGAACGCATGGAATCCATGACGAGCGATGAGCTGGAAACCGTTGTCAAGGCGATGGACGCCCTGAAGAAGATGCTGCTCTAGCTTACCGGATGTATTCGCGTCGGACATCATGAAGCAAATACGAAAGCTACTGCACTTTGTCCGCCCGTATTGGCGGCGCAGCCTCGTCGCCCTGGTCCTGTTGATTTTGGTCATTCTGGTGGATCTTACGATCCCGCGGCTGGTCGAGCGCATCATCGATCAAGGCATCAATGCGAAGAACATGCAGGTCGTGCTCAGCACCACGGCCATCATGCTCTCCATTTCGGTGCTGCAGGCAGCGTTTGCGGTCACCAACAACATCCTGTCGGTGCAAGTAGGCGAAGGCGTGGCCCGCGACGTGCGTGAAGAGCTGTTTGTCAAGATCCAGTCGTTCTCCTTTGGCAACATGGATCACCTGGGCACCGGGCAGTTGATGGTGCGTCTCTCCAGCGATACGACCGCGTTTCAACGTATGGTGCAGCTTTCGCTGCGCATCGGCACCCGCGCCCCGCTGCTGATGATCGGGAGTCTGATCCTGATGTTTGTAACGGACAGTCACCTGGCGCTGATGATCCTGCCGGTGCTGGTGGCGACTGCCGTGGTGATGGTGTTCTTCGTGTCCCAGATGGGGCCGCTGTTCCTTACGGTGCAGCGGAAATTGGATCGATTGAATACTGTATTGCAGGAAAGCATCGCCGGCGTGCGACTGGTCAAGGCGTTCGCGCGTCAGCCGTACGAGGACGACCGGTTTGCTGCCGCCAACGAGGACTACACGGGCCACAATATACGGGTGATGCGCTTTATGGCAACACTTTCGCCGGCCATGGGCATCTTCGTAAATATTGGCATGGTGATCGTCATCTGGGCCGGGGGCATCCAATCTGCGGCGGGAGGGGTCTCGGTCGGGCAGATCGTGGCATTCATCAATTACCTGCAAACGACGATGGGGCCGTTGGCGATCATGGTCATGCTGGCAAATGCAGTCGCCGCCGCAGGTGCATCGGCGGAACGCATCAACGAGGTGCTGGATACGGTGCCGGAAGTGCAGGATGCCGAGGCTCCCGTGCCACTAGGGGCCCAGGGCATGCAGCGCGTCGCCTTCGAGGGCGTCAACTTCCATTACAACGGAACAAACGATGCATTGGTCCTGAAAGGCGTTGACCTGGTCGCAGAGCCCGGCCAGACCGTGGCCATCCTCGGCTCCACAGGCGCAGGCAAGTCCTCGCTGGTCAATCTCGTGCCGCGCTTCTACGACGCGGCCTCCGGGCGGGTTACCTGGAACGGGACGGACATCCGGGAAGTGAAGCAGAGCGACCTGTTGGAGCACGTCGGGGTCGTTCCCCAGGATACGGTGCTATTCTCGGGCACCGTGCGGGACAACATCCGCTATGGACGTCCGACCGCTTCAGAGGACGAGGTGGTCGCGGCGGCAAAGGCGGCCCAGGCGCACGACTTCATCGTGGGCCTGCCCGAGGGCTACGACACGCGTGTAGAAGAGCGAGGCGTGAATCTCTCTGGCGGGCAGAAGCAGCGCCTGGCGATTGCCCGCGCCCTGCTGTTGAGACCCTCGATCCTGATCCTGGATGACAGCACCAGTTCCGTGGATGTTGAAACCGAAACGCGCATCCAGGACGCGCTGAAGGAGCACCTGCACGGCGCCACGACGTTCGTGGTGGCACAGCGCATCAGCACCGTGCTGCATGCCGACAAGATCGTGGTGGTCGACCAGGGCCGTATCGTGGCGCAGGGCACCCATGCCGAGTTGATGCGGTCCAGCCCGGTCTATCAGGAGATCTACGACTCCCAGTTGGGAGATGGTGCGAAACTGGAGGAGCCGATATGACCAACAGCACCTCCTCCGCTCGCCCGCCCGTACCCGATATCCGGCGGGCCATGGGACGCGGGCACATGCAACCGGGCAGGATCGAGCAAGCGGCTGATCCGCGCCGGGCCTTGACGCGCCTGGCGAACTATCTCAGCGCCTACAAGGTCACGCTGCTCGTTGTGCTGATCTTCGTGCTGAGCTACATCCTGCTCCAATTGCTGGAGCCGTACCTGTTGGGCCGCGCCATCGACCAATACATCTCGACGCGGCAGGTGGCGGGCCTGGCCAAGCTGGCACTCCTGCTGTTGGGCGCCTACCTGTTCGACAACGGCTTCCAGGCCATCTCCAGTTGGTTGATGGCGCGCATCTCGCAGGATGCACTGCGGCGTCTGCGAGGCGACCTGTTTGAGCACCTTCAGCGGCTGTCCATCGCCTACTTTGACACGCACACGGCCGGCGAGCTGATGAGCCGGCTGACGAACGATATCGACGCCATCAACCAGGCCGTTTCTCAGAATGTAGTCTCGCTGGTGGCGAGCGTCCTTTCGTTGTTCGGAATTCTCATCGCCATGTTTGTCCTCAATGTGTGGCTGGCGCTGGCCGCCGTGGTGGTCGTGCCGATCATGTTTTGGTTCACGCAGTTCGTGGCACGCTACACGCGCAAGGGCTTCCGGCAGTTACAGAAGGAACTGGGCGAGATCAACGGGGTGATGGAGGAGTCCATCAGCGGCGAACGCGTCGTAAAGGCCTTTCGACGCAGTGAGAGTTCCGTGGAACGATTCCGCCTCAGCAATCAGAAGCTGTACCGCGCGGGAGTGTACGCCAACACGTACGCCCTGATGCTGATGCCGCTGACGAATGTCCTGGGGAACTTCTTTGTCATCGTCCTGGCCGGACTCGGTGGCTATCTGGCCTTGCGAGATCTGGTCACGGTAGGCATGATCGCGACGTTCATCGCCTATGCCCAGAACTTCATTCAGCCGCTGCGGCAGCTGGCGAACATGTACAACTCCATCCAGGCGGCCCTGGCAGGCGCGGAACGCGTCTTCGAGATCATCGATACACCCGGCGAAGTGGACGCGGCTGCCGACCGCTCCCTGGCGACGCCCGTGCGCGGCCAGGTGATCTTCGACCATGTGCGCTTTGGCTATGTTGCAGGCCAGCCGGTGATCAAGAACATGACGCTGGACGCCAAAGCAGGAGGCACGGTTGCGCTGGTCGGTCCCACGGGCGCGGGAAAGACCACGCTCATTAAACTTGCTGTCGCGATTCTATGAGGTTGACGATGGGCGCATCACAATCGACGGGCGCGATATCCGAGAGGTGTCCAAGGCGGACTTGCGGCAGAAGCTCGGCATTGTGCTCCAGGACACGTTCCTGTTTGCAGACACGGTCATGGAGAATATCCGTTACGGCCGCCTGGAGGCCACGGACGAGGAATGCATGAAGGCGGCCGAGCTGGCAGACGCCGATCACTTCATCCGGCAACTGCCGAAGGGTTATGAGACAGTGCTCTCCGAGCGCGCCAGCAACCTGAGCCAGGGGCAGAGGCAGCTGCTATCGATTGCCCGGGCGATCCTGGCCGATCCGAGCATCCTGATCCTGGATGAGGCCACGTCCAGCGTCGATACACGTACAGAGGCGCGCATCCAGAAGTCGCTGCTGCGCCTGATGCAGGGCCGGACGAGCTTTGTGATCGCACACCGCTTGTCCACGATCCGTGACGCGGACAATGTGATCGTCATCAACGACGGCGAGATCGTCGAGCACGGCACTCATCAACAGTTGCTCGAGGCGAGGGGTTTCTTCTACCGGCTCTACATGAGCCAATTCAAAGGGATTGCCATCTAGTGTGCCGCCGGCCCCAATGCACGCGGCTACCTTGTCCCCTTGCTGGTCGCCGGCGCGGCGCGGCGTCGATGGCTGGAAGCGGAACGGGTCAACTCCGACAGCGCGAGTCGGGCGGGCGTTACGCCTAGCAGCGTGATCGCCGCGATGACGAGCGACGAAATCAGGCACCAAGCGCAGGTCGCGCCGATGATGAATGGCTCCAGGAAAGTGAGATAGATCGAGAAAAGGGTTCCGCCTGCGGGCAGAACGAACAGGGCCAGGGCGGCCAGATTGCGCGGCAGTCCGTGCGTGGCGCGGGCAACTATCCAGGCTAGACCAATAGCCAGGTAGCCAATGATGCCGGGTACACCGATGGGGAGCACACCGAAGAGCCGCGCGTACTCGCTTGTCTGAACGGTATTGCAGTCACCGACTGGACCGCAAACCGCCGCGGTCTGGGTGAGTTCCACAAAGGCGAGGTATGCGGCCACGGCGGCGCCGAGCAGGCATAGCCAGGGAATGGTCCAGGAAAGACTTTGCAGCAGCGATGCTGTTTCTCCTGCCTGAAATAGCAGGACCGCCCAAACCAACGACGCGATCAGGCCAAGCAGGACAACCACCGCGACGGTGTTACCGACGGGATCGGCGCCAAAACGATCCATCCACGTAAGGGCAGGGGCCTGTGTCTCGGGGATGACAGAATTCGCAGAGGCGGCTGCGGAAGAAGGCAAGGCTGATCCGGGGCTGCTCTCCGTCGTGGCGGGCTGAACGGTGGCCTGCGCGGTAGCAGCCTCCGCGGCCGATACGAGTATTTCCTCCAAGCCTGGTATATCCGGCCAGCCGACGCCTCCGACCTTAAGATATGTTTCGACCAAACCAGGCAACTGGTCGGGGATGTCATTCGAGCCTACCAGGTAGAGATTGTCGATCACGAGAAATGGCACGCCGGGGTTTTGGATGCCGAACCTCTCGGCGGCGGCCGCAAACAGCGCCTGTCCCTGCGGATGAGCAACGTCAAATCCAATGATCTGGAGCTGGGATCCATATTTCTCAAAGAGGGGAGGCAGGACTTGCGTGATCACGTACTGGCAGTGACCGCACTCACGGGAATAGAACAAAACGGCGTGCACGACCGGTGCAGTGTCCTGGGCATGCACTCTCGCGGTGAGCGCCAGCACGACGGCGACCAAGAGGACAGCAATGATCAGGGTGCGATGTAGTTTCACTTGCGACTCCGAGTTTCATACCAGCCCGTCCGCACATGATCGCGTACGTCAAATTCCGGCATATAGGGTTTGATATCCAAAAGCGGGGTGCCATCCAGCATGTCCACATCCTCGACATTCAGCGTATTGCCCCGATGGGAAATCAGCCGGACAATCGACATACCGATAGGATTGGGCCGGCGGGGGTGGCGCGTCGTAAACACCCCATGTTCCTTATCATCCAGGAATGGCTTGACGTTGAGGGAGAAGCCGGACGACTCATGGAAGGCATACAGGAGATGAATGTGAGAAAACCCATCAATGTCCTGCAGTCCGTCCCCAAATTCCGGGTAGACCTCCACAACGCCGGCGGCGTGGGAACGCGCGGCCTGGATGGGGGTCTCGTCCGGTTTCGTGAACGGGGAATGAATCACACCGATCGGTTGCAGCATAATGTCCATGCGCTCAAGTTTCCCTTTCTCGAGTGAAGGTCAGCAGTTGGACGCCCTGGACCTGGCGGAAGGAAGCCCCCTGCCCGACCGTTCGGAGCACGGCGGCCTCGTCCACCACGCGCGTACCGGAGATGATGTCCACCCCATGCTCAAAGAGTACCGGCGAGAGCGGCGTACTGGGTCCCAGAACAATCACGGTGGCCCTGGGATTGCAGACCGCAAGCAATCCCTCCAGAGTGTGATTTGCCAGGCTGCTTCCGGTGATCGCGATCACATCCGCCTTGGGCAGCAGTTCAACTGCCGCCTCCGCCGGATAATCATCCTCTTGAGGCTGCTGCTCAATGACCCACAGCTGGCGCGCGGCTTTCCGCAATTCGGGGATGAAGTGGAAGTGGCCAATAAGGGCGACATTCCTGTTGCGGCCGCGGCTGATGATCACCTCGCCAGCGTTAACCTCGCGGACCGGCGTTTCCAACGGGGCCAGCATGGAATTGATCGCGGCGACCCCAATGCTGGCTTCCATCAATTCGGATGAGCGAGCCAGCTCCGCCAATTGCCGTGCGCTTTTCTGATGCAGGCGGCCAACGTCCCGTACCTGGACGTGCCCATGCGGATGACTGGACGCCAACGTGGCTGCCATTCCCGCGTGCCGGCTGCAAACAACGGTCCAGTGCGCGCCGACCAAGACGGAGCGAACCGGTGAATCCTCGGTGAGACTGGATAACAAATCGTCGAGAACTGTCGTCATGATTTGGATGCCGCTACCGCAGGCTGGTCGTCAGAGTCCGCGCATCAATCGTGATTGGAGGGCGCTTTGCTCCTCCAAAGTCTCCCGCATCAAATCACAGACCCTGAAAAGCTTGGGATTGGCGATGCGGTAGTAGACACTCTGGGCTTGATGCTCGGCCAGGACTATTCCGGCCAATCGCAGAGCGGCCAAATGGCGGGAGACCGTGGACTGCGGCTGCTCCAGAAGCCTTGCCAGCCCAGCGACGCGTTTAGGGCCGTCCCGCAGGTCGTGCAGTATCTCCAGCCGCACCGGATGCCCCATTGTCTTGCACAGCCTGGCTTGGATCTCGAAAACACCTCGTGAACTCATCCGTGTCTACCGCCCGGCCGATTCATGCTTCAGGAATATGCTCGTGATTTGGATGTTTGGCTGGCGCCGCTGGCTTAGGGCTTTTCAGCGCCTCCGAGCTGGTCTTGTCGTTGCCTGAAAGGAGCGTCGGGCGGTGGGCCTGCGGCTTTGTCCGCCCACTGTTGTCCTTGGCAGGAAAGTGCGAAGGGGCAGCGGTCCAGAACACGTGCCCGTAGCGTTCCACCGTTTGCGCCCTTCCGCTTGTTTCAAGTGCCGTCAAGGCGCGGCCGAGCTCCCTTGGCGTCCAGCGCGCCAGCGTATGCTCGAGTTCGTCCTGACGCATGGGGTGGCGGGTGATGATGCCGATGACCGCATCCACCACATCTTCGTTGCAGCCCATCTCAAATTCACCCTCCGCCGGACGTACCACCCTGGCGACCGCTCCGAGAATTGACACCGCGCGTCTCAGAGCCGCCTGATCCGGAGGCTGCACCCAGGTCTCGGCAGGCGGGCGCGTCGGCAGGTTGATGTGGACCTCGTCGGGCCGGATGCGCTCCAGGACGGCGGCGACTGCGTGCAGCGCTTGCTCGCCGTCGTTAAGGCCTCGTACCAGCATCAGCTCGACCCACAGTTTGCCATGGAATTGCTCGCCGGAACGCGATCAGGCCGTTCACAAGGCGTTCGTACGTGGCGGCCGCGTGGGGCCGGTTCATCCGGCGATATAGTTCCGGTGTGCCGGCGTCCAGCGTGGGCAGGACGGCATCCGCCGCGGCGAGATCTTTGCGTACCTCCGGACGGTACAGCAACGCGCCGTTGGTAATGACTGCGACTGGAATGTTGGTGAGCTGTTTCACGCCGAGAATCATTTCGCCGAGCCGGCTGTGGAGCGTGGGTTCCCCCGACCCTACGAATGTCACCCAATCGATCCCGCCGCTCTGGGGTGATGCGAGCGTACGCTCCACCTCGTCCAATAGGTCCCGCGTCGGGACATACTCGCGCCGTTCATTTGTGAGCGGCACCGTGCGCCCCAACTGACAATAGACGCAATTCCAGTTGCAGGTCTTGAGCGGGATGGGGTCGATACCCAGCGACCGGCCCAGCCGGCGTGAGGGGACAGGACCGAATACGTATTTCATGCTTATTTCAGTCATACGCCCTGCGGGTTGCCTCATCCGCCATCGTTGGTTTTAGAAGCGACTGCCACTCGGCACCGTCCCATGTCCGCAGACTTGTGTGCATCTCCAGATACTTCTGTGGGATGGGATGAGTGCCGACTACGACCTTGACTCCATGGCGTTTCTCAAGAAAGGCCTTGAATGTGTGAATGTAGGGACAGGGTGGATAACCGACGAGCATACCGGTCGCCAGGTGGACCACTTGCGCACCGTTCTTCACCATTTCTTCGCCGGTGTATTCAACGTTTCCACCCGGACATCCACCACAGGTAGTGTAGCCCACCAATTCAATTTCCGAATCGGGGTATTGTTGAAATGCCCCCGCCTTGTCTCTCATAGCCCGGAGGCATTTGCCGGCCGCACAGCTACGATACCGATCGCAGATGATGATGCCTATCTTAGTCTTGGTGGCCATACTAGATCCAGGGCCTGACTCTGCTCTTGTATTCCCATTCATTCGGGCGGCTCCGCGCCGTCCGCCGTGCCGGCCGTACGCTTGTGTACCCTGCGCATATCCGAGACCAACGCGCCGGCCAAGTAGGCTTTCATGGCGTCAACGATCTTCTCGTCCGCAGGGAGGATGACCTCCAGCCCTTGCGCCGTGGCGTGCCGGTACGCCGAATCCCCCATTCCGCCGGATATGAGAGTCTGGCAATCGGCGATGGGTGTGAAGAGGGCTGCACCGCGACCGGCCTGCCCTCCATCCTGGTGGCGTCCCTGCCCTGACTGCACGTGGTCGCGGCGCGGTTTCTCCCGCCTCTCATAGTTCACCTCGCCGGCGTCGTCCACCGAGGCCACCAAGTAGAACTGGGCCTCTCCCAGGTGCCGGCTAATCGTTTCCCCATCATCTGTGGGAAATGCAATCTTCTTCACATTCACTCCTGATTTCCGTGTGACGTCTGCCCTACCCCGCCATCGGGCTGCACGGTTATGGCAACCCGATGGCGGGCCAGTACTCGAACCGACGCGATTGCTTATTCGCGGACCATCTTTGTACCGCACTCGGGACAGGCACGGTCAAGACAGCGCTGACCAGCGACGTGCGGCTCTTTATGCCCACATTTTGGGCAGATGCAATTCCCGCCGGGGCCCGAGGTCGGTTTGTTTCCGCCTCCTTGGCCCCTTCCGCCTCCTTGACCCCTGCTGCCACGGCGTCCCCAGTCCCCGCCTTGTTCCTGCATGCCATCCATGTTGCCTCGCCGGCCAAAACGGCCGCGCAATTGAATGTTGATCATTGTGCCTCCCGGTGCGCGGCAGGAGCCTCATGAACCCCTACCGCCATGTATAGAGTCCCTATTCCATCTCGGGCTTCCACACTTCCCAAACCTTGCCAACCAGATCAGGGCCCGGCTTGAGCGTGAGCTTGCCGGGTTCCCAGCCTGCAGGCATGGCCTCCTTGCCGCCGGAGGCGCGCACGTGCTGGAAGGCCTGGACTTGGCGGATCGATTCCGCCAAACGCCGGCCCACCGGAGGCGTGAGAATTTCCAGTGCCTGGATCACGCCGTCCGGATCAATGATGAAGCGCCCGCGCATCTCGATGCCCTGGGTCTCGTCCCAGACCCCATAGGCGCGACCGACATTTCCTGCCTGATCGGAAGCCATGTGGAAAGGAATGCCACCCTTGACCATTTTCGACAATTCATGGTCATTCCACATCTTGTGGACAAAGTGGCTGTCCACGCTGACTGAAACGACCTCCACACCCAACTCCTGAAGCGACGCGTATTGATCGGCAACTGCCGATACTTCGGTCGCTCAGACAAAGGTGAAGTCGCCGGGATAGAAACACAGCAACAGCCACTTGCCGGCAAAATCCGAGAGGCTAACCGGAGTGAATGCGCCGCGATAATACGACGGAGCAGTGAAATCGGGTGCTTTCTGGCTAACTCGAGCGGTCATGAAGGTCTCCTTTGGGGCAAGGGGCTCAGCGGACTGAGATTCAGGTGTGTTTTGGCCTTTGACAGTGCCCGTCACGCGGGCACATCCGACAATGTCTGCCATGGTCTCTCCTTTCGTTCCGATCAGTGGAGCTTTTCGACGTGATCGACGATCTTGCCGCCGACATAGGCCATCACCGCCGCGTCAATATTCTCGATGTCGGTGACCACGGGGCGGATGTTGCGGGCCTTCATACTCTGGTAGGCGCCCATGCCCATGCCGCGGCACAACAGCACCTCACAATCTGAAATTGCCTCTGCCATGCGGCCGTGGCGATTGTCGGACTCGGGCCCGAAACCGTGTCGTCCGGTGCCTTCGGCCTCATGATCGTGGGGCTCCCCCTGGAAGTGCGCGTGGCCGAGCTTGTCGCGCAGTTCACGCGACACGATCTTGCCGTCCTCGACCGTGGCCACCAAATACTGCGGTGCGCGGCCGAAGTGCTGGCTGATGGTCTGCCCATCGTCTGTAATTGCTGCGATTTTCATTACGGGTTTCTCCATATGTGATGTGACTTGCGAGACATATACAAAGCCAGCGCGACGGTAGTGAGAAGCGCCGGCGGAATACCCTCCGTGGATAGAATCATAGTGACCACCCGGTTGCTCTGGCTGGGGGTGCCGAGCGCGGCTAACGCGAAGGACGTTGCCGAGCAGGCTAGCAACAGGTAGGCACATGTAAACAAGCTTCGGCTGACTTTCATTTCTTAGCTTCCCATCCCACGCAGACGGGAACGCCTCGCGATCTAGTTGACCGCACGATGGCTCTCGAGCCAAGCAAGGCTGACACAGAATAGAACCAGCATGGCCAGCGAGGCTCCCGCCACGCCAACGGGCGCCATCCATGCCGCGATCTTGCCCGGACGCGTGGATGCGCCGGGGACCAGGGAGGACGCTCCACCCTGCGAATTGGCCGCGGGTGGGGGAGTGGAGGTGGCACAACTGCGGGGGGTTACGCCCAGGGTCGCGGCAAAGCGACTAGCGCGTAACTCGTAGGCAGGATGGCAGCTGTGACAATCGGTGTAGATGTCCTCCAGAGGGTGCGCTGTCATGCCCTCGTGCGCCGCATCCTTGTCCGCGGCGCTGCCGTTTCCCCCGTGGCAATTCACGCAAACATCCTTGGCCGCATGGATGATATGCCAATCCCCTTTTTCGGCAACCGGATCTTCCCGGGCATGGCACGTAGCGCAGGACGACGGCGGAGGCGACTTCGCATTGTGCTTGGGCAAGGCCGGCCCTGAGGCTGAACAGCATGCCGATCCCCAGGGCGACCAGGATCAATGGCAAGCCAACCCTCCTCGACATCGGTTTCTACGCCTCCTTCCGGCGCAACGGCGCAAAATGGCGCTCCTGGGGTCGGTCACGCATGTCCGTCGGGCAGAGCACCAACAGCGCGCGCGACGGTTTGGGGCTCACGTTCTTCCAACGGTGCGGCTGGTATGCCTCGAAGACCAGGCTATCGCCGGGTCCCAAAAGGTACTCCTGTGCGCCCACGGTGTAGCTGATCCGGCCATCCAGGCAGTAAACAAACTCGCGGCCCGTATGCACAATGGGTGTCTGGCCGCTGTCGGCATCTTTCTTGAGGGTGAGGATTAGCGGCTCGGCGCCCAGGTGAGGCATCCCTGCGGCAAGATCTTGCAGCAACCCGTGCTGAAACGCGATGCGCGGCCGTTCCGCCTCCTTCTGATGCACCAGCTCCAGATCGTGCTGCCGTGTCTCGAAGAACTCGCCGATGGGCACCTGCAGGCTCTGCGCCAGCTGCTGCAAGGTGCTGACACTAGGCGAGGTGTGCTCGTTCTCGATCAGGCTGAGCGTGTTGATGTTCAGGCCGCTCATTTCCGCCAATGCCCGCAGGGGGAGATTGCGTAAAGCTCGAATCTCGCGCAGGCGCTGACCGACGCTGGGTTCTTTCGCTCCATCTCCGTTGGGAAGCCACTGATTCCTCCTGCGACTTCGACTGCGTTTCTGAAGTGCGGCACTTCTGTGAGCGCCAGGCTCTTCCGTCACGTCGGCAACCTCGTCGATTGGGATTCCATACCAGTATTATAGTACAAAATCAAAAAAGAAACAATGGGCTTACCAGTATACTGTGAATTCTTACCATGCGGCGATGCGCACGACCGCCATCCGCAAAGAGATTCGGGGAAATCGAGTACTTGGGGAGGTGTGCGCTCAGGACCTGGTGCGATGAGGCAGTAGGCCTGCCGGACTCTTGGCGTGAACCGCGTGGGCTTGCACTCGTGCAGGAACTCGGAGCCAGGATTCGTCTCTCAGGGACGCCGTCGTCCGTTCCCAGTGGCGCGGGGTCCGGCCGCAGGCCACCAGGGAATGAGGGCTGGTACTCCCCGAGCATAGCTGAGATAGACATCGCCAAAGGCGGTCACGAGTAGTTGTTCTTCAACATGAATCCGCAGGGCAGTCCCAAACGCAAACACCGCGCTTGCGATCAGAAGGGCTGGCCAGGAACTCACGGCGATGGCAGTAGCCACGAGCATCCCGAACATGCCTGTATAGATCGGGTGACGCACCAAAGCGTACGGCCCCGCCTGGACCAATTCATGTCCCTGTACCAGGCGGGCGGCCAGGCTCCATTGCTTTCCCAGCGTTCGCACAGCCGCGTACGACAAATATAGTGAAGCAACCATCAAGGCGCAAGCGATCAGCGCGGCGGCGATCTCTGCGGACGGGCCAGCTGCCAGAAAACCCGTGCCGGGCGGGCGCAAACCGAGACGCACGATGGCGTAGCCCGCGATCTGGATGAGCAGACCCACTACGGCGCGCCGGTCGCGTACTTGCTCGGCAGTGCGGGGTGCGCGCTTCCTGGTCAGGAATATCAGGGCGAAGACCAGCCACCCAATGGTGACTTCGTAGAGCTCGAACTGAGGCAGATGTGAAGCAAAGTTCTGCATTGGGATGCCCTCCCACGCAGGCGCGAGAACTGCCGCCCGTCGACGACGCTTTGCGTGGCGATTGTGCTGGACGCCGACCCGGACTAGGGTACCGGCGGGCAGTTCGTGCTGTCGGTGGAAATGACTGCGGAGCGGGCCATTTCTGCGCCATTCTTGTCGAGAGCGGCGACCTGGAAGTAGCATTCGCCTTGCGGCAGGTCAACGAGATGGGATTGCATTTCGAAATCCGTGCCGGCTTTTTCGTCAACTACTTGAAGCGCCCTGGGGTCGCTGCCCCCAAACAGGCGATAGCTGGATACGTCGGTGGCGCCATTCCATGAGTATCCCAAAGTGAGACCGTTATCTTCGGTCTGGAAGGCGAGAGCAGGTTGCGTATCGGGGGAACCCTGCCATGGAAAGCGAAATGCGCGGTAGCTTACGTAAGGTTGATCAAAGGTCAGATCGAACAGAACCTTATTGTCGGCCGAAACCTCCGTGATCGTGTCGTACTTGAAATTGAGCTTTGTCGATGGCGCCCCCCAGCTGAGGAACCTGTCCCCGCTCGGAAGTCTCTGGTTGTTTCCCATGAACGTTGCGAAGACCGGTGGAGTGTGCACAAAGTCCCAAACAGCGGTGGCCGTCTTCGCGCTGGTGTCAAGCTGATACTCGATGGCGTGCGAGGCGGCCGGATCCACCGTGGTGCCCTGGTTATCGAAGACGGTAATGTCGCCGTTGGGCAGCTCGCGCACGTCGTGCTGGAAGGCGAACGGTACGCCGTTTACGAACTGGAACATGCTTGCCTTCCCGCCGAGTCGCCAGATTATGTCGCCCGTATGAAGATCGATCTTGGTGATTTCGCTGAGGTTGCGGCTTGACAGGAGCAAATTGCCATCTGCCGAGAGTGCCAGGGCATTGCCGTGGACAAGATCGATCTTATCGTCGGTGAGGGTGGCTGTGGAATCGGCGAATGCGAAATGGTCCCAACTGCGCCATTCGAAGAGCACATTCCCGGAAGGATCCAGTTCCTGTATCACCAGACCGGTGACCGTGGCGTCCTTCTTTCCCGTCGGGACGACCTGGCTCATGTCGACCGTCTCGGCATCGTAGGCCATGAGCAACGCATTCCCATCCGGCAGGATCTGAAGATCATGGAGGTCGGCGGTGTACCCATCCCCGGCGCGATAGCTTCGCACCAATTTGTAGTGCGAATCCAGCACATAAAAGGTTGAATCCTTCTGGCTGAAATAGGACAGCGTGCCATCCGGCTGTTCCTTGAAGTCAAAGGCGGCCAAGTCGTCCGCCACAGATTGATAGTAGACGAGCTGCCCCTTCTCGTTCAGGATGAGAAGGTAGGAACCGACCGTGGATTTTGTCCAGTAGAACGGCGAGACAAGAATGAAGCCCTCATCCCGCGGGGCGAGGATACCGATACGGTGTAGTGAGGGATGTCTTGAGGAACCGTGAGGAAGCTGGGGAAGGCGCTGGCAGGCGCCTGGGTTGGCGGCGCGGAAGACGCACTACCGGGCGAACCGGGTTGTTGGTTGGTGGCCACCACGAATCCGTAGGAGAGCGGTGCGTAGCGAGTGTGTGCGTCCAAGCGAAGGCGGCTCAAGGTGACGCTTACCTGCTCGCCAGGCGTGAACGGCGCGGTCGGCTTGAAGATTACCGTCTTGTGATCGTCTGCCAGGATTGTCTGGCCGAGGTGTGTTCCGCTCTTGGAACCCACCAGATCGACCTTCAGCGAACCGACCGCTTGATTCGTCAGAGTCGGACCGTATCTTACGGCGAGCGCTGCACCCGTCGAGACATACTGTGCGTCGCGCATGGGGGAGAAGTATTGTGGGAGTTGCTCAGGAGAGCTGGCGGTTGTGCAGGCGGAGAGCACGAGAATGGAGAGCAAACCTGCAGCCAGAGCTGCGCCCCGTATCCCTCGCTTCGTCATCGACGGGTCTCCAAGACTTGCACGCGTTTCCCGGTTCCAGCCGGCTCCCGCCGGGAATGATAGTCGCAAAAATGCATTGGCCTGTGGGATCATTGTGTAGAAATTGTCGACCGACGGATTAGTGAAGTTATGCAAGTGGCTGTGCCGTCCGCGCGGCCCGACGTCCAGCAGGCCGGCCCCGTCAGGTGCGACTTTCGAGGAGCGCCTTGAGCTTTGCGAGGTCTTTCCGGTTGGCGCGCCGCATGCTGGACGCCATAAACGGGGCAACCAGAGCCGAGAACCCTGCAGGCGAACCGCGGTTTCTCAACTTCATCAAGGTAAAGCCTTCGGCGGTGTCTTCCCAGGAATAAGTCGTCTCCATCGGAAATGGCCCCTGTTTGGTGCTCATCAGCAGGTGCCGGCCGTGTTCAAGTTCGATGACCTCGTAGGTGTAGGCAAGGCGCCGGCCGAGGAAATCCGCCACAAAGGCGACGCGCGAACCGACCGCAAGTGGCGGCGCCGTCTCCCAGCGGATTTCCTTGATGTTCTCGTACCAATCGGGAGCATGAGTGGGATCGGCCGCGTACGCGGCGACCTGCTGGCGTGGACGTTGGATGACGATCTCGGTGGTCACATCAACTGCCATTTTCATGTACCTCCAAAGCTTTGCAATGGGCGTCGGACTCCACTTGCACCGGCGCCGGCCTGACGCGCTTTGAATCACGGTCAGCCCGCCGCTACCCGTTCGATACCACGGTCGCTTTTTGAGGCTGCGGCGGCGGCAAGATCAGGATGCCGATCACCGGGAAGATTTCCAGCATGCCGCGCAGCTCGAGAGGCGTCCCCCAGAACACCGCGGCGATCACAAAGACTGGAATGATCCAGGCCGCCCGCCGCATGAATGCGGGCTTGGTCGTCCATCCGCGGAGCACCATGATTGTCAGCACGATGACAGCCACCGCCCAGGCGAGGGCGTAGACGGGGTTGGAGGTAATCTGGGATGCGCGGAGGATCTGGTCGTTCAGATGCCACTCCAGGGCGGTGCCGGGATTGCCGCGCAGGCTGTATCTCACGATTCCCTGGATGGCGGCATAAAGTCCAAGCTGCCAGGCGGAAAGTCGAACGAAAAGGGGGCGTTCCAGGCGGCTGTAGAAATAGGCGGCGAAGACAAGATACAAAACGATGGTGGTTTCCTTGTTGAGCGTGCCCAGTGCAAACACCAACAGGTACCAAGTCCAACTCCTGCGGAACATGAGATTCAGGCCCAGCGTAAAGAAGAAAAGCACGGGAAAATCGTACATGTTTCCAAAGCCCATGAAGAAAGTCAGGCTGCCGATCATCAGAATCAGCGGGTGCAGGTAGCAGACCCCGCGCGAGTAACGCAGCGCTCCAAGCAGGAACCAAATACTGGCCGCGAAGCCGATGATGGAGAGATACATGAGGGTAAGGATGATGGAAACCTGCGCGGGGTAGGTCGTGCCAGCGAGCTGCACGCCAAAGAGCTGACTCCCAAGAACCGAGTCATAGCCGGTGGCCAGGAATTGGGAGCTCACGGTTCCGGCGACGGGCGCCAGCAAATTGGCAGCGAGCGGAAGCAATACGCGATATGCGTACGGACGAGGCGCCGAAGCGGTGATGGCCAGATCAAAGGACTCCGGCCGCCATAGCCCGATGCCCGAGGATCTCAGGAAGACGACAAAGACGGCTGCGCCGAGGATGATGACGACCAGCCAGTACACGGCTTTGAGGCCCAAGGACCGCATGTGAGAGTCTTCTCTTGGGGAAGCAGGCCTAATGATCAAGGAGAGACGTGGATGCTGCGATGTGCGGAACCGCCTCGGACCAGTTCTTGAAACTCCCAGGTATCCGCTGCCGGCCGATTGGTTCTGTTGAAGGGCAGATTCTGCATGAACGAAGGCGCCACGACATGATGTGCGTCCGAGTTGGCCCGCGCGCTGACCGCATGTCCAATCGTACCCCACTTGCAAGCAGCGCGAGGCAAGAATTCGCGGCCTGCGCTGCCGCAAAGCGCGGAGCCACGGCAGCGACGGGGCGACTGAGCGACCTAGGCCTTCATGGCCGAGATGAAAACGTCCTCGAGCGATGGCTCGATAATGGATATGTTCTTCTGCAGGACGCCTGCTTTGCGCAACTCGCGCTTGATAAGTGTCTCCTGGGCCTTTGCTTCGCGCGCCACAACATGCACCAGCGCACCGTACAGCTCGACTTCCTCTATCGGGAGGACGCCGCTGGCTTGCAGCTCGCGCAGCACCTTCACAGCGCGAGCCGGGTCGGAGGCCTCAAGTTCCAGCACCTGTCCGCGCATCATGCGCGCCTTGATCTCGGCGGCGGTGCCATAAGCGATGAGCTTGCCGTGCTGGATGAAGGCGAGCCGGTGACAGTGCTCGGCTTCATCCATGTAGTGGGTGGTCACGAAGACCGTGATGCCCTCGGCGATCAACCCATACAGAAGGTCCCAGAAGGCGCGACGGGAAAGAGGATCCACGCCGGCGGTCGGTTCGTCCAGGAAAAGCACCTCGGGGCGATGCAGGATGGCAGCACTTAGCGCCAGACGCTGGCGCCACCCGCCCGAGAGATCCCTGGTCTTGGTATGCTCGCGCCCGCTCAGCCCGGCCATCGAGAGCGCCTCGCGGAGCCGCGTTTCCAAGACTGCAGCGGTGAGGCCATAGGCGGCCCCGTAAAAGTTCAGGTTTTGGAGAACGGTCAGGTCGTTGTAGAGACTGAAACGCTGGGACATGTAGCCGACCCGCGGTCGGATGCGTCGTGTGTCGCCGTCAACTCTCATGCCGAGCACTTCCACGGAGCCCGCGCTGGGCGCCATCAATCCCAACATCATGCGGATGGTGGTGGTCTTGCCTGAGCCGTTGGGCCCCAAGAATCCGAAAATTTCGCCGCGCCGAACATCGAAGCTTACTCCGTCCACCGCGGTGAATGAGCCGAAGCGCTTCGTCAGATTGTCGACCGTGATGGTCGCGTCGGGCTTCTTCATGGCTAGTCCAGTGCCCTACGGACGAACCTGAACGACAAAGTACCTATGACGGCTCCCAATATCAGCAGGGCAACGACGTTTGGCCAAAGCACTTCCAGGCCCGCGCCTTTGAGCAGGATGCCGCGCAGAATGGTCAGCCAATGATGCGCAGGGATGATGTTGGCAAACAACTGCAATGCCGGCGGCATGCTTTCCACAGGAGCGGCATAGCCGGTGAACATGAAGTCGACCATGCCCACCAGCAGCACCAGCAGGAAAGCCTGATGCTGGGTGCGCGAAATCACGGAGAGTACCAAGCCCTTGCCAAGTTCGACAAGCAGGTAAGTGAAGGCAAGCAGCATAAGCAGGAGAAACGATCCGCGGACCGGGATGTCGAAAGCGAAATGGATCATGCCGAGCATCAGCAAAAAATCCGTAAATCCGACCAGGACCACCGGAATGGACTTTCCGACAATGATTTCCAGCGACGAGAATGGCATGACGAGCAGCTGTTCGATGGTGCCCAGCTCCCGTTCGCGCGAGAAAGCCAGCGCTGCGAAGAGCAGCACTGTGAACTCCAGCATGAGACCGAGCTCGGCCGGCGCCGTGTAAAGCGCCTCAGACAAGTTAGCGTTGAACCAGACCTGCAGACTCGGCGTGAACCCCTCGAGCTGCCCGGGGCTGAGGCCAAGGCGGCGAACAAGAATGCGTTCATCGACCACCCTGGCGAGCCCCTGCACCGCACGATCGGCGGCCTGCGCCGGCGTATTCTCCGCCCCGTTGAGGATAACCAGCAGAGTGGGCCTGCCGGTTGCGGACTCGAGTTGGGCTGCGAAGTCGGGGGGGATGATCAAGGCGGCATTGATCTGCCCGCGGTCCATTGCCTCTCGAATGGTCTGCGGGTCTTCCACCAGATCCGGTGCGCGGAAAGTGTTCGTGTTGACCAGCCCGTCGATGAGGCTGCGGCTCTCGGCGGTCTTGCTTTGGTCAAGGACCATCAGGGGCAGGTTACTTATGGGTTGCGAGGTCGCCCAGGCAACCAGCAGCAATTCGGAGGCACCGCCGATGAGCATGAATGCCGGCAGCCACCAGTCGTTACGCAGGTGGATGAATTCCTTGCCGGCCAGCGCCCAGATGCGCCCGAGATTCATCCGAGTTTCTTCCTGAAGAACAAGGTACCCAGGGCGCTAAACGCCACGCCGAGAATCAGCATCATGACTGCATAGGGCCAAAGCACATCGAGTCCAACCCCCGGCAGAAAGATGCCGCGGGTAATGATGGCGTAGTGAGTGCCGGGCAACATCAGTGCTTCCATGCGGACTTCCTCGGGCATGGAGGCCAGCGGAAAGAATATCCCGGTGAGAAAGAAGCCCGGGAAGAAAAGCACGAGGAAGGACAGCGCCAAGGCCGCGGCCTGGGTGCGCATGAAAACTCCGACGATCATGCCCATGCTCAAGACCGCGAACATGAAGATGGCTGACAGGCCGAAGAAGAGTGGGAAGCTGCCATTCAATGAAATGTGAAACCAGGCAATGGAAAGCAGTGGAATGAGGATCACGTTGATCAAGCCAACGACGACGTACGGCGCGATTTTGCCCAGCAGCAGCTCCAGGCGCGTGATCGGCGTAGCCAGCAATTGCTCGAGGGTGCCGTGCTCGCGTTCGTAGGCCAGGGTCAGCGCGACCGAGAGAGCGGGGAAACCCAGCACCATCGAAAGCAGGCCGGGGATAAGGGCGTTACGCGGCTTGAGGTCGGGGTTGTACCAAGTGCGGACGCGGAGGTCGAGAGGCTGGAACGACGGCAGGTCGATGCCTTGCGCCCGAAGCTGCTTTGTGAGGGCACTGTCCACAAATTGCTCGGCGCGCTCGGTGATGTGCTGCACGGCGAAGTTGCCGCTCTCCGGTTCTGTTCCGTCGATAATGACCTGCAGCGGGAAAGCGCGCAGGCCCTGCACGTCGGCCTCGAAGCCGCGGTTGATAATGACCGCAGCCTTGATCTGTCCGCGCATCAGCATGCCGGTGACCTCATCCGGGCTGCCGGCATAGGCATAGAGGCGCAGATCCTGTCCGGCGGTGATCTCTTCAATGAAGGCGGTCGAGGTCTGGCTGCGGTCCTGGTCGAGCACTGCGATCGGGATGTTCTTGAGGTCGACCGTGAGGGCGTAGGCCATGAGCAGCAAGATCAGCGTGGGAGTAAAGAGAACCAGGATCAAGGTGCTCCGGTCCCGCACGATGTGATTGAACTCCTTGCTGGTCACCGCCCAGGCGTGCCGCCAGGACATCAGGCTTCCAACTTTCGGATGAGAGAGATGAAGGCCTCCTCCATTCTGGTGGGAGCGATGCGGATACCCCGGACCGCCAATCCCTGACTCTTGAGTTTGCGTTTGATCTGCGGAAGGCGGCGCTGCCCGGAGTCCACCAGCAAGTGGAGGGACTCTCCGTAGGTCTGGGTCTCGTGAACGCCGGGAAGTCCGGTCACAAGCTTTAGCGCCCGCTGCCAATCATCCGCCTGAATCTCAATTACGTCCTGATCCAAGTGCTCCCGGATGTTGGCGGGCGTGTCGCACTCCACCAGCTTGCCTGAATACATCAAGCCGACCCGCGAGCAGCGATCGGCTTCATCCATGTACGGAGTACTCACCAGGACGGTGGTCCCCTGCAGATGCAGATCGCTCAAGATGTTCCAGAATTCACGCCGGGAAATCGGGTCCACACCGGTGGTCGGCTCATCCAACAGCAGGATATCGGGCTCGTGGATCAAGGTGCAGGCCAGGGCCAGCTTCTTCTGCATGCCGCCTGAAAGATCCACGGCACGGCGTTCCTTGAATTGTTCCAGGCCGGCGAACGCCAGCAAGCGTTCGGTCCTGGGTGCCAAGGCAGCCCGGGGCACATCGAAAAGTTCCGCAAAGAACCGGAGGTTTTCCATCACGGACAGCTCGCCATAAAGGCTGAATTGCTGTGCCATGTATCCAATGTGCGGCTTGATCGACTCCGCCTTCGTTTTCAAATCGAGACCCAGGATGGTGGCATCTCCATCGCTGATGTCCAGCAGCCCGGCGAGCAGGCGGAGGGTCGTGGTCTTGCCAGCCCCGTCGGGGCCGACCAGTCCAAACAACTCCCCTGGAGAAATTGACAGCGTCAGGCCGTCGACGGCGCGGACCGCCTTGAAAACCCGGGTAAGCCCGGAGGTTTCGATGACGCGAGAGGCGCGGGTCACGACTTCCTGGCGAGGCGGATGATCCACAGGACGAGCAAGGCACCGAGGGCGGGCTCCATGGCGACGCCCAGGTTGCGCAGGGTGGTGCTAAACCCCATGGCGGGAATGACGAACCAGTCCATGAGCCCCACGACGACGGCGGTGATCACAGCCGCCACGTAATCCCCCTGGATCCCGATGGGCCGTTTGTTGTTCCAGATGGGCCCGGCGAGCCATCCCACTATCAATCCCACAACGACCATTGCCACGATCAGGATTACGACGTCCATACTCCACTCCTTTCAAGTTGCACTGCCAGCAAAGGTTCGATCTGAAGATCGACAGATCTCACTTGCAAACTACTTTCGCGCCTGGATGCCCTCCAGCAGCAGTCTCATGCCGGCCGGGATGTCGCTCTCGGGCTCGACGGACGTGTTGTCATACACCCACAATAGGATGGTGCCTTCGATGATTGCGCCGGCAGCCACCGCCACTTGCCCGGCCTCCACTGCCCGGAACTCGCCGGAGTCGATGCCCTTCTGTATTATGGGGGTGAGGATATCCAGGTACCCACGGATGTACTTCTTCAGCGAGCGCTGGACGGGTTTGCTCCGAAAGGCCAGCGCCAGAAAGTTGTAGATGATGGGGATCAGACGCAACATTCCGGAGACGTCCCGGGCCACGAGATCGGTGACCGCCAGCAGTGCGCCGGAGGCGGTGCCATGTTCGTCGATCACCCCCGCGAGCTGACGGAATTCGTGTTGGAAGATGCGGTCCAGGATCGCGAAGATCAGATCGTCCTTACTCTTAAAGTACAGGTACAGGGTGCCTTTGCTGAGGCCGGTCTTGTCGGCGATATCTTCCATGCGGGCTTCATCGAAGCCCTTTTTTGTGAAGACGCCTTCCGCGGCCGTCAGGATCTGAGACGTTCGTTCATCGCTTACGCTGGGGCGCGGGGACATAGGCTCTCCTTGTACTCCATATGACTGACCAGTCAGTCATAATTGTACCCAATTCTTGAAATGCGTCAAGGGGAACGACAAGCTCAGTCCGCCTCATGGCCAGCCTAGGGGAGCCGAGCCCGCCTTCAGCGATCCCCGCCCTATCAACATTCCCTATCGCGCGTGATAGGTTATCCGAAATTTATTTGTGACAACCTTCACTTGTGATGCGCGTCACAAGGAGTTAACCTATCCATAAAGTACGCAACTTGTGAAGTCTCAAATGAAGGCACTTCTTTGCAGGGAGATCCAGGACCTCGCGGAACGGCAGGCGGCCCTCTGCCGACTGTTTGGCACCCCCCAGCGGGTGCTGATCCTGTGGCTGCTGGGAGAGCGCGAGCGGACGGTCAGCCAGATCGCCGGAGCCATAGGCGCCTCGCTCTCCAGCACGTCGCAGCACCTGCGGCTGATGGAATTGAGCCATGTCGTCGAGTTCCCGCCGCGAGCACCAGTATATCTACTACAGCGTTGCAGAGAACGAACTTCTTGAGACCTGCGGGATCCTGGCCAGCCGGCCAAAGAAGAGGCTTTTGCAGGTTGCAGCAGCCTGACCACACAAGGAGAACCTGATGACCACGTTTGATATCTCTACAATCACTGCCGCCAAAGTCGTCGACGCGCGCGCCATGTCCTGCCCGGGCCCGTTGCTCGAAGCCAAGAAGGGGATCGCAACCGTAAGTGTCGGTGAGATCCTCGAGATCTGGTCGGGCGACGCCAATACCAAGGACGACATGCCCCGCTGGTGCGAGAAGGTGGGGCACGAATTCCTGGGCGTGCTGCCCGGCGAAGGCTACGAGCGGCTGTTCATCCGCCGATTGAAATAAGGCGCGGGCTGGCTTGATGGAATCGCAGACGCAGCAACCGAGGATCCTGATCCTGGGGACTCTATCCGGCGGGTACGCCGGAGCGGACTCCACCGGCCAAGGCCGTCACGAGTATGCGACGAACACCTATGTTCTGCCGGTGATGTCGCCTGTCATGTTTCCGCCCGAATTCTACGTCCGGGCTTTCGAGCACGGCATCGACGGAATCATCGTCATGTACAGCGGTACAGACAGCCCCTACAAGGTGGAAGCCGATGGGACGGCCCGGCTTATTAACGGCGCCTACGCGATGATGAAAGAGCGCGGGCTGAATATCAAACGCCTGCGTCTGGCAGCGATCTGCACCGTGTGCGTCAAGCCGTTCCTCAAGGAAGTCAACCTTATGAACGATGTGCTGCGGGGTATTGGCCTCGCCAAAGATGAACTTGCCGCGCACGTCCAAGCCGCGCCCGTCGGGAAGGAGCCCGTGCATGGATGAGCTGCGCGTAGATGCACTGATCGTCGGTGGCGGCATCGCCGGGATGCAGTCCGCGCTGGATCTGGCGGATCAAGGCTTCCAAGTGGCCCTGGTCGAAAAAGAAGCCAGCATCGGCGGTCGCATGATTACGTTGAGCAAAGTGTTCCCCACGCTCGACTGCTGCAGCTGCATCACCACGCCGAAGATGTCGGCGGTCGCGCACCATGCCAACATTCGCCTGCTCACCTACTGTGAGGTCGAGTCGGTGCGGCGGTCGGCTGACGGCTTTGACGTATCCATCCTGCAAAAACCGCGCTATGTCGACGTGGCCAAGTGCACGGGCTGCCGCGAGTGCGAATATGAGTGCCCGATCACAGTCCCCAGCCCATTTGATCGCGACCTGGGTGCTTATCGCGCCATCCGCGTGCCGTTCTCGACCGCGGTTCCGCAGAAGGCTGTGCTGGACACCGATAACTGCCTGTGGTGCGGAAAATGCGAGCAGGTCTGCCCCGTGGATGCGATTGACTTCAGCCAGCAGCCGCAGAGCTTTTCCCTGCGGGCATCCAGCATCGTTGTAGCCACGGGCTTCGACCTGACGCCCGTGGAAGGTAAGAAAGAGTACGGGTCGGGCAAGCTGCACAATGTCATCGATCCATTGATGATGGAGCGTTTCCTGGCGCCGACAGGACCGTATGGCAGAGTCCTGCGACCCGGCGACGGCAAGGAGCCGACCTCGATAGCATATGTCCAATGCGCCGGCTCACGCGATGACACGCTGGGTGTGACGTATTGCTCGCGGGTGTGCTGCATGTACGCCATCAAGCAAGCGATGCTGATTTCGGGCGCCCTGCCGATGGCCGAGGTCACGATCTACTACATGGACATCCGCACATTCGGCAAGGGTTACGAGCAGTTCTACCGGAACGCCAAGGCGATGGGTGTGGAGTTCGTAAGGGGCAAGGTAGCCCTGATACACGAAGACGCTGACCAGGATCCGGTCGTCAAGGTGGAACTGACAGATACGGGCGAGATTGTCGAACGCACTCACGACCTAGTCGTGCTTTCGCAAGGCATCGTTCCGGCTTTCGATCCCAGGAAAACCTACAACCTGCCGCTCGCCTCTGACGGCTTTGTGTCCATCCCAGGACCGGATGCCTCACCGTGCGTCACAGAACAGCCCGGCATCTTTGTTACGGGCACAGCCATGGGCCCCATGGACATTGTGGACAGCATCATCTCGGCCAGTGCGGCGGCATCGGAAGCGTCGGCTTACGTTCGAAGCCACGGAATCACCGTGGGCGTCGAGGACCCGGGCCAGCAGCAAATGGAGGCAGTGCATGCCTGAGAATCACGACCCGCGCATCGGCGTATATGTCTGCCATTGCGGTGGAAACATCAGCGGCACCGTCCAGTGCGAACTCGTCGCCCAGGCGGCAGCCAAGCTTCCCAATGTGACGGTCACCCGCACGGATGAATCACTCTGTTCCGACGCGGGACAGTCCATGATCGAGCAGGACATCAAGGACAACGGCGTGAACCGCGTCGTAATCGGCGCATGCGCCCCGATGCTGCACGAGCAGACATTCCGCGCCGCCGTGACGAGAGCAGGTCTGAATCCATACCTGTATCATCACGTGGGTCTGCGCGAACAAGACTCCTGGGTTCACGGCAATGACAAGAGCGCCGCCACAGACAAGGCCATTCGCCTGATGTCAGCCGGCGTGGCGAAGGCGCGCCTGCTCAAACCGCTTGAGCCGATCCAGCTCGCTGCAGAGAAACACGCCCTGGTCATCGGCGGAGGCGTGGCGGGTTTGCGAGCGAGCCTGGACATTGCCCGCCAGGGACTGCGTGTGTCGCTGGTCGAGAAGTCACCGTTTCTCGGCGGACGCATGGCACAACTGGAGAGCGTGTTTCCGCAGGACGACGACGCGCGCACCCTGCTTCGAAAGCTGATCCAACAGGTGGTGGCCCATCCCAACGTTACGGTATTCACGCAAGCCGAGGTGATGGGCGTTTCAGGCTACGTGGGCAATTTCAACATCAGTGTGAAGCAGCACTCCCGGGGGGTGAGCGACGAGAACGCCGAGGCGATGGCGGCCGCGTGCAAACTCCAGACGCCGGACGACTTCAACTATGGCTTGACCAGAGCGCAAGGTCATCTACCGTCCGTACGAGGGCTGTTATCCGTCGACCCCGGCGGTGGACTGGGATCATTACGATGGACGGCCGATCGATATCAATGGCTGGCCGGTGGTGTTGAAAGATGAGCCGAAGGAATTTGCGCTGACGGTGGGCGCTGTGGTGGTTGCCACGGGATTTGATCCGTACACGCCTCCGCAAGGTGAATATGGATTTGATGACTTACACGAGGTGATCACCCTGCCGAAATTGATCCGCCAGCTGGCGCTGACGCCCGAAGGCGAGTCACTGCAATGGCATGGGCGCATGGTCCGTAACCTGGCGCTGATCCACTGCGTGGGCAGCCGGCAGCTTGACGGGGTGCAGCCGCCGCAGGCGGACGGTCAGGTGAATGAATACTGCTCGCGGGTCTGCTGTACCGCGTCACTGCATACAACGGTTGAGCTCCACAAGCGCTTCCCGCAAATGAACATCTACGACCTGTATCAGGACATCCGCACGTACGGCCGGGGGCACGAGGAGTACTACCGGGCGGCGCTGGAGGGTGGCGTGCGGTTCCTGCGCTACAACGGCGAGGACGTGCCCCTTGTGTCTGCCGCACCCAAGGGGGATGCGCATCCTGTACTGATAAGCGTCAAAGACACGCTGACATACGGGCAGGAGCTCGAGATCCCTGTAGACCTGGTCGTGCTGGCAGTGGGAATCATGCCTCGCGACCTCGGTGGCCTGGATAAGATGCTAAAGGTCTCGCGTGGGAACGACCGGTTCCTGCTCGAGGTACATCCAAAACTGCGCCCAGTGGAGACCGCGGTAAATGGCGTGGTGCTGGCGGGCACAGCCCAGGGCCCCATGAACATCCAGGAGAGTCTCAGTGCGGCTTCGGCGGCTGCCGCCAAAGTTGCCTCGCTGCTTGGGCGCGGGCGCGTCGAATTGCCGCCGTTTGTTGCTTCGGTCGACGAACAAAAGTGCAACGGCACCGGCGCGTGCGTGCAGGCCTGCCTGTATGAAGGCGCGATCGCACTGCAGCCCTACACCGAGAACGGCGCGGAGCACAAGCGGGCCGTTGTTACGCCGGCAAACTGCGTGGGATGCGGGGCGTGCGTCAGCGCCTGTCCGAACCACGCGATCGATGTCCAGGGCTGGACGCTTGCACAATATGAAGCCATGGTGGAAGCCATCGGCACAGAATTACCGGCCCTGGTGGAGGTTCCAGCATGACCACCGCAGGCACGACACTTTCCCGCGGCGAAACCCTCAAGCGATTGCGGACGGAACACGCGGCGGCCGTGGAACGCACCCAGGCATTGCTCAAGAGCCAGAAAAAGATGCAGCAAGAATTGCTTGCAGCACTCGGCGAGAAGCCGTTGACGATCCCCGAGCTTGCCGCGGCAACCGGCCTGCCATCGGACCGAGTCCTGTGGTTCGTGGCCGCCCTGAAGAAGTACGGGATCCTGGCGGAGAACGGCATGCGCGGCGATTACCCGTTGTATGAGAAAGCCGAGGTGAAATAGGATGGGCACGCGCGTGGATCCGAACCTGCTCCGTGAATTGAAGGAGTACGGAGCAGTAGGCATCGAGAAATGCTTCAACTGCGGTAATTGCACCGCGGTGTGCCCGCTGTGCCAGCAATGGGTATCCCTTCCCGCGGAGTGTGATCCGCCATGGCGCAGATTGGCCAGAGGGAGCAAATGAAGACGCAACTTGACCCCTGGCTGTGCTACTACTGCGGCGACTGCTCTAGCACCTGCCCAAAGGGGGCTGAACCCGGCGAAACGATGATGGCTGCCCGCCGCTGGCTGACGGCGCAATACGATTGGACTGGACTGGCGCTGCAAATTCTACACTTCCAAGGTCTGGGAGATTAGGCGCGGTTCTTGCAGTGAGCGTTCTTCGTCCTTCTGATGTATCGTGCTCTTCCATGGCCCGATCGTGACCAGCCATGTGGCACTCAACACATTCGCACGCCGTCCACGTCGTCGAAATTGCCGACTGGATCATGCTAGGCGGATTGTCGTTCTTCCTGCTGTCCAACGTCTACCGCATGTACCTTTCGACCATGGCACACGGCGGGCAGCCCAGCAATACCGCTCAAACTATATGTTACGCATGCCTGGCAGTTGGTTTACCAGGCCGTGGCCCAAATCATTTTTCAAAGTGCGACGGAGGGATCAGAAGCTCCGGACTTCTGGCAGGAAACCGCGGCTGGCGCAACCATTGGCTGTTGGTTAGTGGCTACGGCCTGATGTTCGCGTTGATCGTGGATACTTCCTGAAATGGTTCCAGACTGACAACCTGTATCCGATCTGGCATCCTCAGCGCTGGCTCGGATACTACGCAACGATCGTGTTGCTGTTCGGCGCGGGGGATGCCATTTGGGGCCGGATCGTAAAAGATAACCAGACGCACCGTTATTCACATCCCAGCGACTGGATGTTTCCCATCCTGTTAATGCTGACCGCGCTGAGTGGAATCATGGTGCACACGTTCCGCTACCTCGACCTGGCACTGGCAACCTACTATACCTACGTTGCACATCTCTGCATCCTGACCCCGATGCTGGTACTGGAAGTACCTTTTGGCAAATGGTCTCATCTGGCTTACCGTCCCGTGGCGATCTAGGCTTGCAGACGCTGAGAGAGAAGGCGCAGAGAACAATTGAAGGTCCCTGCAGAGAGGGCGAACAGTCAGAAAACGCATCCTGCGGGCGACATGAAGTATCGACAAAATCCAACAGCTATTCAAAGGAGATTCAAATGGCAAAGCAAAAAATGGCTGTCGTCTGCAACGGAGAAACGGGCGCAAACATCATGCCCACCCTGATCTTTGCTTCATCAGGGATCGCCCTGGACTATGAAGTCCACATTTTCTTCTGCCCGGCAGGAGCAAAATGGACTCTAAAGGACGAACTGGAGAAGCTCGGCCAACCCAAGGGCTTGCCCAATCCCGTCAAGCTCATGAACGACATTCTGGAGCAGGGCGGAGACGTCGTTCTCTGCGAGTTGGCCATTGAGAACAAGGGCATCGAACCCAAGGACCTGCGCGACCCGCGCATCAAGATCACGAAGGCTCCGCCGTTCCTGATGAACGTCGAAGGAGCCGCCCAGACCTACGTGTTCTAGAAGACACGCTGGCAGGGGAACAAAGCCCGGCCAGACAGCGGAGCACGAAGCTGTCTGACCGGGCTTTTTCGTGTCGTGACCTCACTTACCGCGTTGAGGCAGCTGCAGCAAATCCGCGTTCTCGGGGGCGTGGACGAAACTCCAAAAGGCGTCCCGCGGCCGATAGGATTCGCTCAGGCGTTTTCTTGCCATGAAGATCGTCCGGCGCAGGCTGAGGCCGTCGACGGTCACGTCGAGGATGCTGCCGCGTTCCAATGCGTAATCGGCCGCCAGCTCGGAAACGAAACCAATCCCGTAGCCGGCGGCCACGGTGCGCACGATGGCCTCTGCGTTGCCCACTTCCATGAAGATGTTCAGGTCTTCGAGGCTGATGTCGTGCTTGGCCAACTCTTCCATTACCACGCTCCGGGTGCCGGAGGCCGGTTCCCGCATGATCACGGGTTCCCCCAGGATTTCCGAGGGCTCGATGGATGAACGTCCGGCCCACGCGTGTGCGGCTGGCGCTATCAGGATGATGCGGTCGCGGAAGAACTCCTGGATCTCGAGGCTTGGGTCATGGACTTCCCGGCTCAGAACGCCCAGGTGCGCGTCGCCGTCGAGGAGATTGAGGGAGACCTGTTCCGGCCCGCAAGCGGGAATGCTGACCTGGATACCCGGATAGCGCTGGCGAAAGCGAGCGGCAAGCTGCGGGAGAACGTACTTGCCCGCTGTCGTGCTGCAAGCGATACGGAGTTCGCCGGCCGCATCGCGCAAGGAGGACATCATCGATTGGAGATCGGCGGAGTCATGCAGCAAGCGCCGCGCCCACGGCAGCAGGAGCCGGCCGGCCTCGGTAAGGCGTAGACCGGTACCGGTCCGCTCGAACAGCGCGGCTCCGAGGTCCTCCTCCAGGGTCTTGATGTGGTGACTGACCGTGGGCTGACTCAGATGCAGCTGTTTGGCGGTTTCCGAGAAGTTCAAATTCTGGGCCGCGGCGAGAAAAGTCTCGATTTTCTGAAGGTCAACCATTGTGCCGTCCGCTCCGCCGTGTGTGGCGACCTGACTCGATGGCCGCCCGTTGTTCCTAGTATGGTCAGTTGCGCGCCGAATGTCAAGCGCGGCGTCGACGAGTACCCAGGAGGCACAAGCCTACGCGCGACACAGCATTCATAGTCGAGGCCGGAATGAACTCGAGGACCTTCGCGCGTCCCTGCGCTCAACCGGTGCATGGATCGGGCCGGTTGACGGGCGCCAGCGCCCGCTCGATCGAGCTGTTTCCCTGGAGGGCGTTCAAGAAGTCTGATTGCTCGGTCGTATCCCAGGTCCAAAAGATCCAGCCGTCGAAACCGTAGGCGCAGGACTCAGCCTGCCATGATGCGAACTTCTGGGCGGCCGCGTCGACCGAGGCGAAGTTCGCCGTGGCCCCGCCGAACTCACCCATGATGATCGGTTTGGCTTCCATGCCATTGATCCCGAAGTTCTGCACGTATTCCTGGAGGCTCAATCCCGCGTCGGGGTAGGCGTGTAAGTCAATGAAATCCGCCTGTGAGTTCCAAATCGCCGGAGCGGTGACAACCAGCCGCGGGTCGCCCTGGCGGGTGGGGTTGGGACTCTGGGGTTGGAAGAATCCCACGCTTACCAGGGCCGTCGGGTCCAGCTTCAAGATGCTGAGACGCACCTGGTCGATGAAGTAAGGCAGATTCTCTTCGGCCATTTTCTGCTTGTCCGCCGCACTGGACATGTCGTATGTCTTTCCGTTGGCGGTCGTGACCGTGCCGGAGGCCAGGTTGAAAGGCGGATAGTTGGTATCGAAGTAGTATTCGTTGCGCAACTCGTAGCCGAAGATGTCGTCGGTCGGCGCGGCCAGCGCGAGCAGCCCCGTGATGAAGTCGGCATAGTAGAGCTGATAGGCCTCGACGGCCGTCGCAGGGAGATCCTGGGCATTGTTGAAATTGAACAGCTCACAACAACCCTGCCCTATTAGCTGGCCATATTTGCCGCCGGGCAGCCAGTCCTGGGTCAGCATGACGAAGACATGGTTATTCCTTGCGCGTCCGAGAAAGTCGGCCACGTTCTGGAGGTACGGCCTGGAAAGGCCGCCATCCGCTGCTCCGATGGTGTTCTGGCTCACGAAGACGCGTACGACGTTGTAGCCGTCGGTGTGCATGCGCTCGAGCGCCACTTCGACGTGTTCGCCGTCGTACTTGCCCGGATCGAAAGTGGAATGATAGGTCTGGGTGCTGCCGTCCGGCGCGGATTGGGGGCCAAGGCGAACGTAGTTCATGCCTCGGGGAATGAACTTCTCGCCGGACTGGCGATCATAGAACTCACCCACCCCGCCGACGACGCGCACTGCAATGCGATGGTCGGCGGGCTGCGGGCTGCCCGCCGCGGGCGCAATCGTCGCGGCTTCGACAGGGGCTGTGGATGCCGTTGCCGGAAGGGTTGGCGGGGTGGCGTTCTTGCCGTGGGCGAGGGCGCCGGCAAGTTACAGGCGAAAACCAAGAAGAACAGCGAGCCAGCCAACATGAAGTGCAAAGGCTTCATCGTGCTGTCCTTGGTCTGCGCCCGCGCCTAGCCGAGGCGCTCTACAAAAATGTGCCGTGCCGAGGCGAAGCTAAGCGTTGCCGTCTTGCGGCCGATCTTCAGCGTGATGGTCTGGTTGAACGGCAGCACCTCGCGGATGTCGGCGCGCTTGCCGGGTACCACGTCGTGGCTCTCGAGGAAGGCCATCAGCTCCACGTTTTGCTCCGCCAACTCGTGGATGCGGCGGATGATGACCGTCTCATGCTCGAGGAATGCTCATGAGGGGAATCCAGGCGTGGACTGCGTCCTCGCTACCCGGCAGCGGATTGCCGTGGGGGCAGGTCTGCGGATGCCCCAACTCCTCCAGAAGGGCACGCTCGGACTCTGCCGAAATGGCGTGCTCCAAATTGTGGGCTTCCAGGTGCAGTCGGGACCAGGGGAGGCGGCCGACCATCATCCACTCAGTCAGCATATGCCGCCGAGTGACCGTGCGGGCGGAGCGGCGACCGGCGGCGGTCAGGCGGGCACCGTGTTTGCCCATGGTGATCAACCCGTCGCGGGTCATGCGCTTCAGGGTGTTGGTGATCGTTGGTGGTGAGACATCCAGGAGTTCTGCCAGGCGGGCGCCGACCACCTGCTCGTTGTCGCGCTCCAGCACGAAAATCAGTGAGAGATAATCTTGAACGGTAGAACTGATTTCGGACATGAGTTGTCTGGATAGGTGATACTTGTCACCCGCGGAGGGTGTACTCTTGCGCTGTACTAATGCAGTAGATTAGCCTATACTAATCCTTGAGATGAAACGCACGCATCCATTATACCGGTGGTTTGCGCATTCTCACCCGCCCGGCCATGTGCGGGAGCACGGTTGGCATGACAGCCATGGGGCGCTTGAAGTCACGCTGGCAGATCTGCAAAACGATGAACGCGCCGTCGTTGTGCGGCTGGGCGGCGGGCGTTCGGTGGTTCAGCGGCTGGCCGCGTTGGGATTCACGCCGGGTGCAGACGTGCAGGTGGCGCAAAACTATGGATGGGGACCGTTGATCGTGAGCACGCGGGGCGCGCGCGTGGCCTTGGGGCGAGGCGAGGCGCGGCGGCTGATTGTGGAGCGCAAGCCGTCGTGAACGCCGCGTACGCGAGCGCCGTTGCACCGGTGCAGGCGGCGGTGCGGTCCATCACACCGCTAATTGCCCTGGCGGGGCAGCCCAACCTGGGCAAGTCGACGCTGTTCAACTTGCTGACGGGCTTAAATCAACACGTTGGAAACTGGCCGGGAAAGACGGTGGAGCGGCGCGAGGGGAGTTTCACGCTCGGATCGACGCGCTGCCGATTGGTGGATCTGCCGGGCACGTACAGCCTGACAGCCGGCTCGCCCGAGGAAATCATTGCGCGGGAGTTCATCGTGCGCGAGCAGCCGGACGTAATCGTGGCGGTGGTCAGCGCTGCAAGCCTGGAACGAAGCCTGTACCTGGTGGCGGAGCTGCTCGCGCTCGAGACCCCGATCATCGTGGCACTCAACATGATGGATGTCGCGGCGCAGGCGGGCCTGGGCATCGAGCCACAGGTGCTGCAGGCCGCCCTTGGCGTTCCCGTTGTGCCGTTGGTGGCCGTGCGGGCGGTCGGAGTCCGAGACTTACTGGACGTGGTACGGGCAACGCTGGACGACGGCCCCAGGCTGGAGCCGCACCTGCCCGAAATCCGCGCGGATCACGCGCAGGTTATGTCGGAAATCCGCGCGTCGATCGACGGTTTTGTTCCGCAACCATACCCGGCCGCGTGGGTGGCGCTTAAGCTATTGGAAGGCGACTCGGCCATAGTTGACATGATGAGCGGGACACTGCCCGCGAAGAATTGGGAGGGGGTGCACGGCATCCTGATGAAGCACGAGGATGCACTGCTGGCGGTCGCCTCCGGGCGATATGAATGGATCGGGCGCATGATGCGCGCCGCGGTGACGCAGCCCAAGAAGGGGCAGATCACCTGGACGAACGAGATCGACAAATGGGCGACGCATCCATTCTGGGGTCTGGCCATCCTGGCGGGAATCCTGGGCTTCATGTTCTGGCTGACGTTCGCGACCGGCTCACCGATGCAAGCCTGGTTGGAAAGGCACGTCATCGGAACGCTGTCAGCGGCGGCAGGCCTCGCAATGGCGGGTACACCATTCTGGTTGCGAGGGCTGGTGGTGGACGGCCTGCTTGGCGGTGCGGGGGCGGTGATGACGTTCCTGCCGATCATGATGATCTTCTTCGCGGCCTTCGGTCTTCTTGAAGACACAGGCTACATGGCCCGGGCCGCCTACGTCATGGACAACGTGATGCACGTCATGGGGTTGCACGGGAAGTCCTTCCTGCCGCTCTTCCTGGGTTTCGGTTGCAACGTGCCGGCGGTGATGGGGACGCGCGTCATCGAGTTCGAAGCGTGGCCGTTTAATGACCATCTTGCTGGCACCGCTGGTGCCGTGCTCCGCGCGTCTGGCCGTCGTCGCCTTCCTGGCTCCCGCGTTTTTTGGCCCCAAGGCTTTCCTGGTGTCCTGGACGCTGGTACTGTTCTCCATGTGCGTGTTGATCGGCGCGGGCTGGCTGCTGAACAAGCTCCTATTCAGGGGCCGCCGATCCGCCTTCATCATGGAAATGCCGTTGTATCATCTGCCGAATGCGCGCACGATCGGATTGCTGGTCTGGCAGCGATCGCTTTCGTTCGTGAGCAAGGCAGGCACCAATATCCTGGCGATGGCTGTGGCGGTATGGGCGCTTTCGGTTCTGCCGAACGGCGACCTGGGCACCAGCTACCTGATGGACCTGGGCAAGCTCGTTTCCCCGGTTGGCGCCTGGATGGGGCTGGATTGGCGTTTGACGATGGCGCTGATCGCCAGCTTCCCCGCCAAGGAGAACGCCATCGCCGCGTTGGGCGTGATCTTCGGCAATTCGTCCGGCGCGGGCCTTACACAAACGCTGGCTGCCACGTACGCACCCGCGTCGGCGCTCGCCTTCCTTGTCGCCACAATGCTATTCCTGCCCTGCGCAGCCACGGTGGCAACGATGCACCAGGAAACGGCTTCGTGGAGATGGCCGGCCGTGAGTGCAGGATCATTACTGGCGATCTCGATTGGGGCCGCGGGGCTGGTCTATCGGCTGGCGTTGTTGACCGGGATATGAATATGCTCGCCCAACTAATCCAAAGGATAGACGGTGGGGGCACACTGGACACCACGTCATTGTCGGTGGAGCTGGGAGTGTCGCCGGCGCTGCTCGAGGCCATGCTCGAACACCTTCAGCGGCTGGGCTTCGTCCGCCCCTACGTGCATTCGAATCAAGCCTGCAGCGAGTGCGGCCTCAGCGGAAATTGCGGCGCCAAGGCCGATGCTGCTATTCGACTGTGGGCGGCAGACAGGGGCTGCTGTCACACCATCAAACAGAAATCCAGTTCAATCAGCTGCTGACACAAAGCGGACCGTCACCCAGAGACACCGAACCCCTCCAATGATCGAGGGTTTCGGTGTCTTCGAGGACGGACACCGAAGCCCGCGGCTACACGACCTTCCCTCCAACGGAGCCGCGGCGCAATTGAACGATCAGTACGCCGAGGCCGCCGAGCAGCAATCCCACCAGCTGCAGGCCAGTGATTGTCTCACCGAGAAATAGCACCGCCAGGATGGGTATCCAGATCATCATGGTGCTATTGATGATGCTGGATTCCATGGCGGTCAACGACCTCATCGTGTGATTCCAGAGGGTGAAAGCGAAAGCCGTGTTGATGACAGCCAGCCATATGATGATGGCCCAACCTTTGGCGCTGATTGCCGGTAAACCGTCGACCAGGATGCCTGCAGCCAGGAGAGCGATGGAACCCGCGCCCATGCTCACCACAGTGACATGCAGGGCCGGATATTCCCGCACCCGGTTTATGTCCCGGCCGAGGATGGCCGCCACCGCGTTCGTGGATATACCTACGATGGCCAGCAGGACTCCCAGGAGCTGCGCCCTGGGGAGCATGGCCGGGTAGAAGTAGACGACCGCCCCAATCAGCGCCAGCAGGATGCCTGCCCACTGAACCACTGTCGGCCGTTCGGCCAACCACACAACACCAAGCAGCGTTATGGTCACGGTGCTGAAGCTCCACAGCAAATTCACCGTGATCGCAGGCAGATAGGACAGCACAACAAAGGCTGTACCCTGGGTGATGGCGTAAAGCAGCAAGCCCAAAACGATCAGCCGTCCCCACAGGGGTCGCGGCAACGAGAGCAACTGTCTGCGAGATTTATTGAAGAGCAAGAAGCCAGCCAGGCAGACAAATGCAAGAAAGTACCGAAGGCCCGCAAACACCAACGGTGGGATATCGCGAAGTCCGATCTTGATGAGAACCCACGAAGTGGCCCACAGAAATACCACAAGCAGTGCTTGCAGTACTGCTGTGATTCGCGGCGTTGGCTCGTCTTGGGTTGGCATAAATACGCTGCAGCAACACTAGCCTGTCGCCCTTGCTGCGTTCCGTCAGCGATTACCCCCAGGCAACTGCTTCGTCAGTTCTTCTTAAATCTCACCAGGATTAGATTCTTGCTGCAATCCTTGTAGGTGACAATGGTGACGTCATCGGCTTGCTGCACGCCACTCTGGTCGAGAAGCTGCAGCATAAGCCTATTTGAATCGACGGGAGTATCGCCCAGCTTGAATTCAAAGCCTCCCTGACCGTAGTCGGGCGCGGTGCCGCTTACCGTCAACTTCTCGACCGGTTGGTCGTTCAGTGAACCGGTCAGCCGGAGGGTCATGAACAGCACCGGCGCGTTATCGGCATCCACCACGCTTCCCCCCACGCCGAGCCACTGGCAATCGGAATCGGCATGAATGATGGTGCTCTCAATCGCGGATACATTGGCGCTGAAGGGTGGCTCAGAGGTGGCGCTGGGTGAGGGTGTTCGGCTCGGCGGCAGCAAGGAAACGACTGTCGAGGAGGGCTCCAACGTGAACGTGGCCGCCAGGGTGGGCGTTACGGTGGCATTGATCTCGGTCGGCGTCCAGGTGGCCTCCATTTGATGAGGGGTCACGGTCGCGGTGGGGAACGCGAACGGCGTCGGGAGATTGGGGTACAGAGGGTTGTAGGGGGTCTGCGGATTGATGAACACGAACAAGATGTACGCGCCAATGGCAAACGCGGCCAGCAGCACGAGTACCGTCAGAAGATCCAGGAAACCCGGGCGCCGCCGCGTGCGGACCGGTTCAACGGGTTCCTCGACCTCGAAGTCGAATTTCTCCATGAGTTCACTCCGGCGAGGGTTTCAACGCACACCCGGTTTAGCCAGCTGCCCCGGACCTGTCACCTTACCCGCGCCCATGACCTGCCCCGCCACAAAATGGAATTGCTCCTCAGAATGTGTTTCGCCCGCGACTATCCGACAGGGAGACTTCAGGGTCCCATCACGATCGTCGCCGCTGCACGCTGGCTGGTGACCCAATCGCTCAGCGCCAGTTCTTGCATGGCGAGATACGCGTCCGGTGACAGGGGGTGCTGGGGATCGCGCTCCAGAACCTTGATGATATCGAAGCCCACTTCGGTCTGGATGATGTCGCTCACGTCGCCAACCTGCATGCCGAAGGCTGCATCCTCGATCTTGGGCTCCAACAGGTATCCCCTGGGGAACCAGCTCAACTCGCCGCCGCTTTTTGGCTCAATGAGTTTTGCGAGAGTATCGAAGTCTGCCCCGCCCTTCAACTGGTTCTGGATTCGAATCGCATCGCTTTCATTATAGAGCAGAATTTGCTGGACATGCACTTCATCAGCGGTCTTTGGAACAGCTGTCACGATCTTGTCACGCATGTAGGCCGCTTCAGCCGCCCGCTTGAGTGCAATCGGAAAGGAAGCTGCGGTGTAGCCGTGCGTCGACTCTGATTCGTCGAGCTTGTCCAGACCCCCGACCTGCGTGGCAAGCGCCTCGAGCCTGGCGCTCACGTCCGAATCGGTCAACTCGAAGCCCGCGGCCCTGGCGCCCTGCGCGAGCAGCACCTGCGCTACGAGATCGTCCAGTACCGCCTTGGAAGCGTCGTCCTGGGTGACCGTCTTTCCCAGCGACTCATGAGCCGCGATGTACTGGGCGACCTGGGCCTGGTACTCGTCAGCAGGAATGCCTTCGCCATTGACCGTGGCTGCAACCGGCACCGGCGTCGCGGTAGGGGGCGGAGCTGTGGCGGTGGGCAGCACAGGCGTGGGCTGTGGGGTCGGCGCGCAGGCTGCCAGGCCAAGCAGGAACAAAATGGCGACGCCGTCGACCAGTGCGTAAAAGGAATTCGGCAAGACAGACGCAGTTTTGTTGTGCTTCCCCCAACTTCTGCGGTCAGCGGACAATGAAAACATCGCCCGGATTATACCCAAGTGCCAAAGACCGGACCTTTCGACAGGAGACTCGGCGGCACCGACGGCTTAATGACCCTAGTGAGGGGGCCGATTGCGGTCAAGGGTCCCACCGCGGCAGGCACACGGCCGCCGCTAGTGCCATCAATGATGGGGCTGGTGCACGACGACCCCGATGGCTGTCCGTCCGAGCAGCGCGGCCTCCCTGGGCGCAACGATCGTCACGAGCGAACCCACGTCCAGGGACCCCACGAGCTGTTCCGGCAGCATCTTCGTTTTGGATGTAAGAACGAATGTATACGGTGCACCATCCGATGACCGGATGCGAATGCTCTTCCCAGTCTCGTAGGCCGTGACCGTACCCACGTGATGGGCGCGCACCGGCGGGATTGCCACGACCCTCACAACAGGCGCCAGCAGGTCGCCGTTCTGATCCGAGACAGACAGACCGACTGCAACCTGGCTGCCGCTCTCGTTGCTGGCGATGACTTCAATTGGATTGAGCCCTGCGGATAACGACACGGTGGACTCAAATGTGGCATCTGACTTGACGATCACGATGTCGTCGTTGACCGTCACTATCGCTTCGGGCCGGTGCGCGGTTTGAGATGGCGCAACCCAACCAGTTGTGGCAGATGGACTTCAAAGGACACTTTGAGATGATGAACGGTGCGGTATGCCTCCGCTCACCGTGCTGGACGATCATTCGCGCTTCCTGGTGGGTCTGAGAGCCTGCCATGCGGAGCTCTCCCGCAGGGTGAAAGACCATCTGGAAGCCGTATTTGAGCGCTATGGTCTGCCGGAACGCATGTTGATGGACAATGGTTCGCCCTGGCGTGGATTCCACACGGGCCTGACCTTCTGGCTGGTGCGCCTGGCATCCAGTGGTGCATGGACGCCCGTATCATCCTCAAACCAGGGCAAGGATGAGCGGCTGCACCACACCCTGAAAGACGAGCTGTTGCGCCACCAGCACTTCTCGGACCTGCAAGACTGCCAGGACAAGTTCGACGAATGGCGAGACGTCTACAACGTTGACCGCCCGCATGAAGCTCTTGCCATGCAAACGCCTGCGTCCCGCTACCTGCCCAGCTGTACGCGCCATACACGGGGCAGCCGCTGCCAATTGAGTACTAACCCCAACGACATTCTCCGGCATGCCGACGTCTATGGGAGAGTGCTCTTCCACGCGCGCTCCACCCGGACCTCCCGGCTGCTGACGGCCTCCCCGTCCTTCGGCGAGAGCACCTCCAATACAACCGGCACGATGGCGGCCGGTGATGGGGTGACATCAGCACGCGGCGAAATGGGGCTGACCGGAGGCCGGCACTCGCCGCGGAAGTAGCTCCACTCTTCGCATTCACTCCCATCCGGGAATACACACACGCCCACGACGCCGCCACCGGAGCCCTGCCGCAACTCAAGGAAGCCTGCGTTCTGCTGGCAGAACACCGAAGCCGGGTTGGGTATGCCTGCCTGGGAAGGGTTGCTGGTTGGCGTAACCGGATCTCGCTGGCGAGCATGCTGCTGTGACGCCAATCAGAATCAGGAGAGGCGAGCGAATATGTGAAATCCTGTACATTCAATGCGAGTATAGCACCGTGAAATGCGGCGCGAGGCGTGCGCGCCCAACCCATACGATGGCGAGACGGAGGGCAGCCAGGGTTCAGACACGAGGTTACAATGCCAACGTTCGCATCGCGCAACCACGAGGATCCGCAGATGGAAATCAGCTACAGAGAGGCACGTCCCGAGGACATGCCGGCATGCGTCGATCTTTTCCTAGAATCATTGGGTGATCTGCATAGACGCCAGAATCAGGCTTCTAATCCGTTGCCGCCAGCGAGCCGCATGCTGGCATTGTATGAACACACGCTGTCGACGGGCATTTTCCATGTCGCGGAAGCGGACGGCCGGATCGCGGCACTGGCATGCGCCCTCGTGCGCGAGCGTCTCTGGTTCCTGGCGGGCTTCTGGACGCGGCCCGAGATGCAGCACCAGCACATCGGTATGACCGTCCTGAGGCGCGTTTGGGAGGCTGGTAAGCAAGCGGGTGCCAAGCACTTTTTCGTGTGGGCGTCCGGCGATCTGCCCGCCATCGCCGCATACATGAAGCTCGGAATGCTGCCCGGCTCCCAGATCATGGTTTTTGAGGGCAAGCCGAATCTTGTGTCGGGGGTGACCGCGGACTACCGCCTCGAGCCATTGAGAAAAGGGTTTGCCATGGCGATGGATGAGACTATCCTCGGGATCAGGCGCGAGGTGGAGCACGAATTCTTCGTGCGGGAGGCGTGGCAGGGATGGGAGGTGCGTGAGAAGGGAAAGAGCGTGGGCTACTTCTACTTGGATGGCGGAAGCATTGGACCGGCTGCCTGGATTGCGCGTGAGTACAGCGACAGCGTACTGGCTATGGCGTGCCGCCAGGCCTCCGCTTCAGGGACGGACATCGCGTTGCGGGTTCCAGGGATGAATCATGCCGCCCTGCGCTTCGCCTTTGGTTCGGGGCTGCGTTTGACGAACATCTCCCACCTGCTGATGTCGGGCCCATTCGCGCATCTCGAGCAATACATCCCGTCGGGGCCGGCGCTGTTCTGAGAGCAGTCTCCAGCCGACGACAACGTCAGGTCGCTCGGGTTATCGGCAATTGGCCTGGCTGGTCAGGGAAGTTTCACCAGGTCCGCGCCGACCAGTTGGTAGCGCCATGTAACCAACTGGCTCGGGCAGCAGAGAGGGTCGTGTGCACCCTGGACGCGCATGTCCAGGATGATCGTGCCGTCAGCGATCTGACCGGACTCCATTACGACGCGATCGCCCAGCGAAACCGTTGAAACATTGACCGCGGCACCGTTCCGATTGAGCAAGACGGCGAGTTCGACGAAATGCCCCGTCCCACCGTTCTGGGTGGAAAGCAGCACCGCGGCATCTTCGGCGCCGTCTCCGTTCAAGTCGCCGTGCAGGACGGGTTCCAGAAGCTGCGTCGCGGAGGTCGCGGCGGATGCGCCGGGCGCCGCCGGCGGTCGATGATAGATCCCGTCCACCAATTGAAAATCGCCCCAATCCGGCGAGTGATACGTGGCGTTCTTCACGGCAGAGTCATCGAGTCGTGATTTCTCAACCGCAGACGAAGTGGCGACGGGCGGGGACGTGGATGCATCCGTCGCAGGCGTCACGATTGGTGAGCAGCCAGTCGCTGCCATTGATGCAGCCAAGAGGAGCGTAAATGCGTTCTTCATATACTTGGAGGCTGCGCGGGCGGATAGCCCAGCGTCCGGCAGCACGACTCCAGCCCGCGAGTATACACTCGCGGGCGACGACTTCCGGCAGCGCTGGCCGGCAATAGTTGGGTGGGCCAGCTGCACCGGCCGGAGGGGCAAGGCGATACAATACCCATGATTGTCAGAACAAGCGTATCGGAGCCAGACAGGGAGATCCCATGAGCGCAGATTCACGATCACATCGCCGCCTGCTCGAACACATTGCTGACCGGGCGATGAAGGAGGCGGGTCTACTTCCGCGGTTTTCGCCGGAGGCGCTGACGGAACTCGCGCGCCTGACCGCGGCGGCAGCGGCGCCGGAAGGCGTCCGCGACCTCAGGCAGATGCTATGGTGCTCCATCGATAACGATGATTCTCTGGACTTGGACCAGCTCACGGTTGCGGAGGCTTTGTCCGAAGGCAGCACAAGGATCCTGGTTGCCATTGCCGACGTCGATGCGCTGGTCAAGGACGGCTCTGCAATCAACGAACATGCCGAGCGTAATACGACCTCGGTGTACACCGCGGCGCGCATGTATCCGATGCTGCCTGAGAAGCTTTCGACGGGCCTGACTTCTCTAAATCTCAATGAGGACCGGCTGGCGATGGTTATGGACATGATTGTCCGAGCGGATGGGACGGTCCAGAAGTCAGACCTGTACAGGGCCCAGGTCCGAAACATGGCCAAGCTGGCCTACAATGCCGTGGCGGCCTGGCTGGATGGGACCGGGCCCGAACTGCCGGCCATCACGGCCGTGCCGGGCTTGGCTGAGAACCTGCGACTGCAGGACAATGCGGCGCAGCGCATGAAGAACTACCGGCACATTCAGGGGGCCTTGAGCCTGGAGACCATCGAGGCCAAGCCTGTGTTCGATGGCGACCAACTGCGCGCTCTTGAGAGGGAAGAGAAGAACCGCGCCAAACAGATCATAGAGGACTTCATGGTCGCGGCCAATGGTGTCACGGCGCGTTTTCTGGCGGCCAAAGACTGTGTCTCGATCCGTCGCGTGGTGCGTGTTCCCAAGCGCTGGGACCGCATCGTCGAGTTGGCGGGGCAACACGGCGGGCGCCTTCCCGACGAGCCCGATTCGAAGGCCCTGGAGGAATTCCTGGTGCAACAGAGGACGGCGGACCCGATCCGGTTCCCGGATCTCTCGCTGTCGGTGATCAAGCTGCTGGGTTCCGGCGAATACGTCGTTGATGCGCCCGATGAGGAGGCTCCGGGCCACTTCGGTTTGGCGGTCAAGGACTACGCCCATTCGACCGCACCCAACCGGCGCTATCCCGACCTGATCACGCAGCGCCTGTTGAAGGCAGCGCTGACGGCGAAGGCCCAGCCGTATACAGAAGAGGTATTGGAGGCCCTCGCCCAGCATTGTACGGAGGCCGAGGACGTGGCGGCCAAGGTCGAACGCCGCGTCGAGAAATCAGCGGCCGCCATCTTGATGGAGTCGCGCGTCGGCGAGCAGTTCGAACTCGGTGGTGACCGGCGCGGCAGACAAGGGCACATGGGTCCGGCTGCTCAGCATCCCTGTGGAAGGCAAGCTCGTGAAGGGCTTCAAAGGAGCGGACGTCGGCGACCGCCTGCGGGTCCAGTTGATCGAGACCGATGTGGACAAGGGCTTCATCGACTTCGCCAGAGCGTAGTCGAGGCCCGGAGCGGTGAAGCACGTCCCCACATCGACGCGCCTGAAGTCGCCGACATTTTCCGAGAGTGGTTGTGCCTACCTGTCAAATCCGGACGCAGGCGGCGGCAGAAGAAGCGAAGCATCTGCCCCGGGGAGGCAAACGATGACACCAACGACCGTCGACCAGTTTGTGAAGGCTCGCGTGCTGCCGGAGCTTCGCCCGGTGGTGGCGATGATACGCGCCATGATGAAGGAATTCGCGCCGCAGGCCCAAGAGAGCATCAGCTATGGAATACCGGCTTACAGGGTGCGACGGATCATTGCGGTAATCAGCCCGACGAAGAAAGATATCACCTTGTCATTTTCACGCGGAGCGCAGTTCAAGGACAAGTTTGGCTTGCTCCGAGGTGTCGGAAAGAGCTCAAAGCACGTAAAGATCAAGAATGTGGACGAGGCCAACAAAGTCGCGCTGCGCTACTACATCAGAGAGGCCCTGAGGTTGGACGCGCAGTAGCGGGCCCACGAGTGAGACTTTCCACAGAATCCCACAAATTTCCCAATATTTCCTAAATATCCTCCTGCTAGGATGGTGCTGGAGGAAAAGAGAGATGAATCTTAGAGTTGTTTCAAGCTTGGCAGTCGTGTGCCTGCTCGTAACAAGTTGCGCGTCCGTTTCCAGCGAGACGCAACCGTCCGGTTCCCCGGTCGGGCCAATTAAGCCAGCCGCGGCAGTAACCAATTCAGCGGTGGATAGTCCTGTCGCTGGCGTCGGCGGCACTGCCTTACCTTACCCCATCGTGGACACGGCGCAGACAAAGTGCTACGACGACCATGCCGAAATGGCCTGCTCGGCGGCTTCGTTCAGCGGCGAGGATGCCCAGTACTCCGGGGCCGCGCCGCACTATCAGGACAACGGTGATGGAACCGTCAGCGACCTGAATACCGGCTTGATGTGGCAGGCCGACCCAGGTTCCAAGATGACCTATGCCCAGGCCGTTGAGGGGGCGTCATCCTTCCACCTGGCCGGCTACACGGATTGGCGTCTGCCCTCGATCAAGGAGCTCTTCTCCTTGATCATGTTGGATGGAACGGACGTGAGTGCCTGCCAGGGAACTTGTCAGGCGACGCCCTTCATCGACACGCGTTATTTCAACTTCTCATACGGCGATCCCGCTGTCGGCGATCGCGTGATCAATTCGCAGTTCGCCACCAGCACCAGGTATGTGAGTGCGACCATGAACGATGCGGCAACGATGTTCGGTGTCAATTTCGCCGACGGCCGCATCAAGGGCTACCCCACCGACCCAATGCCGGGTCAGCCCACAGGCAAGCTGTTCTACGTACTGTACGTGCGCGGCAACCCGGACTACGGCCAGAATGCATTCGTCGACAACAACGATGGTTCGATCACAGACAAGGCGACGGGTCTCACCTGGATGCAAGCCGACAGCGGCGCTGGAATGGACTGGTCCAAGGCTCTCGCCTACTGCGAGAGCTCCCAAGCCTCAGGCCAAAGCGACTGGCGGCTGCCGAACGTAAAAGAGCTGCAGAGCATCGTGGATTACAGCCGTTCGCCTGCCACGTCGAACTCCGCCGCGATCGATCCCGTTTTCAAAGCCACCCCGATCACAGATGAGGCCGGACAAGTGGACTACCCGTTTTACTGGACCAGCACGACGCACGCGGATACGTCTGGAAATGGCGCCTGGGCGGACTACGTCGCCTTTGGCAGGGCCCTCGGGTACATGGGCAATGGTTGGATCGACGTGCACGGCGCGGGTGCGCAGCGCAGCGATCCCAAGAGCGGCGATGCTTCTGCATATCCCCAAGGCCACGGCCCCCAAGGTGACGCGGTGCGCGTCTCGAACTCACGTACGCTGCGTGCGCGGCGGCAACGTGGTCGACACCCCGAACGGCAGCCCCAGCGCTGCCCGCCCGACCATGACGATTCAATCCAACGGCGTTGGCCAGGGACCCGCAGGTGGAGCCCCCCGGCAAGGCGGTCAGGCGCCGCAAGGGGGGCAGCAGCCGCAGGGCGGAATGCCGCCGGAGGCAGCGATCCAAGCCTGCGCAAGTAGCGCGCAAGGCTCGGCCTGCCAGTTTGCGGCTCCCAACGGCACAGTCAGTGGGAGTTGCGAGCTGATCCAGCAGCAAATGGCGTGCGTACCGTCGAATCATCCGTAGACCACAGAGCGTGTATCGCCACTTCTGAGTTTGGGTGTCGCAGCAATACGCGGACAACCTGCCATGAAAGGCAGGTTGTCCGCGTTTGTGGCCGTCGATGGGTCGCGTCAGCCAGTTCCAGTGCAGCAAGCTCTTGCGCTTGTCGTCGTTCGGACTGCAATATGCTCAGGTCATCCCGCCGGGGTTCGAACCCGGACGATCACCCTGGCATGTTGTCGCCGAAGCAACACACCTGTTCGGGATGGAAAGCTGGCAACTTGTCGCCGGGACCCCTGCGGCCGGGGATCACCATCGAAGCCGGCTGCAGGCGGTCGCTGGAACATGGGACCGGGTGTGCTTGGCGCGGGTCCCGGCAATGCGACAGCCCTTCGGACGCCATTGCGATCCAATGGGCTGGAAACGAGTAGGTGCCTTCAGGATCTCCTGTCGACACCCATGCTCCTCAATTCGTCGGGCTGCATGCTCTCGACGAAGGCGCCTGCGCCGGAAAGGGCGACGCAGAGGGGCAAGGCGATAATTGCTGCGAGTACCAACATTTCAGTTTCCTTATTCCGGGTGCCACTGCACCTGCAACTCGTTCTCTGAATTTCTGCCCTGATCTTATGCCCGCAACATTTCAGTTTGATGAAAAAGGTGTGTATAGATTGTAGGTGTCACCCGGGCGCTCTCGCCGATCCACTCGATGCTCCCCTTGTGCGGCGCTGCATTCTGCGGGTCCGGCCTGTGGTGGAGGGCGCGCCAGCTTCGCTCCGATGGATGTACGAGCGGCAGGGAATACGAAGGCGCCGGGTGCGGGCGCGGCTTGCCTAGGCCGCGGCAGAACGTGTCCTGCGGCTCAGGGTTCGACCCAGGCTGGATGCAAGTATCAGCAATGCGGCAATGCAGAGGGCGACGAACCAGAGATAGCCGAAGCTGGCTGCGCCCGCGAGCAGCAATCCTGCTATCCATGGCAGGGCGCTGCCTCCGATGTTTCCCATCGCCACGAGGACACTTACTGCCTTGCCTTGATCCCTGGGGAATGCGCCCGCGGCCACTGCAACCGTGGTGGGATACACGTTGGCAAACGAGAAACTGATCCATACAACGCAGATCACAGTCGGGATGACAAGTGTGTGAGCTGCGAAAAGTCCTATGGCTCCGAGCAGGCTTGCGGCCAGGCCAGTCATAAGCAGTTGCATAGGGGTGAGCTTGTGACTGGCGGCGGCACCCACCAGCCGCCCGATGGCCAACGCCGCCCAATACGCCGAGGTGATCCAGGCTCCATTTTGCGCGCTCATGGCGGTCGTAGTCTTCATGTAGCTTGAGATCCAACTACCCAAGCCGAATTCCACGCCCACGTAGACCAAAAGCATCGCGCCCATCAGCCAGAGCAGCGGCGAAAGATACACATTGACTTCCTTGGATGCCGTCTGCGCAGGCGCGTCCGCAGCGGCAGCGGCGGCGGTGCGATTTTCCAGCAGCATCGCTGCGGCTATTGCCGATACGAAGAAAAGGGCTGCCACGGCCCGGTGGACAGCCAGGCCGGAGCCAATGGAGCCGATCGCGAGAGCCACGAGCGCCGGACCGATGAAGGCGCCCAGTCCAAAAAAGAAGTGCAGCAGGTTGAGGGCGGAGGTGTTGTTCTTGGGTGCGGCGTCCGTCACGACCAGGTTCGCGCCCATATCCAGGCCACCTTGTCCGAGCCCAGTTACGAGCGCCAGCACGAGTGTCCACGCCAGCACGCGCGAGCTTGTGAAGCCAATGATCCCCAGGGAGAGTGCCAACAGCGATGCAACGAACACCGGCTTCTGCCCGAAGCGATCCGTGATTGGTCCCGAGACGATTTGCGCGACGAGGGAGCCCAGAAACAGGCATGTGAGCACCGCGCCGATGGCCGCCAGCGGTGATCCGGTCTGCCGTGACAGTTCGCCCAGGATGGGTCCGAGACCACCTGTGAACATTCCAAACAACACGTACGTAACGTAGGCGATGAGGAGAATGAATATTGGTGAGCGCGGCTTCACGAGGCAAATCCTTGTCGTTGCGAATGATTGCGGCAGCGTCAAGCTGCGTGGATGCCTGGCAGCGTCACGTGCGGCATTGGCTGCTTTATTGTCCGGCCCACGAATGGGTTGATTGTAATGGATGAGGAGGCAGGTCCGGCGACTCGAATCCAGGCACTTCAACGTGCCCGGCCGCAAATCCGCGGACACATCAGACGCAGCACCATCCGAAGCGCCGTTCTCCATGAAGTGCTAATACAACCTACATGCTTTCTACATGCGTGACTGGAGGCAGGTCGCTATACTTCCGGCCTTGAAGGAACAAGGAGACGGAGTGAAAAAGATCATTGGCTTTGCTTCGATGAGCATTTTGGCGCTGGTGCTGACAGCCTGCGGCAGTGGCGCGAGCGCGGCCCAATCGAATGGGGTGGGCGCGTCGTCTTCATCGGCGAGTTCGTCTGGTTCGTCAGTCGCAGCTCCGGTCGGCGGAACACCGGCGGCTGGACCGTCGGCTCTGGAACTTGTGGCCGGAATCATCAAGCTGGATGGCACCTCAGATGCTGTCACTGCCCAACAGGCCGCTCAACTCCTGCCCCTCTGGCAATCGCTCCAGCAGCTTGAGACCGGTGCGGCCCCTCAAGGCGGGGGGCAAGGGACACCGGCCGCACGACCGGATGCCGCCACATTGCAGAAAGTCGCCGCGCAGGTCCAGTTGATTGAGAACGCCATGACGCCTGCGCAGATGCAATCCATCGCGGCGATGAATATCAGCCGGCAGGATATTTTCGCAGCCCTGCAACAAGCCGGAATCACGATCGGCGGCCCTGGGCAGGGCGGTGGGGGCTTCAGTCCCAACGGAGGTACGTTCACGCCGCCGCAGGGTACTCCACGTGCGGCGCGCACGCCCGGTGCCTACAGCGGTAGCGCCGGCAACGGTGGTAACTTCGCGGGTGGGAGACAGGGATTCGGCGGCTTCATACCGCAGAGCGTAGTCCAGGGGATCGTCAAGTTCCTGCAGACGAGGGCCGGGGCCTAATCGGGGCTCGCACAACTCGCTTTAACGTGCGCCCGGCCGGGACTTGGAGCCGCGTCCCGGTCGGGCATCTTGACGGGGCGTCACGCCGCCGCTGACTTCCGTCAATATCCAGTAGAATCATCGGCTTAATGAGATCGCTTGCCCGAGGCGAAGCAGAGCTCGAAGATCATTATCACGTTTCCATCTACATCGTCGTCTACAAACTCATCCTGGGGATCAGTGAGTTCCTGCTGGGCATCGCCATCGCCCTTTTTGGACCACAGATCTACCGCTCCTACCAATTCATCCTGCTTAGCGAATTGTCCGAGGACCCGCACGATCTACTAGCGCGCCTCAGTCAGGCCGTTGTTCCCAACGTTCTCACTCACAATACTTTTGTGCTCGTTTCGCTGATCGTCCTCGGTCTGGCAAAGATAGCAGGCGCCATCGGCTTGACATACCACCAAAATTGGGGAGTAGATCTCCTGGTCGGACTGACCGTGCTCATGGCGCCCTTCCAGATCATAGAGCTGATCCTGCATCCGCGTGCCTTTGACTTCGCCTATCTGGTCGTGGGCCTCCTGATCGCCCTCTATCTCGTCGAGTTCAGGCCCAAAGCCTGGGTCTCCAGAGTGCTCAGATTTCTCTGAGACAACGGGCGGGCCGCGGTTTGGGGCCTGTTGGATGGAACGGGCAGCAGCAAAGATGGGGGTTCGGGGCTGCTAGTGCGATGATGTAGAATGAAGCGGGAGCCTCGTACGATGAGCCATCTACCCATCGATGCCAGCCGCGACACAGAACCCATCCGCCTCTTCCAGTCGGACTTTCTGGAGTTTTTCACACATATCAGCCCGGTAAGCATCGTCATCCTTTGGCTGCCGATTGCCGTGCTGTTGCTCGTCTTTGCCGCGGGCCATCGCCCCGTCTCCGTGTTTCCCGCCTTCATCGTGGAGGGTTTCCTGGCGGGGCTCTTTCTGTGGACCTTTGCAGAGTACACCCTTCATCAATTCCTGTTTCACCACCGGCCCTCCAGCCCGCTTCAGGAACGCATCTTCTTCCTGTTCCACGGCATACATCACGCGCAGCCGCAGGTGAAGACGCGTCTGGTGATGCCCTTCCCCGTGAGCATCCCCGTGGCGGCAATCTTCCTGGGTTTGTTCTATCTGATCATGGGCGATCTGCTGCATGAGGTGCAGTGGGTGGCGCCGCTGATGTCCGGATTCCTGATCGGGTACCTGGCCTATGATTTGATCCACTACGCCACGCACCATTTCCCAATGCGCTCGGGGTACGCCAGGTACATCAAGCGCTATCACATGATGCATCATTACAAGGATCCAGCTACCCGTTTTGGAGTCAGCTCACCGATTTGGGACTGGGTGTTTCGCACGCAGGGGACCGCCTAATAATTAGTGAGTGGCAAGGCCGCTGGTCGGCGGCAGCCGGAGATCAGCCCTTGCTCTTGGGGATTGCCAGATAGCGTTTGCTCCCGATCTACAGAGCCCGCAGATCTGCTTCCCCTGCCATGTAGCTCCATCGAACATCTGGCCCCGCACGACTTCCAACCGGTTGACGAGGCGGACCTGTGAGATAATGTCCGGCCTACGCCGCTGCATGATCATGCCCAGGCGTTTCCAACCTGAAGGTGCGTGGACCGCACCGTCCTAGACGTCTCCCCAGAGGACCTCAGACCATGCGTCGTTTTGCGTCGCGTACATTCATTCTCTCGAGCATTGCCGTGCTGCTGATCGCGCTGCAACTGCTGGCGCTGTTTCCCAATGTGTCCACGCCGCTGGCCCGCATGGAACTTTCCACCCGAGACCTGCTGATGCGAATGCGGCCCGCCCAACAGACCTCCGGTCAGATCGCCATCGTGGCGATCGACGATGCCAGCATCAACTGGACAGGGTATCGCTGGCCATGGCCGCGGGCTTATATGGCGAAGATCGTCGACCGGCTCAACCAGGCTGGCGCGAGCGTCATCGGCCTGGATGTGTTCCTGTTTGCGCCGGACGCCGATCCCACGGGCGATCCGGCCCTGGCCAAGGCCTTCTCTGAGTCGAATGCGTCCGTGGGCGTGGCGGATATTTTCCGCAGTCAGCAGGTGACGGGCGGCATGACGCTTTCGTCGCAGACAGTTCAAGTGCCTCTTGAGATATTCCAGAAGGCTTTCACGCGGATCGGAATCACGCCTACCACCCTGGATCCGGATGCGATTCTGCGCGCCGTCCAGGTATATGACCGTGTCGGAGCGGATACCTACACTCACTGGGCCTTCGAAGTTGCCAGCCTGTACCAGCATGTGCCTGAGCCGACAAATCTTACCGAAACGAGCGTCCAGTACAACGGGCGCGAAGTGCCCCTGTCCGGTCGCCGGATGCTGGTGAACTACGCCGGGCCGGCTGGGACGTATCCCACCTACTCCGCCTTCTCCGTGGTGGAGGGGGACATTCCTGCGGATGCATTCAAGGGAAAGATCGTTTTCATCGGCGCCACCACGCCCACGCTGCAAGACCTGTGGCCGACGCCCTATTCGTCCAGCGACCGCACTCCCGGCGTCGAAGTTGTCGCCAACGCCGTGGACACCATTTTGACGGATCGCTATCTGAACCTGGTGCCGCCGTGGGTCAACATACTGGGAACTCTGCTGATGGCTGCCGTTGCCGCGCTCGATATTGCGGCTGCGCGAGCCCGTGCGCATACTGACCGCCATGGCGGGCGCCCTCGTGGTCCTGGTGGTGGCCGTGTTTGTCCTGCTTAGTTCGCAGGGCATTGTGCTGGCCCTGGTGGCGCCGGCGCTCATGCTTTCGGCGGGAGTGATCCTTCCGACCATGGGGCAGGCCGTGAGCCAGGAACTGGAAAAGCGGCACTTGCGCGGCTTGTTTGGCCGATTCCTGTCAAGCGAAGTCATCGATCAAATGGTTACATCCAGCGATCTATCCGCGCTGAACAAGCGCGCTGATATCACCGTGTTGTTTTCCGACGTGCGCGGATTTACCACGCTATCTGAGAAGCTGACTCCGGAACAAGTGGTGGCTGTGCTGAACCCGTATCTCGAAGCCATGGCCGAAATCATCTATCGCCATGGCGGCACCATCGACAAATATGAAGGCGATGCGGTCATGGCCTTCTTCGGTGAGCCGGTACCCTATCCTGATCACGCCCGGCGCGCCGTCGGGACGGCGGTGGACATGCTCCTGGCGCTCGACGGGCTGCGCGAGCGCTGGTATGAGCAAGGCGTCCTACCCAAGCAGGCCAGTTTCCAGATCGGGGTGGGCCTGAACAGCGGGCAGGCCTTCGTGGGCTTGCTGGGCTCGGAGCAGCGCATCAACTACACGGTGATCGGTGACAACGTCAATCTCTCGTCCCGCCTGCAGGACCTGACCAAGACCTACAAGTGGCCCATTCTGATCAGTGCGGCCACGTACGAGCAGGTCAAAGACGAGTTTGACACGGAGTTTGCCGACAACGTCACCGTCAAAGGCAAGACGGAGCCGGTCGGTGTTTACAAGGTGCTCGGTCGCAAGGGTGCCAGCGAGTCGGAACGGCTTAGACCCATCGAGCTGGGCTGATTGACTAGTGCGGCGTGTCGGCCCGCCGCGCCGACTTCGATTCCAGCCTGCGGGCGAGCTGCGGTGCAAGACTAGGGCTTGCTGGATGCGAACGCCATGGCTTGATCAATCGTCATGGACTCGCCTGTCTTCCAAGCTTGTTGAAATTCATCGTGGGTGAGCTCCGACCGTAGGAGCTCGCGGCTGCGTTCCACTTCGATCCGGTCCGCGGGCCACCAGGCGCCGCCGGTCGCGAGCAACAAGGTCTCGGCCGCGGCGAGCACAGTCACACCCCAGGCGGGCTGACCTTGCCGCGCCTTCAATCCGGCCAGGCCTGCTAGGCATTCCGAAATACCCCGGCGGTTGCCGAGCTTGCGGAACATGGTCAGCGCCCGGCGGAATTGATCGTCTGCGCGCGTGTAGTCGCCTTCATACTGGGCCACATATCCCAGGCTGTGGACGAAGCGCGCCAAGTCGCCTTGGTCGCCGGTGGCGCCCAGCAGGGACTCGCACTCCTCATAGTATCGACGCGCCAGGTCATACCTGCCCAGGGTGCGGGCCACCTCTCCAAGGTTGTTCAGTGCGAAGCTGATCAACCACGTCTCTCCAATCGAGCGGGCTTCGGCCAGGCCCTCCTCAAGCCAGGCCTGCGCTTGCTCCGGGTGCCCGAGGCCAAGCTCCGCGTTTCCCAGGTGCACGAGCGTGAGGACGTGGAATGATGGCAGGTGCTGTTCTTCGAACAATGTCCGGGCTTCATCTAACAACGGCTGCGCAACCCCCTCGCGTCCCATGTTGATCAACGCGACCGCAGTCGACATCAGGAGCGTAGCGATCCGCCGCGGATCTTCCAGCTTTTTCTCGATCGCCAGACCTTCCTGCAGCCGGGCCAAGCCCGCGGCCTGCTCGCCCTGCCATATGGACATGAGTCCATTAGCAAGCAAAGCCGAGGCGCGATCCGTGGAGGCGGCCTGCAAGGCTGGCGAGTCCAGAACCCTTTGAGACCACATCCGGCCTTCCGTGAAGTATCCGCGGCGGTACCAGAACCAATTCAGCGCCATCACAAGGCGGGCGGCAAGACCGATGTCTTGAGAGGCCGTAAGGCACCATGTCAAGGCCGCACGTATGTTGTCGTGTTCACGTTCAAGCCAATTCAGCCAATGCAGTGCCCTTGCACCGTATACCTGGGCGGCGGCCTGGTTCAGGATCACGTCTCCAAAATAGTGCGCATGCCGTTCCTGAAAAGCAGGCATTTCTCCGCCCGCACTCAGCAACTCCAACCCGTATGCTCGAATGGTCTCGAGCATCGCAAAGCGGGGCTCCCCATCTTCCCCATTTTCGTGGCGCACGAGGCCGTTGTCGACCAGGGACGCCAAGCTGTCCAGGAGGTCGAGACGTCCTTCCAGGTTGCACACCGCCTCCGCCGCTTCCACAGAAAAGCCTCCCGCAAAGACGGCGAGACGGGCGTAGAGCGTCCTTACGTCCGATTCCAGGAGGCCGTAACTCCACTCGAGCGTGTTGCGAAGGGCCTGGTGTCGGACCGGCAAGTCGCGGGCGCCGCCGCTAAGCAGTTTCATACTATCGTCCAGGCGCGCCAGGATTGCCTGCGGCGGCAGAAGCTTGACGCGGGCGGCCGCCAGTTCGAGTGCGAGCGGCAGCCCATCCACACGGCGGCAGATTTCGGCCACCGCGGAGGCGTTGTCATCAGTCAGTGAGAAACTGGAGCTGCGTGGATCGTGCCCGCTCGACGAACAGATGCAAGACTCGTTGGCAGCTAGGTCTTCTGCCGGGGCTCCGCTGCGCGGTAGGTCCAACGGCGGCACGGGGTATTCGTGTTCAGCCCGGACGTGCAGCGCGATCCGGCTGCTGACGAGGAGCTTCAGCGCCGGAGCTGAGGCGAGCAGGTCGGCTGCAACAGGGGCCGCAGAGATCAGCTGCTCAAAGTTGTCGAGGACCAGGAGCATGTTCTTGTCGCGGAGGTAGTCGCGCACGCTCTCCAGCAGCGGCCGGCCGCCTTCCCGGACGCCCAGTTGCAGAGCCAGCCGGGAGACGAACCGCTCGACAGCAGTATCCTCGGCCAGGGGGACGAAACAAACGCCGTTTGGGAAGAGGTCCAGGACTTGCTGTGCCACCTGCAAACTCAAACGCGTTTTGCCAGTGCCGCCCGGCCCGAGCAGGGTAACGAGCCGAACGTCCGCGTTCAGCAGCAGTCCTGTAATCGCGGCGATTTGGGGTGCGCGCCCGACGAAGGGAGTAGCCTGGGCAGGCAGATTGTTAAGCTGAACGTCCGCTGTTCTAAGGGCGGGGAATACGTCCGGCAGGTCGGCAATGTCGACCTGGTAGATGTGCTCCGGGTAAACCAAATCTTTCAGGCGGTGTTCGCCCAGATCCTGCAAACGCAGGCCCGATGGCAGTTCATCACGGACCAAGCCCTCGGTGACCTGGGACAGCAGGGTTTGGCCGCCGTGCCCGGCCGACATGAGACGCTGCACGCGGCTGAGCGTGGCGTAGCCACTGTAGTCGCCGTCTGGCTGGACGTCGGCCCTACCCGTATGGATGCCCATCCTGACTTTGAAAGGCGTCTCGCCCCAATCCTCGGCATGCAGTTCCAGTTGTGCCTGCCGGGCCGCCGCGAGCGCCGCTTCGGCCGTGGGGAACGCAGAGCAGAATGCGTCACCAACTGTCTTGAAGATGTAGCCGCCATTTGATTTAAGCGCCTGCCGCAGGATTGAATCATGCCGGGCCATCTTGAGCTTCATCTGCTCGGGAAGTCGCTGATGAAGCTGCGTGCTGCCTTCAATATCGGTGAACAGGAAGGTGACGGTACCAGAAGGAAGTTGAGGAGTCATCGAGCATCCAGGTGGCGGGGCACGCGTGCCGAGCGCCGGGCGTGACTTGAGTTGTGGCTCGACGCCTGGCCACGTAGATTTGATTGGGGCGTTGACGCAGGCGCGCCGGCTGCGAAGCGGGCCGCAAACATGTCCGTTCCTGCCGGGCCACTACTTTCTGACTACGGCCTGCTCCGTGCCCTGAGTTCAGAGATCCGTTGGCGCAGGTCGGCGAGCGTGCTGCCAGCCTTGTCGATGCGCTCACGCTCACTGTGGATATGGCGCGTGTAGGGTGCGACGCCGTCTTTCATGCGGGCAATGGCACTTTCGCTCTCATTACCGAACTGCATGGTCAGCGCTTCCAGCAGCTTCGCCCGCAGCGTGACCATCTTCTCTTTGAAGCCTTCTTTGGCACGTTTGCGCTTGTAGGGGATTACAAAGAATCCCAGGATGGCCAGCGTGCTGGCGGCCACAATGCCGGTGATGTCCAATGAGGAGGACAGTACCGCGATGCTGACCAGCGTCCCCAAGCCCACTGCCCCGACTTCCAGCAGCGCGGTTTGCGCCACCGCGGTTTCCACGTTGGCGGCCAGTTCACTGGCCTCCTTGTTGCGGTCGTAGCTCTCCACAATCGTCTGAACACTCTTTCCGACCGTGTCGATCAACTCACGGCGGCGGCTTTCACTCGGACTGTAGATCTCGCCGACCATGTGCTCGGCGTTCTGTGCGCGGCGGCGCTGCAGGTAGCTCATCACCTGCTGCCATTCGTGCAGGTCCTTCTGCACCAGCCAGTCGATCAGGCGTTGGACCTGGTCTTCGATCTGCTTCGGGACATCCGCCAAAACATCCTTCTCGAAGCGTGCCCGGATTCTGTCTCCGCGCATCAGGTTCTGAACGTTCGTCAAGCGCATGGTGCTGTCGAAGAAATCCAACCCGCGCTGTTCGAGGCGATGCAGGATGTTTTCGACCTCGGCCAGACGCGGGCGAAGCTCGCTGTGCAGGTCGCTCTCATAGGCAGAGATGCCGGTTTCGAGGGCACTGGCGGTCCCTTCGTCTTCCTTCAGGGACTCGGCTTGCTCCGCCAGAGACCGGCTGGCCTGGTCGCTGAGGTGCTCGGCCACGCCCAAGGGATTGTTGAACTTGAGTTCAAGCCGCGTGCCGTCGTCCAGCGTGGCGCCAATGAATTGTTCAAGAGCATCGATCCTGCTGGCGCCGCGGAGACTGTCGCGTTCCTCGGGGTCCGCTGCGACCTGCGCCCGCTGGGCCAGTCTCGCAGAAACCGGAAAAAGCTGCGGCTGGTCGCCGAGAATCCTGGCGGCGTGCTGCAGGATGAAGTCGTGGACTTCCTGTCAGGGCCGGATCATCGTCGAGGATATCCACCTTGTTGAGAACGAAAACGATTTTCTTTCCCCAGGCAAGGATGCGTTCCAGGAACTGCCGCTCACTGTCGGTCAGCGGATGGTCGGCGGAGGTAATGAACAGGATCAGATCGCTCCGGGGAACAAATTCGTCCGTCAAGCGCTCATGCTGGCGGATGATGGCATTCGTACCGGGCGTATCGACGATGTTCAGCTCTTTGAGCAGGGGCAGCGGGTAGCTATAGATGGAGAATTTCTCGTCAACGACTTGCTCGCCGGGCTGTTCGCCCCATTTGACCAGGGTGACACGCGAGGTGGTGGGGGTGGTGCCCTCGGGCAGAACCTTCTCTCCGAGCAGTGCGTTGATCAACGCGCTCTTTCCGGCATTGAACTCGCCGGCCACGACGACCAGGAAGAGCTCGTCCAGTTGCAGAATGGCTTTCTGCAGGCTCTCGAGCGCTTCCGGCGGCACGCCAAGATCCTTCAAGGCCTGCTGAAAGCTTGCCAGGGCCGCTTTTTCATCGCGCAGGAACTGCGCTTGCTGATCGGTCAGTACGGATAGCTGCATGCTTTTGTCCTCAAGACCGCCAGCAGGCTGCCGGCGTTGGGCGGAGGCCCGGCACGATCAGCGCATCGCCGGTTGAGGAATTATACCGGTTGGATGCGGGTCCGCTGGACGGCACGGCCGAGCAAGGTCCGTGCCCCGCGACAACGGGTGACGCGGCAGGCTTGGGAAGCGGGTGCGTTCTGCTCGGAACGCGAAAACTTCGAGGGCTGCGCCTCGCGTCGCTGGTGCCCGCTGCATGTCCGTAGCGCGGGAGAGGGTGCCGGGACCGTGAGAGGCATTGCCACGTCCGTTGCGACCGGCTGCCACCTCGCTCCTCAGGCGAGCGTCAGCTAACTTGCCTGGTGAACGACCTGGCCCCCCACAAGAGTTCATGTAGACACTCTTGGTCATGGCCAAGTCTCCCAAGGTCAGGGTCGACGGATCCTCGATCCACACCGCCAGGTCTGCGAATTTGCCTGGTTCCAGCGAGCCTTTGACGTTTTCCTGATGAGCAGCATAGGCGCCTTCGTAGGTGTGAGAGCGCAGTGCCTGCTCAAATGTGAGCGCCTGATCGCTTCCAAGAGTGTCCTGCCTGAGGGTCTGCCTGTTCATGCTTCCTGCCAGTGACCAGCCCGGATGGTAGAACGGCGAGGAGGGCGCGTCGGAGTTGATGTGCAGATGTACGCCCGCTTCCAGCCATTCGCGCGTCACCATCAAGCGCTCGGCGCGCCTTTCCCCAAAAATGGTCTTCCATCCGTCCCCAAACAGATACAGGAACGCCGGCTGCGTGCTGACCGGCACCCCGAGGTCTTTCATCTTGCGTGTCGCATCCGGGGTCGTGAGAACGGCGTGCTCGATCCTGTGGCGAGGATCGGACCGCGGATTGGCATTCATCGCCTCTTCGTAGGCTTCCAGCGCAAGGTCGGCAGCAGCGTCGCCTATGCAATGAGTGCAGACCTGCAGTCCGGTATCGTGCAGGGTGCGAACGGCTGACTTGTAGTCTCCTACCTTCCACGTGGGCATGCGCCATTCCACGCCGGCAGTCTCTTCATGGCAGTACGCCGTCGGGCCCTGGCCATCGATCAGGAACTTGTAGCCTGCGACGCGCGTAACATCGTTCTGGATGTAGTCGACCTGATCCACCTTGCCCATGTCGGCCGGGTATTCGAGGGTCAAGTACAGGTCATTGCGGAGCTTCAGCTTGCCTTCCGTGGTGAGATCCTGGTACGCCTTCAAATCGTCCAAGCTGCGGATGTTGTTGTCTTGAAAGCTGGTGACGCCACAAGCTGCCATCAGGGCTTGCGTGTCGACAATTGACTGCTCAACCATGTCGCCGTTGATCGGCGGGGCATACTGACGGACCACGTCCATGGCGCGATGGTTGTAGAGGACGCCGGTCGGTTCGCCATCCTTACCTTTTTCTATGATCCCGCCCTCGGGGCTGGCCGACCTTGGGCCTACTTCCGCAATCTGGAGGGCGGCACTGTTGGCGGTGGCCCAATGACCGCCGATCTGCATCATGAAGACTGGATTGTCATGTGAGACCGCGTCCAGATCCTCCTTGGAAGGGATGGGCTTGTCCGTAAGCACCATGTAGTACCCCATGATCCAATCGCCTGGTTTCCTGGCGGCGATCTCATCTTTGAGTGCCCGTTGCAGGCCTGCGATGTCTTTTACATCGGGCGGCATGAATGGGGTGTAGTAGCTGAATTGCAGGCCGATTGCCCTGAAATGGACATGTCCATCGATCAGGCCCGGCGTGACCACCTTCCCGCCCAGGTCTATCACCTGCGTGTTGTCACCGGCCATGCCTGCAACTGACAGGTCATCGCCGACTGCCTCAATCAGGCCATCCTTCACTGCAATTGCCTGGACGATACTGAAGGCGGGATCGACCGTGTAGATCTTGCCGTTCTTTAGGATGAGATCGGCCGGGCCAGCGGAGACGGCCCTGGCCGCAGGCGTGGAAAAGGGCGGCACCGTCGCCGCCAAAGTCGGTTGAATGAGACGGTCCGAAGAGCGCACCCTGCGCTCGCAGGCAGTCAGCCCGGCCGCCAGCGTCAAACCGCCAAATTTCAGGAAATCGCGCCTGGTGATCCTTGCCCGCGCAGCCTTTGATTTCACTATTTCCTCCTTGTTCGCAATGCACTACATGCGCTGAAGAATCCACCCCGAACAATGTACGGCGGTCAGCAGTGAAATGCAACCGACTGCCGATGGGAATCGTGAAGTTGCCAGATAAGTCACCATCCAAAGAGGACAGCGCGTCAACGATCGCCTGGAAGATAGGCACACAATGCCGATGCACACTCCGGTGCGCACAGCCTGGATTCTTGTCAGTATGGATCAGACCCGGCCGCACCCAGCGGTCAGCACTCATAGATGGAAGTAGTAGAGCGGACCAAATGAGGCCAGAGCTGCAAGCAACTGGATTGCAAGCACCTTCAGCGCTTCCAGTGGGGCGCGCGGCAGCCACTTGACGGCAAAGAACGCCACGATCGGCAGTTGGCCCGCCATGAGCAACTGGTAGACATGGGCCGCCGTGCCCTCATCGGCCTGGCGGACAACGCCGTAGATGGCGATGTGTCCCAAGAGCAGAAGCAGCGCCGCCAGTGACATGGCCATGGGGATGTAGGCGCTGGGATCCCTGAAAAGTGAAACGCCTGCAGGTCTTGCTTTCATCTGGGCTCCTGTCGGATCGTGCAGTTCCGGGTTCGCGGTTGAATTGCCTCCCCGGCGATCAATCTACCCTTATTGCGTCAGGTTCTGCGCAAAGGGCTGTGGCCTGCCGTTGAGGCGACCGCGCGCGTTTCAGGCCCATTCACCGCGGGCGACGAGAACGCTCTTTCCACCGACAGCCACGTCGATGTGCACGTCTCTTTGCGCGCCCCTCAGTAGCAGAAGCGACGGCCGGTCAATCTCGTAGCCTTGCTCAGCGCGTAGGTCAACGGCTTCCTTTCCAAAGTAGCGGTTCTTCACAAGGTATCCCGCCAGGCAGCCATTGCCGCTTCCTGTTGCAGGGTCTTCGGGAACGCCGTAGTAGTCCACAAAGACCCGCACACTTACGTCGTTATTGGGTTCGTGTGGTTCCGGGCAAAACACCAGAATACCCTTGGCCGCGGTGTTGGCAATCAATTCAAAGTACCGTTCCGATACGATTTTGGCTTTCTTCAGTGCTGCGATGTTCTTGAGGGGCACGATGAAGAATGGCAAGCCGGTCGACACTTCCTCAATTGGAAAGCGGTCGTCCAGTTCGGTAACCCGCAGATCCAAGACGTCTGCGACGACCTGCGGCTGGTGCTGCGGGCCAAAGGTCGGCTCGATTTGGCTCATCCAGCCATAGCCATCCTGATCCACGGTTGTAGAAATCGGTCCGGCCTTCAGGTTGAGCCTGACGCCGTCCGGCCCGCCGCCGAGAATTTCGGTTCGGATGATGTATGCGGTGCCCAGGGTCGGGTGCCCGGCGAAGGGCACTTCTTCCTTTGGTGTGAATATGCGGACATCGTAGCCGCCGAGGCGCGGGTGGTCTGAGAGAATGAACGCGCTTTCCGAGAAATGCATCTCCGCGGCAATGTGCTGCATCTCATCCCCGGAGAGTCCTCCCGCCCCCCTAAAGACAGCAAGCTGATTGCCGGCGTATTTCTTTTCGGCAAAGACATCTACGATGTAGAAAGCAAGTCCACTCAAGGCCGTTCCTCCAACGACGCTGCTTGAGCAGCCCCAGGGGTGGCGACAGCCACACTATTGTTGAAGCTTCTGCTCATCGAGGCAGTACTTCAGTGTGGCGCGGTAGAGGGCGCGCTCGTAGTATTCACCATCCAGTGTCAGGCCATCGTAGCCCTTCTCGAACAGGACTTCCATGAAGGGCTCCATCTGCTGGGCGTAGTGCTGCATGCAGGCCTCTGGATGGACACCTGGCCATGAATAGCACGTGACGGCCGCGCGACGGTTCTTCGAATTGACGCCCGGCGGGACGGTCTTGTCCCAGTTGGGGTCGTCTGCGGTGAAGACATACTGATCGAGATTGCCCTGCGGAATGCCTTCCACGCCGCGCACCACCGGAGGCTTGGCGTCAAGCGTATAGGGATCGACTGCCAGGTCCACGACGACAGCGTGCTCGGGGAGCCAGCCGATCCAGTCGTTTGGGACGACCGGCTTGCTTGCGTTGCGGCGCTGGGTGGCGTCCACGAGAATGTCAGCCTGGGCGATGAGGGGCTCCATCGTTTGTGGGCTGCCACTGATGTTGCGGCCAACAGCGAGGGCCACGGCCCCCGGGCCGCCAGTGGCAATGTGCTCGCTATTGCGCTCGACGTTTCCCAGCTTGGTGGCCGCGTCAACGGCATACTTGCCAACCATGCCCGTACCCAGAATTAGGATGCGGATGGGTTTCTCGTCGGGTCGCCTCAGGCCGGGCCAGCGGTTCTCAAGGACGTCGAAGGCCGCTTCCAGCCCGTTCCACGCCACGGCCTTCATGTTTTCCACGAGGCGAATGTTGACGTCGTTCACAATGCTGTCCATCGAGATCGCCCGGATCTTTGCGTCGAGCAGGCGCTGGATGCGCAGGGGCCGAGTGGGAAAGTGGAGCATGGCGAACAGGATGGCGCCGGGCTTCATAAGTTTGAATTCTTCCGGCTTGGGGGAGCGCAGCACCAGCACCACTTCCTGCCGATAGGCCTCCTCCTTGGATGCCAGGTGGATCAGCGGGTTGGCAAGCTTGTAGTCTTCGAAGGAATATCCCGAGCGCGAGCCGTAGCCTTCTTCTATTTGGATGTTAACGCCCAGCCCGGCCACGAATTGCACGAAAGCCGGCAGGAAGACGCGCTTTTCGCCGGGCTCCTTGTGCATGCGGGGCAAGCCGAGGGTATGCGGGAGTTGCATGTGGTCCTCCTTGAGGATGAAGTGGTCAGGACGTTGCCAGGCGGGATAGCATGGCGCGTGAGAGGGCGCGCTCGAAAAATTTCCCCTTGGCATGCACGTTCTGGGCGCCCCCCTTTTCGATCAGTGTGCGCATCAGCGGGCGGAGCTGTCTGCCGTAGTGGTCCATGCACTCTTTAGGGTGAATGCCCGGCCATGAATAGCACGAAACAGAGTAGCGGCGGTTTGCCGTTGAAACACAGGACGGTACGCGCTCGAAGGCCGGGTCATCCGGCGCAAAGACGTACTGATCCAGGTTTCCCTGCGGGATGCCCTCGATGCCCTTGACCTCGGGCTGATCGCTGGAACAATCGTAGGGATCGACGGAAAGGTCGACCAAGACCGCATGTGCCGGCAGCCATGCGATCCATGAGTTGGGGATCACGGGCTGACTCACATCCGGGCGCTGGGTGGCGTCGACCAGGATGTCGGTTTGGGCGAGCACGTCTTTCATCACCGCCTCGTTCCGGGTCAAGTCGTATTCAACGGTCGTCACCTGTATCCCGGGCACCCCGCGCTGGGCCAGCGAGCGCCACAGGGTTTCGTCCCCGTAGCGGCTGGCTGCCTGCACAGCATGCATCCCGACAGCTCCGACGCCCATGACCGTCACGTGGACGGGTTCACGCTGCGGACTTTCCATGCCTGGCGCCGGGTAGGTTCTCAAGAGCACATGGAATGCGACCTGCAGCCCATTCCAGGCCACCGAGCGCAGGGCCTCCACGAGGCGCCGGCCGACATCGTCTTGAATGGAATCGAGCGAAATCGCCTCCACGCCCAGTGATCTCAGCAATGCGACGCGCTCGAGGTCGCGTGCCGTAATGCAACATGGACAGGAGGCAGGTCCCCGGTTTGAGCAGGTGCAAGTCGTGATCGTCCGGGCACCGCAAAACAAGCACCAGGTCCTGCTTGAACACCTCCTCGTGAGACGTGAAGGACACCGCCTTGGAGGAGTTCAGGTAGTCCTCTTCAGTGAATCCCATGCCCGAACCGTAGCCGTATTCCAGGACGGGCTTTGCGCCGCCTCTTGTCAGGGTGGCCACGAATCCGGGCAGGAAATCGCGTTTTTCCCCAAACTCGTAGTGCATGCGGGCGAGGCCGATGGTGATTGGATGTGTCATGTTGACTCTCGAGAACTGGATTACGCCCAGGCTTGCGGCCCGGCGCTTCTTGCTGCGATGGGCACTGCAGTCAGAACGCGTGAGTGCGCTTCCGGGTTTGTGACCGACTGCACGATGCCCCTCGATAGTTTACCTGATGTTTTGGATGCGGCAAAGCCGCAGGCACCAGGTTTGGCGGGGTATGACGGATTTGGAGGGCCACCCGAGCAAGGAAGTGTTGCGCACGCCACAGGGCTGGGTATAATTGAATGCAGCGATTCATCCGGATGTCGATCACGTATTGAATTGCGGCGGCAGGCGTCGCCGCACATTCAGAAAGGACGTTTGATGAGCATCTTTAGCACGATCCTTGAGAAACTTGGACTCCACAAGCCCGCCGCCGCGCCTCCGCCTGCGGCAGCCAAGCCTGCGATGGGGACAGCCCCGTCTGCCAAGCCGGCTACACCCGGGCAGCCCGCTGGCATCGCGGCCGTAACCGGCATGACGGGTCCGGCCTCCCCCGGCATGGCCGCTCCGCACCCGGCGCCGATGGCCATGGTCGACGTAGTGAGCAAACTGGAAAAGATGGCCGGGGACAACCCCGGGATGGACTGGAAGGTTTCGATCGTCGATATGCTCAAGCTGTTGGGCATGGACAGCAGTCTGAGCGCGCGCAAGGAATTGGCGACAGAGCTCGGTTGCCCGCCCGACCTGATGGGCGGGGACTACGCCAAGATGAACGTGTGGCTGCATGAGACGGTCTTGAAGAAGATCGCGGAAAATGGCGGCAACATTCCCGCGGCGCTGCTGAAGAAGTAAACGGGCCAGGGCGCCGTTGAAGGGTCGCCCACCGAATCAGACCACCAAGGCCTCGGACCCAACGGGTTCGAGGCCTTTTGGACACTCACCCCGAATTAATCATGGGGCGCGATGATACTGTCGGTGTACAGCTTGCCTGGCCGTCAGCCGGCTTTGCCGCCGGCGAATTCAGGAGCCGGCTGCGATCTTGGATGATGCTTTAGGAGGTATCGATGTGCGTATTCTGCGCGGCGATCCCAGTGGCGGCCACGGCAGGGCTTAAGTTGAACGTCAAGCAGCTGGAGGCCAAGAGGCAAGCTACGGCCGCCGGCGGTAAGATGCCCGCGACTAAACCAGTCATGCAATTCACGGCTGGGGTGGTGGTACTGCTGATGATCGGCTCTGTGACCTACCACAGCCTGACGTATCTCCCGTAGGAATCCCGATTAGACACCGACACAACCAACACCGGGCACCCGGGCGCACCCTGCCCCAAGGGCATTCTAGGCTTATGATTGATAAAGATTATCAGTATCACAGATGGTCATGGTTGCCCAAGAGTGGCTGATCCGACTTCATGAAAACGGACACCTGCTGACGCCGGCGCGGCGCGCAGTTGTAGAAACTATGGCATCCAGCCGCCGGGCCATCACGCCCTTGCAGGTCTACGATGCGGCGCGCAAGCGACACCCCGGCCTGGGCGTCGCCAGTGTTTATCGCACCCTGGAGATGCTCGAGCAGCTTGGGTTGGTGCAGCGCGTGCATCGGCCGGAAGGCTGCGAGGCCTTCGTTGCTGCCGGTGAGGGTCACCGCCATCTGCTCGTGTGCGAGCGGTGCGGACGGGTCGCCTATTTCGAAGGCGATCACCTGCAACCGTTGATTGGGTCCATATCGAGAAGAAGCGGCTACCGAATTGGTGAGCACTGGCTGCAGCTATTCGGCCTGTGCCACGACTGCCAGAATCAAGTCAGGCGAAAGTAAGAATGAGGGTCGATCCCTTGCTGCTACTACTCATCGGCGCGATCCTGCTGTCCGGTTGCGCGCCTTCCGGCCAGGCCCCTGCATCTGTCGCAGGAACACCGACGGTCCTTGCCACGGAAACCTTCCTGGGCGATATCGCGCAGAACATTGCCGGCCAGAGACTGCAAGTGGAGACGCTGCTCACGCCGGGCGTCGATCCGCACGAGTTCGAGCCCACGCCACAGGATGCTGTCAAGATCGAGAAGGCACAGGTCTTGATTGTGAATGGCCTGGGATACGAGACCTGGCTCGCAAAGTCTCTGCAGGACAAGACCGTGCAGGCCGCGGTCGTGGTCGCCACGCAGGGCATGATTCCGCGTGCCGATCCTTCCGGCGAGCACCCGGAGGGCGATCCGCACATGTGGATGAGCCCTTTGAATGTGGTGCAATATGTCGAGAACATCCGCGACGGTCTGTCTCAAGCAGACCCCGGCGGCAGCGCCTTGTACGCGCTGAATGCCGACAAATACATTGCGCAGCTTCAGGACCTGGATCAGTGGATCAAGGCGCAAGTCGCCCAAGTCTCGCCCGACAAACGATTGCTGGTGACGAACCATGACGCGCTCGGATACTTCGCCGCGGATTACGGCTTCAACGTCATCGGCGCCGTCATCCCGGCTGTCACGACCGAGGCCTCGCCCACGGCGAAGCAGATGGCGGGCTTGATCGCGATCGTCAAATCCAGCGGCGCGCCTGCCATCTTCCTGGACATCAGCGAGAATCCCAAACTGGCCGACCAGATTGCGGCGGAAAGCGGCGCCCGGGTCGTGACCGGCCTCTACGTGGAAACCCTCTCGAAGCCTGATGGACCGGCGCCTACCTACATCGAGATGATCAAGCACGATGTGACCTTGATCGTCGAAGCCCTCAGGTAAGCTGGAGGCCCAAGTCCTTCACACCTGTCCGCTGCCGTTCAATGGAAGCCTGGAGAGTTTTGCTGGTGGCTCTGAGCACGCCAGCGGTCACACCGGTCTCATATTTTGATTCCGGGCTGGATCGGCAACGCCGGCACGGTGAATGGGCCCGCTGGAGCGCCTCGGCCATGCCGCTTCTTGTGTCTTAGCCGATTCTCAGATAGCGGTGATAAGCTTGGCCAGCTTATCCAGGAGGAGTTCATGAGGAAGCAATTGTTCGTGCTCGGTTCTTTGCTCGCCGCGGCCGCGCTGGTGCTCACGTATCAGGCCGCCTTCGCCCACACGACGGTTACGGTCGGCGACTACGAGGTGGAGGTCGGCTGGGTGGACGAACCGCCCGTGGTGGGCCAACGCAACGCGGTGGTGGTCAATGTCTCCAAGACGGCCTCGCCGGATGCAGAGGTCGACGTCTCCAATCTCAGTGTGGCGGTGAGCTACGGCGGCGAAACCAAGAATTTGACCCTTGAGCCGTTGAGCGAAGACACGGTCAATCAATACATTGCGCCGATTCTTCCGACAGTCGCGGGCCAATACACCGTGCAATTGCGAGGCAAGTTGGATGGCACGGACATCAGCCAGGACGTGCAGCCGGAAGAGGTGGCCGCGGCGGATGAATTGGAATTCCCGAGCGCCGCGGCAGCGGGCATGCCCTCTGCCGGGGCCGGCGGACCTGATTGGAGTGAGTGGCTGGGAGTGGTTGCACTTATCGCTGCCCTGGCCGCGCTGGCAGTCGGTATCACCGCGGCGCGCAAGCCTCGCTAGTACGAATTGATCGCCACCAAGCTTTGTAACAATGCGGAAATCCGCTGTTTTGGCGTGCATGGTCGCCCTGCTGTACTCGGCGTCGGCGGCCATGCCCGCTTATGCGCACGCCTTGCTCCTGCGTTCCAATCCTGTCTCCAACGCGGAGCTGCCTCAGGCCCCCGCGGAGGTCGAACTCTTTTTCAGTGAACCGGTTCAAACCGGGCTAAGCACGATCGGTGTCCTGGACGCCAACGGCAAGAAAGTCGACGTCGGCGACGTGCGGGTGGACGCAAGCAACCCCACCCGCATGACCGTGTCGCTCGGCTCGCTGCCCGACGGTGTGTACACAGTGACGTGGAAGGCCATCTCGGCGATCGACGGGCATCTCACCAGCGGATCTTTTCCATTTGCTGTGGGCAGCGGAAACGAAGCGGCGCTGGCAGGACAATCGCAGAAGACCAGTTCGGAGCTCCCCGCCAGTGCGTTGATTTCTAAGTGGCTGTTGCTGGCCTCGCTTGCACTGCTGGTCGGCCAGGTCTCTTTTGTTGGGCTCGTGTGGAAGCCGTCCGCGTCTGGCGTGGCAGCAGCCCATGAGCTGATCGAGCCCGCGGTTTGGCGCCAGATCATGCTGTGGGCGTTGATCGGCCTGTTCCTCGGCCTGGGGCTCAACATACTCTCTCAGGCGGGGCAGTCGCTTGGGAGTGAGCTGGCCGTGCCCTGGTCGCGCGAGGCGGGGCAGGTTTTGATTGACACGCGGCTGGGCGTCATCTGGCTCGCGCGGTTGGGTCTGGCGCTGATCGACGCGTGGCTGCTGCAAAGCGGCCGGAGGCGCTGGAAGTCCTGGGCTGGTTTGGCGACCGGCCTGGCGCTTCTGCTCAGCCTGAGTTTGACGGCGCACGCGGCCACAGAGACGGCGCCAGTCGTCCCGGTGTTGGCGGATTGGATCCATTTGATCGGCATGTGCGTCTGGCTCGGCGGCCTGCCGTTCCTGTTCACGGGTATCCGCGCCCTGCGCAGCATGGGTGATGCGTCGCGCACGCGGCAGGCGTCGGCGCTGGCGGAGCGCTTCTCCACTCTGGGGCTCGTCAGCGTGGGAGCCATCGGGGTCACAGGCTTGTATGCCGCCTATCTCCGCGTCGGCTCGCTGCAAGCGCTGTACACATCCATCTATGGGCAGGCACTGCTTCTCAAGCAGGTTTTTGTCCTGGGCCTGCTGGTATTGGCGGCGGTCAACCTGCTGTGGATCTCACCGCGTCTGCGGAAAGATTCTGCGGCAGGTACAGGCAACACCCGACTTGTGGAACACTTCGCGCAGATGGTGCTCTGGGAAATCGTCCTGGGCTGTGTCCTACTGCTGAGTGTCAGCCTGCTGACTTACTTGCCACCGGCCAAGATCATCCCACCCTCGTACGAACTGAGCGGCACGCAGTCGGCCAACGACCTGCGCGTGCATATCAACGTAACGCCCGGCACGGTCGGGCAGAACACTTTCACAGTGAACCTGACCTCGAATGGGCAGCCGGTGCAGGCGGTCAAAGAGGTCTTACTGCGTTTCACGCCGGCCAAGAGCGGCGTACCGCCCTCCGAGGCACAGCTTCTGGCGCAGGGCAACGGCAACTACTCCGTCAAAGGCAGTTTCCTGAGCCTGCCGAGTCCATGGCAGATACAGGTGGTTGTGCGGCGCGATGCGAAATTCGACGCGTTCGCGAACTTCAATTTCGGCGTGCTGGCTCCCGGCGCGCAACGGCAAGGCGGATCGACGCAGCATGTGGCCGGCGTGATCGTTGTGCTGGACGGGCTGTTGTTTGCATTGGCGATATGGAGCTTAGGCGGTCGGCGCCTATTGCCGGCCGCTGCGACCAGCCTGCTATCCCTGGCGCTGATCGCAGGCGGCTTGTACTTTGCTTCGCGTCCCGCTACGGCCGGGAACGAGCAGGCCAATCCGATCGTGCCGGATGCCAAGTCCGTTGCCGCAGGGGAGGCGCTGTATGTGTCTCACTGCGTCACCTGCCACGGGGTCGGCGGTAAAGGGGACGGACCGCTTGGCCTGACGTTGATTCCCCGCCCTGCCGACCTGACAATCCATGCCGTGCCCGGCGTGCACACCGACGCCCAACTTTTCGAATGGATCACGGACGGCTTTCCGGGTTCGGCCATGCCGGCCTGGAAGTCCAGCCTTTCGGACACCGACCGATGGAACCTGGTGAACTTCATTCGCACGCTGGCACCCAAGAATTGAGCCGCCTGGCACTGCGAAGGACCTTCGCAGTAGCAGCCACATTCGGGCTGATCGTGGCTGGCTGCCAGGTCGACATTGCTCCGTCGTCGCCATCGAGTGAACCTGCCGGAGCGGACTCTTCGGCAGTCAACCCCACGCCGACGCCAAGAATGTTCTTCCCGGGTGCGCCCGCCAAAGGCGGAAGCAGCGTCGGTCCTCCGGCCTCCCACCTGCCGGTCACGTGGGCCAACCTGGATCTCCGTGGGCAACTCGTATACCTGGCTGGAGAAGTGAAGCAGGTCTATTTGGTAGTGGACCTGCAGGTCCTTGATCTGAAGACTGGCGATGTGACCACGCTCTTTCAATCGCCGCCCGGAGCCTGGATCAGCGGTGCGGCGGCGTCGCCGGATGGTACGCAGGTCGTCCTGGCCTATGAGCCGCCCCCCGGAGGCGAGTTCGGCGGCCAAGCGGCGCTGTACGTGATGCCGGTCGATGGTTCCGCGGCGCCTTCCCTGCTATTTGCACCTGAATCCAACACGCACAGCTATTCTCAGCCGGCATGGTCGCCCGATGGCAGCGCCATCTACTTGACGGACATCGACTACGAATCCACGTCGGCCTCGCAAATTCGCCGGGTAGCCTACCCTGGGGGCGATCCCCAGACAGTCATCGATGGCGGCTTCTGGCCGAGCCTCTCCAGTGACGGCCGTCGGCTCGTGTACGCCAGCGTGGATCCGATCACCGCAAAGAACAAGTTGTTCATCTCGAATGCAGATGGATCGCAGGGGCGCGAAGTGCCAATTGTGGGTGGTCCGGCGAAGGGCATCATTGACGCCCCCATCTTTCTTCAAGGTGATCGAACGATCCTGTTCAGCGCGCCCCCGCCGCAGCAGGTACTCGCGCCCACATGGTCGGACCGCTTGCTCGGCATCTCCGTCGTTTCAGCGCACGCGGCGGTCCCATCAGACTGGTGGTCCGTGCCGATCGACGGAGGCGCGCCCCAACGATTGACTCAAGTAAACGCCTTTGCCCTGGACGCCTCGCTCAGCCCCGACGGACGATACGTGGCCAGCTTCAGTTCGGACGGCATCTTCGTGATGCAGCCAGATGGCACCGGCCTCACATCCATCGTGGAGGCGGGTGCGGGCATACCCGGAACGGTCAGTTGGGTGCGATAGCCGCCGGCGGATTGGTGCCCCCAGGATCAACGGAGCTCATAACACGATGAAAACGCGCGTACCAAGCTGGATACTGCTGGCTGCCATGATTTTGTGCGGCTGCTCGATCAACATTTCGCAGGGATCGAACCCTACGGCGGCTCCACTGCCGACGGAAAGCCTCACTATATTGTCACCGGGCAATCCGACCAAGGCAGCCATGCCGCCCTCCGAGGCGCAGATTGGAGACCCGTCTCTGCCCACCACCAGTGTGCCAGTCACCTGGGGCGATTTGAACTTGAGTGGCAAGCTGGTTTTCATGAACTCGGTGCAGACTCAAAGTTCCCTCAGCATGAGCATCAATGCACTCGACCTGAGCACCGGAGTGATCACAACCGTCTTTCAGGCTCCGGATACGGCGTGGATAGATTTCATGAGCGTGGCGCCAGACGAATCGCAACTGGTAATGGCGTATCTTCCGCCGCGGGACACAACGCCCGCCGGCACCAAGGGCCAACAGGGACTCTACACGCTGCCGCTGGATGGCTCGGGCGGGCCGCAACTGATTCTGACACCGCCTTCGGCCGGGGACCAGTACTTCCAACCGACCTGGTCGCCCGACGGCAAGTACATCTATTTCTCGGTCGTCGACTACAATGCGCCGCCCCAGGTGCAGGGGCAGCATTACTCCTACTATGAGGCCTATCGAATGACGTACCCCGGCGGCCAGGTGGAAAAGATGGCGGAAGAGGCCTACTGGCCGCGGCTCTCGAACGATGGAGCCAGACTCGCGTTCGTCACGCTGGATCCTGTGGACGGATCGAATAAGTTGTTTGTGGCGAACGGCGACGGTTCGGGAGCGCGCCAAGTGATCTTGACGGGCCTGTATGTGCCGCCGATCATCGATGCGCCCATCTTCACACCCGACGACCAGACCATCCTTTACAGCGCCGTCTCACCCACGCAAAGCTACCAGCCGAATTGGTTGGACCGTCTTACAGGGGTGATCAGTGTTTCCGCCCACACGGTCCCCTCGGATTGGTGGTCGGTGCCGACCGGTGGGGGCACGCCGACGCAATTGACTCATCTGGCGGTCGTGGGTCTTTTCGGCAGCCTGTCTCCCGACGGCCAGTACATGGCCAGTTACAGCGGAAATGGGATTTTCGTAATGAAGCCTGACGGAACGGAGCTAACCACGCTCGTTTCGGACATGGGCGGACTCGCCGGCACGGTCAACTGGATACCCTGATCCCACGGCCTGGGCGGCCGATGCACGGTCGTTGCGGCCCGCGCGAAACCGGCTGTGTCCTAACCGATGAATAGGCCCACGGCTAACAAGGCTGGCGCGGCCAGGTTGATGATTACGTTCAGCCCCATCGACGGGATCAGACCAGGGGTATTGTCGGCGTTCCGGTATGCGCCCTGAAAGGCCTTCAAGGCCGGGACGACGGTCAGCAGGGCGAGCAGGCTGAAGCGCGGCAGGACGCCCAGCATGACGCCGACGAGCACCGAAAGGTTTGCCAGCAACAGAAACGCCCCGTACAGGATGGCGCTGAAGCGCCGGCCCTTGGTGATGGGGAAGTGCCTGCGCCCCACGGTCTTATCTGCCTCGACATCAGGAAACTGGTTGAGCAGGAGGAGGTCGCTGACCAGAAACGTCGGCACCAAGGAGGCGGTGAAGGCTGCCCAGCTATAGGCGCCCGTCAACGAGAAGTGCGTTCCCATGACCATCAGCACGCCGAAACCCAAGCCAGGCGCCACAAGACACAGCACCGGCTCGCGCGCCAGCCAGACCGTGTAGGTCACGAGCAGAATCAGCCCGGCAATTCCAAGCGGAAGCAGCTCCCAGCCGCGCAGCCACACGAAGTACAGGCCGATGCCGGCCACGACAACAAACGCCAGGATGGCAAGGCCCAGAGTGGGCCTCTGCATTTCGGGATGCGCTTGCAGCGTTCCGCTGCCACCGCTGAACGGCGTGGGCTTGGTCCTGGCATCGAGACCGCTGGTGAAATCGAAGTACTCATTGAAAACGTTGACGCAAATGTGGCTAGCGAGAGCCCCCAGCAGGACCAGCAGGATCTGGTACCAGACGACGTGGTGAGTTTGCCAATAGGCAGTGCCAACGCCGACAGCCACGCACGCGGGTGTCAGCACCAGGAAGGGCATCCGCATCGGACCCAGCAACGACTTGAAAGTGTTCACACAATTATCCTCGAGTGATTGACTGTGCCCTGACCGGGGACCTCCCGTGCGGGCGGGCAGACTATAACGAAAATCCGTCGGCATGTCATGTGCCATATGTCATCTCGAGCGGCGCGTTCCAGTAGCGAAACGATGGCCGCGTGCGTGGACCTCGTCGAGATAGCCTGCGCGGCATGCAAAGGATGCATACCCAACGGCGGCCAAGCCCGTCCATTCTTGGCGATTCTCTGGTCACGCCGCAGACTTGCCTGGAATACAAAAAGGCACAAAGAAGGAATTCTTTGTGCCTTTGGCAAAGCGCTCAGAACGTCTAGCGCCTGGTGGTCTTACGGGCCTTTGTTTTCGCCGTGGCAGCGGACCTGGCCCTCGGAGCGGGGCGCCTGGTCGTCCCCTTGCTGCGGCGCCGAATGAAGATGCTCAACGGTAGATAGGCCGAGACCATGAAGTTCGGAGCGTCGACGATCTGGCTGATCTTCAGATCCACGGCCGCGCCGCACAAACAGTAGGCCTGCTCACGCGTCATGTGATACTCAGAAGTCAGGTGATCAAGCATGTAGCGGACAGCCTGCTGGGCATTCTTGAACAGATCAGGCCCCTGGGCGGTCGTCACATAGTAGCCGCGTCTGTCGGCGAGGGTCAACTGCCTGCGCGGCGACGTCAGGAAGCGCATCTCGGCCAAGTGGGCATCCTTTACGAGGTCAAAGCGTAAGGTGACCGTCATGTTCGATTCGATGCCCGTTCCGTTGATTTCGCCGTCCCCCTGTGCGGAGTGGCAGTCACCACAAGAGAAGAGGGCCCAGGGACAAAGACGGGGAAAATGATCTTGGCTCCCTGCCCCAGGTGGCGGGTGTCCAGGTTGCCGCCGTTCTCGCGAGGCGGTATGGCATCCAGTCGGCCGGGGTCCCGCGGGGCGACGCCCATTTCTCCGCAGAAGGGCTCAAATGGAATCAGGATATTTTCACGGAATTCACAATACCTGGGCCCAAGTTTGTAGATGTGCAGGTAGGGATCCGGAAATTCATCGGCCAACAAGCCAAAGTGGGGGATGACGGCGTTCCAGCCCCAGCCCTTGTGTTTGAAGCCAAGGACTTCCACCATCAGCCCGTCTCCGGGCTGCGCGCCTTCGACGAATACAGGGCCGGTGACCGCGTTGACACGGCCGAAATCGAGGCGACCGATGTCCTCATTTGTGGACTGAGGAGAGATCTGGTTGACCGAGGCCTCGACTGTTTCGAAGATAACCGTGTCACCGGGTCGAATGTGGATACGCGGGGGGACGCTATTGTCCCAGAAATTGTGCATGCTTGAGGTATCTAGGTGATGGGTGGTCATGGATCTTCCTCCTGTGCAGTCGTGTAGCGAGGCCGACAAAGGGCGGACTTACTGACCGTGACGAATACGCGGGTCGACCAAACTTTGGACAACGTCGGTGACGATACCACTAACGACGACGGCAAAGGCCGTGACGATCACGGTGCCAAGAATGAGCGGCACGTCCACTGTCCCAATCGCTTCCACGGCGAGGCGCCCGAGTCCCGGCCAGTCAAAGACCTGCTCCACCAATACAACCCCGCCGATGAACCAGGGGATGTCCATCCCGGCCATGGTGATAATCGGATTTAGCGCATTGGGGAGTACGTGCCGCATTATGACCAGGAATTGGCCGAGGCCTTTGGCGCGGGCGGTGCGGACGTAGTCCGCCGAAAGGATGTCCAGGGCGCTGGAGCGCATCATGCGGGCATACCAGGCTGCGCCGCCGAGGCCGGCGGTGAGCGCAGGAAGGACAAGGTGCGAGAGATCGCCTGTGCCTCCAAGGGGGAAGATTGGAATCAGGTAGCCAAACCAATATAGGAAGAGCAGGCCCATCCAGAACGGCGGAGCTGAAATCCCGACGAGGGCAAGAATCATGGAGACCCGGTCGATCCAGCGCCCGCGGGCCACCGCCGAGGCAACCCCGATTGGCAACCCAATGGCCAATTCGAAAAAGACACCGCCGGCGATGAGTTCCAGAGTGTAGGGGGCTCTGTCAAGGATTAGCGTAGTCACAGCAATCTGTTTTCGATATGAAAAACCGAGGTCGCCGTGAAATACGCGCCCCATGTAGTCGACGTACTGCACCCAAAGCGGCTGATCCAGGCCGAGTTCGTGGCGGATGCGTGCGACCGTTGCCACCGTGGCGCTGGGGCCGGCATACATGCGCGCGGGATCGGCCGGCAGATAATAAATCAGAACGAATGTGAGCACGGAAATGCCGAAGAACACGGGCACGGTTTGGACGATACGTCGGGCCAGGTAACTCCACATGCTATATCTTCACCACTTGCGTCGGGTCGAGGGCGTCACGCAGACCGTCGCCGAGCAGGTTGAAGGCAAATACCGTCAGCATGATAGCCAGTCCCGGGAAGATGACCAGCCAGGGTGCGCTGCGGTAGTACGACTGGGCCTGCTGGATCATGCCGCCCCAACTCGGGGTGGGTGGCTGGACGCCGATGCCAAGGAAACTGAGGCTGGCCTCCAGCATGACATTGGTGGCGATTCCCAGGGTGCCCCAGACAATGATGGTTGGAACAAGCTGCGGGAGTATGTGCTTGATGAGGGCATAGATCTTGCCGGCGCCGAGAGCCTTGGACGCCATGATGAAGTCGCGCTCGCGCAGGCTCACGACCTCTCCGTACACCACGCGCGCAATCCAGGTCCAGTAGACCGCCCCGATCACGACGATGATGATCCACATACTGGGCTTGAGTATGGCAACGAGCGTCATTGCCAACAACAATGTCGGGAATGCCATCATTATGTCGGTGATGCGCATAAGAACGCTTTCGAGCAGCCCTCCAAAGAAAGCGGCCACCGCTCCGATGACGGTTCCCATCGACACGGCCAGGGCGTTCGCCAGCACTCCCACCAACAAGCTGACCCGCGCGCCGTAGAGGATCCGGCTCAACAGGTCCCGTCCGTTGGCGTCTGTCCCCAACGGAAAGCGCGAGCTCCCTTGCAGAAGCGTGCTTGCGATCGGTTGACCCACGGGCGTGAGCCCGTCGCGAAATTGCTCGGCAGGGTCATGCGGGGCAAGCAGGGGCGCCAGCAGCGCGGAGATCGTGAGCACCAAAACGAGGGCTGCGCCGACCATGGCGGTGCGATCACGCCGCAGCCGACGCCAGACCATCATGCCATAACTAATCTCGACGGGGGCGACAGAGTCGTCGGGCACCTGACCGGGCTGACGTGCTTCGAGCTGGGCAAATTCCATTTTGGCATAGGAGTCCCCCGATGACCCTCAGGCCACCGGGGGACTCATCCTTACTGCGGTACTAGTGTTCGAGCCACATCGTTTCGTAGAAGAACAGGTGCTCCGGATGCGTCAATGTCGGCTGGCCGTGCAGCTTCTCCGAGTGGGCAATGTCGTACTCGCCGTTAAAGACCGGAACCCAGGGCGCATCATCCATGATCGTGCGGAAGAAGGGCCCGTAGGCAGCAAGCCGTGCGGTCCGGTCGGTCATGGCCAGCAGGGAGATGCTCTGGTCATCGATGGTCTTATTGCAATAGCGCGACCAGTTCCAACCGCCGGGCGTGTTTGAGCCGCAGCCCAGAATCGGGCCGTAGAAATCGTCGGGATCGGGATAGTCCTCGATCCAGGCGAGGCCGCCGGACCACGTGAGCGGTGTCTTCCCGTTGCCGGCGTCGTCGATGACATTGGGCGCGGCCAGCGAGTTGATGGTGAGCTTGATCCCGACCGCGGCCAGATCGGCCTGGAAGGATTCGCACAACTTGGGCTGAGGATCGACCGAGATGCACTCGATGCTGGTCTCGAAGCCGTCCGCCATGCCGGCCTGTTTCAAGAGCTCCTTCGCCTTATCAGGATTGTACTCATAGCCGGTGTAGGACTTGTCGTAACCTGGCATGAGCGGCGGCAGGACCTGATTGGCCACCGTGCCTCTACCATTGAGCAGCTGAATGATATGCTGCTTGTCGATGGCATAGTTCAGCGCCTGGCGCACCAGCACATTGTCAAAGGGCTTGGCCGTTGTGTTGATTGCGATGTAGTTGGTGCTCACCTGGGGCTGTTTTTCAAGGCGGTTGGCCCAGGCGGGATCCGAGGAAATGCGGGCCCAGTCGGCGCCTGGAGGCGGATCACCCATGAGCTGAATGTCGCCCTTTTCCAGCCGCAGCAAGGCCACGTCCGGCGCCACACCGACCTGAATAGTGATCTGGTCCAGGTACGGACGATCCGACATGAAGTAGTTGGGGTTGCGCTCGAAGGTGAGCGATTGACCCGAGACCCACTCCTTCAGTGTGAACGGACCTGTCCCGACCGGTGCGTGTCCAAAATTCTCGCCTGCTTTGTCGACTTCCTCCTTGGGCACAATGAAGGCGAAATTGAGCGCCATCTTGTTCAGGAATGTTACGTCAGGCGAATCAAGCGTAAATTGCACTGTGTACGGATCAAGTGCCTGGATACCCGCGACGGAAGTTGCCTTGCCGTCGATGAAGTCCTGAGCGCCTTTGATACCCAGGAAAAAGCCGGAGCCCGGACTGGTGGTCTTGGGATCGAGCACGCGAGTCAGGGAATAGACCACATCATCGGCGGTGAATTCCCGGCCGTTCGAAAACTTGACGCCCTTGCGCAGCTTGAAGGTATACACTGTGGCGTCGGCGTTGATGTCCGGCAGGCTCTCTGCCAGCCGCGGCTCGATGGTCGTCCCACTATCGTAATCGAGCAGGCCGTCAAAGACCAGTTTCTCTGCAGGCCAGTTGGTCCAGTCGTAACCGACGGCGGGGTCGAGGGTGGCGAGGTCGTCCTTATAGGCCACGACGATGGCGCCGCCCTTCTGGGGTGTACCGGCGGCGGGCGCGGCGGCCGGCGCGGTTGCTGCGGCCGGTCCATAGGACGATGCGCCTCCGCCGCAGGCTGTCAGCAACAGGGTGGCGACAAGCACCACACAAAATACGATCTTGCGTCTCATATCAGGCTCCTCCTCTGAATACACACGTGCGCGCGAAACACACCGGCGTCGGCTTTGAGTAAGATCGCCCCTGGTGGCCTCCTTGTCCGCCATGTTCACGGACGTTAGATTGAGAAGAGTGTGCGCAGAGCAAGCTGAGTTGGCTTGGGCGGCAGCGTAATCCGATATGTCCTGCCGAAATTCCATCGATAATACCACAAGGACACCGTCCCGTGTCGCAGCGTGTGATTTACAATCTAATCCCTAAGCGAATCGAAAGGGCCATTCGATGCAGGGATACAACCTTCCCTATCAGCCGATTCCCCAGAAGCTCTACACGGCAGCGGACCTGTTCCAAGGTTTCCGGCCTGCGGAACCCGCGACCTGGACCCAAACCCCGGACTTCGTCATCTACAGGCACTTCGTGTCCGAAGGACGGACGGCGCCGCGCAATCCGTATATGGGGATGATGCAGGCACTTCACGACAACGCCATCATGGAGGCCACGGTCGCCTACATCGAGGGCCATAGGATGGTCGCGATCATAGGCGACCATGCCATGTCTCGTGACTCGGCCGCCTACAGGAACGCCGCCCTGTTGGGCCGCAGACTGACCCGCAGCGGTTTCCTGATATGTACCGGCGGGGGGCCGGGAGCCATGGAAGCCGGGCACCTGGGCGCGGCTTTGGCGCGCGGCGACGATAGCGACTTAGATGAAGCGCTAGCCCGGCTCAGCATCTACCCCGTGGTGCCGGTCCTTGAAAAGATCGTCGACGCAGCTGGCACGGTTGATGCTGAGCTGGTGGCCGCGGCGTCTGCCTGGTTTGCGCCCTCCTTCGAGCTGGCGAATTCGTTCCATTCGCCTGGCGAGAGCCTGGCGATCCCGACCTGGCATTACGGCCATGAGCCCCCGACGCCTTTTGCCACACATATCGCCAAGTATTTTGAGAACAGCGTTCGGGAGGAGGGGTTGCTGGCAATCGCCAGGGATGGCCTCATCTGCATGGAAGGCAAAGCCGGGACGATCCAGGAGATCTTCCAGGACAGCGCGCAGAATTACTATCGATCCTTTGGGCGCTTCAGCCCGGTGGTGCTCTTCGGTGAGGAGTACTGGACGAAGACCTACCCGGTCGTGCCAGTCCTGCAGAGCATGTTCGGCAATGACTTCGCAGAATACATGCTGGTGACCGACAGCGTCGATGCCGCCGCAGACTTCATCGAGAAGTTTCCCCGCTGATGCCCCCCGCAACGTTAAAAGCAAACGGCCCCGCGAAGCATTTTTCGCAGGGCCGTGGAGTTGACGCAGACCGAGTCTTTACGAGCTGCTGGGCCTGGGCAGGTATTCGGCCAGCCGGTGGGCCATCTTGCTGACTGTGATAGAGTGCAGCCAGATGCGGCCGGGACCGGTGAGCGTTGCCAGCAAAAGCGGCGCCAAACCCCCTTATGTCTTAGCCCAGGGCTCTACTTGGTGCAGGCCGCCAAGAGTGCCTGTCCGTAGATCCACTGGGTCGTGCCAATTACCCAAAGAATCAGAGCACCGCCAAATCCCAGGGCCACCGACCACCCGGCGATGCGGGTGCCACCAAGCGAAGCTCGCGGCGGCACCAGCAGTACCGTGAAAATGGAGAGTGCACACAGGAGAGCGCCGGCAAGATAATACTTCCGCACGCCAAAGAGGGCAGCCAACGGAAAGAAATGGATACCCACGATAAACATCATGGCGGGAAAGAACAGATCGAAACGACCGGCGGCCCGAGATATCAGGAAGGCCGCTAAGATCAGGCCCATTTCGATTGCAAACACCAGCCGGAACCGCCAGGTCCTTGCGGACGTAGTATGCTCATTCGTGGGTCCTCCCTCGGCCTGCAATCGCCGCGCCCTCAATCTGAGGAAAATGCCAGCCCCGAAAAGTGCGGCCGCGGCGAGGATCACCCCAAGAGAGAGCCACGGCTTGTCTGCTCCGTGCATACCGCCGACGCCAACGGATCCCCACAACGCTCCGAAGAAGGCCAGGAATCCCACACTCGAGGCCAGGCCCCGGGCCCGCGCCGCCAAGTCCCCTGCTGCGTGCTTATCTTCGATGTCCATATTGGCCTCCTTTCCAGGCGTTTGGATAACCTGCTTTTCAACCTAGGTGCGAGCCCTCCGCCATAGAACCGCGGCAATCCAGATGCAGCCGATCGCCAGCAGGACTCCATGGGCCACGCGCAGTCCCTGCGACCCAAAGAATTGTGGGATGTAAAGCGTCAGTGCAACCGCGAATGGAACTCCGCTCCACTTTGGGAAATCGACCGACCGCCACATTGCCACCGCGGCCACGACGCCCGCGGCTCCCAAAACAAGCAGGCCGATCAAGAACATATACAAGCCGGGCGCGCCACGGATCACAGCCGCCAGGCTCAACAGTCCGGAATCCTGTTGGCGGAGTGCTTCCTGGCCAATCGCATGCAAGCCGTTGGCCTCTCCGCCATAGAATGGCAGCGTTAAGCCAACGCCAATCATGCCAAGCACCAGCGCCGAGAACGCGCCGCGTTCAGCATTTGAGCCTGCCATGGCTCCGTGCACGCCCAGCAGCCCGACTGGTAGAAGCGTGAATGCGATCATGGCCAGCATGTGAGCCGCCAGCCAGTAGGGCGAGGCAAAAGCTGCGGCACCCTGCAGGGAAGCTTCGTCGGAAAACGGCCGCAGCGCTGGGTACAGCACAAAGAAGATTCCAGCAATGATGAATGCGACCGCGCTAAATCTCAGACGTGAATGTGCAGATGAATTCGTCATAGAGCTCCTTTCGTCAAATACCTAGTTTTTCAACAACCGCCCTCCGGACGCATAAACCAGCGCATGATAAACGACGGAGAGCACGGCTAGTGCAATAGCCAGCGCGGGTTGACCGGCGGCATACAAAGCGACTGCCGCCAATCCAGATATCACCAGTTCCTCGATCAGGCGGAGCAACTCGGCCCAGCGGCCGGCCTGGTGAAAATCCAGCGCGCCCCAAACCCCGAAACCGACAACGGGGGCACCAACCGCCAACAGGATCTGGGGCCCGATGCTGCGGCCAACTCGAAAGCCCCAGTAGGCGAAGGCCGCAACAATACCTGTCTCCATGATGGCGCGCAGCGCCAGGTTGAACCACTTCAGCTTCGATGCCAGCGGACTAGCCTCCTTTCCACTCGTGCCTGCCCTCCGCGCGGATCTTGCCCACTCAGGCCAGCTGCAATGAAGGTCCGTAAAGCAGCACCGCCGTCGCGACCAGCAAGATCGCGGCGGCCACCCGCACGACTACGATCTGCCGCGGCGTGAAGGCAGGGGAGATTGTGAAGAACGAGAACCGACCGACAATATTGAAGAGCAGCACGTTGCTCAAGTCGGTTGCAAAATGCAGCACAATGGGTATCCACAGCGAGCCACTGACGAGGTAGATGATCGAGAAGATTGCCCCGCCGATCAGCCAGCTCGTGACCTGGTAGGGCCCCGCTCGATTGGTCAGTAGATGGATGAGGGCAAAGATGACGGTTGAAGCGACGACCACGAACACAGGGCCGAACGCCAGGAGATTTAGAAGTCACGTAGCCCCGGTAAAGCACTTCTTCCTGAACCGCCACGATGAGCAGAGTTATCACGGCACCCAGAAAGCCGAGCATGTCGGACGGACCGTCCAGCGGGACGTGCCCGACGACGCGAAATCCGTCCCGATGGCCGAGCAGACCGACGAATCCCGCCGCCAGCCCAAAGATCAGTATCGCTCCCACGGTCGCAAAGAGGGCATCGCGATTGAAAAACGCGAGTCCGAGGGAGCCGATCGGTCGCCGGTCGAGGAAGTGAAGCAACAGCAGTGTGGATGCCAGGACGCACAGATTGGCGACCGCGCCGACGATCAGCACTTTGGGCGAACTGCGCGCCTGCATTTCTTTGATGTCTCTTCCAAGCCAGCGCACGGCCGCCGATGCCAGGAGGGCAATCAATATGTAGGCCAGAACGGCCAGACTAATCCGGAAAAACGGCAAGATGAGATTCATGCAGTGACGCCCCCTCCTTTGGGGCTAGGGTTGGAAGAAAGTGCGGTCTGATGCATGCACAGGAGACGCGGCGCGTCCGATCCGCGCACGAGAGCGCGCACCCTCCGGTCACACGCAAAAAGCAAAGCTCACTTCAGAGCGGGAAATAGGCCATCATTGCACGTTAAAGATTGTGTAACGACCGACCCGGCGTGTTGAAAGGGCGACTCTGCAGGCCAGAGGGCAAGCCCGTTCAACAGCTTGCAGCTACCAACAAGGCGCATGCATCCCTCGATGCGCGCAATTCCACTTGCTATTATACATAAAGTTTATCGTCATTACCTTAGATAATGTTTAGAAAAACTCTGCAACCGCCGCCCCGTGATTGTCCTGCTTCGTCGAACTTGATAATAGGCAAGCTCAGTGTCCACGGACGATCCGCGGCTTCCGAAGGAATGCATCAATGGCATGTTGCGCTTTCGATGCCCATTGCCGCCGTGTTGAGGCAGGCCGAGTCTTTACGAACTGCTCGGCTTTGGCAGGTATTCCACCAGCCGGTGGGCCATCTTGCTGACCGTCATGGAATGCAGCCAGATGCGGCCGGGGCCGGTGAGCGTTGCCAGGAAGAGTTCTACGCCGCCGAGCAGGATGTTGGCCATACCCTTGACCTGCTGCACGTCAAACGTCACCGTGCCCTCGAACATGGCCACGTGTCCCGGGCTCAACCTTCATGACCTCGCCCGCCTTGAGGTCGTATTCGACCGCATCGCCGTCGACCTCGGTAAAGACGATGCCCGGGCCGGAAAGCTTCTGCAAGATGAATCCCTCGCCGCCGAACATGCTTGCGCCCAGTGTCACGCGAGCGGGGAATTCAAAGGACTGAGCTCGGCGCACTTGTACGGATCACGCGACCTCATGCCGCGGCGGGCCTAGAGGCCCAGGTAGGCTGCCCGCACGTGCGGATCTTTCATGAGCTTCGCGGGAGGGCCCTCGAGCTCCAACTTGCCCTCGGAAAGAACGTAGGCGTAATCGCTGATCGCCAGCGCCATCTGGACGTTTTGCTCGACCAGCAGGATGGTCATGCCCGCGTCCCGCAGGGTTTTCAAGCTTTCGAACAATCCGAGTACCAGCACGGGAGCCAGACCCAATGAGAGTTCATCGATCATCAGGACTTTGGGTTCCGCCATGATCCCGCGGGCGACTGCCAGCATTTGCTGCTCACCGCCGCTCAACGTGCCGGCCTTCTGCTCGCGGCGTTCCTTGAGGCGCGGAAACATTGTGTAAATGCGATCGATATTGTCTCGCAGACCCGGGCGGGCGCGAGCGTTCGTGGCGCCCATCTCCAGATTCTCGTAGACCGTCATATCGGTGAAGAGCTGGCGACCCTCCGGAACCATGACCAATCCCATGCCGGCCTTGGCGTAGGCTGGCTGGTGGCTCACGTCCCGACCTTCGAACCAGATCGAACCTTCCCATGGGCGCAGCAAGCCCATCACCGTCTTGAGCAGCGTCGTCTTGCCCATGCCGTTGCCACCGACCAGGGAGGTCAGTTTGCCTTCCTGCAGGCTGAGCGACGGCTTCCAAAGGATCTGCACCTCGCCGAAGCCAGAAACGATCTCGCGGACCTCGAGGATACTCATGACGTCTCCTCTGCGGGCATACGTTTCGCAAGTTTGGGATCGCCGAGATAGGCCTCGATGACACGTTGATTGCTGGCGATTTCATTCGGCGTGCCCTCCGCGATTTGCTCGCCGTAGTCGAGCACAATAATGCGGTCCGACACGTTCATCACCGCCCGCATGACGTGCTCGATCATGATGATGGTGACGCCCTGCTCGCGCACCTGAAGCACGGTCTTTACCATGCCCTCGACTTCGGATGGATTCAGGCCGGCGAGGACCTCGTCGAGCAACATGAGGAAGGGACGCGCGGCGAGTGCCCGGGCAAGCTCAAGGCGCTTCTTTTGCGCGACGTTGAGGCTGCCGGCAAGCTGCGGGGCGCGGGCACGCAACCCGGCGAGTTCCAGCACCTCGTCGGCGATCAGCGCGGCGGCGCTCAGGGAGTTGTTCTCACGGCCGAAGCACGCGCCGACCATGACGTTCTCACGGACCGTGAGCTCGTTAAGCGGCCTCACGATCTGGTGAGTGCGTGCCAAACCCATGCGCGCCACCTCGTAGGGCTTCAGGTGGGTGATGTCCCTGTCGCGGAAGATGATGCGGCCTTCTTCCGGGGGATAGATGCCATTAATGGCGTTGAACAGCGTGGTCTTGCCGGCGCCATTCGGTCCGATCAAACCGAGGATCTGGCTCTGGGGCAGGTCAAACGTGACGTTGCACAGCGCCTGCAGGCCACCGAAGCGCTTGTTCACGCCCTGCACGGACAGGAGGATGGTCATGCCAGCACCTTGCGGAGAGCTGGAAGTTTCTGTCGCAGCCAGCCGACCAAGCCGCCGGGGATGAAAAGAATGATGATCAGCAGCAGGACGCCAGCAATGACCAGTTGGAAATTCTTGAGCGGCAGCGTGCCAATCATGGCGCTGCTGGTGACGAGCTGGCTGCGCAATTGCTGGTAGCCGAGTCCGCCCACGATCGGGCCCAGCAGGGTGCCCTGTCCACCCAGCATGATCATTACGAGCGACTCGATGGAGAACTGCAGGCGGAAGGCATCATTGGGCTCAACATTGCCGTTCTTGAAGTAGAAGAGCACTCCGAGCATGCCCGGCAGAACGGCGGAAAACACGAAGGCCAGCGTTTTGGCATTCGGGGTGAAGATGCCGACGACTTCCGCGGCGTCTTCGTCCTCGCGTATCGACATCAGCGCCAGGCCAAGCTTGCTTTGCTTCAGCCACCAACTGAAGAGCACAGCCACCACGCTGATGGCCACGACCAGGTAGTAGACCAGCCACAGGGCCTGCGACGGACCGCCATACGGCTTGTACACGGAGAACTGCAATTCGATTCCGCGGGCGGCGCCGAAGGGACCGAAATTGGCGACAAATGTGCGGGCCGCTTCGCTCACGCCGATGGTGACAAGGGCAAAGTAGGCGCCTCGCAGACGCAATATGGCTTTGCCCAGCAGGAAAGCCAGCAGTCCGGATGCCGCGCCGGCGCCGAAGATCGCCAACCAGATGGGGGTGTTCGCCTGCGCAATCATGTACATGCCGACATATCCGCCGATGCCGTAGAACACGACGTGGCCGAACGAGACATAACCCGTATAGCCCATGATGATGTTCAGGCTGACCGCCATGACGATCGCAACCAGGATGGTGAACGACGTTTCGCGCAAGGCGGCGTTCTGTGCGGGAATCGGCCACAGCCCTAGGGCCAGCACCACGACCAACGCCAACCACAGGCCGGGATTGAGCCAGGTCTTCATTGGCGGCCTCCAAGCAGCCCGCTGGGCTTGACGAGGAGAATCAAGATAAAGAGCATGAATTCAATCACGGGCACCCAGGTATTGGGCATGCCCAGCGGCAGGACGCCTTCGAGAACGCCGAGGATCAGACCGCCGACAAGAGCGCCGAGCGGGTTTCCCAGGCCGCCGAGGACACCAATGATGAAGCTCTTGAGCTGGTAGACGCCGCCCGAGAGTATGGTGAACGAAAAGAATGTGGCGATCAGGCCGCCGGCGATGGCTGCGAGCATGGTGCCGATGCCAAAGCTCAAGGCCAGCACGCGGGCCGAGGGTATGCCCATCAGCTCGGCCGCGGCGCGATTATTCGCCACGGCGCGAATGTTCTTGCCGGGGCGCGTGCGGTAGAGAAAGTAGTACAAGGCGGCGGTCACCACAAGGGTCACCAACCCCGCCACCAGGCGCGTGCCCTGAACGGTGATGGGACCGAGGCTCAGGCTGCCGACCGAGAAGCCCGCGTCACGCGGGGAGGTAGAGAATATGGCCGTGCCCAGGCCGATGATCACCATATTGACGGCGAAGGTTGCCAGGAGCGACGCGAGGTATGGGGCATTGATAATGCGGTGAATGGCGATGATGTAGATCAGGACACCCATCAGCAGGCCCAGGAGGGCGACGATGGCGAGTGCCACGTAGGGATTGAGCCCCAAGCCGTTGAAAAGCAGGTAGACGCCGAACATGCCAAGAGCTATCAGCGCGCCGTGCGCAAGGTTGATCACGCGCATGACTCCCCAAATCAGGTTGAGGCCCATGGCGGCGATGCCGTACACGACGCCGATCAGCAGTCCGTCGATGAGTGAGGAGACCAGCGTGCCAGCATTCATGCGTGCCATCTCTCCTTCGGATATCGGGCATCCGAGACGCGGCATGCAGACGGCGCCCGGAGTGCCCAATGCTTGTTGAGAAGTCCCCGCAGGCGTTGTGAGGCGCCTGCGGGGCAAATAGAGTCGGGAATTATCTAAGCGGATAAACCGCGTCGGCGGTCTTGCCGGCGGCCGGCCACACCACCTGCTTGGCCAGGTTGCCGGAAGCGTCCTTCTGCCACTGGATGTAGACCATCGAGTGGCCGAGCTGCAGGCCGTGGTTCTCTGCGCTGGTGTCAAACTTGACGCCGCCGAAGAAGGTGGTCATGTCTTCACCTTCGAGCGCCGCGGTGATGGCATCGGTATCCAGCGAGCCGGCGGTCTCGATCGCTTTTTGCAGGATCAGACCGGCCTGGTATCCGCCAGCCGCGTGGTAGGAGGGATCCTCGCCGTACTTGGCCTTGTACGCCGCAACGAAATCGGCGCCCGTCGGGCCAAGATCAGGGGTGAAAGCCGCCAGAGGCTCCCATTGGCTGGGTCCCACAACGTTCATGGCAGCATCACCAATCTCGGCGAAGGTGGGCTCGGGCGGGGCAACGAGCAGGGCGATGAACTTCACCGCCAGGTTCTTCTCAAACATGCTCTTGGCAAACTGCTGCCCATCGGCGAAGTGCCCGCCGCCCATCATGGCATCCGGCGCGGCCGCCTCGATCTTGTTGATGATCGGTGCGAAGTCCGTGGTGCCCGTGTCGTAGCCTTCGAACAGGACCACGTCGTAGCCCTGCGCCTCGGCATAGGTCTGCAGCGCGGTGGACACATCGGTCGAGAACTTGTCATTCTCGTGGACGATGGCGATCTTCTTGACGCTGGAGTCCAGGCTGGCGAGCAGGTCCAGTGCGCCGGTAAGGTAGTGACCGGCCGGGGTGTACGTCTGGAACACGTGCGTGTACCCCTTCTGGTACGTGCCCTCCGAGGCCGCGCCGGTGGTGATCATGATCTTGCCGTATTGCTCTGCAATGACCGCGGCCGCGTCGGCGAGGCCGGAGGAATACGGGCTGATCAGGAAGTCGGCGTTGTCTTCGGTGGCCAGCTTGGTATAGAGTTCCTGCACGCGGTCCTTGTTGGACTCATCGTCGTAGAACTTGGACTGGAATTTGACGACGCTGCCGTCCGCCAGCGGTATGCCGCCTGCGCCGTTGACATCGTCCATCCACATCTGCAGGCCGTTGTTCTGCCGCGTGGATTCAACGTTGAGACTGCCGGTGAGGGAGGCTGTGAAGCCGATTGTCGCCATGTGTTCCATGGCCATTGCCTCGGTCGGGGCGGGGGCTGCGGTGGCGGCCGGAGCTGCAGGCGCCTCTGTTGGCGCGGCCGGCGGCGGAGCGGCCTGCGGAGCGCAGCCTGCCACAATCATGCTGGCCAGGAGCATGAACGAAAGTACGTGGAGCACTGGACGTTTCATTGGATTATCTCCTCCATGCAAATTAGGTGCGGGCGCGCTCATGGCGTTTGCGGGAACACGCCAGCAGAGGGTGCGGACGAGATACGGAAATCGTCCGCTTTGCCCTCTACTTTAGGAGGAAATCCACAATACGGGCTAAAAAAGAGGGGCAAAGTATAAAAAGGGCGTAAAAACCAATTACTCGCCGAAGCGATAGCCAACACCGTGTTCCGTATGGAGATAGCGCGGATGCAGGGCGTCGGTCTCGATCTTGCGCCGCAGACGGCCCACGTAGACACGCAAGTATTCGGTTTCGCTGCCGTAAGATGTCCCCCAAACGTGCTGCAAGATGGCCTGATGCGTCAAGACCTTCCCGACGTGCTGCATCAGATACACGAGCAGGTTATATTCAGTTGGCGTGAGTTCGATGGGACGCTCGCGAACCACCACGCGATGGCTCTCCGGCTCCACGCGCACTTCCTGATACTCGAGGGCGGCCGCGCCTGCTTCCGGCGGGGACCAGCGTGACCGCCGCAAGACGGCCTTGACGCGCCCGAGCAGTTCACCGACGCCAAAGGGTTTGGTCAGGTAGTCGTCGGCGCCAAGGTCGAAGGCGCGCACCTTGTCGGCTTCCTCACCGAGGGCGGTCAGAATGATGATCGGCGTTTCGGAGTGTTGCCGGATGCGCCGCGTGGTCTCCAGACCGTCGAGGTGCGGCATCATCACGTCCAGGACGACCAGATCCACCGGTTGCGCGTCGAAGATGGCCAGGGCTTCGAGTCCGTTGGCGGCAGTGACGACGGTGTAGCCACGCACTTCGAGATTGCGGCGGACAAAATCGCGCAGGGGCTGCTCGTCGTCCACCACCAGGACGGTGACGTTAGCCATGCGCGACCTCACGCTCCGGGGACCGACGGGTCCGGCGCGCCGGGCGCTGCTTCAGCGGCAGAGAAAATGCCATGCATGTGCCCCTGGCCTGCGGTTCCACCCAGATGCGGCCGCCGTGCGCGCTGACAAGGCCGTGACAGATGGCGAGGCCAAGGCCCGCACCGCTGGCGGCGCGCGTCAGGCTGTTATCGACGCGATAGAAGCTCTCAAAGATCCGGTCGATCTCTGCCGGCGCGATGCCCGGGCCGTCGTCCGTGATCCGGAAGACAAGACTGCCCCCTGACTGTGTCACCGCGACACGAATCGTGGCCGAGGTCCCGCCGTACTTGACCGCGTTTTCGATCAGATTGCGGAGGATTGTCTCCAGGCGCGGTCTATCGGCCATCAACTGAGGCAAATCCGGATCGATCCGCACTTCCAGATGGTTGCCGGGCTGCAACCGCGATTGCTCCGCGGCCCGATCGACGATCTCGTCCGGGGGACATTCCTCGTAGGCCAGCTTGAGCGAACCGGCCTCGATGCGCGACAGGTCCAGCAGGTTGTTGACCAGCATAGACAGGCGGTCGGTCTCATCCGAGATGATCGTAAGAAATTCACGCTGAGCGGCGGGATCCCACTCCACGTCGTCTGCCAGCAGCGTGGTCGCATAGCCCTTGATGGACGCCAATGGCGTGCGCAGCTCGTGCGAGACCGTGGAGATCAAGGTCGATTTCATGCGATCCAATTCGCGGTCGGTGGTCACGTTTCTGAGAATGAGGCCGTGACCGATGGACGTGCCGCGGGCGTCGGTCACGTCGAAGGCCTCCAGCCGGAGATACAGCGGCTGTCCCTCGCGCTCCAGGGCAATCTCGGTGATGCGGACCTTGCTCTGCAGGATGCGGCGGACATCGCGGCGCGCCGTCCTGGGTTCGGATGCATGCAGGACGATCTGATCCAGCACATGCTGCGCCGGAGTGCCGGGCAGCTCGTCGAGCGGCAGCGAACTCAAGTCCGCGACGCGGCGGTTGGCGTAGACGACACTGCCACCCGGATCGCTGAGGATCAGGCCGTCGCCCATCGACTGCATGAGGGCTTCCAGGCGGCGCGTCTGTTCCTGGAGGCGCATATCGCTGCGGGCAAACAACACCGCGTTTTCGATGGCCATGCTGGCCTGGTTGGCAAAGGTCGAAAGGAGCTGGCGCTCGTTTTGGGTGAACTCGTGCGCCGCGGAGTGAAAGACCACCAGGGCCGTGGGCGGCGCGTGCTGGGTGGTCAGCGGCACGGCCATGACGGCGCGGTAGCCCTCCGAGCGCGCCAGTGCCCGGCGGTTGACGTAGCTGGGGTCCGTCTCGGTGTCGCCGACATAGATCGCCTCGCCGGCATGCAGTGCGCGCATGGAGACGGAGTCCGGTTCGGTGGGCTGAATGGTGAGCTGTTCGGTGTAGCGCTGGGAGAGGCCGCGCGCCGCGCGGATACGGAAGACGCCGCGCTCCTGGTCGAGGGCAATGATGGCGCAGCGATCGACCTTGAGCAGGCGGCCCAGCTGCTCGAGAATGCGGTCGAGGACGACTCCCGAATCGAGGCTGGAGACCACCGCGGCGCTAGTCTCGACCAGCGTGGCCTGCTCACGCATGCGGTCCGCGATGGCGTCCTCAAGTCGCAGGATGCTGCGAACCAAGTGGCCGATCTGGTCTTCCCGTTGGGCGATGCTGTGGACCTGGGCGCGGGCCTCGACGCTGATGGTCTGGTTCGCACCGATGGCTTCGCTGATGGGCGCGAGGCGTTCGATCGGACGAATGACGCGGGCCGAGAGAACCGCCCAGAAGAAAAGCCCGATCAGTATGAAGGTGACAGCGGCAACGGCAGCAATCCGTTCCAGAACTCCCTGTGTCGCGAATGCGACCGACGTTGGGCGGCTGACTACGACGGTCCAGTTGATGCCGGGTATGGGAGCGGCTGTGTACAGCCTTTCCGTGCCGCCGGGTGCGTTGGACGTAAAGGAGACGGCCTGCCCAGCGCGTCGTGAGACAGGCATGTTTGGAAGCAGGTCGCCGGCGGGATGCAACAGCAGCGCGGCATCCGGATAGGCAATGATCTGGTCGCTGCTATCGAGGATGGCGATCTGCAGGCCGTCCTTGCTTTGCTGCTCGGACAGGATGGCCTCCAGCGTGCCGCTCAGGCTTTCGAGCGTGATGTTGGCGCCGACCAGGCCGAGAAACTGCCCGTCGGTCGACCAGAGGGGCATGACCGCGGTCGCCACGGCCTGACCGGTCGTTGGGGAAACACGTCCCTCGGAGACAAGCGGTTCGCGGGTGTCGAGAGCGCGTTGGAAGTAGTCCCGGAATGAAAAATCCACACCGACGGTCGATCCGGGGCCGACCGGATAGTGATACAGCATGATGCCGTTGCGATCGAGCCGGTAGACGAGATTGACATCAGGGTGTGTGGCCAGCATCGTGCTGAAGACCGGCGCCATGCCCTGCGGGTCGGCGCTGACGACGGCGGGAAAGACGGCCAGCGCCTGCACGGATTTTAGCGATCTGCTGATCGAGGTGTCGGTTTCCTGCGCGATGGCGCTGGTGAGCGACAGATCGTTGTTCTCGACGTTCTCACGAATGCGGACGCGCACGAGCTGGTTGAACACCAACAGCGTGATCAGAAACGGGACAATCAGCAGCACATAGAGCGCCAGGAGCTGCAAGCCCAGATCGTGAAGGGGTGCCAGCAACCGTCGCATCAGGATGTGCGAGGCTCCGAGGCGGCAGCGCGATGAGTTGTGGAGGGGAGACGGAGGTCTGGTGGGCTGCCTAACGGTCTTTGGGTCATTACCGGTATCGATGCCTGCCAGGTGCGGATGCCGTTTGGGGCATCGCACTTAATGAAGGGCATTGTACCAGTGGGGGGGCCAATCGTCTGAACAAGCCCGGACGGTATAATCCACGAAATAGGGCCTCGGGACGCCCGCCCGCCGTCCGTCTACGGGGAAGGGTGCCTTCGCCTTCATATTAAGCGTCATCACTCCCTGAAACCACAGGAGATCCCATGCCCATCTTCACGCCCGGGCGACGCTGGCAGCCCGCCTACTCACCCTTCAAGAAAGAACCGTTTGGCCTGCGGGTGCTCGAAAACGTCGAGTACGCAGTAAAGAGCCCGCTCTTCGGCTGCCGGATGTGCGGCAACTGCCTGCTGCAGGAGACGGCCTTCATTTGCCCGATGGAATGTCCCAAGGGGATGACCAACGGGCCGTGCGGTGGGTCGACCTCGGAATACTGCTATATCGACAGGAGCCGCCCGTGCATCTGGTACAAGATCTACGAGCGGTCCTTCAAGATGGGCCGCCAAGAGATGCTGCTGGAGGTCATGCCGCCTCTGGACTGGGAAAAGGTCGGGACGGAGACTTGGGGCGGCGTGGTCAGGCAGGTGGTGAAGTTGGGGGTTGGACGAACCGCGAAGGGCCTGCTCTCAGGCGACAAGACGACGCGGGAGGCGACGTGGCAGGGCATCTTCCGCCCGGTGCGACAGCCGGATTGGTGGCAGGGCGACGCCGAGTACCACGCGCCGAAGTCCAGCGAGCCAGCATCGGAGCTGGAGCGACAACTGCGCGCGGGCAAGTTCGTGGTGGCCTGCGAGATCTCCCCGCCGCTCTCGACCGCGACCAGCAAGCTGATCAAGAACATCGAAACGGTCAAGCCGTACGTGACGGCAATCAACTTTACGGACAACGCCTCGGCGACGCCGCGCATGCAGAGCCTGGCGTGCAGCAAGATCGCCATCGAGCACGGGGCCGAGCCGGTGATGCAGATGGCGGCGCGCGACCGGACGCGGAACGGGTTGCAGGGCGAGGTGCTGGGGGCCTCGGCGCTGGGCGTGCGCAACATGCTGTGCGTGACGGGCGACAGCCCGGTGCTCTCGCCGCGGCCGCGCGCCCGCATGGACATCAACGACCTGGACTCGGTGCAGATGCTGTGGATCCTGCGGCGGATGCGCGACGAGGGCCATTACCTGGATGGGCGCGAGATCAAGTTCCCGCCCACGTTCTTCCTGGGCGCGGCGGCGTCGCCGTTTGCGTCCGAGCCGAAGTTCCAGGCGCTGCGCGAGCACAAGAAGGTCAACGCGGGGGCGCAGTTCTTCCAGACCAACCTGATCTACGACATCGAGCGGATGGAGGTGTGGCTCAATGCGCTGGCGCAACGGGGCGTGCTGGACAAGGTGTTCATCCTGCTGGGCATCACGCCGCTGAAGAGCCTGAAGATGACGCGCTACATGACGCAGGTCCCGGGAGTGTACATCCCGGAGCGCATCCTGAAGCGCATGGAGGCAGCTGAGGCAGCGGGGAACGAGCAGGAGGAGGGCGTGCAGATCGCGCTGGAGTTGGCGCGGGCGATCAAGGGCTACGAGAAGCAAGGGATCCACGGGCTGCACATCATGCCGGTGGGGTGGGAGGAGATCGTGCCGCGGATCGTGGTGGAGGCGGGGCTGCGGGAGGGGTGAATCGCGCGCAGATGGGGGAGGTATGCAACCAGGGAATGCCGCTCGTAGCTTGTGAAAACATTCCCAGCTTGCGGTTTGCTTGCGGGTATACTGGGCGCACTGAATAGGGCTGGAAAGTACCCATCCGGGGGATAGGGACTCGCCAAGAAGCCAGGCATTCCGTTTAAGGATTGCATCGCCTGCCGATGGGGGCATTCTGCTGCTGTCGCTATTTGGTGCCGTCGACGGCGTCGCACACTGTCTGCGTTTCGTGTGGCGCAGCTTAGTCAAAAAGGAGTCTGCACATGGCTGTCCAGCAAACATCGCAAGAGTTCCGAACCACCGGGGCGAGCAAGATCGCGAATCCAGACGTACGCCAGAACGGCAGGGGTCCTGTATCTCCTGATCACGGTATTGGCAGCCTTCGTCCATTTCTATGTGCCCGGCCAGCTTATAGTTTCCGGAGATGCTGCCACGACGGCCAGCAACATCGTGGCGTCCGAGGGGCTTTTCCGCCTGGGTATCGCGGGTGAGCTGGTCCTTTTGCTCATCGAAGTCGTCTTGTCGGTGCTGCTTTACGTATTGCTCAAACCGGTAAGCAAGACGCTCTCCCTGGCGGCGGCGGTCTCCCGGCTGGCCATGGCCGCAATCCACGGTGCCAATCTCCTGATGGAGTTCATCGTGCTGTTGGTGGTGGGCGGCGCTGGTTACCTGACGGCCTTCGCGCCGGATCAGTTGGATGCCCTAGCGATGGTTTGTCTGAACGCCTACAACTACGGCTTCACCATTGGGATCGTGTTCCTTGCGCTGCACGTCCTCCTGCTGGGCTACCTGATCTTCAAGTCCGGTTTCCTTCCCAAAATCCTGGGCGTCTTGTTCATTATCGCGTCGGTGGGTTATCTGGTGGATACTTTCTCTCATGTGCTGGTGGCCAACTACCAGACCGGCCCGCCGTACCTCGCGCTGCCAATTGCCATTGCGGAACTGGCGTTTCCAGTGTGGCTCCTGATCAAGGGCGTCAATGTTGAGAAGTGGGAACGGCGCGCACTGGAGAGTGCTTGAACAGCAGTCGTGACAACATGAGTAATTCGGACATCAGCAAGCCAGAACCGGCACCCGTCCGTCGAGGTCGAAAGTGGATGGTGTGGCTTGGCGGCATCGTCGGAGCCCTGGTGGTCCTGCTGCTGGCAGGCGCCCTGTACGAGTCCTCATCAGAAGCGGCCGATGCCGCGAGCCTACCCTCCCCTGGGCCAAATGGTGGATGTTGGCGGCTACCGCCTACATCTCAACTGTACGGGAGCGGGCAGTCCAACGGTAATAATCGACGCCGGTCTGGCTGATTGGTCGACGAGCTGGAATTTTGTGCAATCCGAAGTGGCGAAGACCACCCGCGTCTGCACATACGATCGGGCCGGACTGGGCTGGAGCGAGGCGGGTCCGCTCCCGAGGGATGCGCGTGGATTCGCCAGGGAACTGAATGCGCTTCTGCACAACGCGAATGTTTCGGGGCTTTATGTTATGGTCGGGCATTCACTGGGAGGTCTACCGGTCCGTGTGTTTGTTCATGACTTCCCTTCGGGAGTTGCGGGTGTGGTGCTGATCGAATCGATGTTTCCCGGGCAATCGTCGCGGCATGCGGGGGATACGAATTTTCAGGCAACCACGCAAACACATGCGGTTCCGATTCTGCCGGTGCTGGCGCGCTTCGGCATCGTACGGCTGGTGGGCAAGCCGCTGGCCGGGGTGGTGTACGTGCCCGCCGATCAGAGGGCCTACAATTCCCGCTTCGTGCTGCCGAAGTCTGTGCAGGCGTGGGCCGACGAATCTGGGGCATTCCAGACAGCCTGGCGCAAGCCGGCGCAGTCACGACCTTCGGTGATCTACCTTTGATCGTTTTGTCGCGTGGACTGGATCAGGCCCCGGCTTGGATGGCCGGCCAGGCCGAGTTGCTGCAATTGTCAAGCAGCAGTGAACAGTTGTTTGCGCAAAACAGCGGGCACGACGTTGAGTTTGACGAGCCGGAGGCCGCGGTTGATGCCATCGTCAGGATGGTTTATAAGATCCGGCAGCCGCCGGCCAGTAGGCAGGGTCCTTTGCCGAGAATGAAGTGTAGTGGACCCCGAAAACTGGACACAGTCCGCGAGGGTAGAATGCGGATCCAGAAACGAGGTCTGGTATGGGAAAGAATCGGCGAAGGTTCAGCGCGGAATTCAAGGCGAAGGTGGTGCTCGAATTGATCGCCGGGGATAAGGGCTTGATGCAGGCCAGCCGGGAATATGGCATCAAGGATACGGTGCTTTCGCGCTGGAAGCAGGAGTTTGTGGCAAATGCCGCCCGGATGTTTGCGCCCTCCCAGGAAGCGCAGGATCGGGATCGACGAATTGCCGAATTGGAGCGCATGATCGGGCGGCTGACGATGCAGCTGGAACTTTCAAAAAAAGTATTGAGCTTTGCCAGCTCAGCAGTCTCGAGACGAAGGATGATCGTGAGAAGGCTAATGAGCCTGCGCGCTTGCACCGTGGAAGCAGGCTGTGAAGCGGTAGGGCTGGCGCACAGCTCCTACTACTACCGTGACCGACGCCGTCAGGAGAGCCAACTGCTGGCTGAGCTTCAGCAGGAAGCTGGAGGACATCCGACCTATGGTTCACGACGCCTGACCCACCAGTTGCGGCGCACGCCCTACCGCTACCGTATCAACCGCAAGCGTATCCAGCGCCTGATGCGAGCAAAACGGGCTGCTGCGGCCGGTGAAACGGGTGAAATGCCATACCACCAACAGCCAGCATCCGTATCCACGCTACCCAAACCTGGTCACCGGGTTGGAGATCAACCACCCCGAACAGGTCTGGGTTGGCGACATCACCTATGTTCGTCTTGGCCAATGGCTTTGTGTACCTGGCGGTCCTCATGGACGTCTTCAGCCGGGCGATTCGCGGCTGGAACTTGAGCCGTGTCCTGGATGTCAGCTTGACTTTGACGGCCTTGCGGACTGCCCTCATGGCCCGCACCCCCGAGATACATCACAGCGACCAGGGCATTCACTACGCTGCGAAAGAATATGTAGAGCAACTGAACCAGTACCAGGTGCAAGTCAGCATGGCGGCTCCGGGCAGGCCGGAGGAGAACGGCTACGCCGAGCGCCTCATGCGCACGATCAAGGAAGAGGAGGTGGACCTTTCTGAATACCATGATTTTGAGGATGCGCACAGACAGATTGGGCATTTCATCGAGGACGTGTACATGAACAAGCGGATCCACTCTGCCCTCGATTATCTGACGCCTTCGGAGTTTGAAGCTGCTTGGCAGCGGCAGATGACCCCTTAGAACCGCTAGAAAACTGTCCAGATCCTTGGGTCCATTACAAAGACACCCCCTGCTCCGGTTCCTCTTGGGATCGGAGTGGGGGTGTCTCTTCTTATTCCAGGCGAAGCGGCGGTGGGGATTGTTTCCTTACCCTGCCAGGGTCTGCCCTTTCGAGGGCCTTCGGCGGCAGGATGCTGCGCGATCGTGGGGCCTCGCCCTCGTCGCAACGACGCCCTGAGAAAAGTGTCAGGGCGTCGTGGAGGCTGGATGTGGGAGCCGCTGTCTATTCCGATAGGGCGGTGATTGCAGATGCGTTGAATCCCTTGACGATGAGCCAGACGCCCAGCGAAAACTCAAACAGGGCAACCAGAAGTGCGGACAATCCTGCCAAGGGGGCATGCTGCCCGACGAGACCGAACATCACGGCGAAGTAGCCGATGAGGAGCACGGGGCCGCCGATGATTCCGATCAGGGAAAGGCCTCTAGGCACCAGGCGCGACCGGTAGAGCAGGAATCCTAGCAACAGGTCGCATATCGCCGGCATGAAGCTCTGTCCGAGGAGGAAGATGCGGTCATACAGCGCGGAAAGCGCATGGCTGGCGCCCAATGCCTCTGCTCCGGCCCCGGCCTGCCGCAAGCTCACGATCGACAAAAGGAACGCCACGCCGACGAAGATGGTGCCGGATTCCAGAATCCGGGCGGCGACGAGGCCGAGGGCGGCCTCTTCATTTTGCTTCTTGAGTACCGGGAACAGCACGACGGCGGTGCCGATGCCGGCGAGGGCCACGATGATCTCCAGGATACCGCCGATGATGGCGGAAGTGTCCGGGCCGGCGCCGAGGACATAGTTCGCGCTCTTCACCGCGCCGTAGATGGCGAGGGTTGGCATCGAGACAAAGGTGAGCAGGTAGAGTATGCCCGCGGCCAAGGCGGTCTTTCTCGACGAGCTCATGGGGCGGCAGCCTTCCGATTGGTTGCCGCAAGTTTGATTCCTTCAGCGATATTCAATCTTTCCTCTTTCTTTGAGCGAAAGGGATGGGTTCAAATAGATTGGACGTCGGGCCGATATGGGACGCCCAACCTCCGACTGCATCCACCAGTCGGGAGATCCTGTTCGACAACTCAATTGGATTGATTTGTGGGGCGAAAACGCCTCCCCTAAAATCCCCCCCTGGGGCTGTTGTTCTAGCCTAGTCCTACAGCGATGAATTATACCATAATTGTCTAGATAAGTCGGAAGGAATTGGGCGGGAGTGGGTACCCCTCCCGCCGTGCCCCACGCCGTGGTGGAGATTGCTTCCTTACCCTGCCAGGGCCCGCGGCAGGAGTGCTGCGCGATCGTCGGGCTTGGCCCTCCTCGCAACGACGCCCGCGAGGTGCAGGGCGTGAGTTCAGATGGGGGAGGTTGATGTAAGGCATGATCCCCTCTCGGCTTGGGCCACGCAGTCGTGGAGATTGCCACGTCGGGCTGCGCCCTCCTCGCAACGACGGCCGGAGGTCAATGTCAGTTGCCAAGCTCGATGCGGTCCACCTGAATCTGCGAGCCGTTGTAGTCGGGCACATTGCTTAGAAGTGTGCCATAGAGATGAACGACCTTACCGGAATCGCGGTAATGCCTCGATCTGGGACATCACGGCCGGCACCATTGAATCGATGCCAAAGTAGATTACCTGTCCCAAGTCCTGCCGCTCGAAGTAATCATCATACTGCGCGCCGGACGGCGTACTCTTGATGACACCCCACCAGTCAGCTATCTTCTCTGAGGTGCCGGGCGGCATGTAACCGCCCGAGGCTTGTTCTTCAATGCGGTCCACCTGAATTTGCGAGCTGTTGTAGTCGGGGACATTGCTCAGCAGTGTTCCATAGAGATTAACGATGCGGCCGGTATCGCGGAGTGCCTTGATCTGGGACTCTACGGCCGGATCCATCGAATCGATGCCAAAGTAGATTACCTGTCCCAAGTCCTGCCGCTCGAAGTAATCGTCATACTGCGCGCCGGGCGGCGTACTCTTGATGACACCCCACCAGTCAGCTATCTTCTCTGCGGTGCCCGGTGGCATGTAACCACCGGAAGCTTGCTCCTCAATGCGGATCCACCTGAATTTGCGAGCCGTTGTAGTCGGGGACATTGCTCAGCAGTGTTCCATAGAGGTTAACGATACGGCCAGTGTCGCGGAATGCCTTGATCCGGGACTTCACGGCCGGATCCATCGAATCGATACCAAAGTAGATTACCTGCCCCAGGTCCTGCCGCTCGAAGTAGTCATCATATTGTGCGCCGGGCGGCGTACTCTTGATGACGCCCCACCAGCCAGCTATCTGCTCTGACGGTGCCCGGCGGCATGTAACCGCCCGAGGCTTGTTCTTGCGTGCTTTCACTTGCTGCTGGTCCGCCACCACCACTGCCTCCTACCGTCATGGCTGGTGTAGGGCATTTATCCGCTGCGGGACAACATTCGCCCCGGTAATACGCCCACTCGTCGCAGGCACTGCCATCCGGAAAAATACATAGTCCGTCCTGGGTGCCATCGGCAGAAAGGACGTGTTTGTTCCCATTCTGGGCGCAATAAACCGAGGCGGGGTTCGGCATTCCTGCCTGAGGTATTTCCGTCGACGTCGGTTCGGAACGCTGGCCACGTGGGCAGCGTGCAGGCTGCGAGGGTCATCAGTAAGATCGTGATTGGAACAATCCTTCTCATTCAATGCATCCTTCCCGCTCATTGCTCCAGTAACTACAGTTGGCGTACTGTGCGTGAAGGCAGTACGCCAACCCCGGTGAAACCAATGTCTACAATGCGCCTGCGATGATCTGGATCCCGTATGGGACGCAGGCAACTGCCATCAGGACGGAGGCGGTCAGATTGACGATCTCAAGGCCGTCAGGTGTGCCCACAAGCAACACGCCGATCAAGAACAAGACACTCTGCCAACCAGGCAAAGTACCGGTCCGGAGCAAGCCAACGGCTTGAATGGCAAAGCCGACGGGCAGAAGAACGATGCCCCACAGCAACGCGAGCCAGCCTTGCTTGGTGAACATAGCCAGGACACCCGGCATGATTCGGGCGAATTCACTTTCTGGCAGGGTATCGAACGCACTCATGGTCAGGCATAATGCGCCTTTGTCGGCGGCCAGCATGATCGCACCCAGAATAGCCAGGACGGCGCCAACAAATCCAGCCCAGGCCCAAGTGGTGTGGTCCAGCAGCCGCATGAATTGCAGCGCCACCACGATCAGAAGACCGGTGCCGAGCATGACCAGGACGTGCCCGAATTGCAGGAGTCCATCGCGGTGGGCTCTGAGGATCAGTTCCCTGGGGCCAAGCAGGTGAGGTTGAAGCAAGCCACGGTGCACCGCAAAGGCAAAGACAAACACGAGCGGAAAAACAACGAAGGCAAGGCCAACGCCAATCTCTCTAACTCGATTCAGTGAGGCGATTTCGTTCATTTGATTCACCCATCCCTTTATTAGCGGTGCCAATCCATCCCGGGCTCAGAGCCATTCACGCAGTCGTGGAGGCAATTGCCGCCGGACTAAATCCCTTGACGATCAGCCAGCCCGCAAGGGTATATTCCTGCAGCGCGATGGGGAGAGCCAGGAACACCAGGTTGCCGGAAACCGAGTACGGTTCTCCGTCAAACAGTGTAATGAGCACCGCCGCAAACAGCAGCAGGAGTGGAGACCAGCCCCCACACCGACAACCAACGCGGGATCAGGTTGGATCGGTAGAACACCCAATAGTATGAGGCCGCGCCGATGCAGAAAGCCATCACACCGAAGACAAAGCCCGCCAGGTCCTTGGCCGTGAGCAGCAAATGGCCGGTGGCCTGAAAGAAGGCTGCAGCTTCACCACTGGCATCCGCAAACAGGCGGCTGAGGGGCAACAGTGACACCAAACAGAGCGTGCCAACGGTGTAGAACACGCCCTCGATCAGCCTGAAGCCCACAGATGCGAGGGCCAGACCCTCGCCGTATCTCCTCAGCACCGGATACAGTGCAATGGCGATGCCGGACGAGGCGAAAGCGGCGACGAGGGACAAGAGGGCGCTCACCAGAACTCGATTTCCGGCCACGGAGAGGCTGTTCAGATAATCACTGCCCTTCGAGCGCCGATCCCAGCACCCCGTTCCCGGCGAGGCTCACGGCTGTTGCCAGTATGAACAATACGCCAGCGGCAATCGCGGTCTTTCTGTCTGTACTCATTGTTCGGCTCCTTCGAATGTGGAATAGTCCAACGGCCGCGCCGACGCGTACAGGCGTCTGTATAGATAGCCAATGGCCAATCCAAGCAAGAGGAATCTCGGTATGTTTAGCACTATGCCGATGAGGAAGTAATACAAGTCGTCACCGGAACCATGAATGCTTCGGGGCACATCGATCAGGATCGTGGCGACGACCAGGGCGACAAGGCTCAGTATCACAGATCGGAGAATCGGATTCCCCGTGGGGTTCTTATTAAGGAAGAGAGCCAAGGAATAGCTGACGCAGAAACCGATGAGGATACCTGCCACCAAAGAACCAACCCAAACCGTTTGAATACTCCAGGACCTGTCCGCAAAGGATGCTCGATACTCCGCAGCGATCGGAAGCAAAGAAATTGCGACGGTCGTTGCCCAGAATACAAGTCCTCCCCCAGCAGTGAGTTTGTGGAGCTTCTTTGAAAGGCCGGGCGAACCGTTTGTTGTCATAGGGCTTTCTCCTGATGGCGTGTTGGGTCCGCTTGTCTAGGTCTAGTCGGCGAGCAGCTACAGGTGGCCGAGCGGGGAGGGCTGGCTCTTCAGCCCCCCCTTTCCCCTGCACAGCATGCTATGACGCGCTCAAAGGCGAGTCCGCCGCCGGTTTCGCAGCCAGAGAAGCGATGGCAACTCGATTGAAACCTTTGGCGATCAGCCACACCGCCATGACCATTTCCTGGAGGGCGATGGGAAGATTCATCACCATGTTGACAGGCGAGAAGGCCGTCTGCAGCTGGAAGATGATCAGGAAGCAGGTAGCCAGATGCAGCACGATCGCAAAGACACCCCAACCTGAGATCCACCGAGGGATGAGTTTGGATCGATAGAGCAGGTAATAAAACATCAGGGCACCCAGGCTGAAGACAATTCCTATGATTGGAGCCAGCAACTCATTCCCTTCTTTCAACAGAGAGCCCAGGATTTGAAAATAGGACGCATCCGGAGCTCCGGCGGCCGCATATTCCCGACCTACGATGACTAAGAATAGCCACGGAATGACCGAGGCGATGTAGGTCGCAGTCTCCAGCGCCCCCCTGAAAACGACATACCCCGCAGCCAAGACTTGGTTGATCTGGCGCAAGACTGGGAAAAGCACGACGGGTACCATAGCAAGTGCCAGGCCCATCAGCAGCACAAGCAAAACGCCTGTAGTGAGCTGATTTGGATTTGAAGCGACATTGGCGAGGAAATCCGGGGCGCCCAGAAGCGGACCCGAAACGACGACGCTCAGTATCCCTGCGACTGTCCCGATTATGTAGAGTATCCCCACGATTATTGCGGTCTTTCTGTAGGCGTTAATGGTAGATCTCCTTCTGTTTCGCGATATGGATGAGTTCCTCAGGCTGCCTGAACCAAGGCGGGAGTTTGGTCCTTCACACCCTTTATCAGAAGCCACAAGTAGAACAATGCCTCTTCAACAAACGCGAAGAGGCCCAGGATCGTCGCGTTGAAGTCAGGCAGAAGAAGCAACAAAACAGCCTGTGCCGTGTAGCACAGGCCCCCGAGCATTAACAAGATGCCTAGAATTCGGGGAATGAAACGAGACTTGAAAACCAAGTAACCAAGCAGCAGCATCCAAAAGGAAAGGACCTGGGGGATAAGAGTTCCGTATTGGCGCAACTCGAGAAAGAGCATCACCAGGGCATTCAATTGATCGGCCTTGAATGCTGTCAGATAACCGGCGCCACTCGATAGCAGCAGGACAGCAACATGGTTAAGTTCATTGAGCATCGAGATAGGGACGCAGACCAGGGCGAATATAACCATAAGCGATGCCACGGTTGCGTTAACGGGCCTGAGTAATTTATAGAGAATCAACGGCAATAGCATCAATAGCGCCTGGCGGATCAGGTCGCTCACCAGGGAGAGACGGAAGAGCGCTTGAGAAGCTGCAATATTGTTGACGGTTGCCGCAGCGTCTCCCGGCACAATCATGCCCGGGCGGATGAAGAGTTCAGCGGACATTCCCAAAAGAATTATGAGTAGAAACACGAACGCTGCCACTTTTGCGGTCTTTTGGGGCGAGTTCATCTTCGTGTCTTCCTCCAATTCGGCTTTCAATGTGGTGGGCGTGTCTTGCGGGACCGGCAATGCCGTGGCAGGTGCAGGACTGCCAGTCGGAGGGTCCGCGGCATCGATCCGTTATTGTGTGTCCCGCGACAGATTTGCGATGGCCGATGCATTGAAGCCCTTGGCGATCAGCCATATCGCCATGACCATTTCCTGTGGCGCCATCACCATTTCCAAATAGAACCCATAGCCGGCATCCATGTGGAAGAACTTCAAGATGGTGGAAGCCATATAGAAAAACACGGCGAAGAAGCCCCAGACGGACAACCAGCGGGGGATCAGCCGGGTGCGGTAGAAGGAGAGGTATAGACACGTAGCCCCAATGAGAAAAAACATGGGACCGAGCGGGGCGAGGCGGGCTTGGACCTGATATAAGACATTGCCCATGGACTGCAAAGCAGCCGAGATCAGCCCCGGTGGCAATGTATTCGTTGCCAAGTGCAACCAGTGCCAAAAAACCGAGGGCCGTAACAAAATACCAGGTACCCTCCAGTGCCCCGCGGAAAAGGACCAACCCCATCGCCAGTTCTTCGCTATCTCTTCTAAAGATCGGGTAAAGGAAAACCGTCATCGCCACCAGCGAAATCCCCATCATGAGGATTAGAAATGCACCCCCGGTAATCCGGGACGAGTTGGCGACAACGAGGGCCAGCATATCCACACCAACAAGCGGTTTGCCCAAATTGAGCGAGGAAAGCACTTCGCTGCCAATGACTGCGCTCAAAATCCCAAAGACCGTCCCCAGGATGTAGAGGACGCCTGCCATTACTGCATTCATTCTGTACGTGTTCATGTTCTTCTCCTTTCTTGAACGATCCAGGCGCGTTCTATTTCAGGCGGACTCAGCAGCGCGTCGTTCACATTGTGATAACGACGTTGCCTTTCTTATGCCCTTGCGCCACGTAGCGGTGCGCCTCGGCGATATCTTCCAGCGGATAGCGTCTGTCGATGACCGCCTTGAATTGCCCTGCCTCGATCAACCCTGTAAGGAAGACAAGATCCTTGATCTTCGCACTTGCGGGTCTCAACCCCGCGGCTGCGAACTTCACCTTCTTGCCGCCGTTCCTGGCGGACCACAGCGTTTGAAGCATCACTACAGGGGTAGGGACTGTCGTCAGAAAGATACCTGCGTCCGTGAGCGAGCCTTTGCACTTTGAAAACGCAAGCCTGCCTACCGTGTCAAAAATGATGTCATAGAGCTTGCCGTTGGCGGCAAAATCCTCCCGGGTGTAGTCAATCACCGAGTCGGCTCCCAGAGCTTTGACCCATTCCAAATTCGCCGTACTGCATACCCCGGTCACTTCTGCCCCGTAGTACCTGGCAAGCTGTACCGCCGCAGCCCCAACTGATCCGGAAGCGCCATAGATCAGCACGGCCTGTCCGCCCTGGATCGCCGCCTTGTCTCTAAGGAAGGGCAGGGCGGTCAGTGCCCCATTCGGAACGCTGGCCGCCTCGTCAAAAGTCATACTCGCCGGCTTCGGCGCCAGTGCGCCGTCCTCGGGAATGCATTTGTATTCTGCGCACGCGCCGAACATGTCGAAGCCAAACACCTGGTCGCCAGGTCGAAATCGCGTCACGTCTGCGCCTACTGCTTCGACTTGCCCGGCCAGCTCTTGACCCAAGATCGGATGTCTTGGTCTCAGAAGACCGTTGAACCCCGGGGAGGCTCTCATGTCAGGATCTTCTTTGACGACGGTTGTTGCATGGATCCTTATCAACGCCTCGTTCGGCTTAGGTGTGGGCTTTTCCACTTCCCGAAGATGAAGGACCTCGGGCGGGCCAAAGCGCGTGTACACGATCGCTTTCATGTCGTCCTCAGGGATGCCGTTGCGGCCACGGATTCTTGCGCCGCCTGCTCAGGGAGCGTGCCCAGCATGACGATCCCGAGCCAGATCCACCAGACGATGATCCCCAGGCCAAAAGCGTAGGCGAGTTCGTTGGCGGCCGGGAAGAGGGTGCTAATGATGCCTGGCAGACCAATCGCCAGGCCAAGGTAGTTCAATGCCTTGGGCAGCGCGCCGGACAGTAAGGCGGCCCAGCTTGCAAGCAAAACCCATAAGCAACCCAAGAACCTGTCTGAGTGATCTAGCCCCAGCGTGACGGTATCAAGCACCAACTTCAGCGCGGCGGCTTGGGAGGGGTCTTTGCTATGGAGATTCGCGAGCACCTCGAGTCCGTAGATGGTAATAAAACCGCTGGCAAACACCATGACAGCCCAGAGCAGCCCGAAGGTGGTCGCTACCTGGGCCAAGGCGGGCGAGCCAGCTCTCAGCCGGTCGTAGAGCGCCAGCGCCAGGACCACCAGAAAGGCGCCATTTACCATATACATGAGTCAGGTGCCAGATGAACACGATTGTCTGGTGCTCAATGAAGAACGCCATGAACTGGCCAAAATCAAGGTTCGAGTTGCCCATGGGAGCCAGTAAGGTGAAAAGCAGCCCCATAGACACCAGGTATGTCGCGGCATCAATCAGTGCAGCAACTCCGCCCATTTTCTCTAAGGCTTTCATTTGTAATCTCCGTTTGGGGACGAAATTGATGGGTCTCATTGAACTTGAGCAAGCTTATTGTTTGACATCTGATGCGTCTGTCTGGCCGGGCTCAAAATGATCAGGCCTGACCTTGCGGGTTGCGCCATGTCCAGGCATACCAAACAATGAGTGAAGTAAACGCAAGTTCCACAACACCATAGGCTATGTAGTACATCCAGGGCTCCCCAATCTGATTGCCAACATTGACCAATGTATAGAGCACACCCAGGACGATGTTCACCCAGCGATCTGCCTTAGGCTTCAGCGTTAAGGATAGGAAAACCATGACCGCGGGAATTAGCATCAATATTGAGGCTGCTAACAACGAACCTTGAGTCACCGGAAAAGGACCCATTCGCCCAGATATCATTTCCTCTATCTGACCTGGCCTGAATAGTGAGAATATGTCAGCGTATATGTACACTAACATCAGGGCTGCCCATAATGCTGCAAGCTTCAGCTTTACACTTATCTTCGCATCTTCCTTTTCCGTGGTCTTGGTGATTGTGTTCATGGTTGTCTCCTGTGCTGAGCGATATGGATGGACTTTATTGGATCGGAGTTGGATGATCGAGACCAATGGCATTTGCTGAAAGCCGACGCCTTTGTCGGTCCACCATTTGACGTGCCCGGAAATGGGAAAGCGCACTTCCAGGGGCTGGCGCCCGGCGTTCATTTTCGAATAACTCAGGACATCCAGGGGATATGTGGGCTGCGGATCGACCGGGTCAGGAGGCGCCCACCGCCGCGTGCTGGAGGGATGGGGCGTGACCGTATACGCCCGGAATGGCTGTGCTCTCGGAATGCGACTGGCCAGCCAGGTCACGGCGCGCCCGGAACAGCCTCGACTTGACGGAGCTGACCGTGAGACCCAGCGACTCGGCAATTTCGACCTCGGAGCTCTCATGCCAATAGCGCATGACAATGGCAGCCCGATCGACCGCGTTGAGGCCGTTGAGCATAGCCTGGATCTGGCCTCGCTGCTCGCTCCGGATCGCCGCCGATTCGGGATTGGGCGCGTCGGGCGCGGCCAATTCAATGCACTCGGTTTCTCGTCCGTCGTCGAGAGAGGCGACGGAGTATTTCCGGCGCCGCAGGCCGTCAATGCAATAGTGTGCGGCAATGGATAGAAGCCAGGTCGCAAAGGGACGCTTGCCATCATAGCGACGCAGATGCTGGTAGGCTCGCAGGAATGTTTCCTGCGCGGCGTCCTCGGCGTCCTGACGGTCTCCGAGCATGCGATAGCACAGGCTGTAGACGGGTCGCTGATACGCTTCGACCAGCCGGGTGAAGGCTTCGTCGTCTCCTTCTTGTGCTCGAATGATGCAGGCGTTGAGCTCGTCCATGCCTCCTCCTTGGGATGGTGCCTCTCCCATGTGTATCCGGTGCTACGCCGGATCGGTCTTGACCAGGGATGCAATCGTGCCGAGCAAGATTCCGGATGGTTCCCCTTTGACGATGAACGCATCGGCTCCGGCGGCCAATGCCTCTGATTGATACTCGGCGTACAATGAATAAAGAACGACTTTGGTGAGCGGATAGCGCGACTTGATAGAGCGTGTCGCTTCGATGCCGTCGCCCCCGGGCATGAGCACATCCATGATCACAATGTCTGGATGGACAGCCTCGACCTGGCGCAGCGCCTGCTTGCCGTCGGGGGCCTCGTACAATTCGATCTGCGGGAAGTCGATCACCAAGAGGGCGCTCAGACTCTGGCGCGTCCGGGGCTGATCATCCACAATAAGAAGTCGAAATGCCTGTTCCATCGCAGCATCAGGATAACCCGCAGGTCCCCGGCCGACATCGGAGGGAACTAGAGTCCAGGTCTCATCGCAACTGAGTGACTTCGTCTCTCCCGCCCCTGTAGTTAACCAGCAGGCGGCTAGTCAAAATTTACTAGGGGTGCCGGTCCGGGGTTCCGGATGCAGAGGGATGCAGTTCGGCGCGGGAGTGGCGGTGCAATTCCTGCCGTGAAAAGAAAAGACCGCGTCCAACGCGGTCCTCTCCAAACCCTGCTGCCGTGACGGACGCGGGTATGTGACTAATCCGGCCCGGGGAGCGAGACGTCGTCCAGCGAACTGACCCCCTCCTTCAGCGCATACAACGCCGCCTGTGTACGGCTGGCCAAGTGCAGCTTGCCAAGGATGTTGCTGACATGGGTACACACTGTCCGCTCGGTGATCACGAGTTGATCGGCGATCTCGCGATTGCTCAAGCCCTGCGAAATAGAACGCAGCACGTCGAGCTCCCGGGGCGTCAGCGGGTCGGGAGTCAGCGGCGCATCCGACGGATGGTGCAATTCCGATAGCAGTTTGCGAGCGACCCCCGGCTCCAGAGAGGGCTCGCCCCTCGCCACCTGGTGGATGGCGTGCACAAGTTCATCCGGTCTCGAGTTCCTTCAATAAATAGCCCAGAGCGCCAGCCTTGATCGCAGGGAAGACTTTGTCGTCGGCGGCGAAGCTGGTCAGCACAAGGATGTGCACCTCAGGTCGTGCGGCGGTGATGCGGCGCGTGGCTTCAATCCCGTCCATCTCAGGCATCACCAGATCCATGAGGATTACGTCAGGCTTCAGGGTGGCCGCCTGCTCCACTGCCTCGGCGCCGTTTTCCGCCTCGCCGACGATCTGGATGTTGGGCTCCGTTGCGAGCAGGGCCCGAATGCCTTTCCGAACTATGCCGTGATCCTCGCAGATCAGGACGCGAATGGAAGAATTCATGTTCAGCCTCGTTCTTCGAGTACCTGCTTCCCGACTTGCGAACCAAGCGGAGCTTCAACGGTCACCGTCGTGCCTTTGCCGTTTGGACTTTCCACCGACAGTTTAGCGTCAATCCGTTGCGCGCGCTCTTGCATGCCTGCCAGGCCCTGCCCGCCGTGGCCCCGGCGCGCCGCATCAAAGCCTATGCCGTCATCCCTGATCTGCAATCTAACAGAGGTCTCAGAAAAGGACAGATGTAGATCCACCACTTTGGCATGGGCATGTTTAAGGGTGTTGTTGAGCGCCTCCTGCGCGATGTGGTACAGCTCAGCCTGCACCTGGGGTGAAATATGCTCCTCGCCGGAGACGTGCAGTGTGCCCTTGACCCCGCCTCGCCGTTCGACGGCGTCCAGGCGAGCCTGAAGGGCGGCCGCCAGGCCGTGATGCTCCAGCGCCGAGGGGCGCAGCTCGAAGATGAGCAGACGCATCTCCTGGAGGGCCTCCTGGGCGGTGTCGCGCAGTTCGCGCAAATGCTCACCGGCACTGGCGTAGTCCTGCAAGGCCATAAGCCTGGCAGAGGCTTCGGCGAACAGTGTCACACTGTAGAGGGATTGTGTCACGGAATCGTGCAGCTCGCCGCGCCAGGCGGGTCCGCTCCGCGATGGCGGCTGTCTCCTCGGCCTGCCGGTACAGCCGGGCGTTTTCAACTGCGATCCCAATCTGCTGGCCGCCTGCATCGAGCAGTGCCAGTTCCTCCTGGGAGATCGGCCTGGCCTTGACTGTTCCGAACATGAAGGCCCCCACCAATTCGCCCTTGACCATGAGGGGTACGCCGACTACCTGGTCAATGCTTTCTCTTTCCAGGAACGGCTTCAGAGCGACTTCGGGAAAATCCTTCGTGTGCCAAACCCGTGGATGGCCAGTGAGGGCGGCCGCTTCGACCACACTGCCCTTCAGGGGCCGGGGGCTGATCCGATCGACAAAGTCCCGGGGGAGGCCATGACTTGCAAGCAGTCTCAGGACGGTGCCTTGATCTTCGATCGCATAAGCGCCGCCCCATTCCATTCCGAGGACCTCCAGGATCTTCTCGAGCGCATTGTGGAAGATTTCATCGAGGTTCAATGAACGGCTGGCGACCGCGACGATCGCATTCAACGTGGCCAGCTCGCGCGTACGGGCCAGCACGCGTTGCTCAAGCTGCGCATACGACTCGGAAAGCTGGACCGACATCCGGTTGAATTGATTTCCCAGCTCCTCCAATTCGTCGCCCGTATTCACAGCGACCTGCTGTCCGTACCTCCCGCCGGCGATCTCCTGCGCGGCGGAGATGAATTGGGCGATTGGATCCGTGATGCGCCTCACACCCAACAGCGCCAGAACAATCGGGATAGCCACCCCAAGCCCGAGCAACAAGCCCAGGAACTGGCCATAGCCCTGACTTGCCGCCAACAGGCCGGCCCAGTCCTCCGCATTGATCAGACCCCATGATGTGCCGGGCACGGGCGCGTAAGTAGCCAGAATGTCGCGGTTGTTCAGTCCGCGGGTGCGCAGATACCCCACCTGTCCTTCCAATACCTGCATAACCACGGGCTGCGTGTGCAGATCTGTACCGATACGGCTGGCATCGGGGTGGTAGATCACGCGACCGGCGCTGTCCACGAGATACGTGCTGCCGTTCCCGCCCAGGCGCAGCTTGACAATACCCCCATAGAATGCGCTCGAGCTGGAGGGCCCCAGCCGAAACATGCCGACGAGCGTTCCCCGGAATTCTCCGTCGGCATTGAGGATCGGGATCGCAACCGCAATAACCGTGCTGTCCAACCAGTCGGCGGGAAGCGTATCCGAGAATGCCGGTTGACCGGTGCGAAGTATCTGCCGAAAGAAACTACTGGCCGACCAATCCTGGCCCACCAGGCCCGGATGATCAGGCTGCGCCGCCGTGACCTTTCCAAAGCGATCCAGGATGACGGTGCCGCCATCGAATATGAGCAGCTGGTTTGAGGCGTGTCTGAGGGCGGTCGATTGCACGGCCGGATCGCCGGCGTAGAGGTCGGGGGTACGGGTGAGGGCGTTGAGCGCAGTCACATAGGTATTGAGATTTGCAGATAGCTCCCCGGCCGAGAGTCTAACGAGCTGCTGGTTGCGCCCAACGACAAGGTCCTGCGTAACGCGCTGGTACGCGAAATAGATCGTGACCGCCACGGCCAGCAGGATGATTGTGGTCGGGACAAACGACCACATCAGGATGCGTGTGCGCAGGCGTGTGTGGGCCGCGCTTGGGGCCCATGCCGGTCCCTATGTCTGGGCGTCCTGTATCTGCTGGGCCGTCGCGACCAGGCTCTCCGTGGGCTTCAGGCCCAGCGTGAGAATCTGGTCCCACGCGTCCTGGGCGATGCGTGTGGCGTCGGCCATGTTGGGAAACACCTCGGCTACCACGGAGTAGCCTTGGAGCTGTCCCTCGGCGAACGCCGCGAGATCGACGTCTTTGGAGGCCTGGGGGAACTGCTCCTGGACGTAGCCAATCCAGTCCGTTATCAGTGAAGCGCGGGCGGGCTGGAGGAAAGCTGCACGCGCCATGGCCCGCCCATAATCCTCGCTGATAAGGAATTTCATCAGCTCCCAGGCAGCCTCGGGATGTTTAGTCCCCGCGTAAATTCCAAATCCGTCGGTAGTGGCCAGGGTGACCTTACGCGCCGGGCCCGACGGGAACGGGGCCACGCCGATGCGGAAAGAGGCGTTTGTAAGAATGTCTTTCAGCGCCCACGAACCATCTTCGGTCATGGCAATTCTCTGTGCCATGAACGCCTGGCGAGTACCCAGGCGATCCACGTCCGGCAGTGTGGCCATGCACCGGTCATCCCACATCCGGGCCCGCAGCCACTCCACGGCCGCCAGTGCTTCCGGCTGACCCATCATGCAGTGAGTGGGGTCGGCCGGCTCGACGAAGTGCCCGCCCCAGCCGTTCACATGGATCTGTATTCGGTCCCAGTACACGTCCACCATGCTGCCCCACAGATCCGTCTTACCGTCGCCATTGCGATCGTGGGTGAGCATCTTCATGGCCTGCAGGTAATCATCGTGATTCCATGACCCGTCGGGGTAATCGACGCGATATTCGTCGAACAGATCCTTGTTGTAGTAGAGGGCGAGGGCACCGTGATACTTGGGAAGCCCGAACTGCCGGCCGTCGCTGGTGAAAAGGGCGCGGTACTGCGCGGGATCCCAGTCCGCGATCGTGGCCGCGTCAAGGTCTGCCTCGACGTACGGCCGGAGGTCCAGCGTGTAGCCCTCCTGGGCCCAAGTCGGAAAGTGGGCGCAACAACCCTGGAAGAGATCGGATGCCGTGCCGGCTTGCATGTCGATCGGCATCTGGTCCACCAAGTTACCTGGATCGGGGATGAAGTAGACGGTGATATTGGGGTGGGTCTTGTGGAATTGCGCCAGCAGATCCCTGGCCATGGGTTGGAACCAGCTGTCGCCCCAATCCTGATACACCAGCTGCACGTCCTGCGGGCTCTGCGCCGCGGATCCGGGTAGAAGTGAGCTGCAGGATGAAAGAGCGGCACTGGCCAAGGTCAAGCCGCTGACCTTGATGAAGTCTCGTCGGGAAAAGGATTGTGAGCTGCTCATGTGGCTTCCCATCCAGAGGCCCTCTTATGCACCGGCCCGGAGGTTTAGATGATTCAGCCCGCTAACGAATGCCGGCTTCCGAGCGGCACGGGCAGTCCTTGTAGCACAGCCCTCGCACGATCGCGATGGACCGCTGCGCAGACGGTTTATACACCATTCCACGAAGGTATTCTGACAAGAAGAGGCGAAATTATCGCGGTCGGAGGACGTCAATACGTGTGGGACATATATGCGAGACGAGCGTGAGGAATCCCACCTCGCCCGCGCCAGGCAATGCTAGAGATTGCCACGTCGGCTTCGTCCTCCGTGCAACCACGGAGGGAGGGGTCTCCCGTTGGGGTGTGGCAAAAAACGCCGCGGCTGCCAGCACGCGGGAGGGGTGGATGAGCGGAGCCAGGCAGCCGTCCCTGGCGGCACACCTACCGAAGATATACTTGAACCCAAGTTTTTATCGAGAGTATTGTGATGACGTTCATGTGGTCAGGCGCGCTGTGGTTCCTGGGCCTCCGTCCCCGCGATGGTGGGCCTGTACATCTGGGGGCTGCACCGGCGACGCAAGTTCGTGGTGCGCTACTCAAGCCTGGCGCTGTTCCGGGGTGTGGTATCTCAGCAAGACTGGATCAAGCGGCATCTGCCGTTTGCGTTGCTTGTGGTCGCCGTGGCGAGTCTCATCGTCGGCGCGTCAAGACCGATGGCAGCGGTGATGGTACCGGTGGCGCGCGCGACGGTCATCCTGGATATCGACGTTTCGCGCAAGATGTGCTCGAGGGACATAGGTCCCAGCCGGCTGCAAGCGGCCGAAGCCGCGGCAGCCTCGTTCATTCAAGAGCAGAAGCCCACCACGGAGATCGGCGTGGTGGCGTTTGCGGGCTTTGCAGAACTGGTCCAGCCCCCAACCACAGACAAAGAAGCCGTGCTGGGTGCCCTCAAGAGCCTGCTCACTGGCAGCGGCACCGCGATTGGCAGCGGGCTGCTGGCCTCATTGGATGCGATTGCCGGGACAGACAAAGCGGTCGCACGGAGTGCAGCGCCTGGAGCAGCCCGCGTGCCGCAGCAAAGGGGACACCGCGGGTATTGTTGTGCTATTGACAGATGGGGTGAACGATACGGGGCCCTTGCCGTTGTATGCGGCACACGAGGCGGCGGATCGCGGCGTGCGGGTGTACACGGTCGGATTTGGCACCACCAACGGCAGCCCATCTGCGAGCTGCCAGAGCAGCGATCCGTCTGGTTTGGGGGGATCGGCTCCGTCCAATGAGAATGCGGGCGGACAGACATTCCCCCGCGGCATCGATGAGCAAACGCTGGAGCGCATGGCGGCCATCACGGGCGGGACCTATTATCCGGCGTCAAGCGCTGGCGAACTCGAGAGCGTGTTCAATCACCTGACCCCGCATGTGTCTGTCCGGCGCGAGACGCATGAAGTGAGCGTCGCTTTCGTCATGGCGGGCGCGCTGCTGGCTGCATTGGCGTGGATCCTTGCATCGATCTGGCATCCGCTGGCGTAGACCGCGCGTATGAGGTGTGACAATCCAAGAATTGGCAGGGGCCTCGGGCAGAACAAGGGCGGGATAGAAGGTCTCGGAGGAAACGGCTCGAAACCTGGAACTTATGGAGATTGCACTGCAGCCAGAGATTACGTGCTGGAACTGTTGAGGCTCCGTTGGCCAATGTTGGAGGACACGCCGTAGCAGGTGGGCCCGCCGGCGCTCAAGGCAAGAAACCGCACAGGCTGATGCCAATGAAGACCACGCTCCCGGCAAGCGCGCCCAACACTGCCCGGCCGTTCGCACCCGGCTCCTTCCGATTGCGGCGCAAAGCTAGCGCTTCTCCCGCGAACGCGCCGAGCATGCTCCCCAAGATGTAGACGGCGCCTCCTCCGGTGCTGAACGCCTGGCGCGTCCAAGTCTGGACGGGACCTGGGACCGGGGTGGGAACCGGAGTCGGGGCCCCGCTCCAATAGCCCGGAGTGGGACCCGCACCACTCACAAAACTCTGAAGGGTGGTGCCGAACAGGCACAAAGAAAGCGTGAACGGCACCAGCGTGCCCACAGCCGCGCCGATAAGCAGAAATCGAGTAAGCGCACTGATCTTCAACATGGCCTCAGGTTTGAAGGGGAGTCGAGCTTCCGGACGGGCGCGGGCATGATCCTATCACAGACAGTTGTTGCCCTGGGTTTGGAAGTACCCGGCCCAAGCCCTTCCGCCAAGGCCGGATGGACAAGCAGCCACATAGGCAATACACGAGGCCTCGGACCGTTCGGTCCGAGGCCCTTTATTTCTTCTCCAGCCACCTGACAATTGCGACGGCGATTACATACCGGGCATCTTGACGCCGAGCTGCGCCATCATAGCCGGCATGCCGCCGTCGGCGGGCAATTCGAATTTGATGTGAGCGACCTTGTTCCCCTGCAGCGTGAGGACATAGGCATCCTTCACCGACACTTTCTTCCCGGTGGGGGCAAGGGCAGGCATTCCGCCGGGCATGTCCATCGGGCCGGTGTGTGTGCCGCCCCAGGTGGCCTTGACGGTCGCCTGGTCGCCGCTGACGGAGACACTCTGGACGTCCATCCTGACATCAGGCATGGCCTTGCGGAGCCAGGTCGTCATCATGTTGATGCCGTCCATGGCGGGCACGGGTCCGGGCTGCGGACCTCCGCTGGCCATTGCATCGGCAGTCAGCATGGCCTCGGCCTTGTGTGAATCAAACATCATGGATACGAAATTGCGGGCGACTTCTTCGGCGCTCATGCGGGACTCCTTCCGTAGTCGCCAAGAAGATCAACCCGGGTGAGGGCGTGGAAGCACTGCTTCCATCACCGTCCGACCGCGGACTATCCCATCCCCCAGCGTCTACACTAAAGCCTACGTTTCCGACCTATAATGGATTTTATCATGCGCTACGAGAGATGAATGCAAGCCGGGGGTCCAGTTTGCGGACCAGGCGACAAATCTCGCTGGGCCACAAGCATCCTGTCAAAGAAAGCAGGAGATTGAGGCATGCGCTGGAAGAAGCTCTCTGTGGCGAACGTGGTGGTTTCGCTTGTGCCAGGGCAGAGCGGGCTGCCGTCATCCGTGCGCACGTGGAACGATCGTGAACGGCCAAGCCTCGTTTGATTAAAGACCGGGTGTCACTCAATAAAGGAGATGCAGATGAACACACGTAACACGACGACAGCAACGGACAAGAGAGTGCTGCTTTCAACGATCTGGATATTCGCCACACTCAACTACCTCTACTGTGATGTATTAGGTTTGATGGATTCCCAAATGTTGAGCCAATACGTGACTGGAACGGTTAACGGCATGGAGATGACGCAAGGATTCCTACTGGGAGCCGCGATCCTGATCGAGATTCCAATCGCCATGGTCCTGCTCTCCAGGGTGTTGGGACATGGAGTCAACCGCTGGGTCAACGTGACATCCGGCGCGATCATGACTGTTGTGCAACTAATGACGCTCTTTGTAGGTCATCCAACCGGCTACTATCTATTCTGCAGCGTGCTTGAGATCGCCGCAACGACGATGGTTGTTTGGCTGGCATGGACGTGGCGCAGGGCTGAAGGCCCAGCCTGACTTATGACGTGCGGCAGCACGACGTCTGGCGGGGACAGGACGATGTCCCGCATGCACCAGAGAAGGAGCGTCGTCTGCCAGGCCAGCCGGTGGCGGCGAGTATAAATCTCTCGTGGCTGAAAGCGTTCTTGGGCACTTTCGGATTGGCCCTCGCGAATCCTGGGGGGGGCCAAGCGCACTGGACGTATGGGGGCAAGAACGGCCCAGAGCATTGGGGAGCTTTGGACGCCGCGTATGCCGCGTGCAGCGAGGGCAGCAACCAGTCGCCGATCGACATTACCGCGCCGGTGGAACGGGACCTGCGGAGTGTTGCATTCCACTATCAGCCCAGCGAGCTCCATATTGTTAATGACGGGCGCACGGTGCAGGTCAACTATGACCCGGGCAGCTACATCGAAGCAGAGGGCGTTCGCTACGATGTGCTGCAATTCCATTATCACGCCCCCAGCGAGCATGCCGTGGATGGAAAGCTGTTTGCCGCCGAGTTTCACATCGTCCATCGGAGCGCCGCTGGAAAACTCGCGGTGGTGGGCGTCTTCTTGCAGGCGGGCGCGGAGAATCCAGCATTTGACCCTTTCATCGACAACCTGCCGGTCGAAAAAACCGATGTTCGAGACGCCGGCGTGCAGGCGAATGCGGCGGATATGCTGCCGGCCGTGCGCACTACCTACCGCTACAGTGGGTCCCTTACCACGCCGCCGTGCTCGGAAGAGGTGAGCTGGCTGGTGATGACGGTCCCCGTGGAACTCTCTGCAACCCAATTGAGCAGGCTTGCGGGGGTCTGTCAAGGAAACAACCGTCCGCTTCAGGCCCTGAACGGCCGTACTATTGTCAAGGAACGCGCATGGCCTTGCGGAGCCAGGTCGTCATCATGTTGATGCCGTCCATGGCGGGCACGGGTCCGGGCTGCGGACCTCCGCTGGCCATTGCATCGGCAGTCAGCATGGCCTCGGCCTTGTGTAAATCAAACATCATGGATACGAAATTGCGGGCGACTTCTTCGGCGCTCATGCGGGACTCCTTCCGTAGTCGCCGAGAAGATCAACCCGGGTGAGGGCGTGGAAGCACTGCTTCCATCACCGTCCGACCGCGGACTATCCCATCCCCCAGCGTCTACACTAAAGCCTACGTTTCCGACCTATAATGGATTTTATCATGCGCTACGAGAGATGAATGCAAGCCGGGGGTCCAGTTTGCGGACCAGGCGACAAATCTCGCTGGGCCACAAGCATCCTGTCAAAGAAAGCAGGAGATTGAGGCATGCGCTGGAAGAAGCTCTCTGTGGCGAACGTGGTGGTTTCGCTTGTGCCAGGGCAGAGCGGGCTGCCGTCATCCGTCCGCACGTGGAACGATCGTGAACGGCCAAGCCTCGTTTGATTAAAGACCGGGTGTCACTCAATAAAGGAGATGCAGATGAACACACGTAACACGACGACAGCAACGGACAAGAGAGTGCTGCTTTCAACGATCTGGATATTCGCCACACTCAACTACCTCTACTGTGATGTATTAGGTTTGATGGATTCCCAAATGTTGAGCCAATACGTGACTGGAACGGTTAACGGCATGGAGATGACGCAAGGATTCCTACTGGGAGCCGCGATCCTGATCGAGATTCCAATCGCCATGGTCCTGCTCTCCAGGGTGTTGGGACATGGAGTCAACCGCTGGGTCAACGTGATATCCGGCGCGATCATGACTGTTGTGCAACTAATGACGCTCTTTGTAGGTCATCCAACCGGCTACTATCTATTCTGCAGCGTGCTTGAGATCGCCGCAACGACGATGGTTGTTTGGCTGGCATGGACGTGGCGCAGGGCTGAAGGCCCAGCCTGACTTATGACGTGCGGCAGCGCGACGTCTGGCGGGGACAGGACGATGTCCCGCATGCACCAGAGAAGGAGCGTCGTCTGCCAGGCCAGCCGGTGGCGGCGAGTATGAATCTCTCGTGGCTGAAAGCGTTCTTGGGCACTTTCGGATTGGCCCTCGCGAATCCTGGGGGGGGCCAAGCGCACTGGACGTATGGGGGCAAGAACGGCCCAGAGCATTGGGGAGCTTTGGACGCCGCGTATGCCGCGTGCAGCGAGGGCAGCAACCAGTCGCCGATCGACATTACCGCGCCGGTGGAAAAGGACCTGCGGAGTGTTGCATTCCACTATCAGCCCAGCGAGCTCCATATTGTTAATGACGGGCGCACGGTTCAGGGCAACTATGATCCGGGAAGCTACATCGAAGCGGAGGGCGTTCGCTACGATGTGCTGCAATTCCATTATCACACCCCCAGTGAGCACGCCGTGGACGGACAGCTGTTTGCCGCGGAGTTACACATCGTCCATCGGAGCGCGGCGGGAAAACTCGCGGTGGTGGGCGTGTTCTTGCAGGCGGGCGCGGAGAATCCAGCATTTGACGCTTTCATCGACAACCTGCCGGTCGAAAAAACCGATGTTCGAGACGCCGGCATGCACGTGAATGTGGCGGATATGCTGCCCGCCGTGCGCACTACCTACCGCTACAGTGGGTCGCTTACCACGCCGCCGTGCTCGGAAGAGGTGAGCTGGCTGGTGATGACGGTCCCCGTGGAACTCTCTGCAACCCAATTGAGCAGGCTTGCGGGGGTCTGTCAAGGAAACAACCGTCCGCTCCAGGCACTGAACGACCGGATGGTGGTCAAGGATCGCATGTCGTAGAGAGGTCGCCGGGCATCGCAGCCCCGGGATTGGGATCTGTTGTGGGCGATTGAATGTCGCCATGAGCAGAAAGGCTGGGAGATTTAGGCATGAACCTGAAGAACTTGTTTATTGTGAGTGCGGTGCTGTCCGGCCTGATGGGGTTGGGGCTGCTGCTGGCGCCGGTTGCGCTGCTTACGGCCCGCACCGGGGCGGCACCGGACGAACTGACCGCGGACGTCGCCGCGGAGTTCGGCGTCGGCCTGCTGGCGGCCGCGGTGATTTCATGGATGGCGCGCGAGGCGGACGATTCACCAGCCCGTAACGCGATCGTTACTGGCCTGAGCCTGCTCTACGTGCTGCTGCCGCTCGGGACGCTGGCTTCGATCGCGAAGGGACTGGAAAGCGCGGCGGGATGGGTCCTGGTTATCATCATGGGGCTGCTGGCGGCGGGTTTCATCTTAATCGGTAAACCAAGGCTGTTCCCAAACGGGGGAGAGTCGTGATCATCACACCGAAGACCAGGGTGTCCGATATCCTGAACGAGTACGGCGACATCGCCGGGGTGATGGAGGTGTTCGGCGTGAAGCGGGTGGCGCGCTATTCCTTCCGGCGGATGCTCACCAAGGCGCTGACGGTGGAGATGGCGGCCCGCGTACACGGCGTCCCAGTCGATGAGTTCATCAAGACGTTGAACAGGGCAATAGAAATGAAGACGCAGAAGGGGACAGGCTAGGGGACCGGCGCGGCAGGGCAGCAGAGGCGGCAGGCAAGGCCGACTCTGAAGGGCAGCCGAGCGTCCGGGCTCCCGTACCGCGCCGGCGATGACAGGGTTCCACCCGGCAGCAGATCAAGACAAAGCCGAACGGTGATGCGCTGGTCAGGCAGGATGTGCCGGAATAAAGGGACCAAGCCCCGGCATTGCATCCATCCTATTCACCATATAATCAGCGTGGACCACCGGCCTGATCGGTTCGTTGGGGTGATAAGAGAGACACGCCATGGAAATCAGCGTTCGCAAAGCAAGCCATGACGATTACGGCTCCGTGTGCGAGCTGTTCGACGAAATAGACGCTTTGCATCGCGACCACCTGCCTCGCATCTTCCAAAAGCCCGGTGAGGCGGCGCGAGCGCCAGATTACTATGCGGGGCTGATCGCTGATGAGAACACCGGCCTGCTGGTTGCGGAAGCCGGCGGGAAGATTGTTGGCTTCGTCCACGCCATTGTCAGAGATGCACCTGCGTTGCCGGTGTTTGTCCCCCGGCGGTATGCTGTTGTCGATAGCATTGCTGTGAGATCAGGCACTCCAGAATCACGGAATAGGACGAACACTCATGGAGAAGATGCAAGAGTGGGCAATCGCAAAAGGTGCGACCTCCATCGAATTGAACGTCTACGAATTCAACGAGACCGCGATCTCGTTCTATGAAGGACTCGGCTACCAAACCCTTAGTCGAAAGATGAGCAAAGAACTGCAAAAGAGCAAAGGGGCCGGCTAACACAGCGTGGAGCCGACGCCGGGGTTGCTGACCGCCCCAAAGACAATGGCGACAGGGAGCGCTGAGTCCCAAGGCGCGTGGAGGTAAATTGACTACCGACGAACACCCTCAGGAATCCGGAACGCCCCCAGGCGGCGCCGTCGACGCGGCTGCGCACATGGCTGATCGCCGACACCATCATCGCGGCCCTAGGGTGCGTGGCCGGCATTCCGGCGTTGCTGTTTGCGACGGGGATGACAGCCTTTGCGGCCGACGACCCGCATGCGCCCGCAGACAGCGTGTGGAAGCTTATGGTGGGAGTATGGAGCGTTGGCGGAGTATTCTACGTGCTTCTGATTGCGGGCGTGGCCGGCGGATGGCTCGCCTATCGAAAGCACCGCAATCGGCTCTCGTTTTGGCTGAGCCTGTTGGCGGCGGCGCCGATCGTCTTGATCGTTCTCTCGCTTGTGGGACTCACCCTGGTGACATCCATCTGGACGATGGCTGTGCAGCGCTAAGCCCCGGATCGGGTCGTGCCGACCTATTGAGGGGAGACGCCGGGCGTGTTCGCCTGCTGCCTGCTGACCGAATTTTTCAATTGCACGTCGATGTGACAGATGTGCGCATCGAGCCACTGATCGACAGCATCGACCAGGGCGCGCGCGTCCTCGGGCCGGTATCCGCCAACGGCGTACTGCTCCCGGTAGCCCATCAGGACATCGAGGAAACCCGAGTGGGCCTGCTGGTTGCGTTTGGCCGCAGGGCAGCGATACTCGTCCATGCAGCGCTCCTCGTACCCAAAGTGCCCGCGTACGTATAGATCCAGGAAGTCCAGCAGCAACATGTAGGTGTTCTCACCTTCGCCGGCATCCAGCGCCGTGCGGAAGTCCTCAGCGGTCTTGAAGATCATCCGGTGGTGCTCGTCGATGCGGCGGACACCGGTGGCGTACTGCTCGGTCCACTTCATGATGGCAGGACTATACTGAACACGCGCCTGCCAGTCACGTGGCATTTGTCACCGATTGAGGGGAGAATCATGCCATCGCCAGGCGGGTCTTATGTCATAATAGCGACAACTCGCGTCCGAGGAGAGGCCATTATGGCAAAAATCATCGTGAACTTGAGCCTGACGCTCGATGGTGTGATGCAGGCGCCGGGCCGCGCCGACGAGGATCGCCGCGGCGGCTTCGACCACGGCGGTTGGGCCGCGCCGTACTTCGACCCGGTGATGGGCGCCCGCGCCGCCGAGGGCATGGCCAAAAAACCGGCGCTGCTTTTCGGGCGGCGGACTTACGAGGATTTCTATGCCGTTTGGCCCAGTCGCAAGGACAATCCGTTCACGGAGGTGCTGAACGAGGCGCAGAAGTACGTTGCTTCCCGGACACTGCAGGAGCCACTCCCATGGGGCAACTCGACGCTGCTGTTCGGCGACGCCGAGACGACGGTGGGGGCGTTGAAGGAGCAGTCGGCGAAGGATGTGCTTATTCTCGGCAGCGGAGCGCTCGTGCAGTCCCTGATGCGGGCGAATCTCGTCGACGAGTATCAGCTGTCCATCCACCCGCTGATCCTGGGTACGGGCCGCCGGCTGTTTGCCGAAGGCAGCCCGCTTGCGAGACTGGAGCTAATTGACGCCAAGACGAGCACCACGGGCGTGGTGATGGCAACCTACCGGTCGACCTAACAATAGTGCAAGGTCCGGCCGCCCGGCGGCTAGTCGTTCGCAGGCTGGAGGCTGCCGGCGGGAGTTGCGAAGGTGACATTCGCCGGATTGACATTAGAGGGGGCTTAATCTAGAATGATGCTGCTCTGAGAAGACCTTGTATGCGTAGGTATTTGGGTTCGGGGGAGTTGGTTTCCAAGAGCGGTCCAATCCGCACGTTTCTGCATGTAAGGAGAATGCCATGACACGCAGGATTCGATTCCTGATGTTGACTCTGACCACCGTGGCAGTCATGTTGTTCAGCGCGGTCAGGCCCTATGCGGTCCGCGCGGATGACGTTCCGCCACCCCCGCCGGATTCCGGCGAGGTAGTTGACGCTCCTGCGGATGCCAGTGCTCCGGCCGATGCCGCGCCAGCTGATGTGGCGCCGGATGCCGAGGCCGCACCTGATGCCGCGGCAGCGGACCCGGCGACTGATGCGACGACGGCTGACGGTACGGTTGGTCCGGCGGCGGATCCTGCGCTCGGGCTGATGACGACGGATCCCGCAGTGGATCCTGCGCTGGGTCTCATGTCAACGGATCCGGCGGCCCTCGATGCGACCGCCGCGGATGAGCCGACGACGCTGCCTGAGATCGTGGATGCGGCGCCGCCGGAGTCAGATGT
>CAVZIZ010000006.1:0-564926 GCA_963775435.1 uncultured Chloroflexia bacterium
TCACGTCCTTTCAGGTCCCTTGACGAGCCGGTCCCGGACGTATCCAGCGAGCGCACGCACCCCGGACGAGGGGCGCCGCAGCATGTCCGTGCCGCGTCTGATCGTGCTCTCGATGCGGTGCACAATTCTCTGTGTGCGCCCCGAATAAGGCGGAATGATCCCGATCAATCGCGATACCAGATAGATCAGCGCGGCGAGCACCGCCAACACTGCCACTTCGGCAACCATGGCCGGAATTACGAGCCACATGGTCGAGATCGCGGCCCAGCGGCCCACATCGCCGTTTCCCCCGAAAGTCGATATGCTGATCAACGCAATCAGGCCCAAGATCGCGATTGTCGCGAGCAGCACGGGCAACAAAATCTGCGTCCAAACCTGGCGACGGTGCAATCGATACGAAGGATGGACCGCCTTGGACGGCTTCGCTTGTGTCATTTCCGGTATTCTAACCCAGATTAGCTGACCTCCCTGCGCGCAGGCAATGGGGCACCGGTTTCACCGCGATTGCCTGCCGACTGTCGCCTGCCGGCCATGCAGGGACCCATACGCGCAAGAGCAGCCTGGCATCAAAATGCCGGGCTGCTCTTGTTGGACCGACCAGTGTTACCGTGATCGACGAGATGCTGCTGAGAATCCGCAGGTGCGGCGTGCGCGGTCAGAAGCGCTGTTGCGGGGGCTAGCGTCGATTCCTGAGGAACGTAGGGATGTCCAGATCGACCGGGCCGGTGTAAGCGGGAGGCGGAGTCACGGACTTCGCATCCGAGGCCTGGTGCGTTTCGGCGCTCACGCTAACGCTCTCCGAGGAGCGCAGGAACGGGCCGGAGGCAGGTTCGCTTCCCAGGAAACCCCGTTGATTCTCCACGCGGTTGGTGAGGCGCTCGAGGGCGCGTCTCGGCACGCCGGTGCGCTCAAAGCCTGTCGCGATGACCGTCACGCGCACCTCATCGGCCATATCGGGTTCGATGACCGCCCCGAAGATCATGTTGACATCCGGATGCGCCGTCTCGCGAATGATGGCGGCTGCTTGATTGACCTCGAAGAGCGTCAGGTTGGTGCCGCCGGTGACGTTGAAGAGCACGCCGCGGGCACCGTCGATGGTAATGTCCAGCAATTGGCTGGAAATCGCCTGCTCGGCGGCGGTCTTGGCGCGGTCCTCACCGGACCCGTGGCCAACAGCCATCAGCGCGGCCCCGCCTTCGGACATGATAGCGCGGACATCCGCGAAGTCCAGGTTGATCAAACCGGGCACGGTGATCAGCTCGGAAATGCCCTGGATGCCCTGGCGCAGGACCTCGTCCGCAATTCGGAAGGCCGAATCGAGACTGGATTTCTTGTCCGACAGCTGCAACAGCCGATCATTGGGGATCGAGATCAGCGTGTGCGCGTGCTCCTTCATCTTGGTGACGCCGGCTTCCGCCGCTTGGGACCGCCGTCCGCCCTCAAATGTGAAGGGCCGCGTGACGACCCCGATGGTCAGGGCGCCGCATTCCTTGGCGACCTGGGAGACGACGGGTGCCGCGCCGGTGCCCGTACCGCCGCCCATGCCCGCCGTGACGAAGACCATGTCCGCGCCCTTGAGCACGTTGTAGAGTTCGTCTGCCGATTCCTCGGCGGCCTTGCGGCCGACCTCGGGGTCGCCGCCTGCGCCCAGTCCCTTGGTGAGCTTGTCACCGAGACGGACGCGAATGGGCGCCTTGGAAAGGTTGAGGGCCTGCGCATCCGTGTTGGCGGCCACGAATTCCACGCCCAGGATGCCTTCCTCGATCATGCGGTTGACCGCATTCTGGCCACCGCCGCCCACGCCGATCACCTTGATGCGGGCGAAGGTCTCAACAGGTTGATGTTTTCTGGTCGAGTCCATTTGTTCCTCCATGAGTTTGTAAAGTTCGCCGGCGCTATCCCAGTCCTGGGGAACCTTGAGTCATTCTAGCATCCGGTTCCCGCAGGCCGCACAGCATAAATGACCGCTTTTGATGCCAATTAAGGTATGAATCGTTTGAGCACATTTTTGACGTCATCCAGCTTCATTAATGGCACTCCTTTCGTCCGCCGCGTGCGTTGCGGCTTGCCCGGATCGAGCTGGTGCTCGTGCATCGTGACCGCCCACTGCAGGAGACCCACGCTCGTGGAATAGGCCGGCGAGTTCAGCCGATCGACCAGACCCACCAGCTTTTCCGGCCTGGCGGTACGCACCGGCATTCCAAGTACTTCGCTGGCATTGCGGCGGATGCCAGGCAGGGCGCTTGTGCCCCCGGTCAAGACCATGCCCGCGGGTAGCAGGCCATCGTAGCCGGAGCGCTTGACCTCCTGGAGAATCAGCCCGAAGATCTCGGCTGTACGAGCCTCGATGATGTGCGCCAGGTCCTGGCGGTTGATGCGCACCGGCTGTTCCTCGCCGAAGGGGCGCACGCTGAAATACTCCTCGGCTCCCACCTCGGCGCGCACGGCGTGGCCCTGCTGCTTCTTCATGTCTTCGGCCTGTGCGACGGGCAGCCGCAGCCCATGTGCGATGTCCTGTGTCAGGTGGTTGCCGCCCACTGCCAACACCATGGTGTGCCATACGTCGCCCTCCACATAGATTGCCAGGTCGGTTGTCCCGCCGCCGATATCGCACACGGCGACGCCCATTTGTCTTTCCTGATCCGTGAGCACCACTTCGCCGGATGCAAGCGGATTCAGGACAAAGGCCTGGGGCTCGATCCCGGCGGAGGTGACACAGTGACGCAGATTGTCGACGGTGGCGGCGCCGGCCGTGATGATGTGCGCCTCGGCCTCCAGGTGATAGCCGTGCATGCCCACGGGCGACCGGATGCCATCCTGCCCATCGACACTGAAGGTGCGCTGGACCACGTGAACGACCTCCCGGTCGTTGGGGATGGCGATGGTGCGCGCCTGATCGAGGGCGCGGGCCACGTCTGAAGCGTCGATGATGCCCCCGGGAACCCCGACCGCGCCCCGGCTGTTCACGGAGGAAACGTGCCCGCCTGCCAGGCTGACCAGCGCGGAGGCGATCTCCAGCCCCGAGGTCTGTTCGGCGCGTTGAACCGAGCGGGTGATCGCCTGCGTGGCCTTGGTCAGGTCGACGATCACGCCCTTGCGGATGCCGTCCGAAGGTTCGATACCCACGCCAATGATCCGCACGGGCTTGTCGCCTTCGACGCGCCCGACCAGCGTGCAGACCTTGGTTGTGCCGACGTCGATGCCTACTACTATTTCGTCCATGCTATTGGGTCATCCTGTAGTAGGGGGCCGTTGGAAATTGGACGTTGATGAATGCCGGCGCGAGGCCTTCTGAATCAAGCATGCGCACCAGCGCTTGATAGACTTGCAGCCGCAATGCCATTTCACGTGCCCCGATTCCGAAATATGCCTGCCAACCGCGCGGGTCCGTCCATCCCAGGCCGTAGTTGGGATCGAACAGGATGGTTGCGCCCGCCGGCGCCTGTGTGGCCAGCGTCTTGATCGAGTTGACCAGATCCGCCGAGAGATATGGCGCCGGCGAAAAGGCATCGGCGCCCGCGGCGTTGGATGGCTTTGGGGAAGCGTCCGCCTTCACCGTAATGAGGCCGCTGACTGTGCCGCGTGGACGGAAGGCCACTCCGCTGTCGTCAATCCAGGTGTAGCCATCTCCCTGTTGCCAGATGATCTCGGGCTTGCGCTGCGTGACCGTCACAGACACATCGTTGGGAAGACCCACGGACACATGCGCGGAGGTAAGCTCGGGAAAATTGCTGCGCAAGCGGGTCTCCAGTTCCCGTGGGGTCAGGGAGAAGATCCATTGCCCGTCGCTCCCCATGACGGCGCCGATTTCACCGGCGGTGATCCCCTCGTTGCCGACAACCCGCACCGCCGCGGCGCGGAATAGCGGCAGATTCCAGGTCATGTACAGCGCCGTCCCGAGGCACAGGCTGAGGGCCAGCGAAACCAGGCGCCACTGAACCTGCTGGCTGCTAAACCGGATGCTGGGCAGGTGCACTTCGATACCCGGCATCTTAATCGCCGGCCTCGGCCGCCGTTTGACCCGGCTGGGCGTGGCCCGCACGGGACCGCTGGTCATCGGCATGCGGCGCGCCGTGATGGGTGCCTGCGGACGCGTGGCGAGAATCGTGGATTCGGACACACGCTTCTGCGCATGCTCCTGCCGCCGATTGCGGACCACATCCGCCCGTCGCCGCTCTGCCGCTTTGCTCACCCGCGACTCCGAAAAGAATGACTGGTGCGGTCCCGCTCGCTCTTGCGCTGCATAGCCAGTTCGATCAGCCGGTCGACCAGGGCCGCATACGGCATGCCGCTGGCATCCCACAGCTTGGGATACATGCTGATCTTCGTGAACCCCGGGATCGTATTGACTTCATTAAGGTAGACCGCGCCCGATTCGGCATCGAGCAGAAAGTCCACCCGCGCCATGCCGGCGGCGTCGATGGCCTTGAATGCGCGGACAGCCATGTCCTGGATCCGGGCGGCGATTTCCGGATCCAGAGGGGCGGGCATCAGCAGGCCGGACGTGCCATCCACGTACTTGGCCTCATACGAATAGAACTCACGGCTGGGGATGACTTCGCCAGTAACAGACGCCCGTGGATCATCGTTACCAAGCACGCTCACTTCGATCTCGCGCGCGTGGCCAATGCCATGCTCGACGAGCAACCGCCGGTCATAAAGCGCGGCTTCCATCAGGCCCTCTTGCAGGTCGGAACGCGTATTGCACTTCGTGATTCCCACGGACGAACCGAGGTTGGCCGGCTTGGTGAAGATGGGATAGTCGCTCATGGCTTCGGCGCGGGCGATCACGGCGTTGATGTCCTTCTCCACCTCGGCGCGCAGGACCAGCATCGAGTCAATGACCGGAATCCCGTGCGTCCGCATCACATCCTTGAAGAGGGCTTTGTCCATGCCCACCGAAGATCCCAGTACACCGGCACCCACGTAGCCCGCGGCCGCCATTTCAAAGAGGCCCTGGATGGTGCCGTCCTCCCCAAAGGTGCCGTGCAGCAGCGGGAAGAAGATGTCGATGTCGGAAAGCTTTACCAGGGCCTTTTCGCGCACCGCGTACAGGCCGCCCTGCGAAGGATCGGGCAGCACGACGGCTGGTTCGAGCCCGGTCGTGGTCCCGGCTTGAAGCTTCTCCAGAACGTTGTCGCCCGTGAACCACTGACCGGTCGGGGCGATGCCGATCTGCCGCACGTCATACTTTGCGGGGTCCAGAACGGACAGCACGGAGCTGGCCGACATCAGGGACACCTCATGCTCGCCCGAACGTCCACCGAAGATCAATCCGATTTGCAGTTTCTTCTTCATCATCATCGAATGCTCACCATGCGCCTCTTGCGACCTATTCTCCGAACAGCTCGATCTCGAGCTCCAGTTCCACGCCCAGACGATCTCGCACGGTCGATTGCACCAAGTGAATCAAGGCCTCTACATCGGCGGCCGTGGCGTGACCGTGATTGACGAAGAAATTGGCGTGCACCGGGCTCACTTGCACATTGCCCAGGCGCCTCCCTTTGAGGCCGGCGGCCTCGATCAGCCGCCCCGCCTTGTCTCCTGCCGGATTCTTGAACATGGAGCCCATCGAGGCGCCGGGCGGCTGCGTGGACTTGCGCTGCTCGCCATTTTCCGCCATCTTTGCCCTGACGGATTCTTCAATCGATGCCGCCAATTTCAATTCTGCGGCCAGCACCACTCCCCGCGACTCTTTGCGCTTCAGCACGCTTGTGCGGTACCCGTAACCAAGCACATCGACACTCCAGCGTTGCCGACCCGAGGGCGCCAGTACGTCCGCCCACGTCAGGCTGCCCGCCATGTCTCCGCCGAACGCGCCGGCATTGCCGTAAACCGCGCCACCGATTGTTCCCGGCACGGTGGCGGCCCACTCCAGGCCCGCGAGGCCTTTCGGAGCGCAGCGGTTGGCGAGGTTGCTGAAGACCACGCCGGATTCCGCCCAGACGGAGGGCTGCTGGCCTTCGCGAAAACGCACGGCTTTCGCCCGGTTCAGAACCGTGACGCCGCGCACGCCCTTGTCGCGGATCAGGACGTTCGAGCCGCCGCCGAGCATGGTCCATTCCTGACCCTCCTGCCAGAGCCACGAAACGATCTCCGCCAGCGCGTCAGATGAGGCCGCCGTGATGAGAATATCCGCCGGGCCGCCGATGCGCGCCGACGTGAGGGGGGCGAGGGGGACATTTGCCTGCGCCGCCTCTCCGAAACGGGTGCGCGCCAGGCGCATCAGGGCATCGGTGCCCATGGCTCCCTGGTCGCTGCCGCCGCGTCTTTCCGAAGATTGCGCGCTCACCCTGATCCCGATCTCTGCATCAGCCAATGACATGAACAGGCTCAAGAGTCCTTTCTGAGGACTTCGATCAACTTGCGGACCACGCTTTCCGTATCCAGCGGCTTCTGAAGCCCGCCCTGACCGCTCCGTCTTCGCGGCGCGATGCGCAGACCCTTGCTCACCGGCAGCCTGTTCAAGTTCCAGGAGCATGGACTGCAACAAGGCCCGGCCTGCTGCGTCGCGGTTGGCCGAAAAGTCTGCCGAGGGAAGCGCTTGTCCGTTACGTGCAACCATGACTCACCTCATTCCTTAAGGCCTGCCAGAACGTCCGCGCTGATTTGGTCTGCATCGCCAGCCGACAAAACGATCACGACGTCGTTTGGCTTCAGATGTTCGAGCAGGTAGCTTGTGACCGCGTCCAACGCCGGGATGAAATGCGCGGTCTTGCGAGACATGGCGTGCACGATCTGCTCGGAGCTGAAGTCCTGGGCAGGTTCGCGCGCCGCGTAAATCTCCGTGACGATCGTCTCATCGGCATCGCCGAAGGCCTCTACGAAGGCGCTGAAGAGCGCCCGCGTGCGCGAATATGTGTGGGGCTGCCAGACCGCCCAAATCCGCCTGCCCGGATATCGAGCACGAGCAGCGGACAGGGTCGCACGGATCTCGGTGGGGTGATGCGCATAGTCGTCAATAACCAGAATGCCGCGGCGCTCGCCCTTGACCTCGAATCGCCGTCCAGTGCCGGTAAACTGCCCGAGGGCAACCGCGGCGTCGGGGAGGGACAAGTCCAGCAGGGCGATGATGGACAGGGCTGCGAGTGCGTTTCCCACGTTGTGCTCGCCGGGGACCTGCAAGCTGACATGGGTCTCGCGCACTGCGCTGATGTTCGTCACCGCCTCGAAATCGAATCCGCCGCGATCATTCGAATGGATGCGGTGCGCTCTCATCCAGCGTGGTGCGTTGATGGCGGCGTCCTGCAGCGTGCTGTAGCCTGCCGTCCGTCTTTTCTGGCCGGCCGCCTTTTGCATGAGAGAGAGGGAACCAGGATTGTCGGCGCACGCCACCAGGCTGCCGTCCGCGGGCAACAGCGCAACGAAGCTCTCGAACGCGGCGTACATGTCTTCGAACGTGGGGTAGCAGTCGGGGTGGTCGTGCTCGACGCTCGTGACCACCTCCAGCTGCGGTTTCAAGCCAAGAAACATGCGATCGTACTCATCGGCTTCGACGACGAAGGCGTGTCCTGCGCCGGCGCGCGCGTTGACTCCCAGGTTGTTCAACACACCGCCCACGATGAAGCTCGGGTCCTGCTGCATTTGTGAGAGCGTGAAGGCGATCATGGCGGTCGTGGTGGTTTTCCCATGCGTCCCGGCGACGGCGATGCCGGTTTTGTCCGCCATGAATTTCCCGAGGAAGTCCGCCCGCCGGTACACGGGAATGCCGGCCTTGAGCGCCGCCTGCACTTCCACGTTGTCGTCCGGAACGGCCGACGACCGCACAACCCAGGCCGCGCCGTGGACGTGGCGCGCATCGTGGCCCGCGTAGACCGTCACGCCGGCAGCCTGAAGATCGGCCGCAAACGAACTCAGCGTCCGGTCGGAGCCTGAGACCAGGTAACCGCTCTCCTTCATCATGCGTGCAATTGCAGAAAGCCCGCTGCCTCCAATTCCAATGAAATGCACATAAGTCCCTGCTCCTGCTCCCGGCAGAGTCATATGTAGACCACAATGACGAATATGAAGCACAGCAGCACGGCGAAGTAAATGGCCGGCTCACCCAGCAGGTGCGGGGGCATCAGGGCCATCATGCTGTCCAGCGCCGTAGCCATGTCGCCGGTGGGGGGCAGGACCGCATTCGGCAGCGCCTGGTAGGCGGTCTGAGCCAGGTAGAAGATGAACGTACCGGCAATCAAATACCCGTTGACGCCGCCGACGATCACCCCGAACAACGCGTCCTGAAGTCTTTCGCGCGTGGCCTTGGATTGCAGATGCGGAATGAGGGCGACCGTCTGATAACCGAAGAACACGAGGCACAGCAGGACGAGAGAAAGCACCCAGAACAGGGAGACGCTGTCGTCGGGGAGCTGCTGCACCATGGGCACATACTTTCTCAGGACGTGGTTGAACGTGAGCGCCACGATGACACTGAAGGCCACCAGCAGCTCCTTCGCCCAACCGCGCAGCATCCCTATGACGGCAAAGAGCACGACATACATCCACAGGACGTAGACAAAACTCATCATGTGCGGTGACCTCCCAGCTCAACCAGCTGCGCGGCCAACAGATTGGCCGCCTGCGGGTGAGCCAACGACCGCATCGCCGCCTGCATCGAGGCCCGCCTGTCCGGCTCGCGCAGAAGGCTCTGGACGGTCGCCAGGAGCTCGCTTTGCAAGGCCCGGTCCTCGATCACAACCGCCGCCTTGTTTTCTGCGAGGTACTTCGCGTTGATCCACTGGTAGCGCCAGGCGTGCGGGTAGGGGACCAGGATGGCGGGTAGGCCAAAGAGCGGCAGCTCGCCCAAAACGGACGCGCCTGCGCGCATCACCGCAAAGTCGGCCGCTGCGAAGGCGGCGCCCATGTTCTCATGCAGAAATGCAAATCGCCGATAGCGGGCCTGCTGCGTCTTCGTCAGATCGGCCGTGGCCGCCGCGACTGCCTGCGCCTCGCCCTCGCCGGTGATGTGCACCACTTGTGTCACTTCCAGCAGGGCCGGCAGGTGGGCAAGCAGCGCCTGGTTGATGGAGCGCGCGCCCTTGCTGCCTCCCGTGACCAGCAGGACGGGTAGATCCGCCGTAAGACCAAGGCGCTGTCTGCCTTGCTCTCTGGTCCATCGCGACAGGTCGGCGCGAACCGGATAGCCTGTAACGGTCACCGGACGAGAAACGTAGTCCTGGGTGCGGGCCGAGGTGACGCAAATGCGATCGGCCAAACGGGCCAGCGCCTTGAGTGCCAAGCCCGGTTCAACGTCCGGAACATAGAGGACCGTGGGCACGGCTCGTCCGGCGACTGCCATGGGGCCCGCCAGGTAACCGCCGGTGAAGAAGAGCACGTCCGGGCGGAAGTCCTTGAGAATCCGTCGCGAGGCGGTGAATCCACGCGCCACCTGTACTAGGTTGCGGGGCAGGGAGGCCAGACCCACGCCGTGCAATCCGGCCGCGGGGATCGAGGCAAACCGAATGCCTTCCCGTCTCACCAGTTCCGCCTCCATGCCGGCCTCGCTGCCAACCCACAGGGTTTCGACATCGATCTGCCTAGCCTTCAACGCTTGGAGCACGGCCAGCGCGGGAAAGACGCCGCCGCCCGTTCCACCGGCGCACACTAGCAGGCGCACTGTCCAATCTCCCTTCTTCCTCGGAAACGACCCGGCCACTTTGTCGGGAGATGTTGAGAAGAATCCCGATGGCAGCCAGCGACGACACGAGGTTGGAGCCGCCGGCGCTGACAAAGGGGAGTGCGTTACCCGCGAACGGCAGCAACCCGACCATCACCATCATGTTGATGCTTGCCTCCAAACCAATCCATACGACGAGCCCGGTTGCCAGCAGCGTTCCGAGCATGTCGGGTGCGCGACGGGCGATGACCATGCCGCGCCAGAACATCAGCGCGTACAGGACGATCAACGCCACCGCGCCGACCAATCCGAGTTCTTCAACGATTACGGCATAGATGCTGTCCGTGGGTGGGACGGGCAGTCCCGTCATTTTGGACTGCGCCCGACCGATGCCAACTCCGAACACGCCGCCGTTGACGATCGCCTCGTAGGATCGCTGGACGTGGTAGGAGGCCTGCGTTGGATCGCGCAGGCCGGCCAGGAACTCGGCGACGCGCACTCTGCCGGTTGGGCTGACTTGCACGACCACGTATCCCGCGATCACGGCGATGACCAGCAGAAATCCGATCTGCTTCAGATCTCCGCCGGCTAGGAAGAAGAGCAGTCCGCCCATGATGAGCAGGGTGCCCGCCGCGCTCAGGTCCGGCTGCTGATAGATGAGGCCGCCGACCGCTCCGAGGATCATGCCCAGGGGAATCAGGCCGAAGGAAATCTGATTCAGCGACTGTCGCTTGGCGTAGAGCCATACCGACAGATAAAGAATGGTGACCAGTTTGGCCAGCTCGGACGGCTGGTATGAACCCTGGTAGAGCGCCCGCTTGGCACCCAGGCGTATTTCGTTCAGCAATAGCACTGCGATCAGAAGCAGTACCGTGAAACCCATGGCGGGGACGATCAGCCGGCGCCAGCGATGGTAGTCAAACAGGGTCAGCGCGGTTGCCATCCCAAGTCCCAATGCCAGCCACAAGAGTTGATGCGTGAACATGTACAGGGCGTCGCCGTATTCCGCCAGGGAGTAGTCCCAGGACGCAGAGTACAGCATGATCAAGCCAAATGTGATCAGAAGGATGACCGTCACCACGAGCGGCAGGTCGGGTGACTTGCGCCGTTCGGCGCTCCGTATGCTGGAGTTGCGATCGGCGTTGATCACAGCGCTTGTACCCATGATTGGTATCGGTCTCCTCGCTCTTCAAAATCCTTGAATTCGTCGAAGCTCGTGCCCCCGGGTGCCAGCAGCACCACATCGCCCGGGCTCGCCAGTTGGTTGGCCCTGGAGACGGCGGCCTCGAGAGGGCCGACGCGGTCGATGCTGAGTGCGTGAGCGTCCGACCCCGCCGCCCCGGCCTCCAGCGCAGCTTGCGCGGTCCGTAATTCCCGTTCGATCTTGGGGGCCGTCTCGCCAAAGAGCACGACGTGATCCACACGCCGGGACACAAGCCGCAGGAGGTCGCCCCAGGGCAGCTTCTTGTCGCGCCCGCCCAGCAGCAAGACGATCGGCTCGTCGAATGCCCGGATGGCCGCCATGACGCGTTCGGGGGTCGTGGCGATGGAGTCGTCGTACCAGGCGGCGCCCTTCAGCACGCGCACAAGCTGCAGTCGATGAGCCACGCCGCGGAAACCCTCGGCCCCCATCAGCATCGCGTCCAAGGGGAGACCTGCCGCATGCCCAATGGCAAACGCCGCCAGCGCATTCATCAGATTATGGTCGCCGCGCAGGGAAATCTGCTCGCGCCGCAGGAGCGGGATCTGCACGCCGCGATCCACGAGGTACAGGATCCCGTCGTCGTAGTAGGTTCCATCGCCGGCGGCCCGTGGGGCGCCTATTCCAAACGAATCGAGCCTGCCCTTGACCCGTTCCCGCAGACCCCAGGCGCCGGCGATCGTCGCGGTCGAGGACGGCGCAGTCATCGGAACGTTGGAAGTCGAGCAAGCCGCCTCTTGGCGGCCGTGTAGACTTCCATCGTTCCGTGCCGGTCCAGGTGGTTCGGGGTGATGTTCAGGACGGCGGCCACGTTCGGCGATGCGCTCATCTGCTCCAATTGAAAGGAAGAGATTTCCATGATGGCCAGATCGGATGCCTGCATGTCGTCCAGGTAGTTGAGCAGTGGATCGCCGATGTTGCCTCCCACATAAGCCTTGGGGGACGGAGGCGCTCCCTGCGGAATTGCTTTCATCGGTCTGACGGCCCGGATATGCGGCCTGCGCCATTTCGCCAACGAGCGCTGTTGTGGTCGTCTTGCCGGCAGAGCCCGTGATCCCCACAGTTTTGCAGGGCGCCAATTCCATGAAGATCTGCGTGTCGTTGGACAGCTCGATGCCGCGGCGCCGGGCTTCCTGCACGATCGGGATATCGATGGGAACTCCTCCGGAGAGGCAAACCACGTCGGCTGAATCGAGCAACTCAAGTGGATGTCCGCCGAGCGCCCAATGGATCGGGAGATCCCGCAGTGCTGCACGCGCGTCGGTCAGGGCCGCCTCGCTCCGCGCGTCGCTGAGCGTCACGACCGCGCTCGTGCCGCACCAGCCAGCGTGCCAGGGCGATGCCCTGCCGGGCGGCTCCCAAGACCAAGCACGCGTTTACCCGTCCACCCGTCCATGCGCTAAACCAGGGCCAGTCCGATGCCGACCATCGCGGCCAGCAGCCCGATCAACCAGAATCTCTGTACCACTTGCGTTTCACTCCAGCCCAGCAATTCAAAGTGCAGGTGCAGCGGAGCCATTTTGAAGAACCGCTTGCCCTTGGTGCTCTTGAAGTACGCGATCTGGATCACCACGCTCAAGATCTCGCTGAGTGGGATGACGGCGATCAAAGGCAGCACCACCCACTGGCTGGTCATCAGTGCCACGACGGCCAGCGTTGCGCCCAGTGCCATCGAGCCCGTGTCGCCCATGATCAACTCGGCCGGGTGCACGTTGAACCACAGGAATCCGAACAAGGCCCCGACCAACGTGAAGCAGTAGCGCGACAGGTAGACTTGATTTTGATTCAGGGCGATCATGCCGTAGCCGGCAAACGCCGTGGCGGCGATCAGTCCCGCGAGACCATCCAGCCCATCGGTGAAGTTCACCGCGTTGGACATGCTCACGATGATGAAGGCGGCCACCGGCACGTACCACCAGCCCAATTCAAAGAATCCCCTGATGCCGGGAACGAAGACGTCCGGCACGCCCAACATGAATTTCAGTACCCACGCGGTTCCCAGGGCCAGGATGACCTGCAGAATGAACTTCGTGCGCACGCTCATGCCCTGGCCGCGCTTGGGGCCGCGAATGCCCTGCCAGTCGTCCACCGCGCCTACCAGGCCGAACGCCACCATGACGATCATTGGCACCAGCACGGATCGCCCGAGGCCGCTCTGCGCCATTCCGATGAGCGCCACCGCGTTCAACATCACGGTGAGCAGCAGAACCGGCACGATGAACATGACACCGCCCATCGTCGGCGTGCCCATCTTGACGGCGTGCTGGCTCGGTTCTTCCACGCGGATGATCTTGCCTACCCGGAAGTGACGCAGGATCCTCAGCAGGGGGCCGCCCCAGATCACCGTCATGACGAAGGCGAGGCCGGCAAGAACTCAGGGCGAGCGCAACCTGTTTCATGAACCCCGCTCCAGCGCACTGACAATGAGGTCCATGCGCAGCCCGTGCGAGCCTTTGATCAAGGCCACATCCGCCTCCGACAGGTTTTCTTCCAGCCAGCTGATCACGTCGGCGCTCTCGTCGAACTCAATGACGCGGCCGGCATCCATGCCCGCCCGGCGCGCGGTCTGTGCATAGATGTGGCCCCTGGTGCCCAGTGTGACCAGGACGTCGGCGACTTGTGCCGCCCGCGTCCCGACCATCCGGTGGGACTGCTCTTCGTACGGACCCAATTCCAGCATGTCGCCCAGGACGGCCACTTTTCGCTGGCTGCCAAGCTCGCCAAGCAGGTTCAACGCCGCCAGCATGGACTCGGGCGAGGCGTTGTAGCTGTCGTCCAGCAGCAAGGCGCCGGTCCGGGAGCGAACGGCGACCAGGCGTAATTGCGTGTTTCCTTTACGGAGGCCGGCAAAGATCTCCTGCCAGCTCAGGCCCTCGACGAGACCCACCGCGGCTGCCCGCAGCGCGGTCTCCACCGAGTGGCGCCCGACCATGGGTATGCGAACGTGCATTGTTTCGCCCCGGTAGTGCAGCCGGAAGCGGATACCGTCCAACCCCAACCCTTCGACCTCGTCGGCCCACAGCTCGGATTCGGGAGTCAGGCCGTAGAAGAACACGCGGGCCTTGGTCAGCGACTGCATTTGACGCACGAGTGGATCGTCGAAGTTCAGGATCGCTGCGCCCTCGGGGGCCGGGGGCAGGCTTTGCACCAGTTCCGCTTTGCCGCGCGCAATGGCCTCCTGCGAGCCGGCCCGCTCGGCATGCACGGTGCCGATGTTGGTGACGACGCCGATATGCGGCAGCGCGATCTCGCACAGGAAGGCGATCTCGCCGGGCACGTAGAATCCCATCTCCAGCACGGCGCGCTCGTGTCCGGGACTCAGGCGCAGGATGGTCAGCGGCAGTCCGATCTCATTATTCAAGTTGCCCGGGCTCTTCAGCGTGCGATAACGCTGCGATAGCACCTGGGCAACCACCTCTTTAGTCGTCGACTTGCCGACGCTGCCCGTGATTCCGACCACCCGCAGGTCCAGCTTCCGTCGCCAGAAGCGCGCAATTTGCTGGAGCGCCGCGACGCTGTCTTCGACACGCAGGCACAGCGGCTGCTTCGGATCGTGGCTGAATGCACCGACATTCCCGGAGCGCAGGTCAAGCGTCGGCCAGCGGGCATCGAGGTCTCGCTGAACCAGGGCGTACGCCGCGCCGCGTTGGAAGGCGTCTCCAACGAACGCGTGGCCGTCCACGTGTTCGCCGGGAATGGCAACGAATAACGCCCCGGGGATGACCTGGCGCGAGTCGATGGCCGCTTCGGTGATGACGGAAGCCGCGGAGGGGCGGGTCTGCGTCATCGCTTCAACGGCGTCTGCCAGCGTCAGCATCATGGTTTGGCGATTTCACTGCGCACGCTATCCGGAGGAATATTCAGTTGCAGGATGACCTGCCTGGCAACGTCGGCAAAGACCGGGGCGGCCGTCTCGGAGCCCCAGATTGATGTGGAGGGCCGCTCGAGCCAGACGTAGATCATAAATTGCGGCTCGTCTACGGGGCCCCATCCGACAAAAGAGGCGTTCGTCGGCCCCACTTCGTACCCAAAGGGCCCAGGGATCTGGGCGGTGCCCGTCTTGCCTGCCAGGCGATAGCCCGGCACAAGTGCGGTGGAGGAACTCGTTCTCGAGTGAAGTCGCCAGCATTTGGGAGAGGGTGTGCGCCGTCTCCGGCGAGATCGGCGATCCCGAATACTGTGCCGGGACTCGATATTGTCGGCCATCGCGGACCATGGCGTACAACACATGCGGAACGACCATGCGGCCATCATTGGCGACCGCGGTGATGGCGGATATGAGCTGCAGGGGCGTCACGGATACCCCCTGCCCAAATGAGTTGGTCGCCAAATCCACTGGATACCAGTCGCTGTCACCGGGCACCTTGAGCCGGCCGGCCGCCTCGCCTGCGAGGTCAACGCCGGTGAGGTGACCGATGCCGAAGCGGTCCATGTAGCGGTAGAAGGCCTGCGCGCCCACGCTTTCGGCCACCGATGCCAGGCACACGTTCAGGGAGTGCTGCAGGCAACCGACCATGTCCTGCTGCCCCCAGGCCTGGTCATCCCAGTTATGTATCGTCGCGCCGCCAACCTGGATGGCCCCTGTGTCGAGGAACGGCGTCGTTGGCACGACCGTTCCTGTATCGAGGGCTGTAGCCATCGTCAGGACTTTGAATACCGAGCCGGGTTCGTACGGGAAGCTCAATGCCCGGTCGAATTCGCTGGCATTCTGGAAAACGACGCCATAATTCCAAAACTGGTTGGGATCCATGCGCGGGGAGGAGGCCAGCGCCAGGATGCTGCCGTCGCGTGGATTCAAGGCGATAATCGTTCCATGCTCCGCGCCATACTTGGCGAGGGCCGCATCCAGGATCTGCTCGACTGAAGCCTGCAGCTCACGATCGATCGTCAGCACCAGGGTGGTGCCGTCCGGAACACGGGGAATGTCTCCCGCTTTGTTGGGGTCGGTGGGTACCCATAGACGTACAGGCTTGCCGGCCAGCAGGCTGTTGTACTTTTCTTCCACGCCAAAATAGCCGCGTCCTTCACGGCTCACGAATCCGAGCACGTTGGATGCCAATGATCCTTCGGGGTAATCGCGTTGCGGGTGCGGGGTCAAAGTCAGCCCACGCAGCCGGTTGGGCCGGCCTTGCGTCGCCAGCGCCGCGCTTGCCTGCTGGAGCTGCGTAAGCTGGGCCGCCTGATCGGCACCGACGTAGTCGTCCAGCACGACGTACGCCAGACCCGACGGCGGCTGTTCCAGCTTGCTCAGCACGTCCTGCTCGTTGATGCCAAGCACGTCGGCGACCGCCACGGCGATGGCGGCCTTATCCACCGCGTCGCTCAACTGCACACCCACTTCGAAGACTGTCTGGTTGCCGGCCAACATGTGGCCGTTGCGGTCATAGATCACGCCGCGTTCGGGGAAGAAGGTCTTGGGGACTCGGGCGTAATCGGCGCCCTGGGCGCGAAACACGGCTGCTTCGGGACCCGTCTGGATGCGGACGATCTGCAGGATCACGGTGCCTGCCACGAAAGCCAGGAGGATCGCGATCATCAGGGATCGCCAGGCATAGCGCTCTCTCATTGGGCAACTCCCAGCCCGCCCACGTGGCGCCCCAGCCAGGCGATCAACGACTCAGAATACTCGGGCGGCATGCTTGCCGCGCTCGGCTTGACGGTCTGCGCCGCGGCCAGTATGTCGGGGAGCGGCGCCTGGTAGCCCGGCACCAGAACGTACTGCAGCGTGCTCGAGTCGATTGGCTGGTAGCCGAGCTGGGCGGCGCGCCGTTCCATGGCATCCGCCGAGGTAAGCTCGGCCAGGTGCGCCTGAAGATCGGAATTGGTCTGCTGGACCGTGATGATCTGATTGGCCACCGTCTGGATTTCGCGCCCGGCGATGGCGGCCTGTGAGGTCACGTCCAGGTACAACGAAGCCACCATGGCCAAACCGAGGGCGCCCAGCAGCAGGCCGCCGATCCACTGGCGCTGGACGCGCCAGGATGCCTGCCGCGATGCGGCGAAGACGTGCCCGACGGAGCTGGTGGCCTGCATCAGATCCATGGTTGACAGCCGCCTCACAATTTCTCTGCGACGCGCAGCTTGGCACTGCGCGCCCGGGGGTTATGACCGATCTCCTCATCCGTCGGGGTGATCGGCTTGCGGGTGATCACTTTCACGGAGGGCGCAGGTGATTCCGCTGAGGCCGCCGGCGAGGCGCGTCCAGCGCCTCCCGGAGCGCCGCTGCGCGCACGCAGGAAGTTCTTGACAATTCGATCCTCGAGCGAGTGGAAGCAGATGACTGCCAGGTGGCCGCCGGGGAGCAGCGCATCCACAGCCTGCGGCAGGCCCTGCTCGAGGTGGGTGAGCTCGTCGTTGACGGCGATGCGCAGCGCCTGGAATGTGCGCGTGGCGGGATGGATGCGGGTCCGCTCGCGGTAAACCCGCGTGACGATGGCCACGAGATCGGCGGTGGTTTCCAGCGGCCGGGCCGCAACGATCATGCGCGCAATCCTCCGTGCATGGCGCTCCTCGCCGTACTTGAACAGCACGTCGGCCAGCTCGGGCTCCGGCATGGTGTTGACGACATCCGCTGCTGACAGCCCCGCGTTGCCATCAAAGCGCATGTCCAGGGGAGCCTCGCTCCGAAATGAAAAGCCTCGTGCCGGTGACTCCAGTTGCATCGATGAGACTCCCAGATCGAGCACAATTCCATCGGCGGCCGGCCATCCGATCGTCCGCATGCATTCAAGCAGCGAACGATACGAGGCCTGCATCAATGTGACCCGGCGCCCATAAGGTGCCAGGTTTTCACGGGCAAGGTCCAGCGCCTGGGAATCGACATCCAGGCCCAGCAACTGCCCGTCCGGCGCGCTCGCTTCCAGCAATCCGCGGGCGTGGCCTCCCGCGCCGACCGTCCCATCCACGTACAAGCCAGGGCTTGCCGGATGGAGCGCGTGTATAATCTCTTTGTAAAGTACCGGTTCGTGCGACTGGCCCCGAAACGTAGCCACGCTCCCCTTCTGATCCGAAGTCGAGCCTAGGCCTGCGCCTTGCCGGAGAGATTCAGCGTAGCGAAACGCTGGTTGTTTGCTTCTGTATCCTGGATCTGCCTTTCCTGATCGGTCCATGCGGCGGGGGTCCAAACCTCAAAGTACTCGCCCTGGCCGGTGACCACGGCGGCACCGTCGAGCCCGGCGAACTGACGCAAGCTCTGTGGGACCAGGACCCTGCCGGCCTTGTCCACCTCCAGCGGAAAGGCATTGGCGAGAATCATGCGCCGCATCAGGCGCGCGGTCGGATCGGCCAGGTTCATGGCGTTGAGAGTTCTGGTAAACCTGATTGAAATATGTTCCGGTCATCACCATCAGACAACGATCGAAGCCTTGCGTGATGTACGCGCCGCCGTCCAGAAGTTCCCGGAAGCGCGCAGGAATGGTCAAACGACCTTTGTCATCCAGTGAGTGTTCGAAGTGGCCTAAGAACATCTGTGCTATTCCGACCTTTAATGGCAGAACGCCGGGTCGCCGGCGTTCCACCACTTTGCACCACTTTCCCCCACAGTGTACATGATTTAGTCTGGGAATACAAGGGATTCAGGGCACCAATCTCCGGATTGCACTGATTGTGGCCCCTCATTAATGACCACCTCCATTCCTCAGATTTTGCTAGCTGCATCAGAGTGGCAAGACTACGAGCTTGTTGACAGCGGTGACGGGCTGAAGCTCGAACGTTTTGGGCCTTACACTTTTGCGCGGCCGGAAGCGCAGGCCACATGGAGTCCGGCGCTGTCACGCGCGCAATGGGGCCAGGCCAATGGAGTCTTCCGCCCGACCGGTGAAGAGAGCGGAGGCCACTGGGATTTACGGACAAAAGTGGCGGCGAAGTGGGAGATGTCGTATTCGCTGGCGCGGCCCGCCGAAAAGAAGCTGCGCTTCTGGGCCATGACAACGCCCGGCCGTCATCTGGGCGTATTCCCTGAGGCCGCAGCTCAATGGGATTTTGTTGTCGAGGCTCTTGGGCAAAGATCAGAGCAGGCCAGGGTCTTGAACCTGTTCGGATATACCGGCCTCGCTTCGCTGGCGTGCCGCGGCCGCCGGCGCCGCGGTCACACACATCGACGCCTCCAAGAAATCCGTGGCTTGGGCTCGCGAGAATCAAACATTATCGCAGCTCGGCGAAACGCCAATTCGTTGGATCGTCGATGATGCGCTCAAGTTCGCGCAACGCGAAGTCCGGCGCGGGGCGCGCTACGACGGCATCATCATCGAGCCGCCGAAATTCGGACGCGGGCCAAAGGGGGAAGTGTGGGAAATCTACAAGTCGCTGCCGCGGCTCATGCAGGCCTGCAAGCAGCTCCTGAGCCCGCATCCGCTCTTCGTGATTCTCACGCTGTACGCAGTACGCGCCTCACCCGTGCACCTCGCACAGACATTGGCGGAAGGGGTCGCGACCCTGGGCGGTCGAATGGAAAGCGGAGAACTTGTCCTGCGTGAGCGCAGTGCCGGACGGTTGCTGTCGCAGGCAGTGTTTGCCCGCTGGCGCGGGGCTTAGGCGCGCGAAACTATCTAGCCGGCGTGGGCGCGGTTGTCGTTAGCCCGCCGCGCCGCCTCCATTGCTGGCGGCTGAATCAGCGTTGGGGCTGGACGAGGCGCCCGTCAGCCGCTTGAGGATGTCGTACCAGAACGACGAGCCCTGTGACACGGCCGCGGCCGTGATTCCCAGACCCATTAATTTGAGCAGCACGAACTTCACCCACTCCTCTGTGGGCGCGTTCGCCGGCAACCCCTGATCCCGCCACCAGCCGATCCGGAAGGAGAGGGCGTTGAGTTCACCCACGCGGGCGCTCAGTCCGGTCGCTGACTCCGGCTGTGCGGCAGTCGCTTGCGCCTGCTGGGCCGCGCTGCTGCGAAGCGCGGCGTCGGTCGAAAGGTCGACGGCGGTCTGAAGTGTGTCGACGCCGAACAACAGCGTGACCACGATCGAAGCAACGATGACGAAACTGCGTGCCTTGGCCTTGAAGATCAGCGCTGCCTGATTCAGCACACCGGCCGCGTATGCACCGGTGCGGTTGCGAAGCTCGCTCAGGCTCGTGACGCCCTGCCCGATCCACCCGAGCATGGCCTGCTTGCCCTCGGAGTTGGGGAGCTTGTCTACCAGGGCCGTCAATTCTTCAGCGCCGAGGCTGCCCTGCGAACTCAGCCCGCTCAAGTCGAAGAGGGCATCCACGAGCGTGTCCACGGGAATGTTCTCGACCTTCTTGTGCTCGGTCCCCGCGCCGAATACGTTCCACCAGTTCGCGTAACGAATCGGTTCCAGGGACTTGATCTGCGGCAAGTTCATGATATCGAGCGTCAGCGGTCCCGCCATCTTCTTCAAGAGGGATTCCAGAGCCACACCGCGCGCCTGTTGGGATTCCATGGCAATCTGCGTCACGAGAGACACGATGGCGCCCAGTACGTAGTAGATGACGATCAGGCCAAGTGTGACTTCGATGATCTGCGGCAGGGACATGATGCGCTCCTTCTCAGGATCGTGCGAGTCCGGCTACGCGGGCGTACCATCCGCGCGGGTCTGTGTCATGCGATACCGGGGAGAGGCCGGCAGGCGTCCACGTCGTTCGATTCTAATCTGGAAAGGCGTGCACACAGCATAGCCACAACCTGAACGTGAAAAAGAGAGCCCCGAGGGCAGGTGCGCCCTCGGGGCCTATGGCTCTGTCGCGAGAGACGGGCACACCCCGATGGGTCAACCCGATTGACGCTAGACGCCTCGCTTGGATGAATCGCGTCTCGCACTCTGCCGACGGGTCTGCGGCCTGGCAACTTCCTGCTTGACCAGTTCGCGTTTGCCGATCAGCGGCGTTTCGATGCGCAGCGATTCGGCCTGACGCTTCAGCGCGCTGCGGATGATCAGGTCCATGAAGCCCTGATGGCCGATGGGATCGTTGATCAACGAGAAGTCGGCCGAGCCGGGCTCGGTGGGCGGGTAGAAGATGCCGCAGTTCGGATTGATCTCCAGCATGTAGAACTCGCCGTCCTTGCCGAGGCGGAAGTCGGTCCGTGCATAACCGCGCACGCCAAACTCCACGAAGATGCGCGTCGTGTAATCCCGCAGTTGCTTTTCGAAGGCGGCGTTGTCCACCGAGACCACATTCATCTTGTCGTAGTCGACCCACTTCAAGTTGTAGTGCTTGAAGGATTCGCCCTCGGGGAATACAAACTCCACCGGCTTGAACGTGAAGGGATGCCCAGGATCGTCCGGGTTTTCGGCGATCAGGCAGGTGAACTCGCGCCCCTCGATGAATTCCTCGATCAGTGCGCGGCCCTCGGTCTTCATGGTGATGGCGGCCCGCTCCTTGAGCTGTTCGAGGTCGGTGACGCGCAATTCCTTGAAGATGCCGCAGCTCGCGTATCCGTGCGGCGGTTTGACCAGCATGGGGAAGCGCAGGGTGCGTGCGGCGCGCTCGACATCGGCGGTCGACTTGACGAACGTGGATGCCGGTGTGGGCACACCCACGCGGGCGGCGACGCGTTTCATTTCCTGGCGGGTCGGATCGAAGCAATTGGAGCCCGCGCCCGTGAAGGCCGCGCCGAGTTTCTCAAGCGCCTGGATCAACTGCACGCCCGATACGGGCTCATCCGGCGTGCCGTCGCACAGATTGACGAAGATTTCGACGCCGTCATCCATCAGCGAACGGATCTGATCTTCCACTTTGCTCTTCTGGATGACGTGATGCCGCCACTGCCGGCCTTCGAGGTGCGGACCGGGATCGTAGGGCGGGTCTATCGGTTCAGGCAAACTGCTCAATACACAGAGGTACATCTTCACTCTTTTCTTTTTCGATCAATGATGCAGCACATGGTGTTGTGTGCTTCGATGAAGGCCTTCATTGAACTGCATCCCGATGATGAATACATACATCATCTTCAATCGCATGTTACCCCCATGGGTGGAAATATACAAGGTTTTTAGCCCACATTTAGCCATCAGTTTTGGAACTTTAAGGTTGATGGATTCGCGTGAATCATGATGAATCTTCAATCGAATCATGCGCGCGATCAACGCGCGCGTGATCTCGAAGCCACTAACACGAAACACGCACGATGAAGCGCGGCCTCTCGCGAACCCGATGCGCATGCCTGGATCAAATCGGAGCGGTTCGGCGAGTGAGAAAGATGGATGCGATGTTCAGCCGGAAGAGTCGAGCTCCAGGTCGCCGGTCATGCCCCACAGCAGTTGCGGCGGCTGCTGTTGCAGCTCCACTGTTACTTTGTAGATGATGTCGCCATCGGCCGAGCGACCGGCCATCGGCATGATCGCGGTGACGGTGCCGTCCAGCGGAGTCGCAAAAGCCTTGAGATTTACAAGGGCATGCTCGCCAAGCTGGACGCGTGCAATATCGCGCTCGCTGAGATCGGTTGTCTCGGCGCGCAGGTCTTGGAGATTTGCCATGGTCAGCACCGCTTCGCCGGGCTGCACGACCTCTCCCTTTGAAACATCGATGGACACAATGGTGCCATCAAAAGGGGCGTGCAACGTGGCCTGCGCCATCTCTGCCTGAGCGGCAGCCAACTGAGCCTGGGCCTGGACCGTGCGGGCTTGCGCCAACTGTCGCTGCTCGGGTGGACCCGAGAGCCACACATACTTGAAGCCGTCCCATTTTCGACGACCCTGGCTCTGGATGAACTCATCGGCTTGGGCGGATTTCAAGGCTTCCTGCGCGGCCGTTACCGCGTAGGAAAGCTCCGGTGTATCCAGAACAATCAGTGCGTCGCCCGCGTGCACTGCCTGACCTTCGGCAACACTGACGTCCTCGACTGAGGCGGAGAGAAGAAACGCAAGGTCCGCCTGTTGAGCGGGCACGATCTTCACGGATGCAGAGACTTCCAGAAGCGACCGCGGTCGATGGAAGCGCGGCCGGGAGGGCGGTGGGAATCGCCGTGATCGATTCAGGATTGCCGCAGCCCGCCAGTCCAACGGCGAGGGCAGCCGCGAGCGCCACCGCGGTTCCAAACCTGTGGTTGAAGGTCAGGCGACGCAGCATGCGTTATTGATCCTGTGGTGATACGCACATTGGTTGACATGCCCCACAGCAAACCGGCTGGTTGTGAATCGAACTCGATGGTCACCTTGTAGACGACGTCGCCGCCAATCGTCGAGGATATCCTCGAGATGTCCGTGACCTTGCCGGTGAAGGTTTTGTTGAGGGCGATCACGTCGACCTCGGCGCCCTGCCCGGGCGCCACCTTGGGTGCATCGCGTTCGCTCAGGTCTGTCGTTTCGACACGGAAATGGCTGAGGTCGCCGATCGTCAGGACGGTCTGTCCGGGTATGACCGTTTCCCCGGAGGTGATGTCGAGGGATGCGATGGTGCCGCCGAAAGGAGCGACCAGCGTTGCCTGCGCCAATGTGGCCTTTGCGGCATCCAGCAGTGCCTGGGCGCGAGCGACATCGGCGAGGGCGGAATCGAGATGCTCCTGATCGGTGCCGGTGCGCGCCAGATAGGTGTATGAAATCTGCGTGGCACGCAGATCGGCGTCCGCCACGTCCGCCTGCGCTTTCAGCACGGAGGTGTCGAGGGCTGCCAACTGTTGACCCGCCTGCACGGAATCACCGACTTGCACTGAGACGCTTTGCACGTCGCCGGTCAGGGGAAAACTCAAGTCCGCCTTGAGGGCCGGCACGATGACGCCCGAAGCCGTCACGCTTGCAGATGCGGCAACAGGGTTCGAGCTCAGCACGACCGTCGGGATGGCTGTGGGGGAGGCGGCCGAGCCACAGGCTGCCAGCAGTGCTGCGGCCACAAGGGCAAGGGTCAAGACGCGGTGGCTGCGCACGTCACGCCTTCGCCTGTGGGCCGCTGCCGTTGCCGTTGACGATCATCCCGTCCCGCAGAGTGACCACGCGCCGGGCGAACTTGATCACCCGCGGATCGTGCGTGGCAAAGACGAAGGTCGTGCCGGTCTCCTTGTTGAGCCGCTGCATGATCTCCATGATCTGCCGGCCGTTCTCGGTATCGAGATTGGCGGTCGGCTCGTCGGCCAATACGACGCTCGGGCGGATGGACAGGGCGCGCGCCACGGCGACCCGCTGCTGTTGGCCGCCGCTCAATTGGTCGGGGCGGTGGTGGCCGCGATCGGAGAGTCCGACGGCTTCCAGCATCTCCGCCACACGCGTGCGGCGCTCGGCCGAACCCACGCCGTTAAGGAGCAGGGGGAGCTCCACGTTCTCGTAAGCCGTGAGGGTGGGGATGAGGGCGAAGAATTGAAAGACGAAGCCGATCGAGCCTCGCCGCAGGTCGGCGCGCTTGTCGCGGCTGAGGCCGGTGGCGTCCTTGCCGTTGATCAGCACCCGGCCGCTGGTGGGTTGGTCCAGCAGGCCGATGAGCTGCAAGAGCGTGGTCTTGCCCGAGCCGGAAGGACCGACCAGCGCGGTGAATTCGCCGTTTTCGATCGTCAGGTTGACGCCGCGCAGGGCGTGCGTCTCGATCTCTCCGATCCGAAAGTCGCGCGTGGCGTCGATGACTTTGGTGACTTCCATGCTAGCTCCTAGTTTGACTCACGTGCGTGCCTGGCGCATCGTCGTTGCGAGGAGCCGCCCCGCGGCGACGAAGCAATCTCCTCGCGTGCAGACCAGACTTCCTCATTGCGCGTGGGGGTTGCTTCGTCAGGCAGAACGCCCTCCTCGCAACGACGTCGAGGCTACTGCGCATGCAGGGCCTCCATGGGCTCGAGTCGGGCGGCCATGATGGCCGGATACAGGGAGGCCACCAGCGTGATCACGTAGGTCACGATGGCGAGCGTGACCAGGTTCTGCACAGTCAGGTAGGCGTAGATCGTGTCACTCATCAACACGCCCGAGATGCCCATGTTGCCGATATAGAAGCCGAAGCGGTTGAAGTACAGGAAGGCCAGCACGCCGAGCACCAGCCCTCCGATCACGCCGCCGGTGGCAAGCAGGCCGGCCTCCGCCAGGAACTGCGCCATGATGCGCCCGCCCTTCATGCCGATAGCTGCCAGCACACCGATCTCACGCGTGCGCTCGAAGACGGCCATGACCAACGTGTTGGTGACCACGGTGGCGGTGATGCCGAGGACGATGAGGTAGAGGATCACCAGATAGGCATTGGCGAAGTCCTCGTACTGCACGATAAGCTCGTTCATCGTCCGCCAGGTCAGCACCTGGAAGTCCGGCGCGGTCAAGGCTTTGGCCACGGCGTCGGCCTGGTCCCTGTCGTGCAGGAAGACGAGGATGGTGCTGACATGGTCCTGGGCGCCGGTGAAGACCTGGGCCTTGGCGAGCGGCATGAAGAGCGTGTTCTCGTCGAAGGCCGACGTGCCCGTGCTGTACACGCCGCGGATCGTGAACAACTGCTGATCGACGCTGCCGTCGGAGCGGTTGACCAGCAGGTTGATCTGGCTGCCCACGTTCATGCGCAGCTTGTCCGCCAGCGGTCTGCCGATCAGCACGCCTTCGCGGTCATCCGGCGTGAGGAAGTCGCCCGCCAGCAGGCCCTGCCGGAAAGGATTGCTGGCGGCCGCGGTCGGATCGATGCCGACGACCTGCACGCCGCGCGACTGTTCGCCCAGGGTGACGATGCCGCTGGCGAAGAGCCGCGGAGTCGCCGAGACGACCTGCGGCAGCGTTTTCAGCCGGTCGATGACGTTTTGAGGATCGGCGATCAGATACTTCCAATCGAGGCTGAGCTTATCTTCGTTGTAGCCCGCCGCGCGGATCTGCAGGTGCCCGCTTTGCAGTTGGATGGTGTTCTCCAGCGCGCCGCGCATCTCGCCGGTGACGATGGAGGCCATCAGGATCAGCAGGGCAAGCCCGATGGCGACAGCCATCGAGGAGAGCAGTGAGCGCCGGCGATTGCGCCCCAGGTTGCGGAAGGCCATCTTGAAGAGTTGCGTCATGGGCGTGGACTCGTGCGCCCGCGGCCACGGGAGGAGATTCCCACGTCGCCGCCGTGCGGCTCCTCGGAATGACAACGGCTATACATAGTGCAGTGCCTCGGCAGGCTCGCGGCGCGCGGCTTCCTGCGCCGGGATCCATCCGGCGACCACGGAGATGATGATGACGGTCAGGGCGCGGGACGGCAGGCCCTGCAGACCAAGGGTCGGATAGACGCGGCCGTTGATCAGCGCCATGTACTCCGTAATATTGGCGAACTGGCCGTAGTCGATCCCGACGCGACCAAGGCTTCCGTTGAGCACCAGTCCAAAGGCAATGCCGGCGACGACGCCCACCAGTCCGATGAGCGTGCCCTCCAGAAGGAACAGCCCGGCGATCTGCCGCGGCTTGAGGCCCATGGCGCCGAGCAGCCCGATCTCGCGCGTGCGTTCGTAGACCGCCATCAGCAGCAAATTCAGGATGCCGATGCCCGCAATAACCATGATGATGACGCTGAAGACGTTCATCACGGCATTCTTCGAGCCGATGGCGTTCTCCAGCTCCGGGTAGTTCTTGGCCCAGGAACTCGACCTCGTAACCAGGCAGCGCGGGCGACAGTGCCGCCACGACCTGATTCTCCTGCCCGATCTTCTTCAGATTCAGCACGACCTCGGTGGCCTGGCCAGGAAGCCCGTAGAGGGTCTGCGCCTCCGCCAGCGAGAGGTACACCGTCTTTTTCTCTTCGGAGGGCAGGCCGAGGTCGTAGATCCCGATGACGGTCATGCTGCGCTGACGATTCTGCTTGTGGACGTCGCTGCCGACGAGCGTCAGGCGGTCGCCCAACTGAACGCCCATCACGTCAGCGAGGCCGCGGCCGATCAGGATCGAGTTCGGCGTCGTCGGGAGCCAGGAAGCGTCCCGCCGAGATGTGCTCGGCGACGAGGCTGACGGGCAGCTCGGCCTGCGGGTCGATGCCGATGATGCCGACCGGGAAGGCGCCCTCACGATCGGTGGCCAGTCCTCCGGTCTGTATGCGTGCGGCCGCCGAAGTTACCAGCGGATCCTTCAGGGCGGTCTGAACCGCGGCCTGCGCGTCGGGGAGCGGGAGCAGCGGGTTGCTGTCGATGTTCTCGCGGTAGCCGGCGGCATGTATCTGGATGTTGCCGCCCAGGCACGCGGATGGCGCTGCCGTAGATGGCATCGTTGAAGCCGGCGATCATGCCGTCGTACATCATCATCAGGGCCAGGCTCAGGCCCATGGCCAGCACGATGATGACGGTGCGGCGCCGGTGCCGCCAGATGTTGCGCCACGCCAGGCGCAGGTAGAGTCGCATGGTCAGATCCTTCTCACTTCTCACTACGTCCGCGCGTGGCGAGGGTCGCGGGCCTGGAAGGGCGGTGCGAGGTACCCACGCGCTTGGCTGCCCGGGCTGCGTCATCGACGGTGCGTGCGCGCCAGCGCTGCAGCGCCTGCTCGAGCGAATCGATCAAGACGTCGGACCACTCCACCGAGCTGTCGAGGTGATGCCGCGCCGGGTCCTTCCTCGGAAGATCAGCGGCCGCGTGCTGGACGAGTCGCTTGAAGGCCAAGGCCGACCGCAGGCCGACCGCGATGCGCTGCTCCATGGCCGAGTCCGAGAAGACGAAATATGTGGTGCGATCGCCGTGCAGGGCGACCTTCTCGACCAGGCCGCTGGTCAGCAGCAGCCGGAAGTTGGTGGACACGCTGCCGCGGCTGATCTTGAGGATCGCGGCCATGTCCTCGGCGGAGAGCGGGCTGTGGGCGAGCATGAGCAGGCCCAGGATGCGGCCGCCGATGCGCGGGATGCCCTGGTTCTCGAAGTACATGCCCATGCCCTCGATGAAGGTGTGCAGGGCGGGGGTGAGCTCGGGAATCTTTCGAAGGAGGTCGGAGCGGCTTTTGTTCATGGGTGCCTCCAAGCGTCGCAGTCTACTGCTTTCGGTGGTTTCAGTCAAGACTGAAATTACTGAAACGGGCGTCGTTGGCTGCACACGGCGGGATGGAGATGCTGCAACACGAAGGGCACGAAGGGGCACAAAGGAGGAGGCGGCCAAGCGGGGTGGAGATTGTCCCGCCTGTGGCGGGATCTCCGCGTGACTACAGCCATGGGACGAGATTGCCACGTCGGGAACAGCGCCCTCCTCGCAATGACATTCGCGCGGAGGAGATTGTCCCGCCTGTGGCGGGATCTGCGCTGCGCTCCGACTTCGTCACTCCGTTCCTCGCAACGACGAATGAGGGAGGGGATTGCCGTCGTCGGGAAGAACGCCCTCCTCGCAACGACAGACGCGGGCGGAGATTGCTTCGTCACTCCGTTCCTCGCAACGACGGGCGCGGGAGGGGATTGTCCCGCCGGTGGCGGGATCTCCGCGCGACTGCAGGCACGGGAGGAGATTGCCACGTCGGGAAGAACGCCCTCCTCGCAATGACGAATGAGGGAGGGGATTGTCCCGCCGGTGGCGGGATCTCCGCTGCGCTCCGACTTCGTCACTCCGTTCCTCGCAACGACGAATGAGGGAGGGGATTGCGTCGTCGGGGCGGGATGTCCCGCGACGGCAGGCACGGGACGAGATTGCCACGTCGGGAAGAGCGCCCTCCTCGCAATGACATTCGCGGGAGGGAGATTGTCCCGCCTGTGGCGGGATTCCGCGCGCTCGGACCGTCGCTCCGCTCCTCGCAACGACGGAGAGGGGAGATTGTCCCGCCGGGGCGGGATCTCCGCGCGACGGCAGGCACGGGAGGAGATTGCCACGTCGGGAAGAACGCCCTCCTCGCAATGACACACGCGGAGGAGATTGTCCCGCCTGCGGCGGGATCTCCGCTGCGCTCCGACTTCGTCACTCCGTTCCTCGCAACGACGGGCGCGGGAGGGATTGTCCCGCCTGTGGCGGGATCTCCGCTGCGCTCCGACTTCGTCGCTCCGCTCCTCGCGACGACGGATAGCGGGAGGGGCTGCAGATGCACGGGCACGACATGTCGTGCCCCTACGGGGAGAGGCGACGGAGGCGTGGGGGCTCCGCAGGGAATGATGAAGCAGGGAAGGCTGGAAACCAAGATGGATCACTTTGTAAAGTGGGACATGCTGTCGAGGGGATCACGCGGGCGAATGATGAAGGTGGGCGAGGTGACGGACCAGTCCAGGCGGTCGAGGATGGCGGTGAGGGAGTCGGTGACGGGGATGTCGTCGTGGATGAGGTGGCCGTCTGAGTCGCGGCGGCCATCGGGCACGCCCCAACGCATGGTCTTGTTGGGGCCGATGAGGATCTCGGACTCGCAGGCGGCGTACTGGCGGTCGGTCTCGGGATCAGGGACACAGTCATGGAATCGCCCGGAGTTGATGATGGCGAGGAAGCCGTAGCCAAGCTCACTCTTGACGGCCTGCGTGAATTTCACCGGGATGACGCGTGAGGGGAAGGCCTTGTCGAGCATGGCCCAAAGACCCTCGCCGACGCCGGTGGCGTCGACGACGATGTGCTGAGGCTTCCAGGTTTCACCGAGGGCCTTGAGCTGGCCGAAGACGGTCAGGTGGTTGAGGCCAGTCCACTGGCGCGTGTGGACGACGCGGTAGGTGGGGGCCTGCAGGGTCTCGAGGCTGGAGAGGTCGATCTCGACGATGCGGAGGGTCACCGAATCGCGCGCGCGGTTCAAATGAGGTTCAATTCCCCCGATTGAGGCAAGCGGGGAAGAGGTGTTCGACTCTTCCTGACCGGCGACGTCGAGGAGGAACGCGTGAGCGGCCGACGGTCGAGGGTTGGCCGGTAGGCGATTGAAGGCCAGTTGAGCTCTGTCCCAGCCCCCCTTGGCCTTTCCCGCCAGGACCTGTCCTGTCAGGACCTGCGGCGGCGGCCGTTCCCCCCATTTGCGGACTTGCACCGAAAATAGGGGGAAAAGTGCTGGTGGCGCGATCACATGCCATGAGGGCCCGGTGGGCGGCGGTGAACATGGCCGAATGGGCGTCGACGGTTTCGCAGAAGTACTGCGTGCGGACAAGAGGGTGCTGCCGCCCGAGTTTGTCAATCTCATCGTGCAGGAAGGCACCATAAAAGCGGTTGACTGCGGCAACCTCTTCGCCATCCACAACAAAGAGGCGGCGTACGCCGTCACGCCGTTCAAGCTGGAGGGCGAGGCGCCTTTCGCGATCGAGGAGCGTGTCGGCCGTCCAGGCGGTGCCGCAGAACAGGCGGGTGGCGTTGCCGGAGGCGGCCATGGGAGCAAAGCGCTTGTCGTAGACGTCCGGCCGAACGTCCTGGGCCTCGTTGATGATGAGCAAGCGGTCGGCGGTGGCGCCCACGACGCTGGCGGAGGGCTCGGCTGAGAGGTAGGTGACGCGCGCCCGAAAGCAGGCTATAGACGTAGCCGTGCGTGCGCCGAAAGCCGCCCGAATCGAAGAAGGGACGCTGCGAGGCCCGGAGGCGGAGGCGATCCATGGCGTTGAGGGTCTGGGGGCGAAAGGTGGGCTGGGCGCAGACGATCGAAGCGCCGCGTTCTGCGAAGCGGGCAAGGAGGTAGAGAATCAAGTTGGCGAGGAGCTCGTCTTTGCCGGATTGGCGGGCAAAGATGACGACGAAGGAATTGCCATCGCGGGCGAAGACGGATTTCAGGACGGCCTCGGCGGCGTCGACCTGATAGGGATAGAGCCGCACGCCGACAAAGCCGAGGGCAAATTCATCGATGGAGGCGATCTTGAGGCGGAGCTCGCGGCGGTGAGTCGGGGGAAGCTGACGCAGAAGCAGGCTGCGATCACGACGCGGAGGCAGCCTATTCGACGTGCTGGTCTTCATTGACCTGGCGAATCATCTCAAGGACCGTGACGAACGAGGAGCGCTGGTCGCGGCCGAGGACGGCGTTCTTGTGAATGAGGGAGCCAATGGCGGTGAGGTAGTGAGAGGCGGCGCGTTCATAGTCGAGCCACTGCTCCGGAGGGGCGGCGCGCTGCTTATCGAGGACGGCATTAAGGCGCGCGCGGGCCAAGGCAAGCTCGTTCTGGTTCTGGTCGATGGGCATGGAGGCGAGGCCATGCTCGGCCTGAACGGAGATGTGCTGCGAGTAGACGCCGTGGATGAGATGATTGGTGTTGCCGAGAGGGGCGCCCCTGCGGCGGGTGGACCTGGGGGAAGTGGACTTCTTTGTTTTCCGGGGCATGCGCAATCTGATCAGGGCTAGCCGTGCTGCAATGGCGGATCGATGAGAGGAAGCACCCTGCGACGGGGAATGGGGCGGCTGAGGCGGAGGATGTAGCTGCGCACGTCGCGCTCGCGGAAGCGACGGGCGAAGCCGATCTTGAGGCTGGGTAGGGCGCCATGGCGTGCGAGCTGATAGACATTGCTGCGGCTGATGTGGAGCATGCCGGCAACCTCGTTGGCCGTGAGCAGACGTTCTGCGAAGGTCGATGAGGCGGGCTCCGGTGGCCCGGGAGAGGCGATGCCAATGGGCGGCTGCGCGTTCGTGGGACGATTTCTTTGCGTGCATGACGCTCCTGGCGGCCGTGTCATGGAGATTTGGGGAGGACCGGCCTGTGGGGGATTGTATAGAACAGATGTTCTGGAGTCAAGGAAAAAGTTGTGCAGGCGTTACAAAAACGGAGTGATTTTTTGGGATTTTGGATTGGGAGGTTTGGGATTGCGGAATGGTGGCCGAGCGCGGGCCCCTTGCCTAGACTTTGAACTCAGGCCGGCCAGTGAGCAGATCTCGAGAGCCATGGCGGCTGGGATGTCGCCGGCGATGGCAAGGCAAAACGGCAGCGTGGTGCCGGGCGTGAGCGCCTTGACAACCTTCAGAACCCGCTTGTATCAGTCCCGTTAGGAAGCGTCAAAGGCCTTTTTTGTTGAGGCGCTCCGATTCGGTGGGGGAGGATTGGACGGATCTAGGCGACGGATCTACGACTCCACGGTATGAATGCTTAGATTACCGTCGACCTTGAGCCACCCGTGTTTTGTCATCAGAAGCTGTAGTGCAGCGCTGCTTTCCAGGCGCTTGAGTTCAACGAGGTCGGCGAGCCGCACCAGATCGAGTGTCCGAACAATCAGGACGCCGGACTTGAAGGCGAACTGAATCTCCTTTGCTCCCACTCCCGCTCGATCTTTGTCATCGACTGCGTTGGCGGAACAAAACGTATTGGCGACGAGGATTGACGGGAAGTCCCTCCCTGTCGTGTTCCTCTCGGTGAAAAACCAAGCTCGGCGATGTGAGGGCGTCTGAACGTATCTTCAGGAGTCCCTTAACTTCTCCGATCGCAACGTCTTCGTCTATCATATTCATCTCGGATCCGAAGTCCTCGATATACTCTTCAACTCTACGGGCGATGATGCCGAGATTGGAGTGCAGCCATCCCGGCAACGCGTCCGCCAACGGTCATCGGTCAACCACAAGATGGACTTCCTTGGCCGATACTCTTCAATCTGCTCCTCGATCGGCTGCAGTTTTGTGCGAAGCTCCAAGGCTTTGGTTGCTAGCTGGCGTTCTCCGTGAACCGGAAGGCTTGCGCAATCGGAGCGCTTTCGCTGTGCTGATGATTAAGGTGAGCCTGCACGCTCGCGACTAGAGCCCGCGATGAACCTCCGCTCATCCCGTGGGACTGGAAAGACCGGCAAGAAGTAGATGATGCCTTTCTGGGAAACATCGCAAATACCGTGATACTCTGAACTCTCTCCCGCTGACCACACTAAGGGTACTATGCCCTCGGTCCCCGCTAGAACCTGGAATGAGATGTCGTTCCGACCGTAAATATCGAGCAAGTGCTGCAGTTCGGGGTTGCTGCACACAAGATCGGGAGCGGTACGGCTAGTGATTGTCACCCGATCTTGGATCATGTTCTGCAAGAGGAGGTCGTCCTGTGTCTCGTGCGAGTCCAGAATAAAGCAGACGTGCGAGCCTCGACGGAGCTGACTTTCGGCTCGCGCCAGAAAGGCCCTAATCTCGGCCCTCCCATCGGGACTGTCTGGGTGCGCTCCCGTCATCCTGAGGCCCCGCGGGATGACAATGAGATCGTACTGGTCGACTGCTAGGTCCGGGGTAACGGTTCTGTACTCTACTCACGTCATCGCCGAGCTTGACATGTCCAATGGCGCCCTCATTGCCCAGCTGGAGTACCCTCATCTGATGTGGCCCCTTCCTAACGTCACGCTGCGAGGCGATCGGGAGCCACGGCACCTCATCGGCAGCGGCTTTGATGATCTCGTGCATGCGGTTCTCCCTTGGCACGTCGCGACTATCGAATGAGTGTCGAATGCCTAGCGTCCGAGATCTACCCGGAAGCGGACGCCACCGCCGAAAGATAGCGGCTCGAACTTCAGCACAAGCCCGTGTGCGCTGGTCGGGACCTCGAACGTGACCCAGCCGCGCATCTTCTCCCCGGCCGGCAAGTCGTTCTGCGATTGCAGGCTCGGATCCTTTCCAAAGACCGAGATCGTGTATTCGTAGCCGTCTGAATTCCTGGACGCTGAAGTAGAACGGGTTCACGTCCACGCCGCTGTCGGCGCTGCTTTCGACCAGGACCTCGACTGCCAAGAGTTGCTTTCCGGCATCCGCATCGTAGATGCCGTAAGAGGCTGCGGTCTCCACATTGGTAACGGTGAAATGATAGCCCTGCTCCTCGATCATCTGACCCACTTGAGCCAAAGGGGGTGGTGCCGCTGGTGCCGGCGATGGTGCTTCCGTGGCCGCGGGCGCCTGCGCTGGTGGCGGCGCACTCGTTGGGACTTCTGCCAGCGCGCGGGCCGTCGCGGCGATGACCGTATCGATTCCGACCGGCGCCGGGACGGCTGTGGCGGTCGAGCCGCAAGCCAAGACGATCAAGCCGAGCACGAGCGCGCCTGCCAAGAGTCCGCAACCCGAGTTCTTGCGTGTCTGACCGCCGCCTGCCTTCGCCGTGTACGAAAGGCCCGTACCTGGAATCCCGACCGTGGACTTGACACTGCTCTTTCCGACATTGAGCGAATGGCCGCGGCCTCCCAAGGACGTGCTGATGCCGCCTTTGCTCAGATTTAGTCTGACGCCTGGAGCGATCTTGAGGGATTTCCGAAACCGAAACGGCATGTGGCACCTCCCTGTGTGCTTGCGTTTCGGCGGAGGCAGGATGGCTGGATGATTTGAGCTGCTGTCCCCGCTCTGGGGAGATTATCGCGCCGCCGAGCCCCTGAAGTCAATCCACAGGCGTGACAAGTGCCTAGGCTTGTGGCTTGAAGGGCAGCTTGTGGCAGGCGCAGGACCTAACCCCCAACCCCTTCCCAAATGGGAAGGGGAGTTTGGCTCCTCCCCCCGTGGAGGGAGGCCGGGAGGGGGTCTCGGCTCGCGGCCTTCAGTACGATCAGCTGAGAGACTCGTCGTCCACGTAACCGCGCAACGGATTAAGATCGTGAGGGGACCTGACGCCCGGCAGGACCTAACCCCTCCCGGCGAAGGGCAGCCGGGACTTCGCAACCCCTTCCCAAATGGGAAGGGGAGTTTGGCTCCTTCCCCCGTGGAGGGGCCGGGACGGGTCACGTCGCAAAGTACAATCGCCCTGTGCCAGTCAAGAACATCATCGCCCATCAGAAGATCTCGGCTCAGAAGCTCGAGCGCGCGAAGCAGCTACGCAGGGAAATGACGGCCCCGGAAGCCAGGCTGTGGGAGGAATTGCGCACGAATAAGCTGGGCGTCCATTTCAGGCGGCAACAGATCGTGGCAGGTTTCATCGTCGATTTCTATTGCCAGGAGGCCGGGTTGGTCATCGAAGTCGACGGGGGTATCCATCGGTCCCGCGAGCAGGCTCGGGCCGACGCGGTGCGCGACCACGCCATCAGTGACGTGGGCCTCCGGGTCGTCCAATTCAAGAACGAGGAAATCGCCGACCATCTACCCCAGGTTCTAAACCGAATACGGGTGCTCGTAACGGCCTGAAGGTCGCCCTCCAAGGAATCGCTCCCGGCATCGAGACGCGCGGCAACTGAACGAACGAGGAATGGGGATCGTGATCCGCCGACTGTTATCGTCCCGGCTGGTGCCTCGCTCTATCTCGCGATCGTCGCACGAGCCATTGCCCCCGAGGTCAGCCGCGTTCGTGGGTCGAGCCGGCTGAGTCCGCGCCTGATGGGAGCCGCTGCCTTATTGTCCGCCCTTTGAGTGTGTGTGTTTGGTTGCGGCCGCGTACTGCTCGTCACTGACCTTTTCCATCCAGTCGACGATCTTGCCATCGACGCGTTCCAGAATCGCCAGGTGAGTCACGGCCGTCGTGGGCTGAGCGCCGTGCCAGTGTTTTTCACCTGGGGCCGTCCAGATCACGTCGCCGGGGCGCATTTCTGCACTGGGTCCATCCCAGCTTTGCACCGCGCCGCGTCCGGCCGTCACCACGATCGTCTGACCCAGAGGATGGGTATGCCAGGCGCTCCGCGCGCCCGGTTCGAACGTGACGCTGACGACCTCGACGTGCGCGGGATCGGGTGCACTGGTCACGGGGTCCATGCGGACGTCGCCGGTAAAATGCGCCGGATCGGCCTTGCTCGAAGGTTGTGAGCCGCCAACTTTAATGTCCATCGAATGAATTCCTTTCCTCTAAAGTGGTTTCGGCAATCATAGCCCCGTTTGTGTATCGACAACCGTCCTTCTATTTCTCATCCGCGCTGTATGCGTTGGTGAATTCGCCGTAGTCCCAGCCGTCGATGCTTGGCGGGGTCACGCCCAGTGCCGTGAGCATGCTCTTGATCTGCTCGCGATGCTCGGTCGCGTGATTGATGACTTGCAGCATGACGACCCAGGGGTCCACCCACCAGCCCTCTGTCTCCTGAACGCGCCCCTTCATTGCCAGGGTCGAACTCATCGCGTGCCAGGGCCAGCAAGGCTTCTCCGCTGGCGGTGGCGGAGCTTGATACCTCGGCAAAGGTCAGCGCGGGCAAGGGCTTGCGCCGCTCTTCGACCGGAAGCGTCAAGAGACGCCAGTAGCCCCGCTGACCGCTTGCGAGATGAGTCAGCGTGCTGCGGATCGTTCCCTTGGTCGCGGATTGTGGTGCCGCATCCAGCTGCTCGTCGCTCAAGCGCAGCGCAGGCCTGGATGATGCGGTCGTTGGCCCAATTGTTATGCTCGAACATCTTCTCCAGAAATTCGCCGTTCATCGAAGTCTCTCCTTCCCAATATACCGGTATCGTTCGAGGCAACCGCGCAGATCCGCCGGCGGCGCCCCGCTACAACCCTTTGTCCTTCAGCCAGCCGAGGCAGTAATCGGCGACCTGGCGCCATCCGCTGTCGATCGTGAGCGAGTGGCCGCGACCCGCGAACTCGTGCAGCTCGGTGATCGCGGACGACTTGCGATAGAGATGGAACGCGCCGCGGCTCAGGGTCGGCGGGATGGTGTGGTCATCCGAGGCGGCCGTGATGAGCAGGGGACCGCGAGCGCTGTTGGCGACGTCCACCTTCGTTGCCGACGAAAGGTTCAAGATCGCCAGGACCGACTGGAAGAGAGGGCGCGCCGGGCTGGGGATGCAGAACCTGTTGTAAAGGTCGACGGCTTCCGACATCGGCAGCAGATTGGTGAAAGCAAAGTGAAATTGCGTCTGCGTCAACGCGACCGGCCGCCAATAGTTGAACGGAATCACGACCGCGGGGAAGGTCGCCCTCAGCGTGGATAGCGGCATGAGGCGCACGCCCGCCATGGGCGCCGGATCGATGGCAATGGCCGCGCGGGCAAGATCACGTCCCAGCAGCTGCTGGACGACCAGTCCCCCCATGGAGTGTCCGATGAGGATCGGTTTGGTGGGCAGCGACTTGATCTGCGCGGCGACGTGGTCGGCGATCTCCGTCACGCCATAGCCCGCGACGGCCGACCCGTGGAGCCGCGTGGCGCTCGCGGTTGGCGAGTCGCCGGGCCAGCCTACGGTGCTGGAAGCGTAGCCGCGCGAATTGAAGAGATCGATCCAGGGGCGCCAGGAATCGCTGTGCAGCCAAAGGCCGTGCACGAAGACTACGGGTGTTGGGTTGGCTGCGTCGCCAGTCATAGTGGTTGGGGCTCCAGGCAGGTTATATATGAAGAAGGTGGCTGCGAAGGGGGAGAGTGTACCAGTGAAAGGAAGGGCCGGCTTAATCGCCGTATGTCGTGTAGCCACTAGGGTACGGCAGTCAGGCGCAGGGAGCTCGTACCTAAGCAGGGGCGGTTGGGGGCTGCCGCGCGATCGTCGGGCCTGTTCCGCCAATGAACCTGCCGGGAGGTCGCGGCTGTTTCCTGCGCTTGCCCGAGGGGCACTGAAGTTTCCTGGAGAGCAAGGCAGGCGATTTCGAGGCGTGACGGCTCGCCGCCAGGTGGCGTGAGCGGCCGCTATTGAACGAGCGGGTAGCCGGCAGCAACCCAGGCTTGCAGGCCGCCGGAGAGGCACGTGACGCGCGTGAATCCGGCCTGCTTCAATACGGTGGTGCCTTCCTTGCTGCGAACGCCCGACCTGCAGACCACGACGATATCCTTGTCTTTGGGCAACTCCGTGAGCCGGCTCGGCAACTCCTCCAAAGGGATGAGCAGACTGCCGGCAATGTGGCCCTGGGCCCATTCTGCCTGGGTGCGGACGTCCACGAAGGTTGCGCCGGCTTGATACATCTCATGCGCCTGGCTGGCCTGCACCTCCGATGGCAGGCCGGTGCGCGGCCGTAGCAGCAAATACGCCCCCGCCGCGACGACGAGCACCAATGCGACGATCGACCAGGTTCTGATAGAGGACGCTGGGCCCCGCGCGGCGCCTCGTGACGAATGCTTGCGTGATTCGCTCTTGGATGCGTGGCGACGTTTTGGCATGGTTGCCTCCCCGAATATCGGTCATTATACGGTGCCCCGGAGGTGGTCATTAAGCGGCTGCGCTCGAACGGTTTTCGTGGATAATGGAGGCAAGCAGCAAGACCCATGACCGCGCCGCAGGTGACGCGGTCATGCGCGGACGACGCCGGCCGGGGCTGGAGGAACAATGAAGCTGACGGAACTGCTGGGAAAGTCGGTATCCATTCGCACGGGGCCCGCGTCCACGGCCAGCAAGATCGGGACGATCGATCCATATTCCACGATCGGCGCGCTGCGCATCGTCGACGATTCAGACTATCCCGCCGACGCTCACTACCAGTGGCTCGAAATGGGAAGCGGGCTGTACGTTAACTACGTGTACCCGCCCCAGGGGCTGAGGTTTCGCTGGCTGGATCCGCCATCGACCGGACTTGCGTTCCCGTTCGATCTATACCGGGTCAAGTGGGACTTCCAGATCTATGTGCACGGCTTCGCGGGCCGGCCCGCCGCGTTCCAACGACTGCTGCCGTTCGATCAAACGCAGATGGATTCAGAGATCCAGCACATGTGGTTCGACCAGATCAAGCTGGAAGGGGCGGGCCTTCCCGACGCCGATCTGGAGCATGCCTGGCGCTGGCTGACGGCCTCCAACCGCTTTATCACGAACGGACAGGGCCCCGACGTGCGGCGCGACTACATCTTGAATGAGCGCATGGATGAGCCGCTGCCGGGCGTCTATCCGATGGGCTCGGCGGGAAACGTGCTCAAGGGGACGCCGATCTTCGACAGGATCTGGTACCTGGAGGTGGAGACCATCACACCGAACATGGATCTGCCCGCCGATCTATCGCATGCGAAGTATCCCTGGTTGATCCACTATGCCACCACCACGACCACCAAGAAACTGGACGATGGCACGTATCAATGCAATCCTTTTTCGACCAAGACGTGGATCGGTCGCAACGCACCGCACCCCGTGATCGCCTCGCGTGAAACGCGGCTCGACATGAGCTATCTGGAGAAGATCCCCGCGGGCACGCTGCTCCCCAGTCCATACAATCCGACCCGAAACACGGGCGAGGCCTGAGGGCGAGCGCGGCCGAGTCTATGGCGACCGCCGCAACAATCGCGTCAATAACAGGAAGCCCCCGCCAGGGGGCTTCCGTGTGAGTCCAAAACCGGATCGCAGGACTCAGAGGGGAAGTGTAGTTCCCAGGCCCTTCTTCCGGGCGGCCTCGTATATGGCTGGCGCGACCGCCATGTCGTCGAGGGCAAGGCCGAGATTGATCGCCAAGGTGCGCTCTTTCGGGGACTGTCGTCCCGACTTGAGGCCCGCTGCCAACTCTCCGAGATCGGCATACGGTTCCGGCGTGTTCTGAAAGTAGCCCACCGACTTGTAGTACTGGAACTGCCCGTGGTCGTCCGTGCTGACGCGATCCATCTGCGCCATTGCGGCGGGCGTGATGTAGGAATCAAAGTCGACCGCGGAGGTGAAGGTGCCCGGTTTGATCCAGTCCGCCTCGATGGTCGGCGTCGGATGCTTGAGGATCGGTCCCGATGTGACCACTAGGTCCGACTCCGCCACCGCCTGCCGCGGCTCTTTCACGCCCACGACCTGCAGGCCGAGCTGGGCGCTCATGTCTTTGACGAATTTGTCCTGGACTTCCGGTATGACATCGTAGGCGAAGACCTTCTTGATCTTGAACCGGCAGGACAATGCCTCCAGGTTGGTGCGGCCCTGAACACCGCAGGCGAGGATGCCAACGCTCTCGCTGTCTGCGCGGGCCAGGTATTTGGCCGCCACGGCGGAGGCCGCGCCGGTGCGATAGGCGGTGATCCACGAGCAGTCCATGACCGCGTAAGGAATGCCGGTCTCGACGTCGTTCAAGATCAGCAGGCCGCTGATGTAAGGCAGGCCCCGCTTGAAGTTCTCGGGGTAGCCGCTGACCCACTTGATGCCTGCGGACTTCAGGGCCGGTATGAATGCTGGCATGGCGTGGATGAAGGCATCGGGCATCGTATGGATGCCCGGCTTGGGAGGCATCTCGACCCGGCCGTTGCCCTTTTCCAGGAATGCCTGTTCGAGTAGGTCGATGACGGTCTTCATGCTGAGATTCACAGTCTCGACATCGTGACGCGAAAGATAGAGCAGTTGTGCAGGGGTCATGTTCGCTCCATGGGGGTTGACGTCGTCAACTGCAGTATAGGTGGTTGCCCGCCGCAGCGCAATGGACAAAAGGCAGGGTTGGTTTGGGTGATCGTCCTCCCGTGGTGGCAGGGTTCGGGTAACCGAAGCTGCCCCAGGGGCCACGTGCTGCAGGGGATCAGTGACGGTTTGCACTGATTGACAAAAGGGGGAAATCGGATATAATGGGTTAGTTGGTTGTCGCAACATATTAACTCTTCCCCTTAATGGAACAGAAAAATATCGCCGATCACATGCTCGTGCGCGAAGTGAATTTGTCCGCGGTACTCAAGACCGTGTACCGCCAGGCACCGTTGTCGCGCGCCCAAGTGGCTTCCCGGACGGGCCTGAATAAGTCGACCGTCTCAAGCCTGGCCCAGGATCTGATCGAGCGTGGGCTGGTTCGTGAGGCGGGCATGGAGTCCAACGGAGCGGGGCGCCCGGCGACGCTTCTTGAAGTCAACGCGGCCGCCGGCGCTGTTATTGCGGCAGAACTGGGCGTCGATTTTGTGGCGGTGGCAATCGCCGATTTTGTTGGGAACGTCCTGTGGCGGGAGCAGATCGGCGCCGGCCCATCCCAAACGCAGGACGAGACGCTGGCAGCCGTCCGCGAGCTCATCGAGCAGGCCCTGGTCATCGCGGAGCAGAAGGGGCTGCGTGTCCTTGGGATAAGCTTCTCGGTACCCGGGACTGTGGATCTTGAGCACGGGGTATTGCTGTTCGCCCCAAATCTCGACTGGCATAATGTGCCGCTGCGAGAGATTTTCACCTTCACCGGTCTGAAGGTCTATCTCGAGAATGATGCGAATGCGGCAGCGGTTGCGGAGCACCTCTTCGGCGAAGCCCAGAACGTTCGGGACTTCGTTTTTGTTTTTGGAGGCGTGGGCCTTGGGGGCGGCCTGTACTTGAACGACCAGCTTTATCGCGGCAGGGGCGGCTCCGCGGGCGAGATCGGGCATACGCCCATCCGCGCCGAACCCTATCCGATGGAATGCAGATGTGGCAAGCTGGGCTGCTGGGAGACGTACTGCAATCAGGCGTCCATCATCGACCGCGTGCAAGGCGAAGTTGGCGGCGGGTTGCAAGAGCCTGCTTCCGGCGATGTTGGAAAGCGAGTCGGGCGGCTTATCGCTGGCCCTGATCAAGCGGGCGGCGCAGGCGGGCGATCAGGTGGCGCTGGAGTCGCTGGCGGAGGTCGGGGCGGCCATCGGAAGCGGCATGGCCAGCCTGGTCAACATCTTCAATCCCGAGAAGATCGTGCTCGGCGGACCGGTCAGCGCGGCCGGCGAATACCTGATGCCGGGAATCCGGGAAGGCGTGCGGCTGCACGCGCTGTCCGAGGTCGCCGGACAGACGGACATATGTGTTTCCGCGTTCGGGCCGGACGCCAGCCTGATCGGCGCGGCCGCGGTGGTAATCGACGATATCCTGGGGAAACCAACAGAAGTTGCGAAGGAGGTGATGCCGGGGGTAGCGCTCAACATGGTCGTTGCATGAAGGTTGATATTCGACAAGCGAGGAATAGGAGAAGAAAACAACATGTCCAAGAAACTCTGGTACAGCCTCGTGGCTGTGCTGATCATGGCCGGGACCGTGCTTTCTGCATGCGGACCCGCCGCGCCGGCCCCTGCCGGCCTCCAACGGCAAGAGTTGAAGTATTCTCGTGGTGGGTAGGCCCGGGCGAAGCGGATGGCCTGGCGGCGATGATCAAGATCTTCCAGGCGAAGTATCCGAATGAGGAGTTCGTAAACGCCGCGGTCGCAGGCGGCGCGGGCACCAACGCAAAGGCCGTCCTGGCGACCCGTCTTCCAGGCTGGCGACCCGCCGGATTCCTGGCAGGCCCATGCCGGTGAGGCGACGTTTGCCTACGTGGACGCCAAGCAGATCCAGCCCTCGATGATTTCTTCAAGTCCAGCGGCTTCGGTGCTGCACTGCCGGCTGCCCTGCTTCCCTTGATCTCCAAGGATGGGCATCCCTACAGCGTTCCGGTGAACATCCACCGCTCGAACGTCATGTGGTACAACCCGAAAGTGCTCGCTGCGGCGGGCGTGACGTGCCGGACGGGCGGATTCGCCAACTATGACGACTTCTTTGCCGCCTGCGACAAGATCGTCGCCGCCGGGAAGACCTGCCTGGCCCTCGGGCCGGCATGGACTGCCGAGCACCTGTTCGAGAATGTCATGATCGGTTCCCTGGGTGCTGATGGCTGGAGCCGGACTGTGGGACTGGCTCGACGGACTGGGGCAGCGCCGACGTCACCACCGCCTTGAATAACTATGCCAAGGCTCTGAGCTACACCAACAGCGACGCGGCAACGCTCTCCGACTGGCAGCCCGCTGCGCAGCTCATGACCAACGGCGATGCCGCTTTCAACATCATGGGCGACTGGGCGTACGGCTATTTTGCGAACGCCGCCCCCAACGGGCTGGCCCTGAAGCCCGCATACGGACTTCGACTGGGCTCCGCCTCCCGGAACGCAACGGCGTCTTCGTGTTCCTGGCGGACAGCTTCGTCCTGCCGGTTGGCAACAAGAATCCGTCCGGAACGATGGATTGGTTGACCGTCGCCGCTTCCAAGGAGGGCCAGGAAGCCTTCAACCCGCTCAAGGGCTCGATCTGCGCCCGAACGGACTGCGATCAGTCGCTGTTCAGCGAGTACTCGCAGGGCGCTGCCAAGGATTGGGGCAGCAACAAGGTTGTCGGCAGCTTGACGCACGAAGTGGTCGGAAATCCGGCTTGGAACACCAAGGTCGCAACGGCCTTGGGCGTGTTCGTGGCCGATCCGACGAAGGTCGCCGATTTCCAGGCGGCGCTTGTGGATGCCTGCAAGTCTGACGGTGTCTGCAAGTAGTACGTAGAAATTGACGTGTGCTAGAGAAGATGGGCGGCTGTGTTTTGGCCGCCCATCTTCGTAGTCATCAGCCAGTGCACTGGGATTGCGGAGCCGGAAGCGGGGATGCGCCGGCGCAAACTTGACAGTCCGAAGCCGACCACTAAGATTCGAACTCGGTCCCCGAAGGCTGGTGCAAGCGGATGCGAGGCTAAATGACACGAGGCTTTGAGTTTCGTGGCGGCAAGCTGGTCGTGGCGTTGCTGCTCATGCTGCTGGGCGGCGCTTCGCTGGCGGCATTGAGAACGACGAAGCTGCTGGTCGCGGGCAAGAACTTCACGTCGATCGGCCTGCTGCTTGGCGGGCTGGTCTTTTACGCCGGAATACTTGTCATCGTGGACATGTTCCGCAACGAGACGTATCTGTCCGTTGCGCTGCTCTTGCCGTCCATGGTGGCCATCGCCATTTTCGTATACGGTTTCATCGGCTGGTCGGTGCGCGTCTCCATGAGCAAGTGGAAGGGATTGCTGCCGGACTTCACCTTTGTCGGCTTTCAGCAGTACGCTGACCTGATCCAGCACGACGTGCGTTTTGGGATCGACGTGAGGAACACGCGTGGTGTTCACAGTCGGCTTCAATATCGGCTGCCTGATCCTCGGCCTGGGGCTGGCGATCCTGCTCGACCAACGCCTAAAGGGGGAAGCCATCTTCCGCGGAATTTTCCTCTTCCCGATGTCGATTTCTTTCATCGCGTCCGGCGTCGTGTGGGGCTGGCTGATGAACCCCGCCACAGGGGACCGCATCACGGGCATCAACCTGATCTTCAAGAACCTGCACCTCGATTCTCTCATCAGCCTGTGGCATTCGAGCCCGCAGCCGTGGGGAATGGCCTACACGGTCATACCCGGCCGTATGGCAACTCTCCGGATTCACCATGGCCCTGTACCTGGGAGGACTGCGCAGCATTCCTGAGGAGTTGCGTGAAGCTGCGCGGGTGGACGGCGCCAGTGAATTCCAGATCTACCGGCATGTCATCATGCCCTTGCTGCAACCCGTGACCCTGAGCGCGATGATCATCCTGGGCCACATGTCGCTCAAGATTTTCGATCTGATCGTGGCGCTTGGGGCACCAGGACATGCGCCTGGACGTGCCGGGCATCTACATGTGGAGGACCACGTTCGACGGCACGAATTATGCCCAGGGGGCGGCCATCGGAATACTGATGTTGGTCAGTGTGTCTATTGTTGGTGGTGCCCTACCTTGTGAGCAGCATGCGGACCGAGGCCGAGGTATGACGCGCCGGGCGGCCCTGCGAACCCTGTTCTACGCGATACTGATTGCGCTGGCGATCGTTTATCTGCTTCCGGTGTACATGATGCTGCTCACAGGCATCAAGCCCATCAGCGAAGTGGACCTGAAGACCATGTGGAACCTGCCCACGAACGGCTTCCATATCGAGAATTTCATCGCCGGTTTCAAGCAGCTCGGGCCCAACCTGACCAACAGCCTGCTCATGGTCGTCCCGGAAGCGCTCATTTCCTCCCTGCTGGGCTCGATCAACGGGTACTTGCTGGCAAAATGGAAGTTCCGCCACTCCAACTTGATCTTCAGCCTCATCCTGTTCGGTATGTTTATCCCCTACCAGAGCATCCTGATCCCCCTGGTCAAGTTCATGCAGGCCATCAATCTGTACGGAGACCTGCCGGGGCTGGTGTTCGTAAACACGATTTACGGCATCCCGATCACCACGCTCATCTTCCGCAACTATTATGCGGGGATCGGGACGGAGGTTCTGGAGGCCGCCAAGATCGACGGCGCCAGCCTCTTGGGGCTATATCGTCACATCATCTTCCCGCTCTCTGCGCCAAGTTTTGCGGTGGTTATCATCTGGCAGTTCACGCAGGCTTGGAATGAATTCCTGTTTGCGGTCATCTTGACGAACCAGTCCCACTGGCCGGTAACGGTCGCGTTGAACAACCTGGCCGGCAGCCAGTTGGTCCAATGGAACGTGCTTATGGCAGCGACGCTGCTGGCGGCTCTGCCGACGTTGCTGGTCTACGTATTCCTGGGACGCTACTTCTTGCGGGGACTGATGGCGGGGGCGTTGAAGGGTTAGCGCGTACCGCACGGCAGCGTTGAACCTTGGGGGAGCGGCACACATTCCGGCACGTTATGGGCGTGCGTCACAAGCTTGAGCGTGCACGGAGGAGGGAAAATGAAATATCGCGAGTTGGGAAGAACGGGCTGGAAAGTATCCGAGATCAGCTTTGGTGCCTGGGCGATCGGCGGGGATTGGGGCACGGTGGATGACAAGGCCTCGCTGCAGGCCCTCGAACGAGCCATCGATCTTGGCGTCAATTTCATCGATACGGCGGATGTGTATGGGGACGGTCGCAGCGAACGGCTCGTCGCCCAGGCACTGAAAGGCAAGAGCCAGGACATCCACGTTGCGACCAAGGCAGGCCGGCGCCTCGATCCGCACACGGCAGACGGCTATAACGCCAAGAACCTGAGGCGTTTCGTTGAACGCAGCCTCGAGAACCTGCAGGTGGACCGACTGGACTTGCTGCAGTTGCACTGCCCGCCGACCGAGGTCTACTATCGGCCTGAAGTAATTGGCTCCCTCGACGACCTGGTCAGCGAGGGCAAACTGCAGTTCTACGGGATCAGCGTGGAGAAGGTCGAAGAGGCGCTGAAAGCCATTGAGTATCCAAACGTGCAGACCATCCAGATCATCTTCAATGTCTTCCGCCAGCGGCCGGCAGAGCTTTTTTTCGAGCAGGCCATGCGCCGCCGAGTGGGAATCCTGGCGCGTGTACCTCTGGCGAGCGGTTTGCTGACCGGCAAAATGGGGCCTGCCACAAAATTCGAGACCCGCGATCACCGCGCTTATAACCGCAACGGTGAGGAGTTCGATCGTGGCGAGACCTTTTCCGGTGTCGACTACGATGCGGCTCTGGCGGCGGTCGAGGACCTGCGGCCGTTGGTGCCGGCGACCATGAGCATGGCACAATTTGCGCTGCGGTGGACCCTCATGTTCGACGCGGTGACCTGCTGCATCCCCGGCGCCAAGAATCCAAAGCAAGCCGAAGAAAATGCGGCTGCGTCGGACCTTGCGCCCCTTTCGAGGGACACGATGGCTCGCGTGAAGGAAATCTACGACCAGCGGATTCGCCCGCTGGTCCATCATTACTGGTAGGTCGGCGCGGACGGACTAGCCGAGTGGCCGTAAGTACGGGATCGACGGAGGATCTGCCGTGACGAAGACGAAGCTCAAATGGGGGCTCCTATCAACGGCGCACATCAACCGCGCCCTCATCCCGGTACTCCAGGCATCAAAAAGGAATGAGCTGGCGGCGGTGGCCTCCCGGAGCCAGAGCACGGCGGACGCCTATGCCGGCGAGTGGCGGATCCCACGAGCCCACGGCAGCTATGAAGCCTTGCTGGCGGATCCCGAAATCGATGTGATCTACAATTCTCTTCCCAACCACCTGCACGCCGAGTGGACGATCAAGGCGCTGCAAGCCGGCAAGCACGTGTTGTGTGAAAAGCCAATGGCGCTGACCGTCGACGAATTGAACCGCATGGAAGCGGCCTCAAAACACAGCGGCAAGGTCCTGGCAGAAGCTTTCATGTATCGCCACCATCCTCAAACGCTGAAGGTCAAGGAACTCGTTGACAGCGGTGCCCTCGGCGACTTGCAACTCATTAAAGGGCGCCTTCACATTCACCGTGCGACGTGACGGCGATATCCGGCTGCGCCAAGAGACCGGCGGAGGCGGAATCTGGGACGTGGGCTGTTATCCGATCAGTTATGCAAGAATGGTCGCGGGCACAGAACCCGCGGAGGCTTTCGGCTGGCAGGTGCTGACGGAAGGCGGGGTGGACGAATCGTTCGTGGGCCAGCTTCGATTCCCGAACGACGTGCTGGCGGATTTTGACTGCGGCCTGCGTTCACCCGACCGCTGGGGCATGGAAATCGTCGGCGCTGTGGGCGTCTTGTCGATTTCCAACCCATTCAAGCCGGGGAAGAATGAACGGCTGACCCTGAAGCGCGGGAAAAACGTCGAAACCATCAAGGTCCCCGGCGAAGAGCTGTACCGTGGCGAAGTGGAAGACATGGCCGACGCCGTACTGCTCGGCAAGCCGCCGCGCATGAGTCTTGCGGATAGCCGCGGCAACGTGGCGACGATCGTCAGCCTGCTTGAGGCGGCGCGGTCCGGGCGGCCGGTCCGCCTTTAGGTGCCTCGGCGGAGGCGCTGACTCGCGGCGTCGAACTTCACGGTCTTTTCACCCAAAGCGAGATAGCCTGTTCGAGGAACGGCGCGGGCACGGAAATGCGGTCGAAGCCGTGACTTTGTGCGTACTCCGTAAGCGGCTTTTCCAGACCTCCCAAATCTCCAAATTCGAAGCCGGCGTTGGTGGATTCAAAGCCCGTCAATACTGCCTGTGGGGGATATCGCGCTTAGCAGGCTGTCCAGCTCATCGGGTGAGGTGACGCCGTAGAGTGCGCGGCGCTGCGGTGTCAGCAGCAGCGAAGTCCGCCACGAGAAAGGTCCGGTGGCGGCAAACGGGTAGGCTTCGTACCCCGCCTCCAGGGGGAACATCGGCAGCAGCGTGAGAACCCGGCCGGCGGGTACGTACTGGTGCAGGCGTGCAGCGAACTGGTGAGCTTGCACAGGGACCCAGGCGGATGGCTGTGCCAGGGAGCCGAGCGATGCCAGCGTCGCCCGCGGGCCGGTTGCAGAGAACAAGACAACCAGGCAGGCCGTTCCGAGTGCATGGATCAAGTTGCGATGCGCTTGAAACACCTGTCGCCCCAGCAGCAGCAAGCAAACGCACAGCAGTGGAATCGGCGCCAAGAAGTACTGCGGCTGGGTTGGCGTGGGCGCGAAGGCCGTGAGTGCCAGTGCGAGGGCGCAACCGGCCAGAGCCAGCTCGCTCAGAGCCTCGGCCGAGGCAGTGCGAGCGTATCTGCACCACGGCGCGCGCCAGCATGAAGAACATCGCCAGGTACAGGACGAGATCCAGGGGCGAGGCACCGACGTAGCCCAGGAAATCAAGCAACTTCTGCCCGAGTTGCATATTGAGGCGCGTGAGAAGCCCCGAGTAGTAGATGGTATTCAGACGAATGTAGACGTAGTTGCCGTACAGGAAAGCCTGTGGCGCGGCAACAAAGAGGCCGAGGACCGGGATGCTCCCGGTGACGGCGCCGGCTGCGTACGCGATCGCTGACCTGAAACGACGCGGCGCCCGGCTGCGCCATGCCTCAACAACGTAGAGGCCGGCAAGGACGGGGAGCAAGATGGCGTAGTTGAATCTTGTCCAGGCCGCCAGGCTCGCAAAAGCGCCAGTGCCGAAGGCGGCTCGCGTAGCCGCGGAGGAAGCGGCGCCCTTGCGCACGAAGAACGCCAAGGCCAGCAGGCTGAACAGCGCCGCGAAGGAGTGATTAAGGGCGTTTCCCGCGATGTGCTCCAGAATTGTGTTCAACACAAAGATGCAGAGGACCACGAAGTCCAGGAAGAGGGCTGAGGCGTCTTCATCGGTCGATGTCAGTCGTCCAAAGCCCTTCACGATCACCAGTGCACAGACGAACCACGCGACCGCGTTAAGCAAGCGGCCCGCCAGGAAATCGTAGGGCGTAGCGGCTGCCCCAATGCCGTAGAAGAGGACGGCGTAGGGCATATGCGTGTACGGGTAGTCCACGTAAGGAAGCAGGGCGTGGTAGGCGAGCAGTTGCCCCGGCGCGATGAACTGGTTCTCGTCATGAGAGAAGTTGGCACCGGCGGCTTTGCTAATGAATACGATGAGAACGAGGAGGTAGAGGACGGCCTCGACGGCCGGTTTCCAATGGCGGCTGTTTGGCACTTTCACACCGGCATTATAACGATGCGATTGCGCATGCGCGCCGGCCCATTCTGCGCACGCCGGCGGGCATTTGTGGAATGCGACACATTGGGCCTTGACAATCTGCGAAAAATGTAGACAATGTGGGTGCAATCTATCCATTTTATGTGCACGACCACATCGTAAAGATGTGCAACTAGGCTCTCCGGCCCCCAGTGAGAGCCTGAATTTTTCCGGAGGAGATGCCACGGATGAAATCCTTCCTTAGGATTGCATGTTGGGCAGCATTTGGACTGCTGCTTGCGGGCTGCGCCACCTCACCGACCTTCGTACACGCCAACTCAAGCATCGCCCGGGACGAAGCTGCCCTGTACAGAGACATACTGTACGAGGCAGTTTTTATTTTCGTCGTGATCATCGGGGCGCTGATCTATATCCTGATCCGCGGTGCACGCGCTCATGAGCAGGGGGGCCACGCTCCCCAGATCCATGGCAAAGCCTCGTGGGCCATCACGGCGGCTGTCCTTGTGCTGGCTGCCGACGCCTTTGATTTTGGCCTGATGGTGTCGACGATGCACGCGGTGGCCGCGCCGCAGTCTTCCGCCCAGGACCTCAACGTCCACGTGATCGGCCATCGTTGGTGGTGGGAATTCGACTATCCCGACCTCGGGATAAAGACCGCCAACGAGCTGCACGTGCCCGTTGGCACCAATGTCCAGATCACTCTCACTTCGGTTGACGTAATTCACAGTTTCTGGGCGCCGCAACTCACGGGCAAGACCGATGTCATACCCGGGCAGACGAACCACATGTGGCTAAGGGCCGACCAGCCGGGAGACTTTCACGGCCAGTGCTCCGAATTTTGCGGCACCGAGCACGCCATGATGCGACTGCAGGTGATTGCCGAGTCACAGGCCGATTTTGATGCCTGGGTGGCACACCAGCAGGAGCCAGCCGCCACGGCCCAGACCGAGGCCGAGCAGGCGGGGTACAAGATTGTCACGACAACCTGTTCCACGTGCCACTCCATCGTACCCGGCGATCCAAAAACCGATCTAACGGGTCCCAATCTGGCGCATCTGTTCTCACGGTCAATGTTTGCCGGCGCGACCTACGAGCTCAACGAGACCAACATCCGCAATTGGGTGCACGACACGCAGGCAATGAAGCCCGGAAACGACATGAACATCAATCTGCCCTCGGCGGATCTCGACAATGTCATTGCCTATCTCACGCTGCTCAAGTAGGCCGCTGGAAGGATAAAGATGACCACTCAGGCCGGATCGCTTCCCTTCATGCAAAGACACGCCCAGAGCGGCGTGCTTTCGTGGTTGATGTCCGTCGATCACAAGAAGATCGGCATCATGTACATGGTCAGCGCTTTCATCTTCTTCTTCGCCGGGGGGATCGAAGCGCTGCTGATGCGAATACAGCTGGCGCGGCCAGAGAACAAATTCCTGAGCCCCGACACCTACAACCAGATCTTCACGATGCACGGCACGACGATGATCTTCCTGGCCGTAATGCCACTCGCCGCCGGCTTCGGCAACTACCTGATCCCGCTGCTCATCGGGGCCCGGGACGTGGCCTTCCCGAAGCTGAACGCCTTGAGCTACTGGACGTTTCTGGCAGGTGGCACGTTCATGTACAGCAGTTTCCTTTTCGGCGGCGCGCCCAACGACGGCTGGTTCAGTTACGCGCCGCTGACCGAGAAGGTGTTTTCCGATACGCACGGCATGGACTACTGGGCGCTCGGAATCCTGCTGCTGGGCATGGCGACGACGATCGGCTCGATCAATTTCATCGTGACCATCATCCAGCTCAGGGCGCCAGGCATGACCCTGGGTCGCATGCCGGTTTTCGTTTGGACACAGTTCGTGACCGCCTTTCTGGCCGTCTTCTCGCTGCCCTCGCTGACGGTCGCCGTCATCCTGCTGCTGCTGGACCGGCAGCTGGGCGCGCACTTCTACAATGTGGCAGAAGGCGGCAGCGCCTTGCTTTGGCAGCACTTGTTCTGGTTCTTCGGCCACCCAGAGGTGTACATCCTGATCCTGCCCGCCATGGGGATTGTCTCTGAAATCATCCCGGTGTTTTCGCAGAAGCCGCTATTCAGCTACAACTGGGTGGTGATCTCCACGATCACGATCGGCTTCCTGGGCTTCACGGTCTGGGCGCACCACATGTTTGCAACCGGCATGCCCACGACGGTCCTGACGGTCTTCGCCGGTGACACATTCTTGATCAGCGCTCCAACGGGCGTGCTGTTCTTTGCCTGGCTGGCGACCATGTGGCGGGGCAGGCTGCGCTTCCAGACGCCGATGCTGTTTGCCCTGGGGTTCGTGACCCTCTTTCTGATCGGCGGATTGGATGGCATCCACCTGGCGGTCGTTCCCGTCGATTGGCAGCTCACCGATACCTACTACGTGATCGGACACATCCACTATGTGCTCTTCGGCGGGGCGATCTTCGGATTCTTCGCTGGCGTGTACTACTGGTTCCCCAAGATCACGGGCCGGCACATGTCGGAAGGGATCGGCAAGCTGCACTTCTGGCTGCTCTTCGTCGGCATGAATTTGGTTTTCATGCCGATGCACATCCTGGGCCTTGAAGGCATGCCGAGGCGCATCTACACCTACGGCGCGGGATACGGTTGGGAGATCTGGAACCTGGTCGAGACGGTGGGCGCCTTCATTGTGGCGCTCGGCGTGTTGACTTTCGCGGTCAATTTCTTCATTTCGATCGCCAAGCCGGCGACCGGCGAGACCGATCCGTGGGATGCATTCACTCTCGAATGGACCACGTCCTCGCCGCCGCCTGAATACAACTTTGCGAGCATCCCGTCGGTGCAAGGCCATCGACCGCTGTATTACCAGAAGCACCCGCCGCATGATGAAGGCAAGGGGCACGTTTGAACAGCGCCATTGGCCCGCACCCGATGAGCAAGGTGGCCACGGGCAAAGTCGCCCTGGCCGTCATCCTGCTGACCGAAACCGTGCTCTTCGCTACGCTGCTGGTGGCCTACGTGGCGTTGCGCAGCCAGGCCAACTGGGCGCTCGTACATTCCCTGCCCCGGTTGCTTGTTCCCATCCTGAACACCACGATCCTGCTGGCCAGCGCATGGAGCGCCCGCCAGACGCACGTCCTGGTCCTGGCCGGGCAGCGGACCGCACTCGTTCCGACAACGCAGGTCCTTACGCTGGCACTTGGGCTCGTCTTCGTCGCCGGGCAGGCGTATGAATTCACCCATGCCGGCCTGCGCATTGACGACCAGGCCTTTGGGGGTGTCTTCTTTGCGCTGATGGGCTTTCACGCGGTGCATATCCTGGCCGGCGTCGTGGTGCTGGCGTTAAACCTGATGCGCCCGCGCTATCCGAATTTCACGGATGCAGACGCGACGGCAATCGAAATCGGTTCGCTGTTCTGGTACTACGTGGTGGCGGTCTGGCTGGTGCTGTTCACGGCACTCTACCTGGTGTGATGATACTTACGCAGGTCGGCTGGGGGTTCCATTCAAGCGTGCTGATCGGCATGGCGCTGTGGACGGCTGCCTATGTCCTGGTCACCGGACGCTGGCGGCGCCAATACGGCTGGGGCGATGCTCCCGGGCGGTTGCGCGCGACCGCCTTTCACTTCGGCACGCTGATCGGCCTGCTGGCGTTGAGCTCGCCCTTGGATCCGCTGGGCGACGACTACCTCTTCAGTGCGCACATGCTGCAGCACCTGCTGCTGATGTATGTAGCGGCGCCCTGCTGGCTGCTGGGAACACCCGGTTGGCTTCCGGGCCTGCTGATACCGCGGCGTTTGTTGGCTGCTGCCCGACGGATCACCAGCCCGGCCGTGGCGCTCTTCGTGTTCGCGGCCGTCACGCTGGGATGGCACATTCCGAGCGCGTACGGCCTGGCTCAATCACACGAATGGCTGCACATCGTCGAACATCTTATGTTCATCGCTGCGGCGTTGATCGGTTGGTGGCCGATAGTCGGGCCCGCCTCTCCCGCGCTGCCCCGGTCGCCGGCACCGATCCGCATGTTGTACATCTTCTTTATGGCGATGCCGTGCACGCTGCTCGGCGCCATACTTGTATTTGCCGGCAGGCCGCTGTATCCCTTCTATGTGCACGCCGCGCATCCGTTCGGAATGGGCGTGCTGGACGATCAGCGCCTCGGCGGCCTGTTGATGTGGGTCCCGACCCACGTCATCCTTCTGGTTTGCTTGAGCATCATTGCCGGGAACTGGCTGGGCAACCAGGACACGCCGCCAAACCTCCCGGCAGACAACCCGGCTTCATGAGGAGAAATGCTGCATGAAAGAGCATCCTGACATCCACATGCCCAAACCGAGCTTCTGGCCGATCGTGCTGGCCTTTGGATTGTTCTTGATCGCGTCCGGGATCGTGTCGAGCATCATTACCAGCCTGGTCGGTGTGGTTGTCCTGCTCACGGCAATCGGCGGCTGGGCGCTCGAAAACCGGGCGGAGGGATCACACGATGAGTGAAGCTGTCCAGACCGCGCCGGTTGCGCGGCACGAGAACACAAAGCTGGCCATGTGGGTCTTCCTGGGGGGCGAGGTGGTGTTTTTCACGGCCCTGATCCTGCTTCTGTTGCTCACCAAAATCGTGCACACCGGTTACCAGGCGGACTTTCGCTCGCACCTCAGCATTCCGATCATCGCGGTGAATACCTTCGTCCTGGTGACGAGCAGCTACTTTGTGGTGCGTGCGCTCGAGGCCATTCGCGAGGGAAACGCAGGCGCCATGCGGCGAAACCTGATTTTCGTCCTGGTGCTAGGGTTGGTCTTCCTCGGCGGGCAGGCCTTCGAGTGGACATCGCTGTTCCGCGAGGGCGTGGACTATTCCACGACCTTCGGCATGCCTTTCTTCACGGTGACAGGCACGCACGGCTTGCACGTGCTGATCGGATGCATCTGGCTGGGCTACCTGCTGGTGGGGCATGGCAGGATCCCGTTCACGAAGGCGGACCACCTGGGCATCGAGAACTTCGGCCTGTACTGGCACTTCGTGGACATCGTGTGGATCGTGCTGTTCACGTTGATCTACCTGATCTAGGAGTGCATCCATGGAACATGTGCAAGCAGAGACGCCCGAACTACCTGCTCGTTTTCGGCATCCTGGCCGGCTTCACACTGATCGAAACCCTGGTGAGTTACGTCCAGCAGACGGCCGATCCGGCTGCCGGTGCTGCTGGTACTTTCTGCCGTCAAGGCCGTGCTCGTGCTCCTGTACTTCATGCACCTGAAGACCGATTCCAGGGTTTTCAGCTACCTTTTCGTTGGCGGACTTCGTCCTGGCCATTCCGCTGATCCTGGTGATGACGGTCGTCATGCCAATCATCGCAAGATACTGATGCAGGCGAACCAGGATCGTAGTGTTGGTGTCGTCCATCCATTACACGGCCCATATTCGAAAGGAGGTGGAAAACCAAACGACGCAACAATCCGCAAAGGACGGTGGAAAGGTGGAGATTTGGCTCCCCGTCAGGATCGCCAAAACGCCGAAGAACGTTTCATTTTAGCCAAAGGAGAATGAGATGAAAGTAAAGAAGATCTTTGCAGCACTCGCAATTTCTGTCTTCATCATGCCGTTGCTGGCGGCGTGCGGTCCCACTTCGGTGGACGTAACGCTCGAGACTTACAAGCTGACCATGTCGAGAAACACGGCGCCCGCCGGGGACGTCGTCTTCCACGTAACCAACAAGGCCACCGATCAGAAGCACGAGTTCGTGATCTTCAAGACCGATCTGGCGGAAGACAAACTGCCGCTCAAGGATGACGGCACCGTCGACGAGTGACGGCGCAGGCGTGACCCACATCGACGAGGTCGAGGTGGAAGCCGGCGCGTCGGCAGATCTGAAAGTCAAGCTCGAGAAGGGCAACTACGTCATGATCTGCAACATCGACACGCCCACCCCGCACTACATGCAAGGGCATGCACGCCGCATTCACTGTCAACTAGGCTGCACTTTGGCTTGATGCACGGAGCGGGCCAGACGATGCCGTCTGGCCCGCTTTTCTTGTCGCAGGGAGTCGCCAGGGCGATTGGCTGCCCTCTGAATGACAGCGTGCACCGGCGGGCGCAATTGACTTCCCTCCGTGCCTCGGCTACACTGGCACACATGTTGGCACGCGTTTTCTCATGTGCGGTGATCGGGCTGGAGGGGGTGATGGTCGAGGTCGAAGTCGACACCGCCCAGGGCCTGCCCGGAATTGATATCGTTGGCCTTCCAGACAAGGCCGTGCAGGAAAGCCGTTCGAGGGTGCAAGCGGCGGTGAAGAACGCCGGTCTGCGATATCCCCGCGAGCGCATCGTCGTAAACCTTGCGCCCGCCTCCGTGCGCAAAGAAGGCCCGACGTACGATTTGCCGATCGCGGTGGGCGTCCTGATGATGCAGGGATTGCTGCCGCCAAATTGTCTGGACGATGCCCTCGTGGTCGGGGAGCTTTCGCTGGAGGGCACCGTGCGCCATTCGCGCGGCGTGTTGCCCATGGCGGCCAGCGCCCGGCAACGCGGCTTTCGACGCATATTCGTGCCGATCTCGGATGCGGTCGAAGCGGCGCTCATCCCCGACGTGGAAGTCTATCCGGTCTCGTCGCTGGCGGATCTTCACCATCATCTGACCGGCCAGAAAGAGATTGCGGCGCAGCCTCACGTGGAAGCCGACCCTGCGGTTCGATTGCCCTCGACAGACTTCCGCGAGATCAAAGGGCAGGAGCACGTCAAGCGGGCGCTCGAGATCGCGGCTGCGGGGGGACACAATGTGCTGATGGTCGGGCCACCGGGGGCGGGCAAGACGCTCCTGGCGCGAGCGATGCCTGGGGTGCTGCCGGAAATGTCCGTGGATGAAGCGCTGGAAGTCACGCGTATCTACTCGGTAGCCGATGCGCTGCCGCCGGAGATGCTGATCCGAGCACGGCCGTTCCGGGCGCCGCATCACACGATCAGCCACGCCGGCTTGGTGGGCGGAGGCAACTGGCCGCATCCCGGCGAGATCTCGCTCGCGCATCGCGGCGTGCTGTTCCTGGACGAGCTCCCCGAGTTCGGGTCGCGGGTACTGGAGGTGATGCGCCAGCCAATCGAGGACAAGGTCGTCACGATCAGCAGGGCGCAGGGTTCCCTGACCTTCCCTGCGAACTTCATGCTGGTGGCGGCGATGAATCCGTGCCCGTGTGGTTACTTCGGGGATCTGCTGAAGGCGTGCACATGCGCGCCCTCGACGGTGACCAAATATCAAAAGCGCATCTCCGGTCCTCTGCTGGACCGCATCGACATCCACGTCGAAGTGCCGCGCGTCGAATATCAGAAGCTCAGCGATGACCGACTCGGCGAGGCTTCGGAAGCGATCCGCGCCCGAGTTGAGGCCGCCAGACAGCGACAGCGCCAACGTTTTGGCGCCGGGCAACAAGGGCAGGAGCCTGTCGAAGCGGCCGAAGCGGCAGGGAGCCGCAAGAGCCGGGCCACGGCGATCGGAATATTGACGAATGCCGACATGCGCGTGGGAGAAATCAGGCAGCACTGCAAGCTCGACGCCGCCGGAGAAGCTCTGGTGCGGGCCGCCATGGGGCAGATGAACCTGTCGGCGAGGGGATATCATCGCGTTTTGAAGCTGGCACGCACGATCGCGGATCTCGCGGACAACGAGCGCATCGAGGCGATCCATCTGGCCGAAGCCCTGCAGTACCGGCCGAAGACCATGATGGCGTGAGCACAACCTCGACGGCCGTCCAACTCCGTTGAATGACGGGCGAGTTCTGCAGAACGGATGATTGACTTGTATCAAGGAGTGCTCGCCAAGTACGGCCCTCTGTTGGAGCTGCCCGGGCACACGCGCCTCGTGACCCTGCTCGAAGGGGATACGCCGTTGATCCCGGCCCCTGCCCTGGCGCGTGAGCTCGGGGGCGGGTTTGAGCTCTTCATCAAGTTCGAAGGTCTGAACCCCACGGGTTCCTTCAAAGACCGGGGCATGACGGCCGCGGTTAGCGAGGCGCTGGGACGCGGCGCCAAGACCGTCATCTGCGGCAGCACGGGCAACACGGCCGCCTCGGCCGCGGCCTACACGGCGCGCGCGGGCCTGAAAGCCATCGTGTTGATCCCACAGGGCAAGGTCGCCGCCGGTAAGCTTGCCGGCGCGGCGGCGTACGGCGCGCAGGTCATTCAGGTGGACGGGTCCTTTGACCAAGCGCTTGGGTTGGCCGTGCAAATTTCAGAGAAGCATACGATCTGCCTGGTGAACTCGATCAATCCCTACCGCATCGAGGGACAGAAGACGGCCGCCTTCGAGATCTGCGATGCTCTTGGCTCGGCGCCGGACTGGCTGTGTCTCCCCGTTGGCAACGCCGGCAACATCACGGCCTACTGGATGGGCTTCAAGCAATACGACGCGCTGAAATCGACCGGCCTGCCGCGGGTGCTTGGGGTGCAGGCGGCAGGCGCCGCCCCGCTCGTGCTCGGCCATCCTGTAGAGAAACCGGAGACGGTCGCCACGGCGATTCGAATCGGAAAACCGGCGCGCGGCGAACAGGCGCTGCAAGCCGCGCAGGAATCGCAGGGAGCGATCATCGCGGCAACCGACGCGCAGATTCTGGATATGCAGAAGCTGCTGGCCGAACGCGAGGGCATCTGGGTCGAACCGGCATCGGCCGCGGGTCTGGCGGGCCTTGCGCTTCAAGTCGCCGCAGGCAACCTGGACGCCCGGAGGCAAACGGGTTGTCGCCGTCTGCACGGGCCATGGATTGAAAGATCCCGACATCGTGACAAAGAGCATGCCCGCGCCCAGAGTCATTCCCCCGAGACTGGACGCCCTCGAAGAAATAATCCTGGGTTAGCGCGATTCCGCCATGAAGATTGAGATCAAGGTACCCGCAACGACCGCCAACCTCGGCCCCGGTTTTGACGCCATCGGATTGGCGCTCAATCTCTGGAACGAAGCCGTCTTCGAGACCAACAGAGGCGGCGATCGGAGCATCTCGGTGTCGCTCGAGGGCGAGGGCGCGGGGCAGCTGCCTGCGGACGAGACCAATCCGATCGCGGTCGCGGCGCTGCGCATCTTCGAACTGGCCGGGGCCTCGGTCGAAGGCTTCCGGCTGCACTGCGTCAACCGCGTGCCGCTGGGATCTGGCCTGGGATCGAGCTCGGCGGCCCTGCTGACCGGCATGCTGGGCGCCAACGCCATGCTGGGCAATCCATTCACGGATGAGCATGTTCTGAAGCTCGCCATCGAGACGGAAGGCCATCCCGATAATGTGGCACCTGCCATGCTCGGTGGCCTGGTGGCCTCGATCGTGCACGAGGACCGGGTCGTCTCCATCAAGCTGCCGGCGCGGGCCAATCGGCGTCCGATCCACGCTACGGTCGTTCTGCCAGATTTTGATTTCCCCACGGAGAAGGCACGTGCCATTCTTCCGGGGCAGGTCGAGCGAAAGGCTGCCATCCACAACATCAGCCGCGCCATCATGGTGACGGAGGCGCTGCGAACTGGGGACCTGGAGATGCTGGGGGATGCCATGACCGACATGTTGCATCAACCGTACAGGATCCCCCTGATCCCGGGGGCGCAGGCGGCCATCGACAGCGCCCACGGTGCAGGTGCCGCGGCGGTGGCGCTTTCCGGCGCGGGTCCCAGCCTGATCGCGTTTGCTTCGTCGGCGCGATCCCGCCATTGGGGCTGCGATGCAGGCGGCGTTCGAATCGGCGGGGCTTTCCGCACGTATCTTCGAGCTGGCGCCCACGCAAGAGGGCGCCGAAGTCAGCATCCTCTAGCCGTGCGCCGGCAAGGCGGCGCTGCAACGCAGGTTTGCGACGGCGGCGTCAGCGGCGATCGCGGCTACTCGCTCCCGTTGCGCTGCACATCGACGCCAGCCGACGCTCGTCTCTGCCTGCCGGTGGCGATACAGCGTAGAATTGCGCCGTGGCTCCCGCAAAATACTACGTAGTCTGGAAAGGCCGGCGCACCGGCGTGTTCTCTTCGTGGGCAGAGTGCGAGAAGCAGGTCAAAGGATTTGTCGGCGCGCAGTACAAGGCTTTCGCGAGTCTGAGGGAGGCGAACGAGGCGTTCCGAGGTCGATTCGTCGACTACGCGGGCAAGGCTGCGTCTGCAGGGAGGTGGCGCACCGCGACCGCGCCGCCGCGCCTGCCGTCTCTGTGTGTCGACGCGGCCTGCTCTGGCTCGCCCGGGCCGCTGGAGTACAGGGGTGTGAGTGCCCAGACCGGGCAGCAATTGTTCCGGGCCGGACCCTTTGCGGAGGGCACGAACAATGTGGGCGAGTTCCTTGCCATCGTCGAGGCCTTCCGGTGGCTGCGCGACCATAAGCTGGGATGGCCCGTCTACTCAAACTCGGAAAACGCCATTGGCTGGATCCGAGCCCGGAAGTGCAGAACGAAGTTGGTCCGAACACCTGCCAACCGCAGGCTGTTCGAAATGATCGCGGCGGCAGAGGCGGAGCTGCGTGGCGACACACCCGACGGAGGCGTTCTGGGCGACGGCCTCGTTGTGCTGAAGTGGGACACTGCAGCCTGGGGCGAGATACCCGCAGATTTTGGCAGGAAGTGAAGGAACACCAGAAAAGGGACCTCAAATGAAGACTGCACTTTTGTTGATCGATTTTCAAAATGACTACTTTCCCGGTGGGAAGATGGAACTGGTGGATCCTGCCGCCGCGGCCCGGAATGCCCGTGAACTGCTGCAGTGTTTCCGCGAACACGATGAATTCCACGTGCACATCCAGCATGTATCCACGCGGCCGGGCGCCACGTTCATGCTGCCCGGCGACCGGGGCTCCGACATCAACGATGCGGTGGCGCACTTCGAAGGTGAGCCACTTGTGGTCAAGCACCACCCGAATGCCTTTCGGGAAACCGGCTTGCTCGAGTTGTTGCGCGGACAAGGCATCCAGAGGGTAATCATCACGGGAATGATGACGCACATGTGCGTGGATGCCACGGCGCGGGCCGCAGGGGATCTGGGCTTCCAGGTGATCGTGGCAGAAGACGCGTGCGCTACGCGAGACCTGGTCTTTGGTGAGACCACGGTCCCCGCCGAGCACGTTCACAAGGCATTTCTGGCCGCGCTCAAGTCCTATGGAGAAGTTGTTCCAAGCGAGCAGGTGATCGTCCGGCTGGCGGCGTCCCAGCCCTGGGGGGCGACGCGGTGAGCACTCTGGATCCCGAACGCCAGCAGAAAGCCAGGCAGTATGCGCGCATCTCACGCCGCCTGTGGCTGGTCAACACGCTCATCAGCGGCGTCTACGCGATGGCTTGGTTGATTCTCGGCTGGGCGGCGGCCGTCCGGGACTGGCTGCTTGGCAGGTCGCCGGTCTTCGCCAGTCCCTGGCTGCTCGTGGCGGCTTTTGCCATCGTGTTCGGCGGCGCCTTCCTGCTGATCAACCTGCCATTGGGCTACTACGGAGGCTTTGTACTCCCGCACCGATTCGAGCAGTCGACCCAGGACCTGAAGGGCTGGATCACGGATCAAGTCAAGGGATTGCTGGTGGGTGGGCCGATCGGATTGGCACTCCTGGAGCTTTGCTACCTCGCGCTGCGGGTCAGCGGCGCCCTGTGGTGGTTGTGGGCTGCGGCCGGACTGCTGGTGTTCAACGTGCTGCTCTCGAATCTGGCGCCCGTCATCATCATGCCGCTCTTTAACAAGTATGTCCCGCTGGGGGAGGAACATCAGGACCTGGCACAGCGGTTGCTGGAGCTGGCCCGGCGTGCAAACGCGAAAGTGCGCGGGGTCTACAAGTTCGACATGTCGCGCCGCACCAAGGCCGCAAATGCCGCCCTCACCGGCATAGGGAATACCAGGCGGATCGTGCTGGGCGATACACTGATCAATGAATTCACGACCGACGAGATCGAGACTGTGCTGGCGCACGAGCTGGGGCACCATGTCCACCACGACATCGCGGTCCTGATCGCGTTTGGCACGGCCAGCACAACGATCAGTCTCTATCTGGCTTCGCTGGCCATGGGTTGGGCTGTGGGAACCTTCGGCTTCAGCGGAATCAGCGATGTCGCGGCACTGCCCGCCCTTGTCATCGTCCTGGGGATTTACGGACTGCTCACGCTCCCGTTGGATAACGCCGTCTCACGCTGGCGAGAGGCAATGGCTGATCAATATGCATTGAGCGCCACCGGGAAGAATGGGGCCTTTGCCTCGGCGTTTGTGAGGCTGGCGAATCAAAATCTCAGCGAAGTGGATCCGGAGAAATGGGTGGTGTTCATGTTCTATTCACATCCGCCCCTTGGCGCCCGCATTTCCCTGGCGCGTGCATGGAAACCGGCGACATCCTGAGGCATGCCGTGAACCTTGTGGATAAAAGAGAATATCGGCAGCCTACCGAGCCCGCGCCGCGGCGTTACTTCTGGGTTGCCTTAACAGCAGGCGGTCAGTGCCAGAGGGATTTTTGGGTGAGAATGGGGATCAGTACGATCGCCATGATGACCAGGCTCATCCACATGATGCCATCCGTGGACCCCGCTTGGGAAGCCGGGGCTTCGGTGGGTGTCGGCGTTGCATCTTGAAGAGGCCCGACCGCAACAGGTGCGGACAAGCCCCGCATCACCGGGCTTGCAGCCATGCTGGAGAGCAGGACAACAGCAACCGAAAGGCCAACGACGATCAGCAAGGCAATGCGCGATGATCTTTTGTGCATGCAGTCACGCAGTATATCACGGCGTTTATTGGCAATATTCATCGTAAACATGTGCATTCGTAAGATTTGATGTATAATTTCGCGCCGTGCGATGCAGGGAGAGAGCTTCATTTCACAGGTGTCATGAGTAATACGAAGATATCATTCCAGCTCAGGAGCGTCCATGTTCAAGAGGCTTCTCGACGCGGTCAATCAGCCCTTGGGGCGGATTGGATTGATGATCGCAGTGTTGGCCGTAGTCAGCGTCGGAGCGTGGGGGATCATCCAGACACAGAAGGCGCCGCAACAGCCGATCCAGTTCCCTCATAGTTTGCACGTGGGACTCGGCATACAGTGCCTCTACTGTCATCCGGGTGCACTGCGCGGACCATCGCCCGGCCTGCCCACGGAAACAAAGTGCTGGGGGTGCCACCAGCAGATCCCCGTGCAAGGCAGCGAACTTACCAAGCTCGCCAACTATGTTAAGAATAACGAGCCCATACCCTGGGTGCCCGTGGCCCAGGTGCCCGATTTTGTACACTTCGTGCACCGGCCGCACATTGCGGCAGGACTCAACTGCGAGACGTGCCACGGCGATGTGAGCAAGCTCACCGTGTATGAAAATCCGCAGGTCATGAATATGGGCTGGTGCCGCAATTGCCACATCCAGAAGTCTCAGGGCAATCCGGAGCTGTACGCCAAGTTGACGGACTGCGGTACCTGCCACTACTAACTCGGAAGACGATGCCCCTCCTCCCGGCCGGACGAGGGGCTTTGCTACGACAACAGAGCGGATGAGAGGAAACGACATGAGTCGATCGATGTCCCGGCGGGATTTCCTGAAACTGGCAGGCGCCGGCGCCGCTACGACGGCCGTTCTGACCGGCTGCGGGCCGGCGTCCCGCTACGTCCAGCGCGAGCCGTACACGAAGATGCCGGAGTACAACTACAACGGCCTGAGCACGTTCTACGCGACGACTTGTCGCGAATGCTCAGCGGGTTGCGGGCTCGTGGTCCGCACGATGCAAGGACGCGCCCTGAAAGTGGAGGGCAACAAGAACAACCCCGTCAACCTTGGCAAGACCTGCGCGCGCGGTCAGGTGTCGCTTCAGGGTTTGTACAATCCGGACCGGGTTCAGAATCCCGGGCGGCACACACGAGGCACTGCTGGATTCGCGATCGGTGCGGGCGCCGGATTCACCGCAATGTCGTGGGACGAGGCGGTCGGCGTGGTTGCCGACGCGCTCAGCAAGAACGGACCCGACGAGACCGCGTTCCTCCTTGGGATGGCGCCCGATCATGTCTTCGACCTCGTAAGTGAATTGACGACAGCGGCGGGTGGGCAGGCGCCGGTGCGGTTTGGAGCCCTGGGCATGTTCGAGTCACGTAATACGCTGATTCAGGCCAGCGCGGCAACCTTGGGCACCGCGGGCATGCCGTTCTTTGATCTCGGTCTGGCGGATCTGGTGTTCTCCTTCGGCGCGAATTTCCTGGAGACCTGGCTCTCGCCCGTGGCCCAGACGCGCAACTTTGCCAAGTTCCGGCAGGGGGATCCCAATCGCCGGGGTTACTTCGTGCAGTTTGAGGCGCGCATGTCGCAGACGGCCGCCAAGTCCGATGAGTGGGTCCCGTTGCGGCCAGGCAGCGAGCTGCAAGTGGTGCTGGCCATTGGCAAGCAGGTGGCAGAGGCCCGCGGCGCGGCTGTGCCGCCTGCATTTGCGTCGGCGGACGTGATCGCGGCCGCGGATGCGGCCGGAGTCGAACCTGCTGCGCTGCAACATCTTGCGGACCTGTTCGCCAACGCGCAACGGCCGCTTGCCATCCCGGGCGGCGCTACGCTGGCGCAAAGCAACGGACTGGAAACCGCACAAGCTGTTTTGATGCTGAACGCCCTGGTCGACAACCTCGGCAAAGACGGCGGCGTTTTCCTCTCGGCGGTCGCGCCGCTGGCGGATGAGTACCATCGTCCGGCAAGCGCCAAGGAGATGGCGGATCTCGCGGCGAAGCTGAATTCCGGCGCGGTGAAAACCCTGTTCATTCACGGAGTCAATCCGGTCTTTGAGCTTCCGGCGTCATTTGGCTTCAAGGAGGCGCTTGCGCAAGTGCCCCAGGTGATCTCGTTTGCCACGTTCCCCGACGAAACGGCGACGCAGGCTGACTACGTTTTTCCAGACCACCACGGCCTCGAGTTGTGGGGCTACCAACAGATCGCAACCGGCGCCAACGCGTCGGTGCTCTCGGGAGCGCAACCTGCGGTGATGCCCTTCGTCAACTCCATGGCAACCGTGGACGTGCTGTTGGGCGCGGTGGCCAAGGTCGGGGGCGCGCTGGCGGCCGCACTTCCTTACAAAGACGAAGTGGACTACCTGCGCAGCAAGCTGGGCAGCCTGATCACGGAGGCCGATGGCTTTTTTTCTGCACCCGAGATCGACACGTTTGCCGCCTACTTTCAGCAGTACGGGGGCTGGTGGAAAACGAGCGATAATCGCGTGCCGCCGTCGGGCGCCGATGCGCTCGGTCAAAGCCTGACCGGGTCCGCGGCGGAATTCAGCGGAGAGGGCGAGTTCTACCTGGTGCCCTTCGTCGCGCCGACCCTGGCCGAGGCCGGCGCCAACAAGCCGTTCCTGCAGGAAGTGCCCGATCCAAACACGACGGTGATGTGGAACACGTGGATCGAAATAAATCCGGTCACGGCCGACAAGCTGGGGGTCGATGACCAGGACGTCGTCCGGATCTCGTCGCCCATCGGTTCGGTGGAGGCGACCGTCTACAAGTATCCCGCCATCCGGGCGGATACGATCGCGATCCCCTTCGGCCAGGGGCACACCGCCTACGGCCGGTTCGCCGCCAAACGCGGCGTCAATCCGCTGGACCTTCTCAGCCAACTTACGAACGAAGCAGGCGACCTGGCCTACGGCAGTATGAAGGTACGAGTGGAGAAGACCGGCAGGAAGAAACCGTTGGCGCGGCTCGAGAGCGCGCTGGGCGTGTACGGCCTGGACGCAAAACAGTAATACCGCAACTTTGGAGTGAGAGCCGATGACGACTGATCTGCAATTACCAATGTTTACCAATACCTCCGAGCAGGATCTGGGCGGCATGTGGGGGATGGTCATCGATCAGGACATCTGCACGGGCTGCCAGGCCTGTGTGGCGGCCTGCGCCATGGAAAACAACGTCCCGTACGTGGGGGAGGAAGACGCGGCCTACGGGCGCGCCATGCATTGGATACGGATCGAGCGCTTCTGGAAGGGAACATTCCCCGATGTGAAGATGACCCCGTTCCAGCCGATGCTTTGCCAGCAGTGCCACAACGCGCCGTGCGAGCCCGTGTGCCCGGTGTATGCGTCCGTGCACAGCGCCTCCGAGGACATCAACCTGCAGGTCTACAATCGCTGTGTGGGCACCCGCTACTGCGCCAACAACTGCCCGTACCAGGCGCGCGAGTTCAATTGGCGCGACTACACGGATGCGCGCCTGCATCCGGAACTAACCACGCTGCAGAATCAACTCAATCCGAACGTGACGGTCCGACGCCGCGGCGTGATGGAAAAGTGCACGTTCTGCATCCAACGCATCCACCAGGCCGAAGATACGGCCGCTTCGGAAAACCGCGAGATCCAAGATGGGGACGTGACGCCCGCCTGTGCACAGGCCTGCCCCGCGGACGCCATCGTTTTTGGGCGCATCGACGATCCGAACAGCCGGGTGAGCCAGGCGGCGCAGCCGACGCGCGGGTACCACATGCTCGAAGAACTTGGCACGCTGCCCCGGGTGACTTACCTGAATGGAGAGTCCAATGGAAGTAACGGCTAGGCCGCTACCTCACGCCTCCGGCCGCGCGGAAGAGCACGAGGATCCGCGCGAGCACCTGATGCACGACGCCAGGCCACGCGGAGAAATGAACGCGATGGTCCTGGAGTCGATGCATACCACCACCTGGCGGTATTGGCTTGCCACCGGCACGTTGTTCGTCCTGGTGGCGACATGCTTCGTCTACGCCTGGTACTACCTGATCGCAAACGGTCTCGGCGTGGCCGGCGTCAACCGCCCGGTCTACTGGGGCATCTTCCTCTCCAACACCGTCTTCTGGATCGGCATCAGTCACGCCGGCACGTTCATCTCTGCCCTGCTGCGCGTCCTCAAAGTGGAATCGAGGCGCCCATTTACGCGGGCGGCCGAGCTCATGACCACCTTCGGACTCGTTCAGGCAGGGGCAAGCATCTTCATGCACCTGGGGCGGGTCTGGCTGGCCTACTGGCTGTTCCCGTATCCCAACGAGCGCGCCCTGTGGCCGGATTTCCACTCGCCGTTGATGTGGGACTTTCTGGCGATCAACACCTACATCCTGTGCAGCACAATGTACTTGTTCCTGCCGTTGATCCCGGATCTTGCGATGGTGCGCGATCATACCAAGGGCTGGGCCAAAGGCGTCTACCGGGTCCTGAGCCTGGGCTTCCGCGGCACGGAGGGTGAGTGGAAGAACCTGCACACGACCATGAACATTTTTGCCTTTGCGATCATCCCGGTGATGTTCTCGGTGCACACCATCGTGGCGTGGGACTTCGCGATGGCGACGCGCCCGGGATGGTCTTCCTCGGTATTCGGGCCGTACTTCGTCGTCGGGGCGCTGCACTCCGGTATGGCCGCGGTGGCGGTCGTGTTGTACTTGATCCGCTCCACGATGAAGAACATGAAGTATTTCCTCCGGCCCGAGCACTTCAACACCATCGGCAGGCTGATGCTTATCATCTCGATGACCTGGGCCTACTTCTATTTCAACGACTACCTGGTACCCTGGTACGGCGGGGATAAGTGGGAGAAGATCCTGCAGTTGTTCACAGAAAGAGGGCCGCTGTCATGGCTGTGGTACACGATGCTCATTTGCAACATCGTGATCCCCTGGGCCATCTTGTGGCGAAAGAAATGGCGGAGCACCCCATGGCTGCTGGCGATCGTTGGAATCGCCATTAACATCGGCATGTGGATCGAGCGCTATGTGATCATCCCGGAAGCCCTGACCATCAACCGCATGCCCTTCACGTGGCGGATCTATGTCCCTGCGGTCGAGATCTATCTTACGATCGGGACGGTTGCCTTATTCCTGCTCCTGTACATGGTGGCCTCCCGGGTCATCCCGTTGATACCGGTCTGGGAAGTACAGGAGGGCCAGATTGCCCACACATTGCGCAGGGTGGGCAAGGCGGAGGTGCCTTCCATGAGTGAAATTGAATGAAGCCGGAGGTGAATATGTCTGAGTCCGTATCGCTTCTGGCGCTGTTCGACGACATCGGGCCGGCATCCGACGGAATCGACAAGCTGCAAAAAATGGGCCTAACCGACGATCAGATGAACGTCATCTCCGGCGTCCCGTTTCCCGGCAGGGTGCTGGGCCGACCCAGCGCGCGGACGCATGTCGGACAGATCGCGCTCGTCGGGGCGAGCCTCGGAGCGCTATTTGGCTTGTTTCTGATCTACGGAATCCCCTACCTGTATCCGCTGCACGTGGGCGGACAGCCGGTCTATCCGATACCGCAGGGGTTGATCGCGACCTTCGAAATGACCATGCTGGGTTTGATGGGGTTCGCCTTCCTGGGGCTGTTCGTCGACAGCGGATTTCCGACCTATACCCCAAAAGATTACGTTCCAGAAATCAGCAACGGCAAGATCGCGGTGCTCTTTCACTGCGCCGCCGATGACGAGCGGCGCCTGTCGGACGCCATGAAGAAACTCGGAGCCGAATCCGTGGAGCGCGCGGAGGCACGGGCGCTATGAGCACGAGTTGGAGCGTCATTCTGAAGCGACTGGCCGTAGTATTTGTCGCGGCGGTGGTCGTGACCGCGGGCCTACTGGTGTTCTCGTATGATGTGATCAAGATCGACTGGGTCTCCTTCATGGAAATCCAACCGTCGTTCAAGCCCATGGAGAAGCCGCTGCCGGTTCCGCCGCTTTCGATCCCGGTCGAAGGGCCCGCGTACATTTCGAACCTGGGTCCGCCCAAGAATCCGGTGCCGGCGGACGAGGCGTCCGTGAGGCGCGGCGCCGAGCTCTTCAATATCAACTGCACGGCCTGCCACGGCAAGGACGGGAAGGGTGACGGACCCGTGGCGCCGTTTCTCCAGAATAAGAAGCCGGTCGATCTGACAGGTCCGATTGCGAGCTCTCTGAATGATGGGGCCATCTTCATGACCATCAGCAACGGGACCCCGGGAGGGATGCCAGCCCTGAACGAGAATCTCACCGTGCGGGAGCGGTGGGATGTGGTGAACTACGTCAGGACGCTGCAGAAATAGGGACGGCAATCGTGGATGATTTTCGCAAGATCACTTATGGCGTTCTCATCGGCTTCGTACTCCTGATTGTGTTTTGGGTATCCTTTGTAACCTTCAGCGGATGCGGCTTCGCGCTGGGCTGCCCCGGGGCAGTGCCGACGGTCGAACGCACATCCATACCTTCGCTTGTGCCCGCGACGCTGCCCGCTTTGAGCCGTCAATTGGGCGCTGCCAATCCAACGTCGGCGTCGGCGGGCACGCCAGCCGCCGCGGCAGTATCTGTGGCGCGGCCATCCAACCCCGGAGGACCGGGACCTGCGGTCGGGCTGACTGGAGATCCGACTTCCGGACAGCAGATTTTTGCGGCCAATTGCCAGATTTGCCACGGGGCGCAAGGAACAGGCGGAAACCCGAACCCGGGTTCGACAGATGGGACCATACCGGAACTCAATCCGATCGATCCCACGTTGGTCAGCGCCGACCACGCTACCTACGTCACCAATCTGGATTTGTTTATCGAGCATGGATCGACACCGGAAGGGCCGAATCCGACCTTCTCGATGCCGGCGTGGGGTGACAAGCAGCAGCTGACGCCTCAACAGATCGCCGACGTGATTTCGTATGTGATCAGTCTGAACCCGGCACCGGTGGCGAGTGCCGCGACCCTCTGGGCCGGCGGCAAGTGCCGGCGGCGCGACGCCTCCCGGCACGGCCGCTGCGAGCGAGCCCGAACCCACGGAGGAGATTGCCCGCCCATCCAACCCGGGCGGACCGGGGCCGGCGCTCGATCTAACGGGCGATGCGAAGAGCGGGGCCCAGATCTTTGCCGCCAATTGCCAGATCTGCCACAATACGGAGGGGAAGGGCGGCAATCCGAATCCCGGCTCGGCGGATGGTACGATCCCGGCGTTAAATCCGATCGATCCGACGCTGAAGAGCGCCGACTACAAGGAGTTCGCCACCAACCTCGATCTTTTCGTGGAGCACGGCTCGACTCCCGAGGGGAGCAACCCGACCTTCTCCATGATCGCCTGGGGCGATAAGAGTTTACTCACGCCGCAGCAGATTGCGGACGTGCTTGCCTACGTGATCAGTCTGAACAAGTAGCCGGGGCCGGGTTCGTTCGCGATTCACCAGACCCAAGAAAACGAAAAGAGAGCAGACCCATGGTCTGCTCTCTGCTTACTCTGATGCCGGCCGCTCGGAGCTTATCTCAGTCCGGCGCGACCTCGTCTGTCGCTCCGCTCGAATGTATCGGCAGTTGCACAATGATCGCGAGGCCGTGGCCCTCGACGCTCTCCGCTCGTATCGTGCCCCCGTGACGCTCGACGATGGACCTGGCAATCGCAAGGCCCAAGCCGGAGCCACCTTCGTCGCGGGACCGCGCCGTCTGGACGCGGTGGAAGCGATCAAAGATGCGTTCCAGTTCGTCCGGAGGCACTCCCGGACCGCCGTCCTGCACTCTGAACTCCATGAAATCCCCCGACTGCCGGGCCGAAAGCACAATTGCGCTGCCCGTCGGCGCATAGCGCAGGGCATTGTCAAGGACGTTGGCAAAAACCTCCTTCATCCGCTGGGGGTCCGCTTCCACCTCGGGAAGATCATCGCTAGCGGCGACCTCGAGGGTCAGTTGCCGCTGGGCAGCCTGGTGGGCGTAGGCCTTCTGTGCATCCGTCAGCAACTCGTGAGGCGCCGCCGGGCGAAGCATGAGTTGGAGCTCGCCAGCATCCGCCATCGTGAGTGTCCGGAGGTCTTCGACGAGTCGCTCCAGGCGGGCGGCCTCCTGGCGCACAATCTCAAAGGTTTCGGTCGAAGCCGGCACGACCCCGTCGTGTACGCCCTCCGCATGACCGAGAATGATGCTGATCGGATTCCGCAGCTCATGGGCAATATCGGCCGTCATCTGTCGGCGGAGTTGCAGCGAACGGACCAGCTCGGCGCTCATGCGATTGAACGACGCTGCAAGCTGTCCCAATTCATCCCGCGAGCGCACCGGCACCTGGTGACCCAACTCCCCGCTCGAGACGACCTGAGTGGCGTTCGTCAACTCGAGGATCGGCTTGGTCAGCGTGCGCGCCAGGACAACGGCCAGCAATAGGGCGACGCCGACGGCGAGCAGCCCTCCCAGGATGGTCTGGAGATTGATGCGATCCAGGAAGGCGGATCCCGGCGGCGTAATGCGGTATACGGGCCGATTAATCATGAGGATGCCGACCGTCTGGTTGCCGGCCTGGATGGGGATGCCGTTGGGGATGCTCCCCAAGGGCACAACGCCTCCAACCTGATAGCCTTTCCCAGCCAGCACCACGCGGCCGGTCCTTCCATCCACAAGTGTGAAGGGGCCGTTGTTGAATTCGGGGGCGGGTGCGCTTGCGCTTGAGAAGTCCTGATGGCTTAGGAAGTCGGACTGCGAGATGCCCGCCCACGACCCGTGTGCGTGATAGTAGTCGGAGAAAGCCCCGACGAGCCCCGGCCGATTCTGATCGATCAGGAAGCTGCGGAACTCCTCCAGGCTGCGCCAGCGCGTGAACCCCACGACCAGCAGTGTGCTGATCAGGCTCACAGCCACGAAGGCCAGCATGAACTTGGCGGTGATCGAACGCATCACGTTGGCTGCCTCGCGAAGCGATAGCCCGCGCCGTACACCGTCTCCACGTACTTCGGCGCCCGCGGGTCCGGCTCGATTTTGGCGCGCAGGTTTTTCACGTGCAAATCGATGGTTCGCTGATAGCCTTCGTAACGAATCCCCTGGATGATATCCAGCAGGTCCAGTCGGGAAAACACGCGACCGGGCGCCGACATGAGGGCGGCCAGCAGGTCGAACTCCGACGGCGTCAGGTCCACGAAGCGGTCCTGGACTTGCACGGCGCGGGTGTCGCGATCGAGGACGATGTCGGCGGCCTTCAGCACACGGCCTGCGGGCTCGACCTGCCCCGCGCGACGCAGCACGGCCCGCACGCGCGCCATGAGCTCGCGTGGCCTAAATGGTTTGGTCACGTAGTCGTCCGCACCCTGTTCAAGCCCAATCACCTGCTCCTGCTCTTCCACGCGCGCAGTAAGCAGGATGATGGGCGTGTCGTGGTCGCGGCGATACGCCTCGATGAACTCGTGACCGTCCATCTCAGGCATCATGATGTCCAGGATGATGAGGTCCGGGGACTCGCGTCGGGCCACGGCCAGCGCCTGGCGGCCGTTGAAGGCCGTCACCACACGGTAGCCCTCCTGCTTCAAATAACCCTCGACGAGCGAAACAAGCCTCTTCTCGTCGTCGGCAACCATCACCGTCTTGGACACGTCGTCCTCGTCAAAACCTCATCGAAAGATCTGCTATGTGTTCCACAACGTACCTGCGGTCCTGCTCTGCGCGGCTCAAATCCGCGCACACTTGCCGCCAAATCGCTTTGCCATGCGATTGGCAGCGGTCGACGCGCTAACTTCCGATCTTTCCCTGCAGCAATCTGACCACCTCACCGACGAGGAATCCGGAACTGCAATTCGCAAAGGCCTGGGCGCCGCCAGCCGAACCCGCGGTCGGCGTGCCGTTGCCGGCGGTTCTGGCGCCGCCGCCGCTAAATCCGCCACCGCCTGCAAATCCTCCGCCCCCTGCAAATCCGCCTCCGGGAGGCCCTCCGCCACCGTCGAAGAAGAAGGCCTGACCGCCGCCGTTGCCCCGGTTGCCGCCACCCGTGTTCGGACGCGTGCCGCCCGTCGCACCGCCGGATCCGCCGCTGCGCGACTGCTGGAGGGCTGCCTGGAAATCCGCCTGGGTGAATTGCATGACCTCGATGGCCTGCGTCTGCGCCGGGGTCATGGTCGCACTAATCTGGTCCAGCACGGCGGTGATCTCCTGCGGCGCCGTAGACGTAGCGGTGCCAAGCTGCTCCAGCAGTTGCCACAGCGGAAGCAGCTTCGCCGCCGTGGCCTTATCCACCGCCTGCGGCGTGCCCTCGAGCTTAATCGTCCCAAGCGCAAGTTTCGTTTCCGGTGTAATGGTAAAAGCAGCAGTCCGTGAGCGCGTGGCGCTGCCACAGGCCGTCAGCAAGAGAACGGCAATCAGGAATGTCGGCAGCAATGTGTTTCTCTTCATTTTTGGGTTCCCTTTTCTATTCATAGCGGAGGGCTTCGATCGGATCGAGCATGGCGGCCCGATTTGCCGGATAGTAGCCAAAGAAGATGCCCACCAGCGTGGCTGAGCCAAACGCCAGCAAGAAGGAGGCGGGCGCGATAACCGTGCGCATGCCGCTGGCGGCGCCAAACAGCACGGAGCCCCCCACGCCGGTCAGGACACCGATGACACCCCCGATGATGCTCAAGAGCACTGCCTCGGCCAGGAATTGCAGCCGGATGTCATCGGTGGTGGCGCCCACGGATTGCCGAATGCCGATCTCGCGGGTCCGTTCCGTGACGCTGACCAGCATGATGTTCATGATGCCGATCCCGCCCACCAGCAACGACACGCCCGCCACCCAGGCCAGCAGGGACCGAAAGGCCGCGGTGGTTGACTCCTGCGCCGTGATAATGCTCTGCTGAGTGGTGATCGTGAAGTCGGCGGTATCGGCGGTGACCTTGTGCCGCTGGTAAAGCAGCAGGTTGATCTGGGTTATGACCGCGTCCAGTGATTTTGGGTTATCGATCTTCACGTAAATCAGCCTGACGCGATCTCCAAGGAAACGTGCAAATTGCGACGGGGTGAATTTCTGGAAGACCACGGTGATGGGGGTATACAGGCGAGCGTCAAAATCCGTGTTGCCGACCGACCCTCGCGGCGCCAGCACGCCGATGACGGCCAGCTGCGTGTTTCCAACGGTCAGGTACTGCCCAATTGGGTCGGCGCTGCCGAACAGGGACGCAGCCAGGGTCGAGCCGAGCACTGCCACCTTCACCTTCGAATCCACCTGCTGCTGCGTGAAGTAGCTGCCGGTGGCCACCTTGACGTCTTGAACGGTAGGGAAGTCCACGGTTGTGCCAAGCACGCTTACGCCGGTCAGGCTGGCACTGGCGCTTTTGATGTTTTCCGAGGCGCCCTGCTCCACGGCGGTGCCGCTTACGCCGGGGATCTGCCCGATGGCGGCCGCGTCGCTGAAGACCAATCCGCCCCCGGAATTCCGCAGGCCTTCGGCGCCGCCGCGCCCGAAATTGGCGGTCACAAAGATGAGATTGGATCCGAGGCTTGTAATCTGGTCGCTGATCGTGGCTTCCGTGCCGGCGCTGATGGCAACGACCATGATGACGGCCGCCACGCCGATGATGATGCCGAGCATCGTCAGCAGGGAGCGTATCTTGTTCTTGGTAATGGCGTCCCAGGCCACGCGCACAATCTCGGAGAGTTTCATGAAAAACTCCTCATCAATCCGCGGGCGCCGGCCTGGCCCAGGCCGAATGGGCGTCCCCGTCCTGGGGAACATGTTCGATCAAGCCGTCGCGGACTTCGATCTGGCGCTCGGTGTGCGCGGCGATCGCCGGATCGTGGGTAACGATGACGATCGTTGCGCCTTGACCGTGGATTTCGTGAAGCAGCGTCATGATCTCGTCCCCGGCATGCGTGTCCAGGTTGCCGGTCGGCTCGTCGGCGATCAGGATCACGGGGTTGTTGATCAGGGCACGTGCGATGGCCACACGCTGCTGTTGGCCGCCGGACAGCTCCTGCGGCTGGTGCTCCAGCCGATCGGCAAGACCCACTTTGACCAGCATCTGGCGGGCGAGCGCCTCGGCCTCCTCGGGCGTCTTATGCAGGTCCTCGCGGCGGTCGTAGATCAGGGGCAGCTCCACGTTGCGGAGGGCCGTGGTCCGTGAGAGAAGGTTGTAAGCCTGGAAGACGAAGCCAATCTTCTGGTTCCTTACGGTGGCGAGTTCCCGATTGTCGAGGTTGCTGACATCCTTGCCGTCAAGTACGTAGGTGCCTGAAGTCGGCCTCGATAAGCAGCCCAGGATGTGCATGAGCGTACTCTTCCCGGAGCCGGAGGGACCGATGATGGCAACAAACTCCCCCGCCTGAATACGCAGGCTAATGCCCTTGAGGGCGATCACGGTGGAGTTACCCATGCCGAACACCTTGGTGACGTCCCGCGTCTCGATGATGGTCTGAGCGCTCATGGCTATTGGGTCGACAGCAGTCCGGTGCTGACAACGTCTCCAACCTGCAAACCGGATTTGATCTCGGCATTGACCAGATCCTCCAGCCCGACCTCCACGAACTGGACGGTCAGCTTGCCGTTGCGCATGACGAACACAGCGTACTTACCGGAGGAATACTGATGGAGCGCGCTGAGGGGTACCAGGACGGCATTTTGAGTCTGGGCCGAGATGACCGTCACGGTGGCGCTCATGCCCAGCAGCAGGTCCGCGGAGGTGGGATCCATTTCCACCAAGCCACTTACGACGGATGAGCCCGAAGAAGTGCTCAGCGCCGGATCCACCTGCACCACTTTGCCGGTGAAGGTCTGATCCGAGAGGGCGTCGAAGACGATGCTGGCGCTGTTGCCGACCTTGAACAGTGCATAGTCCGATTCGTCCACGTACGTTTGAAGGTACAGCTTGCTGAAGTCGGCGATGCTCAGGACGGCCGAATTCCCGACCGCGTCCCCGACGCTGTTGTCGACCGCCGTAACGGTGCCGGAAAACGGCGCAAACATTTGAGTGGCCTTAAGATTGTCCGAGGCCGTCTGCACCGCAAGTTGAGCCTGTCCAAGAGTTGTGAGCCCGGAGCCGGACGCATCCGCCGCAACATCTCCACCGGTGAGCGAGGCATACAGATTTTCGGCGTCAGTCAGAGCTCCTTGCGCGACCGCGACCGCCGACCGGGCTTGCAGGATATCCACCTCGGTAGGGGGTTCAAAGTATTTCTGGCTGCGGTGGGCGTTTTGCGGGGTCACGTAGTATGTAAAGTTGTTCTTCACGTAGGTGCTGTCGTAGCTGGCCTGCGCGCCGACCAGTCTGTTCTGGGCGGATGCCAATGCTGCCTGGGCTTTCTGCAACGCCTCCGCGGCGGACGTGTCCGTCGGAGCGGCATCGACCGCCGCCTGGGCGTCCTTGACAGCCTGCTCGTCCTTGGCTATTTCCTGCTCCCAATAGTAGACCGGCGGGCTGATCAAGTATGCCAGGTTGTTCTGGGCGGATTGCAGCGTCTTCGTGGCGGTAGCAATCGCCTCCTGCGCGCTGGCGATGGCCGCCGGGTTCGTCAGGCCGGCGAGCGTTTGTTTCGCCTGCTCGTACTGGATCTTCTGCGAGGAGTTGTCTATCTCGGCGAGCAACTGCCCTTCCTTGACCTGATCTCCCACTTTCACGTTGAGCGTGGTCAACGTCCCGTTGGTCTTGAAGCCCAGGTCGATCTGATTGGCGGCCTGCAGCGTTCCGCTGCCAATTGCGCTCAACACGATGCTGCCGCGCCGCGCAACGGTCGTCTGCAAGCTCGGCTGTGACGCTGTCTGAGCGGGGAGATAGATCATTTCGTAGTAATAAGCCGCACCCCCGGCAATGACCAGTACGGCCAGGATCGGGATAATGACCCGCCAGCGCTTGCGCGGGTTTCTGAGGAGAGCGGGAATTTGCTTGAAGCTCGTCACAATGCGGGGTGCCATTACAGTCCTTCCTTATGTTGCCCTCAAGAATCCCAGTGTTGTCCCCGCCAGGCCGAATCTCAGGCCGCGCGGGAGTTTAGCCAATGTGAGTGAAGAAAGAGTTAAGTGAATATGTAGAAAATGCGTGCTTCTCGATTCAGAGGAAAAGCCTTCCCTGCGGCGGGCCGTTCCGACGGACCATCACGCTCATGGCTGGCTGCTTGCCTGCAGGCCGGTGCTGACCACATCGCCGGCTTGAAGTCCGGACTTGATTTCGGCGTTCACGAGGTCTTCAAGGCCCACCTCGACCAGCTCGGAGGTCAATTTGCCGTCCTTGAGCACAAATACCGCGTACTTTCCAGGGGCGTACTCGTGCAGCGCGCTGATCGGTATGACCACGACGTTTTGGGCTTGCGCGGCGATTACATCCACCGAGGCGGTCATGCCGAGCAGCAAGTCGGCCTGCGAGGGATCCAACTCAACCAAACCGCTGACGACCGCGGAACCGGATGAGGTGTTGAGGGCAGGATCGATCTGCACGACCTTTCCCGTGAAAGTCTGGTCCGGGAGGGCATCAAAAACGATGTTGGCTGAATTGCCGATTTTGAACTTGTCGTAGTCAAATTCGTCGACATACGTTTCGAGATCGAGGCTGCTCGTGTCGGCAATGGTCATGATGGAGGTACTGCGAAGCGGGATGGTTGTTGTGATGTTACCAACCGGCGTCGGCACGGCGCTTACCGGTCCAACCTGCGCGGTGACCGCCACGACCGTCCCGGAGAAGGGTGCGTAGAGCTGAGTGTCCGCCAGGTTCTGTTTCGCGTTTTGCAGATCGATTTGAGCCTGCTCCAAGGCGATCAGGCCCGCGCCGGACGCGCCGGCTTGAACACGCCCGCCGGTCAGCGCGTTGTACAGGTTCTGCGCGTCGTCCACAGCGCCTTGTGCAATGACGATGTCCTGGCGCGTCTTGACGATCTCCTGTGGCGAAGGGTACTCAATGGTCGTTTCCTGCTGCTGTGTTTGGGGATTCAGCGTGCTGACGGTGAAGGTGTCGAGGACATAGTCATGGTAGCTCTTCTGGGCGTCCTTGAGTTTGTCCTGTGCGAAACCCACGAGGTCTCTCGCCTTGGTGAGATCTTCCTGCGCAGTTGCGTCTGCCGGGGCGGCATCCGCTGCCGACTGCGCCACCTTGAGGGCTTTCTCGTCCTTGGAGATCTCGGTTTCCCAGTAGTAAACGTCCGGGCTGATGAGATACGCCAATTGAAGTTCGGCTGATCTCAGTTGCTGCTTGGCGGTCGCCAGCGCCTTCTGCGCATTGCCGATGGCCGTCACCGAAGTCAGACTGTCAAGGTTCTGTTGCGCCTGTTCGAGGCGCAACTGCTGCGTGGAATTCTCAAGTTCAGCCAGCAGTTGGCCTTCCTTGACATGATCGCCTACTTTGACATCCAGTTTGGAAATCTCGCCGGTAGCCTTGAAGGCAAGATCGGCCTGCTGTGCGGCTTGCAGCGTGCCCGTTCCTGCGGCGTTCAGAACGATTGTGCCGCGGCGGGCAACGGTTGTCTGCAGCGTCTCAGGTTGGACCGCGTGCGCCGGGACAAAGACTGCCTCGTAGTATGCCAACCCGCCCGCAAGCACCACAACGATAAAGGCTGCCGCGATGAAGATGCGGCGCCTGGCATAATCCTTCAGCAGCCGAGACAGCCTTGACCTTGAAGCACCCGGTGCCGAGGTGGTGTTGGGAGAAGCTACTGGAGGGTCGGACGCCATGGCTGCCTGGTGCGGATTCTGTCTTACCAGACCCTTAGAATATCATGCAGCCGTAAAGAAAGAGTTAATGGATTATGTAGAAGCTGTGTGCTTTCATCGGCGCAGACCTGCCGTGCTGGTGGCATTCTCAAGCCCCCGCATTGTGCTCCGCAGACAAGAACGGTGGCGCAGCCACCGTTCTTGTCTGCGGAGAGGGCGGGATTCGAACCCGCGTTCCCTTTCGGGAAACACGCTCTCCAGGCGTGCGCGCTAAGCCAGACTACGCGACCTCTCCAAGGCCTGGTGGGCGGCGAGATTATAACATGCAGGTCTAATGGCCCGTTTTCTTCCTAGCCTCCGGAGGCGCGGGGCGGGGCACGATCAAGCCCCAGCGGCCGGCCGCAAGATACAGTATTTCCAGTATCAAGTCGGTGTACGAAATGTCTTCGGCGTTCGCTTCTATACACAAGTCGCTGTAGCCGGGCGTCAGGCCCGGCAGGGTGTTGATTTCCAACAGGCGTGGGTTACCGTCTGCATCCATGCGGACGTCCGTTCGCGAGACGTCGAGGGCGCCCAGGAGCCAGTGGGCACGCCAGGCGAGGTGATGCAGCTTGCGGGCCAGATCCGGCTCGACCTCTGCCGGGCAGATGTAGGCGGGTGCGCCGGCTCCGCCGACGCTCAGGGCTTTGGCCTCGTGACTGTAGATGTTCGGGGTAACTGATCGACTGCTGTCCAGCTCAAGGATCGGGAAACGGTGGAAACCATCCTTGTCGTACCACTCAGGGTGCCGGCCATATAGGGCTGCATCGTGATGGCCGAGCACGCCGACGGTGAATTCGCGGCCCGGAAGGAAGGTCTCCACGAGGGCCGGCTGCGCGTAGGAGTCGATTACCCAGTGAATCCGCTCGCGGAGTTCTGCTTCGTCACTCACGACCGCGTGGGCGTCCACCCCCATGCCCGTGCCTTCGCGCGCAGGTTTGACAAAGAGCGGAAAATTCAACTCAGGCCGCCGCGTTTCGTCGCCGCTGATGAATTCCTGGAACGGTGCAACCGGCAGCCTGCGATCGCGCCAGATGCGCTTCGTCAACGTCTTGTCAAGCGAAATTGCATTGGTCAGGACACGCGAAGCCGTGTACGGTATGCGCAGCATTTCCAGCAGGGCCGGCACATGCGCCTCGCGCGCGTCGCCCCCAAGGCCCTCCGCCATGTTAAAACAGATATCCGGCTTGAATTTCTGCAAAGCCTGCGGCAGCGTCGCATCGGCCTCCAGGAAGCTGGTCTTGTGTCCGTCGGTTTCGATGGCTTGCCGGATGTGATCGATGGTCTCGATGTGGTCGAAGTCAGAGTAGGCATCCGAGGGTACGCCGGGCGGCTTTGGCTGACTCTCATCCTTGATATTGGCAATCACGGCGACGCGCCAGGTCCGTTTGGTGCGCTGTTCCGGGCTCGTCTCGATCGGTCCGTTGACGTTTGCATCCATCAATCGATCTCCCTCGGGGTTTTTCCGTATCGTGAGCCAGTATATGACATTGCCGCCAGAATGCAAGTCCACTGCTCGGACCGTTTCTCGGACCCGTGCCCGGGTGGCCCGATATGGCCTGGCGCGCGCCGGAGGAGTTTCCACCGAATTCCATTCTGAGGTAGAAGTCTTGGTTTCCGGCGCCGGCTCAGTTTGAGCGCGCACATCCTGAAATCGGGTGCCGCCCTGGACGAGTTGGCAACCTGACAGACATGTTTATGAATCCGCGCATGAGTTCAGATTCCCGGACTGCAATATCGGCATGCCTCTAATCACCTTGGCGGGCTCGGTGGTTGTATGGGCTGCCGTGCATTCATGGCTGGCTTCACAACGTGCCAAGGACTATGCCAACCGCTTGCTCGGGCGGGGAGGCGCGCGCCTCTATCGGCTGGCATACAACGGGTTCGCAGCCTTCAGCTTCATTCCTGTCCTTATACTGATGCGCCTCTTTCCAGATCGCATTCTCTATCTGGTCCAAGCCCCCTGGAGTTTTCTCCTGCTTGCAGGCCAGGCCCTGGCCGCGCTGTGCCTGTTGTTGGCGCTGCTGCAAACTGACGTACTTCAGTTTGTCGGCCTGCGGCAGATCGCTGGCCCCGATGGGCCGTCCCAACTCAACACCTCCGGATTCTATCGTCTGGTGCGTCATCCACTCTATCTCTTTGGCTTGTTGTTCTTGTGGCTTACGCCCATGTTGACTCTCAACATGCTGGCGGTATTCGTTCCACTTTCGATCTATCTGTTTGTCGGCGCGACCTTCGAGGAGCGCAGGCTGCTCTCCGAGTTTGGCCTCCGCTATCAGGAGTACCGCCTGCAGACGCCTATGATCATTCCCACTCTCCGGCGGCGTACCGGCCAGCCGGAATCACCTCCGCACGCGGGCCGCTAGGAGCAGCCGCGAACCCGCCTCGTTGCCTTCAGCGGGGCAGGTCGAGGCTCCGAAAGGCGCTAGGTATAATCATTCCATGACGACATTGTCCTACCCCATGCCCAGGAGAACACCGCTGCTCGCCCAAGTAATCGCCGCAGGTACCGCCGGCGTGCTGCTTTTCCTGGGCGCGATCCTAGCCTGGGTGGTGGGCTACCAGCTTGTCTATGCAGGCCGCATCTTCCCCGGAGTCTCAGTGGCGGGCGTGGACGTCTCGGGGTTGTCTCCGGACCAGGCCGCCCTGAAGTTGAGCGAAACGCTTTCGTACCCAATCAGCGGGAAGGTCGTTCTTCGGGACGTGAACAATGCCTGGGTGGCGTCTCCGGCGCAGCTCGGCATGGTCTTTGACGCCTCCGGGAGTGCGGCGTCCGCCTACCGGCTTGGCCGGAACAGCGGACTCTTCGCGGCGCTGGATGCCCAAATCCGCGCCCGCAGTTTCGGCGACGACGTGGCGCCCGTCATCATCTTCGATCAACGCGTTGCCTACCAGTACCTGCAAGGCCTGGCGCGGCAGGTCGATCAGCCGGTAATTGAAGCCAGTCTGCAACTGGATGGGTCCAACGTGGAGTCGCGCGCCGGGCAGGCCGGGCGGGCGCTGAACGTGGACGCGACGCTGATATACGTCAGCGCCGTACTGCAGTCGTTCCGGGATGGGGAGATCCCCCTCGTTGTCCAGGGTCTGGCGCCGACGATCAAGGATGCCTCGGCCCAGGCAGATGCTGCCCGCCAGATCTTGAGCCAGCCGCTCGTCCTGAACATGCCCAATAAACAAGACGGGGATCCCGGGCCCTGGGTCTACGACATTCCCGTGCTCGCCAAACTGATTGGCGTGCAGCAGGCCCAAGATGCCGGCAATGCCGAGCTGCAGCTCACGCTCAATCCGGGCGCCGTCCGCAAGATCCTGCAAGATCTGGAGCCGCAGGTCGACCGCCAGGCCGTTGACTCACGCTTCCACTTCAATGAAGCCACCGGGCAACTGGCGGCATTAACGCCGTCGGTCGTTGGGCGTCAACTGGATATTCAAGCAAGCTTGAAGGCGATCAACGATGCGGTGCTGGCAGGCGGGCACTCAGTCGATCTTGTCGTCACGGAAACACAACCCCAGGTGCCTCAGAACGCCACGGCCAAGGATCTGGGAATCACAGAACTGCTCCCGAACGGCGTGCAAACCTCGTATTTTCGCGGATCGCACTCCGAGCGGATCCAGAATATAGAGACCGCGGCGGCGCGTTTCGACGGTGTTCTGGTGGCGCCGGGGGAGACTTTTTCCATGGGGCAGGCGATGGGCGATGTAAGCCTGGATAACGGGTTCACCGAAGCGCTCATTATCTACGGAGGCAGCACGATCAAGGGCGTCGGCGGCGGCGTGTGCCAGGTCAGCACGACCTTGTTCCGCACAGTCTTCTGGGCGGGTTTCCCCGTCGTGGAACGGGTGCCGCATGCCTATCGCGTCTCGTATTACGAGGAGACCTCCGGCGGCGTCGATCCCAAGCTCGCGGGTCTGGATGCCACGGTCTACTTTCCGTTGGTGGACTTCAAGTTCAGGAACGATTCGCCATACTGGCTGTTAATGGAAACGAACATTGACAAAAGTTCAAGTTCCCTGACCTGGAAGCTGTATTCAACCTACGATGGACGGACCGTGCAGTGGGATACCACGGGACCGCAGGACATTGTGCCGGCCCCGAAAGCCCTCTTCAAGGAGAACACGGACCTGAACCCTGGACAGATCACACAAACAGACTACGCCGCCAACGGAGCGGACGTGGACGTGAAGCGCACGGTCTTGAAGGATGGCGCCGTCTACTTCCAGGATGAGTTCCAAACACATTACGAGGCATGGCAAGCGGTGTGCGAGTACGGTCGCGGCGTCAACGATCCCGAGAAACAAGCCAAGCGGCAGACCCCGCCGCTTTGCCAGGCGCCGAAGCTCTAGCATGTTAGAATGGTGCGCGGACACAACGTCCGCATGGCGAGCGGCCGGGAGCCATGCAGCGTGCCCGGCGGCGCTGGAACACAATTCCTCATCGAGGTGAAGATGGTCAGCCAAGACTTATTGGAAATCCTGCGGTGTCCAAACTGCGTCCGGGAGAAGGACGGCCTGCTGAAGCTTTACAAGGATGTATGGCTGATTTGCCAAGATTGCGGGCGCAAGTATCCGATCGTCGACGAGATTCCCGTGATGCTGATAGATGAGGGGGACAAGTGGATCAGCACCGAAGAGAATCAGCTGCCGATCCCGCCGCCGTCCAAGTAGTGAGTCCGATTGTCTGATCTCAAACCCCTTTTGGCACAACTCAAGGGAGAAGACGAGCAGGGCGCCGAATCGGCTGCTCTACTTCTGGCTCAGGCGGGTGAGGCGGTGTTGCCGGAACTGGAACGCCTGCTGCAGTCATCGCGGGCGGACCACCGCTGGTGGGCCGTGAGAACTCTGGCGGCCATGCGCGAACCGCGGATGGAGTGGCTGCGACGATCCCTGAAAGACCCCGATCCCGACGTGCGTGCTGCGGCGGCGCTGTCATTCATCGCGCACCCGGACGCCACCGCCGGGCCTGCTCTCGTGGCAGTTCTCAGCGACGCGGATCATGTGGCGGCCGCTACGGCGACCAGCGCTCTGGTGGCGCTTGGCGCCACGGTCGTTCCCGCGTTGTTGGAAGCATTTGAAGACGCGGAGCCACGGGCGCGCATCCAGATCTTGCGTGCGCTCGCGGAGATCCGCGACCCGCGGGCAATTCGTCTCCTGATGAACGCAACGGAGGAAGGCTCTGCGGCCATGCAGTACTGGGCAAGGCAGGGTCTCGATCTGCTCGGCCTGGATATGGTATACCTGTCGCCGGAATAGGCAATGAAAAAAGCGCTGGATTTCATCAAAAACTTCAAGTTCCCGCACGTGCGGCTGTTGGGTGGTATCCGTTGGCCGCGTGTGTCGCTGCGGGGCGCCATCCTGGCGGTGGTGGCCCTGTTGGCCACCGGCGGATTGTTCCTGGCCGCCCAGAATCTGACGGCCTGCTGGCGTATCACCCAGTTGCCGGGCATTCCACCGGCCAGCTGCGCCGGTGCCAGCCTCAACCCGCTGGACACGTCGGGACTTGCGCAGGGCACGACCGCCGCACCCGACGCGCCGGCTACCCCGGCCCCGGCGGCGCCGGAGGTTGAGTATCCGAAGTGGGACGGCGGCAGCCGCGTCAATATCGTTTTCTTTGGGTTACGCGGGGGCGAGATCGCCGGCGAAGACTGCCCGCAGTGTACAGACACGATTATCGTATTCACCATTGATCCGGTCTCCAAGACGGCGGGCATGATTTCTGTCCCGCGGGATATGTACGTCAACATTCCCGGAACAGATGGTTGCAGCGGAGCGCATGACGGGTTCTGCCGCATCAATACGGCATGGACCACGGGTGAGGGGCTCAAGCTGCCCGGCGGCGGTCCGGGCCTGGCGATGAAGACCGTGTCCTTGTTCCTGGGCGTTCCAATCCAGTACTACGTCCAGGTAGACTTCGACACGTTCGTCCAGATGATCTCGTTGATCGGCGGCGTGGACATATACAACGACGAAAACCTTCTCCTGGATCGCGTTGGATCTGGAAACGACAAGGTGAGATTGACGTGTTGCGGGATGAGGCATCTTACCGGCAAGATGGCGCTTGCCTATGCCCGCGGCCGCCACACGGCGGATGGGGATGTGGATCGTTCGCGGCGACAGCAGAAGCTCATCCTGGGAATCCGGGATAAGGTGCTCGACCCCGCCCACTTCCCTGAACTGATGGCCGAGGCGCCCCAGCTCTACAATACATTCCAGGCGGGCATTCGAACCAATATGTCGCTGGACGATGCCCTTAAGCTGGCAGCGCTGGGCCGCGAAATCCCGCTCGACCAAATTCACCAGGGCGTGATCGACAACCACATGGTGAATTTTGGAAATGTCACGCTCGGCGGTCAGAATGCAGCCGTGCTCTTGCCCATCCCCGACAAGATTCGCGAACTGCGCGATTCCATATTCACGACCACCGGACCGACCAGTCCAATCGCTCAGGGCGATCCCCAGGCCTTGATGCAAGCGGACGGCGCTCGTGTTGAAGTGACCAACGACAGCTACACCGCCAGCCTCGATCAGCGCACCGGCAATTTCCTTCTTGCACAGGGCATGCAGGTCACCGCCTTGGGCCAGCCTACCGGCGCCTCGGATTCGACGGTCGTGGTCATTTATGCGCCCAAGCTGTACGCCCTTCGCTACCTGATCCAGCCCCTGGGCATGATTTCCAGCAGCAGCCAGATCCGATTCAACCCCGATCCTTCGTCGCCGTTTGATCTGGAAATCCAACTCGGCAATGATTGGGCCGGCAAGCTGCCGGCCGGCTACTAGTCTATCGCCTCATAGCCAGCGCCGGGCCTTCCGGTTCCGCTCCACAGGGCCATCCGCTTTGGCGGATGGCCTTTTCGCGGGTGGAGCGAGACTATTCGACCACGTTTCGTCGTCTGGCGACCGACGCCGGATAGACTTTCAGGGTTGTTGAAAGGTTAGCTTCAGACCCCCGAGGTAGGTCTTTCCACCGGTCTGGGGGCACGTCGGCGCGGAGAGACCGGAAGTTGGAGAGCCGGATCGCGCAACCACCACGGAGTACTTGGTATCCGCCTGCATCACGTAATCCGCGTAGCCCACGCTGATTTCCGGTTTGAAGCCGGTGAAGAACCGCTCCTCCCCGGTTGCCCAGGTCAGATCGATTTCGACCCCTGGGAGGGGCTGTTTTCGCCCGTCCATGATCAAGATCTGCATGAGGCCGGAGGTCAGATTGGGATTGCAGACCTGTTCCTGACTCACGAGTTGAAACGGGGCGCTGAAGGTTGGCACGGCCGTTCTCGTCGGCACAGGTGTTGGGTTGAGTACGGAAAGAGGCGTGCCTGTCAGAGAGGCTGAGGCGGAAGCCGGCGGCGCCGCTGAAGGACTCGCTGACGGCAGCGCGGCCGTCGCATTCAGGCTGGGGCCTGGATTCGGACTCGGAGTCGCAGACGCCGGCGCGGACGTGAGACTTGAGGTCCCCGACGTCAAGTCGGATGCGAGCATGGCAAGGTGCTCCGCGACATTGGCGGGGGCGCCGGCGGCCAATGACCGCTGCGCCTGCCCGGCAAGGCCCTCCACCGGATTCGGGTCTTTCAGCAGCGCCAGACGAGCGCGGGCTCGATCCAGATTGCCGGTGGCGGCGTAGGCGGATGCGATGGCGACGCGAAACTGATCCTTGAAGTCGGCTCGCAGCGTGTCGGGTGTGATGTCAGACGAGGCGATGGGTGCAAGCACCCATGCGTAATACAAACCGAAGCCAATGCCAAGCCCGAGCGCCAGCAGCCACTCCCACGGGAACCGTCTCATGGTGCGCTTGTGGCCGGCGCCGTATCCGGTGCGACCGCTTGCATGGCGCGCAGCAATTGCTGCAAGAGGGATAAGTCGGCGGCCGAGTAGGACGCCTGCCGCGCTTGCTGCAGCGCCTGCTCGCATATCACGCCCGGCGCCTGTCCTCCAAGAATTGCCAGCTGGCGACGCGCCACCTCTGAGTCCGCCTGGGCGTGGTACGCCTCGGCCACCATCAGCACGTAGTCTGTGCGGTAGTCCACGCGCAGGGCGGCTGGAGTTGTGTCGGAAAGCTTGAGCGGGTTGACTTTCCAGCCGTACGTGAGGCCCAAGGCTGTCCCCACTGCGAACAAGAGCAAGCCGGCGAGCCAACGCATGCGACTATTGTGCCACAAGAGATTCTGGCTGAGTAGAGGGCGGCCGACGTTGCCCGGGCAGGCGACCGGCGGCACCCTGAAACACAACCTTACCGTTGCTATCTTTCGATCCTGGCGGGATTCGGAGGGCTCAGCCGCGCCGGGCCTGCCCGGGCCTCCGCAGGATACACGCGAGGCCACGCCGTGTCAAATACGCGGGCGAGGCGGGCGGGGCTTCTCGTTGTGCGTGCCATCATCCTGAAAAAGCGAGCGCGAGTTCCCATGATATAATCCGGCGATTACCGGGAAACTGAAAGCGAGTCGGACGGAGGAAGCGCATGGAGATCACGACCAAGGACTTCAAGCACTGTCGGCTGGTCTCGGTGACCGGTCGCGTGGATAGCTCCACGGCACCGCAGTTCAGCCAGGCGCTGGACGGCCTTATGCAAGAGGGCGTCTACAAGATTGTGATCGACATGGATGCCCTGGAGTACATGTCCAGCGCAGGATTCCGGGCCCTGCTGGGCGCGCAGCGTGAATGCAAGAAATACGGCCGCGGTGAAGTGATCCTGGCCGCGGTGCCGACGCGAATTCGTGAGGCGCTGGAACTGGCCGGTTTCACCGAGCTCTTCAAGACCTTCCCCGAAGCCCTGGAAGCCGTGGGGAGTTTCTGATCGACGCCAGCTCGCCGACACTATCGACGAATGGAGGCCGCCCCAGGTCCGAGTGAGGCGGCCTTTGATTGTCCATGACCTCACGGAGATTCCCCGCTGATGTGAAGCACCTCGACGAGGTGCGCGAGTTCGTCGGCCGCAGAGCCCGCGCCGGCGGGTTTCAGCGACAAGGGCATCTATGCCGTGCAGCTAGCTGCCGACGAGGCCGCCTCCAACATCATCGAACATGCCTATGCGGGGCGCGTGGACGGCACCTTCAGACTCCGCTGCGAATACAAGAATGACAAGCTGGTCATGACTTTCTTTGACCAGGGATCTTCGTTCGATTTTTCCAAGGTTGACAAGCCCGATGTTACGGCCAGCCTCGCCGAGAGAAAGATCGGAGGATTGGGCATCTACTTGATGCACAAACTGATGGACGAAGTCGATTACAAGGTCGCGGCAACCGGGAACTTCCTCACACTCATCAAACGGAAGGAATAGAGTGACCGCCGGGCGCCCCCCGGGCGTCATCCCAGCGTGGAGGGAAATCGCGAGTCTGGGAGAGCAATTGTCAAGCGCCGGCTCGCTGCTGTCGCAAAGAGACCGAATTGCGAGCATGGCGGCTCGGATCATTCCCGGCAAGATCGATGTTTGGCTGGACGAAGATTTGTTTCGCATGCCAGACAGAACAGACCCACACACTTTCCCGCCGCGGCCAAGGGGCCTGGCCATGCGACAAGCGCAGGCCGAGCGCCGGATCTCCACCCTAGCGGGCCCCGCCGGGTCACGCAGGCGCGCGGTGGCAGTGCCGATCGAAGATCAGGGTTTGCTGCTGGGGGTCATCCAGGTTACACGCCGTCGGGGTCCCGAACTCAGCGAACAGGACGTGGAGCTTCTCCAGAGCATCGCGGGTGTGGTCGCGCTTGGCCTGTATGGGTCTTATCGTGCGGAGGTCGAGCGCTTCCGGCTGGGCGAGCTGAATCTGGTTCGCCGGGTCAGCGCGGAGATAGCCACTGTTCTGCCCCTCGACGAGCTGTCGCGCCGCGTGTGTACGCTTATTCGGGAAACCTTCAAATACTATTACGTTGGCATCTTCACGCTTCGCCCAGGCGCCAGCACGCTGCGCTTCCGTTCGAGTGCCAGCGGCAGACAAGGCGCTGCGCCTCAACCGCCGTTGGCTTTCGAGGTGCAGCTCGGTCAGGGGCTCATCGGCGAGGCGGCGCTTACCGGAGAGATCGTGCAGGCGGCGGACGTGCGTCAAGATCCGCGCTTCCGGTCTGTGAGACCCCTGACCGCAACGCGCTCCGAGGTAGTCATCCCACTGAAGCTGGAACAGCAGGTCCTGGGCGTCCTGGATGTGCAGTCCGATCGGGTCGACGCCTTTCACCCCAATGACCTGATGATTCTGGCAGCGCTGGCAGACAACGTTGCCCGCGCAGTGGAAGGGGCGCGGCTATACAGCGATGTGCGCCGACGTGCGGATCAGCTGGCCTTGCTGGCGGAAGTGACCCGCAGCCTGACATCCACGCTGCAACTGCGCGAAATGCTGGAGGAGGCCGCCAGGCTCATTCGCGATCGCGTCGGCTTTCAATATGTGACGCTGTTTACTGTGCACCCGAATCGCCGGATGATCGAATACGAAGCAGGGGGCGGCAGCCGGGCGGAGGCGTTGGCGGGCTACCGCATTTCCCTCGACGATCCACGCGGCATCATTCCATGGGTGGCTCGTCAGGGACAGGCGGTGCTGGCCAACGACGTGAGGAAGGATGCGCGCTATCGACCGTCGCCGTGGCCACCAAAGAACACACGGTCGGAGCTGGCGGTGCCACTGGTATTCGGCGATCAGATGTTGGGGATTCTGGACGTGCAGTCCGACAAGCTGAACGCGTTCACCGAAGACGATCTCGTGACGCTGGAGGCGGTAGGCGGAAGCATTGCCTCGTCGATGCGCAATGCAGACTTGTTCCGCTCGGAGCAATGGCGGCGGCAGGTTGCCGAGAGCCTGCGCGAGGTCGCCGGCCGGCTGTCCGAACACGTCAGCATCGACGAGGCCCTCGAGGCCATACTCACGGAGCTCGAGCGGAATCTGCCGGTCGACGCCTCCGCGATATGGCTGCTTGATCAGGGCGTTCCCTACGCGGCCGCCGTGCGCGGCGCCGAACCGGGTGTTGTTCAGCAGGCGCTGTCCGGGTCGGCGGACATGATGGCAGCTCTGCAGGACGCTCTCGGCGCCGCCACGCCGATCATTCGCCAACCCGGGGGCCGTGCCGAACCGCTCGGGAAAGTCGCCTCCTTTCCGCGCGACTATTCGGCCCTGCTGGCGCCCATGCGCGTGGGAGATGAGGCCGTCGGGGTGATTGCCCTTGCGCATCGGGAGCGGCGACGCTACGGCCACGAGGCTCAACGTATGGCAGCCACATTTGCCAGCTATGCGGCTGTTGCGATCGAGAACACGCGTTTGTACGATGCCGCGCAGGAACAGGCGCGAGCCTCGGAGGCACTCCTGCAAGTGGCGCAGCTCGTGGCAGGACCCCTGGGAATCCAGGAAGTCCCTCGATCGCATAATGAGCATGATGCCCGACCTGATCGGGGCGCGCAGCGCGGCCGTCTATGCCTGGGATGCGCTCAACTCAAGATATGTTCCCCGATCCGAGTTCGAACTCCAGGAGGCGGCAAAGGCCTCGATCTGGACCGACGGCATATCCGTCGGCCAATTTGGGCTCTTGGATGCCGCCAGAAAGTCCGGGCTGCAGGGTGGTGCACATCCTGCGCCCCAATGAGGCGCCTGGGTCCTGGGGCACGCTGGCTGCCAGCCGTCACCCAGATCGGGCCGTGTCCGAGGCGGAGCAGTTGCTGATTGCCCTCCCGCTTCTGATCAAGAGCGACCTCGTGGGGGTGCTGCTGGTGGAAGAAAACCGGGCACCCAGACGCCTGCGAGTCCGCCGCCTGGAAATGATCAATGGCATCGGTCAGCAAATCGCCATCGCGCTCCAAGCTGACCTGCTCCAGCGGGAAATGGTCGCCCGCGAACGGCTCGAAACCGAAGTTGAATTGGCGCGCGAGATCCAGAAGGCGTTTATTCCGCAGAGCCTCCCGCGGGCTGAAGGCTGGGAACTTGCGGCTCGGTGGGAGACGGCTCGACAAGTGGGTGGCGACTTCTATGACGTGGTCCAACTTCCGGGGGGCAAACTCGGCCTGTTTGTGGCCGACGTTTCCGACAAAGGCATGCCGGCTGCGCTATTCATGGCACTGACGAGAACCCTCTTCCGGGCGGCTGTTGCCGAGGGCGCCTCACCGGCGCAGGTCCTGCACCGAATAAACGACTTGTTGATCCCGGACACCCGCCAGGGCATGTTCGTGACCGCCGCCTATGGCGTCCTGGACTTGGGGACTGGCGCCTTCACGTATGCGAATGCCGGACATAATCCGCCGCTGTGGATCCATCCGGATGGGACCGTGCAGGAGCTCGAGCGGACCGCGATTGCCCTGGGGGTCATTGATGGTTCCGAGGTGCGGGAACGGACGGTGAACGTGCAACCGGGCGATAGCGTGCTGCTCTTCACGGACGGCGTGACCGAGACCTTCTCGCCGAACGGCAAGCTGTTCGGGGAATCCGGATTGCTGGAGACGGTACAAGCCATCCAGCCCGCGTCTGCCGAAGAATTGGTTGAGGAGATCGAAGCAAGTCTTGACGCCTTCATGCAGGAGCTGCCGCTTGCCGACGACCTGACGATGCTGGCGGTGAGACGGAGATAGATTTTACGCGGATTTTACAACGACATCATGGCGGCATAACACCTCGGGCCCACAATCAAAAGGTAAACCGTACAAAGGAGGCCCGAATGAAAAGCTTTTCGATTCAAGTCCTGCGAATGTTGCTTGCTACGGCCGTTGCGGCCACGGCGCTTATGGCGCTGCCGACAGCGACGGCGTACGCCCTTCAACCCCTGGACAGCCCGACACCCGTTCCACCGGCAACGCCCGGTGCTCCAAGGTTGGAGGCCGTGTGGGAACGATTGCAGGTGAGGCATGATCGCCTCGGGGTGATGTTTACCCACATCGACCGGCGCACCGCGCTTGCGCAGCAGCTGATCGATCGCGCCAAGACAAATGGCAAGGATGTGGCCGCCGTCCAAAGCGCCCTGGATGCCTTTTCCAAGGCCGTGCAGGATGCACGCCCGATCTTCGAAAGTACTCAAGGCATCATCGCCTCGCACAGCGGCTTCGACTCAAACGGCAACGTCACCGACGCCACCCAGGCGAAGGCAACGGTAAAGGACCTGTCCGACAAGCTGATGCAAGTCCGAACTCTCTTGCGGGATCCGGCAACAGCGCTAAGGGACGCCATCAGCGCATTTCGAAGCGCCAACGCGGGCAACTAGCGCAGGCGGACCACTACGGACTGCACGAACGGAGACACGGTTTGCCGTGTCTCTGCGCGTCAGGGGCCGATTGGCCGGCTTGCCTGCGGTCTGAGCGGCGTTGTATACTGAACCGCGACGAGTGAGTCCTCAGTACAATCGCGCACGGAGGTACCATGCTCAAGTTTGAGGGGAAGCAGGTCGTTCAAACGGACAAAGCCCCAAAGGCGATCGGTCCGTACTCGCAAGCGATCCGAACTGGCACGATGGTCTTTACCGCCGGCCAGATCGGCCTAGATCCCGAGACCGGGGAACTTGTTGGAGGGGGAATCCAGGCCGAAACCCGGCAGGTGCTGACGAATCTGACCCATGTGTTGGAGGCGTCAGGATCCGGTCTTGATATGATCCTCAAGACCACGGTCTTTCTCAGCGATATGAGCGAATTCGTCAAGATGAATACCGTCTATGCCGACTTCTTTCCCGACGCACCACCGGCCCGCAGCACGGTAGCAGCCGCGGCATTGCCGAAGGCCGCACGCGTGGAGATCGAGGCGGTGGCACTGCTGCGGGCGCCGCGCGGCGACTAGGAGGACTCGCAGCCATACAGCGGTGGTGCAGTGCCTGATGAGTTGATTCTGCTGGTGGACGACGAACCGGCCATCTTGAAGCTCGCGCGCATGTACCTGGAGCGCGAAGGGTTTCGGGTTGAGGCGGCTGCGGACGGCGAAGCCGCGATGCGCGCCATCGACACCTCGCGCCCGGAGCTTGTGGTGCTGGACGTCATGCTGCCGAAGATCGATGGATTGGAGGTTTGCCGGCAACTCCGCAACGCCGGGAATCAAGTTGCGATACTTATGCTGACAGCGCGCGATGACGATGTTGATAAGATCATAGGGCTGGAGCTTGGCGCCGACGACTACCTTACAAAGCCATTTAATCCGCGGGAGCTGGTTGCACGAGCCAAGGCGATCCTGCGGCGCGGCCCGATTACGGGGGCCGCCAGCGGGAGGCCAATCCGTTTTGGGGAACTCACGCTCGACCCTGAGAGGCGCGAGGCGAGGCTGGGTTCGCGGGCGCTGGAACTCAGGACGCAGGAATTCGACCTGCTGGCGGTCCTGGCGGACCAGCCTGGTCGCGTCTTCACACGGGAACAACTTCTGCAGCAAGCCTGGGGCTTTGACTTCTACGGGCAAACCCGGACAGTTGACGTCCATGTAGCGCACCTGCGCAAGAAGATGACAGGCGGCTCCGTCCGCATCCAGACGGTTACCGGCGTGGGATACAAGCTCGCGACGGCAGACGCGGGCTAATAGGCGCAGGCCCCGCACATGTTTGCGTCCATACGCGCCAGGCTATGGTTGAGCTATGCAGCACTGATCGTGGCCGCGCTGGGAGTGGTTGCGGTGGTCTTGATGATCTTTCTGCTGCGCAATCCCTACCTGTACCGACAGACATTTGTCCGCCTTACGGCGGCGGAGAACCTGCTGGCCAACGCGCCGGCCTCCTCAAGCCGCGTCAGTACCGTTGCACAGGCGTTGGACGTACGCGTACTCGTGCTCGACAGCAATGGCAACGTGGTCCAGGACACGGGCTCCAGTCTGGCCCCTCTGCGGGGATTGCCCGCAGCACGGGCGGCCCGGTCCTTGTCTACCGTGCGGGACGTCTCCGGCAAACTCTGGTTCTTCGCCCGAGCCCGTCAGAGCGACGGCAGTTGGCTGCTCGTGGCCGCTCCCAGACCCAAGTTGCTGCCCGCCCTTGGTCTCTTGACGGATGAGTTGTCATGGCCACTGTTGGAAGGGGGCGTGATCGCATTGGGCTTGTCGCTCCTGCTCGCCTATTTTCTGGCGCGCTGGATAGCGGGCCCCCTGCAGCAGCTCGTCGCTGCCGCGCACGGGGTCTCGGCCGACTCACCGCGCAGCGGAACGCCTGGGGACGCCGCGCCCGTGGAAAGCGAGGGCGGAGACTTTGGATTACTCGCCGAATCGGGCCCAAGGGAGGTCCGCGAACTGACGGCGGCGTTCAACGCCATGCTGGCCAGGGTGGACGCCAGCCAACGATCCCAGCGCGAGTTTGTTGCCAATGTGTCGCACGAGCTCAAGACTCCGCTTACCTCCATCCAGGGCTTCGCGCAGGCGCTTTTGGATGGTGCGGCAGATAGCCCTCGCGACCGAAAGCAGGCCGCCCAGGTCATTCACGACGAAGCTGCGCGCATGCATCGCCTGGCGCTGGAGTTGTTGGACTTGGCCCGGCTCGACGCAGGCACTGCCGACCTGAAGATGGCGGACGTCGACCTGGCCGTGGTTCTGCGAGGCGTCCTTGACAAGCTGAGCCACATGGCGGCCGATGCAGGGGTACGCATCCAATCTGCTTTCCCGCCTGACCTGCCACAGGTCATCGGGGACGGCGATCGTCTGGCGCAGGTGTTCACGAACCTGGTGGACAACGCCCTGAAGTTCAGTCCACGAGGCGGAGAGATCCGTATCCAGGCAGCCCGGGTAGGCACAGAGATCGAGGTCAGCGTGCAGGACGCGGGACCGGGAATCAGCCCCGAGGACCTTCCGCACGTTTTCAACCGGTTCTATCAGGCGGACGAGGCCCGGACGGGCGGAGCAGGGCACGGGTCGGGCCTCGGTTTGGCGATCGCGCGAGAAATCACACTTGCCCACGGTGGTAGAATAAGCGCTCGCAGCGCAGAGGGCCAAGGTGCCGCGTTTTTTGTGCGCCTGCCGGTAGCCGAAGGCTACCGGGGCTGAGTCAGGCCGCCGCGAGCCGAGTATCCGCCCTGAAATGAATCCAACCGTGTCGATCGTCGTCCCCTGCTACAATGAACAGGGCACGATTGGTGCGTTGTTGGATGCGATCCTGGCTCAGAGCTTCCCGCGCCGGGACATGGAAGTTGTGGTCGCGGATGCGCTTTCCGTGGACCAGACACGTCAGGTGATCGCTGATTTTGCGACCGCGCATCCGGAGCTTGCACTGCGAGTTGTGGAAAATCGCCAACGGACCATCCCGTCCGGCCTAAATCTGGCGATGGCGGCGGCCCGCGGAGAATTTCTGATCCGCCTGGACGCCCATTCCATTCCTGCCGCCGACTATGTGGAGCGCTGTGTCACGGACCTGCGGGCGGGGAAGGGGGCCAATGTCGGCGGTGTATGGAGCATCCGTCCTAGTGCCGTCGGTTGGGTCGCGCGCGGGATTGCGGCGGCGGCGGGGCATCCGATGGGCGCCGGCGATGCGCTTTACCGCCTCGGGGCGGATGCCGGCCCGGTGGACACGGTTCCATTCGGTGCCTTCCGGCGGGAACTCCTGGAAAAAGTGAAGGGCTTCGACGAGACCTTGCTTACCAACGAAGACTACGAATTCAACGTCCGCATTCGAAGATCCGGAGGCGTGGTCTGGCTGGACCCGCTCATTGTCTCCACGTACTTCGCGCGCGCCAGGTTGAGCGAGCTGGCGCGCCAGTATTGGCGCTATGGGTTCTGGAAATGCAGGATGCTGCTGCGATATCCGGACACCCTGAGGTGGAGGCAGGCGCTTCCGCCGTTGTTTGTAATGGGTGGTCTGCTGCTGGCATTGGCGGCCGCGTTCTCGGCCCCGGCAAGGCTCGCCCTCTTGCTTGTAGCGGGCACATACGTTGGCGCGATCGTCATCGCCGGAGTACTGCTCGGAGCGCGCGGCCACGACGGCATGCTGATTCCCGGGAGCGCGCTGGCATTCGCGACGATGCACCTCGCCTGGGGCGGCGGCTTCTGGTGGAGCCTATTCAAGAAAGCGGCTGAATTCGGTGGCTGAGGTCATTCGTCCAACCCTGCGGTTGCGACCCAACGAGCATCGCCTGCTGCTGCTCGTGGGGGATCTGATTGCTTCGTTGTCGGCGTCATTTGCGGCTCTGTATGTGTGGCAGCAGTACTCCATCTATCGCCTGATCGATCTGGGGATGAAGCCGGAACGTGCCGAGGCGTTCGTCAAGATCGAGGTGCCCCTCTGGTTCTATCTGCTGCCGCTTGGCTGGCTGCTGCTGATGGTCGAACTGTACGACCCGCATGCCGCCGTAAGTTGGCGTCGAACGCTGCGGGGCATCGCGGGCGCGGCGTTCGTGGGCGCGGTTGCCTACTCGCTGATATTCATCTTAAACCGGGATCCCGGGGCGCTGCCACGAATTGTGGTGGGCGCCTTCATTGTGCTGGCTTCTTTCCTGACCGTCGTTTGGCGGATAATCTACGTTCGTCTATATACATCATCCGGCCTGTCGCGACGCGTTCTGATTGTCGGCGCCGGCAAGGCCGGATTGACGCTTGCCCGCGTGTATGCGGCCGCAACACCCAAGCCATTCAGCCTGATCGGATTCATTGATGACGACCGTCGCAAGCTCCACAAGCGCTTCGAGGGCCAGCCCGTTGTAGGGTCAAGCGCGGACCTTCTGGCTGTCGTCGATCAGTACCGCATCTCGGATGTTGTGGTGGCGATTACCGGGGAGGTGCAGGGGAGCACCTTCCAGACCCTGCTGGACGCTCAAGAGCGCGGCATAGAAGTGACGCGCATGCCGATAGTCTACGAGGAGATCACCCAACGCGTCCCGATACACCACCTGGAGTCGGATTGGGTCATCCGGAGCTTCGTCGATCAACTAAGGGTGTCTGTCATTTACCAGGCTTTCAGTCGACTGCTCGACATGGTCGGCGGGCTGCTGGGTTTGGCGGTGCTGGCGCCACTGGGGCCTTTCATCGCCCTGGGAATTTTGATCGACAGCGGTCTTCCCATCCTATACTCACAAGATCGCCTGGGGAAGGGTGGGGAAGATTTCACCATTCACAAGTTCCGCACCATGCGGCAGGACGCCGAGGCGGACGGGTCCTACACCCCAGCCTCCGAGCACGACGAGCGGGTTACGAATTTTGGCGGATTCCTCCGGAAAACTCACCTGGATGAGTTCCCCCAGTTCTGGAACGTGTTGCGCGGCAACATGAGCCTCGTTGGGCCTCGCGCCGAACGCGGGCAGCTGGTGCTCCAATTTCAGAAAGCCATTCCCTTCTACCGGGCGCGCCTGCTGGTCAAGCCAGGACTAACCGGCTGGGCCCAGATCAACTACGGGTACGTGCAGACGGTGCGGGAAACAGAAGTCAAGCTGGAATACGATCTTTATTACATCAAGCATCGCTCGGCCGCCATGGACATCAGCATCATTTTACGGACCATTGGCGTCGTCTTCGGCCGCGGGGGCCGCTAGGATGCAGCGGTACCTGGTGACTGGCGGAGCGGGATTTATTGGATCGCATCTTGTGGAGGCGCTCCTCAGCCACGGCGGAGTGGTCCGCGTCCTCGATGACTTTTCCAGTGGCAAACACGAAAATCTGGAAAAGGCGGCGCGTTCCGCAGATCCGAACCGCTTTGAAGTTGTCGAGGCAGATGTTCGTGATCCGGTGAAGGTCGAGGAGGCGCTGCGCGGCGTCGATGTGGTGTTCCATGAAGCCGCATTCGTCTCGGTGCCAGAATCCATGGAGCGGCCGGAGTCCTGCTTCGACGTCAACATCCGGGGTACCTCCGTCTTATTGGAAGCCGCACGCAAGGTCGGCGTCCGGCGGGCCGTGATAGCCAGCAGCGCCGCCATCTACGGCGACTCCGCGGCCATGCCGCTGAAAGAAGCAGGGGCGGCGCGGCCTCTATCCCCGTACGCCGCCTCGAAATTGACCACCGAGATCTTTGCAGCACTGTACACGCGGTCGCTTGGCCTGGAGGTCAGTGCCCTGCGGTATTTCAACGTCTACGGGCCGCGCCAGCGTCCAGACACGCAATACGCCGCCGCCGTACCCATCTTCATTCGCCGGCTGCGAGAAAAAGCTGCACCGACGGTTTTTGGTGATGGAACCCAGACCCGGGACTTGATCTACGTGGGCGACGTTGTCCGGGCAAATCTGATCGCCGCCGAACATCCCGCTGCTGCCGGCGAGGTTTTCAATGTCTGCACGGGCCGTTCCAGTCGCCTGCTGGACCTCCTTGACGTTCTGTACTCCCTGATGCCTGGCGCGCCGCCCCCGGTATTTGCTGATCGGCGGCCGGGCGATATCCACACGTCCCTCGGGGATGCATCCAAAGCGGAAGCGGTTCTCGGCTTCGTCGCACAGTGCTCCTTGACGGAGGGCCTGAAGGAAACCGTCGGGTGGATGCAATAAGTCTTCGACCGCATCTCCGCAATCGATACGTGTTCGTCGGGGACTTGCTGCTGACGGTCGTTGCGGTGATGGGCAGCTTTGCGCTCCGGTTGGACGTCGGCCAACTGCCGTACTATTTTCCCGCCATGCTCACGATGTGCGCGGTGGCGCTGGCGCTCAAGATCCCCACTTACTACTTCTTTGGACTCTACCGGCGGCTCTGGATCTATGCGAGCACGCACGAACTCAGGCTCATCACCGCCGCCGTAACCACCGGTTCGGTCCTGACTTCGGCGGTGATGCTGGCGCTGATTGCGGCGAGTCTCGTGGTGCCCGGCATGCCGAGATCCGCTCTTGGGATCGATTGGCTGCTTTCGCTGGTTCTCATCGGCGGTTCGCGTTTCGCGTTGCGTGTGCTCGCAGAGCAGTCATCGCCGCCGCGTTCCGGAAAGTCACGCAGGGCGCTTGTCATCGGGGCCGGGGACGCCGGCGCCCTCGTCGTTCGAGAACTGCAGAAGTCGTCGCAGCTCAACGTTACTCCCGGGGGATTTCTCGACGACGATCCCACGAAACAGAATCAAGAGATCCATGGTGTCCCCGTGATAGGCTTCATCCGGGATCTGGCCGCGGTGCTCGACACCCAGCCAATCGACGAGGTCGTCTTTGCGATTCCGTCTGCGCCGGGGCACACGGTCCGCCTGGTCAATGATGTCTGCCGCGAAAGAGGCATCCCGTCGCGGACCATGCCCGGAATATACGAATTGATCGGCGGACGCGTCAGCGTGAGCCGACTGCGCGAAGTCGACATCACGGACTTGCTGCGCAGGCAGCCGACTCATGTGAACGAGGCGATGATCGGCGAGGTGCTGACGGGCCAACGCGTCCTCGTCACTGGGGCGGGAGGTTCCATCGGGCAGGAACTTTCCCGGCAGATTGCGCGCTGGAATCCGGCCGAGCTGATCGTGCTAGGTCACGGCGAAAACAGCATTTTCGAAACCGTGCTGGAATTGCGGGATGCCTTCCCCGGCCTCAACCTCCTGCCCGTCATCGCGGACGTGAAGGACAGGATCAGGATCCGCGACATATTGGCCGGGCACGGCGTGCAGGTGGTATTCCATGCCGCCGCACACAAGCACGTACCATTGATGCAAGCCAACGTATCGGAGGCCGTGCTGAACAACATCTTCGGCACGCAGAATGTTGTGGAGGCGGCTCTCCAGACCGGGGTGACTCGCCTGGTGCTGCTTTCCACCGATAAGGCAGTGTCGCCGGCAAGCGTTTATGGGGCAACAAAGCGGATGGCGGAGATGATCGTCCTGGAGGCCGCCCGCCGGACAGGGGCCATCTATTCGGTCGTCCGATTCGGCAACGTGCTGGGCAGCCGCGGCAGCGTCATCCCGCTGTTCAAGCGGCAAATCGCGGCGGGCGGTCCGGTGCAGATCACGCATCCCGACATGGAACGCTACTTTATGACAATCCCCGAGGCCGTACATCTCGTCCTCCAGGCCGCCTCCATGGGGAAGGGTGGGGAAGCATTCGTTCTGGACATGGGAGATCAGGTTCGAATCGTGGATCTTGCGGCCGACCTCATACGCCTATCCGGGCTCGAGCCAGGCCGCGACATTGAGATCGAATTCACTGGGATTCGTCCTGGCGAAAAACTGAGCGAGCAACTCTGGGAGGGCGGGAAGTCCTACGAGAAAACTGCCCATCCGGATATCGTCCGCTCAGCGACGGAGGAGAGCGTGGTCGGCGGAAACCTGGCTGCCACTTTGGCGCGGCTGGCCGAACTGACAGAGCAAGGGGACGCCACCGCGATCATCGGCGTGCTGCAGGCGGCCATCCCGGGCGCGGTCATAAGCGAGGCGCCGGCGCCCGATATCACGGCGATCGTCTAGATGCCCGAGGTTTCGCTTCCCGACTGGGAGAGATTTCTTTCAGAGAAACCACAGGCCCATTTTCTTCAAACGGGCGAGTGGGGAGAATTGAAATCGGCCTTCGGCTGGGAGCCGGCACGCCTTGTCAACCAGGGCGTGGGTGCGCAGGTTCTGTTTCGCAGACTCCCCCTCGGCTTCACCATCGCGTATGTGCCCAAGGCTGCCCCGGAAGTCTTAGCCGGGCAAGCGAACATGCAATTCTGGGGCGAACTGGATGACCTGTGCAGGAGGCGCCGAGCCATACTCTGCAAGATAGAGCCCGATGCTTGGGAGGCGCCACCGACGCCCATGCCGCCGCCGCCACTCCCGCCTGGGGCCACAGCACTTCGACAGGTGCCCTCGGCCCACAGTATCCAGCCGCGGCGCACGATTGTCGTCGATTTGCATGGCTCCGAGGCCTCGATGCTCAGTCGCATGAAGCCGAAGTGCCGCTACAACATTGGACTGGCTCGAAAGAAGGGGGTTTCGGTCGAGACCTGGACGGATCTCGCCGGCTTCCATCGGATGCTGGAGTCCACGTCGAGGCGAGATAATTTTTCCGTGCACACCGAAGCCTACTATGCGCGGGCCTACAAGTTGTTTCGTCCGGCGGGGCTGTGCGAGCTATTTGTTGCCCGCTACGAGGGCAACCCGCTGGCGGCGCTCATGGTGTTCACACGAGGCGGGCGAGCCTGGTATGTCTATGGCGGTTCAGAGGACGCCGAGCGCGAGCGCATGCCCAACTACTTATTGCAGTGGGAGGCCATGCGATGGGCACGCGAGCGCGGCTGCGAGACGTATGACTTATGGGGTGTTCCGGATGAAGACGCGGACACCCTGGAGGCACACTTTCGAGAGCGTCACGATGGCTTGTGGGGCGTCTATCGATTTAAGCGCGGTTTCGGCGGCGAGCTACGGCGCGCGGCCCCGAGCGTGGACCGCGTTTACATAGCCTGGCTTTATCCGCTGTATGTCCGGCTGGCTGGGACGGGCGGCGGAGCATGAAGCGTGCCGTCATGCGGCGTTTCGAGGGGGCGGCTTCGCCCTGGAACGAGGTCATCGCACAATTTCCAGGGGGTCACCTCCTGCAGACATGGGAATGGGCGCAGATCAAGTCGGCGCAGGGCTGGAAGCCGATGCCCTTTGTGTGGGATGCAACGGACGCAGGTCCACAGATCAGCGGGCACCTTGGAGCTCCCGTTGCAGCCGCCATGGTGCTGAAGAAAGATGTCAGCATAGGCGGCCTCTCGACCGGACTCTGCATCCTATACGTGCCCAGAGGACCGCTCTGGCGGTGGCATGAGCAGCCCGTCCCCGAAGGCCTGCTGCAGGACCTGGAAGACCTGGCGCTCTCAGAAGGCGCGATCTTCGTCAAGATCGATCCGGACGTAATCTTGGGGCAGGGGATCCCCGGCGAGGCGACCTCGAATGAGTTAGCGGTCGGGCAAGCCGTTGTGAATGAGCTGGCACGCAGGCATTGGGTCTTCTCGGGCTCACAAATCCAATTCAAGAACTCTGCCGTGATCGATTTGACCGCCTCCGAGCACGAGCTCCTCGCCCTCATGAAACAGAAAGCGCGCTACAACATCCGTTTGGCAGCCAAGAAAGGCGTTCTGGTGCGCCCGGGAACAATGGACGAGCTGCCGCTTCTGTACCACATGTATGCCGAGACGGCTGCCCGTGACGGCTTCGTGATCCGAAGTCAGAGCTACTACGAGCGCGTGTGGACCACATTCATGCAATCCAGGGCGAGCGGGGAGAGCCCGGGAGCAGACTGCCTGGTGGCAGTTGTGGACGGCGAAGTCGCTGCCGCGGTTTTCGTGTTCTACTTCGCGGGAAGAGCCTACTACTTGTACGGCATGTCGCGGGCCATTCACCGCGAGAAGATGCCCAACTACCTCCTGCAGTGGGAGGCGATGCGCGCTGCCAAGCGGCAGGGCTGTCGCGTTTACGATCTGTGGGGTGCTCCCGACCAGTTCGATGAGACCGATTCGCTTTGGGGCGTTTTTCGTTTCAAGGAAGGTCTCGGCGGCAAAGTCGTCCGCACCATGGGTGCGTGGGACTTCCCTGCGCGCCGAATCTGGTATGTGGCCTATACCCGCATTGTGCCGCGCATCCTGGATATCATGCGAAGCCGGGGCCGGGCGCAGCTTGGCCAGGACTTGGCCGGAGCATAATGTCGCGATTTCTGCAAGCAGCCGCTCACGGGGCTGGGCCGACGACGCGCCCAAGCCGAAAGGAGCATCAGTGATTCAAAGAGTCCGTTTTGCTCATCTTCCGACGCCTGTCGAGGAATTGCCGCGCCTCTCTGCCGTAATGGGGGGACCCCGACTTCTGGTTAAGCGCGACGATCAGACGGGGCTGGCGTTCGGCGGTAACAAGACCCGCAAGCTGGAATTTCTTGTCGCCGAGGCGAAGGCCCAGGGCGCCGAGACGTTGATCAGTGCCGGCGCCTTCCAATCAAATCATTGCCGGCAGACGGCGGCCGCCGCAGCCAAATTCGGGTTGTCGTGCGTGCTCGTGCTGACCGGAGAGGAACCGGCGACGGTTTCTGCCAATCTCCTCCTGGACGGTATCCTGGGGGCAAGGATCGTCCACGTACTTGACCGAAAGGATCGAGAGCAGGTCTTGCAGGAGACATTTGATCGGGAGCTGGCGGCAGGGCATCGGCCGTACCTGGTGCCATACGGTGGCTCGAGCCCGACCGGGGTCTTGGGGTACGCTTTCGCGATGGACGAGTTCATCAAGCAAGATACCGGCGCAGACTGGATCGTGTTCGCCACCTCCTCGGGGGGAACGCACGCCGGGCTGGTCCTCGGGCAGCGCGCCTTTGGCTATTCAGGCAAAGTCCTGGGGATAAGCATTGACGAAAGCGCGGGATGGCTCAAGGAGAGAGTTTCGAGCCTGGCCTCTGCGGCCAGTGACAGCCTGGGGGAGCACATCGAATTCGGCGAGGCGGATGTAGCGGCCAATGATGACTATTGCCATGCCGGCTACGGTGTTGTCACGGGACAGGAGCGCGAAGCGGTCCGACTCTTTGCCACGACGGAGGGCTTGTTGCTCGATCCGGTCTACACAGGCCGCGCCGCTGCTGGCTTGCTTGACCTCATACGAAAGCGGACGTTCAAGCCCGCGGAGACCGTACTCTTCTGGCACACCGGCGGCCAACCTGCATTGTTTGCCGACAAGTACGCCCGGCTATTCGCCGACGATCCGTCCACCCCGCAGTCCAGGGATTGATCCGCGAGCCCAGTCGCCCCTATGTTCCGGGCGTACTGAAGTGCGCGCCCGCAGATATCGCCGCGGCTACTCGAGGCACGTGCGCGTGAGAGAAGCGCCCGCGCCGAGCGTGCAGCCGGCTGAACTGTGCTCCTCCCGCAAGACGTCGTCGAACAGCTGTGACATGGTCACAAGCGAGAAACCATTCTCGGCAAGGAGCGGTAAGACGTTTCGCGTGATCTCAACGTCATGGCGTCCGTTGGCCGGATCTTGATATGTGTGCATCTGGACAACGTCTCCGTTTTGCGCTTTCGCTGCCAACCGCAAGCTGTCTTGCATCGTCTGCGCCTCGAAGCCGGTTGAGAACAAGGTGGCGATTAAGCCTCTCTCCTGGCATAGTTCTTCAAAGCTGCGGCTGAGATCGTCATAGGGAGGCCGCGCGAAGTGAACCCGTGGCGTGAACCCCAACTTCTGAGTGAGTGACGTCATCCACTGGTCGAAGTCGGCAATCAGACTCTTGGTGGACATCACTTGCGGATCGACGTGATGATAGGTGTGGTAGCCAATCTCATGACCGCTCTGGGTGAGCCTTTTCCAGATGCCCGGCCGCACGATCTCGTTGCTATCAAGCGCGTCCCCGACGGCAAAAAATGTGAAATGGAAGTCGGGGTAGGGCTCAAGCATGCCGGTGAGTTGTTCCAAGACGGAGGCGTGCCAGCAATCGTCATAAGTCATCGCGATCTTGGGATATGCCCGGCTGCCATGATAGAGCGTCGTTGACGCAGCAGTGTTGGGCATGGAGAGATAGGCCGGCCGGAATGCCGTTGAAAGCAGCGCCGCGCCGCTGAGCTTCAGAAAATCCCGCCGGGTCAACGATGACATGCGTCGATTGTACAACACGAACAAGGGAAACGCCCGTGCGGGGTTACCAGAAGCACTACCAGTGCCTGCCGGCCCTTCAAACACGGCTGCCGCCGGCGCCGCAAGCAGCCCCGAGGACGTCGCAAGCTTCTAGGTGCGAGCGCGAACGTCCAGTGCGTAGGCGCCGCTTGCCAGGACGGCAAGGGGATTGATCTCGAGCTCTTCGATTTCGGGGTGGTCGTGCGCAAGCCAGGATAGTGAGACCAAAGCCTGGCGGACTGCCCCTTTGTCCACAGGGGGCAAGTTGCGAAATCCGTCCAGGCGTCGTCCAGCCCATGTGCGGCGCAGCAAGTCATCAGCCTCCGAATCGTCCAGCGGTGCTAGAGCAAAGGCTACATCGCCGCGACCTTCGGCTTCGACGCCGCCCGAGCCAAACATGACGAGGGGCCCGAAGTTGGGATCGCGGACCACGCCAATAATCACCTCTTGCCCTCCAAGAATCTGGCGCTGGATGGAAACTCCATCAATATGTGCACCCGGCATCCGGGACAAGACGTCTTTCACGAGTTGCGTGTAGGCACTGGCGACGTCCCGTCCATCCTTCAGGTTCAGAATCACCCCGCCCACATCCGACTTGTGCGAAATATCCGCTGATGCAATCTTCATCACAACGGGGAAGCCCTCGGTTTGTGCCAGGGCAGCTGCTTCGCTTTCCGAATGTGCCCGAACGATCGGCACAACCTGGATTCCGTACGCGGCCAACAGTGCCGTCGGCGTCTCGATGCCGGCGCTCGGCGCTATCGGTGGGTGTGGGGACGTGCCTGCGCCGAATTTGGCGACGGCCTTGGCCCGGCGTACAAGAATTCCGAGCGCCGAGATGGCGCGTTCCGGGAATGGGTATGTGGGTATGCGCGATCGGTTGAAGCGGTCGAAGGCGCGGGCGGTGAGATCGGATCCCAGAAGCGCGACCAGAACGGGCTTTGGCGAGGCCTTGATGACGGGGATCAGGGCCTCGGCGACCGCCTCCGCGGTAAACATCGGTGGGGGCGGCAGGATGACAAGCAATGCGTCCACGGCCCGATCATCCGCAAGGATCTGCAAACACGCGGCATAGTCGTCGGGCGATGCCGACGCCAGCATGTCAACCGGATTTTGAAGACTGGCGGCCGCCGGCAGTAGGAGTGCCAGTTGGGCTCGACTGGCGTCGCCAAGGGCCGCGAGGGTCAAACCATGTTGATCCAAGGCGTCCGCTGCCATCACGCCAGGGCCGCCCGCATCCGTCAAAATGGCCACGCGATTGCCTCTGGGGAGCGGGCAGGTCTCCAAGGCGTGCGCCCAGTCAAACATCTGCTCCGTTGAAGAAGCCCGAAACACCCCCGCCTTCGCAAAAGCCGCGTCGAATGCGGAATCCGAGGCGGCCAGCGCCGCCGTGTGAGACGCGGCTGCCTTCTGCCCCGCCTGAGTTCGCCCAACCTTAAGAGCAACGACAGGCTTCTGGCGGCAGACCTCGGATGCCACACGGACAAACTCCGCGCCATCCGTGACGCCCTCCATATAGAGCGCAATGACGCGCGTCTGATCGTCTTGTGCAGCCAGCGGGAGCATGTCCGTTTCGTTGACGTCCGCCTGATTCCCAAGGCTGACGATTTGGGAGAATCCGAATCCCTGCCGGCGCGACCAATCGACGACCGCGGCGCAGAATGCGCCCGAATGCGACAGGAATGCAATGGAGCCAGCCGGTGGCATTGGCGGTTGCAAGAAGCTGGTGTCCAGGGGAAAGTGCGTGTCTATTGTGCCGATGCAGTTCGGGCCAAGCAGGCGGATTCCGTGAGTCTCCGCAATTTGCAGACAGTTCCTTTCAAGCTCCACACCGTCCGGACCGGCTTCGCGAAAGCCTGCCGAGAGGATCGTCACCGCGTGAATACCGCGTGCCCCGCAGGCGAGGAGCGCTTCGGGAACCGCACTCGCGGGTATGACCAGCACCGCCAAGTCCACGGGGTCAGGCACGTCGGCTAGATTAGCGTAGACTCGCCGTTCAAAGAGCCGTCCTGCTCTCTGGCTGACGAGGCTGATGGCGCCGGCAAATCCGCTCTTCACAAGATTGCGGGCAACACCATAACCCAGCTTCTCTGGCGAGGTGGATACGCCAACGAGTACGACGCCGCGGGGATGGAGAAATGCCACGAGGGGGTCAGTCATCGACGATGTCCACTTCAGTCACTAGGTGTGGTCGTTTCGCCGCGCCGAAACGCCGAGCCTGGTCGCGGGCTTGGTCCGCCGGAGCGAGGCCTTTGCTTTCACCAGCGATCATAGTGGACAAGCTCATCCAGCGGCCGACGTCCGCCCTTCTTCGGGGGTGCGGAAAGACCCGATGCGCTCGCCGGGTAGCCGAATGATAGTGCCACGCGCAGGTGCAGATCGGGAGGGAAGCCCAGAATACCGCGGGCAGCCTCGAAGTCGTAAATGGAGGCCGGGCAAGAGCCAATGCCGAGCTCCCATGCCTCCAGTTGCATGAACGCCGCGGCTTGTCCCGCGTCAAACATGGTCTGAAACTTGCCCAGCGGTTCCGGTGTCAAGATGGCGACGCCCAGCGCGGCCCCTGCCAAGTGTCCGGCCCACTCTCCGCACTCGGACAGCGCCTTTAGCATGGACCGATCACGAACCGCGATGAAACGCCAGGCTTGCTCGTTCTTGGAGGACTGGGAACGCCGGCCCGCGTTCAAAATCGCACGCACCTGATCATCCCCGAGGGCCTCGTCCCGGAATTCGCGTACGGCCCGTTTTGTGCGGATCGCCTCAGATACGTTCATCGATCACTCCCTCCTTTGAAAAGACCCGCCCAGGGCCTTGGGATTTGGCCGTTTCTTCGCCCAGTACCACGGGATACGCGCACTTTGGGTCGCAAAGCTGTCGGATGTGTAGTATGTGGGAAACGCCCCATCAGGCAGTGCAATTTTGACCGAGTATAATTCATACGATGGAACAGCGTCCGTCGGCCCAACAGTACATGGGATCGTCGTTGGTACTGATGCTATTGGGTTGGGGCGGACTCGCACTACTGATCGTGGCGTACAACGTGCCGCCGCTGGTATGGGCGCGCTGGGGCTTCTTCGCCCTTTGGTTCACAGCGCTAAGCGGGACCGCACTACCGATTGCCTACTTCCTTAACCTCAGATTCCCGACGGATCCGCAGGCCGAGCCGCATACGATCGTCCGCCAGGCAGTCTGGGTCGGCGTCTACGGCTCGGTAGTGGCGTGGCTCCAGCTTGGAAGGGTGATGGCCTTCTGGGTGTGGATTGGCCTCGCAGCGGGCCTGGCGGGTCTTGAATATCTCATACGCCTCCGCGAACAATCGCAATGGCATCCGCCCACAATCCTCGATGAGCAGCCCCAGGCAAGCAACGAACGGTGATGGCGTCCCGGCCGGTGCAGGCGTGAACACCCTGGGCGGCCTGCCGTCGGTGGACAAGATTCTGAATACCCACCAGGCCGTAGCCTTAACGGAGAGTTTCGGCCGGCCGCTGACGATCGACGCAATTCGTGCTACGCTCGACGCGGCCCGTGCCGACCTGCGCACCGGGGAGGCGGCAAGGTCCCCCGAGATGGATGACATTCTTGGCAGGACGGAGGCCCAGCTTCTGGTTTGGACCAGGCCAGGGCTCCAGCCGTTGATTAATGCAACCGGCGTGATCTTGCACACCAATTTGGGCCGTGCTCCGCTCTCCAAGGCTGCGGTGGAGGCGATGGCCGCCGTCTCTCAAACCTATTCGAACCTTGAGTTCGATCTGGATACCGGCAAGCGCAGTCAGAGATTTGCGCATGTCGACGATAGTCTGCGGCGCCTGACGAGGGCAGAAGCCAGCATGGTAGTCAATAACAATGCCGCCGCCGTGCTCCTGGTCCTGGCAGCGCTCGCCCGCGGCAAGCGAGTCTTGGTTGCCCGCTCGCAACTCGTCGAAATTGGCGGGGGATTCCGCATGCCCGATGTGATGCGGCAATCGGGCGCCAAGCTCGTCGAAGTCGGGACAACCAATCGCGTGCGCCTCGATGACTACGAATCGGAGTTCGATAAAGCACCGATCATTCTGACAGCCCATCGCTCAAACTTCACGATGACCGGCTTCGTGGCCGAACCCGAGCTGCGCGACGTTGTTACCGCTGCGCACGCGGCCGGCCTGATCGTCATCGACGACCTCGGTTCGGGCGCCTTGCTCGACACAGTGCAGTACGGCCTGGCCCATGAGCCGACCGTACAGGAATCCATCCTGGCAGGCGCCGACATTGTCTGTTTCTCCGGAGACAAGTTGTTGGGCGGCCCGCAGGCAGGAATCCTTGTCGGCCGAGCCGACTTGATGGGCAAGCTTCGGAAGCATCCACTGGCACGCGCAATGCGGGCGGACAAAACCTGTCTGGCGGGCCTCGCCGCCACGCTCCAGCACTATCTTCGCAATGAGGCCGAACGGGAAATTCCTGTGTGGAGCATGGTCTCCAGTTCACTTGCAGACATTGACCGGCGCGCAAGAGCCTGGGAGGCAGCCCTCGGTGAGGGTGAGGTCCGCGATAGCGAATCCACGCTGGGAGGCGGCAGCCTGCCCGGAGAATCCCTGCCGACACGCGTTCTGTCCTTGAGCGTCGGTCGCAACAATGAATTCTTGCGTCAACTCCGCATGCAGGATCCACCTATCATCGCTCGTACGGAGAAGGCGCGCGTCCTGCTGGACCCGAGAACCGTCCTCCCTGGCCAGGACGAGCAACTGGTGAGGGCCCTCAGTCGGCTTCTGAAGGCGCCCAAATGAAATCGGATCTGGACGCCCTAATTCGAGGCCGGGGCTTGGATGTGATCATCGTGCTGGGCGATGCACAGCACAATCCGGCCATGCACTACCTTGTGGGAGGGGGACACGTAACGGGCGCAGCACTCATCAAGAGACCCGGCGAACCTTCGGTCTTGTACTGCAACGCCATGGAGCGCGAGGAAGCCCAGAAGAGCGGACTTCGCGTGGTTCCCCTGAGCACCTCGGCGGTACAAGTCTTGATACAGTCACCGGGCGAAATACTTGGCCGGGAAGGCATTGGCAAGGGCCGGATCGGCGCATATGGCAGCCTGGATGCAGGCGACCTTCTGTCATTGACCGCGGCAGCCCGCAAAGCGTATCCGGAGCTGGAAATTGTTGGCGAGCCGCAGGAGGAATCGATTTTCCTGCTGGCCATGGAGACGAAGGACGCCAGCGAGGTGGAGCACATCCGCAAGATGGGGCGCGCAACGGTCGAGGTGGTCGGGCTGGTCGCCGCCTTCCTGAGGGCCTGCGCGGTGCGCGAGGACGAGGTGCTGGTCGACGAAGACGGCACTCCCGTCACGGTTGGCGATGTGCACAACAAGATTTCCCGCTGGCTCGCCGAACGAGGCGCGGAGCAACCGGAGGGCTGCATCTTTTCGATCGGCCGCGACGCTGGCGTTCCGCATTCGGCCGGTACGCCTGAGGACCTTATCCGCCTCGGTCGAACGATCGTGTTCGACATCTTCCCCTGCGAAGCCGGTGGTGGCTACTTCTATGACTTCACGCGCACGTGGTCGCTGGGATATGCCGCCGACGACGCTAAGAGCCTGTATGCCGAGGTCAAGGATGTGTACGAACGGGTGATCGAAAACCTTGACCTCAACGCGCCGTTCAAGGAATATCAAAAGCTTGTCTGCGACGAGTTCCATTCGCGAGGGCATCCCACGCCGATGCATATGGGCGGCGTGCTGCAAAACGGATACGTGCATTCGCTGGGCCACGGGGTTGGCCTCAACATCCACGAGCGCCCTTGGAGCCGGCACACCGCCTCGGACGACAATCGACTGCGCCCGGGCGTGGTCATGACGATCGAGCCGGGACTCTACTATCCGGAAAAGGGTCATGGGTGTCCGCATTGAGGATACGTACTGGATGCGCCCGGACGGCGTTATGGAGCGGCTCGCGGAATACCCCTATGACTTTGTGCTTCCGATGGAGAAATGGAGACCGCGCGATGCCGCCTAGAGGGTGCCGCGGCCTGGGGTGGGATCATGACTAAGTTCAAACATGGCCGCGTACTGGCGCTCGAGACGTCGTGCGATGAGACCGCCTGCGCGGTCGTGGAGGACGGCCGCCTGCTGCTGAACTCCACGGTCGCCTCGCAGATGGACGTGCACGCACGATATGGCGGCGTCTTTCCAGAGGTCGCCTCGCGGCAACATGTGCTGTCGATCGTGCCGGTTGTCGAGCGGACCCTAGAAGAGTCCCACTTGACATTCAGAGACTTGGATGCCATCGCGGTGACGCGTGGACCCGGCCTGGCGGGATCGTTGGTGGTTGGGCTGAATGCAGCCAAAGGCCTTGCGCTGGGCACCGGCCTGCCCCTCGTCGGGGTGAACCATCTGGAGGGCCACCTGTACTCGGCTTGGGTCTACAAGGTCGGTGAAGCCGCCCCTGCGGAGCCGCAATTTCCCCTGATGGTGCTCCTGGTATCCGGAGGCCACACCGAACTGGACGTAATGACTGACCACCTTGCATACCGGCGCCTGGGCAGCACGCGTGACGATGCGGCAGGGGAGGCGTTCGACAAGGTCGGGCGGCTGTTGGGGCTCGGCTATCCCGGCGGTCCCGCGATCCAGGAGGCCGCGGTTGATGGCGACCCGCGGCGTTTCGCTTTCCCGAGGGCGCGTTTCGACGGCCGCTGGGATTTCTCGTTCAGCGGGCTCAAGACCGCGGTAATGCGCGAAGTCAAAAAGTATGCCTCACAAGGCCCTTCGATGCCGGTTGCCGACTTGGCCGCCTCGTTTCAGGCCGCCGTCGTCGACGCCCTCTTCGAGAAAACAATCGAAGCGGCCCGGGAATTCGATGCGAAAGAAATCCTGGTGGTCGGAGGCGTTTCCGCCAATCGAAGTCTGCGTGATACTTTCCGAAAGCAGGGGGAATTCCCGGTGCACATTCCGCCGCTACCTTTGTGCACGGATAATGCGGCCATGATCGGCGCTGCCGGGTACTATCGCCTTGCCATGATGGGTCCGTCGGCGCTAGACATTGACGTCCAACCTACGTGGCCGCTGGCCTGACCGCCCGGCAGGCAATTCATACTCTCAACCAACTACAGTTAAATGCAAGCAGCGCTTGGATCGGCCCGATCCTCGCGCTGCTCGTTAGAGGAGAATGCAACCCCTATTATATCCGCCGGCCTAAAGGGAGACTGAGCCCCAATTAAGACCGTAATGAGAGTTTGCGCTTCGCGAACGGGATGCACCGTCCATTAGAGTCTTGGGACGACGTCCGCATGGCCGACGGGGAATCCGGCACAAGACTGATGTTCAGACAACGACAGCGACGGAACTTCTGCGTGCTCTAGGCCAAAGCAGCCTTCAGCTCCTCCAGAGAAATGGGACCCTGTCGCAGCACGATTGGCTCGTCGCCGGTGCAGTCCACGACGGTCGATGCGAGGAGGCCGGGGGTAAGTCCGCCATCCAGCAGGAGTTCGATTTTGTCGCCGAGCTGAGCCAGCACCTCGACGGCCGACCGAGCGTTGGCTTTTCCAGATAGGTTGGCCGATGTGACCGCCATGGGCCCTGCTGCTCGTAGCAGGGCCAGTGCTATCGGATGATCCGGAACGCGGGCTCCGATCGTTGCCCCCTCGGTGATGGCTAGCGGGACCGTGCTTTTTTTTGCGACGACAATGGTTAGGGGTCCCGGCCAGAAACGCTGGGCAAGAAGACGAGCCATGGACGGCACTGCGGATGCGATTCTGTCGAGGTCAGTGGATTGCCCGAGCAGAATCGGGATGGCCTTCTCGGCGGGACGATCCTTGGCCAGGTAGAGGCGTTCTACGGCCTGCGAATCGAAGGCCAAGGCTCCGACCCCATAGACCGTGTCGGTTGGAAAGGCTACAAGTCCACCTGATCTGAGCACTTCCAGGGCCTTCTGGAGGCTGCTGGGTCCATCGGCCGGCATGACAAGAGTATTCATCTCAAGATCTGCCCAAGCGGATCGCCAGCAACCTGTCTCTGCCGGCCAAGTCCTGCTGTAGGTCCACGGCAGCCTTGGGGAACGAGGCCTTCGCCAACGATAGTGCGCTTCGTCCCTGCGAGGCCTCGATCTCGAGCAGAATCAAGCTCTCCGGCAACATCCAGTCGGGCGCCATCTGCAGTAGGCGTCGGATGTGGGTTAGGCCGCCGTCTCCACCGTCTAGAGCGATTGTTGGCTCGCGTCCGTATACCCCCAGTCTCCGCAACTCGCCGCTCGGAATGTACGGCAAGTTCGCGCACAGCAGGTCGAATTGGATTCGCGTGCCCCCATTTTTCGGAGGGGCGGGAAGCAGATCGCAATTGAGGAAGTCTATCTGCTCGGCGACGTTGTGTCGGCCCGCGTTACGAGCAGCCACGTTGCAGGGCCGCCAAGGAAATGTCCGTAGCAAGCACTCTGGCCTTGGATATTTTCAGCGCCACGGAAATGGCGATGCAGCCGCAGCCGGTTCCGACATCGGCGACGCGGCAGCCTCCGGGCTTGGAATCCAGCCACTCAAGGGCACGTTCGACGAGGACTTCCGTTTCCGGACGCGGGATAAGGACGTCAGGTGTCACCCCGAAATCCAGACCGTAGAATTCCTTGTGCCCCAGCACGTACGCCAGCGGCTCGCCGGCCGCCTCGCGTCGAACCAAGGCGTCGAAGCCTTCCGCAATGCGCAGCATCCAGCGGCCAATCGGGGTGGGCGAGCAGCCATGTGCGCGGACGCCGCATTACGTGCGACAGCAGAACTTGGGCATCCAGGCCCGGAGTATCACTTGCGCCCGTAAGGCGCGCTTCCGCGGCCAGGAGCAACTCGTGCGCGGCGGCCTGCATGGCTCACGAGTGCCGTTCGGTCATGCCGGCAGACGCGAGTCGATCAGCCTCATCGCGCGTGGAAAGTTCCTCGATGAACTCGTCAATACCACCGCCCATGACGAGCGGCAGGTTGTATACGGAAAGACCCGTTCGATGGTCCGTGACACGATTCTGGGGGTAGTTATAGGTCCGAATCTTCTCAGAGCGTTCGCCGCTGCCAATTTGAGACCGGCGGGTTTTGTCCAGGGCGGCGCGCTGCTTATCCTCTTCAATCTGAAACAGCCGGGCGCGCAAGATCGACAGAGCCCGCAGCTTGTTCTGCAATTGAGAGCGTTCGTCCTGACAGGCGACGACCATGCCGGTCGGCAAATGCGTAATCCGAACCGCCGTCGAGTTTTTCTGGACGTTCTGACCCCCCGCGCCGGAAGATCGAAAGACGTCCATACGAATGTCGGATTCAGGAATTTGAATATCGACGTCCTCGACGGCGGCAAGAACGGCAACTGTGGCGGTCGACGTGTGAATCCGGCCGGAGGCCTCGGTGGAAGGCACACGCTGAACGCGGTGAACGCCAGACTCGTATTTGAGCTTGGAAAAGGCGCCGCGGCCCTTGATCTCAAAGATCACTTCCTTGAATCCGCCAATGCCGATGGCATTCTCGGATAGAACCTCGGATTTCCAGCCCTGGCGCTCGGCATAACGTGCATACATACGAAACAAATCCGCGGCGAAGAGGGCAGCCTCGTCACCACCTGTGCCCGCACGTATCTCCACGATGACGTTCTTCTCGTCCCGCGGATCGCCGTGCACGAGCAGTCCCTTGATTTCCCGTTCCAGCAACTCGATCTTGGGGCTGAGGGTGGCGACGTCGGACTCGGCCAACGACCGGAGCTCTGCATCGGCTTCGTTTTCGGAGGCAAGAATCGCCCGGGCTTCCTCGAGGCCCTGAAGTGTCCGGCTGTACTCCCGGGATTTCACGACCACGGGTTCGAGCTCGACCCGTTCCTTGTTGATCTCCGCGGCGCGCTGATAGTCGGCGCCCGCTTGCATCAGCTCCTGGCCGAGTTCTTCATAGTGCTGCGTAATTGCATTCAGTTTATCCAGCATCGCAACTCTTCTCGACAACAGAAAGGACACGAAAGACACTTGACCAAGTCACGGGGTGTCTCTGTGTCCTTGGAGGCAGGCTGAGATTGGTCTTGATTATAACCGCAGTGTGCCCCGCAATATCCGTCGGGACGGCTAGATCTGGATGAAGAGCGTCAGGACGAATGATAGGATGATGATCAGCGTCAGCACGACAAAGATAATCTGTGCGGTGGACGGTCGTTTTGCCTTCTGGTTGCTCTGTTTATTCTTGGACACTGCGGAAAACCTTTCTGATCGGATCGCTACGAAGGCGGAGTATTTTCCACCGATTCGCTAGTCCAGCTGAGCCTTGACGGCATGAGCCGCTGTAACCGGAACGATGGACTGCAGCTCTTCAAGGCTGGCGGCCTGAATGCGCTCGATGGAGCCGAAGTGTTTCAGCAAGGCCTTGCGCCGGGCCGGGCCAATGCCCTGGACGGCGTCGAGGCGGGAGGCGAGACCCAGGCTGTCCCGCTTCCTGCGATGTGCGGTGATCCCGAAGCGGTGCGCCTCATCGCGGATCCGCTGCAACAAATACAGCGCCGGCGAGTGACGCGGCAATAGCAGGGGGTCATGCTTGTCCGGGAAGAAGATCTCCTCCCGCTGCTTGGCGAGCCCCACCACGGGAACTTTTCCGAGCAGGCCCGCTCTCTCGAGCACGCTGGTGACACGTCCCAGTTGACCCTTGCCGCCGTCAATGATAATGAGATCCGGAAGAAACGCAAAGGAGGCGTCGGGTTTGACGCCCGGCTGCTCCCTTGTTTCCTGAGACGCCTGCCATCGGCGAAAGCGTCTGGTCAGCATCTCCTCCATCGAAGCAAAATCGTCAGGGGCGCCCACCACGCTTTCGATGTTGAAACGTCGATAGAGGCGCTTGCTGGGCACGCCCTGTTCAAACACCACCATGGCCCCGACGATGGCGGTGCCCTGCGTGTTGGATACGTCATAGCACTCGATGCGATTCGGCGGTGCAGAGAGTCGGCAGGGCGGTCTGCAGCTCCGAAAGAGCCTGTTCCTGCTTGTGCGCGTCGGCCTGCCATTGGGCGCGCAGCGCCGCCAGCGTCTCCGCGGCATTCTCCGACGCCATTTCGACAAGTTGGTGGGGCTGACCCTGCTTGGGGACCACGAACTTCATTTTGGCCGCTCCTCTTTGCGAGTGCAGCCATTGCCCAATGATGCGGGCCTCTTCGATTTCGGCCGGCAGCATGATCTGCTTGGGGATGCTGGCAGCTTCCGTGTAGAACTGCTTGACAAACTGCGTCATGACCTCGGTGTCGGCTGCGTCCTCCGTGCCTTCCAGGATGAAGTATTCCCGGCCGATCAGCTTGCCGCCGCGAATAAAGAAAACCTGCACGCAGGCTTCGCCGTCCGCGCGCGCCATGGCCAGAACATCGGAGTCAAGGTAGTCGGAGGAAAACACGATCTTCTGACGTTCGACGATGGTCTGCATGGCTCGGAGCTGATCCCGCAAAGCCCCTGCCTTCTCGAAGCGCAGTTGTTCGGCAGCCTGCTGCATGGAAGCCTCCAGGCGGGAAACAATATCCTCGCTGTGGCCTGCCAGAAAGCCCATCAGATCAGAGATCATCTGCCGGTAGCCGGCCTGATCGATGGCCCCGATACAGGGCGCCGTGCACAGCTTGATGTCGTAGTACAGACAGGCTCGCTTGTCCTGGCCTGTGATGGTGCGATCGCATGTCAAGTACGGAAATATGCGCCGGAGGGCGTCCAGTGTCTGGTAGACGGCCCATGCCGAGGTGTACGGGCCAAAGTAGCGGGAACCATCGTCCCGCATCTGACGTGTCACGGTGACTTTTGGGTACGGATCTGCCCAGTGGACCTTGATGTATGGGTAGCGTTTGTCGTCCTTGAGGCGGACGTTGTATTTGGGCCGATGTTTCTTGATCAGATTCATCTCGAGGATCAGCGCTTCCAACTCTGATCCCACGACGATCCATTCGAGGTCGGCGATGTCCCTGACCAACCGGCGCGTCTTGGCATCGTGCCCTGCATCGGCGTGAAAATACGACCGCACGCGGTTGCGCAGGCTGATGGCTTTGCCCACGTAGATGATCGCCCCCTGGGCGTTCTTCATCAGGTAGCAGCCGGGCTTGGCCGGAAGTGTGGAAAGGATGCCCTGCAGTTTGTCCGAGATTTCCATGGTTATTGGTTTCTCGCGGAGCGCTAGTCACCAGCATGCCCCGCTCCCCGCATCTCGCTGGGAGGGGCGATTAGTCGAATGCGAGTCGGAATTGTACCCGCATCCAAAATCGAAACTGGGTGTTCTGAGCCATTGAATCTAGGGCTCCTGTGTGCTATAAAGCGAAGAACCCAAGGAGGATGCCGTTATGAGTAACGAACCAATGATGTCAGCCAGTTCACCGTCATTTTTCGAAACGTGGGTGAATGCTCTCACAAAGCCGCGCGAAGAGACCTACGCGGCGATTGCCGCGTCGCCCAAGGCCAAATCGACCACCGCGTATCTGTGGGTTTTTGTGGCGTCAATCGTTTCATCGTTCCTGACACTCATCGTCCAGGGCTCGCTCATACGGAGCCGCCTAGGCGAGGCAGGGGTCGGCGGTGGGCAGCTCGGTAGCGGATTCGCCGGGATCGCGGTCACGCTGCTGTGTGGCACGCCGATCGCCGCCGTCTTGGCCACGGCCTTCTTCGCCATCTTTGTGGCGCTCGTACAGTGGATCGCCAAGATGTTCGGCGGCAAGGGCAACAATGATCAACTGGCCTATACGGCCGCGGCCATCGCCGCCCCTTACTCGGTGCTTTCGGGAGTTGTCATGCTTTTCGCGGCGATCCCGTTTGTCGGAATCTGCTTCCGAATCATCCTGGGACTGGTGGGCATCTACATCATCGTCCTCGAGATCATGGCAGTCAAGGCCGTGAATCAATTCGGATGGGGACCGGCCATCGGCGCCTACTTCATCCCGGGGCTGGCCATTGGGCTGATTTGCTGCTGCCTGGCTGCCATCGTGGGTGCGCTGACAGGCGCCGCCCTTGGAAACGTCTGGAGCACCATAAATCAGAGTCTGGCGCCGTAGAAGGCAACTCGGCCAGTCAAGTAGAAATCAAAGGACTCCCGCCACGGCGGGAGTCCTTTCTCTTCTCGGGAGCCTCGCCCACTACCAGAAACGGGTGAGGCTCCCGCGATGGTCACGCTTCCAGCGCGCTCTCTGTGGCCGGCCTTATCATGTAGAATTGCGTCTCATGGATGCCAAACCCGAATTACTCGAAGCCCGGCTCGGCACACTCTTGAGACTCCGTGGACTGAAGCTTGCGGTCGCCGAATCGTGCACCGGGGGTCTGCTCGGCAACCTGATAACGGACGTCCCCGGATCGTCGGAGTACTTTGTGGGTGGCATCATTGCTTATGCCTACGAGGCCAAAGTCGGACTGCTCGGGGTCTCGTGGGATACCCTGAAAGCTTACGGCGCAGTCAGCCGTGAAACCGTGATTGAAATGGCGCGCGGTGCCCGCAAGGTCTTGGCCGCGGATCTGGCTGTCTCGGTCAGCGGCATTGCTGGGCCAGGCGGAGGTCTGCCGAACAAGCCGGTTGGAACGACGTGGATCGCGCTGAGTGCGGAATCGGGGGAAAATGCCGTGTCGCCGCCAATTCCAGGGTGACCGGCAAGAAAATAAGATGTTGGCCGCCCAAGCGGCGCTGCAGGTTGATTCTTGACTATCTTGAGGACGTGCCGCTTGAAAACAGCCGTCATCGTATCGGCGGACGGCGAATGGTCCGCGCTCAGGCAAGCTGGTTCCACCGCTCCGGTGACCACCATGACAAGCCGTGGCAGACATTCGTTGCAGCCATTGGCGGCCGGGAAATAACCTTCGTCCACGGCGGTTGGGGCAAGGTCTCTGCTGCAGGGAGCACTCAGTTCGTGATCGATCAGCTGCGGCCCGACCTGATCGTAAATATCGGGACCTGCGGCGGACTTCGCGGACGGATCGATTTGGGGACAATCGTGCTCGCCGAACGCACAATCATTTACGACATCGTCGAACAGATGACGGACGCCGACGCGGCGACCGCAGCCTACTCCACCCAGGTAGATCTGGACTGGCTGCCAAAGACTTTGCCCTCCCCGGTAACCCGCGGCCTGCTGCTCTCAGCAGACCGAGACATCCTACCGGCCGACATTCCGCGATTGGTAGAGAAATATGACGCCGTCGCCGCCGATTGGGAGTCCGGGGCGATCGCCTGGGTGGCGAAGCGAAACGGGCAGCCGCTGCTGGTCCTCCGTGGCGTCAGCGACCTGGTTGGTGGTTCGGGGGGGGAGGTCTACGGGGACTATGAGCATTTTCTCCGCCGGACCACAGACATAATGAGGCGCTTGCTCGACGTCCTGCCCTCCTGGCTGGACGCGATCCAGCCGGCGCTGCTGGGCGCCATCGCCCAAAATCCTTCGTAGGCGCATCTAGCCGGCCCGTGCCAGGTGGCTCGCCGATTGGCAGTCGGGAGCCCGTTGCCGCCCGGGGGACGATGGCGGCTGCCGCGTAAGAAGTACGGGGCTGCCCCCGTCGGGTTCAAGTGCACCGGGAAAACTCATCGAGGAGAATCGAACGCCATATGAACATGGATAGCGACCGCCCGTCAGCCTCGCGCGGGCTGGAGTCTAAGTGGAAAGTGCTCATCACGGTAACGATGGGCATTTTCATGATCATCATGGACTCCACGATCGTGAACATTGCATTCCCGGCCCTGCGGACGGGTCTGGGCGCCAGCCTGTCGGATGCGCAATGGGTCATCAGCATCTACGTGCTGAGCCTTGGAATTACGACGCCCATTTCGGGTTTCCTCGCCGACCGCTTTGACATCAAGAAGGTGTACCTGCTGGGTCTGGCCGTTTTCACTCTTGGCTCTTTGCTGTGCGGCATTGCGCCTTCGCTCGGCCTGCTGATCGCCGCCCGCGCCCTGCAAGGCATTGGCGGGGGAATGGCCCAGCCCCTTGGCGCGGCACAGCTCTACCGCGCGTTCCCTCCGAAGGAACAGGGCACCGCCTTTGGCATTCTCGGCATCGCCCTCGTGGTGGCCCCGGCGCTTGGACCCATCCTCGGCGGCTGGCTGGTTGATCTGCAGTTCTGGCGCGCAATATTCTTCGTGAATGTTCCCATCGGGTTCCTGGCAGTCTTTCTGGGGTCGCGATTCCTGCCAGATATAAAGACCGAGGGGGTCCCGTTGTTCGATCCAATGGGAATAACAACGGCCGTTATCGGTTTTGGTGCGATCCTGTATGCGGCCTCTGTTGCGGAGATCTACGGATGGACGGGCGCCGTGACTTTGCTGCTCTTTGGCCTGGGCATTGCCGTGCTGACGGCTCACGTGGTCATCGAGCTGAGGGTGGCGCCTGAGCCGATCATGAACTTGAGGCTGTTTTCAAATCGGGTCTTCCTCAATGCCAGCATGGTGGGCTACGTCGCAACAGTGGCCCTGTTCGGCGCGGAATTTCTGATGCCGGTATATCTGCAAAGCTTCAGGGGCCGGACCGCGCTCGAGGCAGGTGTTATCTTGCTGGCTGTGGCCGCGACCTCGGCATTCACGACGCCGCTGGCCGGGCGACTATACGACAAGATCGGCCCGCGCATGATCATGTTCACAGGCTTCGTGGTCCTATGCGTCAACACGTGGCAGCTTGCCCAGCTTCAGGCCACCACGCCAATTTCGTACGTGGTGTTCCTGCTGGCACTGCGGGGCCTGGCTGTTGGGCTGACGCTGCAAACATCCTTCGTCACGTCACTGAGCAGCATTCCGATGAATGAGTTGCCGCGCGGTTCATCCCTCCTAAACAGCACGCGCTTTGTGGTTCAAGCAGTTTCCGTCGCGGCTCTCGCGACCATTCTGGTCAGCTTTCTTCCGACGGACATCCAGGCTGCCCAGCAGCAGTTGCAAGCTGAAGTCGGAGCGGGCGTCCGCTTCGGCGTTTGCGAAACGCCCGGAGTGTCCCCGGCCGATAACGTACCGCCCGGAGCCTCGGCCTCACTGGCGGCACTGCCGCCTCAGTCTGCGACGATAGCGAAGATCAAGATTTTGTCGGATCTCAAGACGGCGTGTGATCAAACGATGCGGGGCTTCGAAGCCGCTTATCGAATCACGTTTTACGCATCCGTTGGGGCTTTGTTGTTGGCCGCGTTTCTACCCGGCTGGCCGGGAAAGTGGGGAGGTCGGGACTCGATGCAAGGCCTGGCAGTCGCCGCCGACTAGCCAGCCGCGCGTGCGCGGCGGCTTGGCATGCATACGTTCCCTGCGCATGGCGGGAACGGGGATGGCGATAGCAAGCGCCGCTCCTACTTCCCGAGTCTGGTGCGCTCGATTTCCGCTACGCTGTCATCGAGTTTCTTGAACAGAGGTGCGGGTGCGCTGAGGGCGCGACCGGGCTCCAGATCGCTCGGCTTCCAAGCTACCTGGCCCTCCGCGTGCGTCGCGCCCAAGGTGTGCAGCGGCCGCGGAGGGCGGTAGCGGAGGACGCTGTGCCGACCCAATGAGTCTTGGACCTCCTCCACGTACTGCTCGCCGAACAAGCGTGTCTCGTACCCAAAGAATTCGTGCAGCCTCTGACAAGTGAAGGGCAGGAAAGGCGCGAGCAAAATCTTCAGTGAGTTTATTGCTTTGAGAGCCGTGAAGACGGAGAGGGCTGCTTCCGCGCGGTTGTGCTTCAAAGTGTTCCAGGGGGCCGTCTGGTCCAGATACTGATTCACGAGTGAGGCCAGTCGCAGGGTTTCCTGCAAGGCCGCGCGCAAGTGCACGGCCTCGATTTCCGCGCCAATTGTCTCAAATTCACTTTCCACGTAATCCAGCAGATCCCGATCGGACGGACGCAGGTCCGCCGTGTTAATCGACGGTACCCGGCCTTCCCACGTACGGTAGCAGAACGACAGCACGCGATTGGCCAGGTTGCCCCACGTGGCGACCAGTTCGTTGTTGTTGCGCGCGACGAACTCTGTCCAGTCCCAATCGCTATCCTTGTTCTCGGGCATGTTCACGGTGAGGTAGTAGCGCAGGGCATCGGGGTCGTAGCGGCTCAAGAAATCATTGCCCCACACCGCCCAGTTGCGCGAGCCGCTGATCTTCTGGCCCTCCAGGTTCATGAATTGATTGGCCGGGACATCGTAGGGGAGGGTCAGCTTCAGCGCCTCACCGGAAAAGACTTCGCCGAACTGTTCACCCACGCCCATCAATTCGGCCGGCCAAAGCGAGGTGTGGAAGAAGATATTGTCCTTGCCGATGAAGTAGAACTGCCGGGCGTTCTCATTTGCCCACCAACGTCGCCACGCAGCGGCGTCTCCGCTCAGAGCCGCCGACTCAATGGCAGCCGACAGGTAGCCGATGACGGCCTCAAACCAGACATAGAGCTTCTTGCCTTCCCACCCAGGCTCATCCGTGGGAACTGGAATGCCCCAATCAAGATCGCGGGTTATCGGGCGAGGCTTGAGTCCTTCTGACTCGATTTTGCCAAGGGATTCTCCGAGGACCGTGTCCCGCATGTGGTCGGCGCGCTCTCGCAGGAAGCTCTTCACACGGGGCTCCAGACGAGAAAGGTCCAGATAGTAGTGCTCGGTATCCCTCAACTCCAGGCTGCCATCCCCCGTGGTGGCGCGGGGACTGATCAGCCGCTCGGGCTCCAGGACGTTCCCGCAGTTGTCACATTGATCGGAGCGGGCCGCGGCGTAGCCGCAGATGTAGCAGGTGCCCTCCACATAGCGGTCGGGCAGGAACTTGTCACTTCCCGGCGAGTACCATTGTTTGCTGAACTGCTTGAAGAGAAAGCCGTTCTTCTGCAATGCCAGGAAGATACTTTGCGAGACCTTGAAGTGGTTCTGGGTGTGCGTGCTGGTGAAAAGATCGTAGCTGATCCCGGCAGCCTGGAAGAGGCTCAGGAAGCCTGCGTGGTACTTCTTGTAGACATCTTCCACGGAACGCCCCTCGCGGTCTGCCGCCAGCACGACTGGCGTGCCGTGCGCATCGGTGCCGCTGACCATCAGCACGTGATTTCCACGGAGCCTGTGATAGCGCGCCACGATGTCACCCGGCAGATGACTGCCCGTGATATTCCCCACGTGGATCTCTGCGTTCGAGTAGGGCCACGCAATCGCAATCAAGATGTTTTGAGGCATGGATTACTCTCCAACGAAGCCATGTGCGCCGAGCTCCAAGAAAGCCTGTTGTTCAGCGGCGCCACATACCCTCATGGTCGCACAGTGGCAACAAAACAAAAGGGCCGTCCGAGAGACAGGACAGCCCGAGGCCTTCGACCCGTTGCGAACTAGCGTCGACCCCAGGCCTCGCACGGCAGGGACATAGGCTGCAGGTGACTCCCTTCGGGCATGTTCCCAGCGACGCGGTTCACAGTGAGGGCATTTTACTATGAATTGGGTAGGGCCTCATACCCTGTACGAGTCGGGGAGAACAGCGGAACTAGCGACCGAGTGACTTCTACGGCACCCGGTGCGCTGCCGGCCAGCGGAGCGCCAGAGCTGCCCACGCCACGAGAATCAAACCAGTGGTCGCAAGGCTCCAGAGATCCGTGTGCGAGGTGGCCTGCCTCGACAAGGCCATCAGGGACACCAACACCAGACCCAGGACGAAAAGAAACGGCCAAACGTAGGACTTGGTCCTCTCGAGCAAAGCAATCGAAATCCAAACAATCGGTATGACGTAGAGGATCTGATCGTACGACCACAAATATACGGTCGAGACGAAAGCTGCCGGGATGATGAGGCTGAAGGCTTCAGCAGCTGTCAGGACTGACCGGGCATGCCACAAATAGGCGCCGCAAAGCGCCAAGATTGCGGCGGACCCCAGCCCGCCGAGGAGCCAGGTGCAAGAGGAATTGTAGCGGCACGCCAGATAGGCAAAGCTGATCGCGTTGGACTGCAATCCCAGGGTCTCGTGGAGCAGGGTCTGGCTGGAGGCGCCAAACTGGATCATCCAGAGTGGATCGGCCGCGGCGCCCACCGCCAACAGCGCAACGCCGCCCGCAAACATTCCCCACAGGCCCTTCCATTCGTGCCGCGCGATCAGCCAGATTCCTGCCAGCAACGCAATTGGTGCACCCTGGGAGGGCTTGAGCATCGTAAGTGATAGAAGTAATCCGGCCGGAAACGCCCATCCTTGCTCCAGGGCCAGAATGGCAGCGCCGATGGCAACAAGTGTGAATGCACCGAGGGAGCCGATTTGGAGCGTCAGGTAGACGGGGCCGAAGAACGATAGGAACACAATCAGCGGCAGGAAAAGCCGTCGAATTCTTGGTTCCTTTCTCCCGACAAGCAGGCCCCAGACGACCAGTGCGATGAAGATCTGTGAAAGCAACTGCCAGGCAAAATAGGCTTGCGGCGGCGGAAGCCACGCCAACGGCGCGACCAGGAACGCGAGCGGCAGTGGATAGAGAAACGTCTGATTTGGACGCCAAGTCACGCCGTAGGTGTCATGGCCGGCGGCCCACTGGCCCGCATCGTAGGGGTTCTGTCCCGTGCTGACCATCTTTCCGGCGAGCCAGAACACGAAGAAGTTGGAATTGCGGATATCCACGTGGACGAGATTGTAGGCCGCCCTCTCGTAGAAGAGCACGGCCACCACACTCACGGTAAGGATCGTAACTGTGAGCCTGAGCCTGGTTTGAGAACGCGCTGCCACGGAAGGGAAAGCCTCGTTTATCGCCCCGAAATGCCCTGCTTAGCGCCGGCTATCCGGCAGGGTCTACTTGGAGAGAAGATCCTTAAGGGCCGCGAACGCCGAAGATCCGCCTTCGCGCCGATGTCCACAATCGCGAATGTTGAGGTCCTCGCCGCAAACCGGACACAGCCCCAGACAACTCATCCGGCAAAGCGGTTTGATCGGGATCTCCAGAATTGCGTACTCTCGAATTAGAGGTTCGAGATCGATTTGGGCGTCCTCGGGAACAATCAGCTCGGATTCGCTGACGGACTTTGGCGTGAAAGCATACAGCTCGGACAGTTTCCACTTCAGTTTCTGGTCAAACGGCTTGAGGCAACGGACGCATTCGAGCGCCGTTGCGGCTCGTGAAGTTGCCAGTAAAAAGCAGGCCCTGAGGAGTGCGGCCCACATCCACGCTGCCCGAGAAGTCCGTCAGTTCAAGATCTTCCCCCACGCGAACGGTTTCGAAGTCGAATGGGAAAGTATGGCTGTATCCAACGTCCTCGTGGGCGATGAAGCCTACATTCAGCCGGAAGGGACGACGGAGATTGGTCATGTTGAAATCGTGTCACGCAGCGGCCGCGTGGGCCGTAGGATCCGCCATGCCGGGCCGCGGCCGTGGGCCGTGCAGCCTGACTGCGAAAAGGAAATCAGACGTTACGATCTATGATGAACTTGGCAAGGTTTTCGAGGGCTTCGCGTTCGGGCCCGGGGTCGAAGCGTTCCAGCGTTCCAAGCGCCCGGTCCACGTGCTGCCTGGCCTCGCCCATTGCACGCGACACCGCATCCGTTTTGCGAATTGATTCCACCAGCCGCGACATACGCTCGTGATTGGCCCAGCCTCCATCCGCAAGCGATTTGACATCCGGATCTTCCGGGGAAGCCTCGGCGTAGTAGATGGTGGGTAGCGTCACGAGGCCATTGAGCAGATCGGATCCGATCGGTTTTCCCATGGCATCCTGCTGCCCGGAGAAATCAAGGACATCGTCCACGATCTGAAATGCCATCCCGGTCTCGTAGCCGAATTGGCGCATCGCCGTCGCGGCAGATTCCCCGGCCGGACTGATCATTGCCGCTGCCTGGCATGTCATCTCGAAAAGGGAGGCGGTCTTTGCGTGTATCCGTTGGTAGTATGTGTCGCGGCCGATCACGCCGCGGCTCGAAAACATTTGGTTGAGCTCCCCGTTTACGATGATGGCCAGCGTTTCAGCAAAGAGCTCCATCAGCGGCAGATGGCCGGTTTCGGCAGCCAATTTCGCCGCCCGCGCAAAGAGGAAGTCACCGGTCAGCACCGTGGCAGCGGGCGACCATCGCGCGTTCAGCGTCGGAGTGCCGCGCCGCAGCAGTGAGCCATCGATGAGATCGTCATGCACCAGAGTGGCGGTATGCAGCAACTCAACGGCTGCGCCAAGGGTTATGAGGCGATCCTCGGGCGCGCCCAACATTTCGCCCACAAGCAAGCTGAGCGTCGGGCGGATACGCTTCCCGCCGGCGGCGAGGATCTGCTCCAACGCGGCGCGCAGGTCAGGATGACGCTCGTCCGCTTGGGCGTGAAGACGCGCCTCCACGAGCTGAAGCTGTGCCTGGACCGGTGATAAGAAGACGACAGTGTTCAAGCAGAGACTCCCCAGTCAAAGAGCCGCGCAGCATTGGCGGTCGTCACGTTGGCCACCTCGCGCACTGTGCGGGACTGAATCTGCGCAATTTTATCAGCAATATGAGCGACAAAGGCAGGTTCGTTGCGGCTGCCGCGGTGCGGCAGCGGTGCCAGAAATGGTGCATCGGTCTCGACGAGCAGGCGATTCAAGGGCAACCGCGCGAGCATCTCTCTTCGGCTGTTGGCATTTGGATATGTGATTGGCCCGGTGACGCCGATATAGAATCCCATTTCCAGTGCCGATTCTGCGGTTTCAATCGAGCCCGAGAAAGAATGCAGGACGCCAGGCCGTTCGCCAAGAGCCGCGCGCGGCGGATCCCAAGTCGGCGGACCAGTCGTGCAGGATCGCCAGCATATCCTGCGCGCATGGGCCGCCATCGGCATCACGCTCTTCCCGCATGTGTAGAACGACCGGGCGTCGCACGCGTTGAGCCAGGTCGAGTTGCTCAGTCAAGCAGCTGCGCTGGCTTCGGCGCTCGGCCTCGTCCTGGACCCAGTAGTAGTCGAGCCCGATTTCGCCGATCGCCACCACCTTGTCGTGCGCGGCCAGCTCACTAAGGCCTTCAATCTCCACAGAAGCTGAGGCGTCTACTTCGGTCGGGTGCAGCCCGACGGCAACAAAAACGGACGGGCGCTTCTCGGCCAGTCCGATGGCTCGAAGCGCTGAAGCGCGATTCAGGGCGGGAATCAGACATCGGACGACACCCGCGGTCGAGGGCGCGTTCGAGGACGGCCTCGCGATCTGTATCGAAGACCTCCATGTCAAGATGGCAGTGCGTATCGACCAGGGCCTCAACGGCCGCAGCTCCGGCGGTTGCTGGATCTGCTTGCATCTACGCCAGGCCGGCGATCTTCAATCCGTCCTGCAGGATCGATTGAACCTTGTTCCCATGCGTCGTTTCGCAATACACGCGCATAATGGGTTCCGTGCCGCTGAAGCGGATCAACAGCCAGCCTCCGTCTTCCAGCCTAAATTGATACCCATCGAGCGTCACGAGGCCGGTGACCTTAAGCCCGCCGATGGTCTTCGGATTTGCCGCCAGAATGCGGGTCTCGCGGCTCTGACGGTCGCCCTCAAACGGACTGTCAATGCGATCATAGAAGTGCTCACCGACCTTATCAAAGAGCAGTTCCAGCAGCTGCGAAGCCTTCTTTCCGGTCCGCACCATGAAGTCGAGCATGTACAGGCCGGCCAGGATGCCGTCCCGCTCCGGCACATTCCCGCGGAACGCGTAGCCTCCGCTCTCTTCACCGCCGATCATGGCATCCGTTTCCACCATCTTTGGGGCCACGTACTTGAAGCCCACGCCAGTCTCGTATACGGGCACGTTGTACAGCTCGCCGAGCTTGTTCAACATGGTCGTGGTGGACAAGGTTTTCACGATGGGCCCGCGTTCTCCACGTATCTCAAGCAGGTAGTACGCGAGCAGCCCGTAGACCCGCAGCTGATCGATAAACCGCCCGTGTTCATCACCGACGCCGAGTCGATCTGCGTCGCCGTCCGTGATCAGAAGGATGTCGGCCTTGTTCGCGACGGTTGCCTTGAGGCCCACGTCGACGTTCGGAGGGATCGGCTCCGGCCGCTTCATCTCAGGAAATAGCGGGTTGCGGTCTCCGTGGATTTCCGTAACTTTGGTGGTTCCGCCGGCCAGGAGCTTCGCGAACCAGCCCCCGCCATTACCCCACATGGAGTTGACCATGATTCGGAGGCCCGAGTCCCTGATGGGCGAGAGGTCGATGAGCTTCTTCAGATGCTCGACGTACGCCGGCGCCGCATCGAACTTGGCGACGAGACCAGCTGCCATTGCCTCATCGAGGTCGCGACGTCGCACGTCGGCCATGGTCCCGGGGATAAGCCCTTCAATGCGGGAAAGACCCGCGGGGTCAATGGCACCACCCCGCGCGTCGCGCACCTTGAAGCCGTTGTCGGTGGCCGGATTGTGCGAGGCGGTGATATTGACGGCCCCCGCCGCCTTGTGAGCCACGACCGCGTAGGCAATGACGGGTGTAGGCGTGGCGCCATCCGTAAGATGGACGCGAAATCCATTGCCAGCCAGCACCTCCGCCACCGCCGCGGCGAAGAACTCACTGTCGAATCGCTTGTCGTGACCAACAACAATCCAGGATCCTTGCTGGCCCTTCTCTGACATGTATGAAGCAAAACCTTGCGCGGCGCGCCGGACGTTGTCAAAAGTGTAGTCCTCGGCGATCACGCCGCGCCAGCCGTCCGTACCGAATTTGATCTTCTGGGGCATCGGGCCTCCCATTACTTCTACAGGATAGCCCGCATTATAACTGCAAGGATTCAAGGGCCGTCCTATGGAGCCATGGATGTTGCACATCTAAGAGACATGGTGGTGGGACACGTGGCTGCTCTCTAACGCCGCTTCGACGCCCTGGCGGCACGCCGGATGCTTACGGAAGCCATACCGGGGCTGCATGCTATAATTCTGGAATCCCAGAATGAACACCGCGATTTATTTGGATCACGCCGCGACAACGGCTGTTGATGAGCGCGTTGTGGCGGCCATGTTGCCCTACTTTTCAATCGACTTTGGAAACCCGTCGTCGATCCATCGATACGGCCAACGGGCTGAGGCGGCGGTTGCCACGGCAAGGGAGCAGGTGGCCAGCGTACTGGGCTGCTTACCGGATGAGATTATCTTTACCTCTTGCGGGTCCGAATCTGATAATCTTGCCCTGCGTGGGGCTGCGTTTGCGAGGCGGGCGGCGGTGGGGGCCAAGCGGTTGGTTACCTCGAGGGCAGAACACCACGCTGTTACCAAGACCGTTCACCAGCTCGAGGCCAACTCTGGTTTTGAGGCTATCTGGATGCCGACCGATGAGACAGGCAGGATCGGAGTCGAGGCCGTCCGCGCCGCGACGAACCCGGACACGGCTGTGGTGTCGGTGATGTATGCCAACAACGAGGTTGGCACCATCAATCCGGTACACGAGATCGCCACGACTTGCCGCGAGCGGGGAGTCCCGCTACACACCGACGCGGTCCAGGCTGCTGCGTACTTGCCCCTGCGGGTCGCCGACCTCGGCGTCGATCTAATGTCGCTCGGCGGTCACAAGTTCCATGCCCCCAAAGGAATTGGCGCGCTTTACGTGCGCAAGGGAACAGAGCTCGTGCCCTCGCAGACCGGTGGGGCACAGGAATTTGGCTTACGCGCGGGAACAGAGAACGTGCCATACATCGTAGGCTTCGCCGAAGCACTGCGGCTGGTCTCGGAAGAGCGCGAAGCCCGGATCGCATGCACGCCCGGCAACTGCGTGATCACATCATTGGAGAGGTTCTCGAAGTGATCCCGGATAGCCCGCTTGACCGGGAGCCCCACGCTCCGGTTGCCAAATCATGCCTCATTTGTCATTCAAGGGGGCGGATGGGAATCTGCTACTGGGCCTTCTTGATGCCGCCGGATTTGCCTGTTCTTCCGGCTCGGCGTGCAAGACGGGTAATCCCGAGCCCAGTGAAGTAATGGACGCCATCGGTTTGCCGCGAGAATGGGGACTGGGTTCGTTGAGGGTGACGGTCGGCAAGGACACGAGTGCGGCAGACGTGGATGCGTTTCTCCATGTCCTGCCGTCTCTCGTCGAGAAGTCTCGCAGCCTTGCTGCGCACCGCGTCCTATGACGACGTCTTCCAGATGACAAGGAAAACGAGAGTCGTCGTTGCCATGTCCGGCGGTGTGGATTCGTCAGTCGCGGCCGCGCTGCTCAAGGACCAGGGCTTCGACGTCGTCGGCGTGATGCTTCGCCTGTGGTCTGAGCCCGGGATGGATAATTCCAATCGGTGCTGCTCACCGGAATCAATGGCACTTGCCCGCCGCGCGGCGGCTGTGCTTGATATTCCATTCCACGTCATCGATGCCAAAGAACCGTTCCGCGCAACCGTCGTGCAGGCCTTCCTGGATGGCTACGGCAGCGGTGCCACCCCAAATCCGTGCCTGACCTGCAACCGGCAGATCCGTTGGACATTCCTGTTTGAGCATGCACTCGCGCTGGGCGCCGATTTCATGGCGACAGGCCACTATGCAAGGCTGGTGACTGACGCATCGGGGGTGGTCCGGCTGCAGCGTGCCGTGGACACTGCGAAGGACCAGTCGTACGTCTTGCATGTCCTCGATCAAGACAAGCTGCGCCGCACCATGCTGCCCATCGGGGAGTATGTAAAGGCGGATGTCCGTCGGCTGGCAATGTCTTACTCGCTGCCGATGGCCGGTCGCAGCGATAGTCAGGATCTGTGCTTCCTGGGCGGCGGGAACTACCGAGACTTCCTGCGGCGACATCGGCCGGAGCTATTCGCGGGCGGCAATATCGTGACGTCCGATGGGCGGGTGCTGGGCGCGCATGCTGGTCTTGCCGACTACACCATCGGGCAGCGAAAAGGCTTGGGGATTGCTTCGCCGGTGCCCCTTTACGTGCTGGGGAAGGACGTCGCCCGCAACAACCTCGTCGTCGGCGAGGAGGCCGAGCTCGGACGGAGCGAGCTTACGGCGACTGACATCCACTGGATTTCGGGAGCCTGGAAGTCTGAGAGTTTCCGCGCCCAGGTGAAGACGCGCTACACCGCCCGGGAAGCAGATGCGACGGTTATTCCGGACGCTGTCCAGCGGACACGTGAAGATCATGTTTGATCGACCGCAGAGGGATATCACGCGGGGGCAGGCTGCCGTCTTCTACCAGGATGACTACCTGCTCGGCGGTGGGACTATCGAGTAATTTAGGCGGAGAGAAGCCATGACTTTGCCATCGGCGATCCTCGGGTTGCTTGTCGCCCTCCTGCTCGGCGCGCTGTTTCATGTGGCCGTCGACGGGGGGCCGGCGCGTTTGTTGCTCTACATGGTACTGAGCGTCATCGGCTTCGCCGCGGGCGCGTGGATGGCGCTTGCCCGGGGCTGGATTGTGCTTCGGATTGGCCCGTTGGATGTGGGCGCCGCGGCCATCGGCAGCGTCCTTGTTCTGGGCATCGGGTACTGGCTGAGCCTCGTCAAGGTAGATACGAGCGGTGCAGGCGACAAGGTATAATGCGGGGCTTTTGAATTCGTGATCGCTGGGAAGGCATGATGGAAGTTATCCGATTTGTCATTGATCTGTTTTTGCACCTCGATGCGCATCTAAGCCAGGTAATCGCCCAGTATGGGCTCTGGACTTATGCCCTTTTGTTCCTCGTCATCTTTGTGGAAACAGGGCTCGTGGTTACGCCATTCTTGCCGGGCGATTCGCTCATCTTCGCCGCAGCGACCTTTGCGGCGCTCGGCTCGCTCGATATCTGGCTCCTCTTCGTCCTTCTGGCTACGGCTGCTGTCCTGGGCGACACCGCCAACTACTGGATTGGGCACTATCTGGGAGAGCGTGCCTACAGCATCCGATGGATCAAGAGGGAGTACCTGGAGCGCACGCATGCGTTCTTCCAGAAGCACGGGGGGAAAACCATCTTCCTGGCACGCTTTGTGCCTATTATCCGGACATTTGCGCCGTTCGTCGCGGGAATTGGCCGCATGTCGTACGGTTATTTCTTTTCCTACAACGTGTTTGGCGGAATTGCCTGGGTGGGACTGTTTTCAGCCGCTGGCTATCTTTTCGGGAATATCCCGTTGATTCGTGATCACTTCTCGCTGGTTGTCCTAGCCATTATCCTGGTCTCTGTGCTGCCGATGGCCGTGGAAGCCATCAGGGCACGGCGCGAGAGCCAACGGCCCGCGCCGAAAATCTCCGCGGCGCCGTAGTGGCACGCGGTCTCCTATCTGGCGGCATCCGGCGCATCGCCAGTCCAGAGTAAGTGCTTAAGGGTATACGCGTTTGATCGTTCGGGGGAACGGTATGGCCTCGCGGATGTGTTCGATGCCACAAAGCCACGCAACGACACGTTCAACGCCCATACCGAATCCCGAGTGCGGCACCGAACCGTATTTGCGCAGCTCGAGATACCACTTGAAGGCCTCCTCCGGGAGGCCTTGTTCGCGCAGGCGGCGCAGGAGGAGCTCGTGGTCGCTGATGCGCTCGGAGCCGCCGCAGATTTCTCCATAGCCTTCCGGCGCGAGCAGATCCACGGACTTGCAGACCTCGGGACGCCCGGGCCAGGGTTCCATGTAGAACGCCTTGACCGCGGTAGGGTATCCAAACACAAAGACGGGGCTCTCGAAGCGGTTGGTCAACGCTGTTTCGTGCGGCGCGCCAAAATCCATGCCCCACTCGAAGGCAAGCAGCGACTTCCGCTCCGGGTCGGTCTCGGCCTCGGCAAGTTCCTGCAGGGTGTGCGCGGCGTCGTCATACGAAATGCGCGGAAACGGGGCCCGGATGCGTTGCAATTTCGAGGTGTCTCGCCCGAGCGAGCGCAATTCCGCCTGACAGTCGCGAAGGACGGTCTGGACCACGTGGGCGATAAGCGCCTCCTCAGTCTCCATAAGGCAATCGAGATCGCAGAAGGCCATTTCGGGCTCGAGCATCCAGAACTCAGTAAGGTGGCGGCGCGTCTTCGATTTCTCCGCTCGAAATGTTGGGCCAAAGCAATAGACTTTCCCAAATGCGCAGATGTTCGCCTCGTTATATAGCTGACCTGTCTGCGCCAGATACGCGAAGCCTTCATCGAAATACGGGGTCTCGAACAGCGTCGTGGTGCCCTCGGCCGCAGCGGGCGTGAGGATGGGGGTGTCCAGGTTGAAGAAGCCGTGGGTATCCAGATATTCGCGAACGGCCGAAATCACCTTGACACGCACGCGCAGGACCGCCCACTGGCTGGGCATGCGAATCCAAAGATGCCGGTGGTCGAGGGCGAAGTCAACGCCGTGATCCTTGAGTGCCATCGGGTAGTCGGCTTCCGCGGCCTGGATGACCTTCAGGTCACGGATGCCGATCTCAAAGCCTCCCGGAATCCCCGGCGCACGCGCATCCTGCCGTACAGTGCCGGAGATCCATACGGCCAACTCCTGCGGCAGATGCAAGATCTGATCGAAGAGGGCCTCCGGCAGGTCGCCTTTGAATGCCACGCACTGGGCGAAACCCGTGCCATCGCGGACCAACAGGAAGCAGAGCTTGCCCTTGTCCGTGCGGCTGTAGACCCACCCCTGCAGCGTGATTGCCTCGCCTACGGCCTTCGAAATTTCGCTGATGCGCATCACTTCCATAGGGTACTCCTGGAGACGGCCGCTACTCGGTTACCTTGAGGTGCAATTCCTTCAGCTGGAGGGCTTCGACCGCAGATGGCGCATCCGCCATTACGTCCCGGGCGGCCTGGTTCTTTGGAAAGGCGATCACTTCGCGGATGTTCGACTCGTCCGCCAGTAGCATCACCAGGCGGTCAATGCCAGGGGCAACCCCGCCGTGCGGGGGAGCACCGTACTCAAAAGCCTCGAGCATGTGACCGAACTTGCGCTCGATCTCTCCGGCCTCTAGTCCCAGGAGTTGGAAGACTTTTCGCTGAATGTCGCTGCGATGAATGCGGATCGAGCCAGAGGCGAGCTCGTAGCCGTTGCAGACCATGTCGTAGGCGTCGGAAAGGATCGCGGCCGGATCGGTCTCGAACTTGGCCAGATCTTCCAGCTTGGGCATCGTAAACGGGTGATGCTCCGCGTCCCACTTCTGCGCCGTCTCATCCCAGGCAAACATTGGAAAATCGACGATCCAGGCGAACGCCATCACGTCCTTGTCGGCGAGCTTCAGCCTGTCTCGGAAAACGAGCCGCAGGCTGCCGAGAACGCTGTTGACAGTCGCAGCCTGGTCGGCGACCAGGAGAATCAGATCTCCGGCCTGCGCGGAAGACGCGGAAATCAGCCCATCCGCCTCCTCCGGTTTCAGGAACTTCGCCCCACTGCCCTTGAGGCCTTCCGGAGTAACCGCAAGAGAGACCAGTCCCCGGGCGCCGCCGGTCTTGGCCAGTTCAGTCAATTCGTCGATTTCGCGCCGAGTGTATGCTGCGCAGCCGGGCACCACGATGCACTTCACAACGCCACCCGCCTCAAGCGCGGCTTTCAGAACCGAAAACTCCGTGGCACGGAAGATGTTTCCCACATCCTGCAACTGCATGCCAAAACGGAGGTCCGGCTTATCCGTGCCGTACTTCTCGCGCGCCTCGCGGTAAGACAATTTTGGCCACGGAGTGGCTTGCAGTCGTTTGTGTGGTGCGACGGACGGTATCAAGGCGCTGTAGAGCGCCTCGACCACATCGAGAACGTCGTTGCGTTGCACAAAGGACATCTCAAGATCAAGCTGCGTGAATTCAGGCTGCCGATCACCGCGCAGGTCTTCATCCCGAAAGCAGCGCGCGATCTGGAAATAACGATCCATGCCGCCCACCATGAGCAACTGCTTCAACTGCTGCGGCGACTGGGGCAGGGCGTAGAACTGGCCCGGATAGAGCCGTGACGGTACCAAGTAGTCGCGGGCGCCCTCCGGTGTGGCCTTGAACAGCACAGGCGTCTCGATCTCAACGAAGCCGCGCTCGTCCAGGTAGTCCCGCATGAATTTGACCACGCGATGACGCAGCAGCATATTGTGTGTCATCCGCTCACGCCGCAAATCAAGATACCGGTACTTGAGTCGGGTGTTTTCGTCGGCAGGCTGCTCCTCGCCGCTGACCATGAAGGGCAAGGTCCGCGCGGGATTCAAGACGCTGACCGAGGTGGCGACGACTTCCACCGCGCCGGTTGCCATTTTCGGGTTTTCCATTCCCGATGGACGCTGCCGTACCTCGCCGGTGATCTGGAGTACCCACTCCATGCGAACGGCAGCGACCAACTCCAGTATCTCGGGCCCCGAATCTGGATTGATCGTGATCTGGACGAGGCCGTACCTGTCGCGGAGATCAAAGAAGACAACGCCCCCGTGATCTCGGCGGCGGTGGACCCATCCGGCCAAAGTGACTTGCTCGCCAATATTGGAAGCCCGGAGCTCCCCGCAAGTGTGGCTTCTGTACATCAACGTACCTCCCGATCGGCCCTGCACCGTCGACCGTTGAAAGCTGGTCCAAGTCAATACGAGATCCCGCGCCAGAGCGTCTCTGCCCTTTGCGGTTGCCACCCCGACCCAACAAGAACAATCGCCCTTCGCTGCAGGCGTTGGGCGATCGCGTTGACCGGCAATTACTCAGTCGCTTGGCCGAGCTTCACCCAACAAGCCCGAGGCTATTATTGGTGGCGTTCGGCAGCTTATTGGGCCCGTTCACAATGGACGGCATTATAGCATACGCCGCGCATGGTCAGAAGCATTGCAGACGGCGGCCGTGCGTAGAGGGGCGCCTTGGCCCGATGTCCGCGCGCGTCCGCCTGAGCCGGGGCATCGCAGGAATAGTCCGAAAGGGGCAGCGTCGCCTCGCCTCATTGCCCGTATACTGTCCTCGTCTGGTCAAGATCCTTCTGAGTCACAAGGAGACAAAGATGAAACTTCGCACGTTATTCGTGGTTGACGCAATCATCAGTTTGCTGCTGGCGCTGGGTTTTCTGCTGGGACCCGCGACCGTTCTGAAGTTCTTTGGTCTTTCGACCGGCAAGAGCGAGCTACTGTTGGCCCAGGTGATCGGCGCGGCGCTCATAGGTTTCGGGGCGCTGGCTTGGTTCGGCAAGGACGCGGAAGATCTCCCCGCCATCCAGGCGATTACCGCATCCTTGCTGTTCTTCAGTGGGATCGGCTTCGTGGTGGTTCTGCTCGGGATGTTGGCCCAGGTAACGCGGGCGGGAAGCGCCTGGCTCTTGGTGCTCCTCTTTCTGCTCTCCACTATTGGGTACGCGTATTTCCAGTTCACGGCCCCACAGGAGTAGCCGGCGGCTCCGGCCCGAACTCGTCGGCGGTTGCCCCCCGACGCAGCATCAGGCGATCTTGTCGCTCACTTCATCGAGCCGAGCCACCTGGTCGTCGCTTAGTTGCCATCCCAGCGCGCCTGCATTCTCCTGGGCCTGCGCGGCATTTTTGGCGCCCGGAATAGGCAATGCGCCCTTCGAGATCAGCCAATTGAGCGCCACCTGGGAATTGGATTTGCCGCCCTGTTCCTGACCGATGTCCGTCAGGGCATTGAGCAGCGGCCCTATCCTGCCGATGACGTTGGCATAGCGGAGGCCCCGATTTCCCGGAGGCGGCTTCGACGGTCCGTACTTGCCGGTCAGCAGACCCATCTCGAGCGGGGAGTAGGCGATGAGTCTCACGCCCAGTTCTTTGCAGCGGTCCAGCAGGCCCCTCTTCTCAGCGTCTCGCCGCAGCAGGCTGTAGTGGACCTGGTTTGAGGCCAGGGCCACCTTGTGGCGTGCAAGCGCGGCATGCGCTCGTAACATGTCAGCCTCATTGAAATTCGAAACGCCGACCGCCTTGCACATTCCCGATCGGACGCACGCGAACATCGCCTCCATCATGTGCTCAGGCTTCTGCAAAGGCGTCGGCCAATGCACCTGATAGAGATCCAGGGCGGTCAGGCCCAGTCGATCGAGACTTCCGCGCAAGGCCCTCAGGAAAGAGACCGATGTGAGCCGCCACGGCCAGGGGAAATACTTGGTCGCGACCATAACCGACTGGTCGCTCCCTCGAACCAGCTCACCCAAAATGCGCTCCGAGCGGCCCGACCCATATACCTCTGCCGTGTCTACAAAACGAACCCCCAAGGACACCGATGCATCGAAGGCCTGTTTGATGTCATCGTCGGTATAGCCCTTCCCGTACTGCCAAACACTGCGATCTCCCCATGCCCAAGCGCCCAGCCCCATCTGGATGGCATCAAGAGAGGCTCCTGACGTATGACTCGAGGCGATCCCGTCCGGTTCTGACAATTCGTGGACATTGTATCCCAGTCGCATGTGGTCCACCCGGTGGTAATAAGATACAATAGCGGCACATAGAAGGCGGAACTGATGGACCGCAAGGCCCCATCCCTCTCTCGACCGTGATCGCGTCGCCGACGATCGCGCAGACGGGGCTTGGCGCTCCCTGAGTTCCCGGGAGGTCCCCGTGGCGTTGCAAGGCGAAGAACCCATAGTCGAGTTGCCGGCAATTTTGGCGAAACGGCTTCAGCTTCATTTTTCCAACGTCTCGCTTCTGATGCGGGCGTTGACGCACCGCTCCTACTTGAACGAGAATCCGAATACGGTGGAGGACAATGAACGGCTTGAGTTCCTGGGCGACGCCGTGCTTGACTTCGTCGCGGGTGCGTGGGTCTACCATCATTGTCCCGGAGATGGCGGAGGGGGACCTGACGAGGTTAAGGTCTGCACTTGTGCGGAACGAGCAGTTGGCCGCCTTCGCGCGGGCATTGGACCTCGGCCGCGGTCTGCGCATGGGACATGGCGAATTGATCTCCGGTGGACGGGACCGCGACGGGGTCCTTGGATCCGCCTTTGAGGCCGTGGTCGGCGCGTTGTATCTGGATTCCGGCCTGGCCGCAGTCGAGGATTTCATCGCCCCAATGCTGGACAGCGTCCGGGAAAGGGTTCTGGTGCGCTCGGAAATCTACGATCCCAAGAGCAGATTTCAGGAATGGGCCCAGTCGCAAAAACTTGGCACTCCGCGCTATGTGGCAGTCTCCGCAGAGGGCCCCGACCACGCCAAGATTTTTGAAGTGGAGGTCCGGATCAAGGACCAGATCTATGGCAAAGGCTCCGGCAGCAGCAAGCATACGGCCGCGCTGGCCGCGGCGCAGGGCGCACTCGAAGCAATGGGCTTGGTCTGAGTTCAGGACCCGCCGCTCCGCCGCCGAATCCCGCAACAGCATTCATGCCACTCCGCCTAAAAGCCCTTGAGCTCCATGGATACAAGACGTTCGCCGCGCGGACGGTTTTTGAGTTTGCAGCGGGTATCACGGCCATTGTCGGGCCGAATGGCGCGGGGAAATCGAACATCGCGGATGCACTGCGATGGGTGTTGGGGGAGCAGTCCTACGGCCTGCTGCGCGGCAAGAAGACCGAAGACATGATCTTTTCGGGCTCAGAACACCGGCCGCGCGCCGGAATGGCTTCGGCGGAGATTTTTTCGACAACACGACCGGCTGGCTGCCCATCGACTTTTCTGAAGTCGCGGTGGCACGTCGTGCATACCGCGACGGACACAATGAATACGTGCTGAACAGCCAGCACGTGCGCCTGCGGGACATGAACGAATTGCTCGCGGCGTCGGGCCTCTCCGAGCGCACATACACAATTGTCGGGCAGGGCCTTGTGGATGCTTCGCTTGCGCTGAAGGCCGACGATCGGCGGCGCATTTTCGAGGAGGCCGCAGGGGTCGGGCTCTACCGTGTGCGGCGAGAAGAAGCGCTAAGGCGTCTGGAGAGCACGCGGCGCAATGTCGAGCGCGTGGAGGACATCCTTGGCGAGATTGAGCCGCGCCTTAAGACGTTGGAACGGCAGGCTCGCCGCGCAAACGAATATGCGGCAGCACAAGCCGACTTGCGTGGGGTGCTGCGCGAGTGGTACGGCTATCACTGGCACAGGAGCCAGCAGGAATTGCAGGAGGCGCAAGAAGCCGTTCACTCGCTGCGCGGCTCGGCGGCGAAAGCCGGAGGGGAACTCAAGACATCGCAGGAAGAATTCAGCCAGTTTCGGGCGCACCTTAACCAAAGGCGCTCGCAGCTCGACCTCTTGCATCAAAAGGCGGAGCAGTTGCGGGAGCAACGCCAATCTGCCAGCCTGGAGCTTGCGGTCCTGGAGGAACGCCGCCGGGCGTTGATGGATGCCGAGGCGGCCCTTTCCACCGAGCACCAGTCGGCGGACGGCGATGAACAGCTTGGCCGTCAGCGGCTTGTCGAAGCGGATGCCGAGCTGCAGCGGGCCCAGGAAGAGCTTGCCGATGCCACGAGCCAGCTGGTCGCTGCCGAGCACGCTCTCCAGACGCGTCAAACCGCTCGTCAGGACCTCGCGGCGGAGCTGGAGGCCGCGGAAGCAAGAGCCGCCGAAATTGCCGGGCGCCGCGTCGAGGCGCAGGCGCGTCTGGATGCCGCCGACAGCCACCTGGGCCTCTCCGGCGAGCGACTGCAGTCGCTGCTCCAAACAATACTTGCGGCTGAGCAGGAATTCGAGCGCTGCGGCCCAGGCCAGGACCAAGGCAGGTGAAGACCGCGCTGCGGCGGAGAGCCATCTGCAGCTGAGCCAAACGAGGTACGACGCAGCCAGGACCGCACTTGCCGAGCTCGAGCAAAGAAGGCAGACCGAATTGGATCAGCGCGGCGAAGCTGACGTCCAACCAAGCCCGCCTGGGCGCTCAGCTCGAAGTTGTGGAACAGGCAATCGACGCGATGTCCGGCTACGCGGCGGGCGCGCGCTTCCTGCTGGACGCCGCGCGTCAAAGCCGTCTCCAGTCCGGCGGGGCATTTGGCGCCGTTCTCGAGTTGCCGGCGGAGCTCGAGGCAGCCATCGGAGCGGCCCTTGGTGAAGCGGTCGACGGCGTCCTGCTGACCGGAGACCAATTTGACCGTGCGCTCGAGCTGCTTGAAGCGCCTGAGGCGGGGCGGGCGGTCCTGCTGCCCGTGGATCGTGTGCGAGCCAACGTGCTTTCGCCTCGAGGAGATGCCGACCTGCTCGGGGTAGCCTCTGAGCTCGTCAAGGCGCCGCCGGAACTCCGAGGCGCCGTCGAATTGCTGCTCGGACATACGCTTGTGGTCAAGACGCGCGCTGCCGCGCAGCGCTTGGTCCCGACGATTCCGGTGCACGCCCGGATTGTCACGCTGCGCGGGGAAGTGTTTCGCGGAGACGGCCTGGTAACTGCGGGCGCGGTCGCAACTTCGGCGATCCTGAGCCAGCCGCGCCAGAAACGCGAGCTGACCGCCGCGCTCGCCGATGTCGGCGATGCGTCTGGCGGCTCTCGACCTGAAAATCGAGGCCTCCAGCAGCGAGTTGGCGACCGCCAGAAGCGATGTGTCGGATGCGGCGGAAGCGCTGGAGGCCGCGCGCGCCGATCTGACCGCGCAGCAGGCCCTCGATGAGAAAGCTGCCATGATATTGGAGACGCAGCGGCGCTCGCTGGAGTGGCAGCGGGGACGCCAGCAGGATCTGCTCCAGGAGAGAGCCAGGGCCGATGAGGAAAGAACGGTCTTGGCGGCGGAGGCCGAAGAGTACGACACGCGTGTCGAAGGGGCTAGATCTGAGGTTCACCGGCTCCGGCGCCAGTTGGACGAATTTGCGATCCAGGAAGCCCAGGCCCAGGTCGCATACTGGGCGACGCGTGCGGCCGTGACCGAGCAGGCCGTGAGCAACGTGCAATTGCGGCGATCAGAGCAGGATACCGTTGTGCAAAACACGGCAGCACGGAAGACAGAGATTCAAGGTCGCGCTGAGGAAATCCACTCGGCGTTGCTCCAACTGGAAGGCGAGAAAACCCTGCTGACGGACAGGCAGCAGGCCCTGCTCCAGCAGTTTGAAGAGCTGCAGACCGAGATCGCGCCAATTCAAGGCAGAGCTGCAAGGAGCGGAGGCGCAGGAGGCAATCCTGGCAGAGGACGAGTCATCCCGCCAGAGGGACGCCAGTGCCGCGGACAGGGTCCTTGCCCAGGCCGAGATCGACCTGGTTCGCCGGCAAGAGGCGCTTGACTCCTTGCGCGGCCGCATCGTCGATGACTTCGGGCTGGTCTCGTTCGAGTATGCGGCCAACGTCGAAGGGCCGGTGCCGCTGCCGTTCGAGGGTCTGGTGGAGCAACTGCCCGCGGTACCGACGCTCGGTCTTGAAGTGGAGGACCAACTAACCCAGCGCAGGTCCCGCCTCCGGCGGCTCGGTCTGGTAAATCCGGAGGCTGCCAAGGAATACGAGTCCGAGTCCGAGCGCTACTCTTTCATGTCAGCCCAGATTCGTGACTTACATCAAGCCGAGCAAGACCTCCGGCAAGTTGTCTCCGAATTGGATGAGCTCACCCGACGCGAGTTCTCGCGCACGTTTGCGGCCGTCGACAAGCAGTTCCGCGGCATTTTCACGCGGCTCTTCGGAGGCGGCTCTGCGCATCTCGAGCTGACCGACCCCGAAAATCTGGTGGAAACGGGCATCGAGATCGAGGCGCGGCTGCCGGGTCGCCGCGAACAGGGATTGTCGCTGCTCTCCGGTGGCGAGAGAAGCCTGACGGCCATCGCGCTCGTGTGCGCGCTGCTCAAGGTCTCGCCGACTCCGGTATGCGTCATGGACGAAGTCGATGCCATGTTGGACGAGGCGAACGTGGGTCGCTTCCGCGATCTGCTGAAAGAGCTGAGTCAGGATACCCAGTTCATCATCATTACTCACAATCGAAACACCGTGCAAGCTGCTGATTTCATATACGGCGTGACCATGGGACGAGATTCCACCAGCCAGATTATCAGCCTCAAGCTCGACGAGGTTAGCGAGGAGATGCTGGGTTCTGGCAGAGGTTGATGCCTCCCAGTATGAAATGAAAATGCCGTCGAAGCCGACGGCATTTTTGTCCATTCTGCTACTGGGCCAGCGCCGGTGCTGCCGGATCCGTTGGCACGATATTCTGCCAGATGTCGTATGTCTTCACCTTGAATTCGTCACGCGCTTTGGTGAGCCAATCATTGAAAGCGGTCTGTTTCGCCTGGTCATAGCTGGAGGCATCGAGCGGGATTTCCTCATGCGCCAGCACCTGAATGATGTGATAGCCAAACTGGCTCTTGACCGGCTGGCTGATCTCGCCCACCTTCAGACTGTAAGCCGCTGCTTCAAACTCGGGAACCATCTTGCCCTTGCCGAACCAGCCGAGATCGCCGCCTTTGTCTTTGGTGGCGGTGTCGGTTGAGACTTCGGCCGCGACCTTCGCAAAGTCCTCACCGGCGACCAGTCGGTCCCGGACGGCCTTGGCAGTGGCCTCGTCTGCTACCAAGATATGGCGCGCCCAAACCTCGTCTTGCGTGCGAGGCACATCGGCCGTAACTTGATCAAAGAGTTTCTGGCGAAGGACATTGTTCACATAGAGATCATGAACCTGGGCCTCCGTCAGCCCCTGGGAGACAATCTGCTGAACGCTATCGTTATAGGCGGTTTCGAATCCCTGTAGCGTGTACGCTGTTGCCGTTGGGATTGGGGTACTGGTCGGCGTTATGGTAGGGGACGGGCCGGCGGTCGGACTCGCCGTGGGAGACGACGTTGGGGTTGCGCTTGCTGCTGGATTTGGGGTCGATGTGGGCGAGGTCGTCGGGGTCATGAAAAGCGTCGGGGTCGGCGTGATGGTGACCAGCGCCAGCGTATCAGCCGACAGGGTCGGCAGGGTGACCGCTGTGGGCGTGACGGAGGGTGTGGGTGTTCCGGACGGATAATACTGGAACGACGCCTGGATTGATTGCTCGACCTCCTGCGTGCTCGCCACGACGCCCCGTTTGGCAAACTCCTGGCGGATCAGTTCCTCATCGATCATTTGGTCCAGTACAGTCTGGCCCATCGTACTGGTCGAATTGAGCTGCGACATGATCTGCTGCTCCTGCGAGCTCAGATCCATGCCGAAATACTGCGAGTATTGCTGGTAGAGCTGCACCTGGTTGATCAGCCGCTGCCGCTGCATGCGCACGCGGACCTGCCACTCTCCTACGGGTATGGAGACGTCGCCGACACGCGCCACAGGACGCCGGGCCTGCAAATAGTGCAGATCGACGTAGCCGTAGACAAGCATTCCCACGGCGAAAATGACAACGGCGATGAACCCGCCCAGGATCAGGCGCGTTTGGCGGCGCTCACGCTCAAGCCGTGCAATATGCTTCTTGGTGTGTTGTACCGGCTTATTCTCTCGGGGATTGGCCATGCTTCGCTACCTCAGGAGGGGCGGCAGACCAAGCGGCGGCACGGACTCCCGAAAATCGGTTTCAACGCCGGCCTTCTTCCAGGCGCCCGCCGGCGAATGGCAGAAGTGCAATGTGCCGCGCTTGCTTGATGGCACCGGCCAGTGTTCGCTGATGACGCGCGCAGGTTCCTGTCTGGCGGCGCGGACGGATCTTGCCATCATCCGAGATGAAGCGCCGCAACATCTCCGCCTTCTTGTAGTCGATGCTTATGGTCTTGTCGGCACAAAATTGGCAGGTCTTCGGTCGGGAGTAGTAGCGCCGCTCACCGGAGCCGCCGCCCTCACCCCCCTGGGAATTCGTTCTTTCTTCAGCCATTTACAGCTCCATTCGTTTAGAAAGGAAATTCATCTTCCGCAGGCGCTGGATCAGCCTCCGCCGACGGGCCGGCCTCGTCGCCGGTTTGATTGGCATCCCGGCGATCCCCGAGCATCATCATCTCGCTGGCGACGATTTCCACGCTCGTGTGCTTCTGGGATTCCTTGTCTTCCCAGCGGCGGGTTTGCAGGCGGCCCTCCACGTAGACTTGCTGACCTTTGCTCAAGTACTGCTTGCAAATCTCAGCCAGGTTGCCCCAGGCCACGACGTTGAACCACTCTGTTTCCGTATGCTTTTCACCGTCAGCGCTATTCCAGCTTCTGCTCACGGCGAGCGTGAAGGTGGTCACGGGACGCCCGGAGGGTGTGTAGCGCATCTCGGGATCTTTCCCAAGATGGCCGATTACCATCACTTTGTTCAGTCCTCGGCTCATCGCTTTCTCCTTCTCGGCCACGGCCGGCGGGTGATAGCGCTACATCGAAACGCCCGCGCCCCGACAGCTCTGGCTCCCGCGGTGAAATTCACTCTGGCATCATGCCACCGATGTGAGCATATGACGCATGATTGTCTCGGTATAACGCAAGTTTTGTTCAAGTCCGGCTGTCATCGTGGGGAGCATGGTCACGTTGAAGAGCACATACGTGCTCTCTCTCTGCTTGCGGATGGTATAGGCGAGCCTCCGCTTGCCCCACATGTCCACCTTGTCTATGCTGCCGCCAGAATCGGTCACCCAACCCTTGACCCGATCCACCAGTCCGGTGACAGCGGCCTCATCCAGATCCGGCTGGATTAAGCAAACCAACTCATATTTGCGCATGGGAATGCCTCCTTTCCATGGGTTTGCTCCACTTGCGGCCGTGGGCCACAATGGAGCGGAAGGAACAGGTACTTCCGAGATCGTGCTACAAGCGGGCGGAGTGTACCACAGAAGCCTAATCGGCGCGCCCGCGGCCGGGCATCACCGGACGTAGATCGGATTGCTGAAGATCCAGCCTCGGCGGCGCCCGAGATACCGCCTGTGGGCCTCCACTCGATAGACGCCGGGCTCTGTTGCCATGTAAGTCAAGGCCTGCGCATGCGCTGCCCTGTGAGCGACGCGCCCGTCTCTCATCAGCGCAAGTTCGGCGTACGACGGCAAACGCGTTTGCAGCACCACGCCTCCACGGCCGCTGATTTCATCCCCCATGATGGCCTCGCTCTGGGGCCCGTGCGCCGTAAACCGGAAACCCCGCGTTGGCGCCGGCAGGTCACAGCCTATGAAGCAGTTGCCGGCTGCCAGGGCGCCATGCACCACGCCACGGTCGCTGCCGACGTTTCCTGTCAAATTTCCGCGGAGCAGGACATGGGTGTTTACGGTCGAGAAATGATAGGCGTAGGGAAAGACGGTGCGCTTCAAAGGACCCATGCGCATGCGGAGAGCGTGCGCATCGGATCCAGCAATCGCCACTACGCGGCGCTCGCCCAACAGCCTGTCCCATCGCAGGATGGCGGCTGGGGCGGGGCCGTGCGGCAGGAAGGCCGGGAAAAATGCATAGAAGATCCCGTGCAATCGCGTTGGGACATGCGCCTTGAGTTCACTAAGACCATTCCACAGCTCGAGCCCGGTGTACTCAGCTATCGACCAGTTCTCCCATGAGATGTCGGACTCCCCAAAGGCGGGAGCTGCCGGATCGTGCACATGCGCGAGGAATGAATATCCACCGGCCTTGGCCGCGCTCTTGATGAGCGCCGCGGGATTGTCTCCGAGCGGCGCAAGCTCCTGGCTCGCCCCGAGAATGAGCATGTGATCCTTCTGCGGGAGGCGGGCTCGGTCGTGGACTTCCTCGCCCGCAAGCACGAGCACCCGCCGGCGTCCGTCGCGAACGTATTGATCGATGCCCTGGACCCTTACGTTGTGATCAGTAATGATGACGACATCTATGCCCGACTTGAGTGCCGCCAGGGCAATGTCGCGATGGCTGCCGGCGCCATCCGAGTAGCGGGTGTGCATGTGAAGATTGACTACGACTTCTTGCATCGAATCAGAGGTCGAAAACGGGTTGGTTGACGACTCCACTTCGGGGCAGGTATAATCCCTTCGCTAAATCTGTGGAGGCGCAAGCATGACGAAGTTCCTTGATAGTTCGCTTATTATAGTTGCCGTCGGATTGATTATCAGCGTAATCCTTCAGAGTAAGGGCGCTGGCCTGGGGGGTTTGACCGGCGCGGATGCCAGCAGCGTATTCACGGCGCGTCGGGGCATCGAGCGGGTTCTGTTTTGGGTTACCATCGTCCTCAGCGTGTTATTCTTCGCCTTGGCCCTGGCGGATATCATTGCAAGACGCTAGACCGGTTTCAGCCGCCACGGCTGCGGTTCTTGGTGTGACTGCGGGGCGCGATACGCTGGCCCCGCAGCTTTGTTGAAGCGCCCGTCCAGCCTGACCAAGCAACGATGAAACGACTCCGCTGGCAGATCCTGGTGGTCTTGGCGACGCTGATTGTTGTCGCCGTCCTGCTGCTCAGTCAGCAGCCCGTCATAACACCGATTCTGCCTCAGGCGGCACCCGGCGGAGTGTACAGCGAGGCGCTTGTCGGTTCCTTGGGGCGCCTCAATCCTCTATTGGACTGGAACAATCCTGCTGACCGCGACGCAGACCGGCTCATTTTTAGCGGCCTGGTCATGTTTGACTCCCGGGGCTTACCACAGCCGGATTTGGCCGAATCCTGGGGGACGTCCGCGGACGGAACCATCTACAATTTCACGCTGCGATCCGACGCGGTTTGGCAGGACGGAATACCCGTCACCAGCGACGACGTGATCTTCACCGTCGACCTCATTAAGTCGAGTTCGCTGTTCCCATCGGATGTCAAGGATCTTTGGAGTCAGATCCAGGTCAAGCGGCTCGACGACAAGAATTTCAAGTTCACGTTGCCCGAGCCGTTTGCGCCTTTTCTGGACTACGCCACTTTTGGCGTCTTGCCGCAGCACATCCTTGGGTCCGACCCGCCGGACCAGCTTGAGAGCGCAGCCTTCAACATAAATCCGATCGGCACCGGCCCGTACAAGTTTGACCACTTGATTGTAGAGAACGGCACGATACGCGGCGTCATACTGGGGGTCAACGAAAGATACTACGGTTCCAAGCCGTACATTCAGCAAGTAGTCTTTCGTTACTATGCGGACACCCGAAGCGCGTTTGATGCTTATGAGCAAGGCGAAGTGATGGGCGTGGGGGGCCTTGGCATGGATGTCCTGCCTCAGGCTCTGGAGGACCCTCGCCTTTCGGTCTACACGGGCCGCCTGCCCGAAATGAGCATCGTCCTGCTCAACCTGAAAAGCCCCGACGCACCGTATCTGGACAATGCCAACGTGCGGCGAGCCCTGATGCTGGGGCTCAATCGAGGCAACATCGTCTCGTCAATCATGCACGGCGAGGCGATTGTCGCGGATGGGCCAATCCTGCCGGGCTCCTGGGCGTACTACGATGGCGTCGAGCACCTCAGTTACGATCCGGAAGGCGCGGTTGCCTTGCTGAAGGGCGAGGGCTATGTCATTCCGGCATCGGGCGGGACGGTACGCGCGAAAGAGAACACGGCCCTTGATTTTCGGTTGGTGCATCCCGACGATCCATTGCACACCCAAATCGCGCAGGCGATCCAGCGGCAGTGGGCACAGATCGGCGTGCAGGTGAATTTGCAGCCTGTGCCGTATGATCAGATTATGCCGACGTATTTGGCGCCGCGGGCATTCCAGGCGGCCCTGGTGGATCTCAACTTTGCCAGGACACCTGATCCCGATCCCTACCCCTTCTGGCACGAAGCAGAGGCCACAGGCGGCCAGAACTACTCTCAGTGGGACAACCAGGCAGCCAGCGAGTACCTGGAGCAGGCACGCACCGAAACCGATTTCACCGTAAGGGCGCGCCTCTACCGCAACTTCCAGGTCATCTTCGAGAAAGAGTTGCCATCCCTGCCGCTGTTCTTCCCGGTGTACAACTACGGGGTCGACGCGCAGGTCCAGGGTGTACAGATGGCGCCGCTGTATGACACCAGTGATCGACTTGCGCTCTTGAGCCATTGGTATCTCGTGACCCGGCGCGCCTTGCAGCAAACTCCGGACGCGACAAGCGCGCCGTAGCGTCGCCCGACGGGCACGCCACCGGGCGGATTCGACTTTTCAGCAATCGAGCAACCAGGAGCAAACATGCTAGAACAAGCCCTTTCTTACGCACAACTAAATGGCGAACGTTTTCTGGGCGAACTCCGTGAGTTCCTGACGATCCCGTCAATATCGACGGATCCCGAGCACGACGCCGATATGCACGTGGCCGCGGAATGGGTGAGCGCGCAGCTCAGTTCCATTGGCATGAACAACGTGCAAATCCTGCCCACTGAGGGCCATCCCGTGGTGTACGGCGAATGGCTCGACGCGCCTGGCGGGGCGCCGACCGTCATGATCTACGGTCACTACGACGTGCAACCACCTGACCCATTGGAGCTGTGGACCAGCCCTCCGTTTGAGCCCGAGGTGCGCGACGGCAACCTGTATGCGCGCGGATCGGCCGACATGAAGGGCCAGGTCGTCGCGTGCCTCAAAGCAGTGGAGTCGATGGTCCGCAACGGCGGAATGCCCGTGAATATCAAGTGGCTGATTGAGGGTGAAGAGGAGATCGGATCCGAGCACCTCGATACTTTCATCAAGAATCACAAGGAGCTGCTCCGTTGCGACTTCTGTCTCAACGCCGATGCTGGCATTCTCGGACCAGACGAACCGTCCATTACGACCGGGCTGCGCGGCCTGGCCTACTTCGAGCTGCGCATCCAGGGCCCGAGCAAGGACCTGCACTCCGGACTCTACGGTGGAAATCGTTCACAACCCCGCGCAGGCACTTGCCGAGCTGATCGCAGGCATGCACAATTCGACCGGCAAGGTTACCCTGCCCGGCTTCTACGACAAGGTCCGCAAGCTGAGTAAGGCCGAGCGGCAAAACTTTGCCAGGATACCCCTCACCAAGAAGCTCTATCTAACGCAGACCGGAGTCCCTGCGTTATGGGGTGAGAGCAAGTACACGCCCCCCGAACGGCTGGGCGCCAGACCAACCCTCGAGGTCAACGGCCTGCTCTCGGGCTTTACGGGCACGGGATCGAAGACAGTTCTGCCTGCCTGGGCAATGGCCAAGATCTCCTGCCGACTCGTGCCGGATCAGAGCGTCAAGGACACCATTGCTCAGATGCGCGCCTACCTGAAGAAGAAGGCGCCTAAAGACATCCGTTGGGAACTGACCTATCTGCACGGCGCCGGGGCCGCGCTTGTCAGTGCGGACAGCCCCGGCGTACGGGCGATGAGCCGCGCCATGAAAACCGTGTGGGGGAAACAACCACACTTGCTGCGCGAGGGCGGTTCGATCGGCGTTGTGCTGCAGCTCCAGAAGCGGCTCGGGGTGGACTCTGTGCTATCGGGCTTCGGCCTGCCAGACTGTGACGCACATTCACCAAATGAGAAGCAGCATCTGCCGACCTGGTATCGCGGGATAGAAACGCTGGTGCGTTTCTTCTACAATCTTGCGTAACACCGAAGATCGTATCATCGCCTATGGTGGACAAGCCGTCATCGAGGGCGTCATGATGCGCGGCCGATCCGGACTGGCGATTGCCATGCGCGCGCCGGACGGGAAAATCGTGCTCCATACAGAGAAGCTCAGCCAGATCTACCGCTCGCGGATTGCCAGGATTCCATTCTTGCGGGGCGTGATCCTGCTCTGGGATGCTCTGGGCCTCGGTATGCGGGCATTGACAATTGCGGCCAACACGCAGACGGGCGAAGACGAGAAGCTCGAGGGGAGTGCGCTGTTCGTGACGCTGGGTCTCGCGTTGACTTTTGGCGTCGCTCTGTTTTTCGTCCTTCCAGCAGGACTGGCTGCCCTCAGCGAGCGACTGCTCGGCTGGAATGCCTGGTGGAGCAACCTACTCGAAGGCGCCATACGGTTGGTGCTGCTGACCGGCTACATCTGGGCGATCGGGTTTCTGCCGGACGTTCGGCGGCTATTTGGGTATCACGGCGCCGAACACAAGACCATCAACGCGTATGAAGCCGGGGCTGATTTGAGCCCGGAGTCTGTTGCGAGATTCCCGTTGGAGCATCCACGTTGTGGCACCGCATTTCTCTTGACGTTCGTGCTGCTTTCAGTGGTGGTGTTTGCCGCCCTTGGTCCGTTGCCGATCCTCTGGCGACTGGCTACGCGGGTGCTCTTCATACCGGTTCTGGCGGGAATGGCTGTGGAGTACATTCGGTGGACTGCCAACCACCTTGATCGACGGTTCGTGAGATGGTTGATCCGGCCCAATCTGGCGCTCCAGAGCTTGACGACCCGCGAGCCTGATCGCTCCATGCTGGAGATTGCGATCGCGTCTTTCAAATCGATGAGGCAGGCCGAAACCGAATTTGCGGTCTAGGCATTAGGCATGCTTGGAGAGCGGTCCGTTCGAGGGGGCGGGGCGCAGACGCTTGCAGCCACGTTTGGCTCCAAGATTGTGTGTTGCGCTAAGACTCGGAAGTTGACCACCTGCGTGTAGTCAACGACAGGGCGGGGCAATCCGGTAGTCCGCGCTGCGGCCGGAATCTGCAAATCGTTCGGGCCGCCGTGCTTAGAATGCAATCTCGTCCACGGTGTCCAAATCGATGTCGAAGGCGTCCCCAACATCCGACATTTGCTCGCTGTCGCTCCAAGCGCCCGCCCGCTCTCCACGATCGCAGTAAGAGCGGAAAACGCAGAAACGGCACTTCTTCCCGTCCGAGGTCAACGAGAATTCCTGCCTGCGCACTGATCTCGGAGATCAGGTTCTGGATGTCGTCCCAATCGGCGTGAAAGGTCTGCGTGTCGTAGCTGAAGGCCGCGGGCTCCTGTGGAAATTCTGCAAACCAGTACACCATCCTGACTTCTTCGGGCCGGAATGGCACGCCGCCATGCAGCGCCGACCCGGCCTGAAGAAGAAGTGCGCGATAGACCCGGGTTTGCCACCTGGAAGCGAGCCACTCGTCGCTTGGGACGCCGCATGGACGTTTTCCAGTCGTAGATGGTTGCCCGCCCATCTTGCACCGAAATCAGGTCGTACTTGCCAACCAAGCGGTGGGCTCCGGCTTGGCAGAACATCGTTAGTTCGCTGCGTCGCACCTCGCCGGCCAAGCTCAGATCAGCAGACAGGAAGTTTTTCCACCAGTGCTCCAACTGCGGTGAGCCGGCAGAGACGGCAACGCGCGCCGGTGGAACGCCTAACATGTACTGATGCACCATGCGATGGAACTGCACGCCTTCCCTTTGGTGCAATTCTTGTTCGCTGGTGGGGTCGGCTTCGACGCCGGGCCAGACCATCTTCTGCAGATACCTCAACTGAAATCTGCGCGGACAGTCCGCGTAGTCCTGCAGCGAGGACTGACTGAAATCGAACGGCGTGGGGAACACGTTGCTCACAAGCTCTCGGAATTGTTTTTGGTTGCGAGACTCGACCCGTCAGTCCGCATGTGAACTCATGGCGGCATCTCGGGCAAGCGCCAGGGCGCCGTACATGCCCGAGCGGGAGCCCAATCCGGGCGGCACGATGTAATTCTCGATGTCGTCAAGAATCGCGGGTAATCGAACGTAATTCGCGAGTGCCTCGAGCACATCTCGGCGGATCATTTTGTACAAGAAGTGGCGACGCATGACTCCGCCCCCGAGAACAATTCGATGCGGCTCAAGGATCAGGATGCCGGTTGCCAGCGCGGCAGCGATGTACGCTGCTTCCAGCTTCCAGAACGGGTCGTCGTCCGTGAGGTCTTCAGCGGGTTTGCCCCTCCGCTGCTCGATGGCTGGTCCGCAGGCGAGGCCCTCAAAACAGGTTCCGTGGTACGGACATGAGCCGGCGAACGGGTCGCGCTGTGCGTCGTGCGGAATCCGTATGTGGCCCATCTCCGCGTGGTGCATGCCCCTCTGGGGCGTTCCACCCCTCAGATAGGCGGCCCCGATTCCGGTGCCAATTGTCATGTAAAGGGATGAGTCCAGTCCCGCCGTTGCTCCCCACGTCCACTCACCCAGACCTGCTGCCGCGACATCGGTGTCAAGTGACACATTGACCTTCAGAGCCGACGCAAGCACGCCCACGAGGTCTGTGTTCTGCCAGCCGGGCTTGGGTGTTGACGTTATGAAGCCGTAGGTAGGCGACGCCCGGTCGAGGTCCAATGGCCCAAAAGAACCGACGCCAATCGACGAGATCTGACCGTCTCTGCAGCGCGGCCGGAAGAACTCCACAACCTGTTCGAGAGTCTGTCCCGGCAGCGAAGTCTCGATGCGGACCTCATCCAGGATCTCCCCCGGCCCACTGCCGATGACGCACATGAATTTTGTGCCGCCAGCCTCGATGCCGCCGTAGAGCTGACCATCAGCCACACATTGATTCTCAGCACGCGGGACCAGGCGAGTCCGCCGCAAGCCTTCCGGCCGCTCGTCCGGTCAACTCCGGCCCGCGTGCGGGCCCAGGTTCGCAGCCTAGATCGTTTCGAGGAACAATGCGGGTGTAGGAGCCTGCAAGCTCCTTTGCGTGTTTGGAGCTCGTAAGCCGGTACTTGCCGGCGACCGGAAAGAAATCCGGTCTCAATATCGTAAACATCACCGCATACAAGACCTGTGAAATCCTCAGTCGCACAGTCTGCTGATTCTTGGCAGGATATGCACTGGCCGCCCGTGCAGCCAGGCCGGCGAAGACCTTTTCCATTGCACGGCCGCTCACGGTTTCCCGACCCTCCTCCCGAATGGCTTCATTCAGGTGGGCCCGCGATATGCCGGGAAAGCGGAGACTACCGTCGAGCAGGTAGAAAAGCACCTTTTCCAACGTCTCTTCAAAGCCCTCTGAAACATCATCGATGGCCGCAAAAACATCCTCGACCATGTGCTTGATGGTCATCGAGAACGCTTCGGCTATGAGTTGATCCTTGGAGCGAAAGTGGTAGTTGATAGAGGCGATATTTGTTCCTGCTTCAATGGCGATCTTGCGCGTGGTGACGCTTTCCAGACCGTGCTTCTCGATGCAGGTGACGACTGCCTCAAGAATCGCCTGCCGCGTTGTTGTCTTCGTGGACAAGGTGGAGCTTTTCATTGGCCGACGCCGCACATCTGTGCGGATAGTTCCCAGAGATGGCGGGCGGATTGCATATTCAGCGCCGTCTTGCTCGGCGCCTTCGGTCGGCTGTCTTTCCAGTAGATCGCGCCAGAATTTTGGACCGAAGCGTCGACCGCCAGAAAAACAATGCCCTTGGCTGCATGTTCGGGTGGTACACCGCCGCGCCGCCGCCAGTTCCAGATCCAGCGAGCCAGGCTGGAGTTGCCCTTTGCACCAATCTCAGTATTGACGAGCCCCGGATCGGCCGCCACAGCGCGGATTCCCGTGTTGGCCGCGTAGCGACGACTGAATTCCGCGGAAAAGAGAATATTCGCCAACTTGGTCTGCCCATATGCCCTGAGCGGATTGTAGTGTCGCCTCAGTTGCAGATCCTCCCAGTTCAACCGCACGCCGTGGTGTGAGCCAGAACTGACCGTCACTACCCGACCGGAATGGGCTGCTTGCAGGAGGGGAAGGAGTTCCAGGGTCAGGAGGAAGGGGGCGAGATGATTGACCGCCCACTGCATGTCGATGCCTTCCGCCGTCAGTGTCTGCCAGAACGGCACCGTCGCCGCATTGTTGATCAGCACGTTCAAGTGCGCATATCCCCAACGTTTCAGCGTTTCACCGATCTCCCGCCCCAGTGCCCGAACCTCGTGCTGCAGGGCCAGATCCGCTACCAGATACTCCACCAGGGGGTCGGGTCCCGCCATGGCACACACCCGCTGCTTTGCCAGCGAACAGCGCTCGGGGGAACGGCCAACGCCGATAACAGCGGCGTGATTCTGCAGGAGCGCCCCCGCGACGGCCAACCCAATACCGGAGGTAGCGCCGGTGACCACAAAGGTCTTGCCTTCCAGTTGTTTCGTCATTGCGCATTCTCCTCCAGGCATGTTACCGTCCGCCCATGATTCTGTCAAGCGTTTTATACAATCGTTTCAAACAAGCGATTGACAATGGGACGCGCCCGTGTTAGATTCGTCGATGCATCGCAATCTAAGGAGACTGGCCCATGCACAGCATGTATCTGATCACGGGGGCGACGGGTGGCCTGGGCAAGGCCTTTGCCGCTGAGTGTGCGAGCCGCGGCTGGGACCTGCTCCTGACCGACCTGGACGAAGACCGTCTTGCCCTGCTCTCAGCGGGCTTAGCGCGTACCTACGGGGTCGAGGTTCGCCACCGGGCCGCAGACTTGACTCAGGCGGCGTCGCGGTCCGCGTTGTTTGACTGGATCCGGGATCAGGACGGGAGGTTTCGTGCGCTGATCAATGTCGCCGGCCTCGATCACGAGGGTCTGTTCATGGAGCGGAACGGCGCTGAAATCACGGGGATCCTGCGGCTCAATATCGAATCTGCACTTCTCATGATCCAGTCGCTTCTTCCATTCAGGGATCACGCGGTTCCGTTTCGGATCATCAACGTCTCGAGCATGGGCGCCTACTTCGCGATGCCCGTTAAGGCAACCTACGCGGCCTCCAAGCGCTTCCTATTGGATTTCTCGCTGGCCATTCGGAATGAGCTTCGAGAAGAGAACATCACCGTGACGGTGCTCTGCCCCGCAGGTCTCCCCACGAACGATGCCTGCATTCGTGCGATTGAGGCGCAAGGCTTGATGGGACATCTGACCACGGAGAATATCGGCAGCGTGGCCTACGAGACAGTTGAGGCCGCTCTGCGCGGGCGGGCTGTGGTCGTGCCTGGTTTCCTCAATCGTGTCTTGTTATGGTTTGGCGGGCTTGTGCCGGCTTCCAGCCTGGCTGAGATCATTGGCATGCGCTGGCGGCAGGCCCAGCAGAGACCGGACTAGAGGCCGCTCCGGAGATCGGTGTTCCCGCGAGTTCTTGTGCTCCAGCCAGCCCTGAATGGCCGCCAGTGGAAGGGCGGGAAGCGCGTTGCCTCGGCGTCCTGTGTTCCACGACAAGATCAACTCCTGGCGGGCGCGTGTGATCCCCACATATAGCAACCGCAGTCGCTCCCGGGCGTAATCGACCCGTGCCTGCGCGGTGGCTGAGAATTCTTTGTAGAAATCAGACTCGCCGTCGGAGGTGACGCATCGCAGCTGCTCCAGGGCCTCCGCCTCCAGGTTCAGACCGTCTCGCAGAAACCACTTCTCTGCAATGAATTGGTCGCCGGGTTGTGCAGACGGAAAGTCATAGTTATTAATCGCCGTCAGGTAGACCCTATCCCACTCCAAACCCTTGGCCTTGTGCATGGTCGCAACGACGACGACACCCTTGTAGGAACGGGGATCGAAGCCTGCATCGTCCTTTGAAAAGCCGATGAAGCGCCGCTCGTTCAGGGCGATCTCTTTGAGGTGGGGCAGCAGCTCGGGCAGGCGCCAATGGCGGTTTTCATCCGATATCTGACGCAAGACCAGAGCCAACTTGTGCGCGACGGCGAGATCTGCCGGGTCGCTGAATACCTCGCCCGAGACTGTTAGCATCAATTGATCGATGGGCAACACTGTGGCAGCCGACCAGCGGTTGACGGTGTGACGGAAGGCCTGCAATTCGGCCAACACTTCTGCCTTATCGGCGTCGGGCAAGACATTCACGGCAGCCTGCGCGGCGGCGGGGAAGTCGCCTTCCGGGGAAAGGAGATCTTCCACGCGCCTGTTTTTCGCAATCAGCCCTGCGACGTCGGCGTAGAGCGTCGCGTGCTCCTTATCGTCGCGCCAGGCGCGCCGCCAAACCCTGTAGGTTTGGGCAAGCTTGGAACTAGACTCCGGCGAGGCCAGGTAGTTCAGCACGTGGCTGAGGGTACCGGCTGCGACACGCGTTGGCGACGTGCTGCGCAGCAGCTCGCGATAGCCAAGTTTGCGTTGCTGGAGGGCTTTGACGACATTTGCGGCGTGATCATTAGTGGCGCACAGAACCGCGACGGTGCGGTCCTGGTGGGTCGGCAGCCACTCTCCCAAAGACCTGACCACCTTCCCAATCTCGTCCTCCGGCGACAGGCCCGGTTGGAGCAGCAAGATCCCCAAGGGATCATCGGGCGGATTGGGTTGCGGATCTCCGGGCGGCGCAGGCCGAATGAGGGGACGCGATAGCGCAGGGCGCACGGCGGCAACGGGGTGCTCCGCCCGGGTCCATTCGATCAGGAAGTTCGCCAGTTGCATCACCGATGGCTGACAGCGGCCCGACTCGGGCATGTCGATGCTGGCGTTGTTTCGGATAAATGCGCGCAGGAGCTCTGGATTTGCAGTGGTGAAGGTCTCGAAGATGGCCTGGTTCGGATCGCCAACCCTGACCCAATTCCCGTCATCGCCCACGAGGCTGGACAGGATGGCCTCCTGGACCTTGCTGGAAGTCTTGGGCCTCGTCCTCGAGAACGTAGGGCCATCGATGGCGCAGTGCAATCAGAAGCTCGGGAGAGAGAGTCAACATCTCGGCGGCCAGCCGAATCAGGTCATCGAAATCGACTGCGCCGCGATACGTCAGGGCCCGTTGGTATGCAGCGTATATCTCGATTCCCATCTGGATCAGCGGCAAGCTCCCGGGCAGGCGACCGGATGCACGGCGCAGGTCCTCTGGTGTGCGTCCACGGTCCTTCGCTGACCGGATGAAGCTCGTGGCGAGTGATTCGACCGTCGCGGGCCAATCATGGGTGGCGACTTTGCGCCTTTGCTGTTCCGTGAGGTCCTGCCGGACGTAGAGATCTTGCCACTCGGGGTGTTGACGCGCCCAGGCAACGGCGGCATCCCGGATCATCGAAGCAGAGGCCGTTTGATCCACGATGGAGAATTGCTTGTCGAGTCCCACGAGCGGCGGGTCCTCGCGCACAATGTCATGCGCGAGGCCGTGAAGTGTCCGCACGCGATATCCCAGCCGGGGAAGCAGACCTCTGGCCTTGACGAACTCAGCGATGCGGGCCTCAAAGTTGTCCACCGCGGAGTTGACCAGGGTAACGATCAATACCTCCTGGCCGCGTTCGAGCTGATCTCCAGCGATGATCTGGGCCGCCAGAGCCGACAATGTGTGCGTCTTTCCCGATCCCGGCACCGCAGAAACGCCCAGTCTGCCCCCGGAGTACGCGAGGACCTCCTGCTGAGACGAACGCGGAACGAAGTCAGTTGTCATCCGTGCCGTCTCAGCGCCAGGGCGAGTCCCGCGCATCCAGGTGGCGAGTGTGTTGGTTCCATGGATTGCTGAACGGGGAACGTCCGCATCATGCTGGATCAGCTTTCCGCAGATCCGGGCGTGGGAAGGCCAGGCCCAGGCGCGTTGCGCGGCGCGGCGCCTGGCGAGGCCTGCTTTCGCAATAGGATCAGAAGCGTCACTGCGTTTATCAGGCCCGCGGCCGGCAGAACATCGCCGGAGGCCGAGAAGAGGTATATCGAATACGATAGCCCGGACACCAACTGGAACAGGATCGGAACAAACCACAGCTCAGGCATCCAGAAGGCCAGGACAATCGACATGCAGTCAGAGAGATAGAAGTAGCGGTCATGCATGTTCGGGAGAAAGAAGGGCACCAGTGTCACCGAGATTAAGGCCAGCAGCAGAGTGCCTGCCCGGTCGGGCCGCTTAGCGCTGCGCCAGCTCGCGAGCACCCAAACCAGGGCAATCAGCATGGCCAGAAGAACCGCAGGGCCGATCAGCTGAGCAAAGGCGCCCTTCGGAACGAAGACGTAAAGAGTGGCCGCGTTGTGGGTCAGACCTTTGCCGGAACCCGCCTGGTCCGCATACGTGGTGAGGACCTCTGTCCAGGTTCGTCCGGCGGCGACCGCGGGAACCATCATCAAGGCATAGACCAGCGGAACAAGCAGGGAGTAGTACCAGGGAATTCGCTTCCACAGCGCCAGCAAGAACAGGAAGGGGATCAGGAAGATCGCCTGGGGTTTGAAGGCGAGGGCGACGCCAAAAACGATGATGGCGGGCAATGGGCGATCGAGCAATACAAGGTAAAGGCAGGTAAGCAGGAATGCCGCATACGTGCTATCGGCTTGTCCCCAAATGCCGCTATTGGCGACCACGGTTGGAGCGGCAAAGAAGATCGCTGCAGCAAGGTAAGGCAGGTTGCCGCGCGCATACTTGAGCCGCACGATCCGAAAGATCACGTAGGCCGCGTATAGGTCAAATGCCGTCGAAATCAATTTCACGGCGATCACGGGATGGAGGAATGAGGAGGTTAGCGTGGCGAGCGCCAGCAGATAGAGATACGGAGGTGTGTAGTTGTAGAAGTCCTTGCCGAGGCCGACGAGCGGTCCGTGCTTCTGCAATTTGGCGTACCAAGGAAGAATGTGGAAATCCAAATCACTTGTGACGACTCCGCGCGTGGCAATCCGCACGCCCACGGAGAGGGCGACGAGCAGCACAGCCACCGCCAGGGGCAGCCATTCGCGTGTGTTGTCCGGCAGCCCGGGCCCGCCTGCAAGGCCCGCCTTGCTTCGGTCATCCATCGGAAATGCGCTGTTCTCGCAGGACGCTTTGGAAGGATGTCAGTAAGCGACCGCGTTGTTCAAACCCCGCTTCTCCGACGCTGCTGAGGCACAGGATCACCCGGTCCCGGCAGCGACGCAGCAAGCCGAGAGTAAGGCGCCTCATGGAATCCGTGTTCGCCGCCTCTTCGTCTGCGTACGTCCACTTCCGACCAGGGGGCCAACTCCGGCTGAGGACTCGGGTGTGTGTTAGAGGCTGATCCAATCGTTGGAACCAGCCATCCGATCCGGGGTCGAGCCAAAACTGGTATCTGGCCGGCCGGTTCATCATCAGAAACGAATACGCGGGCGCGACGAGCACGGCTTCCTCCGGTCCCGGTTCCCATGAATCAAGGTACTGGGCGGCCAACACGCCTTCTTCCAGCATGGTCACATAGTCCCGGCCAAGATCGCCTTCGGATTCACGGAGTGAGGGCTGCATCGCCAGCCGGAACTTGTAGGCCGACTCGACGAGATTGCCCGCAACGCGAGCTCCGTCCAGATCGTTATGCAACCCATAGCCTGGCTGCGAGAGAAGCTCGCCAAACAGTCTGCGAATGAAGTGATCCAGTGACTGCGGCGGACCATCCCGGTAGGCCGCGATCCAATTGCGGAGGCCGGAATATCGGTTCCCATGGGTGAACGTGATGCGCTCCTGCTTTTCGCTTTGGATCTGCTCAAAAGTCGACAGCGAGAAATCCCGGAGACGATATACGATGCCTGCGAGCAACTGCGCGCGCGCCAGGTCCATATCGAGCGCACGCATGAAAGCAAGAGCAACATCGTACGCCGAGGGGCGGACATCCCATTGGGGGTGTGCCAGCGCCGCAATCGTGAGCAAGGCCCGAGTTGTTGGCTCGTCGCGTAAAGAGCGCGACGGGCGGTGCGTCATCCAGGGAAGACCGGCGGACTGCAGGCGGCTCGAAATCGAGAATCGCAGGGCGTCCGACAGATACGGGGCAAGGACCACCACTTCGGATGGAGTCGCCAACTCCGATGAGATCATCGACTGGATCCGTGCCACCACGGCATCTAGGAGCTCGGGGTAGAACTTACAGGAAAGCACATCAAATGCGGCGACCGACGTTTCCGCCGGGTCTGACGAGCCTCGCGAACCAGATCCGTGCTCTGTCTGATCGATGGCACGCGAGAGAGAGGCCTCGAGCGCCTGGACTTCGAGAGGCATCACCAGTGACCCAGAAAACGCCGACCAAATGGTTGCAGGAATCCCGGAGGCCCCAGGCCGTCCCGACGTCGGCACCGAGAAACTGTCGTATTCCGGCATCTTCATCATAGATTAGCAGCGCCAATTCGAAGGCGGGCAGCCACTGAAACGTGAGGTCGTGTGCGCGCGGCACGTCTTCTTCGACATTGTCATAAACCAGATGCCGGTAAGCACCCTGCAGGTACTCACGAACCCGGGCATGCGGCCACAGATGGGCCCAGAACAACTCCAATTGCAGGGAGAAGTCAAGCAAGTTGTGCTCGAGGCAAAACGCGTGAAAAAGGGATGCGCATTCCTGCGCATCTGCATATATATGGCGCTGTCCCGGTTCGCCGACCCAGGCCGAATCGAGGCGCGAACCGATTTCAGTGTGTGGGAAACCAACCGCGGCGGACTTGTTCAGGCTGTCGAGTATCTGGGCGTAGAGACGATTGCGATCCATGGTCACCGAATTGAAGCGACCGCCGTTCAACAACGGCCTCACGATGCGTGCCATGTAATACTGGGCAGATTCCAGAGTAAGGAAGAACGGTGGCTCATCCGGGCGGGCAAAGCCCGCCTGTGCGGACACCAGGGGCCAGAACAGCTCGCACGCCCGCCGCGCCAAGCCGCCGAGCGTGGCTGGGCGCAGTGCCGTGCCCGCAGGGATGGTCGGCGAGCGGAGCGTGCGCAGGTACGGCTCCTGCAGGGTACGTTGCGGCGTCAGTACAAGAATCGAATCCCCGGCGATTCCTTCGGATAGAAGGAAACGCAGCCGTTCAGTACCCGCGGTGGTTTTGCCACTGCCGGCCAGCCCATGTGCGAATACCTTCGCGTCAAGCGGAGCATCGACGACGTCCCTTTGCGTGGGCGTGAGTTTCAGCGCAGGTGACACCCGGATGCCTCTTGCCGCATGGCCGCAGACTCGCCCGGCTGAGCCTAGGAGAGATGCCTGGCGAAGAATTCGGTTGTACGTTTCCAGGCGTCCTGGGCGGCCTCGGGCTTGTAGACGGCAGGATCTGAATCGCGAAAGAACGCATGTCCGGAATTCGGGTAGACGACGACCTCGTGTTCGACGCCGATCTTCTCCAGCAACCGCTCGAATTCCGCCACTGTCCCGGCCGGTATGGATTTGTCCTGATCGCCGAACAATCCGAGGACGGGTGCGCGCAGTGCGCCCAATTCATCGAAGAGATTTTGCATGCCCCCACCGTAAAACGTGCACACGGCATTCAAGGGACGTCGAAGGGCCAGCGCTAAAGACATCCGCCCGCCAAAGCAAAATCCCACGCTGCCCAGGCGACCATTGCAGTCCGGATGGTTCTTTATGGCGTCAAATGTCCGCTCCAGCTCCGAGGGCGCGTCCGCGCCGTACTTGCCGACCAGGGTTGAAGCTGCCTGGCCGTCCCCCAATTTTGCCAGTTCGCCATGGTAGAGATCCGGTGCAAATGCCAAATATCCCAGAGCGGCGAAACGGTCGGCAATCGACTTGGTTTGATCGTCGAGCCCCCACCACTCTTGAATGACGATCACGACGGGCCACGGTCCGTCGCCAGTGGGTCGAGCCAAATAGCCCGAGACACCGCCGAACTTGAGAGAATTTTCCATCCAGCACCTCGCAGATTCTAGTGCATTATAGTGGATGCACCACAACCGTTGCGATCAGCTCGGCCAAAGTTCGATCGGATACAATGGTGTAGTATGAGCTGGTAAGGCTGCAACCCCACGGACGTTTCTGCCCGGCGTGCGCCCAATCAGGATGCGCGAGCGGTGGAACGGCCGGGGCCTGCATTGGGGCGACGCGGCAGCGCATAAATTCGTAGCCGACTGTGGTTGACACGCCCCCGGCGCCCAAGTATAATCACGTCCGCTTCAGCCCTGGCGGGTGATGGCCAGGGCGATTGCTTGTAAATCCAGCTTCCCCGGCGATCGGCGTTGGATGCAAGTGGCTCGCGGATTGGCCGGCGAAGTGATGACTGGAGAAAATGATGCGATACGCGATAGTTGAGAGCGGCGGAAAGCAATACAGGGCCGTCGAGGGGGAAGTGATCGAAGTCGACCGTCTGGCTGTCGAGCAGGGTCAGGAAATCAGCCTGGAACGGATCCTGATGTTGGCGGACGGTCCGGACTTCAGGGTTGGAACCCCGACGTTGAGCGGCATGGAATTGAGGGCCACCGTGGTGGACCATATTGCCGCGCCCAAGGTCGTTCACTTCCGTTACAGTCCCAAGAAGAGAATCCGCGTTCGTGGCGGACACCGGCAGCAGTACACGCGCCTGCGAGTGGAATTTATTGGAGGTAAGGGCGAGATCCGGAAGCCACCGCAGACGGCGGCCCAGGCTCCCGAACCTGTCGAGAGCGAACAGAGCGTCGGCGAGCCGGCCGAAATGGCGGTTCCCGTCGAAGCACCGAAAAAGGCAGTTGCCAAGAAGGCTGCCACCAAGAAATCGGCCGCACCGCGCAAGGCGGCGGCAAAGAAGTCCAGCAAGTAGGCGGCGAGGCAAAAATGGCTCATAAAAAAGGTGGCGGCTCAAGCCGCAACGGTCGAGACTCGAACTCTCAGCGCCTGGGCGTCAAGCGATACGCGGGGGAGTTCGTGTTGTCCGGTCACATCCTCGTGCGGCAGCGCGGCACGCATATTAAGCCCGGCATGAACGTCGGCGCGGGCAAGGATGACACGCTATTTGCCACGGCCCCCGGCGTGGTCATGTTTGATGTAGTGCACGGGCGTAAACGTGTAAACGTGATGCCTGCGCCTGCCAAGGACTGATTGAAATGAAACCAGAGATCCACCCCACGTTCTATCCGGACGCGAAATTTACCTGCGCCTCCTGCGGCACCACCTGGATCACAGGTTCGACGAAGAAGGAGATGCGGGTGGACATTTGCTCGAACTGCCATCCGTTCTTCACAGGTGAGGCCCAACGAATCCTCGATATTGAGGGTCAGGTTGACCGCTTCTACAAGAAGTTATCTGCGCGGCAGACTTACGTGGAATCCAAGAAGGCCCAGGAGGCCGCCAAGAAATCTCCAGAGCGAGCCATTGCTGAGCTCGGGTTATCCGCCCGCGCCACCGATGCGTTGGCCAAGGCCGGCATTACGGACGTCGGACATTTCCTGGGGAAGCTGGCCGAAGGGGATGCTGCGCTGCTGGCCATAGCAGGGTTCGGGCAGAAGTCATTGATCGATGCCAAGAAAAAGCTGCGCGGTTTCGGGTATGAATTACCCGAGTTTGCGGAGGCCGAGGCAGCTGCATAGGGGCTGCACGGTCATCAAACTCAGGTAAACTCAACGGGCAGATGCGCGAGCGTCTGCCCGTTCGCTTTCGATTGGCGGGATGGCCATGTTGCCCTCCGAAGTAGACGAGGGGTCGGGGTCGGTGACCGGGCGTACGTGGGCCGAGAGTATGGAGGAGAGACTCGTATGCGGCATGTTCCGGGGTCGATCGAAGTCATCTGCGGGTCGATGTTCAGCGGAAAGACGGATGAATTAATCCGGCGCCTGGTGCGGGCCACGATCGCCAAACAACACGTGCAGGTATTCAAACCCGCCATCGACGTGCGATTCGCCGTCGAAAAGGTGAGGTCCCACGCGGGCGCAGATTTTGCCGCCGTCCCGGTGGAGCAGGCAAGCGAAATCCTGACGAAGTTCGTGCCCGGGACGAACGTGGTCGGGATAGACGAGGCCCAGTTCCTGGATGACGGCATTGTCGATGTGGTGCAAGAAGTCGCTGACAAGGGCGCCCGGGTGCTCGTGGCCGGTCTGGACATGGATTTCCGGGGAGAACCCTTCGGATCCATGCCCATCCTGATGTCGATGGCCGAGCGCGTTGACAAGCTGCATGCCATCTGCATGGTTTGCGGCGACGAGGCCTCACGCACGCAGCGGCTCGTAAATGGTCAGCCGGCCCGCTACGATGAACCGATAGTGATTGTTGGAGCAGCCGAAATGTACGAAGCACGTTGCCGCGCTCATCACGAGGTGCCGCGCAGCGCAGCAGGAGAGGCTGGATGAGATGCAGGACTACCGGGACGTTCTGGCAGAAGTTCTGATTGATGAGCGGACTCTTCGGGGACGCGTCGCCGAGCTCGGCGCGGAGATCAGTGCGGACTATGCGGAGCACACCAACCTGTTGCTCATATGCATCCTGCGTGGGGGGGTACCCTTCCTCGTTGATCTAAGCCGCCATCTCACCGTGCCGCATATGATGGATTTCATGGCGGTCAGCTCCTACGGTGCCGGGAGAAGGGACTCCGACGGCAACGTGCGGGTGGCCTTCGATCTCCAGACCAACATCAGCGGCAAGGACGTACTGCTGGTCGAAGACATTGTGGACAGTGGACATACGATTGCCTCGGTGCTTGGCATGCTCGAAACCCGGCAGCCGGCCAGCCTCAAGGTCTGCGCACTGCTGGATAAGGCTGAGAGGCGCGAAGCAGTTGTGCCCATTCACTATCGCGGTTTCACCATTCCCAATCGTTTCGTTTTCGGATACGGCCTGGATCTTGACGAGTATTACAGAAATCTGCCCTTTATCGGCGTCGTCGACCTGCAGAAGTATCAGCCGGGCTAGCCGAAGACGGGCGGAGCGGGCGCCGGCCCGCGGAGGCGGCTGCCCTCAGTTCGTTTACTCTCCGGAGATCCCGGCGGGAGCGCGGAAGTTCCTGCAAACCACGCCCGACGGACGGACCTCGTGACAGCCAGGAATACGGCCCTGAGTGGAAGCAGCGCGTATGCCGGACGTTGGGTGGCCTGCGTCGAAGGAAGAATTGTGGCTCAGGGCGCCACGGCCGACTCCGCCCTGCGTGCTGCAAGAGCCCAAAGATTTCAAGGAGAAAATTGAGGTTCGATACATAGCAGTGGACCCAATAGGCGGATTTGGCGCTCTCATAGATCGAGTGACCGACATCACCAAGGACGAGCAAACGTATCTCGTTGGCGGGGCGGTCCGGGATCGTCTGCTTGGCAGTTCATCACACGACTTCGATTTCGCGGCGCCCAAGAATGCGATCGGATTGGCCCGGCGGGTTGCCGACGCACTGTCTGCTGATTTCTTTGTGCTCGACGAAGCCTTTGACGCGGCGCGGGTGATCGTGCGGGGGCAGGACGATACCCGCGACGTGCTGGACTTCTCGGGATTTCGTGGACGTGATCTCCCGGCAGATCTTGCCGGACGAGATTTCACGATAAACGCCCTGGCATACGATCTCCGGAAGAAGACGGTCATCGATCCGCTTGGCGGCGGGGATGACCTCCGCGCGCGTACCATCCGTGCGTGCAGGGACACGTCCATGCGCGACGACCCTGTCCGGATTCTGCGCGCGGTGCGCTTCGCGGCGGCGCTGGGATTCAAGATCGAAGCGAACACGCGGCAATCCATGAAGGAATCCGTGGGCCTCCTGCCGCGCATTTCCGCGGAAAGACAACGGGACGAGCTCCTCAGGATATTCGGCGGACCGCGGCCGGACGCGTCCCTCAGGGCACTCGAAATTCTGGGTGTCTTCCCATACCTGTTGCCGGAACTAACGGCCCTGAAAGGGCTGCCGCAGCCGGCGCCGCATATCTACGACGTGTGGGAGCACACGCTTGCCGTAGTTCATTATCTGGACGAGATTTCTTGTGACCCTCTTGGACGACGATCCGCCGCCAGGCGGCGGAGGCTTGCTGGCGGGCCTGCTTACCGGCAGCCTCGGTCGGTATCGTGAGCAACTCCGTAAACATTTTACAGAACGCCTCAACGCCGACCGGAGCCCCCGTGCTCTGCTCGTTTTCGCAGCCCTTTATCACGACGTGTCCAAACCTGACACTGAGACGGTCGATGAATCTGGACGCATTCGGTATTCGGGGCACGATCCTCAAGGCGCCGAGGTCGTCGCAGAGAGAGGTCGAGCGCTCAAACTCAGCAACGTCGAGATCGCCCATCTCAAGACGATTGTTGCCGATCACATGCGATTCCCCTTCCTCGCCCGACGCATGGAGGCGCACCAGGAATCGCCGCACCGAAGGGCGATCTATCGTTTCTTTCGCCACGCCGGCGCCAGCGGCGTGGACCTCATCCTGCTTGGTCTGGCTGACCTGCGAGGCATCTATGGTCCTGCTCTTATGGATAAGGCTTGGGCGGCTTTCGTGGCGACAGCACGGATTTTGCTCGAGAACTACTGGGAGAAACCGGAAGAGACCATCGCGCCGCCGCCGCTCATCAGTGGGACGGATTTGATGCAAGAGCGTGGGCTGTCGCAGGGGCCAATCATTGGTCGGCTGCTCCGGGAAGTCCGCGAGGCGCAAGCGGCAGGAGCCGTATCTACGCGAGACGAGGCGCTCGAGTTCGCACGGCACTGGCTGGACACGAACAAGCCGTGAGTCGGTTGGCTGCCGACCATCGGCCGCGGCGCGGCCTGGCTTGCTGCGTCGGCGGTCTCGCCTCGGAGCACAGGTGACCGGACTGCCGGAGGGTTCCATGGTGCAAAATGCTCAGTGCGAGGTTGACGGTATTCGTATTGCCTATACGCGGCGCGGTCGTGGCATCGCGTTGGTCCTGATCCATGGCTATCCGCTTGATCGAAGTATCTGGGAACCTGCGGAAAATCTGCTGGACAAGGACTTCGACATGGTCGTTCCAGACCTGTGCGGGTTTGGCGGTTCGGATGTCGTCGACGCCAGTCGCTCCATTCTGGCGTACGCCGAAGACGTTGCAGGCGTGATGCGGCACGTCGGTCTCGCCAAGGCCATTGTGGTCGGTCATTCGATGGGTGGCTACGTGGCGTTGGCCCTCATGCGACAGCATCCCGAAGTCGTAGCCGGATTGGGGCTGATCTCATCACAAGTCGTGCCGGATCCGCCTGAGCGCAAGCAGGGAAGGTACGCCGCGGCGCGTGCCGTGCTGACCGATGGCGTTGGACCGGTTGCGGAGTCCATGTCCACCAAGCTCTCGGCAGACTCGCGCGTCCAGTCGGTGATGCACGGCTTGATCTCCATGCAGCGCCCCGCAGGGCTCGCCTCGGCCTTGGAAGCCATGGCTGAACGGCCTGACTCAACCGACGTAGTGGCTGCGGCCACGGTCCCCGTGCTGGTTGTTCATGGAACTGCCGACGCGCTGATCCCGGTTGAACGCGGCAGATCCATCCAGGAGATTCTGCCGAAGGCACGCTACGTCGAATTGCCGGCCGCGGGCCACATGCCTATGATGGAGGATCCAGCCGCGGTGGCTGACGCCTTGCGATGGTTTGTCAGCCCTGCGGTGTAGCCCAGGCCTCCGCTTCGAGAACCCCGGTCCCAGACTTCTAGGGTGCGGCCGAGCACCCTCCCCGCAACCCATCAATCTGCAACGGCATGCAGCCTCCGCCGCTCCGCGCCGCGAGGCGCTGCTTTCCCAAACAGCCGAAGAAGCACGCCAAGCACGTGATATTCATCATTTGTCCGTCTGCCTGATTTTGGTAGAATAATTCACAAACTAGATCAAGCGCATGCCAGGAGGCAGCAGTGAAGAAGTGGGTATATCTCTTCAATGAATTTCGTGAGGTCGAGAAGGCCACCGGGGGCCAATGGGACGACGTAAAAGGTCTTGTAGGCGGCAAAGGGGCCGGCTTGCTCGACATGACGCGCGCCGGCGTCCCCGTGCCACCCTTTTTTGTGGTGACAACCGAGGCCTGCAACGCTTTTCAGAAGGCAGGCAAATTCCCCGCAGGTATGTGGAGCCAGGAGCTGGAGGCCCTTAAGCAGATCGAAAAGCGAACCGGCAAGAAATTCGGTGGCAAGGACGATCCTCTGCTGGTGTCATGCCGTTCCGGTGCGAAGTTCTCCATGCCCGGCATGATGGACACTGTGCTGAACCTGGGCCTGACCGATGAGAGTGCAGCCGGTATGGCGAAGCTCTCGGGCAATCCGCGCTTCGTCTACGATTTTATCGGCGCTTCGTGGAGATGTTTGGCACGGTCGTGCTTGGTATCGCCGATGAGGCCTTTGAAGAGCCGCTCAAGGCCTATAAGGCCAGGAAGGGGTACCGGCAGGACGTCGAAATGAGCGCGGCCGACTGGCAGGAAATGGTGCGCGCGTTCCGTGAAGTCGTCAAAACTGAGAAAGGCATCGACTTCCCCCAGGACCCACTGAAGCAATTGGAGCTTGCCACGGAGGCCGTGTTCAAATCCTGGAATGGCAAACGGGCGATTGACTATCGTCGCAAGGAGCAGATACCCGATGATTTGGGCACAGCCGTAAACATCGTGACCATGGTTTTCGGAAACATGGGCGACGATTCCGGCACGGGTGTGGCCTTTACACGTAACCCGTCCACGGGCGATGAGAAGATGATGGGGGAGTATCTGCTCAATGCCCAGGGCGAAGACGTGGTCGCCGGCATCCGGAATGCAAACCCGATCGAGGATCTCAAAGAGAAAATGCCGGACGCGTACAAGCAGTTCATGGCGATCACCGGCAAGCTCGAAAAACACTATCGTGAAATGCAGGACGTCGAGTTCACCATCGAGCGCGGCAAGCTGTGGATGCTCCAAACCCGCAACGGCAAGCGGACCGCCAAAGCGGCCGTGAAGATCGCAGTCGACATGGCAAACCAACGGCTGATCAGCCGCGAGGAAGCCGTTGAGCGCGTGACGCCAGACCAGGTGGACGCGCTGCTCCATCCGCGCTTCGACGACAAGGCCAAAGATGATGCGGAGAACGCTGGCGCATTTTTTGCGGCGGGCGTCAATGCGAGCCCGGGAGCCGCTGTTGGACAAGCCTACTTCGATGCGGACATGGCAGAGAAGATGGCCAAGGAGCAGAAGCAGGACGTCATCATGGTTCGCCCCTTCACGAAACCGGACGACGTGCACGGCATGATCGCCGCCCGCGGCGTGCTCACAAGCGAAGGCGGCGCAACTTCCCACGCGGCGGTGGTAGCCCGCCAATTTGGCATACCGTGCATTGTGGGCGCCTCGGCGATCAAGATCGATCTCGAGAGACGGATCATGACCGTTGACTCCACCGTGGTCAAAGAAGGAGACTGGATTTCAGTCGATGGCGGTTCCGGAAAAGTCTATATCGGCAAGATCCCGATGAGCGAACCATCCCTGGATGAGCAGACGGAACTGATGACGCTTCTGACCTGGGCAGATGAAATCGCCTCGAAACCGGGTCTGCGCGCTGCGCCCAAGGGCTGGCCCACGAGGGGCCTGCAGGTGTGGGCGAATGCGGATTACCCCAAGGACGCCCGGCGCGCCCGCTCGTATGGGGCAATGGGCATCGGGCTATGCCGAACCGAGCACATGTTCTTCGAGCCCGTGCGACTACCCATTGTGCAGCGCATGATTTTGGCGCCGACGAGCGCGCTGCGGACCGCCGCGCTCGATGAACTTTTGCCATTTCAGCGAAAGGACTTCGATGGCCTGTTCGAGGCCATGAACGGGCATCCGGTAATCATCCGGCTTATCGATCCGCCATTGCATGAGTTCATGCCGTCTGAGGAAGCCCTGCTCGAAGAAGTAATTACCATGAGGGTGAAGGGCCAGACGGATGGGCTGGCAGAGAAAGAGGCACTGCTTGAGGCAGTGCGCGGAATGCACGAATCGAACCCGATGATGGGCTTGCGGGGTGTCCGCCTGAGTATTGCCATGCCCGAAATCGTCGAGATGCAGGTGCGTGCGATATTTGAGGCTGCCGCCGATTGCACGCTCCGCGGCATCGTCGTCAAGCCCGAGGTGATGATACCGTTGACAGGTACCGTCAAGGAGTTGGAGTGGATCCAACCCAGGCTGGCCCGCATCGCAAAGGCCGTCACGGCTGAGCGTGGCGTTGACTTCCACTACAAATTCGGTACCATGATCGAAATCCCGCGCGCGGCGGTCACCGCTGCCGAAGTGGCCAAACTTGCGGAGTTCTTCTCATTTGGTACGAATGACCTGACGCAGATGACCTTTGGCTATTCGCGCGACGATGCCGAGAGGAATTTCCTCGTAACGTATGTCGAAGAAGGTATCCTGCCGGTCAATCCGTTCCAGACTCTGGACCGCGAAGGGGTCGGCCGCCTGATGAAGATGGCGATCGAGGAGGGTCGATCGACGCGTCCGGCACTTGAGGTCGGCATCTGTGGGGAGCATGGTGGCGATCCGCAGTCCATCGAATGGTGCCACTTGATTGGAAACAACTATGTCAGCTGCTCGCCGTTCCGTGTGCCTGTTGCACGCTTGGCGGCCGCGCAGGCGGCTCTCAAGCATCGCCCTGCGGCGAAATCGAGCGCTCGCGCGACGCGACGTCCGACCAAGTCCGCCGCGAAACGAGCGGCGCCGCGTGGCGCTGCACGAAAGCGATCCAAGCCTCGCGCCCGCGTGGCTCGGCGCTAGGTCCCCGTGACAAACCGCCCCCGGGAAGGGGGCGGTTTGTTCTGTGCGCACACGGCCCCTGGTGTGCCTGATGCGGACGCGTTCGCCCACCAATTGACGGTTGTACAATTGCACAGGCGTGCCGCAATCTGCGATGAAGTCACCCCGATGCCAGGGCCTGGTCGGCCGAGGCGCGTTTGGAGGAGCCATGACTGTGATCGAGGCAATCTACGATAGGCAATCCATCGGCAAAATGAAGTCGGATCCCGTCCCACGCGCCGACATTGAGAAGCTGCTGGGTGCGGCCGTTCAAGCACCGAATCACTACAAGGTCCGGCCGTGGCGCTTCATCGTATTGACGGGCGCTGGGCGTGAAAGACTCGGCGATGTCATGGCGCAAGTCCTTGCGCGCAGGTTTCCGGATGTCGACCCAGCCGCGCTCGACAAGGAGCGAGCGAAGCCTCTCCGCGCTCCGCTTGTGATCGCAGTGGCAGTAGATAAGCCGGACGATCCGCGTGTCATCGAAATTGAAAACATCTGCGCCGCCGCCGCGGCGTGTGAGAACATCCTCCTGGCCGCGGGCCAACTGGGCCTGGGCGGCCATTGGCGCACCGGCGACGCTGCTCAAGACTCTGATGTCAAGCGTTTTCTGGGCTTGGCTGCAGATCAGCACTTGATCGCATTCCTCTACCTGGGCTATCCCGAGGTGTGGCCGCCGAGCCGCGAACGGCCCGGCTTTGAAGAGCGCACAACTTGGATTGAGTAGGCCGGCCTGACGGGACGAGGCCGGCCAAGTCACCAGCCGCCGTCAGCGGCTAAAGACTCTAGAACAGCCAATAGCGAGCCGTGGCCATGAAGACCAGCGCGACAACCAAGGCGATCATGTTGGCTGGACTTGCATATGCCAGCTGGGCGCGCGCCGCCTGAATTTTTCCGAGCTGCTCCGCAGTCGGCTTTCCAGTAATTTCCGCCGCCAGGTTTCCGAGCGTTGACGTGCTCTGGCCCACGATGATCCCGAAAACGAAGCCCACGACCGCAAACAGGGCTCCAAGACCAAATCCCAGTCCGGGCCCGGAATGTGTCCAGCCCGACGTAAGTCCCTGCGAAGTCGATCCAATAGAGTATGGCACCCGCCAGAACGGTAAGACCGGCGGCTGCCGAGACGCGTGTCGCAAGCCGAGCTTTCGTGATGAGGTGCGCCATGAACTTCTGACCAGCCTCGGCTGTGGCATTCACCGTCGGACCAATGAACAAGCCCAGAAACAGAGAGCCTCCGACCCAGAAGACCCCGCTCACAATATGAATGATTCGAAGCACGATAATCCATGTATTCAAGTTTGCCTCCTTGGGCGCGCCGTCGTGCGCAAGTATCGAATGGAAACGGCCAATTTATACTCCCCTTTGCAGCTGCGCGGGTATCGCGTTCGCGCCGGTCACCGCCTTGCGCATGGAAGATGGTGACCGTCTGCTATAATTCAACGTTTCATATCTGGGCCGCACAACGAATTATGATTCAAGGTGTTATTGTCGGAAACTGGAGCGCATGTGAACAAGGAAGAAAAAGTCGGGCTCTACCATCAAATGGTACTCATTCGTCGCTTGGAAGAGCGAGGCGCGGAACTGTACCAGCAGGGCAAAATCGGTGGTTTCATGCACTTGTATATCGGTCAAGAAGCCGTGTGCACCGGGCTGATCGCTGCCAGACGTCCTGAGGATCGCGTGATTACTGCATACCGGGATCACGGAGTTGCCATCAGCTGCGGCATCCCGGCCAACCAGGTCATGGCGGAATTGCTGGGCAAGGCCACCGGTACCTCGCATGGCAAGGGCGGCTCCATGCACATGGCTGATCCGACCAAAAACTTTTGGGGCGGGCATGCCATCGTGGGGGCTCACCTGCCGATTGCTGCCGGCATGGCTCTGGGCGACAAATACGGAAAGCGCGACAACGTGACGATCTGCATGTTCGGTGAGGGCGCGACCAACATCGGATTCTTTCACGAAGCCCTCAACATGAGCAAGATCTGGAGCCTGCCCGTTCTGTGGGTCTGCGAAAACAACATGTATGGCATGGGCACCGCGATTGAGCGTGCTTCGGCGGTATCTTCCATTGCCACCAAGGCGCGCGGATACGACATGCCGAGCGAGCGGGTGGATGGCATGGATGTTATGAAAGTCTACGCGGCGGCGCAGAAGGCCTTGGATCAGGTCCGCTCTGGTAGCGGGCCAATGCTGCTGGAACTCACGACGTATCGCTTTCGGGGACACTCCATGGGAGATCCGGAGCGCTATCGGAAACACGAAGAAGTCAAGAAGTGGGAGGAGAGCGACCCCATTGGTGCGTTCCGCCGCGTCTTGATCGAGGGGAAGGTCTCCAGCGCATCGGCATTGGATGCAGTCGATAGCGCGGCACTTGAGGAGGTCGAAGCGGCCGTCCGATTTGCCGAAACCTCTCCGGAACCGACCCTGGAAGACCTGTATAGCGGTGTATACGCCGACTAGAGAGCCGGGCACGGCACTGGGACGCCGCGGGTCCGGGGACAAGGGGTCAGAATGAGCCGGTCAGAGCGCCCGGCGGAGAAAAGATGGCACATATAACCATGCGAGAGGCAATCTCGCAAGCACTTTGGGAAGAAATGGAAAGGGATCCGGCCGTCTTCATTATGGGGGAGGAGGTCGGCGTGTGGGGCGGGTCGTACGCGGTAACGAAGGGCTTCTTCGATCACTTTGGCGGGGAGCGCGTGCGCGACACGCCCATTGCCGAGGCCGGCATCATCGGAGCGGCAATCGGGGCGGCGCTGGTCGGACAGAGGCCGGTCGCCGAGCTAATGACCATCAATTTTGCCTTCGCGGCGATGGATCATATCGTCAACGAGGCCGCCAAGATGCACTACATGTTTGCCGGACAATTCGTTCTTCCGCTGGTTATCCGCACGGTTGGCGGCGGCGGAAGGCAGCTTGGGGCGACTCATTCGCAGACGCCTGACGCCATATTTGCTCATTTTCCCGGGCTCACGGTGGTGGCGCCAGGCACACCCGCAGACGCCAAGGGCCTGCTCAAGTCGGCGATCCGCTCCAATAACCCCGTGCTGTTCATTGAGCACGCCACCATGTATCAAGTCCGCGGGGACGTTCCCGACGGGGAATTCACTATTCCCATCGGACAATCCAAGATTCAAAGACCTGGCAAGGATGTGACGATTGTGACGTACTCCAAAGGTCTCGAAATCTCGATGAAGGCCTCGCAACAACTTGCTGGGGAGGGAATCGAAGCCGAAGTCGTTGATCTGCGCACGCTGCGGCCCCTCGATATGGAGCCGGTCCTGGAGTCGTTCCGGAAAACGAACCGTGCGGTTGTGGTTGAGGAGGGTTGGAAATCGTACGGAGTTGGCAGCGAGATATCCAGCCGGATATATGAGCAGGCCTTCGACTATGTCGACGCGCCCATTAAGCGAGTCGCGCAGGACGAGGTACCGCTGCCATACAACCGAACGCTGGAGCAGGCCGCGCTACCACAGGTCGAGGATGTAATCGCCGCGGTGAAAGAGGTGATTTGATGGCCGAGACGATAACGATGCCGAAGCTCGGCTTTGACATGCAGGAAGGCACTCTCATCCGTTGGCTGCGCAACGAAGGCGAAGCTATCGACAAGGGAGACGTGCTGGCGGAAATTGAAACGGACAAGGCGACCGTCGAGGTCGAGTCGTCTGCGAGAGGTATCATCCGGCGACTGCTTGTTGATCAAGGTGCCATCGTGCCGATCGGGACGCCGATTGCCATAGTGGGTACAAAGGACGAGAAGATCGAAGTGCCCGCCCAGACGGGCGGCCAGGCGAAACCGGCCGAGGCGAATATTCCAACACCGGCGGCTTCGTCTCCTACGGGGGTCCAGGCTCCTGCTCTGCCCCCGGTTGAGCCCGGTGCAGCCGGCATGGTCAAAGCTTCCCCGCTTGCTCGCAGGATGGCCGGCGAGGCCGGCCTCGATCTCCACACCGTCGCTGCGAGCGGTCCGGGTGGCCGCGTCGTGCGCCGCGACATCGAAGCAGCGCTGGTCGGCCGCGGCGCCCCGCCAGGTCTTCCGGTCGCATACGTGCGCCAGGACTTCTCCGGAGCGCCTCGCGCTGACGTGGACATCCCGCTGTCGAGGCTGCGGGCGGCCATTGGGCGCCGAATGACCGAGTCGAAAAGCAACGTTCCCCACTTCTATGTGACCCACGAATACCGGGCGGATGCTCTGATGGACTTGCGCCAGCAAGCCAACTCGATCCTGCCGGAAGACCAGAAGCTCTCGGTCAACGACTTCGTCGTCAAGGCAACCGCACTTTGCCTGGGCGAATTCCCGAACTTGAATTCAGCCTTTCTTGGCGATCATGTGGTGCGCCACGGTGCCGTCAACATTGGCGTCGCAGTGGCGGTAGAGGGCGGGCTGCTCACGGTCGTTTGCAGGGACGCGGACCTGAAATCTGTGCGGCAGATATCCCAGGAAGTGAAGGAAATGGCAGCTAGAGTTCGCGGCGGCAAGGTGCGCTCGGAGGATATTGAGGGCTCAACGTTTTCCGTCAGCAATCTCGGGATGTACGGCGTCGAGAATTTTGCGGCGATCATTAATCCGCCTGAGGCCGGAATCCTTGCCGTCGGTGCCGCGCGCCGGGTGCCGGTGGTGGAGAATGGCGGAATCAAGGTCGGTTGGAGCATGAAGGCCACAATCGCCGTGGACCATCGCGTCAGCGACGGGGCGGAAGCCGCCCGTTTTATGCAGGCGCTCGCAAGGTATCTGGAAGCCCCTGTGGGCATGTTCCTGTAGTCGCAAAGCGCCGGGCACCCGAAGGCGGTTTCTCGGGTCGCGCGATCTGAATGCCGCATTCCCTGTATCTGCATATCCCGTTTTGTGCCCACCGGTGCGCGTATTGCGACTTCAACACGTACGCTGGTCAGGGCCAGCTTATTCCTGCCTACGTCGAAGCTCTGCGGGCAGAGATATCTTACGTTGGAACACGCGCACCCAATGACTTGTGTGTCCACACCGTCTTCTTTGGCGGCGGGACGCCTTCTCTACTGGCTCCCGAACAATTCGCCGCCATTCTAGCAGTCGATACAACTTGCTTTCTCGTCTACGCCGGAGGTCGAATTCACCGTCGAAGCAAATCCTGGTACGGTTTCCTTCCTCGACTTGCAGCGAATGCGCACGATGGGAATCAACCGGATCAGTTTCGGCATGCAGTCTTCGAACGGCGAGGAGCTGCGTATGCTGGAACGTCAGCACTCGTACGGCGACGTCCTTCAAGCTGTCTCGGCGGCACGAAGAGCTGGATTTGAAAATCTGAACGTCGATCTGATCTATGGTTTGCCGCAGCAGGAGCTGAGGACTTGGCAGACAACATTACGCCGCGCCCTGGAGCTGCGCCCCGACCATGTCTCCGCCTATGCCCTCACGTTGGAGCACGGCACGCCGTTTGGTAACTGGGCCAGACGCGGACTTCTCGCCTCGCCTGATCCGGATCTTGCCGCGGATATGTACGAGTGGGCCTCCTTGGAGTTGGAGGCGGCGGGTTATGGCCAATACGAGATTTCCAACTGGGCGATCAAGGATCACGAGTGCATGCACAATCTGCAGTACTGGCGGGGTGAGCCGTATCTTGGACTAGGTGCCGGTGCCCACGGATTCTCTGGCGGCTACCGCTACTCAAACGTGCTCGGCATACCCGCGTACATTGCGAGGATGTCCGGCGGCGGTGTCCCAGATGATGCCGCGGCCGCAGATCCCGCAGTTGTTGCTGCAATTGGTGGTTCCGCACCCAGGCGCTTTCCCCTTTCACGCGCCGCGGTTGAAGCCCGACCTCAGTCAGCGGACGACGACAGGGCTGACTTCATGATCATGGGCCTGCGGCTGACCCGCGAAGGCATCAGCGCTGCTGCCTACGAAACGCGATTCGGGCGGCCGATCACGGAAGACTATGCGCGTGAGTTGAGCGAGCTGGTTGGGCTTGGCCTACTTGAATGGGTGGCGCCTGAAGCGGTCCAGGCGGAGGCTCCTGACAATGGAAACGAGGCTGTCGATGCGGGCAGCATCAGGTTGACGAGGCGCGGTCGCCTACTCGGGAATCAGGTCTTTGTACGATTCGTGCGCTAGACGTTGCGGGCGAAGGCAAAGCGCGTCCGCTAGTCTGTGACCCCCAATACTCTGAATATTGCCGGCGCGATATCCGTCAGGTCTGTCAGCGCTCGGGAAAATTGACTTCGCGCCGCCTCCGGACCAATGAGAATTGCGGGAACCTTGGCCGTGGTGTGACGCCGTGTGGACAAGTCCTCCATGTTTCCGTGATCGGAGGTGATGAGGATCAATCCGCCGTCGGCCGGCCAGGCACCGACCAGGCCCCCTACCACGCCGTCGAACGTTTCCAGTTGTTGCAGCGCCCACGACATGTCCTGCTTGTGGCCGGCATAATCGGTGGACCAGTACTCCAAGAGCGAGAAGTCGTACTTGTTTGCCAATTCCACGAGTTTATGACCGGCCGCCACGGGGGAATAAACAGGCGCTTCCGGGAAACCCAGCATGCCGGTCCAGCCTGCGCCCGTGAAGTCGGCAGAAAGAGCGCGGCCTTCGAATAGGTCCTCTTTCCGGAACAGTCCCAGTCCTGCAGATGTGACAGCGAGCGGGATTGCAGAATACAGGCGTCTACCCGAATCCACGCCATGGAAATACCGCGGCGGATACGCGTTGAGCAACACCGCAGTCCTGCCGGCCTGTGCCAAGCGCGAAAAGAGATTCCCGCTGAGCAAGGATTTAGCAACCGCAGGATTGGGCTTGGGCCCATAATGTTCGCCGATCGCGGCAGGCACATTTCGACCCGTCAGGAGCGACGCCTGCCCTGTGGCAGATTGAGGCAGCCCCTGGACCCCGAGGGTGGCGTCGAGCGCGAGGAGGGTGGCGCGCGTCCCTACGAACGGTGCGGACGCTGCAAGGAGGCGCCGGCCTTCGAGCAGATCGATGAGATTGGGCATGCTCGCCTTGGCGAAGGGATTGGACTGGGCGTCTGATGCCCCCAGCCCGATACCGTCGAGGAAGATGAAAAGGATTCGCATTGCCGGCGAATGACTGGGGGAGCGACGCTTCAACGCTGGGAGGCAGGCCGCTGGTGGAGGAACCAGGCGGATGCCTGATCACCCCGATCCGTACCATCCTGCCGGGAAACAAGGCGCAGACCTCGTCGCTGGACTTGATCCAGGTCCGTTGCGGTGATCCCAGGCCCGGCTGAGTCGGTGGGGGCATTTACGAATCCATACATCAGCCAGTAACCGCCTGGGGCGAGAATGCGGACGAGATTGGCAAGATACGCTGCACGGTTGACGACTCCGTGAAAGCACCCGATGTCGAGTGCCAGGTCAAACGGTCCTTCAACGCCGCGCATGCTAGTGACGTCACCTACCGATACCAGGCGCCGTCAGGACCGCGTCGCGGATCTTGCGTCGCGGCAATTCGCACGGCCCGGGGCGAGAAGTCCAGCCCGATCACCTGCCAACCGTGCGTCGCAAGCGTCACGACGTTTGTACCCGTACCGCATCCCAGGTCAATGGCGCGGCCAGGCGCATGCCCCGCCATGAACTCAAACAGCTCGGGCGGGGAGATGCCGCTGTCCCAGGGCGGGCGAAACAGATACCAAAGATCGAACTCCAACCGGCGCAGCATGGCTCAGATGCCGGGCGTGGCTGCCTGCAAGCGACACGGGTCTCCTGCCGACCGCCGCAGTCCTGCACGACGGGTCGCGGCGTCACATTTCGTTCGTGACACTCCACACTTTGACAATTCAACTCTCTTCTCTTACAATCATGCGGCTCAACGCATTACTGGGGCGCATAAGCTCCCCTCTGAAGGCGGACCGGTGAATCGCAAGCCGCGCTGAGTGGGGGAAAATGCCACGAGGCGCCGCGGGCAGCAACGGATTAGGGCGCTGAGCAATTGAATCAATTAGGAAGGGATTTGATGCAGGAGTATAACACCGGGAATCTACGCAACGTCGCGCTGATCTCGCACGGCAGCGCCGGTAAGACCATGCTTGCCGAGGCGATGCTCTTTGTTGCAGGGGCCACCACGCGCATGGGCAAAATCGAAGATGGGACAACCGTGTCTGACCATGACGAGGAGGAGATTCGCCGGAAGATCTCACTTTCGACAAGTGTTCTGCCATTGGAGTTGCGCGACCACAAGGTAAATTTGCTCGACGCCCCGGGTTTCACGGACTTTGTAGGTGAAATGGTCTCGGCGCTGAGCGTGGCCGACGGGGCCGTCCTCCTTGTGGATGCGGTCTCGGGAATGGAAGTTGGCACCGAAATTGCATGGCAGCACGCCGATCGAATGCGCCTTCCCCGACTGCTTGTGATTAATAAGCTGGACCGAGACAACGCCAACTTCGGCAGGGCCTATGCATCTGTCGAGGAATTCGCCCGCTCCGGGGATCATCGCCTCGTGAAAGTGCAGCTCCCGCTAGGGGACAAGCACGAGTTCAAAGGCATCGTTGATCTGATCTCGATGAAGGCCTACCTCGGCGAAGGCAAAACACCGGAGGAAATTCCCGCTGAGATGATGGATGCGGCCAAGGAGGCACGTGGTGTGTTGCTCGAGGCGGCTGCCGAAGGCGAGGACACACTGCTCGAAAAGTACCTTGAGGCCGGTACGCTCTCAGGCGAGGAACTCCTCAGGGGGCTGCGCAATGGCGTTCAATCGGGCACCTTCATTCCGGTGTACTGCGCGGCAGGCGCGCACTCCATTGGCATTATGCCACTGCTTAACGGGATCATCGACCTGCTGCCTTCTCCTTTGCAGGCGCCGGAACGATTCGCCCAGGGGCCCGATGGCCAGGAAAAACTGGTACCGAGCGACGAGGGCCCTCTGGCGGCCTACGTTTGGAAGACTACGGCCGATCCTTTTGTTGGGAAGATGACGTACTTTCGTGCTTTCTCCGGCGCGGTCCACGGCGATGTGCACGTGTGGAACCAGAACAAGGCAGAGGACGAACGCCTCTCGGGCCTCCATCTGCAGCGCGGAAAGGAACAATTGCCAATCGGCATCGTGCACACGGGCGATCTGGGTTGCGTCGCGAAACTATCGGTCACGGCCACGGGCGATACGCTGTCAGACAAGGGGCATCCTCTTGTGGTCGCCCCGCCGGAGTTCCCCGCGGCGCAGTACCGTGTCGCAATTTCTCCCAAGACCCAGGCCGACGCGGCAAAGATCTCGCCAACATTGACCAGACTTTGCGAAGAAGACCTGACGCTCTCTTGGTTCAACGAGCACAGCACAGGCGAGACGGTGTTGCAGGGAATTGGGGACCAGCACATCGACGTTGCCATGCACCGCGCCCAGACGAAGTTTCAGGTAGGGCTGCTGACGCGCGAGCCCAGGGTGCCCTACCGTGAAGGGATTACCAAGAAGTCATCCGCCCAATATCGCCACAAGAAGCAGACAGGAGGCGCGGGGCAATTTGGCGAGGTCTACCTGCGTATCGAGCCCCTCCCGGGAGCCGACTTTGAATTCACGGATGAACTCTCCGGGATGAATCTTTCGCGCTCTTACCTGCCGCCTATCGAGAAGGGCATCAAGGCGAGCTTGGAACAAGGTGTCTACGCCGGATACCCGATGAGCAATGTTAAGGTGATTGTGTACGATGGCAAGGAGCACCCGGTCAATTCCAAGCCCGTTGCATTTGAAATTGCCGGGCGGGAGGCTTTCAAGCTTGCAGTGCAGGGGGCGGGCCCGGTACTTTTCGAGCCGATCATGAATGTCAGGATCGTGGTGCCGGATGACCATATGGGCGACGTAATGGGAGACTTGAACACCCGACGTGGGCGCGTTCAGGGCACCGAATCGGAGCGCGGAAGCACGGTGATCATCGCCCATGTCCCCATGGCGGAGATGCTGCGCTACACATCGCAACTCAGATCCCTGACGGGTGGCCGAGGATACTTCACGATGGAACTGGATCACTACGACATTGTCCCGGCACACGTAGCCGGCGGAATAGTCGAGGCCCACAAGAAGGAACTGGAATCGAAGAAGGAAGAGTAGGCAGGGCGGAGACGATTTCCGGGCGCACTTCACGAGTTCTCAAACCTCCGGCGGTTCACGTGCATCGTCGGAGGTTTGCTTTCTCTTCGGGAGCACCGTCGGCGCTCCTGCCTGAACCGGGACGGGGCACGTCCGGGGCTTCGAAATCAGGCTTCGCGTAGGCGCAGGACCACCTCGAGAATTCCAGCCTTGACAGAATGAGCGCAATTAGTACAATATACGTCAGGAATATCTATTTTATTAATGCTCATGAAGACAAGACATTGTTCGTGTCCATTGCGGAGCCGCTGAGAAGCCCTTCCTGACGATCCAGTAATCGGTCGAAGGAGGACGGTCGATGGCTCCGCATTCGGAAATGATCGAATGAGGCGGCGCCAAAGGACCGTCCTCTTTTCTTTGCCTTGGCTAAGTGGAAACGGAATTGACAACGGAAATCACGAGCTCATTGCAACTGTATACGGCGACGCTGCCGGGATTGGCAGCCCACGTGGGGAACACGCCGCTTGTGCCGCTCAGACGGATCGCAGGGCACTTGCCTGCGGCGGTCCAGGTGTTCGCAAAGGCCGAGTGGTTCAATCCGAGCGGGTCGGTGAAGGATCGTCCGGCGGCAAACATCATCCGCCGCGGGCTTGAAAGCGGCGATCTTGATCCTGGAAAGCGGCTGCTCAATTCGACTTCTGGCAACATGGGCATCGCCTACGCAACTTTCGGGGCTGCGGCGGGCATCCCCGTGACCCTATGTGTGCCTGCGAGCGCCAGCCGCGAAAGGCTTTTGATACTCAGAGCGCTGGGGGCAGAAGTCATCCTGACCGATGCCTCGGAGGGTTCAGACGGCGCCATCCGGCACGCCCGCGCACTCGCAAAGGCTGACCCTGATCGCTACTGGTACGCGAATCAGTACGACAATCCGGCCAATTGGGAGGCCCACTTCCTGACGACGGGACCGGAGGTGCTTTCCCAGACGAATGGCGCGGTGAGCCACTTCGTCGCCGGCCTGGGAACTTCCGGGACGTTGATGGGGACCGGTAGGTACCTACGGCAACAAGTGCCCGAGATCAAACTTGTGTCCGTGCAACCGGACCAGGCATTTCACGGATTGGAAGGACTCAAGCACATGCCGACGGCGCTTACACCCGGCATCTACGATGCCGCGCTCGCCGACGTGGCCCTCTCAATCCAGACTGAGGAGGCCTACGAGGTCGTGCGCCGACTGGCTCGTGATGAAGGCCTGTTTGTGGGAGTGTCAGCAGGGGCCGCAGTGGCCGCCGCCCTGAAGATTGGCGCGGAGATGACGACTGGTTGCGTCGTGGTGATTCTGCCGGATGCCGGCTACAAGTACCTCAGCGACACCGCGCTGTGGGAGGCGGAGTGACGATTCTTATCGGAAGCCGCCTGCTCCAGCGGATCACTGCCTACGGCGAGGACTTTATCCGGAGGAATCCGCCGGCTTTCTTCTGGGTACCGACCGGGTGGATCGCGTGGTTCAGGAATTGGCCGCCTTTGACAACTCGCGGGAGGCGGATGCCCGCCTAACCCGTTATCTTATCGGTCCGGAAGAATACCTTCGGGCCGAGCTGGAGGCGGAACGCCTTGGTCTGGATCTCGTGGGAGTGTTCCATTCTCATCCGGATCACCCGAACAGCCCCTCGGAATTTGACCGCGACTGGGCACAGCCGCTGTTTTCGTATGTCATTACAAGCATCCGGTCGGGGAAAGCCGAGGCTTCACGATGCTGGCGGCTCCAGGACGATCGCGCCGCCTTTGTTGAGGAACTGATCAAGACTACAGACTAAAGGAGTCTCGCATGTCACTCTACTTTGTGCATCATCAACACTCTGCTGAAGCATGTCCTGCCAAAGATCCCGAGATGGGGCAGATCTTGCTCCAGCATCTGACGAGAGCAAACGCGCGGAAGTACGGGATCGATCTGCTGGCCGACGCCGTTCTGGACGGCAAGCATACGCTTGTTCTGATCGCCGAGGCCGAAGACCCACAATACCTGCAAGACTTCATGGCGCCGTTTGCCCGCGCTGGAACGGTTGAAATCAGCGCGGCCTCCACCTGTGAGGCGGTCGTCGAACGGCAGGGATGCGATCCCGTCTCGGTGCGCGGGTAGCGGCCCGGCATCGATTCTGGACTAGAATGGCCTCCTCGGTGAATGTCAATTGGTGCCTGAAATTCCCCCAAGGAACTGAAATGCCAACATTGAAGATACCGACCCCGCTGCGCAGCTACACAGGCGGTCAGGTGGAAGTGCAAGTTGAAGGGCAAACCGTGGCGGAGGTCATGGAACAGCTCGTGGAGCGGTTTCCAGCCCTGAGGGCTCATCTCTACAATGGCGATGGCAAGCTCCGGCCATTTGTGAATCTATTCGTCGGCGAGAACAATGTCAAAGACCTGCAAGGATTGGCCACGCCTCTCGATGAAGGCGCGCGCGTGCTGCTGGTTCCCTCTATCGCAGGCGGATAGCGCATGCCTGCACCGATCCTGCCGGGATTGACGCGTGACGAAATCCTTCGATATTCGCGCCATCTTCTGATTCCCGAAGTCGGCCTGGAAGGCCAGAGAAAACTGAAGGGGGCCTCAGCACTCGTGATCGGCACCGGCGGGCTGGGCTCACCGGCCTCGCTTTATCTGGCGGCTGCCGGAGTCGGCCGGCTTGGACTGGTGGACTACGATGTCGTCGATTCCTCCAACCTGCAGCGCCAAGTGATCCACGGTACCACCAGCGTGGGGACGCTGAAGGTCGAAAGTGCCAGGGCGCGTCTCCTGGATCTCAACCCCAACACACAGGTTGACGTCTTCAACGAGCCGTTCACGTCCGACAACGCCATGCGGATTGCGGCCGACTACGACATTCTGCTCGACGGAACAGACAATTTCCCAACACGCTATCTGATCAACGATGTTTCGGTTTTCCTCGGCAAACCAAACGTGTACGCCTCCATCTATCGATTTGACGGCCAGGTCAGCGTCTTCGACGCCCGCACCGGTCCATGCTATCGGTGCCTGTTTCCAGAGCCGCCCCCTCCCGGGCTTGTCCCATCTTGCGCCGAAGGGGGCGTCCTGGGCGTGCTACCAGGGACGATAGGCACGCTGCAGGCAACGGAGGCGCTCAAGGTGCTGTTGGGCATAGGGCAAACCTTGAGCGGACGCCTGCTTTTGTACAATGCCCTGGATATGTCCTTCGACTTTGTCAAGCTGAAGAAGAACCCAAATTGCCGGGTGTGCGGGCCCGATGCGGACATCCTGGCCCCGATCGACTATGAGGAGTTCTGCGGCGTTCCTGGCCATGATCACGAGCAGGCTTCCGTGGGCGACGCCCGCCTGGAAATTACCGCCGCTGAATTGGCTTCCCGCTTGAAGGATGGCAAATTGCTGCTTCTGGATGTACGGGAACCTCACGAGCTTGAGATTTCTGCGTTGCCGGGGGCGCTAAATATCCCGCTCGGATCGCTCGCCGCCAGGCTCTCAGAGCTCGACTCTGCGAGTGAGATGGTCGTCTTCTGCAAAGCGGGCACACGCTCTGCGCGGGCCTTGGAACTGCTGGCGAGCGCCGGCTTCAAGAAGGTCAAGAATCTTCGGGGTGGAATAAACTCCTGGGCTCAGGAAGTGGATACTCGACTTCCTGTGTACTAACGCCGGTGATTTGGCTGCAGCCGGGCGTTCCCATGGCGGCTCACGGGCTGCCGGCGACGCACGCCGCCAATGAGCAGCAAACTCCGACACCATACCGGGACAGGCGAGGGACCTTTGCAGCAACTTAAGCCTTCATCTGAGCGGCAAGTTTACGACAGCATTCTGGGAACGATAGGTCACACTCCCTTGGTCCGCCTGGCACGCGTGGCTCGGGGTATATCTGCGCAGGTGTACGCGAAGCTGGAGAACTTAAATCCAGGCGGAAGCATCAAGGATCGCGTCGGCCTCCACATTGTGGAAAAGGCCGAGATGCGGGGTGACTTGAGGCGGGGCGGCACCGTGGTGGAGGCGACTTCCGGGAATACCGGGGTCGGCTTGGCAATCGCTGCGGCATTGAAGGGCTACAAAACGATCTTTGTCATGCCTGACAAGATGAGCACCGAAAAGATCCAGCTGTTGCGCGCCTACGGCGCAAGGGTGGTGATTACTCCTACGGCCGTCGCCCCGGACGATCCGCGCTCTTACTATGAGGTGGCCAAGCGGCTGGCGCGCGAAACGCCGAACGCGGTATTGGCCAACCAGTACCACAATCCCGACAATCCGCAGACACATGAGCTGAGCACCGCTCCCGAACTTTGGGCACAGACAGAGGGAAGGCTCACCGACGTGGTCATCGGCATGGGAACTGGCGGCACCATATCGGGCATTGGCCGTTACCTGAAGGCTCGCAATCCGGGCATCCGGATCATCGGCGTCGACATCGAGGGGTCCATCTTGTATGAAATCTGGAGGAACAAGGGGCAGGTGCCGGACGGCGCGTACCCAAAGACATACAAGGTGGAAGGCATCGGAGAGGACTTTCTTCCCTCGACGACAGATCTCGAGGTCGTTGATGAGATCATCCGGGTAAACGATCGCGAATCATTTCTTTGGGCAAGACAGTTGGTCCGCCAGGAGGGTATATTCGCCGGTGGATCCTCGGGCTCTGCCTTGGCAGGCACAATGAAGTATGCCGCCCAATTGCCAGCCGACCGACTGGTGGTAGTCATCTTTCCAGACAGTGGCTCGCGCTATCTCTCGAAGTTCTATGACAACAAGTGGATGCGCGAGAACGGCTTCCTCGATCTCGAATTCGGGGAAGTAACCTTGGGCGATCTTCTTGTGGCCAAACCCAACAAGGCGCTATTCACTGCGCTGCTCGGGGAATCCATCCAGAATGTCATCTCGGTCATGCGTGAACACGCGATTTCGCAGATGCCTGTCGCGGGCCCGGACGGCGCACTCGTCGGCACGATTGAAGAGGTCGACCTCCTCACTCACATCCTTGAGTTCGCGGCAGGCCGGCAGCCGCGATGAGCCGATCGATGCGCTGGTGCAGAATGCCCAGGCGGTGTTTCCTGCAGGTACATCCTTGGACGAGGCGATGCCGATGCTGACCGAGGGCTTCGCTTTGATTATCGTCGAAGGCGCACGCCCCATTGGCATACTCACTAAGATTGATGTGCTCGAATACGTTGCGGGAAGAATTTAGGTTTTCAGTTTTGTAAGGTCCCTGTGGACGAGGTCGGGCGGGAGTAGAATCCGCGCAGCACGGCGCGCGGTGGTTGGTTCTGGCCACGGCGCACACGGAGGACGACATACTATGTCTAAGACAAAGATCATATTGGCCTTGGTGGTTGCCCTGGCTCTGGCAGTGGGCCAAGTGGCATTAGTGCGGGCAGCGCCGCCCCTGCAGGCGACCACGACCACGGTTACGATCGACAGCGTCACACCGATTACGGATCCCGGGACGGGGGCGGTGACGGGATATACCGTTGTGTACACTTATGGCGGCGGCTTCACCACGTCGGTGGATCTCAGCATCGCCGACGCGGAAGCATGGGGATTGCTGCAGATTGATCCCGTGACGGGCCTGCCCTTAACCGATCCGGTGACTGGTGACCCGCTCCTGGTAGATCCCCTTCCTACGGCGGCTACGCTTGATACGACGCTCACGGGAGCTGATCCCTGCGTGGAGCCGGACGGCGCCGGGCCGGTTGGCGGCGCTTTGACGGGCTTCTTCTGCGGCTCGCAGGGCGTCAGCTACGACACGATCATGGGCTGGCAGACGAGTGGATACGGCTTTGGAGTCATCGCTCAATCGCTCTTCATGGCTCAGGCGCTGGGCTCCGACCCCGCGCTTGCAGCTGCCATCTTGGCGGCCAAGGCTAGCGGAGACTACAGCGCACTGTATGCGTTGGGCGTGCCCACGGATATCTCGAACTGGGGACAGCTTAAGAAGTGGGTCATGACCGACGAGGTCAAATCGCTGACCAATCTGGGCGCGATCATGTCGGGGCGCGGCACGCCGTTGGTCACCGCCCCAGCGACGACCACCACCACTACCACCCACGACTCCCAGCACGGTTCCTGGTAAGGGCAAGGCAAACGGCCAGACGGGCGCAAAGGGGAACAACGGCAACAACGGCAACAATGGCAACGGAAACAACGGGAACGGCAACGGCGGCGTTGGGAACGGCAAGGGAAAGGGCAATGGCAAGTAGGCGCTGACCCGAGGGCAACAAGACAGGCCTCTACGCTCAACGCGGCCTCGGAAGTCCTTTTTTCCCGGCGCGAACTCCTCGCGGGATTGCGGGTTCCTTCAGTTGGTTATCGGGCACTCCGGCCCACATGCCAAAGGAGGCTGCAATGGATTTCAGCTCAGTGAACTGGTTGGCCGTCATCGCGTGCGTGGTTGCCAGCATGGTCATCGGTTCCATCTGGTACAACCCGTCCGTGTTTTACAAGACCTGGTGGAAAGGCATTGGGAAGAAGGAATCGGAGCGGGGGAGTTCATCGCCCGTGATGTGGATCCTTACCATCGTCGCATCCTTCGTGGAAGCAGTCTTTGTTGCCATGCTCGTCCACGGGATGGGTGGAGGTCTTGCGGCGGGCCTGGGGACGGGGTTCATGATCTGGCTTGGGTTTGTTGCGACGACCAGCCTCGTGAATCACCTCTTCGCCGGCAGGCCCTGGGTGGTCTGGTTCATCGAGACTGGCAACCACCTGGTTACCTTGCTGGCCATGGGCGCGATTCTCGGAGCTTGGAAGTAGGCCCAGTCTTCGGTCAGTCCTTCGAATGCCAAGCTAAGGTGGCTGCCCAGGACGCCAGTTAGCCGGTTGGCGTGGGCTGATCAGCACGGTCGAAGTTGCGGGGCGGTGGCGCATTGAGCCACCGCCTTTTCTTTGTTTGCGGCATGGCGCACCGCTTGGCTGGACAGACGGACCTTGGAAAATGTTGGCGCATGGGTCGGTCCGCCTTGCCATTTTCCACGTACAATGTGGCTATGCAGGCTGTTGAAGTCAGGCCCACCTATCTGCACGTCGACCTCGATCGACTGCGGCAGAATTTGGAGAATATACGCGCACGGGTCAACCCCGCCAAAGTCATGGTCGTCCTGAAAGCAAACGCATATGGGCATGGAGTTCGATGGCGTCGCTCGCATTTCTCGCGCAGCGGGCTGACTATATCGGCGTTGCCATTGTTGAGGAGGGGATTGCGCTGCGGCGGCTTGGGATCCGCAAACCCATTCTTGTCTTGGGCGGGACTCTGCCCGACCAGGTTCCCTTGTTTCTCAAGCACGACCTCACACTTACGGCGTCTTCGGTGGAACTGCTTGAGGCAGCACAGGCGTTCGCGAACGCGCAAGGCGGCCGGCTCAAGGTGCATCTGAAAATCGACACTGGCATGGAGCGCCTCGGCGTGCACGACTACGACGCCAAGGCCTTCATCAAGCGCTCGCTCTCCTGTGGCGACCTGGATATTGAAGGCATTTTCACACATCTGGCCAACTCCGACCGTGCCGACTTGAGTTCACGCCAGGCTGCAATTCGCCCGCTTCTCCGCCGTGCTGGAGTTCTATGACCGGAATGGGATCTCCCCGCCGAGACTTCGCCACGTGGCCAACTCGGGCGCGATCCTTCAGCTGCCCGAGTGCCACTTGGATATGGTCCGGGCCGGTCTCATGCTTTACGGCGTATACCCGGGGCCCGACGTTCAGCACACTGTGGAGGTCCGGCCGGCGCTCACCTGGCATTCGCGCGTGGTTCATTCGAAGATCACGCGCCCCGACAGGCCCGTCAGCTACGGTTCTACTTGGCAACCCGACCAGCCGACGCGCATCTTGACGATACCTTGCGGCTACGCAGACGGGTATTTTCGACGCATGTCCAATCAGTCGCAGGTCCTTGGTGCGCGGCGTCAAGTGCCGACAAGTCGGCCGAATTTGCATGGATCAGTTCATGGTGGCCGTGGAAGACGACGCGCAGGTGGGGGAGGACGTGATACTCCTTGGAAGAGCGGCGTCGGGCGAGGAAATTGCGGTCGAAGATCTGGCCGCCTGGGCCGGGACCAGTGAGTACGAGGTGATGACCAGCATAAGTGCGCGCGTGCCCCGCGTGTTTGAAACGACGGTGGCCGACGCGAGCGACTGAGTTTCTGGGTTTAGAACTCCATCGGATCAGGCAGTCGAATCGTCTTCCGGCCAGGCAACAAGGCCGTAGTGTACAATACACGCCGCCTCCACGTGCTGCGAACTGGGGCAAAGGTGAGAAGTTGAATAGATTGTGGCGCGAATATGCACTGCTCTTGGGTTCTGCCGGAATTGTCGTCGCCCTTGACCAGTGGACAAAGTGGCTCGTCCGCACAAACCTGGCTTTTGAGGCTACCTGGCTGCCCTCGTCGTTAAGTTGGCTGAGTCCGTACGCCCGAATAGTGCACTGGAACAACAGCGGGGCGGCGTTCGGCTCATTCCAAAACGGAAATTCCATCATCATGGTTCTGGGAATTGCGGTCATTGCGGCGATTCTCTACTACTATCCAAGGGTTGACCGAAGCGACTGGACCCTGCGCCTCGCCATGACCCTCCAACTGGGTGGAGCCGCCGGAAATCTGGTGGACCGATTCAGAATGAGCCGGGTGACCGACTTCATCTCGGTCGGGACGTTTCCCGTTTTCAACATCGCAGACTCGGCTATCACCGTGGGCGTGGTCGTCTTGCTGCTGGGTGTCTGGGTGAGGGAGAGAAGCCCTAAACTGCAGGCAATCGACGATCGCTAGGCCGAACGCGGATCCGCCGTGACGCAAAGCACCCACATCTTTAACTACGGCGGCGCTGAGGAGCGCAGACTGGATCATTACCTGTCTGACTGCCTGCCCCAGTACTCGCGGGCACGCTTACAAGGTCTGATCCGGCAGGGCCTGGTCCATCTCAACGGCGTGCCAGCTCGCAAAAACGGACAAATGCTCGGCCCGGGCACCGTGGTGAATGTGGTCGTGCCTGAGCCCGTACCTGCCCAAGCCCTCGCGGAGAAATTTCGCTGGATATTGTCTTCGAAGATGATGATGTGATCGTTGTGAACAAGGCAGCCGGCATGGTGGTCCACCCGGCCGCCGGGAATTGGACCGGCACTCTCGTCAACGCCGCATTAGGGCACGCACCGGGACTTCAGGCCATTGGCGGCCAAGAGCGCCCGGGCGTCGTTCACCGGCTTGATAAGGGCACGTCAGGTCTGATCGTCCTTGCGAAAAATGACGGGGCGCACCACTGGCTGCAAGATCAGTTCAGACTGCGGACTGTGAAAAAGATCTATCTTGCGCTCGTCGATGGCACACCACCGACGGCCTCAGGGCGCATCGAGGCGCCGATCGGCAGGGACCCGGCCCATAGGAAGCAAATGGCCATTGTCCCGGCTGACAAGGGGCGGGAAGCTATCACAGAGTATCGGACGCTGGAGGCGTTTTCGAAGCACACCTTCCTGGAGATTCATCCGCTGACCGGGCGCACCCACCAGATCAGGGTCCATGCTGCATTCCTAAAGTGCCCTGTGGTTGGTGACCGAGTTTATGGCTTCAAGAATCCCTCGTTTCCAATCGACCGCAACTTCCTGCACGCTTCCAGCCTTTCGATTACCTTGCCCGGTCAGTCCCATCCCCGCGAATTTGTGGCGCCGCTTCCGGGAGACCTGCAGCGAATTTTGGCGTTGTTGCGACATGGGCGCCTCATGGGGGCGGAGGAGTTGGCGAAAGAAACGAAAGGGCATCTCCATGGATCTGATTGACCTCCGCTCGGATACTGTCACCAAACCGACGCCTGAAATGCGCGCAGCCATGGCTAGCGCGGCCGTGGGCGACGACGTCTATGGCGATGATCCCACCGTTAATCGCCTGCAGGAGACTGCGGCAGAGCTAATGGGAAAGGAGGCGGCCCTCTTCGTGCCATCCGGAACGATGGGGAACTTGGCCGCCATCCTGGCCCACTGCCAGCGCGGCGATGAGGTCATCATCGGCAACAAGAACCACTCCTTTCTGTATGAGGCGGGCGGACTGTCCGCCCTCGGCGGCGTCCACTCCTATCAGGTCCCAAACCAGCCCGACGGATCGCTGCTCTCGGACGACGTGCAGGCGGCAATCCGACCCGACGACGCCCACGATCCCATCAGCCGGCTGGTGTGCCTCGAGAATACGCACAATCGATGCGGAGGCACGGTGCAAACCGCCGGATACATACGGACGATTTCGCAATTTGCGCATAGCCACGGTCTTCTGGTGCACCTTGATGGTGCCCGGAGATTTAACGCGGCCGCCAAGTTGCGTATTCAAGCGAAGGAACTGGCAGAACCCGTGGACTCGGTAACATTTTGCTTGAGCAAGGCGCTGTGTGCGCCCGTGGGTTCGCTTTTGTGCGGGGATCGGGGCTTCATCAAGCGTGCACATCGCGTGCGGAAAATGCTTGGAGGCGGCATGCGTCAAGCCGGGGTGCTGGCGGCTGCCGGGCTCGTCGCGCTGGGCGAGATGGTGCCGAGGTTGGAGCAGGACCACGCCCGGGCAAGGGCTTTGGCCGCGGGCCTGGGAGAGATACCCGGAATTCAGCTTGATCCCGGAACGCCTGCCACGAACATGATTTTCTTCGATATTGCCGCCGGCGTGCAGCCATCGGCGGAGGAACTGGTGACTCGTCTGCGTGCCAGAGGAATCCTGATTGCTGCCAGCGGTCCCCGGCGGTTTAGGTTCGTCACGCACTATTGGATAGATGATGAGGCCGTGGAAAGAACCGTGTCGGCCATGGCCGAAGCGCTGAACTAGGGAGAAGCATTCGGCGGAGCGACTATTCGCCGGCAGCCACCGTCGCAGGGAGTGTCTCCGGCTCATCCCGGCCGGATTGAACCTGATTTCTGCCTCTGCGCTTCGCCGCGTAGAGGCGCCGATCGGCCAGGTGAATGAGATCCACCAAGTTGCCTGCTTCCTGAGGATAAATGGCAAGTCCCTGACTCACCGTTGGACACGGGATGGATTCGCCGTCCGTGCCCCGTATGCTGAGAGCTGCAAGGGCGTCGCGAATTCGGGCGGCGATGTCCTCAAGCTGGGTCGCGGTTGCGCTCGGCAACGCAATCGCGAATTCCTCGCCGCCCCAGCGGCCGACCGCATCGGACTTCTTGATGTGCCTCTGCATTGTTCCGCACAGGAGGGTCAGGATTTCATCGCCGACGAGATGACCGTATGTGTCGTTGTAGCGCTTGAAGTGATCCACATCCAACATGATCAGGCCCAGCGACCAACCCTCGAGCGATGCCTGGTCCGCATGCTCCTGCAGGATCTTGAGAAAGCTGCCGTGGTTATACACGCCTGTTAAGCTATCCAGCCTTGCCCGCTGCGCTAGTTGTTCATGCTCGTAGGCCTTGTCCAGAGCCTGCGCCGCATGCTGGGCCAAGGTCGTAACCAGCTCCAGATCGGCGCGGTCGAACGCATTCGGGTGGTAGGCTCCAATGGCGGCGATGCCGTCTATGGTCGTGCTGTGCATGGGTACGCCGAGCCACGATAAGCTGGTCTTATGCTTCCCAGCCAGGACCACCCGTGAGCCTGCGGGCTCGACGTTTCTACGCAAGTCCGGAAGAAACAGGCTGCGCTGATTTTCCAGGACCCACGCTGAAAGGGAGCCGGCCAGTTTGACGCGCTCGGTTCTCATAGTACTGGCCGTCGTCGAAGATCAGGTCCAGACGCAGTTCGTCGCCCTCGCGCACGCCGACGAAATAGGTATCTGCCTCGACGGCGTTGCGGAAGGCGGCCTTCAGCAGAGTCATTACCTGGGCCTTGTCCAGCGTGGATGTAATGTGCCGGCTGAATTCGGCAATCGCCTCGAGCTGCCGGTTATGACGACCGGCGAGCCGTTTGAGCTGCATGACCGTCTCCACGGCCACACAAGCCATGATTGCGGTGCTCAACGTGCAATGTCCAGTGCAGCACTGAGGTCATGAGCTCAATACGAACGATCAGTATCCCTGTGACGGTCAGACCGATCATTGCATACGCCGGTCCGCGGCCTGCCACGACGGAACTCGTCAGGACTGCTAGTATGAGCAGCGCTCCGACATAAAGATCCATACTCTCCGGAATCGAGTAGGTAATCACCAGCAGTCCCAACGGAGCAAGTATCGCGTTGATCCAACTGTAAACTGGCGCCGACTCGGTCCACGGCACTATCAATAGATCGAAAGCGGCTAGATAGATGATGCCCAGGACTCCTGCCGCGATCAGCAAGATGGTCTGCAGGGGACTTTCGGGAGCCAGGACGCTGGCGTCGAACACAACAATCGCCAGAACTATTATGCTCCCGACGGTCGCAGGGAGCACCGAAACCCGGTGCTCGCGCGGCGTGAGGCCAAATTGGGCTTTGTGCTTTGTCAAGGGACTCCTGCGCGCCAACCCAAGGTCGCGCCCTTGCCGGGTTTGCCGCGTCATTACCTTGGAACGCGGGCGCGACCTGCTGAGTGACTGCAAATCTTGCTGGAGGATAGCACACAAAGCCCACCTTTTGGCGGCCGCCGACCTTACAAAAGGCTTTGGGATGCTAATTGTCAGAATATCCCTCGGGAAATTTCCTGTTGAGGCCTCCAGCCGGTGGAGCCGCGGGGGCAGCACGCAGCCCTTCGCCCGCACCACAGTGTGCAGCGCCAGACCGCCTGCTGCACGCCCTCACACCGGCAGGGCTCTGGAGGTGCCGTTCTGATATAATCATGTTCTGCCGCGGAGTGAAGACTTGGGGGGGGATCGTCGGCCACAGCCGCCGAGCCAGCCGCGGTCGACAGCCCAAAATGAACGGACACTTTTCACTCGATCAGCTGGACGAAGTTGCAGCCGCGGTACGGGCTCGAACGCGACGCCTGCCTGACGTCGCCATAATTCTGGGCTCCGGCCTAAGCGGCTTGGCGGAGGCCGTTGCAAGCCCCTGTCAGCATACCATTCGACGAGCTGCCGCATTTTCCGATCGCTACGGTTGTGGGACACGCTGGTCGTCTCCTGGTCGGTGAATTGGCAGGGCGCGGGGTGCTGGTGATGCAGGGCCGAATTCACTTTTACGAGGGATACACAATGGCGGAAGTCACCTTGCCGATCAGGGTGATGCAGCGCTTGGGCGTCCAAACGCTCGTAGTGACGAACGCCGCCGGTGGGGTGAATCCTGACTTTTCGGCTGGTGATGTGATGTTGATCACCGATCACCTGAATTTCCTCGGCATGATGGGACACAACCCGCTGATGGGACCCAACTATGACGAAATCGGACCGCGTTTCCCGGACATGAGCCAGGCGTATGATCGAGGACTCTGCAGCCTTGCGCGCGCAACGGCCCGGCAAGAAGGCGTCGAACTACGTGAGGGCGTGTACGCGGGGCTTAGCGGCCCGTCCTTTGAAGGCCCGGCCGATCTCCGTTTTCTTCGCCTGGCGGGCGCAGATGCGGTCGGCATGTCAACCGTGCACGAGGTGATCGTCGCACGCCACGGCGGCATGCGCGTGCTCGGATTTTCGGGCATCAGCAACAAGTCGAATCTGGATGGTTCGACGGTCACCACGCACGAAGAAGTGATAGAAGCCGGCAGGACGATTGCACCGAAGATGGAGAGACTCATCACCGGCGTCTTGCTGCAGATGTAGGGCGCATCCGCGTGCTAGCGATCTATCAAGCCCTGGGCACGCACGAAGTGCTCGTCTATCTTGTGCTGGCGATAGGGGGTATGTTTGGGCTGCGTTGGCTCTGGAGATCCTGGCGCGAGTGGCGTAACGCAGTTTACAGCCTGGAAAAGGAGTTCGCGCTTCGGCGCATGAGCCAGGCCATAGCCGCCTTGGCGTTGGTGCTTGTTCTCTTTTGCGGGGAGCTTATTACGGCATCATTTGTGCTTCCGAACTTACCCGCCTCCCTTCTGGTGCCTACAGCCACTCCGGATCTCTTCGCAACCCCAACCGGCACCATATCGCCTGATCTGGCGACGGCGATCGCCCTGACGCCGCGGCCTCTCAGTGCGTCCTCGGAAAAGGATGGTTGCACCGCCGGCCGAGTCGACCTTACTTCCCCCGACGGCGGCGCGCAGCTACAGGGTACCGTCGACATTCGAGGCTCGGCAGACATCCAGGATTTTGGTTTCTACAAGTACGAGGTCTCGCCGCTGGGAGCGGAGACGTGGGCTACAATCTCGGCTGGACGTGATAAGGTGTCTGGCGGGTCCTTGGGGCAGTGGGACACCACGGCCCTGTCGCCAGGTGACTACCAATTGCGACTCGTGGTCACCGATAATCAAGGCAGAGCCCTCCCCGCGTGCGTCATCCAGGTAAGGATAGTGCCACCGGCATAGACATGGCAGCAGAAATCGAAATCCGACAGGCAACACCCGCCGATGTACCTCAACTCATGGCGTTCGATCATGGTTCGACATCCGAGCACGTGTGGCAGCTCGATCTCCGCCGTGAGCCCCATGACACGCTGATTGGCGCGACGTTTCGCGAAGTACGTCTGCCCAGGCCGATTAGTCTGGTATACCCCCACGAACCGAGGGCGCTCCTCGATGACTGGGAGCGTAAGGCGATCGTTTTTGTCGCCGTCTCTGGCGTTCAGCCCGTCGGGTACGCGGCTTTGACTGAGCCCGGCGCATCCAATGCGTGGATATCGGATCTCGTGGTGGTGCCGCGCTGGCGGCGGCAAGGCGTCGCGGGCGGTCTTCTGGCGGCTTCTCAGGAATGGGCCAGCCGACGCGGTAATCGCAGAGTCTTCATCGAAGCGCAGACGAAAAACTACCCGGCGATACGGCTTGCGCAAAAATACCGGTACGAATTCTGCGGGTATAATGACCACTACTATTCATCCCAAGACATCGCCCTTTTCTTTGTGAGGGCGCTCTGACGGGTACTCGTACGGCGGCGGGATAAGTTGGTCTGGGGACGGGAGCATGCTTAACGGTTGGAGTGACAACTTAGTGGGGGGGATCCAGGCCTTCAATCAGATTCTGACGGCCGGGATCGCCATAACCGCCTTCTCTCTCTTTCTCTATTCTCTTTCATTCAATCTCCGAGACCGGGTCGCGCGTTCGTTTGCGGTGATTCTGCTTTGTGTCGTCGTGGTGTTCACGACGGAGGCCTTGCAAAACAAGGGGGTGTCGGACTGGGGCCTGCAAACCCTATTGCGACTGCAATGGCTCGGGATTGTCTACCTTCCGGCGTCCTATCTGCACCTATCCGATGCGCTGCTCGTCTCGGCGGGGCGACCCTCTCGAGGTCGGCGTCGCCTGGCAGTACGGGCCATGTACGGCCTATCAACGCTGTTCCTGCTGGCGCTGGCAGGCGGCTACCTTCTGGGCCCCTTGGTGCCGAACGGCACGCCTGCGCCTCACTTGCAGCGAACACTTTGGACCGAGATCTTCACGTTGTACTACGTGGCCGTCATGATCTGGGCCGCCGTCAACTTCATTCGGGCGTTCTCTCGCATGCTGACACGATCGGGCAGGCGCCGAATGTGGTACTTGATGGCGGGAGCCAGTGCGCCTGCCCTCGGATGCTATCCCTATCTGCTTTTTGGCTCTTCGGTGGCCGCGCGGTTCCCGATCCTGTTCTGGGGAGGCTCCACGGTCATCAACGTGCTGGTGGGCGGGTTGGTTGTCGTCATGGCATACGCCGTCGCCTTTTTTGGCGTTTCGTGGCCTGACCGGGTTATCAAGAGCCGGCTTTTCAAGTGGATCATACGCGGGCCCGTGACTGCCTCTGTGGCACTGGCCTTGATGACGGCGGTGAGGCGGGCCGGAGTGTGGATGGGAGTCGAATACTCCGAATTTGTGCCGCTGGCGATGGTCGCGACCGTCCTGCTGTTCGAGCACTCAATCACCTTGTTTGCGCCCCTCTGGGAGCGCTACCTCTTTTTTGGCGCCGATCGCCAGGAACTGGAACTTTTCCAGAACATTGAGGAGCGCCTGGTCACCCAGGGAGATCTGCAGCAATTCCTGGAAGCGGTGCTGGCGGCAGTGCGGGACCATTTGCATTCCACGGCTGCGTTCATAGCGGCGCTCGACGACGATCAGCTGTCTCTTATCGTCACGGGGGGCAACCGGGCCAGCCTGGACCAGGAAGGTCTTTCGGATGCCCTCGAGCTGTTCCACAACGGCAATGGTGGGCAGCGGCGCGAGTTCACATGGGGAAACTTCTGGGTGCTCCCTCTTCATCAGCCTGTCCGGGGCGATCTGGATCGCGATGAAGTACCGCCGTTCCTGGGGGTGCTCGGAGTCGCGCACACGGATCCCCGGCCGATGGATCCCGATCAGCGGGAAGCCTTGTGGCTCCTGGCGGATCGTGCGGCCCTGGCCCTGGAAGATCGCCGGATGCAGCAGCGTGTATTCCGCTCGCTGGAAGACCTCCAGCCGCAGGTAGACATGATCCAGCGCATGCGGGCGGCGGGCCGCTATGATTCCCGTGTGGCGCTGCTCAGTGCGGATCTGCCTCCAGAGTCCGATCTCGCCAATTGGGTCAAGGATGCGTTGACGCATTACTGGGGCGGCCCAAAATTGACGCGTAGCCCGTTGATGAGATTGCAGGTTGTGCAGGGTATGGCGGGATCTTACGATGGGAACGCCGCAAATGCGCTGCGCGCCCTGCTTCGCAAGGCCGTCGATCAGGTGAGACCGGAGGGGGAGCGTCGTTTCACCACGGAATGGATCCTCTACAATATTCTGGAGATGAAATTCATTGAGGGTCGCAAGGTGCGGGAAGTAGCGGGCAGGCTCGCGATGTCCGAGGCCGATCTGTATCGCAAACAACGCGTCGCGGTGGAAGCAGTTGCCAAGGCCATCCTCAATATGGAATCGCAGTCGCAGTAGTGAGGGAAGGCGGACACGCATGAACAATCGGAAGCGCGTTTTCGAAAATCCGATGCCGACGGTGGACGAGAGCTGGTGGGAGACGGTATTGGCCGAGGAAGGAAATCGCTCCGGTCATACGGTGGCGCGGGACCGTGCGTCCGAAGGAGGCCGGAGGGCCGTCACCACCGACGTGGCGACACGGGTCACCCCGGATTGGGAGCGTGCAAAGAAGCTTTATGCAACAGACCAGATCGTCAGTCTTCCAGTGATCTCCTGCAACCGCGGGGGATTGCTCGTGGAGGGCGACGACCTTGCCGGCTTCGTTCCGTTTTCTCATCTCGTCGCAATCAGTGGCCAAGCCGACGCGGCGGACCGCTCTCGCCTCATGGAAGCCTATGTAGGGCGGACGCTGCGACTCAAGGTCATTGAGTGCGCGCCCGAGGACGGGCGCATTGTGTTTTCGGAGCGGGCGGCCCAGGCTGAGCCCGGCCGGCGGGCGGAATTGTTCCAAACTCTAAGCGTCGGCGGACGGGCCACGGGAACGGTCACAAATATCACAGATTTCGGCGTCTTTGTTGATCTGGGCGGCGTTGAAGGGTTGATCCATATTTCTGAGTTGTCTTGGGGTCGGGTCGCGCATCCGAAGCAGATCGCCCAGATCGGCCAGACAATCACGGTCGAAGTCCTGGACCTCGCGCCGGAGCGATGTCGGGTTGCCCTGAGCCTCAAGCGACTGCTCCCGAACCCCTGGCTGGAAATCGGTCCGGAACTCACCAGCGGCCCGGCCGTTCCGGCCGTTGTTACCAGTGTCATGTCCTACGGGGCGTTCGCGCGTCTGGACTGCGGGGTGGAAGGACTCATCCATGCATCAGAGATGCCGCTGGCCGACGGCCAAAGTGTCAGAGAGCTTCTCGTCGACGGTCAAACTGTGGAGGTGCGCGTGATCCATGTCGATGCCGCGCACCAGCGTATGGGCCTTAGCATGAAGACCAACCGCTGATGCCATCCCTTGATCGAAATCAGCGAGAGTTGACCCGTGGCGGCTAAATTGCCCACGCGTGCGTCAGAGACGTCATCACCTCATGATTGGCTTGATCGACTTGGGCGATTCCGGATGCACTTCGGCCGCTTTGCTCGAGATGCCACGGGGGTCTTACTCGTGGCCCTCGCCCTGTTGGCTTTGCTCTCGACTTGGGGCTTGACAACTGGCGGTCTGGTGACGCCAGCATCGCGGTTCATTGGCACGTGGCTCGGATGGGGGATTTATCTGCTGGTGGCGGGTGCCGCCTACGCGGGCTTCGCGCTCATCCACCGCGGCGATGGTCACGTGCGATGGGGTCGTCTGCTGCTCCTGGAACTGGCGGCGCTTCTCAGCCTGGGAGTGCTGGCGATTATCGGAGGCAATTCTCTGGTGCGAGCCGATGCCGGGATGGACGGGGGTCGCCTCGGCTGGGGAATTGCGTATTTGGCTACCCGGTCTCTCGGGGACGTGGGGGGAACGGCTGTGATAGTGGTCGCCTGGGCGCTCTCCAGCGCATCCGGCGCTGGAGTGTGGGCTGTGCTCGAGCGCTGGCTCGTCGCGGTTGCAGACGGTTCACCGCCAGGACCCCAGCCCGACTTTGCCGCTCCCATACAAGAAGAGACGCTTCCAGAGACGGTCGCGAGTCCCGCCCCGAAGAAGCGCTCGCCTGTCCTACCCCGCGAATTTCGACGCACACTTGGCCCTCCTGAGGTCAAAGACGACAAGCTGCTGAAGCCGCCCAAGCGGGACGATAGCCTGCCCTCCCTGGGCATCCTAGTCGCAGAGCAGACCGCGACGGCCGACGAGCGCACGATAAATCAGACCGCCGGCATGATCATGAAAACGCTGTCGGAATTTGGGATTCCGGCCAACGTCATCGGCTATCGGGTGGGCCCCGCCGTAACGCAATTTGCCGTGCAACCGGGCTTCATCAAGAGGCCCGGTTCCAATCAAGACGATGACGCCCAGCAAATGAAAGTGCGGGTGGCGCAAATTGCAAATCTGCAAAAGGATCTGGCGCTGGCATTGTCTGCAGAGCGCCTGCGCATCGAAGCCCCCGTTCCCGGTAAACCCTATGTTGGAATCGAGGTGCCCAACGCTCGCTCCTCGGTGGTTCGCCTGAAACCGATCCTCGAGAGCCAGGCTTTCCATCGCGTGGATTCTTCCCTGGCGGTCGCGCTCGGCCGCGACGTGTCGGGAAATCCCGTGGTTGCCGACTTGGGTCGGATGCCGCATCTCCTCATAGCCGGAGCCACGGGCTCCGGCAAGTCGGTGTGCATTACTGCGCTGGCCGCGTGTCTCGCAATGAACAATGCACCCGAGGATCTCCGCCTGATCATGATCGATTCCAAGATGGTGGAGCTTCTGAGGTTCAACGGCCTGCCACATCTTTTCGGAAAGGTGGAAACCAATATCGAGCGGATCCAGGGAGTCCTGCGCTGGGTCGTCGTTGAGATGGAGCACCGCTATCGGTTGCTCGAGGGCGGGCACGCGCGGGATCTCGATGGGTATAACAGAAAACAATCACGCAAGCAAAACGGCCACGCGCTGCCTCGCATCGTGGTCCTGATCGACGAACTCGCGGATTTGATGATGTCTGCACCGGATCAGACTGAACACAATCTGGTTCGTTTGGCGCAAATGGCCCGCGCGACCGGCATTCACCTCGTGGTCGCGACCCAGCGTCCTTCCACCGATGTGGTTACCGGCGTGATCAAGGCCAACTTCCCCGCCCGCATCGCTTTTGCGGTCACGTCAGGAGTTGATTCTCGGGTCGTCCTTGACTTGAACGGCGCCGAGACGCTTCTCGGACACGGGGACATGCTGTTTCTTAATCCGGAGATCGGTAATCCTGTGCGTGCGCAGGGAGCCATGATCACCGATATGGAAATCGAGCGCCTGATTGATTTCTGGCAGAAAAATGCAGGGGCGCCCGCGGACGCCGAGGCCCCCTGGGAACAGCTCCTGTCAGAACCGGAGCATAATGATGACGAGGGCTTGATTGATCAGGCGATAAGTCTCGTGCGAAGCAGCGGTCGGGCCTCGGCCTCGCTGCTTCAAAGACGACTGCGAATTGGCTATCCCAGAGCGGCCCGGTTGTTGGATCAACTTGAAGAAGCCGGGGTCGTCGGACCTTCCCACGGTGGCGGCAGGGAGCGCGAGGTGCTCCCCGACGATGCGGAGCCCGATGCCGAAGGCTGACGGTTATCGAGTATGATACGGCCTGCCTGGCAGGAATGACTTTGAAGCGAACATTCAGTGATTTTCTGCGCATCGTGTTCAAAGGGATTTTGGACCCGATCGGCACGTTTCTCAACCGGCTTGGTCTTACGCCGATCTCTGTCACTCTCATAGGCGTGGCGGGCAATGCCATTGCGGCGTACTTTGTGGCAACCGGACGAGTATCCCTCGGAGGCCTCGCAATGTTGATTGCCTGGCCGATCGACGCGCTCGACGGAACCATGGCGAGGCTGCGCGGGGAGGCCAGCGATTGGGGGGCGTTCGTCGATTCGGTAAGTGATCGCTACTCTGAGCTGTTGGTCCTGGGTGCGTTGCTCTACCATTTTGCCCGGACCAATCAGCACGGTTTGGAGGTAGTCACGTTTGCGGCGGCGGCGGGATCTGTCCTTGTTTCGTACGTCAAGGCCCGGGCAGAAGCGCAGAGCTTCAGTGCAAAAGAGGGCTTGCTGACTCGCGCAGAACGATATTTGGTGCTTGGTCCCAGCCTGCTGTTCAACATCCCGGCGATCGGCGTTTGGATTGTGGCGGTGCTAGCGAATTTCACGGCGTTGCAGCGGATCTGGGTGGTGCGCGCGCAGGCCCATGCCAATGCCCGTAGGCCTCTCGTGGAGGAGAGCAGCTCATGATTGACGGCTTTGCAGTTGGCCCCCTGTATATTCGGTTCTACGGCATCTTGCTGATGCTTGGCGCCCTGGCCGGCGGCTATCTCGCCACCGTTGAAATGAAACGCCGCGGGCATGACCCGGAAATGGTTTGGGACTTGCTCGTTTACTTGATTGTCGGGGGGATCATAGGAGCACGTCTCTGGCATGTTCTGACTCCGCCACCGTCATCGATCGCACAGGGGTTTACGACGCACTTCTACCTGACGCACCCTTTGGATGCCCTGGCGATTTGGAAAGGCGGACTTGGCATACCTGGCACGATCGTTGGCGGGCTCGTGGCCATGTACCTGTACACGCGCGGCCATCGCGAGGTCAGCTTTCTCGAGTGGACGGACATCGCGGCGCCGGGCCTGGCGCTGGGGCAGGCGATCGGACGTTGGGGCAACTTCTTCAATCAGGAGCTGTACGGCGCGCCCACCGATCTGCCGTGGAAGATCTACATCGATCCGGCGCATCGGCTGGCGGGCTACGAGAACATTCCCTACTACCACCCGCTGTTCGCCTATGAGTTCATCCTCAATGTCGCCAACATGTTGCTGTTGCTGTGGATCTTGCGCAGATACCAGGGCGCCCTAAAGCGCGGCGACGTATTCAATGTCTACCTGATCGCCTACCCCGTGATACGGTTCGGCCTGGACTTCCTGCGTCTGGATGCCTCGCGGGTTTTCACGCTGAACGTGAACCAAACGCTCAGCGGAGTGGTTGCGGTCTGCGCCGTGATCGTTCTCGTGTGGAGGCATCGCCCTGCTCGACCTGAGCCCGTGCCGGCGACGGCCGTGACACCGGTTCCAGAGCCGGTCCGGCCCATGGCCACTGCGGCTCGGGCGACGGAGCGAAAGACGGCGTCCCCATCGCGGAAGCGCAGCGCCGTACGGAAAACGGCGACGACGGCCAAGAAGACCACCAGGGGCCGCAAGACATCATAGCCTGCCGGTTCATCAACCGACTGGGCCGTCGTAAGAGGCTCCATTCTCTCTGGCGCCTTCATTGCCGTCGCGGTCGAAACCCCGAAGGGCATGCTCGAGGACGGCGTTCACACACTGCATCACTGCATCAAATTCGCGGCTGCTGCAGGATCTTCGGTGGCCTTGACTGACGCATCTCCATGATTGAGACCGAGGATCTTGGCAAGAGATTTGATGAATTCTGGGCGGTAGACGGCATCACGCTCTCTGTCGCGGCCGGCCAGATACTTGCGCTCCTGGGTCAGAACGGCGCAGGCAAGACAACGACGGTGCGCATGTTGACGGCTTTGCTGCGTCCTACGCGTGGCTCGGCGCGGGTGGCGGGCTACGATGTTGCCGATCAAGGTTCTGATGTGCGCAAGTCCGTGGGGGTGCTAACCGAGCAGCACGGGCTCTATGCTCGCATGACTGCCATCGAGTATCTCGATTTCTTTGGGAGCCTCCATCATCTCTCGCTTGACGCGCGGCGGAAGCGTGTGGGTGCGCTTTTGGCATACTTTGGTCTGGAAGAGGTGGCCGACCGTCGTATCGGCGAATACTCCAAGGGGATGCGCCAGAAGCTTGCACTGGCGCGGGCGCTGCTGCACGAACCCCCGATCCTGTTGCTTGACGAGCCAACATCCGCCATGGATCCGGAATCAGCGCGCCTTGTGAGAAACGAGATCGCCCGGCTGAGATCAGAACATCGGACGATCGTAATCTGCACGCACAACCTAGCGGAAGCGGAGGCCCTGGCCGACGAGGTAGCAATCATCTATCGCGGTCGAATACTTCTGAGGGGCACACTTCCTGATTTGAAGAAGGAGGTGTTGGGGGCGGCTGAGTACGAGGCGCGATTTGCCACGACCTGGAGCGCGCATTCCTTGATGTTGCCTCCGGGAGTCCGGCTAAGCCGGCAGAATGAAACCAGCCTCTTCTTCCGTGTCGAGAATCCTTCTGCTGCCAACCCGTCGTTGCTCGGGCAGTTGACCGCGGAGCGGGCACCGCTGCTTGCGTTTCAGGAAGTGCCGCGCTCACTGGAACAGGTGTACTTAAGGGTAATGGCGCAGGAGCGCGCCAGCGGGCCGGAGATACAGCGTGTCTGAAGATCTGCGCACCATGCGTCTCGTGGCGGGCCGGGAACTTCGCGATCAGATCCGTGACTGGCGGATCGTATTGCCTCTTCTCATTCTCACGCTTGCATTTCCGTTCTTGATGAACCAGGTAGCTGCCCAGGCGGTGAGATTCTTTGCCAGATATGGGACGAACTTGATTGCGGACCGCCTCGTGCCGTTCTCCGTACTGATCATTGGATTCTTCCCGATTACGATATCGCTGGTGGTGGCGCTGGAGTTGTTCGTAGGCGAGAAAGAAAGGGGCACGCTGGAGCCGCTGCTCAGCTCGCCGGTGGCCAACTGGCAGCTTTACTGTGGGAAGCTGTTGGCAAGCATTGTGACGCCGCTCTCTGCCAGCTACATCTCAATAGCGGTCTACCTGGTTATGGTCTCCCAGCAGCAGCTGCGCCTTCCCGACCCCTATGGTCTGGTGCTGCTTCTCCTGCTCACGACTGGGCACGCCATTCTCATGGTTAGTGCGGCGGTCGTGATCTCCGTTCAAGCCACATCTGTGCGGGCTGCCAACCTGCTGGCGTCGTTTGTGGTGATCCCTGTTGCTATACTGATGCAAGGGGAAAGTGTGCTGCTATTCTGGGGCACCGATCGCGTGTTGTGGCTGGCGATCGCGGCCGTGCTGATCATGGCCGGTTTGCTCGTACGTCTGGGGCTGGCCCACTTCCAGCGCGAATACCTGTTGGGCCGCGAGCTCGATGTTCTGAATTCGCGCTGGATCGCGCGGACATTTTGGCGGGCATTTCGGGGCCAAGCCACGTCCTTGTCAGATTGGTATCGAGTTCCAGGCGCGGGTCATGGCAGGGAGATTGGCGGTGTCTTTGATCATCGTCTCTGCGATAGCCTTGGCGGGGTACTGGTTCAGCTATTCGTGGACGACATCCAACATTCCCAGGCTTCTGTCGGCGGCCAACGCACAGGACTTCTCGAATCTTGTCAGAGGAGCGCGACAGTCCGCGGGGTTGGCGCAGTTGAACCAACACCTGTCGCCGTCTTTGATCTTTGCGAACAATCTCAGGGCAACATCGGTCGTATTCTTGGGCGGTCTGGTGTCTTTTGGCGTCCTGGGGGTTATCGCTTACATGGTCAATGTTGGTCTTGTGGGGGGGGTGCTCGGGGTATTCAAGCTTATCGGATACTCGCCCACGCTCCTGTTTGCCGCCGGATTGCTCCCGCACGGCATATTCGAGATTCCGGCGCTAATGCTGGCCAGCGCCACGGTCCTCCGCACCGGGGCCGCCCTGGTTCTGCCGCAGACCGGAAAATCCATGGGCCAGGTTCTCGTCGAATTGGTGGCCGACTGCGCCAAGATGTTTCTGGGTTTTGTGATACCGCTGCTGCTGGTTGCGGCGCTTGTCGAGGCCTATGTCACACCGTCAATCCTTATCGGAGTCATGAAGTAGGTGCCGAATGCCAAAAGTCATCATTCTGGGTTCCTCCAACGCGATCGCAAGCCCCTCCCACGACAATACCCACATGGTCATCACTGGCAAGGACCGGAATGTGCTGGTTGACTGCGTGAGCAGCCCTGTCGTGCGGTTGGAGCAGGCCGGCGTGGCTCCCAACAGCCTGACCGACATCATCGTGACGCACTTTCACCCGGATCACGTATCCGGCATTCCGCTGCTGCTCCTTGACATGTGGCTCATGGGCCGCCGCACGCCCCTGGACGTCTATGGTCTCCACCATGCCATTGATCGTCTGGAGGCCTTAATGGGATTCTACGGCTGGACCGAGTGGCCCGGCTTTTACCCCGTGGCCTTCCATCGCCTTCCAGCGGAAGAGTTGACGCCCGTGCTTGAGTGTTCGGAGTTCCGGATCCTGTGCTCACCTGTGCAGCATTTGATCCCGACGATTGGATTACGTCTCGAAGCCACCGGATCTAAGAAGACGCTCGCCTATTCTTGTGATACGGAGCCTTGTGCACAGGTGCCGCGCCTTGCGGCTGGAGTGGATGTACTGATTCACGAGGCTGCAGGCGCGACGGCCGGTCATTCCTCGGCGGGACAAGCTGGCGACGCTGCCAGCCAGGCGGAGGCGGGGAGGCTCGTGCTAATTCACTACGCAACGGGAAAATCCCAGAGCCAAAACCTTGTGCAGGAGGCGCGACAGCGGTTTCAGGGGGAAGTCGCTCTTGCAGAGGATTTCATGACTATCGACCTCGACTGAGGTCCCGCTTGGGTGGCTCTACGGCACCGCGCGCCGCCAGGAAGACGCCTTACCAACCGCGGATGAACTCGCCCCATTCCGCGTTAGCTCCGATGTGTCTTCCAAAGATGTAGTCCGCGCTGACCGGTGGCTCTTTTGGCACATGCAGAAGCTTCATGCGCGCCTCGTCTGGACTACGGCCCCCCTTGCGGTGGTTGCACGCTGGGCACGCCGCTACCACGTTTGTCCACATGTGCAATCCGCCCTGGTAACGGGGCACAACATGGTCCACCGTTAATCCGGCTTCGCGACGGCCGCAATACTGGCATGTATAATTGTCTCTTCGAAAGACCTCGCGGCGGGTCAATTTCACATGCGGCCGAGGGCGGTAAATCTGAAGTTGCAGTCTGATCACCGAGGGTCTGGGAATTTGGAGCCTGACGGTACGAATGTATCCCCGCCCGTTTGCCACCATGTCCGCCTTGCCCCCAAGTATCAGAACGACCGCACGCCGTGTCGTGCAGATATTGATTGGCTCAAAATTGGCGTTCAGTACCAGTACCAATTCTTGCATGGCACTTCCCAAATTTCGGCGATTATAGCATAGGGATCGAACAAGCATGCGGGTCTTGCTGGCAGGCGGTCGTGGCTTTCTGGGGACGGCCCTGGCAAACGAACTGAAGGCGCGCGGCCACGCCCCGCTAATCCTCACCAGGCGTCGGCAGCAACGCACGGACTGGATCCATTGGGACGGAGAGGCAGGGGGCTCGTGGACCCGTGTTCTGGGCGAGGTCGATGCGGTTGTCAATGCCACCGGTTTTGGCCTGGAGCACTGGCCGTGGTCTCGGTCTCAGAAACGCCGTTTTGTCGATTCCCGTGTGCTGCCGGGCCGCGCCCTGTCAACTGCCATCCTGCAAGCAAAGCCTCGCCCTAAGGTTTTCATTCAATTCTCGGGGGTGAACTACTACGGGCTCAAGGGCGAGGGTGTTGTCGATGAGGCCGCCGCGCCCGGCGACGATTTCCTGGCGCAGTTGACTGTCCAGTGGGAAGCGTCCACCAGCGCGCTTCAAGGCTCCGGAATCCGTTGGGTCGCTGTACGAAACGCGATCGTGTTGGACGCATACAGTGGGCTGCTGCCCCTCATGGCACTTCCCGTGCGTTTGTTTGCAGGTGGCCGACTGGGCTCCGGGCGTCAGCCATTGCCGTGGATCCATTTGAGCGACCAGGTCACTGCCGTGAGGTTCCTCCTGGAAAACTCATCCGCCCGCGGCGTGTATAACCTCACGGCACCGACGCCGACATCCAACGACGCTTTCATGAGGGTTCTGGCGCGGGTTCTGCATCGCCCATACTGGTTGCACATGCCGGCGTACCTCTTGCGTGCGATCTTGGGACAGATGGGCAACCTTATCCTGGAAGGCCGCTACAGTCGGCCGCGGCGCCTGCTGGAACTTGGCTACCGCTATCGGTTTGCGACGGTCGAATCGGCACTCGGGGACCTTTTTGGATCAGGTGCGGGCTAATCCGCAAGCCACCACGCAATGACCATCTTCGTGTATGGTCAGGCTTCCGCTAGTATGGTATGTATTAGTGGGCTTCAATACCCGAACTCAGAAGCCTCAGGAGAAGAACGATGTGGCGTTTAGCAAAACTGCTTGGGTTCGTCACAGCCTTGGCATTGAGTGGCTGTGGACCGGCTGGGCCATCTGCCCCCATACTGCCGACATTTCTCCCTTCCTTGCAGGGCACTTCACCGACGGTGAACGAGTCGTACCCGACGGCTCAGGCGGCAGAATCCAGTGCCAGCCAGTCGGTCGGCGGCTTCGACATGCGCCTTGACCGTGCGTGGCAGGACGGCAAGCAGGTCAACGCGGACGTCTGCTTCACCTTGCCAAACTCGTCCGGCTGGACCATCTGGGCTGCCCACTTTGATTATGCTGGCGAATCCGTTTCGGAATTCAGCTCATCGATGATTAGCGAACAGGCCACGGCGGACGGAGTGGCATCGGAACGCTGCGATGAGCTGGGGTTTTATGTCCCACCGGACGCCGATCTCTCGGCAGCCTCACTCACAGTTGAATCGGTTGGTGCCTATCCGACGGCGGAAGAATACTGCTCCCTCTACATGCCGAAAATCCAGCAGAGCCTCCAGGAGCGTGGTATCGGCATCACCCTGGATTGCCCGGAAGTGGATGGCACGATGACAATGCAGATCACGAGCAAACCGGATAGCATGTCGCAGGCAGACGCAGAGCAACTGGTTTACAGCGACGAGTTCTATACGGTCAAAGGTCCGTGGACTTTTCCCGTTACATTCGCGCCGTAGCCGCCAGACGTCGGTATAATTATGGGGTGTCGAACGGCGTAGCTGGGCCAGGCATCCACGGTTGGCGGGAAGAGTGACTTGGGATGTAGATGGACGCGCCCTCCGGGGCGCGTCTCTGTTTTGTGGTGGGCGATTGAGGCTTCATGGACATTGATGATCAAGTTGAACTCCTGATGCAGGGAACGGATTACGGCGATGATGAAATCCGCAAAACGATGACGCGGAGCCTGCGGGAGCGGCTGAGCCTTTGCATGGCGGAGGGCCGGGCCCTGCGCGTATACTGCGGCTATGACCCGACCTCCACGGACTTGCATTTAGGCCACACGATCACCATGCGCAAGCTCAGGCAATTCCAGGATCTGGGTCATCGAGTCACATTCTTGATCGGAAGCTACACGGCCCTGGTGGGAGACCCTTCCGACAAGAACAAGGCTCGCCCCATTCTGACGGAGGCGCAGGTCGCCGAGAATGCGCGTACCTACACCGATCAGGCCTTCCGGGTCCTTGATCCTGAAAAGACGATTGTTCGTTACAACGGCGAGTGGCTAAGCAAGCTCACCCTTCTTGATCTGATTCGCTTGGGTCAGAACTTCACAGTGCAGCAGTTTCTGGCCAGGGAGAACTTTGCCAAACGGCTGTCGAAAGAGGAGCCTATCTATCTGCATGAGACATTCTATGCGCTGATGCAGGGATACGATGCGGTCGCCCAGGAGACGGACGTTCAGGTCGGGGGAACCGATCAACTGTTCAACATCATTGTCGCCGGTCGCAAGCTGCAGGAGGCCATGGGGCAAAAGCCGCTCGTGGGCATCATTACCGGCATCTTACCTGGCACGGACGGCGAACAGCGCATGTCCAAGTCGACCGGCAACGTGATACCGATCAACAGCGGGGCCGAGGACATGTACGGCAAAATCATGTCCCTGCCCAACTCAGCCATGGAGAAGTACATGCGCCTCGTCACCCGATGGACGCCCCGGGAAATTCAGAGTCTGCTTGGAGCCATAGAGTCGGGGAAAACGCATCCGCGCGATGCCAAGATGAGCTTGGCGCGGGAGATTACGAGTATCTTCTACGAGGAATCGGATGCTGTGCAGGCCCAGGAGGCCTTCGTTCGGCGCTTCAGGAACAAGGAACTGCCCGAGGCCTTGCCGGAGACATCTTTGCAGCCCGGTGCCACCGTTACTGAAGTCCTGGTCCATGCGGGCCTTGTGTCCAGCAAGAGCGAGGCCAAGCGACTGATCCAACAGCGGGGCGTTCGTCTCGATGGTGAGGTACTGGAACAAGCCGACGCCGCCTTTCCGCATCCTGGAGTATTGCAGGCCGGCAGGCGACGATTCGTTCGGGTGGTAAGTGGATCGGATACAGGCGATTGACCCCGGCAAGGTTCGCTGCTGCCGGCTGGTTGCCGATGGGGCGCCTCAACGGGTTCGCACCGAAACAAAAAACGGACTGCCGTGATAGTCCGTCCTGAGGCGTCGACGGGATTCGAACCCGTGATGAGGGTTTTGCAGACCCTTGCCTTACCACTTGGCCACGACGCCATGGAGCTGCGTTGAGCGGGCGATGGGATTCGAACCCACGACCTTCTCCTTGGCAAGGAGACGTTCTACCACTGAACCACGCCCGCAGGTCGACTTATTGGAGGCCGAGAGTGCCGAGAGTCAGAATCGAACTGACGACACCGCGATTTTCAGTCGCGTGCTCTACCAACTGAGCTATCTCGGCCGAATGGTCTTTCTTCCAGCGGCTGAAATTCTACTTGACGCCCAAGGGATTGTCAAGCAAAGGGCGGTGGGGCGCTGGTCCTCGGTCGTTCTTGCCTTCGGGACGGATGACCAGGGCCCAGTGCGGTAAATTCCTGACGCCCGCACCGACGTATCTGCACGCCAGCAGGGATGAGAGGCTAGAACATGTTTGAAACGCTTGCGGCGCGCCTCAACCAGGCTTTCGACAGTCTGCGCAAACGGGGAAAACTCTCCGAGGCGGATGTCGACGCCGGCTTGCGGGAAATTCGTTTGGCGCTCCTTGAGGCCGATGTGCAATTTGGCGTGGTCAAGGACCTGATTGCCCGCGTCCGCCAACGGGCGGTAGGCGCCGAACTCTCGAAAGCGCTGAGCCCCGGGCAGCAGATCATCAAGATTGTGCAGGACGAGTTGATCGGGACGCTGGGGGCCGCGGCGCCGCTAAACCTGTCTGGCCCCAAGCCGCGAGTCGTCATGTTGGTGGGCCTGCAGGGCTCGGGCAAGACAACGACTGCAGCAAAGCTCGCTAAACACCTAAAGTCCTCAGGCGAACGCGTCCTTCTGGTGGCAGACGATCCATACCGCCCGGCCGCGACGCAGCAGCTGCAGCAACTCGGCGCGAGGCTCGACGTCCCCGTGGAATCAAGTTCGAGCCTGACCCCTCCCGAGTTGGCGCGCACGGCCCGGGAAAGGGCTTCCCAAGGCGGCTTCGGCGTTGCGATCCTCGACACGGCTGGCCGTTCCCAGCTCGATGGAGCCATGATGGAGGAGCTGAGGGCGGTGGCGGCCGCCTCGGAGCCCGTCGAGACGCTGTTGGTAATCGATGCAATGACCGGGCAGGAAGCCGTGAATATCGCCCAGGGATTCAAGCAGATCATCTCCGTTACGGGCCTCATCCTGACCAAGTTGGATGGCGATGCTCGCGGAGGCGCTGCGATTTCGATCAGGGAAGTCACCGGCATACCGGTGAAGTTCGTCGGCACCGGGGAGAAGCTGGATGCTCTGGAGCAGTACGATCCTGCCCGCATCGCTTCGCGGATACTTGGCATGGGGGACATGATTGGCCTTATTGAACGGGCCGAGAGGGTATTCGACGCCCAGGAAGCACGCACCGATGCAGCCAAACTTGTGGGCGGCTCGTTCGATCTCGAGGACTGGCTTCAGCAGATGAAACAGGTGCGAAAGTTGGGCTCAATCAGCCAAATCCTGGATATGTTGCCTGGGCAAGTGGGCAAGGCCGCGCGCTTGGCGCCCGCCGATGACCTGGAGAAAGGCATGAAGGCTTCGGAGGCGATCATCCTATCCATGACGCGCAACGAACGTAAAAATCCTGAGATCCTCAACGGTTCACGCCGCCGGCGTATCGCCTCGGGCTCGGGGACGAGTGTTCAGGATGTGAACCGCCTGCTCAAGCAGTTTCGAGAGGCCCAGAGGCTGATGAAAGCGATTGGTCGTTCCGGGCAGGGCGATCTCGGAAGGCTTCTGCGATAAGACATCACTGCTTTGATGCAGCAACCGACCGCGATCTTCGGCACACAGTCCGGCATGAAGGGCTGCCGACGGGGCCACATCAACCGGCGGCTGTCCGCGTTACCGGGATCCGCTCGCGAGCGTGACGCCGTCTCCCAGCACCTCCCAGGCATGTTCACACTCAGTTCACAAGTTGCCTGTAAACTGGTCGAGAAAAAAGGTTGAAAACGGGCGAAAAGTGAACCGAGGAAGATGATCATAAATCTCAACTCCTTTCGCCGTCGTGGGGGCGATTGGGCCACTGTCGTTCGGCGCCGCTCTCGATCAGAGTGCAAGCTCACGGGCGCTCATTCGCCGAACCTCGAGCATGGTACTCGTGGTTCCCCGTCCCGTTCTGCGGGCTTCTTGGCTTGGGGCCGCTGCCGTGATTTTGCGTTTTCCCGCGGCAGTGGGCCTCCAATGCCGATTATGGAAACGGCGCGGGAAACAATGGGATTTCCCGCGATGCCGTGGTTCGTGTGGAGCGGTTCCTTGAGCATGTCCGCTATAGCGTCGTGTCGCGTTTTCGTGATATGTTGGGGCGAGTGAATGCGCGCCCGCCATCACGACGACTGAACCAAACGGATGAACATGAAGACAATCCTGGTGGTTGACGATGAACCAAAGATAACGCAGCTTGTCCGGGACTACCTCGATAGAGCGGGGTATGCTGTTCTCAGCGCGGCCGACGGCGAAGCGGCCATGTCTGTCGCCAGGACGCGCAAGCCGGATCTGATCGTTCTCGACTTGGGCCTGTCAAAGCTTGATGGGCTAGATTTCACTCGTGAGTTTCGCAAGACATCGTCGACCCCGATCATCATGCTGACCGCCCGTTCTGAAGAATCAGACAAGCTTGTAGGGTTGGAGCTTGGCGCCGACGATTACATGACCAAGCCCTTCAGCCCGAAGGAACTTGTGGCCCGTGTGCGAGCGGTGTTCCGCCGAATTGAAAACGCCGCCAATCCGCGGCAAGAAGTCATCCGGGCTGGCGATCTCACGCTCGACCTCCCGCGCATGCAAGTCACGGCTGCCGGCAGGCAGGTCGAGGCGCTCACTCCCTCCGAGTTTGAACTGCTGGCGACGCTTGCACGTCAGCCTGGAAGAGTATTTACCAGGGCTCAGCTGTTGGAAGCCATCCATGGTATTGCATTTGACTCGTACGAGAGGGCGATCGATGCCCATGTTAAGAACATCCGCCGTAAGATCGAGCCCCGCCCCGGCCAGCCCGGTCTGCTCCTCACCGTGTATGGCGTGGGCTATAAGTTTGCGGAGAGGTAGTGGGCATCCCGTCGTCTGACTCGGGAGGAAAAGGCGGAATGCCCGAAACCCTGGATTCGCGATCCTCGCGCCCCCCCGGGAGCGCTACGTGGGGATCCAGGGCTCGGGGGCCCGGCCGGATGGAGTCGCCCCCATCTTGGTGGCCCTCCGATGAGCCATGGCCGCCCCATGATCGGCGTCACTGGCGACGCGCCATGCGGCACAGTCCTTTTGCGCGCCGATTCGGCTGCATGTTTATGGCCGCAAGCTTGTTTGCAATCATGCTGGTCGTCGCAGTCAGCGGGGCGGTGCTGCGGGCGCTGGACATGCCGCTGCTCCGCGTGTGGTCGACGGCGGCCGTGTACGGCGCCGCAGGGCTGTTCCTGGTGTTAGCGCTTGTAAGCTTCGCGATCACCGCAGCAAATCTGAGTCGCACAGCAAGGACTCTTGATGAGCTGGTCGAGGCCTCGGAAAGAGTTGCCGAGGGCGACTACTCAACAAGAGTCAAGGAGGCGGGCCCGCGTGAGACCCGGAGCATGGCCAAAGCATTCAATGCCATGGCTGCACGACTTGAGGCGGAGGATCGCCAAAGGCGCGCGATGCTCGCAGACGTCACCCATGAACTTCGGACGCCCCTGACTGTTATCAAGGGTAGCCTGGAGGGCTTTCTCGACGGCCTGTATCCGGCCGATGAGGTTCGGCTTAATTCGTTGCTTGAAGAGGTGGACCTGTTGACGCGACTCGCTGACGACATGCGCATGCTCGTGGCGGCCGAAACCAGCGGACTCGATCTGCGGACCGAGGAAACGGACTTGGGCGCGCTCGTGGCAGAGACCGTCCTGGCCTTTGGAAGCGCTGCCCAGGCCGCCAACGTGCGGATCGAGTTGGAGCAGCCTCTACCGGAGGCTGTGCTCGATCTCGATCCGGAGCGGATACGCCAGGTCCTCTCAAACCTCCTGGTAAACGCCTTGAAGCATTCGGCCGCTGGCGGTGTGATTCGAGTGGGGGTTTCCCGGTCGGGAGCCGCTGACGGGCGGACCACCGAAATCTCCGTGGTGGACGAGGGGTCGGGTATCGCGGCTGACGACTTGCCCCACATTTTTGAGCGATACTACAAGTCGGCTGACTCTCGCGGCCTCGGGATCGGGTTGTCGATCGCCAAATTCATTGTGGAGGCCCACGGGGGCAAAATCGAGGCGGCGAGCGCCCCAGGGCAAGGGACGACTTTCCGGTTTTCGTTGCCTGGATGATTTTCTGGTAAAATAGTAGGCTGCGCCCCGGAGCAAGGCTTGGGTGCCAAATCGGGGATGGCGCTGCTTGCGCAGTGGCTCGACCTCGCAAAAGAACGGCGCAACCAATAGTACCAAGGAGAGCATTTTTCAATGGTCCGCATTCGTTTTCGGCGTACAGGCCTGAGAGGCCAGCCTTCGTATCGTATCGTAGCGGCAGACAAGGAGTCGCCCAGGGACGGTCGCTTCCTGGAGATTCTTGGGTTCTACAATCCGCGCACCGATCCTGCTACCATCAACGTGAAGGAAGATCGTGTATTCCATTGGATGTCAAATGGAGCCCTTCCGACAGACTCTGTGGGGCAGGTCTTCAAAACGGCCGGCCTTATGAAGCGCTATGAGAGGTTCAAAAGCGGCGAAGCCCTCGAAGTCCTGATGCAAGAAGCTGCTGACGCGGTCACAAAGCGCGCGGCGCCGGCAAGGACGCGGAAGGGCTAGCCTGATGGGCCAAGCAATCAGCCTTTCCTTGCCATTTCTGGGGGCGCTCCGCATCAGCGGCTGGACGTGCACACAATGAAGGAACTCATCGAATACATTGCCAGATCGCTGGTTGAGCACCCCGATAAGGTGGATGTGCGCGAGTCGGGTGGAGGGGACCGGGTTCGCTTGGAGTTGTCTGTGGCACCTGATGATATGGGCCGCGTCATTGGCAAGGGCGGTCGTGTGGCGAACGCCATCCGGGCAATACTTCGAGTGGCCGCAGAACGAGAAGGGAAGCAAGTGACCCTGGATGTGGTCGAGCCGGTGTGATGACCCGGGCCAAAGCTGCCAGCAGTTTGAATTCAGGCTCGCCAGCGACTGGTGAGCCTGAATATTTAGTTGTCGGATACTTGCGCCGCACCCACGGCCTGCAAGGCGAAATCCTGATGGACATCGCTACTGATTTTCCTGAGCGCCTCCAGCGCGATACTCGTGTATATATTGGCGCCGGGCACGAGCCCGCTGTAATCGAAAGGGTCAGGGCCGTAAGCAGGGGAGTGTTGATCAAATTCCTGGGCACCGAAAGTGCGGAGGCCGCGGCCAGGTTGTGCAAGGAGGCGGTCTTTGTGACTTCGCGCGATCGGCCTGAGCTTGAGAGCGGCCAATACTATCATCATCAGCTTCTTGGAATTGCTGTTTTCGACGAAGCGGAGCGCCCGCTTGGCGCGCTGACCGAGATCCTGCAAACGGGCGCGAACGACGTTTACGTTGTCCAGCAGCCCAGCGGGCAGGAGCTCCTGCTGCCGGCGCTTGCGTCTGTGATTGTGTCGGTGGATCTGAAAAGGCGGGTTATGCACGTGAAAGTCCCTGAGGTGTTGGGTCAAGATGGCCCCCGGTAGGCCGCGGTCATTCGCAGGTGGCTCCTGCGCCAGGACCGCGCGTATCGTCACGTGAACGAGGACAAGCGCTACTGGGTCGGATTCAATCTGGTGCGCGGCGTTGGCGCAGTGCGACTGCGCTCGCTTATCGACCATTTTGGGGATGCGAAGTCGGCGTGGACTGGTACGCCGGATGCGCTCCGGGCCGCCGGTCTGGGGAACAAGACGATTGCCCGATTGCTCGCGGCCCGCGTGGACGTGGATCTCGACGCTCTCTGGGACAAGATTGCGAGCCAAGGGATCAATGTGTTGACCTCCGAAGAGGAGGCCTATCCGACGAGACTCAAGCAGATCGAACAGCCGCCGCCCGTGCTGTATGTGCGCGGTGACTGGCTTCCGGACGATCACTTTGCGGTTGCCATCGTTGGCACACGCCGGGTGACATCCTACGGCCGGCAGATTACCGAGCAACTTGCATCGCGTTTGGCCGCCAACGGCGTGACCGTCGTCAGCGGACTGGCGCGTGGGGTCGATGCCGCGGCGCACGAGGCGGCGCTCAATGCCGGTGGCCGCACGGCCGCGGTGCTTGGGTCCGGGGTTGATCGAATCTACCCACCTGAGAATCGCGCACTTGCCGCAAAGATACTCGGGAGCGGAGCCCTTCTCAGTGATTACCCGCTGGGCACCGCGCCGGAAAGCGGCAACTTTCCCCCGCGAAACCGGATCATTGCGGGACTCTCGATGGCCACGGTTGTGGTTGAGGCGGGCGAGACCAGCGGCGCATTGATCACAGCGGAATTTGCCGCCGAGCAGGGTCGGGAGGTCTTCGCCGTGCCGGGCAACATCCTGGCGCCGCAGAGTCGCGGCACGAATCGGCTGATCCGGGACGGTGCGCAGCCTCTGCTGGAACCGGATGACCTCTTGCAGGCCCTTGACCTGAAACGCGTGGGAGCGCACAAGGCCGCCAGACGGGCGCTGCCCGCCAACGAGATCGAAATGAAGCTGATGAACACCCTTGGGAGCGAGCCGTTGCACGTGGACGAACTGCGTAGCGAAACCGGCCTGCCGGTCGAGAAGGTATCAGCAGCTTTGGTAATGATGGAACTCAAGGGAATGGTGCGTCAAGTTGGGGGCATGCAGTACGTCGCGGTGCGTGAGGTACAATCGGGCTACCTCGCGTAAGGAAGCAGTATGCAAGATCACGATTATGCAGTCATCATGGCCGGCGGCGGTGGTACCCGGCTGTGGCCAGTCTCTAGAAAAGGTCGACCAAAGCACCTCCTACCAATCCTCGGCGAACAAACGCTGCTTCAAGGAACGGTAGCGCGGCTGGCTGACCTCTTTCCTGCGCATCGCATCCTCATTGTCACGATTCGCGAACAGATGCAGGAGATCCGGCATCAGGTGCCGGACGTACCGATCGAGAACTTCCTCATTGAGCCGGCGGCGAGAGGCACGGCGTCCGTGGTCGGACTCGCGGCGACGGCCCTGGCCAAACGTGATCCTCAGGCAGTAATGGCGACGCTGCCGGCTGATCACTTCATCCGTAATCGAGACCTCTTCAATTACGTGCTCGGTGAAGCCTTTGACGTGGCGAGAGACAGGTACCTGGTGACTCTTGGCATAACGCCAAGCTCGGCATCGACTGCCTACGGATACATACAGCAGGGCAATCCGCTTGACGGCAGCCGGAAATACCCTGTGTATCACGTGCGCCAATTCACCGAAAAGCCGGACGAGAAGACCGCCCAGGAATTTGTGCGCTCACGGGAGCACTCTTGGAACAGCGGGATGTTCATTTGGCGGGTTGAACTCGATACTCCAGGAGATCGCGGTCCGCATGCCGGAACTTCATGCGGCACTTGAGGGCATCTCTGCCGCGTGGGGAACGTCGCGGCAGGAGCAGACGTTGCAGGCGGCTTGGCCCGGCTTGAAACCTGAGACCATTGACTATGGCGTTATGGAGCACGCGGATCGCGTCGTGGTGCTGCCGGCGGGCGGGCTCGGCTGGAGCGATGTGGGATCCTGGGACAGCCTTTACGAGGTGCTCTTTCAGGATATCCACGGCAACGTGTCGACGACGCCCCAGCACTTGCTATTGGAGACAAACAACACGCTCGTGTACGGCACTGACGGCCAAAGGCTCATTGTCACGATCGGGATGGATGATACAGTGGTGGTGGACACGGGAGACGTCCTCCTGATATGCAAAGCCGACCAGGCCCAGAAGGTGCGTGAAGTCGTGACCCATCTGGAGCAGAACAGACAGGAGAAGTATCTTTGAGTTCGGGAGAGTTGATGGAAGCTTATTGTATGAAGTGCAAGACCAAGCGCGAAGTCCTTGAGCCCGTCGCGACCTACAACGCGAAGGGCTCCCCGGTCACCACAGGAAAATGCCCCGTTTGCGGCACCAAGCTCTATCGGATGGGCCGCACGGAGGCGCACTCCCGGATACCGGTGCCGCCCAAGATTCCGAAGGTAAGGAAGCGCGAGGGGAAGCTCGTAATTGTTGAGTCTCCGGCCAAGGCCAAGACTGTCGGTCGTTTTCTTGGCAAGGGTTATACGGTTAAGGCATCCATTGGGCACGTCCGGGACCTGCTACGTTCGCAGCTTTCGGTGGATGTGGACAACAACTTCGAGCCCAAGTATCGCGTTCCAAATGAGAAGAAAGAGGTTGTCAAGGAGCTGAGACGGCTGGCGGGCGCCGCCGCGGAAGTGTATCTTGCAACGGATCCCGATCGGGAGGGCAAATCGATATCGTGGCACCTCATGGAGGCCTCCCAGATCGATCCGGCGCTTGCCCGACGTGTGACATTCCATGAGATAACGGAACCCGCAATCCGGGACGCGTTTGCGCATCCCCGGGCCATCGACATGGATCTCGTCAACGCCCAACAGGCCCGGCGCGTCCTGGACCGACTTGTTGGATACAGCATAAGTCCCATTTTGTGGGAGAAGGTACGAAGCCGGCTTTCCGCTGGCCGGGTCCAGTCCGTTGCCCTGCAACTTATCGTAGATCGCGAACGAGAGATCGACGCGTTCCGGCCTACGGAATACTGGACGATTCACGGCGAGTTCCGGCCCCACGGTCTGAAGCCAACGTTCCTTGCGAAGCTCGCGAAAATCGATGGCTCAGATCCGGTTTTGAGCGACGAGAGTTCGGCGCAGACCATCGTGGCCGAGATGCAAAAAGGCGCGTACGTGATTAGCAAGGTGCGCCGCAGTGAGCGGCGTCGCCGGCCGGCCGCCCCATTCACGACCTCCACCCTGCAGCAGGAGGCATCCCGCCGACTGGGTTTTGCCGCCAAGCGCACGATGGCGTTGGCGCAGGGTCTCTATGAGGGGCAGGATGTCGGCAATGGCGGCGAGACCGGTCTCATAACCTACATGCGAACCGATTCGCCGGCGGTCTCCGAGAGCGCACAAACTGAGGCACGGGATTTTGTGCGGGAGCGGTACGGTGCGGAATTCTTGCCGGCCCAGCCCCCCGAGTACAAAGCCCGGGCGCTGGGTGCTCAGGAAGCCCACGAGGCCATTCGGCCAACTTTGGTCAGGCGGGAGCCCGAAAGCATCAAGGCGTACCTGGAACCTGCCATGTTCAAGTTGTACAACCTGATTTGGCAGCGGTTCATCGCCTCCCAAATGGAGGCTGCCGTGTATGATACGCTCCAAGTGGATGTCACGGGCACTGCCAATGGGCACGAGTACCTTCTTCGAGCCTCGGGCTCGCATCTCAAGTCTCAGGGATTTCTCGCGGTTTACGAGGAGGCCAAGAACGAAGATGCGCGCGCCGAGGAAGAGGAGGAAAACGTCAAGATACCCGGCGAGGTTGCCGAAGGTCAGGCGCAGGATTTGGTGCGCCTTGTTCCGGAGCAGCACTTCACGCAGCCGCCGCCGCGCTACTCCGAGGCCTCGCTGGTTCAAGTACTGGAGGTCAATGGCATCGGACGGCCGTCGACGTATGCCCCTATTCTTTCGACCATCCAGCAGCGGGGCTACGTCCGGCGCACCGAAAAACGTCTGGTGCCCACCGAGACGGGAATACAGGTGAACGACCTGGTTGTGGAATATTTCCCCGACATTGTGGACATCAATTTCACGGCTCATATGGAGGCTGATCTCGATAAGGTGGCCGCTGGAGAAATGGAGTGGACTGGCGCGATCGGCGAATTCTACGGACCCTTCAAAGAATTGGTGGTGAGGGCCCAGGCCGAAATCCCGATTACAAAGTCCGGACCGGAGCCCATCGGCCGAATTTGCCCCGAAGACGGCGGTCAATTGGTGATTCGATACGGTCGGTACGGCAAGTTCATTTCGTGTTCCAACTTCCCGGCCTGTCGTTACACGGAGGCGTGGTTGGAGAAAATTGGCGTCGCGTGCCCGAAGGATGGCGGAGACTTGGTCGCAAGAAAGACCCGCAAAGGTCGAACCTTCTATGGGTGCGCGAACTACCCGGCGTGCGACTTCACGTCGTGGAAGAAGCCGCTCTCACTGCCCTGTCCGCACTGTGGCGGCCTTCTCGTTGTCGCCAACAAACGCGAGGCAGAGTGCGTGAACTGCCACCAGATTACGTCCCTTGAGGATGCCGTGCCAGAATCAACGCGGGAGTGACCCCGCTGTGGCGTAAGTCACTGTATAATTGAGGCTAGGCAGGAAATTCACGAGGAGCCTCCAGATGAAATCCGCACTTGATCTTCTGAGAAAGCACGTCATCGCGATCGTGGTGGCTTTGGTGGTTGGACTGGCCGCCGGGATTCCCATCGGATGGGCCACCGTCAAGGTCGTAAATACGACGCCCGCGGTGATGCGGGCCGACCTCCAGGAGGACTACCTGCGGATGGCGATCAACTCCTTCAGAGTAAACCGCGATCCGAATCTGGCTGTGCAGCGCTGGGATGAATTGGGGCCGGCGGCGGCGCCATTGTACGTCAGGGTCCAAGAAGACCCGCGTGGAATGGATCCGGCGGTCATAATTGCATACGGCCAAGTGATTCAAGCGGTCAAGGGTGAAAATCCAGGGGTGGGCGGGAATGCATCGCCGTCGGGCGGATTCCCATCCCGCACACTGCTGATCGTTTCCGCCATTCTTGTGTTGTTGCTGGTCGGAGCCGCAATTCTATATTATCTCGTGCGTCGGACTGGACGGACGCCTTCTGGCAACCGTTCAGTGTCAACGCCTCAACCGACACGGGCTGCGCAGAACCGCGCGGCGGCACCGAAGACGGATTTTGAGTCACTCGGTGTCGCGCCACCTATAACGCAGAATATGACCACGTATGTTCTTGGCGACGATCTTTATGATGAGTCTTTCAGCATTGATACGGCCGGGGGCGATTTCCTTGGGGAGTACGGTGTGGGCGTGTCTGAGACCATCGGCGTCGGCGAACCCAAGAAGGTAACGGCACTGGAAATCTGGCTCTTCGATAAGAATGATATCAAGACCGCGACCAAGGTGCTCATGAGCGCCCATGCCATCGCGGATGCCGGCATCCGCGCCCGGCTGGAGGCCAAGGGGGAGCTTATCGAGATTGAGCCGCAACGGCAAATCATGCTTGAAACGGAAACGGTCCAACTGCTGGCCACGGTCGTGGACTTGCAGTATGGAGACGGCGCGATGCCGGAGAAGAGCTATTTTGAGCGAGTGACGCTTGAGCTTGCGATCTGGCGTAAAGCGGACCACAGCTAGAATCCAAGAGTCCCGGGCGAAAACGCCCGGCACTCTGCTCGAAACGGCTCAATCGCCTACTCGATCTTGATGATGTTTAGGCGGCGTGCGCCGCCCGGCGTGTCGACCTGCACCCAGTCCCCGACACCGTGACCGACCAGCGCACGCCCGATGGGCAACTCATTGGAGATTCTGCCGTTGCGGGGGTCAGCCTCGGCCGCCCCTACGATATGGTACGTTTCGGGCGGATAGCCCTGTTCCTCGATCGTCACGTGGTTACCGACTCCCACGGCATCCGTTGCAGGACTTCCGTCAATGATCGTGGCATTGCGAAGTATGTACTCAACTTCCTAAATCCGCCCTTCAAGAAACGCCTGATCCTCCTTGGCCTTGTGATAATCGGCATTTTCTGAGAGATCTCCCATCTGGATTGCCGATCTCAGGCGCTTCGAAAGCTCTTGGCGCTTTGCCCCTTTCATCTCGGCCAGCTCGGCCTTTAGCTTGGCCGCGCCGTCTCGGGTTAGGTAGGTGGACTCTGACAATGTCGAAACCTCGTTTCCTGGGACGGGCCTTCCTAAGGCCTTTCAAGTGGGTCAAATAGCTTCTGGTGCTCCTCGATGGCGAAGCGATCTGTCATACCGGCAATGTAGTCGCAGATCGTACGCTCAAGTCCGCGTTGGTGAACGAGCGCCTGAATCCCATCGGGCATAGTGGCCGGCTCTGCCTGGAAGGCGGCATACAGATCCGAGATGACGCGCTCTGCTTTGACGGCCATCCGAAGGACCCGGAAGTGCGAATAGAGATGCTTGTACAGAAAATCCTTGAGTTCGCGGTTCTGCCTCTGCATCTCCTCACTGTGACCCACCAGATTCGACTTCAGCCTTTGAATGTCGAGGGGGCTCTGCACCCCCGATGCTCTCAACCGGTCGTCCGTGGCCTGGACTAAATCCGTGACCATCATGCCGACGAGCTCCCGGATCATACGATGGCGTTCCAGTTCAGCCAAGTCGGGACCGTGCCACGCAAATATCACCTTCAGTGTTTCCCAGAGGGCGAGCCCGTCGAGCATCGACGGGGTGATCATGCCGGATCGCAGGCCATCATCCAGGTCATGAGTCGTATACGCCAGTTCGTCGGCCACGTTGGCGATTTGGGTCTCCAGGTTTCCCCTTAGGGCGGGGTCATACGCGCGAGCGTCGGAAACGTCATACTCCGATTCGTGCTTGACCATCCCTTCACGGACTTCCCAAGTCAGGTTCAGGCCCGGAAATTGCGGATAGCGCTGTTCGAGTTCCGTCACGATGCGGAGCGATTGCCGATTATGATCAAATCCGCCGCTGTCTTTCATGATCCGGGCCAGGGAGACCTCGCCCGAATGGCCAAAGGGCGAGTGGCCCAGGTCGTGGGCGAGGCATATCGCCTCAACGAGGTCTTCATTCACTCCCAGGGCGCGAGCAATGGTGCGGCCGATTTGGGCGACCTCAAGCGTGTGGGTAAGGCGCGTGCGGAAGTAGTCTCCCTCGTACATGATGAAGACCTGCGTCTTATATTCCAGACGGCGGAACGCCGTCGTATGGATGATCCGATCTCGATCGCGTTGAAATGCCGTCCGGTAGGCTGGCTCATCGTCGAGATAAGCGCGTCCCTTGGAGTTTTGGCTGCGTACTCCGTAGGGTGCCAGGGCGTTGTGCTCCAACGCTTCGAGCTTCTGACGATCAAAGAACATCGACCTCTCCAGTGCGGCCGGGGCTGGCCCGGCTGGGATCTCGGGACGAGTGGGGCGAGTGGGAATTGAACCCACAAGGTGTTGCCACCGGAGGATTTTAAGTCCTCTGCGTCTGCCAGTTCCGCCATCGCCCCGGAACACAAATTGTAACGCAAGTCCTCTTGGGTCCTCTCGGCGTCCGCGTCAAGCATCGCCGAATGGTCGCAGTTCCCCAGCACGGCGTCTTCGATCCTGAATCGCGAACGGCAAGTACAGCAGGAGAACAGTGAAGATGCCTATGAGTTCCATGAAAGCTATGTAACATGGCCACGGCGGCAACAAATCCAGCAGACTTGGGGTAATAGGCTTCACATTCAGCATCAGGTAGTCGCTGCCGATCGCCAGGTTCAGACAGAATATAAGCACCATGTAGATATTCGTGTAGACCAGCACCCGCTGCACCGATCGCCACGTGGGGCGGAATCCCTCGACGACTGTCATGTAGATCGGGGCCGTGAGCAGCAGACCGTGAGAGATGAATGCCTCAAAGAAGCGGTAGTGCGGAAAGCCGTATTGCCCCAGATCAGGCGTCGCCAGGTACTGTAGAGCCGCACCAATGCCCAGGAAGTACGCAAATTCGTAGATCCGGTAGTTCTTGAAAAGCAGCATGAATCCCGAAAGCCAAATGAAGACGCTGCACAGATTGAGGGGAAGTAGGTAGAGCGCGGACCACCGGCCGACGCCGATGTTCCACAGGTGCCACGACAACTCCGAGCCCCAGAGCACGACCGTCAGACCCACGCGGGCTGCCAGGCGGGCTGACTCCCTGGCGCCGCGTAGCAGCAAGAGGCTCAAATTCAATATCACCAGGGCTGCCAGGGCGACGACGTGAGGCGTCCCTAGGATCGCAAAACCAGGGCCAGCATAGTCGAGGGCGAAGTAGCGACCCAGGGCCATCACGCCGTGTTGGAGCGCGTCGCCGATCAAACGTATTGGGCCGGCACGGGCCGTCTTGGATCGAGTTGGTTTGCTGCCAGGAGGCGATGCAGGAGATAGAGCATTACCACAAACAAACCAAGGGCGTTCAACTGGTGAAGCAAGGCGATTCCGATCTCGACATGACTGATTACGATTGCTATGCCCAGGGCGATTTGGATAGTGGTCATCGCAACCAGCAGGCCGACCGCCTTCGCCAATTCAGTGCGCTGCATGCCACGACGGACGATTCCGTAGACGCACACGGCGGCGATCAGTACACCAAACGCAAACCATCGGTGAATCCAAGCCACCGTAAGAGGCGCGCTCACCAGATTGCTGAATGTGGGCTCCACCTGACTCAGCAATCCCGCAGGAACCCAGCGTCCGAGCATCAGCGGCCACGTATCGGAGACATGGCCGGCTTTCAGGCCGGCCGTGAAGCCGCCGTAGGCCATCTGGATCAGTAACGCGATCAGTCCGACAAGAGTTCGCAGCGCTTGCTGCGGACCACTGAGTCCGCTCCTGCCCGCTGGGGAAACCGTACCTGTGACCGAGTGCTGTCCACAAGGAGAGCCCTATAAGGGATAGTGCGAGAAAAAGATGGGCAGTCAACAGCAAGTGGCTTACGGCTGGCTGGTCGACCAGGCCGGACGAGACCATCAACCAACCCATGACGGCTTGCGCCAGGAACAGGCCGCCCATGACTACGTAAAGGCCCACTTCCCTCCATGGGATCCGCCTCGTGGCGAGAAACACGAAGAAAGGAATCGCGAAGACCAGGCCCGCAAGGCGGGCGAACAGTCGGTGAAGCCACTCGATGATGAATATTTCCTTGTACTCATCAAGGGTCATGTCGAAATTGATCTGTCGGTACTCCGGGCTCGTCTGGTACTTGGCAAATTCCAGTTGCCAGGCCGACTGGCTGAGCGGAGGCACAGCGCCCATCACTGGATTCCACTCAACGATCGAAAGCCCTGAGCGTGTGAGTCTCACAAATCCACCGTAAACGACGAGGAAGACTGCAAACGATCCAAAGGCTACTATCCACTTCATGACTGCACGATCTTGAGTTCCTCGGCATCGCTGTGCTCCTAGTTGTGAACCAATCGATTATAGCAGCGGTGCTGGCTCAGGATCATTCCCAGGTCTGCTGACGTCGGACGTCGGATCTGGCGGCTGCACCTCGGGTTCGTGGATCGCCTCGTGGATCCTTGTTACCTGCTGCAGCATTTTTTCCACGTGCGATCCATTCCAGTAGATCTGACCACACCCGGGGCACCGGTGGAATTCATGATAGTACAGCCGGGTCAGTGGCTCCAATCGCTGGAGGACAGTGCTCTTCCGGACCGGCTGAAGGATCTGATTGCATCGGATGCAGCGCCTGAATGGCCGGAACCAAGCCGCCAATTTGAAGCGGGAAGTGACTTCGACAAGTTGCTCCGATGACTCGAGGCTGCGGACCAGATAACCCCACGAAACCGACTTCCGCATCAGCAGGCGCCGGTCGCGGGTCAAGAGAGCGCGGTTTTCGCGCCGCGCCGTCTCCGCCAATTCCTGATCCTTGCAATCAGCTCCATACGCGCAATCCAACCCAAGCATCCGAAGCCGGGAATTCAATTTTCCCAGGTGCCCATCGAGCACGAATCGCGGCTCGTCCCTTGATTTTTCGTCGGAACGAACCGCTTCGACCTTGATGGTTTCGCCATCGCAAACTTGATGCTCGAGGGCCACGGGCCTTCCGGAGCTGGAGAGCGCCCCGATTTCGGTGTGCGGTACGCCGAGGGCCTCGATTAGATGCTTTGCAGTTTGAGGACCAGTGAATTGTTCTTCAAATCCCAGCCGGCGCTTTGAGCGAGGGAGAAGTTCGATGAGGCTTGCGTCAAATTCAAAGCGGACGGTCTTCATCGGGGCCACGCGGGAACAGTGTGCTCAGAACACGTACAAACCTGGTCCCAACTCCACGCGGGGGAGGCACGGTGCCTAAGAACCAGCTACGTGCCTCGGGCCGGCATAAGCAACGGTCCGAGGTGACGCTCACCGCCAGTACGAAACCAGCCCCGACGTTGCCATCGCGGGCTGGATCGATACAATTTTGTGCTGCGGTCCCGACGGGATTCGAACCCGCGATCTCGGCCTTGACAGGGCCGCATGTTAAGCCGCTACACCACGGGACCAATCTTCGAGCGCGCGCAGTTTATCATACGGATTCGGGCATGTCAAGCAATCAGTAGGCGCCGCCCGTATAGAGTGAGGGATCAGTCGGGGTTTCGCCGGTTGGATCGTGCACGTAGACCCAGTCACCTTCGTGGGCCCAGTCGAACAGCCAGTGTGAGTCGCCCACGGACAAGTTCACGCATCCATGCGACTGGGGATAGCCGAAGCGGGTTCGCCAGTATGCACCGTGAAGGGCGCGCGGGCCGTCGAAATACATGGTCCATGGGACGTCCTCCAGATAGTAGAAATCTGAAGGATCATTGTTGCGCATGGTCTCGGTCGCCTTTTTGACGGTGATCTGAAACAGCCCGGGCCGGGTCCAGAATGGCTCGACCCCGGTGGCAACCATCGCCGCGAAGACCAGTTTTCCTTCGTCGTATACAGCTAGGGTCTGTTCCGCCAGGTTCACATCAATCCAGCGAGCGGCGTCATTACTGCCGTCGGGAGGGCGCGCATCTACGATCACCTGGGCGACCTTGCGCGCTTCGACCCACTGGTCGATCCCGATCATGTTCCAGTCGGCTCCGTCCTGTTTCCGGGTATCGTAGATCTGGATGACACTGAAGGGTGCCAGGTTTTGCCCGATTGGCGGCGCCCCATACCCCGGCGCCGCACTCACCGGGATGTCCTCAAACGTCCAACCAAAGGAATTGCCCGGAGTGCGGCTGAACTGGAGACCTTGGAAGGTTGGGATCTCACCTACGCGCTCACCCTTTCCAGGAATCCACCCGCCATTCTGCATCATGTAGTAGACGCCGTGCCCGGAGTCCAAGCGGTCGGTATACCCAACATACACGAATCCGGGGTACAGGCTCTGGCCGGAGCTCGAGTCACCCGGGCTTGCGCCGATAGGCACCGGATCCTGGGATATGACGTGGAAATAGCGAAATGGAATGTTGGCGAGCGATGAATCGGGTCTGCTCGCCGGTAGCGGCGTGGCAGGCAGCGTGAGCCCCTGTGCCCCAAGGGCCGTCAGGTATAGTGACGGCCCCAACGGCAGGCAGGTCGGTTCCGCATTCAGATAGACGCCCGGTGGGCACACCACCGAGCCGCTATCTGGTTCTGAGGAGGCCGGCACGTTCTGCGCTTTCGAGGCTGGCGAGGACCACGCCATTGAAGCGGCGATGCCCGCCGCGACCGGCCACCATATGCGATACATTCCAACGATTATAATGCCCGATGATTTCCAGCCAGTGATGCGGATGCCGTGTGTTAAAATCACTGGCCGGGGTTCGAAGTGGGTGGGTAGATCTTGCCGGGACCAGGTCATTCCTCCGGCGCGGAGGTTAGAAGGTGGCAATAAATCGCACGCAGCAAATGTCGGGACGCCTGCGAGAGCTGCAGGCGTCGTCGCCGGGCATTGAAGCTTCTGTGATCGTAAGCGTGGATGGTCTGAGCATCGCTTCGGCCTTGCCGCCGGGCATGGAGGAAGATCGGGTGTCCGCAATGTCCGCGGCCATGTTGTCGCTTGGCGAGCGCATTGCCAGCGAACTCAAGCGCGGCCCGCTCGAGCAAGTGTATATCAAGGGTGCAAACGGGTACGCCATCTTGATGTCCATCGGTCGCGAAGCCGTCATGACAGTACTCACCCGCAGCGATGCCAAATTGGGCCTGATCCTGCTGGACATGCGTCGGGCCACTGAAGACCTCGTCGGTCTCATATAGGCGTCGGTGCATGGCTGCATTGCAGAAGGCGGGACTTTACTACCCCAACAAGTTCGGCCTGATCGCCCTTCAGTCGCTCGAGGAAGTGATGGGCAAGAACGGACTCGATGCGATTCTGCATCTGGCCGGAGTTTCCGGGTATTCTGAAGACTATCCACCGGACAATCTTGACAAGGGCTTCGATTTTTCGGAGCTCTCCGCGATCGGCGAGGCTTTGGAAGAAGTGTATGGCGCACGTGGCGGCCTGGGCCTCGCAATGCGCGCTGGTCGGGCCATTTTCTCAGATACCCTAAGGAATTTTGGTGGCCTCGCGGGCGTTAACGATCTGGCATTCGCCGTCCTGCCACTGCAAGCGAGGCTGCGAATCGGTCTCAATGCATTGGCAAGGATGTTCGTACAGCTGACTGATCAGGCGACCAGTGTTTCGGAGCGCGGACCCCAGTTTGTCTGGACGCTCCACAACTGCCCCTTCTGTTGGGGACGACACGGCGAGGACGAGCCCGTGTGCTATATGGCATCGGGAGTGCTTCAAGAGTCCCTGCGCTGGATGTCGGGGGGCCACGAGTTCCACTTCGAGGAGACCCGCTGCGTCGCGATCGGCGATGAAGTCTGTGAGTTCACGATCGAGCCTGCACCGATCTACTAGGGAATCTGGAATTTGCGTATTGCGGCAATCGTACCCACCTACAACGAGGCCGAGAGCCTGCCGGAGCTGGTGCCCGCCTTGCTTGCACTGCCGCTGGACCTCGACGTTCTCGTGGTTGACGACAACAGCCCGGATGGAACTGGGGAGGTTGCCAGGCGTCTGGCTGGACTTGATGCGCGCGTGCACCTGCTGGGGCGGCACGCCAAACAGGGACTCCGTTCAGCATATCTTGACGGCTTTCGATGGGCCCTGGGGCAGGGGGCCGAGGCGGTTCTCCAAATGGATGCGGACCTGTCGCATGACCCTCTCAGAATCCCGGACATGGTTGCCCTGCTGGAGGAAGCCGACATGGTGGTCGGCTCCAGGTACATTCCAGGAGGAAGCGTGGATCCCGCATGGCCTCGGTGGCGCCGAACACTCAGTGCCTTCGGAAATCTCTACGCGCGGACCATATTGGGCCTGCCTAACACCGACGTAACCTCGGGATTCAGAACTCTGGCGCCGCCGCACGCTCGCCGGGATGCCACTGGAACGCATTCGCTCAAACGGCTACGTGTTCCTCGTGGAAATGGTCTACCTGGCAGACTGCCTGCAATACAGGATCGGCGAGGTTCCGATCTACTTCCGGGAGCGCCGGCACGGAATTTCGAAAATGTCGATCGGGATCCAGGCCGAAGCTGCGCTGCGAATCTGGCAGGTTTGGTGGCAATATCGCGACATTCGTAGGCAAGGCAAGGGCGGGCGTCTCGCTTAGGAAAGTTGCCGTGCGGCCAGCCGCGCAAGCGCCTCCCATTCGGCGAGGCTGAGCGTCTGGGCGCGACGCTGAGGGTCGATTTCTGCGGCCAGCAGCAAGCTGGATGCCTCGGTCAGAGAGATTCCCAATCCGCTCGACATCGAGTTGCGTAGTGTTTTTCGCTTGTGCAGGAAGCCGGCCTTCGCAATCTTGAAGAAGACAGGGATAAGGGGCGGCTCGACCCTCGGCGATTGATAGGCTTCAACTCGGATGACCGCGGAATCCACTTTGGGAGCCGGAAAGAAGGAGCGGGCAGGGATTCTGCCCACGATTTCGGTGCTGCCGTAAACCTGTACACTGAGTGACAACAGCCCCATTTCAGGGGGTCCTGCACAAATTCGTTCTGCAACCTCTTCCTGCACTGTTAGCACGATGCGTCGGGGTTTCGGATCTGAACTCGAGCAAGTGCCGCATGATCGGCGACGTTACGTAGTAGGGAATATTCGCTGCCGTGATGTACCCCGGCGGCAGCCCGGTCTGGGATAGATCGAGCTTCAGCACGTCGCCGCAAATCAGCTGCACGTTTCTGCACGAGCGCAGATAGTCTCTGGCGATCTCCGCCAGCCGGCTATCGATCTCGATGGCGACCACATTGGCTGCCCGACGCGCCAGATGCCGGGTCAGACCGCCGAAACCGCAACCGATCTCAAGGACCCAGTCATCAGCCGAAATGTAGGCTGCCGCTGCGATTTGCTCCAAAGCGCCACTATCTTGTAGGAAGTTCTGGCCAAGGCGGCGTCGAGGACGGACGCCATGGCTTTGCAGGACCCTGAGAGCGTCAATGTCCGCAAGATCGGTCACGGGCAAAAGGAGGCGGATTGATCGCTCGCTGTGGATTCGCCGGAACCGGGCCAGGTTCCGGCTTGAAACTGCGCAACGTAGTTCCGCAGCACCAGAAAATCTGCATCCCAAATGAAGACATTGCTCTCAAACACCGGATCGTACACACGCGTGCCCGTAAACAACTTCTCCGGAAAGCTGTAAAGAGCAATGTTCGCCCGCGGCACTTGCGTCGCCAGGCAGGCCAGCTGTCCCATTTGCGCCGGGCTCAGATCGGTTTGTACGGATCCCCTGAAGGCATTGATCAATTCGGGCACGTGCGGTCACGACGCCTGGAACTCGTCAGCTTCTTCTGGAGAGCACACAGGACCAGATCCTGCTCCTGGCCACGCGAAAACACGCCCTCGGCGCGATTGCGTGCGACAGCCAGGGCCTCAGTACCGTCGAGGTGGTGCGTGCCCTTCTGCAAATCCGGCTTGTGGCTTCCACCAATCCGTTCCGGCAGCGTGACATCTACGCCATCGACTGCGTCTACCATTCGGACGAAGGTCTGCATGTTCACTGCCAGATAGTGATCGATCTTCACCCCGAAGTTCAGGTCCAGCGTCCAGGCCAGCAGCCCGGGGCCTGCGCTGGGGTCGTCCCAGTACTTGAAGCCGTCCCCGGGATTACCATACAGATAAGCTTGATTCAGCTTCTCGTGATCCTGGCCATTGAGGTTATCCGAGACCTCGGGAATCTTGACCCACAAGTCGCGGGGAAAATCGAGCATCGTGACCCGAGCAGCCGTGAAGTCCACGCGCACCACGCGCATCACGTCCGAAAGACCCCAGGTATAGCCCGCGCCGCGCGTGTCTGAGCCGATCAAGAGAATTGTCATGACCGGCGGCCCTCCGCACAGAGGCGCTCGCAGGGGCGTTGGCGAGACGGCCGAAACCAGAGGGGAGCTTTGCGGGATGGCGGTCCAGGTCGGGGCTGGGTTGAATGGCGTGTACGCAGAAGTCGGAGCGGCGGCTCCCAAGGGCCTCTGTAGCACGGACAGGTAGACTTGGCTACCCACGTAAGCTACCGCAGCCACCAGAATACATGCCGCCGCGAATAAGGCGATGAGCACCGTGCGCTGGGATTTGGTCACGGCGGGGGGGGCGTGGGCTGCGGTGTTGGAAGAGGCGCGCTTGGCCATGCGCCGCGGTTGAAGTAATCGACATACTCACGCAACAGTCCGAAGTCGACGTCCCACACAAAGGTGTTCCCCAGCACCGGATCCTGGACCCTTGAGCCGGTGAAGATGTTTTCTGGAAAGTCGACCGGCTGTATCTTCGCCGGGTCCGTCCTGGAGGCCAGGCACAGCAACTGCGCAATTCCGGCGGCGTCCATATCGGTCTGCACCGATCCATAGAGAGTGTCAACCAACGCCGGCAGTTTCGGAAGCGTTGCGGGCGAGAGTACTTTGGCCGCCAGCGCTTTCAAGATCAGATCCTGGACCGCACTGCGCTGCAAATCGCCGTTCGGTCGGAGTCTTGCAAGCAGCATCGTGCGGTAGCCGCTCAAATGGAGTTCCCCCGCCGGAAAGTATCGATCCGGATCCGCTGAGCGCGTTGCACGCCCATCGACAGTGAAGGGGAGCTCGACGTCCAATCCTCCAAGTTGGTCGATGATCCGCACGAAAGCCTGCAGGTTCACGGCAACGGAATGGTCAATCCGTATGCCGAAATTCTCGGTCATGGTGCGCGCCAGCAAGCCGGGGCCCGCACCGGGGCCGTCGTAGTAGTCGAATGCCGGGTTCCCATACAAGTACGCCTGATTCAATTTGCCATGCGTGATGCCGCCGTGCGAAGAAATTCCGGGTATTTCGACATACAAATCCCGCGGAAAGGCCAGAAAGCGGATTCCGGGTTGGACGAAGTCCACTCGCACAACGCGGATGGAATCGGCCAAGCCGGCCGCATAACTGTCGGCGCGGCTGTCGCTGCCGACCAGCAGGATGAACATGATGGGTGGGCCGCCGCATACGGGCGCCGGACTGGGGGTGGCACGGGGAGAGGCTGTCGCTGTCGCCGTGGCCGTTGACTCGAACGTGGCTGACGGCTGCGGGCGGGACAGCTGCGCTACGCTGTAGGCCGCGAATGCCAATGCCGGCAGATTGAAACATAGAAGGAATATCAAGCCAATTCCCCCGTATAAGACTATACGCCGTGTTCGAATGGTTGGACTGCCCATGATTCAATTTATGCGCGCGCTGGCGGCCTTTGGCTACTTGAGAGCATCCGGTACGCTCGCAGGCGCAGGTTCAAGAAAATAGACCGTGAGCCATCCAGTCATGTCTGGCATGTGGCTGTCGTCAAACCCGAGATCGATCCACTTATACCTTGAAATGCCCAGATTGCTCTCAACGAGGTAGCCGCCGCCGAGGTCGCCAATCACGGCGTTGCCGTAGCCTGGAATATACAAGCGCTGACCGTTCAGGTACGAGTAGAGCGCCGGGTCAACGGCGACAACTCCCTTGCCTGCGCGAAGTCCGCTCGCGGTGCCGTAGGAGCACTTTCCGGAGTCCGCCGACGCCAACTCACATGGGGAATACACGGTCGCGTACATTTGCGTCTTGAGCCAATAGTGAAGCTGAACGCCGTTGACATCGGCTGTCTGCTCCACGATCTTTGTTCCTCGAGCAACAATCTGATTTTGGGCAGGGCGTACCACTACCGGCGCTTCAGAGAGCCGCGAGACCTCGCGGCCGTTCTCGTACCGCACCCTGCTCCGGGTAACCATCACGCCCTCGACGCCGGGCTGCACGACTTGTTCCTGCCCCAGGCGCAGCGTCGGAGAGTCCTGGTAGGACTCCGTGAACGAGACTGTCTTCTGATCCAGGACCAGGGTTTCAGACACGCGCGTAAGCCGAATAGCCTCGCCTGCCGACAAGGGCTGACCCTCAACTGGCTGGCTGACATCCAGGCCGATCAGGGGCAATCCGGCTTCGGCAAGCGCCTCGCCGACCGCGCCAGCGCCGGAGCGCAGGCGGATTTGCTCTCCATCCGCATGCAGCGCCAGCTCGCTTGAAGCGGTGTACGTGATCGCCATTCCGGCAGTGATCGGCGCCTCCGCCTCCGGATCAAAAAGGTCTGCCGCGTACAATTCGCGCCCCGCCTCGGCGACGGCCTGAGCAACCGTCGCTGCGGTCGTCTCCACGGGCTGCCCGTTGATCGAAATCTGCAGCGCGTGCTGCACTTGCACAATCGCGACATTGCCGGTCCCGATGGAATCGGTGACCTTGACTGCGCTACCATTCAGGAGGGCTTGATCGGTTGGGCCGAGCTGGATCCCGCTAGCCGCGAGCGCCGAATTCACGGTGGAAGACGGGCCGAGAATCGCGGCAGGGCGAGAACCATCCAGGACGACTACGCCGTGGCCTAGCGCCGGTTGGCATGCGCCCAATAACGCCCCGCACGCCACGCTGAGCGCTATAAGCGACTTCATTCGACAATTATAAGCCAGGCGACTTTTGGCAAGGCACCGGCCTAACCAACCTGCGTGCGGCCAGCCCGCCTGCTAGTCGGCCCCAGACCTATCAGTTCCAGAGTTTGCTGTGCTGGGCGACGAATTTGGTCAGCCTGGCCTGCCAAACACCCGGTCCGGGGCGCCGGTTACTGGCAGCTAGGTAGTCTCGTCTGTTAGCCGCTTCAGGGCTGCCAACAACAGCGTGATGTTCTCCGTACGGCTCGAAAATCCCATCAGGCCAATACGCCACACTTTGTCCTTGAGCGCACCGAAGCCGGACGCGATCTCGATGTTGTATTGCCGGAGCAGCTCGACGCGGACGCGGTGCGGATCCACGCCCTCGGGCACCGTCGCGGTAGTGAGAGAAGGCAGCCGGTAAGACCGTGGGATGAACGGATGCAGCCCAATATCATCCAGGCCAGCCCACAGCAATTCTGCGTTTTGCCGATAACGGGCGAACGTGGCGTCCAAACCGTCTTCGGCAATGATCCGCAGGCCTTCGTGGAGACCGTAGTGCAGGGTCGACGATGCCGTGTGGTGATAAGCGTGCGCCGCATCCCAGTAGTTCCAATACTGGGCGAGATCGAGATAGAAGGATGAGACGGGCCGACTGCGGGCTTCGATGTATTTCCGCGCCTCACTGCCAACGGTGATTGGGGCCAGTCCCGAAGGTGCTCCCAAATTCTTCTGACTGCCTGAGTACGCAACGTCCACTCCCCATTCGTCCACCCTTACGGGAATTCCACCCAGGGAAGTGACTGTGTCGAGCACCACGAGCGCGCCGGCGGCGTGTGCGGCAGCGGCGATCTCCTTTATGTGCAATTGCTCGGCGCCGGTCGATGTCTCCGCGTGGACCAGGGTTAGCAGCTTGTATGGCTTCTTCTCGAGAGCTGCAGCCAATTCCTCAATACTGAATATCTCGCCAAGCGGCCGCACCACGCGATCAACCTTCGCTCCGCATCGCTCGGCGACCTCAGCTAAACGCGCCCCAAAATAGCCGTGCACACACGCCAGGACCGTGTCGTCCGGCTCAATTAGATTCGCGATGGCCGCTTCCATTCCCGCGGTGCCCGTGCCCGAGATGGCAAAGGTCCAGTCGTTCTTTGTTTGGAAGACGTATCGCAGCAATTCCTGTTCTTCCGAGAGCATCCGCAGCATCTCGGGATCCAAGTGGCCGAGAGTCGGCGCCGCCAGCGCTCGCATGACTCGTGGGTGCGGCATGCCGGGCCCGGGTCCAAGAAGAATCCTGACCGGCGGATCAATGCTCGAGAATACCGGAGCCGTCACGCGGGCCTCCTTTGATTGGGCTTTGGCGCAGGCAGCAACCGCCGTCATCCGGGGCGGTGGCTCGATTGGCAAGAGTATTGCACTGCGCATGGATGTCTGCTATGCTTCCCCCATACAGGCTTGGAGAGGATGGAATGAACATAAACACCTGGCGTCGGACAATCCCGTTGTTGTTGGGCCTTATTCTATCAGCTTGCACTGCGAGCACCGCGCCCTCAACCGATATCAAAGTCACGATGACCGATTTCGCGTTTACGCCGAATACTTTCACGGTCCCGGCCGGGGCGCCCCTCACTTTCTCCGCGACCAACAATGGCGCCGTATCGCACAGTTTTGTGATCATGGATCTGGGCCATGAGGTCAGCGGGCACTTTACGACCGGCGATGAAGCGAGCGTCTACTGGCAGCAGGGCGAGATCGCTCCCGGTGGTTCCGCGGAAGCGATGCTCACTGCACCCTCAATCCCCGGCGTCTACCAGGTCGTGTGCGCAAACGCCGGGCATTTCGAGGCCGGAATGGTTGCGAAGTTGGTTGTGGTCGCACAGCCGTGACCGCCCGGGACATGCCCTACGAGTCCAGTGCCAATCCCGGATGACGAACAATCGGGGGCCGAGACGACACCCGAGGCGGCGACTTGATAAGTAGCCGAGCGAACCCGATCATCAAACGGGCCCGAGCGCTTCGCCAGCCGCGGGCCCGGAGCGAAAGTGGATGGTTTCTTGTCGAGGGTATCCACCCCGTAGCGGAGGCCCTGGAGGCTGGCTGGGATATCGAGGCGGTACTCTACGCACCTGACAAACTCAAAAGCGGCTTCGCGCGGGCCATGCTTGGACGCTACCCGGGACGAATTGAGCAAGTTTCGGCCCCAACACTGGCCTCAGTCAGCGGCAAGGATCATCCGCAAGGAATAATTGCGATAGTCCGCCAGCGGAACTGCTCCATTGGCGATGTCCGAGATATCAAGCGCGGCGTGGCCCTTGTTTCCCCGCAGGACCCGGGGAACGTGGGCACAATACTCCGTACTCTTGACGCCGTGCAGTGTGATGGGCTCTTTCTCCTTGACGGGGGGGTTGACCAGTACCACCCGACCGTCATCCGGGCCGGCATGGGAGCCTCGTTCTGGATTCCCGTCGTATGCGCCGCCTTCCTGGAGTTTGAGAACTGGGCGCGCAGCGGGCACTTCCAGTTGATTGGTACGTCGGCGCGGGGAGGTATTGACCCCGCTGGATTTGAGGCCGTGCTTCCATGGATCCTGGTGTTGGGCAGCGAACAGAAGGGCTTGGGACCTCGGGAAAAGCAAGTGTGTGACGTGATCCTGACCCTGCCGATGCGAGGCAGAGCGAGTTCGCTGAACCTTGCAGTGGCGGCGGGCATATTGCTGTACGGCCTCGTTGCCTGACCGGGCGGTGCAGCACGATCAGGTAGCGCGGCGTGCACCTCGCCCAAATGTAAAGGCCCTCAGCCTGCTGGAGGGCCTTTCTTGTGCTTTCGCCGGGATCATCCGAACCTAGAACTCGTCCTCTTCCTCATCCCAGGTGTCGTCATCTTCTCCTTCCGCATCGTCGTCTTCCCACTCATCGGCGTCGTCTTCCTCACTCCAATCTTCCTTGGCGGCTTCCTCGGTGGGAGTGTACGTTGCGCAGCCGGTGTCCGGATCCAATTCGATCGCCGCGGCCGTACAGTAGCCGTCGTCGAGGAACACACAGTCTGCATAGTGACAGCGAATGCGGGCCATCAAAGTCCTCCTAGTTGTGCGGCTCGCGGGCCAGCCGGACTAGTGACAGAATGAACAGGATCGTCATGCTCACTTGCGAGGTGATGCAAAAAGGGCACAGGGCCCGGATGAGCGCCACTTCCACATAGATCAAGTACACCGTGAAGAGGAAGCCGGCCAGCGCAAGGCCAAACACAAGCATGATCGAGTTGTCGTGCAAGAAATGAGAGCTGTGCTCCAAGAGCAGGGCGGCGAGAATAGCGCCGTAGCCGACGATGCCAATCACGGAGACCGGAACTCCGCGGACCTCCGAGTACATGCTGTGGTTCACGACGGAACATCCGCCGTTGCCGAGACACATGCTCTGGTTGTCAGTCAGCTTGAAGATGGTCATATAGATCGAAACCAACATGCCCAGCGCTGCAAGGGCGATGCATATCCTGACTAACCACCGATCCATATCACCTCAAACCAACCATACGCGTACCGGGTCCCCAACGGCAAGCGATTTTACTCCAGCGGGGATGATAAGTAAAGCATTGGCCCGCACGAGGGAAAACAGATCGGCAGAGCCCTGATTCCCAGCGAGACGCACCCTCGGTCCCCGGCGGGTTGCCTTCAGAATCGCCCGCAAGTAGGTCTCGCGGCCGTCGCCTTCCACGGGCTCATCCAGGGTGGCGCTGAGAATGCGTCGTTCCGGAGAGGGCTGGCCCGAGAGCCGGGCAAGCGCGGGTCTGACGAACAATTCAAATCCGACGAATGCCGAGACAGGATTCCCCGGAAGTCCGATGAACGGCACCCGCCGATAACTTCCTACCGCAAGCGGCTTGCCCGGGCGCACGTTCACGCGCCAAAAATCGATCTGACCGCGCGAGGCGATGACACGCCGAACCAGGTCAAGAGCGCCGACGCTTACGCCCGCCGATGACAAGATCATGTCTACATGTGCCCGAACGGCCCGGTCAAGCAGCGAGGCGATCGACGCGGCACGATCACGCGCTATGCCGAGCGGTAGCACTTCGCACCCGGCTCCGGCAACCAGCGCGGCCAGGGTGTGCGAGTTGCTGTCTGGAATGTGTCCAGGCTTAAGGGGTTGACCGACGACTCCCAGTTCGTCTCCGCCTGAAAGCACCGCCACCCGGGGTCTTCGAAAAACCGTCACAGCCTCGCGGTTTAGCATGGCCAGCATGCCTACGTCCTGGGGTCGCAGCCTGGTCCCCTTGGTGAGCGCCGTCTGTCCCCGCCGGAGATGTGTGCCGCGCCGTCGTATGTTTGCACCTGGCGCGACAGGACCCTGCACTTTGATCCATGTTGGCGGCACGTCTCCGGATGGCTGCCCCCAGGCGTCGGTATCTTCCAGCATGACCACCGCGTCAGCCCCCGAAGGGATGCGGGCGCCGGTCATAATTCGCGCGGCTTGATCACGCCGGAGCTGGAATCTTCTGGTGGCCCCTGCTGGGACATCCGCCACCACAGCCAGGCGCCGGCCATTTTCCCGGGTATGGCCGGTAAGATCGGCCGCCCTTACGGCGAAGCCGTCGACCGATGAGTTGTCGAATGGGGGAAGATCGGTGGCCAGAACGTTCGCGGCGAGCACTCGACCCGAGGAGCGCGCGAGAGACACGGTCTCTGTCTTCACGCTGTGGAAAAGCCTCAGGATCCGGGATTGCGCTGCCCGAACACTCAGCGGTGTTTTGGCCAAAGCGGGCGGATTATACCATGCACACTTTGAGCGGTCCGACGTGGACCCGCGCCCTGATTCACCCGCTGACGCGGTGGGCTTCCATCACGTTCGGTACGTTCTCCAGCCTTGTCAGCACTTTGCTGAGTTGGGAGATGTCTTGTACTTCGACGATCAGCCTGAGTTCCGCCAGACCGCGATTCACATTAACCTTGAGGTCGGCAATATTCACGCCCTCGCCGTCCAGGAGATTCGAAACATCACCCATCAAGCCCTGGCGATCATAGGCGTGAATGCGTATGGCAACGGGGTACGTGCGCGATTGGGTGCCCCAGTCGACCTGCACCAAGCGATCCCGGTCTTCCCGTCCCAACCGCAGAATGTTCGGGCAATCTTGGCGATGAATTGTAGCCCCCCGGCCGCGGGTAATGTAGCCGATAATCTGATCCCCCGGAGTAGGATTGCAGCACCGTCCAAGCGTGGTTAATAGGCCTTTGAGCCCGACTACGTTTACCGAGTCCGTGGGCTTGAGCTCTGTGGGGACGCCCGCGGTCAGAAGCGTTTCGCTCTGCTCCGTATCGGCGATTTCACGGATGACCTTGCTCGCCGGCAGATCTCCGGTACCCAGATCAATAAACATCTCATCGGGAGTCTTGAAGCCCAAATCCCTGGCCATGCTCTCAAAGTTGACTTGGGTCAGCCCTAGTCTTTGGAGCTCCCGCTCGAGCAGAAGCCGGCCCTGGCCAAGGTTCTGCTGGTAGTCTTCCTTCTTGAACCACTGCCGGATCTTGGATTTGGCACGCTGGGTCCTCACCAGCCCGAGATTGGAATTCAGCCAGTCCCGGCTGGGTCCGCCGCGCTTGGCCGTGAGAATTTCGACCTGATCGCCCGTGCTCAATTCGTGCTGGAGCGGCACGAGCTTGCCATTGACGCGCGCACCCCGGCAGCGATGTCCGATATCGGTGTGGACGTGGTAGGCGAAATCCAGCGGCGTCGATCCGGCGGGCATGTCGATGATGTCGCCGCGCGGCGTAAACACATACACGCGGTCCTTGAAGACGTCGGAACGCATGGATTCGACGAACTCGGTCGCGTCGCTAACGTCGGCGCGCCATTCCATCATGTTGCGCAGCCAGTTGATGCGGTTTTCGTAGGACTCGTCGCGCCGCGTCCCCTCTTTGTAGCGCCAATGGGCAGCAATGCCGTACTCCGCCTTCTGGTGCATTTCCGGAGTGCGGATCTGAACTTCGAGGGGCTTGCCGTCATCCCAGATCACGGCTGTGTGCAGCGACTGGTAGAAGTTGTCCTTCGGGGCAGCAATGTAGTCGTCGAACTCGCCCGGGATTGGGCGCCAATGCGTGTGGATGAGTCCCAGTGTTGTGTAACATCCCCCAATATCAGGCACGATAAGCCTGACGGCGCGGACGTCGCGAACAAGCTCGAAGGCTTTGCCCTTTTCGCGCATCTTCTTGTATATCGAGTATATGTGCTTGGGTCGACCGCTGACTTCCACATCCAGCCCGTTTTCCTTGAAGAGCTTTCTCAAGCCTTCTACAATGCCCTCGATTTGCAGCTCGCGATCCGGACGGCGTTCAGCTAGTTGCTCGGCAATCTCCTTATAGCGCGCGGGGTCGACATAGCGGAACGCGAGGTCTTCCAACTCCCATTTCAGCTGCCAAATGCCCAGTCGATTGGCCAGCGGTGCAAAAATATCCAGAGTTTGCTGGGCGATTCTCCGGCGCTTGCTCTCCGGCATGTGGCCAAGCGTGCGCATATTGTGGAGCCGATCGGCGAGCTTGATCAGCACCACTCTGACGTCGTCGCCCATCGCCAGGAAGGTCTTTCTAAGCGTCTCGGAGGCCATATCGCGCCGGCGGCCAAGCACGGGCGACTCGTCGTCGGCTGGCGCGGTGTCATTTGCAGACTTCTTGTCGGCGTGCTGGTCGTCCCGAGACACGCGCGGCAGGTTCGTTAATTTCGTGACGCCGTCAACCAGCAGCGCGACCTCCCGCCCGAAATCCCGATCGATCTGGTCCAGGGTAACGGCCGTGTCTTCGACCGTATCGTGTAGCAAACCGGCCGCCAGGACTTCCGGAGGCACTCTCAACTCGGCCAGTGTCTGGGCGACGGCCACGCAATGATTGATGTACGGTTCGCCGGACATTCTCTTCTGGCCCCGGTGGGCCTCCTCGGCCACCGCGTAGGCGCGCTGAATCAGGTCGCGGTCGGCGAGCGTGTACGTAGGAGGCAATTGATCAAGCAACCTGGCTAGCGGAACGGCAGGTGCAATGGTCCTCACGCAGCATATTGTACTGCGCCGCAATGAGCTAGCAGTCGTCGGCAGGCGGATAAAGGGTCGAGAGGGCGTGTCGGCCGAGCACAATCAGAAGCGTCAGGACACCGAGCGCGAGAAATGCAATCGGCACCGGTTCTATCCCAAACAATGTAGGTTGATAGGCGAAGAAAGAGATTGTGATCATGAGGACCGGAACAAAGAAGAACTTTGGCTCATAGAAAACCAGGATGATCGAGAGCATATCAGCGAGATAGAAGTACCTCTCGTGCATCTTCGGCAGCGTGAAAGGTACCAGGATGGCTGCGATCAGAGCCAGCTCGACCAGCAAGGCCGGTGTGAGGCCCCTTGGACTCCGCCAGACTGCCCAAGTGTAGGCGATCGCTGCCGCGCAGGCAAATATCAACGCCGCGGGGTAAAAATAGGGGTAGTAGCGGCCGCCATCCGGCACCCAGCTAAGTGCGGAGGGTGCGTGCATCGTGAGCTGCTGGTATTGGCCTGCCTGGGCTGGGTAGATCAGGAGCAGGTCTATGAGGGGGCGGCCCGCAAGCAGGGCCGGAACGAGGCATGCCAGCATGACCGCAGGCACGATCAAGGCCAACCTCCATCGTATCCGGCCGCGCAGGAACAGGGCCAAGATTAGAGGCAGGACGAAGGCCGCTTGTGCCTTGAACGCCAGAGAAAGGCCGACTAAGGCCAATGCCGTCGCGTCGTTGCCGCGCAGCAGGTAGTAGATGCCGGCGAGGAGGGCACACGTGTAGAGGGCATCAGCTTGCCCCCATAGCGCACTGTTCAAGACCACTGTCGGCGCAAATAACACGGCAAATGCAGCCAACGGAGCATAGCGCTTGGCCTTGTCATTGAGCGCTGCGATTCGGTAGGCGTACCAGGCAGCGATGAAGTCTGCCGCCAGGGATGGGAGTTTTGTGGCGACGACGGTAGGCAGAGTTGGCAGGTATCTGGCGACAAGATATAGGAGGTAAAGGTAGGGCAGGTTGTAGTTTGAGAAATCCTGCTTGAAAGCTGCGAATCCGAATTCTTTCAGAGTGTTGTACCAGACCTTCGTGTAGTTAAAGAAATCAATAGACTTGAAGTCGATGAGACTGATACGCAGGGCTATTGCCAGTCCGACCAGCGCCACAACGAAAACGGCGTCGATGAGAGGTGGCCAGCGTGTCGTCGTTCTCATCCGTCAGAATCCATGCGCCCGGAAGAGGGAGGGGCGTCGCCGGCGTTCATCACCGCCGCGCCGTTCGGTGTTGGCGCAAACAACTGTCGCACTGCATGGAAGGAGAGCACCGCGGCCAGGCCCAGCAAGATTAGGGTCAGGAGGGGCAGTGGAACCAATTCGTGCTCAAAAAGAAACGGCTGGTAGGAGAGAAAGGAGGTCCCTATCATCAAGAGAGGCACAAAGAACATATCGGCGTAGATGAAGCCAAAAGCAATCGATAGGACATCCGCCGGATAGAAGTATCGCTCGTGCATTTTTGGAAGGAAGAACGGAACGACAATGGCGGCGACGAGGGCCACCTCGAGCATCAACTTTGGCGGCATTGGACGCGGACTCCTGTACACAACGAAACACCATATGAGCGCCGCGGCGGCTCCCGCAATGAGTTCCGGTCCGTAAAAGAGATTGAAGATTTGCTTTGAGCCCGGAAGCCAGGCGTAGGCGCTCGGTGCATTCATCGTGATGGACTCGTATTGCGATGCCTGATTCGCATAGATATTAAGCAGATCAGCAATCGGGCGGCCCGCAAGCCACGATGGCACCAGCGCCAGCAGAATGATTAGTGGAATAAGGAGCAGGGACTTCCACGGAATGTAGCCCTTGAGCACGAAAGCCATCAGCACCGGCGCGAGGAAGATTGCCTGCAATTTGAAGGCCAGTGCGATTCCGAAGCAGGCTGTTGCCCAAAAAGGTCTCCGGGTCATCATCAAATAGATCCAGCCCAGAAGCGCGGCGGTGTAGAGGCTATCCGCCTGCCCCCAAAAAGCGCTGTTCAAGACCAAGCTGGGCGCAAACAGGACGGCCATCCCGGCGGCCACGGGAACCGACGAACTGCTGACCCTTTGCGACCGGACGATCAAGAAGATCATCCACGCACAAATGAGGTCAGCTACCACCGGAGGAAATCTTGGCGGCGATCACCGCTGGCGAGTCCGGAAAGAGCCGCACGACCAAGTACAGCAGGTACAAATAGGGCGGGTTGTAGTTCGAAAAGGACGTACCAAATGCCGAAAAACCTTGAGACTTAATGGCAGCGTACCAGGGTTTCAGTGAGGAGTAGTAATCCACTGACTTGAAATCCAAAAGGGTGTATCGAAGCGCTGCCGCGAGGATGATGCCGACAAATGGCATCGCGACGGCATGCCAAGGCAACCGCCGCAGTCTTCCCCAAATGCGTTGGGAAGTGGTCGGAGTGCTCGGGGCATCCTTGTGGTCGAGAGATTCACTCATTGGAGCCATCAAACAACGAGACGGTCGGTAGCAATCTACTACCGCTTGGGGTAATAGACGACGAAATTGTCGAAGAATTCATACGCATATCGGTTTCCCAATCGCGGCGGAATTTCCTCTTTGGTCAGCACGTAAGTGAAGCCATCACCCGTCGTGCAGTTCTGCGTGCCGAACACATAGCGGCCGTACGAAATAACCTGTCGCATGGGAGCTCCCTCATCAACGTATCTCACGCTGCTCAAGTAGTCCGCCGGACTCGCGTGTTCGGTGAAAAGGGCGAATATGTAAGGCATGTTGATCTCGTCCGTGATGCACAGCCGTGCACTTGAGTCGGCTTCGGCAAAATGCAGCGCAGACAGCAAGCCTGCATGAAATTTCTGGCTCATCTGCCGTTGATACGCAGGTCCATGGTAGCTGATTGTAAACGCGGCAAACACTCCAAGCAGCAGGAGCACGATGACCCCCAGCGCCAAGCGGGAATGATTGGCCAGCCAATAGACCGCGCACGCTCCCAGGAGCAGCAAGGGCAAGAACACGATGTTGAAGCGATTGACGTTGAGAGGTTCCAGGAATATCAACATCAGCGCGGAGCCGAGCCAGCCTACCAGGAGCAGGGACTCGACGCGGCCCTTGAGCTTGGCATCGGTCATGAGCACGGCCAAGCCAGCCACCGCCAGCGCGAGACCCACATGATAAGAAGTGCCGAAAGGGTCAAGCACGTTGTAGATGATCCCGTCGGACTCGCCCAAGAGGATTCCCACGCCGGCCGAAAGGTTGTCTGAAATGCCGTGGATTGCATCGCCCTGGCCCAGCAGCGAGGCCGTTTCGAAGCGAGGCTCAACCGGCAGGCGCGGAATTGTCATCGGACCAAGCGCAATCGACGGAAGTCGCAGACTGTTGATGACCAGGAACAGACTGATCGGCGCGGCGACGGCGATGAAGAGCAGCATCCCGATCGCGAGCTCTCGGGGTTGAACAGGGGCCCCACGGGTCATGACTACTAAAGCGAAAATAATGAACACGGGCACAACGGCGTACGCGGTGCCGTAGGCGTACAGCGAGATCCCGAACAGGAGACACGCCGCGTACAGCCACGCCCTGCGCCTGAGCCCCAGGAGTAGGCAGGCGTAGGCCAACAGGAAGACAAATGGAAGGAAATTGGATTCCAGCCCCCAGCGGGAAAGCAGAATGTGCCACGGGCTGATCGCAAGCAGGAAAGTCCCGGCCAAACCGACTTGCCGGTTGAACGTCATGGTCCCCACCAGATAGATCAACGGCAGGGAAGCGATGCCAGCCAGAAGCATTGGCAGGCGCACCACGATCGGGCTCAGGCCGAGAAGCGCCACGAATGGCACCAGAAGATAGCCGTACAGAGCGTTTTGACCGCTTCCCCAGGCGATGAAATGCACCGGGTAGGAAACGCCGTTGCGATCAATTCCAAAGTGAGCCAGATCGTAGGCCTCCACGCCGATAGAAGCCTCGTCTGCATTCAGCCCCGGGGGGAGCCGCCCGAATTCCCAGGCCCTCGCGAAAATCCCCATGGCGAGGACTAGGCCCAACAGCAGGGTTTGGGTTCCGACTTGGCGGCCCCACCGTTGCAGGTACGAGATTGCTCGTGGGATGCCAGGCATCTTCCCGTAAGAGTCCCCGTCACCTAGGATCGCTATCTTGATTGGTTTGGGCCAGGAGCCGTTCGGCCCTTGCCGGGTCAGGTGATCCGTTCGCTCATACCGGACCGTCTGCTTATTATACATGCGGGCCTCAAGCCCCACATTCGGAAGACGAGGGCTCCGCCCTGTGGACCCCGCCGGCGGCCGCGTTCACTCGCTATGGCGATGCAACCAGCCTGTAAAGATAGATCCCATCGTAGCCGGCAAGTCCTGGCCGGTTGGGCATCGCATACAACGTGTCGACCCTCACCGCGGTGCCTTCGTGCTCTTGGTAGTACTTCGCAAGATATGGCATGAAGCCGGACTCCGTCATCAAGATACAGTCGGTCATCGCGTAAGAGTGCGTCCGGTAGCGAACCTATGCCAAACTGCTGCATGATGCGATCGTACGTAGGGGAAAAGGTAAGCCAGCCAGTATCGAAGTATGCTACGGGTGGCAAACTGAGGCGGAACGGATACGACCAATCATAGGGCAGGCCATGCGCCGGCGAGACGATGAGTGCATCCGCCTCAATGCGCCCGGTCGCCTGAAGCTTCCTCAAATTGTCCAATATTCCTTCGTACGCCGCCTGCTTCGCAACATTAATCCTGGAAGTCTGGAGCACTTGCGCGCTCAGCCATCCCGCCCCACAAACGAATAGACCCATGGAGATCCACCGCCACAGGCGTGCGTTCGGTGCAGCCCCGCTGCGCGGCTTCATGGCTCCTGGTTGGGCGGCCAGACTCAGCTCGAGCAGCACCAGGCTGCACACGACGCTGCCCCCGACCGTGCTGACTAGGACGTAGGTGGGATCCTTGTATGCCCACGCCAGCACAAGATTTGCGCCGATCGCCGCAAACCACGGCAGGGTAAGCGTGACCGACTGCGCTGCGCTGCCCGCATCGGTTTGTTCCAGGAGCCAGATAGCCAGCATGAATATGAGGTAGGGCGCGATCTGTGGAGCGCGCAGTGTGCCCAAGTAGTCCATCAACGTTCCCGTGGGATCCTGGCTTGTGCCGGGTGTGTTTTGCACAAGGAATTTGATATGTTCGAAGGAGTAGATGCTGGCGTCAGGAAAGAACCAATGTGCAAACATCTCCTGATCATTTGGACTCCAGCCCACGCGCCGTATCTGGTTGTGCAAGTTGCTCAGCCGATGCGCATCATGCAGCTGCTCTCGTACCTGATCGTACGCGTAGAAGGCGTGCCAATCGGGGAATGACCGGACGTAGAGCTTGTCGACGGCATAGCTGGATCCAACCAGCAGCGTCGCTGCCGCGAGAGCCCCCAGCAGTCTCGATCGATCCACCCGGCGCAAGATCAAGGCCGCACCCGGCAGTACGAAGGCAAGTACCAGCCCCAGCATCTCAATTCTGGTCAGAGCGCGCCCAGTACGATCAGGAGGATGCCGCCGCCCACTTTGCAGCGCCAGCGTGACGCGTTGCGAATTGTGCCCGCGAGCAGGAGACAAGTTCCGGACAAGCTCGCTACGGCCGCGGAGAATGTGAAGGTCAGGTTCAAGGTCGGTGCGGCCAAGCCTACCAGGACGGCCACCACTCCAAGAAGCTTACGGTTGGTCGAGAGCTCACCCGCCAGGAAAATGTAAATCAACGCCCACACGGAGCAAACGTTGATGGCCGCGAACAGGATCATTGCCCAGTTTGTCGTGGTCTGGAGCCCGTAGAGCGGCTCGAGGGCCAGGCCGAGCAGGACATTGCTGTGCACCAGGAACGGGATCGACCTGAAGCTGCCTGGGTAGCCCACGAGATTCCAAATCATCTTGAGGTCGTCGTTAATCCAGTAGCCAGGACGAAGGCCGAGATACAGGACGGCAAAGAAAGCCAGTGTGATGTAGATGGACGCGGTAAAAGGCACTGGGCGCGCCGCCGTGAGCAAGCGGGCCAGACGCGGTGCCAAATGGAAATCTCGTGATGACCCATTTATGGCCCTCGGGGAAACGGCCAGCTCAGGCATGGCAGCGGCGTGCCCGTTGGCTGCAACAAGGTCGCTTCGGGTCAAAAACGACTGATCCACGGGGGGCACTATAAGCGGATTCGTGTGTGTGCGCAACCGGGCTGCGTATAATATTGGTGTGCCCGCGGTCAACAATGTCACACGGCTCCTGGACACCAAGAGCGTCCTCTACGCTGCCTTCGAGCTGCCGCCCAAGAAACTTAGCGCACTGGAAGTAGCGGCCATGTTGGGTGTCGAGCCACGTCTTGTATTCAAGACGATTGTGGTAAAGAGAGATAGGCCTCAGCGCCCAGTGCTTGCCATCGTGCCGGCAACTTGTACCGTTGATCTCAAGCAAGTTGCCGCAGCCTTGGGCGACAAGAAAGTGTACTTGCCCACGGAGCGCGAGGCGGAGAGTATCACCGGCCTCCAAGCCGGCGGGATTTCCGCGCTGGCACTGCTCAACAGAGGGTTCGCGGTCCTGGTGGATGAAGCCGGGCGCGGCCTGCAGGAGATGCATGTCTCGGGCGGGAAGAGAGGGCTCAACATAAGATTGGCGGTGAGTGACTTCATCACGCTGACAGGAGGGCATTTCGCATCCATCGGGCGGGATGAACGCGATGACCAGTAACCCACGTTGTGGGGAGCTGGCATGGGATCCCCCACCTGGGATTGTTCCCCTAAAACAGCGCGTTTGCGTCGGCCGATTGGAAGTGGAGCCGATAGGCGGCCGTTTCCGCCACCAGGCTCGCCAAGGCGGCGGCCAAGTCGTGCTGCCGCCGTGCATCGGCCTTGCCGGACCCTCGAGTTAGCTCAACGGCGTCGTCATCGGATCTTAGGGCCAGACGACCGCCCGCCGCCAGCCATTCCAGCCCCAAGAAAACAGTGAGCTCTCGTTGCGCACACGCGGCCGCCAATTGAGATATTTTCGCAGTGCCTCCCTTTCTATCAAGCGCGAAGCGTGCGAGGCCGGCCAGCCTTGTGAGGAATGCTGGCGGCGTGTCTGAATTGGCTCCTGCCCTCGCCAACACAAGAACCCGCGTGGGTCGCACCGTTTCGAGGGCGACACGAAGAATTCCGGGAGAGGCCGGCGGAGTCCAGATTGCGAAATCCCCTGACGGGCTCAAGTGGAAGCGATCCACGCCGTGCAGTTGGTCTACGCCCTCTGCCCAAATCAGACAACCTGGCGGGATGTCGGCCGCGGTCGTGGCACGGCGCAGGTCAACTATCTCGATGCTTCGCTCATGCACGTGGACGGCCAAATTCTCAATCTTGCGAAAATCCACCACTTGGGCCGAAACGCCAGAGCTGCCCTGGAAGGAACTGGCGCGAACCGAGTACGCAAGATCAAACCCCTCAGGTGGCAGTTGGTCCACATCGGAGTTCCACCATACGACCTCTGCAGAGGCGCCTTCGGAATTGACCACCACCAGCTTGTGATGCTCTCGCGCGACGCCCAATGCCCGCGACGATTGCAGCCTCACTGCTTGGGTCGCCAGCACCGGTAAGCGATTACCTGCTCCGTAGGGTGCCAACAGCTCCATTTGATTGGCAAGCTCCGGCGTGATATCGCTTAGAGGCAGCCATTCCTCGATTTGCAGCTGCGCCTCCGCGCTGCCCGAGTCCCGCACCAAATCTTGAACAGTGCTTTCGATGCCTCGAAGAAAAGATGGCAGCATCTCGGCGCGCAAGGACAAGCCGGCTGCCATTGGATGCCCCCCAAAGGCCATGAGGTGCTCTCTTTGGGCGGCAATCGCCTTGGTGATGTGCACGCCTTCGATGGATCGCGCCGAACCGCGCAGTACCCCGGTGCTTGATCCGGTTAGCAAGATAGCCGGTTTGCCATAGCGCTGAGTCAAGCGGGCTGCCACGATGCCAAGCACACCGGCGGGCCACGTTTCCTGGTGCAGGACGAGCACCGCTTTGCCTGCTGTCGCCGGACTTGCCGCCAATTGTTGCTCCGCGGCCGCAGCGACCTGCAGCGTGAGCAGCCGGCGCTCTGTATTGAGACCCTCCATTTCGGCGGCAAGGACCCGCGCCCTCACCGGATCCTCTGTCAGCAGCAACTCCACCGCCATGTGGGCATCGCCGAGACGGCCCACGGCGTTCAGCCGCGGTGCCAGCGCGTAACCGATCGTTTCGTCGGTCGCAGCTGAAAGGCTGACGTTGGCAAGGTCCGCGACCGCCTCAAGCCCCGGGTTTGACGCGCCGCGCAGCGCGCGAATCCCTCTGTAGGCCAGAGTCCGAGTTTCGCCTCTCAGTAGCGCCAAGTCCGCGATCAGGCCTAATCCGACGAATTCCAGACCGATGTCGGATTCTCTATGCTGGCTTTCGAGTAGCGCTTCGGCCAGCTTATAGGCAACTCCGACACCTGCCAGGTGCTCCATCGGATCCCCCTCGGGCAGGAGTTTTGGATTGATGACTGCCAACGCGTGCGGGAGCGACTCTCCGAGGTCGTGATGGTCCGTTATGATGATATCGACACCCCGGGCGTTGGCATAAGCCACAGCGTCGTGCGCAACAATCCCCGTGTCGCAAGTCAGGACCAGGCTCGCGCCGGCGTCCAGTACTGCTTGCAGCGCTTCGACCTGCACACCATGTCCTTCGTTGGCACGATTCGGAATGTGGAAATCGACTCGAGCCCCGAGGGTGCGGAGTGTTTTAACCAGCACTGCTGTTGCAGTTTGGCCGTCCGCGTCAAAATCCCCCCAAACGCAGATCGGCTCCTGCTTCCGAATAGCGAAATTCAGTCGGTCGATGGCGTTTTCGAGACCGGGATAACGTGCCGGTGCGGCCAACTCCGGGTGGAGAAAGGCGTGCGCCGCCGAGGCACTATTCAGGCCGCGTCGGGCGAGGATCTGGGCTATCAGCAGGGGCAGATCAAGCTGCGCCAGGGGCTCAATGTCGACCGGATTAGGGTCCAGCCAGCGAATCATGTCAAGCCGCCTGCAGCGTGGCCCGCAAGGCCGCAAGTTGGCGCCTCAGCACCGGTCTAAGCACGGAGCCGTGCCGCCACACCCGCTGTTCGCCGCGCGCCAGCGCTGCCGTCAAATCGGTGCAAACCTGGCCGTGAAATGGCGCAGTAATTCCGGCGCGTATGTGAAACGATACCCCCTGATTTCCGCCGCTCGGGCCTTGATGCCGGCCAGGCAATCCACGATGTATTCCATGTGGCTTTGTGTGTATGTCCTGCGTGGAATGGCCAGGCGCACCAGTTCCAGCTTGGGAAGAATCAGCTTCCCGGTATCCGGATCGGGAAACGCGAACATGACGGAGCCGATTTCTACAGCACGGACTCCGCCAGCACGATAGAGCTCTACCACCAGTGACTGCCCCGGGAACTCGGTCTGGGGGATTTGCGGCAGGAATTGGGAGGCGTCCAAATAGACCGCATGCCCTCCGGCGGGACGAATGGTCGCGATACCGGCTTCGTTGAGGCGTCCTGCCAGATAGGCTGTCTGCCCCAGCCGGTATCCCAGGTAGGCCTCATCCAGCCCCTCATACAGTCCGGTGGCCATGGCGTCGAGGTCCCGCCCGGCCAGGCCGCCGTACGTCGGAAAGCCCTCGCGGAGGATTAGTTCATTCTTAACGTTCTCAAAGAGCTTCTCGTCCCTCATGCACAGCAAGCCGCCGATGTTGACGATGGCGTCCTTCTTGGCAGACATCGTCATACCATCTGCAAGACTGAAGACTTCCCGGGCGATTTCCAGCACGCTCTTGTCGGCGTATCCGGTCTCGCGGGACTTGATGAAATAGCAGTTCTCGGCGTACCGCGCCGCGTCGATGAAGAACGGGATGCCGAAGCGGTGGTACGTATCTGAGGTGGCTTTCAAGTTCTCCATCGAAACCGGTTGGCCACCTCCCGCATTGTTTGTAATCGTCACCATCCCGAAGGGAATATTCGCCGCTCCAACCTTCTCAATGAACGATGTCAGCTTGCCAATGTCCATATTTCCCTTGAACGGATGCTCCAGCGCCACGTCGTAGGCCTCATCGATGATCAAATTCGTCGGTCGCCCACCCCGGGCCCGGATGTTGGCATCTGTCGTGTCGAAGTGCATGTTCGAGGGAACGTACTGTCCCGGCCGCACGAGGGCCGCGCTCAGGATATTCTCCGCTGCCCGACCCTGGTGGGCCGGTACGAAGTGCGGGAAGCCGAAGATATCTTGCACCGCAGCCTTCAGCCGGAAGTACGACCGCGCTCCCGCGTATGACTCGTCCCCGCGCATGATAGCCGACCACTGCTCCTGGCTCATCGCCCCGGTTCCAGAGTCCGTCAGCAGGTCGATGAATATGTCCTCGGCCTTCAGGCTGAAGACGTTGTAGCCGGCCTCGATCAGACGTGCTTCACGCTCGCGCTGCGGGATCAGCCGGATGGCTTCGGTAACCTTAATGCGAAAGGGTTCGGGGGGATGTTGCATGTCGTGCCTCATGGCCGTGCGCGAGAGTGTCCTTCAGCCCATCCATTCTACGACAATTCGCCGCGGTGCCGGTATCGCGGGCACCTCGCGGCCCACCGGCCTGGATCAGGGTTGAATTCGGGTCCCTTTTATGATACTGTGTTGCGAAAGACTCGGAGGCAGCCGATGCGCGTGTGCGTACTTTATTACGAGGACACGGACGACTTTTCTCCCGCGGAATTCCTTCAGCATTATCCCTGCGAGTGGGAAATGTTGACTCTTGAGCGCCCAGTACGTGAGAAGATCGCCGCGATTGCCGCGCAGAATCGATTTGACGTCTTCTTTAATCTCTGTGATGCCTCGATCTACGAGGACTATCCTGGTCTGGACGTCGTCGAGGTGCTCGAGGATCTGAATCTGGCGTTTACCGGCTCCGACAGCAAGTTCTACGATCCGACGCGGGAGGAGATGCAGAGCGCGGCCGAGGCTCACGGCATCGGCTTTGCCAAGGGACATCGCGTTACCCGGGAGGACGATCTGGACCGCCTGGTGGGTGATCTGCGCTACCCACTGATGGTCAAGCATCCTCAGAGCTACGGAAGCATGGGCATGACCCGTGACTCGCGTGTTGAGAATAGTACGCAGCTCCACGAACAGTTCGGGCGAATAGCCTCGGAATTTGGCAGCGCACGCGTGGAGGAGTTCATCGTTGGGCGCGAGTACAACGTGTTCGTTGTGGACAATCCCGACGACCTGACCGATCCGTTTGTCTACCCGCCGACCGAACTGATTTTCCCTCCTGGCGAGGATTTCTGGCACACGGACATCAAGTGGGACTATTCTGTGCCTTTTGATTTTCACGAGGTCCAAGATGCAGGTCTTGCGGGCCGTCTTAAGGCCGCTGGCAGGGATCTGTACATTGCCCTGGGGGGCACAGGGTATGGCCGGTGCGATATTCGTCAGAAGGAGGACGGCAGTCTCTTCATGCTGGAGATTAACCCAAACGCCGGGATCTTGTATCGGCCCGAGGAATACGGACCGGCGGACTATATGATCCTCTATGACGCGCAAGGCTACTTCGGTTTCTTCGATCGCATCTTTCGATCCGCAATCGCCCGGCAGAGGCTTCGGGCACGCGATGCTTCGAAGCACAAGTGAAGTCGGGCTCGGTTAAACGCTGGAATTCTTGATGCGGTTAAGGGTAGCACTCGCCGTGGCGATGCTTGTACTGGCGCTCATCCTGCTTGCTTGGGGAATTTGGCCTTTCGCACGCGTGCGGCGGTTGCTTCCGGTTGCGCCGGGCCAGTTCGTCGCGCCAACCGGTATACGCATTTCTTCCACGATCGCGGTTGTGTGACTGGCGCGAAGGCTGCGCCGAGTGCGGCAGTGGCGGCCTTGGCAATGTTTGGCGTTCTTACTGCGGGCAGCGCCCGTTTTTCCAGCATTCCCGGATCACCCCGCGGCCCCGAAGCCGGGGGCCCCTTGCCATCCAGCGCCGAAATCGCCTCTGGGTTCCCAGTGCGCCCGGCTGCGCTGCGCATGCCCTTCCCGCTTGCGTGCCTTGGCTCGTCGGCCCGTCTCCCGCCTCTTGCTGCCGCCCCGCAGGGCCGCCAACTAATTCTTGAATTCGCTCCTAAAATGCGGGAAGGCGACACCCAGGTCATCGCCCTGACGCTGACTGCGCCTGCCGCCGCCATCAAGGAATCCGACACGGAGCCAAACTCGAGTTCTTCGACGCCGGCGCCAACTTCTCCTCCATTTTCGGACAACAGCCTCACGCACATTGTCATCGCCGAAGCCCGGCTGGACCTCGTGGGCATGGAAGTGCAGCCGGCTGAGTTGATCAGCGAGCCACTCCTGCCAGGCGAATCTGTCTCGTTTCGCTGGAGTGCACGGCCCAGCGCCCCGGGGATGTACCGAGGCACAGTATGGCTCTTCTTGCGCTTCATCGATCCGTCAACCAAAGCAGAACGTCGGGAGGCGATCTCGGCCCAATCCATTGAAATCCGGGTCCTGCGGTTAATCGGTTTCGATGGACCGTCGGCCCGGTTTGCAGGCGCGCTCGCTCTTCTCCTCGCGGCCGGCTTGGGCTTGCCACTCACGACGGCGGCCCGCGCACAATCGGCGAAGCGAAAAACCTCGCTCACGTGAATTAGTATATTCGTATGAGCAAATATATGATGAACATCACCCACGTCAGGGTACCTTGCGCCATGTCGCAAAAGACCTTCATGGTACAATAGCGCCCGCGCCGCAAACCAGCTAGGAATCCGTCTATTCCCGGAGCAGCAATGCAAAACGAATGGATAACCGTTGGCCTCTTTCTCATTGTCGGAGCGTTAGTGCCGGCCTCCGCTATCACGGTTTCATGGATTATTTCACCCAAGAAACCCAATTCCATCAAGGGAAGCACGTACGAGTGCGGCATGGAGACCGTAGGCGCCAACTGGGTCCAGTTTAAGGCACAGTACTATGTTTTCGCCTTGGTTTTTCTTGTGTTCGACGTTGAGACCGTTTTTCTTTTTCCCTGGGCCGTGTCACTGGGGAAGTTGCCGATGTTCGCCGTCCTGGAGGGAGTTGTATTCGTCTTGATACTGATCGCCGGGCTTGTGTACGCCTGGCGCAAGGGCATGTTGGAGTGGGCCTGACTACCATGATCGCGCGAAAGACTGAAAGGCTGGTATCTTCCAGCCTTTTCCATGTATGGGGGTGGTGCATAGCCAAAATGCAGCTCACCGGACCGGTGCAATGGGAACCAGCCAACACGGCCTGGATGCCGCGATGAACCTTTGGAGCGATCCGATCGGCGTCATTGGGGGATGGCTGACTACATTACTTACCGGATTGGGCCTGCCCGGCTGGTTGGCTGGCTTCATAGTACAACTCGTTGGAGTGATAGCCCTCGTTTCCATCATGATGGTCTTGGACATCCTGTTGGTCTGGGTGGAGCGCAAAGTCGTCGCTCGATTTCAGGACCGGCTGGGGCCCAATCGCGTTGGACCGTTTGGGCTGATCCAGCCGTTCGCGGACATAGTCAAACTTCTCATCAAGGAGGACATCACGCCGGACGGCGCAGACCGGGTCGTATACAACCTGGCCCCGATCGTCTCCCTTATGGCCGTGCTGTTGTTGTGGGCGATTGTTCCACTGGCTCCGACGATCTTCGGGGTAGACCTCAACGTGGGTGCCCTCTACATCATTGCCGCGGGCGCCATTGGGACTCTCTCGGTCATCATGGCCGGTTGGGCGTCGAATAACAAGTACGCGTTAATCGGCGCCTTCCGCCAGGTGGCTGTCATGGTTTCCTTCGAAGTGCCGATGATCGCCACGATGCTCATTCCCACGATCTTGGCAGGCTCGATGGGCATGAATGCCATTGTTCAGGCGCAGGGCGTGTGGTACGTCTTCCTGGCGCCCATGGCGGCCACGATCTTCATCGTGGCGGCGATTGCGGAGCTCGGTCGGGCTCCCTTTGATTTGAATGAGGCAGAGTCCGAGATTGTTGCCGGATTCCACATCGAATACACGGGGATGAAGTTTGGCCTGTTCTACGCGGGCGAGCTGCTCCACGCCTTCACCTTCGGTGGCTTCTGGGCGATCCTGTTCTTTGGCGGATACAGATTCTTTGGACTCGAGCGTCTGGGTCCGTTGGTTGCAGTTGCCATTCTGGCGGCGAAGGCATTTTTCGGCTACTGGGTCATCATGTGGGTCAGATACACGGTCATGCGCATTCGCATCGACCAAATGCTTGCGTTCAATTGGAAGTTCCTCACTCCGCTCGCATTTGTTCTCCTGATGCTGACGGCCGTCGTGCACACGCTCCTGCGAGGCGCATCGACGCCGGTCTACGTGCTTGGCATGCTGCTTACCAACCTCGCCATCGGAGCCGCCGTTGTGGAGCTTGTGCGGGGCTTCAGCAAGCGGCAGCGCGCCAGGTCCGACGCGGCCACGGCCGTGCTGGCGGCAGGACAATAGGAGGAGGCCTTGTCGGGAGCTCAACTGACATTCTTGGTGATCGGTCTCATCGTGCTGGCTTCGGCTGTCCTGGTGGTCACGACGCGTAACTTAATTCATGCGGCCCTCTGGTTGATTGTCACGTTGTTCGGAGTTGCTGCGCTTTATGCGATTCTGAATGCCGGTTTCATTGCCATTGTGCAGGTCGTGATCTACATCGGCGCGATCGCGATTCTGTTCATCTTTGCCGTCATGCTGACCCGCAAGGAACTGCGCGACCAGGGCGCCCAGCAGAATCGCGGCTGGTGGTTGGGTGCGCTCGTGGCTCTCCTAAGCTTTGGCGGACTGCTAACCGTCTTGCGCGGCTGGGGCGGTCTCTCCCGGCTGCCGTCCAATATGCCGGCCGGATTTGACGCCGTCTCTGCTCTGGGAAACGCCCTCGTGCAGCCGGACGCATTCGTGCTGCCGTTTGAGGTTGCATCCATTCTGCTGCTGGCGGCATTGATTGGTGCCGTCTACGTGGCCTTTACGCGCAGATAGGAATGGCCATGATCCCAATTTCCTGGTTTCTGGTCCTGTCCGCAGCCTTATTCAGCATCGGGCTCTTCGGTGTGCTCACTCGCAGGAATGGAGTGGCCATCCTGCTTGGTGTTGAGCTTATGCTGAATGCGGTAAACATCAACCTGGTTTCATTCTGGCGTTACGGGGACGTGAATGCCATGGTGGGCCAGGTCTTCGCCATCATCGTGTTCGCGGTTGCAGCCGCGGAGGTGGCCGTAGGCCTGGCACTGGTGATATCCGTGTATCGCCAACGGAAGACTGTTATTGCCGAAGATCTTGACATGCTGAAGTGGTAGCCGCCTGGTAGGGTTCCGGCGGTCGCGGCCCGCCGGCGAGCATTGCGGTTATGGGCTTTTGCGCACCTGAGGTTTTATGACGACCGAAACACTTATCTGGCTGATTCCGCTACCGCCGATTCTGGCGTTTTTCCTGATCGTGCTACTGACCAATCGCAACAAGGCTCTGAGCCACACGCTCGCCATTGGGGCGGCATTTCTGTCTTGGGCCGGCGCCATGGTGGTTTTCGTCCGCGCCCTCGGGGTTAGGGAGCTGGGGGGCGAACCGTTCGCCTCCTCGATCAACTGGATTCCGACTGCGGATACCTGGCTCAAGGTTGGTGTCCTCGTTGATCCGCTTGGGGCCGTCGTTCTGTTTTTTGTGGCGTGGACAGTGCTGATGATTTTCCTTTACAGCATTGGATACCACAACTTCGGGCAGCCCAGCGGGGACCACGATCGGCCAGGTCTGCCTCCTGAAGGGGCCACCGTGCAGAGTGATGGACACCCGCACGTGGTGCCCTCAATTGAACCCATGTACTCCCGTTTCTTTGCATTCATCAGCCTTTTTGCTTTTGGAATGCTGGTCCTTGTGCTTTCCGACAATCTCCTGACACTGTTTGTTGGATGGGAGATCATGGGGCTATGTTCCTACCTGCTTATTGGTTTCTGGTACGCGAAGCCCTCGGCCCGCGATGCGGCCGTAAAAGCCTTCATGACAACTCGTATCGGCGATGTTTTCATGCTCCTGGGCATTGTTTTTGTTTACAGCGCTACCGGCACGATGCAGTTTCGTGAGATCTTCCAGCCGCAGGTCCTGCACACGTTGGCTACTGTGCCCACACCCATCCTGGGACTCTCGGCCGCCGGCCTGATGGGCCTGCTGTTGTTCATCGGAACCATCGGCAAGTCTGCCCAGTTCCCTTTGCACGTCTGGCTGCCGGACGCCATGGAAGGGCCGACCCCCGTGAGCGCGATGATCCACGCCGCGACCATGGTTTCGGCGGGCGTCTATATGGCGATCAGGGTGTTTCCGCTTCTGAGTCTTGATCCGCGGACAATGACCTTTGTGGCGTTCATCGGCGCGTTCACGGCACTGTTTGCTGCCACGATAGCCGTCGCTCAGAACGACATCAAACGTGTGCTTGCATACTCCACCATTTCGCAACTGGGCTATATGGTTGCAGCCCTAGGTGCCGGCGCCTATGTAGCCGCAGCGTTCCATCTGGTGACTCACGCATTCTTCAAGGCCCTGCTCTTCCTCGGTTCTGGGTCAGTGATTCATGGCATGGAGCATGGAGTATTCCACACTGGCAAACATGTGGATCCGCAGGACATGTTCAATATGGGTGGTCTTTGGCGAAAGATGCCGATCACTTTCTGGACGTTTCTTGCCGGCGGTCTCGCTCTGTCGGGCTTCCCATTGATCACGGCCGGGTTCTGGTCCAAGGACGAGATATTTGCCAGCACATTCAGCGGCCACTTTGCCGTGTTCGCCACGCTGGCGGCTGCCGCATTCCTCACGGCCTTCTACACGATGCGTCAGATCACGCTCACCTTCCTCGGTCATCCCCGCACGACCGCTGCCGAGCATGCGCAAGAGACGACTTGGACGATGACCGTCCCGTTGATCGTCCTCGCCGTATTCGCGCTTGGATTCGGCTGGACGGGCATCCCCGAGCACTTTCCGGTACTGGGCGGCCTGCTCCCCAATTGGTTCCACGAGTTCGTAGGCAGCACTCTTGCAGAAATGCCGCATGAGGCCGCCTTTTCTTGGGCGCCGCTCCTCGCCTCTCTGGTGGTCGCACTTGGCGGTTTGCTTGCTGGCTGGCTGGCCTATCGGCGCGTGACGTCCGCGGCCCAGGATGCCCTGCAAATTGGAGTTCTCAAACACAAGTGGTACGTTGACGAGATCTATGATGCAGTATTCGTAAGACCCTCCTACTGGATCGCCCAGACCCTAGTCTATCAATGGATTGACAGGGGCATCATTGACGGCTTCCTCAACCTGTTCGGACAGGCTGTTGGCGCGGTCGGAAGTTCACTGAGGAATTTCATTGACAAGCCTGTGATCAACCAGTTCTTTGGCGACGGTACCGCTAGCGTTGTACATGGCGCGGGCCGAGGATTACGACCGGTGCAAACGGGCCGTGTGCAGCAGTACATGCTGGTCTCGCTGATCGTCCTGTTGGCGCTCGCGGGGCTCGCCTATTACTTTTTCATGAAGGTCTAGCCATGCTGCTTACCTCGGACGCTATGCGCCGCAAGCTCCCTTGGCCCACCGCGTGCTTGCTTGCCCGGAGAGCACGATGAACTTCGTTGCATCCCATTTGCTTAGCTTGATCCTGTTCACTCCCGCGATCGCGGGGCTGGTACTGCTGGCCTTGCCAGCGCGAGCAAGTCGGGTATTACGGTGGTTCGCGCTGATTGCCAGCCTTGTGCCCTTTGTACTTTCGATTGCCTTGTGGTTCCGCTTTAGCCCTGACGTCGTAGGATTCCAGTTTGAGGAGCAATACTCGTGGTATGCGGCCATCAATTCGACGCTGCACTTGGGAGTTGACGGCCTCTCGCTGACGATGGTTGTGCTGACGACGCTGCTTACCCCATTGGCGATCCTTGCTTCCTTTGGCGTCACTGACCGCATTAAGCCTTACATGATGCTGTTCCTGTTCCTTGAGACAGGCATGCTCGGGGTCTTCCTGGCTCTGGACTTGTTGCTCTTCTTTGTCTTCTGGGAAATTGGCCTCGTCCCGATGTACTTCTTGATTAACCAGTGGGGGAGCGCGAACAGGGATTATGCATCGCTCAAGTTCATGATCTACACGATGGGCGGCTCGCTGGGCTTGCTGCTTGGCATACAGCTGCTGTGGTCGCTGTTTGGAACGTTTGATATCGCATCCATCACATCCCAGTGGACGTCCGTCAGCGGCCTCCTGCTTGGGTTTCCAGTCGACACGGTCAAAGCCGTTGTCTTTTGGGCATTTGTGATCGCTTTCTCAGTCAAAGTTCCGATTTGGCCATTCCATACCTGGCTGCCAGACGCGCACACGGAAGCCCCAACCGCCGGATCAATGATCTTGGCAGGCGTGCTGCTCAAACTGGGTGCCTACGGGTTTCTAAGGTTGGTCCTGCCTTTGTATCCCGTCGAGGCCCGGCACTTTGCCGTCGCGTTGGCTCTTCTGGCAACGGCGGCCATAGTCTTTGGGGCATTTGCCTCGTACGGGCAAACCGATTTCAAGAGGCTGGTGGCGTACTCGTCAGTGAATCACATGGGCTTCGTAGTACTGGGCATTGCGGCGGCGGCCCTCGCCTCAGGCACGGCGGACGCCCGCATCGCCCTGGACGGCGCCATCCTGCAGATGTTCAATCACGGATTGTCGGCCGCCGGCATGTTTTTCCTGGTAGGCGTTTTGTATGACCGTGCCCACACGCGCAATCTGGAGGAGTTCGGCGGCCTGTTTCCTCTCCTACCGGTGTATGGCGGCATCCTTATCTTCGTGTCCATGGCATCGCTGGGTCTTCCAGGTCTTAACGGATTCGTCTCCGAGTTCCTCGTGGTGCGTGGTTCTTTCCCGATCCTGACCGTCTATACGGCGGTGTCCATGCTCGGGCTTCTGTTTACCGGCGCATACATCCTGAAAGGCATAAAGAAGGTGCTGCACGGGCCCCTGAACGAACATTGGAGCCAGGGCGAGCACAAGCTCCCGGAAATTCGCAAGCGCGAGATTGCGGTCATCGCTCCCCTGATGGCTTTGATGCTGGTCATCGGCGTGTGGCCTGCCTGGATCTTGGAAGTCATAAACAAAGCGGTGCTGCACCTGTTCTAAGAGGTGATGATGACCTTTCCGTTTCTGAGTGTGATTGTCTTCACGCCTGGCGTAGCGGCGCTGGTTATGCTTGCGCTCCCGGCCCGAAAGAGGACGCTGACCCGTTCCGTCGCGCTGACCGCCGCGACGCTGGACCTCGTGCTGGCCCTCGCGGTCTACCTCCAGTACCTGCTCGGGCATATGTCGGGCTATCAATTCACTGAACAGTATGAGTGGCTGCCGGCCTTCGGAATCAGCCTGCATTTTGGGGTCGACGGCATTAGTGCTCCATTGGTGCTCCTCACCGGATTGGTAATGTTCACCGGCGTTCTGATTTCCTGGGGGGAGAAACGCGACCACGTGGAGGCCGGCATTCAAGACCGTCCTCGGGAGTTCTTCTCCTTTCTATTCATCCTTGCGAGCGGCGTCTTCGGCGTATTTTCTTCGCTAGATCTCTTCATGCTCTTTTTCTTCTACGAAATAGCCGTCTTCCCAATGTATCTACTCATCTCCATATGGGGGTGGGTGGTCACGCGTGAGTACGCGGCAATGAAGTTGACGCTGTACCTGTTCTTGGGTTCGGTCGTAGCCCTTGTCGGCGCGCTTGCGATGTATTGGCAGGCGGGCCAGGCTTCAGGCTCCTACACGTTTGATATGCTCCAGCTCGAGAAAGCCGGCTTCTCTCAGAGTTTCCAGACTCTGTGGTTCTTGCCGGTTTTCTTTGGTTTCGCAGTCCTGGGCGGCATCTGGCCGCTGCACAATTGGTCCCCGGATGGTCACGTGGCGGCACCCACCGCAGTTTCCATGTTCCACGCCGGCGTGCTCATGAAACTGGGCGCTTTTGCCGCGCTACGAGTCGGCATCATGCTCCTTCCGGAAGGCGCCAAGCATTGGTCATGGTTGATCATGCTTTGTGCGGCCGTGGGGGTGGTGTACGGGGCCTTCATCGCGTTTGTGCAGACCGATTTCAAGTATGTGATTGGATTCTCCTCCGTTTCACATATGGGCCTGGTAATGCTGGGAATCTCGACATTAAGTCGGGAGGGCCTCACAGGCGCCGGCCTGCAAATGTTCTCGCACGGAATAATGACGGCACTCTTCTTCGCTGTCGTTGGCATGGTTTACGACCGGGCGCACACGCGTCACATCCCCGATTTGGGGGGGCTTTCAAGGATTATGCCGTGGCCAACGGTTGGATTCATCATAGGCAGCCTGGTTTCCATGGGTATGCCGGGGTTTTCGGGATTCATTGCGGAATTTCCGATATTCCTTGGCGTATGGAAGACCCAGTGGCTGGTGGCCGTGATTGCATCCATCTCCATAATCATTACGGCGGCCTACGTGATGCTGGTTGTCCGCCGGGTATTCTTCGGATCAATGCCCGAAAAGCTCTCGGGTCACATCGGTCCTGTCACTGCGCTTGACAAACTTGCCATTGGGACGTTGTCCATCTTCATGGTCGGCATAGGCTTGTTTCCGGCCATCATGGTGCCGATGGTGCAGTCCGGGGTCGACAACATCCTGCGCCTGCTGGGGGCCCACTGATGTACACCGTAACCGCCCTGCGCTCCATCATGCCCGAGTTGCTGACGCTTGGCCTGGCGCTCGCCATACTGATACTGGAGCCATTCTGGCCTGAAGAACGGCGCCGAAATCTCGGTTGGCTGACGGCCGGAGGGCTGACCCTGATCTTGGTGCTGACCGCGGTCTTCGGCCGACCCGATGTCCCCGCAAGTACATTTGGAAACACGATCCGTTTTGACTGGCTGGGATTCTTCTTCAGTTTCCTGTTCATTTTCGGCGCCGCCATCACCTCGCTGTTTCTCATGGATCACCAAAGGGTCGGCCGCCGCGGTGAAGTCTACGCCTTGTTGCTGGCTTCAACGGTCGGTATGTGCCTCATGGCCTCGGCCGCGGACTTGATCCTGCTGTACCTTGCGGTTGAGACGACCTCAATACCTCTATACGTGCTGGCTGGCTTCATGCTTGAAGACGATCGCTCGACGGAGGCCGGATTCAAGTACCTCTTGTACGGCGCCATGACATCCGCCGTCATGCTCTATGGACTTAGTCTCCTGTACGGTTTCACTGGAACCACGAACCTTTATGCGCTTGCCGCTGCGCTCGCCGCAGTGAACATGCCGTTCGCCACGACGGGCGGCCTGATCTTCCTGATCCTTGTGGGCTTGGGTTTCAAAGTTTCGCTTGTGCCTTTCCACTTCTGGGCGCCTGATGTCTACGAAGGCTCGCCTACTCCCATCGCCGGTTTCCTCTCCACTGCTTCGAAGGCGGCCGGCTTTGCGGCTGTCGCACGTCTCTTCGTTGTTGTATTCCCGGCATCGTCCGTTGACTGGACCGCGATCTTCGCGGTGCTTGCAGCCATTACCATGACCCTGGGAAATCTGCTTGCGCTGCCGCAACACAATTTGAAGAGGATGCTTGCATACTCCTCCATTGCACACGCCGGCTACGCCATGATTGGAATCGTGGCGGTGTCGCAGCTTGGAATTGCGAGCACGGTGTTCTACTTGCTTGCCTATTTGGTGACCAATCTGGCGGCCTTTGGAATCGTCATGGCTGTCAGCCGCAGCACGGATTCGGATGAGTACGAGGCGTACCGTGGTCTCAGCCGCCGCTCGCCCTGGCTGGCGTTGATCATGCTGGCGGCGTTCTTGTCTTTGGCCGGGATGCCGCCTTTTGGGGGCTTCATCGCGAAAGTGGTCGTCTTCGCGGCAGGCATCCGGGCGCACTATACCTGGCTCGTGGTGGTAGGCATCCTGAATTCCGTGGTGGGGGTTTACTACTACTTGAACATTCTCAAGTATGTGTACCTTTTCCGCACGAAGGATCAGGACGAAGAGAAACATCCGATTGCGGTGAGCGGCCCGCAGGTTCTAGCGCTCCTCGTCCTGGTGGCCGCCATAGTTGTCATCGGCACGGTGTTCGCTCCGTGGTTTGGGTACGCCAATGCGGCGGCGGCCAACCTTTTCTGAGGCGTTCGGCACGCAAGGCTTTGCCGCGGCGCCGTCCAATTGACGTGCACTGTGCTGGTTTGCTATAATCGTGCGCAATGGCACAAGGCGCACCTGGCACGCGCAAGATTGTCCGCACGCTCCTCATTGTCTTGGTGGGGCAAGTTGGATGTCTTACCCTTGTGATTGTCCTAGCGTCCGTGGTATTGGGCCTTTGGCTGGATGCGCATTTTCGGACTAAGCCTGTATTCACGCTGGTCTTGCTGTTCGCCGGCATACCGCTCTCGGTGTTGGTGATGCTGGCGGTCGCGCGCAGGACGCTGGCGAAGCTTACGCGTGAAAACGAATTGACATCACGAGAGCTGTCATAAGTGGAGGGACCGTTGGAATCTAAACACCGCAGGCCTTGGCGGCGATGGGTACTCCTGGTGCTGATGATCGTTGGCTTTGTCGTCGGGGGAATCTTCGCGCCGGTGCAGCCGGCAATCTCGGTCAGGGCAGAAAACCTGCTTGGTGAGGGCACGACGTGGCTCCGGCTTCCTTTCATAGGGGACCTGCCGCTGGTCAATACGCTGCCCACCTTGGGATTCACCGTGCTGCTGATCATTCTGGTAGCCTACGCCGCGAATCGCTCCATGACCGGCAGCCAGCGCACCGACTTGATCCCCCGCGGCATCGGCAACTTGTTGGAGGCGTTCTTTGAGCTAATTTACGACCTGACGGAGGGCGCCACCGGGGCCAAGTGGGCTCCCATGATTTTTCCTTGGTTTGCCACCATCATGTTCTACGTGTTGTTCGCAAACTTGCTGAAGCTCCTCCCGGGGTTTGAGTCTATTGGAGTCCTGCACCACGCGGAGGGCGCTGGACACGCCATCGCGCCCTTGGGGACCAGCTGGGCCATGCTGCTGCCCGGCGAGGGCTCATATGTCCTTGAACCCTTCGTCCGTGGCATATCGGTTGACCTGAACTTCACATTCGCTCTGGCGATAATCTCCGTGGTAATGACACAGGTGATCGGGCTGAGGGCACAGGGCCTCGGCTACTTCAGCAAGTTCCTCAACTTTCGGACCATGTTTAAGGTGCCGTTCTTTGGAGCAATGGATTTCCTCGTGGGACTGCTCGAATTGATCTCCGAACTCGCCAAGATCCTTTCGTTCTCCTTTCGTCTCTTTGGCAATATGTTCGCGGGAATCGTACTCGTGGCCGTGGTCGCCGGGCTCCTCGGCAAGATCTCCATTTTGCCGTCAATGGTTATGATGTTTGAGCTTTTTGTCGGGATAATCCAAGCGTTCATCTTCGGAATACTCACAATGGTCTTCATGGCCCAGGCGACGCAGGGCCATGGTCAGGACGAGAAGGTTGTCGAAGCGGAAATCGAAGCGCGCGAGATCTAAGACTCGTAGATACTGAGGAGGTGCTCAAATGGAAGGTAACATTCTGGACGCGGCGCGTTTCGTTGGTGCCGGCATGGCGATGATCGGGGCTGCAGGCGCGGGCGTTGGTATTGGGCTGAGCGTGCAGGGTGCGCTCACCGGCATGGCGAGGAACCCTGATACGTACGGCAATCTGCTGACCAACATGATTCTGGGAATCGCCTTCTCAGAGGCGATTGCCATCTACTGCCTTGTGGTCGCCTTCCTCATGCTCTTCAAGGTTGTGTAGCCAGGACGGGAGAGCAAAATGGAAGCCTTAGGCATAAATCTCGGTTTGCTGATTGTCCAAATCATCGCGTTCGTGATCGTGTTCCTCACCTTGCAGGCGTGGGTCTACAAGCCATTGTTGGGTATGATGGAATCAAGGAAGAAGAAGATTGCGCAGGGCCTTGAGGACGCTCGTGTGGCAGCCGAGGCCCGGGCGGATGCTGAGAAGGAAGCTGCCCGCATCTTGGCGGAGGCGCATGCAGAAGCCAGCAAGGTTGTACGCGAAGCCACCGAGCGCGCAGCCAGCGCGGCGCAGGAGGTCAGGACGGTCGCCGAGTCAGAGGCCGCTGTGGCCCGCGACGCCATCTTGGCCGAGGCCCAGCAGGAGCGAAATCGCGTTCTCGGCGACCTTCGGGGCCAGGTTGCGGCGCTCGCTATCGCGGCAACGCAGAAGCTTGTGGGTCCCAGCCTTGATGATAAGAAACATCGGGCGTTGATCGACGAATTCTTCTCAGGGACCACGGCTGGAAAAGTAGTCATCCTGGATGACGCCAAACTCAAAGGTGAAGCTGCGGAGGTAACCAGCGCGCTGCCCCTGAGCGGAGCAGAACAGGACGTGGTCAAACAAAATCTCGTCGCCAAGGTCAGCGCGCACGCGGTCACGTTCCGGGTTGACCCCGCCATCCTTGGAGGGTTGGTGATCCGCGTGGGAGACAAAGTCGTAGACGGCTCCGTGGCTGCCAGTCTTGAAGAGCTAAGACAAAACCTTAGGTAGACGAGCCCATTTGCAAGAGGCCCCGGGAAGGAGTTCCGGGGCTTTTTTGTCCCCGTGGAAGTAAGTCGAAACTGATGCCGCGGTCATCTGGGGAAACCATGTGCAGGCGCGGCGCATTACGCCCAGCGCCCGTTTGAGCAGGGCGGCACAAGGCGATAGAATTGCCGTAGCCAGGGCCTTGATTGTCCACTGCTTTTCTCGTACAATTGCGGCCGGAAAACTCTCCCTCTGCGAGGTCATCGCACATGAACGAGAAGCACATTCAAGAGGTTATCAAGATCGAGAGCCAGGCACAAGATCTTCTGACCGCGGCGCAATCGGACGCTGACCGGTTGCCGACTCAAGCCGAGGCAGATGCCCAGGAGCTCATCGAGCGTGGCCGTGCGGCTGCCGAAGAGGAGGCCCGCCAGATTATTGAGCAAGCACGTGCAGAAGACCACTCCGCGGCAATCATGTCTGCGGCTGAAGACTCGATGCGGGAAAAAGAATCGGCTGCGGCCTCGCATATGGAGCAAGCTGTAGCCTACGTGCTTGACCAAGTCATCGGAAAGGTCTAGAGGGTGGCGGGCGGCGTCTCCGTTTATGCGTCCATCAATGCCAAGGTCCGCATTAAGTACTCTCAATTGCTAGGCGCCGACGAGTTGGCCATCCTGGGCGAGGCTGACGACTTGGCCAGCCTGTTGGAAGCGTTGAAGCAGACTGCCTACGGCCCTGACCTCGAAAGTCTAAGAGATGCCGGCCCTGCAAAGGGGGATGTCGTGACGGCGCTCTTGGGTCACCTGGCGGCAACGTACCAGGAAATTACCCAGGTCGCCCCGGGACCGGCCCGCCGAGTCCTATTGCAGCTCTATCGTAGACACGAACTCAACAATCTGAAGGCGGTGCTGCGCGGCATTGCCACCGGAGGCGGTGAGGGTGGTCCCGACGACCGGAAAACCCGTACGCGGAGTCTGCTCTTCCCATATGGGCCTGGCACTGTCTTGCCCGCGGAGCGGATGCTGGAAGCGGGAACCATCGGATCCGCCGTAGAGTTACTCGCTGGCACGCAATACTTCGATGTGCTGACTTTCGCTATGAAGCGCTACAACGCCGAGCAAAGCCTTTTTCCTCTGGAAGTCGCGCTCGATATCCACTATTGGCGCCGGCTGTGGCAGGAAGCCCTGAACTTGCAGGGCCTTGATCAACGCCAGGCGATGCGCGTGATTGGCTCCCTGCTTGACATGAATAATCTGATGTGGGCAATTCGCTATCGCGTGTATCAGCACCTCTCTGAGGAAGAGCTCATCAACTACACGCTGCCATTTGGATACCGCCTCAGGGATGAAGATATCCGCGCCGTGGCCGCGGGGAGCGACATCGGAACGGTGGTGTCGCGGCTGTTTCCGAATATCCCGGATGTGGCGACATTGCTGGCCGAACCCGGCGCTGGTCTGCCCCTCTTGGAAGTCCGATTGAAACGTCATGTCATGCGAGAATGCGAGGCGGCCTTTCTCGGAGATCCTTTCCACGTCGGCATTCCACTGGCGCTCCTGATCCTTTGCGATTTTGAGGTTCAGGACCTCATCCTGTATGTGGAGGCCAAGGACTCCCGTCTTCCGGCGACGAGCTACGAGGCCTATGTCGCCAAAACACCGGTCGTGAATGCATAGCCTCGTCCGCGGTCGCCACAGCAACGATCTGTCTGGTTTGCCAGGCAGGATGGGTGCAGGAGCATAAATGTTCTTTCCCAAGGCAATGTCGGAAATCGAGCTGATTGTGCCTTCCAGGGACTTGATGAAGGTCATGCGGGTCCTGGGCGGTCGCGGAGTGTTTCATCAGGTTGACAGCACCGCTGCCACGGGCGCCGCTCAATCCGGTTCCGAAAATGAGTGGCAGGCACGGGCTGCCGCCTATGCAGGCCTGGAGAGACGCCTCCAGACCTTAATTCAAATCTTGAAAATTGTTCCGTCCGGGCCCGCTGGGGGAGACTCCCGGGACGTGACGCAAATCGACGACCTCTTGCCCGTCATCGACGGCATCGAAAAGGACGTGAAAAGCAACTCGGACAGCTTGTCGCAGTCGCTCAAGCAACTCGAGAGCCTGCAGAACGATCGCCGGCAACTCCTCCCGGTCGCGGATATCGACCTCGACATGGGGGCAATGCGTGAGTGGCATTTCACGGTCACCATGCTGGGCACCATGCCCGCCGCGAATGTCGCGCGCATGCGCACCAGTCTGTCACGCGTGCCACACTTGTTCCTGGTATTGCGCGAGGATCCACAGAAACCAGTTGTATGGCTGGCGGGCTCCCGGAGCAATAAGGACGTCCTGGAACGCGCGGCCCGCAGCGCGTATCTTGAGCCCCTCCTGCTGCCCGACCGGTACCTGGGTACTCCGAGCGAGATCATCAACCAGATTGAACGTGAAATCGGTTCGACACAAGAAAAAATAGGCAAACTGGAAGGCGGTCTTGCCGAACTCGCGACGGCCCACCGCGGCGAGCTGGGCAAGCTTGCCTGGCAGGTCCACGTGGGCCGAACTCTCAGTGACGCAATAAGCCGATTTGGGCGTCTGCGCCACACCTACGTTGTTCTGGGCTGGGTGCCAAGCGAGCGCCTCGATTCACTTGTGGCGAGAATCCGCGAGATCTCCAAGGAAACGCTCATCGAAAGCCTGGCCGCAAATCGCGCAGGTGATCGGCGGAATGTGCCTGTGGCCCTGGCGACGTCGAAGTTCTTACAGCCGTTCCAGATGTTGGTGACGACCTACGCGCGGCCCCGTTATGGAGAGATCGATCCGACTTGGCTTATAGCTCTTACGTTTCCATTGCTTTTTGGAGCCATGTTTGGAGACGTGGGACATGGCCTGTTGCTGGCCGGGGTGGGGGCCCTGATCGCGAGCGGTAGGTTGCGCGCTCTGCGGGGCGTGGCGAGTCTGGGCGGCCTCATCTTGATATGTGGCCTGGTGGCCGCCGTATTTGGGTTCTTGTATGGCAGCGTTTTTGGATTTGAGGATATCCTGCCCGCGATCTGGATGCAGCCTCTCGGAAATATCCTTTCCATCTTGACTGTTGCCGTTGGAGCCGGCGTGTTGCTGCTGACACTCGGATTCTTGATTGGCATGTTCAACTTCTGGATCTCACGCGACTGGGCTCATCTCCTGTTCGGGCACACCGGTTTCGCTGGTTTCCTGCTTTACATGTCGCTGTTGGGGCTGGGCGCAAGTTTCGCAAAGCTCATTCCAGCACCGCCGATGCTCTTTGGCGGTCTTGCAATCATCGCCGGATTGGCGATCATGTTCTCGGAGGTGTTGATTCACCTGGTCGAAGGCGAACGCCCTCTGATTGACGGTGGCATTGCCACGTATGCAATCCAGGCCCCGGTCGAGTTGTTCGAGGCAGTCATCAGCCTGCTGAGCAATAGTCTCTCATATGTTCGTGTCGGCGCGTTTGCCGTGGCGCACGGTGGATTGAGCTCCGCCATCTTCATTCTTGCCAAGCTGGTTGGCCCCGAGTCTAGTGTCGGTTACTGGGTGGTGGTCGCCCTTGGCAATCTCTTTATCATCGGGTTTGAGGGCTTGATCGTGGGGATCCAAACCATGCGTCTTTCTTACTACGAGTTCTTCAGCAAGTTTTTCACAGGCGGGGGCATTCGCTTTGATCCCATCGCCTTGGGGCCTGAGGAAGATGGCTGAGCCGGTCACTTTCGGTGCCATTCACCCGTTGCCGGGCCGTTTGAGCGCAACTCATATTCAGTCCAAGGAGAGCGTAGGATGATCCTCATAATTGCGGTTTGCGTTGGCTTGGTTCCCATGATTCCCGCTGTCATCTACTTCCTTCGGCAAAGGGGAAAAAGCCCCACCGAGGCGACGCGTAGCCTGGTGTATGGTCTCAATGGATTCAATGTGCTGTTGGGAATGATGGCCACGGCGCTCGGAATCATGTGGCTGTTTTCGCCCGCCAGCGCCATGGCTGCGGGATTGGGTCAGACCGCGCAGGCAGATCCGTACGCGGCTCTGGCAGCGGCAATTTCGACCGGTCTGGCCTGTGTGGGCGCCGGCATTGCCGTGGCCGGCTCCGGCGCGGCAGCCGTCGGCGCGATCGCCGAAAAACCCGAGTCGTTTGGTCGATCGCTGATCTTTGTGGGTCTTTCGGAGGGAATCGCGATTTACGGGCTTATCATTTCATTCCTTGTCTTGAACCGCTAGCTTGCGATGAAGGTATTGGTTATCGGTCATCCGGAGGCGGTCCTCGGGTTCTCACTTGCGGGCGTTGGGGGCAGAGCCGTTGCGACGGTGCCTGAGGCGAACTCGGCATTGGATGATGCCCTGGGTTCCCGCGATGCAGGCATCGTCCTTGTCACGCAGGAAGTCGCCCAAATGGTGCAAGCGCGGATGGACGAACTAAAGCTGCGGAGCACCGTTCCTCTGTTTGTCGAGATTCCCTCGCCCGCCGGCACGACTGAAAGCGAGCGCTCGCTGGGCGAGGTCGTCTTACGCGCTATCGGCGTGAAGCTCTAGTTTAGATGATCGGACTGAGGTCGCCGGACTCCCCGGAAAGGGATAGGTCTATCGCAATGGTAACTGTGGACGGAAATGTTCAAGAACTGACGCTCGCCATCGTGGGCGAAGCGCGGGCCGAGGCCGACGAGCTTAGAAACCAGGCCCAGACCAAAGCCGACGGGATTCGAAAACGGGCGACATCTGACGCTGATCGAGAGCGGCAGGCCATTCTGCTCAAGGCCACGGAGGAGGCGGAGCGTCTGCGCGCTCAGGGCCTCGCGACCGCCCGTCTAAGGGCTCGCTCGTTGCAGCTGGAGCACCGGGAGAAGCTGCTCAACAAGGTGTTCACCGCTGTTGCGGAACGCTTGCCGGCAGTCCCGGAGCGCAAGGACTACGACACCATTGCCCGCGGGCTAGCCCGGGAGGCCCTCTCACAGTTGCATGCTCCCAAGGTTCAACTTTTGGCGGACGCAGCCACTCGGCGCGTATTGACGTCGGCTGTCATTGACAAGATTGCTAAAGAACTTGAGGTCGATGTATCTCTAGGCGACGTGCTGCCGCGCGGGCTGGGTGTGGTGGCGCAGACCGATGATCAGCACCTGCAATTCGACAATACGCTTGAGACGCGGTTGGCGCGCCTGAAAAGCGCTCTGAGGGCTCCCGTCTATGACATTCTGGTGGGGGATGCCAAATGAGCGAACGCGTCGGAACGGTCACCTGGATTAACGGTCCGGTCATCCGTGCGCAGGGCTCCCGAAATGTCAGCATGCTGGAGCTGGTGGAGGTCGGTGACGAACGCCTGGTCGGAGAGGTCATAAGTCTCCAGGGCGACGTGATAACGGCTCAGGTCTACGAAGAGACCTCCGGTATGCGGCCCGGTGCGCCTGTCTTTGGTACGGGATTGCCGCTATCCGTTGAGCTCGGGCCCGGCCTGCTAAAGAGCATCTTCGACGGCGTCCAGCGGCCGCTGCCCGTGATCGAGATGCGGACCGGTTCTTTCATTGGTCGCGGCATGCACCTCACCCCACTGTACCGCAAAGATCGATGGAAATTCTCGCCGTTGGCAAAAGCTGGCGAGCACGTCGAGGGGGGTGCCGTTCTAGGCTCGGTGCCGGAGACTGAGAACCTCGAGCATCGTGTGATGGTTCCGCCGGAAATGGCCGGTGAGCTCACTTGGGTGGCGCCAATCGGCGAGTACACAATAGAAGAGCCCATCGCGCGTATTCGCATGGATGGGCGCGAGCGGGAGCTAAGCATGCTCCAACGTTGGCCCGTGCGGCGGCCCAGACCCTACAAGTCGCGTCTTGGACAAAATACGCCGCTGATTACGGGTCAGCGCGTCCTTGATACTTTTTTTCCGGTAGCCAAGGGAGGAGCAGCTGGCATTCCGGGTCCCTTTGGATCTGGAAAGACGGTCACGCAGCACAGCATCGCCAAGTGGGCTGACGCGCACATCATTGTCTATATTGGATGCGGTGAGCGTGGGAACGAGATGACCGAGGTGCTGGAGGAGTTCCCCCATCTTGTCGATCCGCGCACGGACCGCCCCCTGATGGAGAGGACCGTGCTGATCGCTAATACGTCGAACATGCCCGTTGCGGCAAGGGAAGCCAGTATCTACACGGGCATCACCATCGCGGAATACTACCGTGACATGGGATACGACGTTGCCCTCATGGCAAATTCGACTTCGCGATGGGCTGAAGCCTTGCGAGAAGTCTCAGGGCGCCTCGAGGAGATGCCCGCCGAGGAAGGCTACCCCGCCTACCTGGCGGGCCGGCTCGCTGAATTCTATGAGCGCGCCGGTCGAGTGGAGACTCTAAATGGTAGGGCGGGCTCCGTGACGCTTGTCGGGGCGGTCTCGCCCCCGGGCGGCGACTTTTCTGAGCCGGTCACGCAGCACACCAAGCGCTACATCCGCTGTTTCTGGGCACTCGATAAGTCTCTGGCTTCGGCCCGCCACTTCCCCTCGATCAATTGGCTTGACAGCTACAGCGAATACGTCGCAGACGTGGCGGCGTGGTGGCACAAAGAGGTTGGCGTCGATTGGTTGGCGATGCGGAATCGGGCGATGGAGATCCTCACCGAGGAGGATCGCCTGTCGCAGATTGTGAAGCTGGTCGGGCCGGACGCATTGCCGGATGAGCAGCGCCTGGTCCTTGAGACGGCGCGGCTTCTTCGCGAAGGTTTCCTGCAGCAGAACGCCATGGACCTCGTGGATGCGTTCTCGACGGTGGAGAAGCAAATCAAGATGCTCGCGCTGATACTGCACTTTCATGACCGCGCGGTGAAGGTCGTTAAGCACGGCGCGCCGATATCCGTCATTCACCAGTTGACGGCCGTCGATACCCTGATTCGCATGAAGACACTCGTCGGGAATGATGAGTTGGCGAAAATGGACGAGATGAAGAAGATGGTGGACGACCAGATGTCTCACCTCGACCAGGAGTACCAATGACAGAGTCGGTTCTATACAGCGGGCAGGAAGTCATTGGGGTTGACCGCATCGAGGGGCCAATCGTCTTCGTCAAAGGCACGACCAATGTTGGCTACGACGAGGTCGTAGAAATTGTTGACTCGCAGGGGAGTCTGCGGCGCGGACGCGTCGTCGAAGTCGGCGAAGGTATTGCGGTTGTCCAGGTATTTGCCGGTTCCACCGGGTTGTCGATAGATGGCACCCGCGTGCGGTTTCTTGGAACCACGCTTCATATCCCGGTGGCGGAAGAAATGCTCGGTCGGGTGTTCGATGGGCTGGGGGCCCCTCTTGATGGCGGGCCCGAACCGCTGGCCGCCCGCTACGCGGATGTAAACGGACAACCCATCAATCCGACGGCCCGGGTATACCCGTCTGAGTACATCCAGACAGGCATTTCAGCCATCGACGGCATGAACACTCTGCTGAGAGGTCAGAAGTTGCCGATTTTCTCCGGCGCGGGCATGCCTCATGATCAGATCGCTGCACAGATCGTACGCCAGGCAACATTGGGAACGACCGCTGGCGAAGCGCCATCGGAGACAGAACAATTCGCCATTGTGTTCGCGGCAATGGGCGTGAAGCATGACGTGGCAGATTTCTTTCGGCAGTCCTTTGCGGAAAGCGGCGCCTTGACGCGCGTTGCCATGTTCCTCAACCTGGCCGACGACCCGCCTGTTGAACGACTTGTGACACCGCGGGCTGCCCTCACACTGGCAGAATATCTCGCGTATGACCGGCAAATGCACGTGCTGGCGATTCTTACTGATATGACCAACTACTGCGAGGCTCTGCGGCAGATTTCGAACGTTCGTGGGGAGGTGCCCAGTCGCAAAGGGTATCCCGGCTACCTGTACAGTGACCTCGCATCCCTGTACGAGCGAACCGGTCGCATTCGCACCAGCAAGGGGTCAATTACCCAGATCCCAATCCTCACCATGCCGAGCGATGACATCACACATCCCGTGCCGGATCTGACAGGATATATTACCGAGGGGCAGATCACCCTGGGCCGCGATCTGGATCATCAAGGCATTTATCCGCCGATCACGGTGCTTCCCAGCCTCTCACGTCTGATGAAGGATGGCATCGGCGGGCCCAGCCAGTCGCGTATGATGGATCACGGGATCGGCAAGGATCGCACTCGCGCTGACCATCCGCACTGGGCCGCCCAACTGTATGCGGCCTACGCACACATGCAGGATGTCCGGGCGCTTGCCTCGGTCATCGGCGAGGAAGAGTTGGGCACGGTGGATCAGCAGTACCTACAGTTTGGCCGCGCGTTTGAGCGCGAATTCGTAAATCAGGCGCCGACTGAGAATCGGAGTATCGAGAGAACTCTCGATATTGGCTGGAAGTTGCTTTCCGCCTTGCCCCGCGAAGAGCTCACCCGGCTGAGCCGCGAGGAGATCGAGCAATACTACAAGGGTGACGATGCCGGCGATTAGTGTCGCGCCGACCCGGACGAACCTGATTCGCGTGAAAAAGGACCTGCGCTTTGCCCGTGAGGGGCACGAGATCCTTGATCGGAAGCGCGAGGTCCTCATCACGGAGCTGGTGCGCGTCGCGCACGAAGCCGAGGTCGTTCAGAAGGAAGTTTGGGAGCTGCTCGCAACTGGATACGCTGCCCTGCAGAAGGCGCGCCTCACGCTCGGGAGTGACCGCGTAGAGTGGGCCGCCCTGGCCGCTAACAAGACCGTTGATGTACACTTGAAGTATCGGGGCATAATGGGGGTGACCGTACCGGTGATTGAAGCGAGCGGCGCCCCGGATCAAATGCTTTACAGCCCGGGAGATACGAATGCAGCACTCGACGAGGCGACCTCGACATTTCGTGAAGTAATAGTGCGCCTGCCGCGCTTGTCGATGCTCGTAACAACCGTGTGGAGGCTCGCAGGCGAGCTGCGAAAGACCCAGCGGCGGGTGAATGCCCTCCAGCACATCTTCATTCCGAACTACGAGGCGACGGTGAGTTTCATTGTGAGTTCGCTTGAGGAGCGCGAGAGGGAGGAAATCTTCCGCCTGAAATGGCTCAAGAATAAACTTGGGCGAGAGGCGGGCGAGGGAGACTTGCTGGTGCGGGATTCTGTGGAAAGCAACGTCACCTCTGGTTGACACCTCGGACGGTAAATTTGGGTCTGGCTGCCTAGGATCTTAGGATCGAGGCGGCCATGCGCGGGTGAGCGGGCGGACAGAAGGAGACCGAATGAAGATAGGGATGTTGGGTACCGGGATTGTAGGGCAGACGATAGGCTCACGCCTTGTGCAGCTGGGCCACGATGTGATGATGGGTTCGCGTGTTGAGGCAAATCCGACTGCGATAACCTGGGCAAGAAAAGAAGGGCGCTACGCATCTTTTGGGACTTTCGCCAACGCCGCCGCCTTCGGGGAGATCGTGTTCAATTGCACGTTGGGTGCTGCGTCGCTGGATGCCCTCCGACAGGCTGGAGCCGCCAACCTCAAGGGCAAGATTCTGATCGATACCGCGAACCCTCTGGATTACTCCACCGACATCTGGACCCTGACGGTCTGCAATAGCGATTCCCTTGGCGAACAGATACAGCGCGAATTTCCGGAGGCGCGCGTGGTAAAGACGCTTAACACCATGAATTGCAACGTTATGGTGGAGCCCGCCAAGCTCGGGGAGAAAACGGACGTGTTTGTCAGCGGCAACGACACTGAGGCCAAGGCTGTCGTCATTTCCATCCTCCGGGATTGGTTCGGCTGGCAATCCGTGATTGACTTGGGAGGTATCAGCACTGCGCGCGGCGTCGAGATGTTCGTTCTGTTGTGGCAGGACCTGCGCAACTGGACTTCGTCGCATCGTTTCAATATTCGGGTGGTAACCTAGGACCGACAATCCCAGGCCGTCCGCGGACGCGGGGGCTTTGGCGATAGAATCGTCGAAGCCCTATGTTTTTGCGTCGTCCCGAAACATAATGACTCAGCAATTGCGCCAGGCGCTCGCCGAAGTTCCGGTCAAGCACACGAGTACGGGCCCGCTCGACGTGTCGATTACGGGTATCGCGATCGACAGCCGTGCGGTGAAGCCCGGCAACCTGTTTGTGGCCCTGCGTGGTGACATCTCCGACGGCCACGACTTTGTGCCCCAAGCGATCGCTAATGGCGCTGCCGCGGTTGCCGGCGACAGGCCATTGCCTCGGTCTTGCCGTCCCGTACGTGCGGTTTGCAAATGCCCGCGAAGCCCTTACCTGGGTCTCGGCCGCTTTCTATGGATGGCCCGCTCGCCAGCTCACCGTCGTTGGGGTCACGGGGACGGACGGCAAGACCACCACCACGAACCTGATTTACCATGTGCTTTGCGAAGCCGGGATCAAGGCCGGAATGATCTCGACTGTAAATGCCGTTATCGGCGACACCATTCTTGACACCGGCTTCCACGTGACCACTCCGGACGCCCATGACGTGCAAGCGTACCTCGCGCGAATGGTGCAGGCGGGCCTTACGCACGTGGTGTTGGAGACGACCTCGCATGGGTGGGCTCAGCATCGTGTGGACGCCTGTGAGTTCGACATTGGCGTCCTCACCAACATAACGCACGAGCACCTCGATCAGCACGGGACGTATGCAAGCTACCGCGCGGCAAAAGCCAGGCTATTCCAAAGCCTTGAACGGACCTTCCCAAAGCGACACGTTCGTCGACGCCTCGCGATAATCAACCGCGATGACAGCTCCTATGAATTCATCCGCAATATCGTCCATGTTGACAGCCTGAGTTATGGACTCGACCCAGATGCGGATCTAAGGGCTATTGATCTTATTGCCAATCCCAACGGGATCAGCTTCACGGCCGCAGGTCCCGGATTGCGCATAGGTATCAATACCCGCCTTCCCGGCGCGTTCAATGCTTCCAACTGTCTGGCTGCGCTTGCCACGGTAAGCTTTGGATTGGGAATAACCCCAGAAGTTGCAGCACTAGCGATCGCCAGGTTTCCGGGAGTGCCGGGGCGGATGGAGCGAATTGAGATCGGGCAGGAATTTGTCGCAATCGTTGACTTCGCGCACACTCCCAATGCATTGATGGTTGCCTTGCAGGCCGCACGCGGCATCCTAAAGGCGGAGGGCGGCGGCCGGGTTATAGCCGTGTTTGGTTCAGCTGGTTTGCGCGACAAAGCGAAGCGCCGATTGATGGCAGAGGTGGGCGCAGAGCAGGCTGACCTGATGGTGCTGACGGCGGAGGACCCCCGGACCGAGTTCGTTGGATTCCATTCTCGAGGAAATGGCGGCGGCCGCAGTGGACCGGGGTGGACGCGAGGGGGAGACCTTCTGGCGTGTTCCCGACCGAGGCGAGGCCATACGCTTGGCGGTGCACTTGGCGCGGCCGCATGACGTTGTGCTTTCTTGCGGCAAGGGCCACGAGCAATCCATGTGCTTTGGCTCGACGGAGTATCTGTGGAATGACCGGACTGCCATGCGCGCGAGCCTCGCCGAAGCGCTTGGCATTCCGGGTCCCCGCATGCCCTATCTGCCAACCCAGGACCAGACGGAGACCCAATGGATGGATTGACGGCGCTTACACCAACCACGTTGGTTGGGCATGTTGTGCGGCTCGAACCGCTTTCGGAGGCGCATGCCGCGGGCCTGGCTGAGATTGGTATGGAGAAGAGCATCTGGGAACATATGCCCTATGGGTTGATGCGTGCACCAGCCGACATCCACCGATGGGTGGCTGATATTCTCGCACGCGCCGCGGGCGGCACGGATTTGCCTTTTGCCGTTGTGCATCTCCCCTCCCGGCGTATCGCGGGATCTACTCGCTATATGGACATCCGCCCACGAGACCGCGGCCTTGAAATTGGAGGCACGTGGTATGGCATGGAGTTTCAGCGAACGGCCGTCAACACGGAATGCAAGTACCTGCTCCTGCGTCACGCCTTCGAAGAAATGAAATGCATCCGCGTTCAGCTGAAGACTGACTCCCGCAACCTGCGGTCCCAGCGTGCAATAGAGCGTATTGGCGCCACGCGGGAGGGGACTTTACGAAATCACATGATCCTCCCGGACGGCACGATTCGGCACTCGATCTACTACAGTGTTTTGGATTCGGAGTGGCCGGCCGTCAGAGCGCATTTGGAGACCAAGCTCGCCTAGCGCCCCTGGCGCCGGGCCTTGCCGCCAATGGGCGGCCAAGTCCCGGCGTCTTAGAAAGAGGAGGGCCCCGCGTCGTTCGCGGGGCCCCTGTGTGTCTCGATCAAACACTCTTGTGGCGCGCGGGCTGTTGGCGGCGCAAATTAGCGTCTGTGCTCACCGCCTCGCTGGCCACGATCGCGCCCGCCTCGCCCGTTCCCACTGCCCGGGGGACGCCGATTCCCTGTGCCGGATGGACGGCGCTGATCCTTGTCGCGGGCTTCCTCGGCGGTCCAGCCCTCAAGGACTGCCTGCCTCGACAGCCGGATCTTGCCCTGCCCGTCGATGTCGGTGACCATGACCGTGATTTCGTCGCCCAGAGACACAACGTCTTCAACCTTGTTGACACGTTCGCTATCCAGCTGGGAAATGTGAACCAGGCCGTCGACGCCCGGCAGGATTTCAATGAACGCACCAAAGTCAGTGATGCGGACGACTTTGCCGGTGTAGATGTTGCCGATCACGGCCAATTCGCCAAGCGCTTCCACGCGCTCCTGTGCGATCTTGGCGCCCGCCGCTTCGGTTGAGGCAATATATACTGTCCCATCTTCCTGCACATCGATCTTGGACCCGGTTTCCTCTTGAAGCGACCGAATATTCTTGCCGCCAGGGCCGATCAATGCTCCAATCTTGTCGATGGGAATCTTTACCGTGATGATGCGCGGTGTGTACGGTTTGAGCTCCGGGCGGGGCGCGTCGATGACAGCCAGCATTTCTTGCATGATTGCCATACGTGCAACTCGCGCCTGATCCAGTGCTTCACTCATCATCTTGGCGCTAATTCCAGTCGTCTTGATGTCCATTTGCAGGGCCGTGATGCCGTCGGCCGTCCCGGCGACCTTGAAATCCATGTCGCCGAGGTGGTCCTCGGTGCCCTGGATGTCCGTCAAGATCTTGTACCGTCCATTCTCATCGGTGATGAGGCCCATGGCCACCCCGGCAACAGGCGCCTTAATCGGCACGCCCGCATCCATTAGGGCCAGGGTTGACCCGCAGACTGATGCCATCGACGTGGATCCATTCGATGACAGGACCTCAGATACCACGCGCAGCGTATAGGGAAAAGTCTCCTCGGCGGGGATGACGGGCTCAAGCGCCCTCTCTGCCAGTGCCCCATGCCCGACTTCGCGACGACTCTGGCCGCGCAAGGGCTTCACCTCCCCTGTGGAAAATGGCGGGAAATTGTAATGGTGCATGTAGCGCTTCGTATCCGTGGGTGACAGTGAATCCAGAGACTGGGCTTCGCCCAATGTCCCCAGCGTCGCCAGGGAAAGCACCTGAGTCTCGCCGCGTGTGAAAAGGCCCGACCCGTGGGCACGGGGCGACAGGCCAATCTCGCACCAAATGGGCCGAATGTCGCTGGGACCGCGGCCGTCTGGGCGTTTTCCTGCGCCGAGTATGCGCTCACGAACAATGCGATGTTCAGCCGCCTCGAATGCCGACTTGATGTCTTTCTCCGCCGAGCCCGCTCCCTCCTGTGCGGAGCCCATTTCGGCCAGAAGCGATTGCAGCAAAGACTGCATTCCCGCTTCGTAGTCATTTTTACCTAGGGGTTTTTCGAGCAGGTCGTTCATGGGCTTCGAAATCTGCCCAATGACCTCATTCTGAAGGGCTTCATCGGCAAGCATGATCGTCGGCTCGCGCTTCGGCTTTCCCATCTCGGCCGCCATTTTGAGCTGCGTATCAATCAGGGGTTGCAGAGCCTTGTGGCCGTGCTCCAGCGCGGCCGCCATCACATCTTCAGGAATCTCGTTCGCGCCGCACTCGACCATGAGAATGGCCTCACGCGTGCCGGCAAGTCGAAGGTCAAGATCGGATGCCTCCAATTGGGCAAACGTGGGGTTCACTACGAATTTTCCGTCGACGCGCGCCACGCGCACTGCCCCTACGGGCCCTCCCCACGGTATGTCTGAGATCATGATGGCGGCGGATGCGGCATTGATGGCAAGTATGTCAAGTGGGTTCTCGCTATCGGCCGACAACGAAAACATCATTACTTGGACCTCGTTGCGCATGCCATGTTGGAACAGCGGCCTCAAGGGCCGGTCGGTCAGCCGCGCCGTGAGGATGGCTTCTGATGAAGGCCGGCCTTCGCGGCGGAAAAAAGACCCGGGGATCTTGCCACCTGCGTAGAGTCGCTCCTCGTACTCGATCGAAAGGGGGAAGAAATCAATGCCCTCGCGGACGTTCCCCATGGTCGCAGCAGCGAAAATGATGGCGTCCTTGATGCCCACGGTGACGGCGCCCCCAGCCTGCGAAGCAAGCTTTCCGGCCTCAAAGACGACGCTGCCGTCGCCGACCGCGGTTGTGTAGCGTTTCGATTCAGGTTTCACTTTTGCCCTCTCTGTGCGGTGTATGAATATGCTGGGATTGGCGTGCGCGATCAATGCCCGCGATACTTGGCCGCTTGTCGGTCTGGTAGCTGTGCTTGTCGCTGGATTGCAATCCCGCTGTCCAATTCCGCCTGGTCAGGGACTGAAGAGTGTTGGCAACGCAGTTGCCTGCACTATTCAATTCCTGACGGCGGCTACGCTCATCACAAAGGCGGAACCTGCGCCGGCCACGGCAGGAGCCCCGTGCCTGAGGAAGTGCATTGACGCGTTCCTCCAGCCCGGAACCTCAAGGTTTACTTGTGCCGCAGATTCAGCCTTTCCGTGATTCCCAAATAGCGCGGATAGTCGGCCCGTCGCAGGTAGGCGAGCATGCGACGCCTGTGCCCGACGAGCTTCAGAAGGCCCCGACGGCACGACTCATCGTGTTTATTGGCCCGTAGATGTTCCGTAAGCTGCTGGATCCGCGCCGTGATAATCGCAACTTGCACTTCTGGCGATCCGGTGTCTGTTTCGTGCCTGTGGTAGTCCAGAATGAACTTGGACTTGACTTCCTTTGCGAGCGGCATGACGTGTGCTTCCCTTCCAGATGATTTGCAGGTCTCCATGTCCGCAGCCTGAGCCGCAGGGCAGGACCAGTCACGACCGCGATTATACCAGATACGAGACCCCAACCGTTCGCCTGGCGATGGGCCCACCGGCGCCATTCAGCCGGCGAGGGGACCGCCGTGCGGTTCAGCGGAGGCCAGGCATTTTCATGGGAGACCACCACGCCGGTTCTGCAGTGGAAGGTTGACTGGGCCAACTAGGCGCCGTGGATGGACAACACCACGCCCGTGCGAGCGCCGATGCCGATCTGGAGCGAGCCATTGTCAAGGGTCTCACAGCTGCCCGACATGACTTCAATCGATCGGGGCCTCGGCGTGTCGATTGTAAGCCCGACCGTCCGGCCCTCCTCGGCGACGTTGAGTACGGTCACGAAAGTGGCGCCCTGAAACGAGCGGCTGAACGCAAACACTCCGCCGTCCGAATAGAGCCGGCCGATAGTCACCCCAACGAAGGGCAGACTGGGATCGCCGGAGATGGATCAAGACTTTCGTGATGCCCCGCAGTTCCTGATTCCAGCTGTCCTGCCCCCAGGGGAAGGATCGACGGCAGTCTGGATCGTGACCGCCCTCAATGCCTATCTCATCCCCGTAGAACAGACACGGCGCGCCCGGATACGACATCAAGAACGTCAGAGCTAACTTCACGCTGCTCAGGTCGCCGCCCGGAGCAGGTCAGGAACCGTGGGGTGTCGTGGCTATCCATAAGGTTTGAGCTAGGACCCGCGTGACGTCCGGTGAATACATGCCCCGGACTGGCATCCAGACGATCCGCAAATGCCTGCGCGTCGATCGGCTGCACCTGACCACGGTAGCCGCCAACCTTCAGCGTCTCTTCCAGGTTCAGGTGGCTGCCTGGTAGAAAGCCCAGTATGCTCGCCGCAAGCTGATAGTTCATGCACGCATCGAATTGGTCGCCTTGTAGCCATCGGCCCGCCTCCCACCAGAGCTCGCCGACCAAGTACGCCTCGGGATTGATCGCCCGAACGCGGCTCCGAAACTCCTGCCAGAAGGAATTGTCATTAATCTCGCCCGGCACGTCGAGCCGCCACCCATCGATTCCGAATCTAATCCAGTGCTCGGCAACCCCGAACAGGAACTCCCTGACCGCAGGCGTACTCGTATTGAACTTCGGCAGGGCCGGCATGTTCCACCAGCCTTGATAGCCTATTGCCCGGAAACTGCCTTCACGTTGTATGTTGGCTTCTTCTTCGGGCGAAGGATAAGCGCCCCAAGGCCGGTTGCGGGCGAGCCTGTCGGGATCGAAATAGAACCAATCCACGTAGGGGGACGAGCCGGCGTTCTCCAGGGTGTGATGGAATTGCCAGAGCCCGCGGCTCGCATGATTGAAGACACCGTCCAGGACGACGCGCATCTGCCTCTTGTGTGCGCTTTCGAGCAGTTCGTGCAACGCCGCGTTGCCGCCCAGGAGCGGATCAACCTGATAGTAGTCGTAGGTCTGGTACCGATGATTGGCCGCCGAAGAGAATACGGGGGTCAAATACAGCGCGTTCACACCGAGGTCTTCAAGGTAGTCCAGGTGCTCAATGACGCCGTACAGGTCGCCACCCTTGAAGCCATGTACGGTTGGCGCAGAATCCCAGTCCTCGAAATGCAGGCCGGCTTTGGGAAGGCGAGGGGAGCGCGCAAAGCGATCCGGGAATATCTGGTAGAAGACTGCGTCTGTAGCCCACTTGGGGGTGTCCATTTTGGGTCCTCGCTCAGTGGAATTCCTGCAGGATGCCTGATCGGCCGTCAGTGGCCCGAGAATCGCTCCTGCCGCTCAGGCGCAGCTTGGAGAGGTCACAGAAGTGCGCCGTTCTTATTCGAAAGAACGGCGCACCCTGTTTGGCTTGTTGTAATGTGCGGGCAAAGGCACGTTCGCCCGCACTGGACCGCGCCCAACTACCCTACGGCGCGCTCGGACTCTGCATCGAATACGTGTACCTTCTCCATATTGAAAGCGACCTCGGCGGCCGCGCCGACCCGCAGCTTTGACCGCGGATCAACGCGCGCGACAAACGTGTTGGTGCCGGCCACGAGATACAGCAAGATCTCATTGCCCATCAATTCCGTTACGTCGACCTTGGCCGACACCTTGGCGACAGGTATATTCGGCGGCACGAACTCCAGGTCATGGATGTCCTCGGGGCGGATGCCAAAGACCACTCTCTTGCCAACGTAGGCCTCCAGATTGCCTGCACGGTCCTTTGGGATTGGCACTGTGAAAGCGCCGGCGTCTGCAACTACGCCGCCATTCTTGCGGAGCGTGGCTGGGAAGAAGTTCATGGCGGGCGAGCCGATGAACCCCGCTACGAAGAGATTGACTGGCGCGTTGTATAGGTTCTGCGGGGTGTCCAGCTGCTGCAGCTTGCCCTTGTTTATGACGGCAATGCGGGAGGCCATCGTCATGGCCTCCATCTGATCGTGCGTCACGTAGATAAAGGTGGTTTGCAGCTGTTGATGAATCTTGCTGATCTCAGCGCGCATCTGTACACGCAGCTTCGCGTCGAGGTTCGATAGCGGCTCGTCGAACAGGAATACCTTGGGCTCTCGTACGATTGCCCTGCCAACTGCCACTCTCTGTCTTTGACCGCCTGAAAGCTGGCGCGGTTTCCGATTTCAGCAGCTCCGTGATCCCGAGCGTTTGTGCGGCTTTTTCGACGCGCCGCTTGATATCCTCTCTCGAAACCCGGCGCAACTTGAGGCCAAAGGCCATGTTGTCAAAGACGGAGAGGTGCGGGTATAGCGCATAGGACTGGAACACCATGGCGATGTCGCGGTCTTTGGGCGCCACGTCGTTTACGATGCGATCGCCGATCATGATGCGACCATCTGTAATTTCTTCGAGGCCCGCAAGACAGCGCAGGGCCGTGGTCTTGCCGCAGCCCGAGGGGCCGACGAGCACTAGGAATTCCTTGTCATCGACGTTTATGTCCAGGTCGTCTACGGCGACCGTCTCTCCAAACTTCTTCGTAACGTGCTCGTACGTGACGCTAGCCATGGTGTAACCTCCCAGCTTTAGAGTATAGTGGCCTAAATATACACTAAACCATGCGCCGCTGCCAGATATCACCCGATGAGGGCTCGCGGGGCTATCCGTTCGTAAAGGGCCTGCAGAATATTAATCGGCGCCCCTGTATGACACGTCGACGTCCGACGTGGGAACGCTCCGCAAACGGCGAGCCCAGGCATCACCGCGGTTTTGAGGCACGACCTCCCGGCCGCGCGGCTTCACGTCAAGGCCCCATGGCAGGGGGTACCGGGCCGGGCCTCGTTGGCTGGCAGGATTTAGCGGTGGGCGGCTATGCCTCGGCCCTGGCTTTGGCGGCCTTGATGAGGCCAATGAAAAGGGGATGAGGCCGCATGGGCCTGGAAAGAAACTCCGGATGGAATTGGCTTCCGATCATGTAGGGATGCTCTGCGAGTTCTGCAATTTCCACCAGCTTTCCATCTGGCGACAAGCCGGAAAACACCATTCCCCTCTCTTCAAATTCCGTTCTATACGAATTGTTGAACTCAAATCGGTGCCGGTGTCGTTCATCAACGCTTGCGACCCCGTAGGCGGCCGCAGCCTTCGAGCCTGCTTGCAGCACGCACGGGTACAGCCCCAGGCGCATTGTGCCACCCAGGTCGCTGATGGCACGTTGGTCAGGCATGAGATCAATCACCGGGGCAGACGTGGTCCGGTCAAATTCGGTGGAGTTTGCGTCTTCGTGGTCCAGTACATGCCGCGCAAACTCGACGGTCATTACTTGCATTCCAAGGCACAGACCCAGGTAGGGGATTTTCTGCTCGCGGGCGTACCGAGCGGCCAAGATCTTGCCCTCTATGCCCCTGGATCCAAACCCGCCGGGAACCACGATTCCGTCCGCCGCCTGCACCATGTCCCAACCACGGTCTTTCTCTAGGTCAACCGAATGAATCCAGCCGATTTCGACTTCTACATCGTTCGCGATCGCGGCGCGCTTAAGTGATTCGCGGACGGACATGTAGGCGTCTTGAAGCTCGACATACTTGCCCACAAGGGCGATCTTGACGTGGGGCTTCGGGCGGCGCACAGCCTCGACCAATCGATTCCAGGGCTGCATGTCTGGTCGGGCGGAGGCCTTGAGGCCTAGCTGCGACACGAGATAGTCGCCCACGCCGGCCCGCTCCAGTAGCAGGGGAACTTCGTAGAGTACGTCGCTGGTAACCAGCGGCACCACGGCGCGCTTCTCTACGTCGCAAAAAAGAGCAATCTTGTCACACGTACCATTCTCGATGGGGTGATCGGACCGCGCGATGATCATGTTTGGGGAAATGCCTATGGAACGGAGCGCCGCCACCGAGTGTTGAGTGGGCTTCGTTTTCAACTCGCCTGTCGCGCCGATGTAGGGCATCCAGGTCACATGAATGAAGAAGACATTTTCCCGCCCGATCTCGTTGCGAAGCTGCCGGAGGGCCTCCAGGAATGGCTGGGATTCGATGTCGCCGACGGTACCCCCGATCTCCACCAGCACAATCTCGGCACCGGTCTCCTTCGCCACAAGGCCCACACGCCTCTTGATCTCGTTGGTTATGTGAGGAATGACCTGAATCGTTCCCCCCAGGAAGTCACCCCGGCGCTCCTTCCCGATTATCTCGGCGTAGACCTGGCCGCTCGTAAAGTTGCTGACGCGTGTCAACCGGATATCGATGAAGCGTTCGTAGTGACCCAGGTCTAGGTCGGTCTCCGCTCCGTCATCCAGAACGAACACTTCGCCATGTTGGTAGGGCGACATGGTCCCTGGGTCAACATTTATGTAGGGATCCAGCTTCTGGACGGCGACTTTGAAGCCCCTTTCCTTCAGGATTAGGCCGGTAGCCGCCGCCGTCACCCCCTTTCCCACCGACGAGACAACGCCTCCAGTGAAGAACAGGTACTTGGTCGCCATGCGTCTCATCACCCTCGCTTTCTATCTGCAGCCCGGGTTCGCCGCCGGGCGATGTTGGCCATGAAAAAGGCGATGGGGAGGGCGCTTGAGCCCTCCCCATCGAGGAGCTTGAAATCTCGTTCTTGCCGACGAGTCCTTGTTCTCATCCCACCAGTTTCATTATGTCGTCCGCCGCACGCCGCAATTCGAGGGAGATCAGGCCGAGCTTCGCTTCCTGCCTTGCCAGTGCCGTCAGGACTGCCTCGGTGCCAACTGCGGTAAGGAGTATGCAGCCGTCTTCACCTTTTATGTACACTTGCTCGAGCTCGCCGCGACCCAATTCGCCAGCTATCCGCTCTCCGAGGCTCAGCATGGCCGCCGACATCGCCGACACGCGGTCTTCCTCGATCCCCTGCTGAAGAGCGGATGCCATGATCAACCCGTCGACAGACACAACCGCCGAAGCCTCGATATCCGGGGCCGCGGTCTGCATTGACCGCAGACGTTCAACAAGTTGCGTAATCCGGGGGTCTGCCATTCGTCAAATTCCGCGTGAGTTTACCATGGAAATTGACCGTCACTGTTCTTCATGCTACACTTACCTGTTGGGCTGCAACTGCTGCGTAGATGGAGCCCTTGGCAATCGAGATGCCGCCAGGCAGTAGCCAGTTGAGGCCCCGGGTAAGTGGGCCGGGTGCCGGCAATTCTTGGAACTCTGGCCGGCCAGAGGCGGCCAGTATGACCCTATCGTCTCTCTGATTGATGGCCGTAGAACGAATTGAGAAGATTTCGAACACTCCGCCGCCTCGTTTTTGGGTCACTGACTCTTCTGGTCACAATCATCGGGCACAGCGCGGCTCTTGCTCAGACGGGCGGCGCCGCGCAGATTGTGACTCCCGCCGTCGATGACGTCCTTCGGGGACCAATCCAGATCACCGGGACGGCGGCTTCGCCCGCGTTTGCATCCGCCAACCTGGCTTTTGCGTACCCGAAGGACACGTCGAATACGTGGTTTCCCATTGCCGTGATCGACCAGCCGGTCTTGAACGGGGATCTTGGGACGTGGGACACGGCGACAGTAAGCGACGGTGAATATGTTCTCCGGCTACAGGTCAGCTCGATCGATGGAACACAGCTGGAAGTCAAGGTTCCGGTTCAGGTCCGCAATTACACTTCGCCGGTCTCATCGGCGCCCACGCCAACGCCAACCGAGCCCCCACTGTTGGGACTACCGTCGCCGATTATCATCCCCGCTTCAGCTACAGCTTTGCCGGCTACTCCTGCGCCGCCTACGCCTCTGCCCGACAATCCTGTGGCGGTTTCCGATAAGGCAGTCTACGTCGTTTTTGGGCGGGGCGCCCTCCTGGTCACGGGGCTGGTCCTGATTGTCGCCGCTGCTAGCCTGCGTCGCCAAATCTGAGAATTGATTGTCAAGCCCCATGACAGAGCCGCGGCACATTTTGGTTGGTCTCGGAAATCCTGGCCGTGAATATACCCACAACCGGCACAACGTCGGATTCATGCTCATCGACCGGCTGATCGCGAAGTTGGGGGCCCGGGGAAAACGGCTCCAGTCCAAGGCATTGGTGTGCACGGCGCTGCACGAGGGAAGGCGCATTCTCCTTGCCAAGCCACAGACCTACATGAACTTATCTGGGCAATCGGTTCAGGGACTGGCGCGCTTCTATCGTTCACCCCTTGAGCTCCTGCTGGTCGCGCACGATGACATGGATTTGCCTCTTGGGACGATCCGCTTGCGACCGGGCGGCGGTCCGGGTGGCCAGAAGGGCGTCGCCTCCACGATCGAGAGGCTGGGGAGCCAGGGCTTCGCCCGATTGCGAATTGGCATTGGAAGGCCGCCGGGCCGTATGGATCCCGCACGCTACGTGCTCCAGGACTTTGCCGACGAAGAGCAGGTCGAGTTGTCCGAGGTGTTGGAGCGCGCCGCCAATTCCGCCCTCGTTTTCGTGATCGAGGGCATTGAATCCGCCATGACCAAGTTTAACGGTGGGCCGCAAAGCCCGTAGCCACCGGCCTCTCTTGGATTCTTGCACACTTCGATCATGGATCTTCTACTTCGGCGAATTCGAGAACTCTCTGCCTATCAGGCGCTCCGGCGCGACATTCAGGCAGGACGGGCCCCGCGGAGCCTCGAGTTGCCGCGGGCAGCACGGCTGGCTGTGCTGGCTGCACTGCAGGCGGACCTCGAGCGGCCCGCCCTGTTGATCACGCATCGGGCGGACCATGCTTCTGCACTGCACGATGAGCTCGTTTCTTGGAGCGAGCAGCCGCGGCTGCTTCTCGCTGAGCCCATACCCCTTTTCTATGAGCAAGCTCCTTGGGGTGCGAGCACCCGCCGGGACCGGCTGAAGGCCATCAACGCGTTAGCGGCCTATCATTTTCAGGGCCCCCGTGCGGACGTGCGCCATCCCATAGTAATTGCGTCAGCCCGTGCCCTGATGACACGGACCATGCCGCGGCGCGACTTTCTGAAGTCATGCATCGGCGTGAGTCACGGCATGTCTTTGTCTCCCGAGAACCTCCGCCGTCGCCTCGTTGCTTTGGGATTTGAGCGCTCCAATACGGTGCTTGAGCCGGGGCAGTTCGCGAGTTCGGGGCGGCATTATCGACGTCTGGCCTCCACAGGATGACCTGCCGGTCAGGCTCGACTTCTTTGGCGACGAAGTTGATGGAATCCGTCAGTTTGACCCCACTTCGCAGAGGACGGCCGATGATCTTGAATGGACGCTCATTGTGCCGGCCCGCGAATACATCGTTCAAGAGATGGGGGATGGCAAGCTGGCCGCAGTGTCCCGGACTTCGTCCGACGACGATGGAACCTCATTGCCCGCCACCGAGTTCAACATACCTCTGCTTCATCCCGCTGCGACCAGCCTGCTCGAATATCTCCCGCCCAATGCTCTCACATTCGTGGACGATTTGGCCACGATCGAGTTGAGAGCAGAGGAACTCGAGGTCCAAGCCGTCAAGGCGCGCCAAACCAACATTGATGAGGGCCTTCTGTCGCCGGATTTTCCCGTTCCCTACGTGCCCTGGTCCGAAATCGAGGATGAGCTGCAGACCATAGGATTCTTTGAATTGGGGCGGGCGGCAGACTTGGTCGGGGCGGATCCACAGAATCCGGTGAGCCTTGGTACGGCATTTCGGCATGACGAGCGGTTTGGCGGCCGGCTGAAACCCTTCACGGACTTCCTCGGCCAACTTATTGTCCAACGAGATGAAGTCGTCATTGCTTCCCGGCAAAGTTCGCGGTTGCAGGAGCTCTGGAAGGCCGCGGAGGAGAATCAAGCGGGCTTTTCGGCGCAAGACCTTGCCGATGCAGAGCCCCTTGCGGCCTCGGTCGTGTTCGTCGACGCCTCATTGTCAGAAGGTTTCAAGATCGGGCGAACGCACCTCATCACGGACTCGGAGATCTTCGGCTGGCAGCGGCCGTCGGCGCGCTCCCCGCAGAGGCTCGCCGCGGAAACTCCCGAAGCCTACTACGCTGACCTGCGCCCGGGCGACTACGTCGTCCATATCGACCACGGTGTCGGCCGCTTACTGGGGCTTGTGGAGCGGACAGTCGACGGGCATGATCGTGAGTATCTGGCCGTGGAGTACGACGGTGCCGGCCAGCTGTACGTCCCCGTGCATCAAGCCGACCGACTCACTAGATACGTCGGCGCGGAAGGCGTGGTGCCGGCTCTCGATCGTCTTGGCGGTCAAGAGTGGCAGGACAAGAAAGGCCGGGTGAAGGAGGCGGTCCTCGAGGTCGCACAGGAGATGCTGGAACTGCACGCGAAGCGAACTGTCATCCATGGCCATGGCTTCAAGCCGGACACCTCCTGGCAGGCTGAACTCGAGGACAGTTTCCCGTATGTGGAGACTCCGGACCAAGCGAGAGCCCTGGCCGATATAAAGCACGACATGGAAATGCCTCGCCCCATGGATCGTCTGCTCTGCGGCGACGTTGGGTATGGTAAGACTGAACTGGCATTGCGCGCCGCCTTCAAGGCGGTCATGGATGGCAAGCAGGTGGCGGTGCTCGTGCCGACAACGGTCCTCGCCCAACAGCACTACGAGACCTTTCTTGAACGTCTAGCCGCCTTCCCCGTTAAAGTTGAGATGTTGTCGCGGTTTCGCTCGCCACGCGAGCAAGACATCATAATCGCGGGCCTGGCCGTGGGTGAAATCGATATCGTCATCGGAACTCACCGATTGTTGTCGTCCGACGTGCAATTCAAGGATCTGGGTCTTGTCATAATTGACGAAGAACAACGTTTTGGCGTTACGCACAAGGAGCATCTCAAACGGCTCAGGACGGAGGTTGACGTTCTCACCTTGACCGCCACGCCCATACCACGAACGCTGTACATGGCGCTTACGGGCGTCCGTGACATATCGAACCTGAACACCCCGCCCGAGGAACGCTTGCCAATCGTGACCCATGTGGGGCCGTACTCGGCGCCGCTGGCCCGGCTGGCGATCCTGCGCGAGCTTGAACGGGGTGGGCAGGTTTTTTTTGTGCACAATCGCGTTGACACAATTCAGGCCATGGCGATGCATCTATCGCAACTTGTGCCGGAGGCGCGCGTGGATGTGGGTCACGGCCGGATGGCCGAGCATGAGCTGGCGGAAGTCATGCACCGCTTCAACCGTGGCGCCACCGACATTCTGCTGTCGACCACAATTATAGAATCGGGCCTGGACATTCCAAATGCCAACACCCTCATCGTCGATCGTGCCGACACTTTTGGCCTGGCCCAACTCTATCAGTTGCGCGGCCGGGTGGGACGTGGTGCCACCCGCGCATACGCGTATTTCTTCCGCCACCGAAAGCTGCAACCGACTCTCGAGGCGCAGCAACGGTTGGATGTCATTGCGGAAAACACGGAACTCGGGGCCGGCTATTCGATTGCCATGCGCGATCTGGAAATTCGGGGCGCGGGCGAGCTGCTCGGTACCCGGCAGCATGGGAACATCCAGGTCGTCGGCTTTCACCTGTACACGCGGCTGCTGGCTGACGCCGTCCGTTTGATCCGTTCCGCTGGGCCAACCGTTGGGGCGCGTGCTGGGGAGGTGGGCCAGGCGGCCTCTGCTGAGTTGCTGGTTGCGGGTCGACCAATGGCCATGCCTGTCAATGTCGATCTACCTTTGGCCGTGGGCATACCGGCCGCGTATATCCACGACAACGATCTGCGCCTGCGCCTCTATCGAAGGATCGCAGACATCCGGGACGAGGCTGAGGTGGAGGCTCTCGCCAGCGAGTTCGATGACCGATTCGGTCCGCCGCCGGAAATGGTACAGAATCTCCTTGCCCAAATGCGTGTGAAATTGCGGGCTGAACTCGCCGGTCTCAGTTCAATTTCCTGGGAGGGCGGCCAAATCGTGCTGCGATACCCGCCTGACTCCAACAATGGTCGCGGCGGCCCGCGTTTGCGGGATCCCGGGCCGGGAATCCGTGGAGGCAAAGGCGCTTACTGGTGCAGTTTCGGCTCCTCGCCGGACTGGCTGCCGCGGCTGCTCGATGTCCTGCAGGACCTCGCGGCTACGTAGTGAGTTCCATCCGACTCCGATTTGGGGATGGGGTTCTGGCATCTTGAGCAAACAGGCAAGCGACCTCCGGACTGCCGCAGCCAAGCGTCGCGGACTATCTGCGAAGCCGATGCAAATTCAACTTCAAGACTCCAAGAATCCATGAAAAGCCTAACCGCGCGCGTGTGTTTGTTTGGAAGGCATCCAATCCGTCTGCGCATTGAGGCACCGGATCTCTGGGGCCGTTTCAAAGTGGTAGGATACCACGGCCCGCGGCGCCCTTATCTGCCGCCTGGATGCTGAGGCGAGACATGCTGCTCCACCTCAAGGACTTTCTAATAGGGCGGTCCTTGCCGACCCAGGACTCCTCCGAAAAGCGTCTTAACAAAGTCCGGGGCCTGGCGGCATTCGCTCCCGGCGCGCTGGCTTCCATCGCCTACGCCAACCAGGAGCTCTACCTTGGCCTCGTCGTGGCGGGTACAGCCGGGCTGGCTTTCGGATGGCCGATCAGCATTGCCATTGCGGCCGTGCTGGCGATCGTGGCGCTTTCGTATTTCCAGACGATCCACGCCTATCCCTCCGGCGGCGGGTCATACATCGTTGCCCGATCAAACCTTGGCAACCTTGCGGGCCTCTTCGCCGCCTCCGCCCTCCTGGTTGACTACGTGCTGAATGCCGCGGTGAGCCTGACCGCTGGCGTGGCAGCCATAGCCTCCGCGTTCCCAGACTTGCTGCCCTACCGGATTCCCGTGGCGCTGTTGCTTCTGCTGATAATCACAATCGTCAACTTGCGCGGCATTCGGGAAACCGGCAGCATCATGGCGGTTCCGGTCTATTTCTTCGTGGCAACGTATCTGATTCTGATCGCTGTCGGTCTTGCGCGGGTGGTTACGCAGGGAGCCCATGGTATCCCACCGCCGGCTGTCCCCGCAAGCCAGGCTGTCACGCTATTTCTAATCTTGCACGCGTTTTCGACCGGAAGCACAGCGCTCACCGGCGTGGAGGCGATCAGCAATGGCGTGCCATCCTTCGAGCCGCCGGAAGCCAGAAATGCGGGGCGAACCCTCATGGTGATGGCGCTCCTCATGGTGATCCTGTTCTTAGGCACGAATGCATTGACCCACTTCTTGTCCGTTACCGCCGGGCCTCAGGAGACAATTCTCTCTGCACTCGCCCACCGGCTGGCCGGGGACAGCGTCCTATACTTCGTGATTCAGTTCTCAACCCTCGGCATCTTGACGGTGGCCGCTAACACGAGTTTCGCCGGTTTTCCGAGCCTCACGGCCATTCTGGCACGGGACACCTACGTGCCTCGACAACTGGGCAGCTTGGGGGATCGGCTCGGCTTCACCAACGGGATCGTGCTGCTGGGAATTGCCACCGGGCTGTTGATCGTGGTTTTTGGCGGCGATTCACATGCCCTCGTGCCGCTTTTTGCCATCGGTGCTTTCCTGGCCTTCACACTTTCACAGGCGGGCATGGTCCTGCACTGGATGCGCGAGCGGGGTTCCGGATCGCCACTGAAGGCCGCCATTAATGGCTTGGGCGCCCTGGCCACCGGCACCACTTTGATCGTCGTGGCAATTAGCAAATTCGCTGGCGGTGCCTGGATCACCATTCTATGTATTCCGCTGATCGTGATCGCGTTCCAGCGGGTCTCAAGCCACTATGGGCAAGTCCGACAGCAGCTTTCCTTGCACGGCCTGCCGCCGTCCTTGCGGCCGGTCGCACCCGCCCGTGTCGTCGTCCCGATCTCGGGTGTCCACCGCGGGATGATCAATGCGGTGCTCTTTGCACAATCGATTTCGCCGGATGTAACGGGCGTTTACATTGAACTGGAGCCCGGCTCCGGAACGCGAGTCAGCGAACAGTGGCGGGAGTGGTGGCCCGATGTTCCACTGGTTGTAATTCCCTCTCCTTACCGTTCGCTCGTGGGCCCGCTTCTCGAGTATCTTGATGCGACGGATGCGGCGCACAATGACGGCCAGCGAGCGGTGGTCGTGCTTCCCGAGTTTGTGACCACGAAATGGTGGCAAAACCTTCTTCACAATCAAACGGCGATCCTGATCAAGGCTGCGCTGTTATATGGCCGCCGCCGGGGTGGCGGCGAACGGTTGGTCGTGGACGTGCCGTACCATCTTCGAACGTAGGGAATTCCCCCCCGGACGAGCTGGGCACAGGACTCGGGAGATTCCTTGTCCGGTGCCGGGGTCGGGCCGAGCGCGGCGCTTGAGAGGATTTCTTTCCCGGCGCCGGTCTTGAAGACGCTATAATAGTCGGCCGAAGCTCACCCGAGGTCAGCGACATGCCTTTTAGCCTCCAAGCGCCATTCAAAGCAACGGGCGACCAGCCTGAAGCCATATCTCAACTTGTCGATGGATTCAAGCGTGGTCTCCGGAGCCAGGTGTTGTTGGGAGCGACCGGCACCGGCAAGACTTACACGATTGCCGAGGTCATTCAGCAGCTTCAGCTACCCGCGCTGATCATGGCGCACAACAAGACTCTCGCCGCGCAACTCTACGCGGAATTCCGGGAGTTCTTCCCGGAAAATGCCGTGGAGTACTTCGTGTCCTACTATGACTATTATCAGCCGGAGGCCTACGTCCCGAGGCACGATCTCTATATTGAGAAAGAAACTGAGATCAACGAGGAGATCGAGCGCCTGCGGCTTGCCGCGACGACGGCGCTCCTTTCGCGGCGTGACGTCATTATCGTCGCCTCTGTTTCCTGCATCTATGGACTGGGCAGCCCGGAGGAGTTTGGCAAGGGCACCGTGACCATGCGCGTCGGGGAAATCTACCGCCGCAACGCACTTATCCGGCAGCTCGTGGAGTCGCAATACCAGCGGAACGACTTGGAACTGCGACCTGGCAACTTCCGGGTTCGGGGCGATACCCTGGAGATAATCCCCGCCTACGAGGACAAGCGCGGGTATCGCGTGGCATTCTTTGGCGATGAGGTGGAAAGAATCACACAGTTCAGCCCTCTCACGGGAGAGATCTACGCTGAGCCGGATGAGGTCTCGGTCTACCCGGCGAAACACTATCTCACAGAGGGCGATAAGCTAAAAGAGGCCATCGGCGATATCGACCGCGAGCTGGAGGAGCGGGTCGCACTCTTTAAGTCCGAAGGCAAACTCATCGAGGCCCAACGAATTGAACAGCGGACCCGGTATGACCTGGAGATGCTCAAAGAGGTGGGCTATTGCTCGGGCATCGAGAACTACTCACGGCATCTCGACCGCAGGGCGGCCGGAACCCACCCCTGGACGTTGATCGACTTCCTTCCCAGTGACTATCTGCTCGTGCTGGACGAAAGCCACATGACGGTCCCGCAGATCCGCGGCATGTACAATGGCGATCGCTCTCGCAAGGAAACACTGGTCGAATATGGCTTCCGTCTGCCGAGCGCCGTGGATAACCGCCCGCTCAAGTTCGACGAGTTTGAGGAGGTCATGGGGCACACGATCTACACGTCAGCGACCCCCGGTCCATATGAGCTGGCTCACGCTGACCAGGTTGTTGAGCAGATTATCCGTCCCACGGGGCTCGTGGACCCTCAAGTTGAAGTTCGACCGACACAAGGACAAGTAGACGACTTGGTGGGCGAAATCCGGCGACGGGTCGAGAGTGGCGAGCGCGTCTTAGTGACGACTCTGACCAAGCGGATGGCCGAGGATCTTGCGGACTATCTGATGGAACTGGGAACGAAAGTGCACTACCTCCACTCTGAGGTCGAGACACTGGAGCGCATCGGCATCTTGCGCGACCTGCGCCTCGGCGTCTTTGATGTCGTGGTCGGCATCAATTTGTTGAGGGAGGGCTTGGATCTTCCGGAGGTATCGCTGGTTGCCATACTGGATGCCGACAAGGAAGGCTTCTTGCGTTCGGCGACGGCTCTCATTCAGACCATCGGCCGTGCCGCGCGGCACGTTAACGGCAAAGTCATCATGTACGCCGATCACCTTACCGATTCCATGAAAGCTGCGATTTCCGAGACGGATCGGCGGCGCACGAAGCAACAGGGCTACAACGACGAGCACGGCATCGTGCCCATCAGCATCCACAAGGCGATTAGGGATCTCACCGATCAGTTGTCGGCCGATGCCCGCCAGAAGGCCACGGCAGTCGGCGAGGATCGCGGCGAGTACCGGACAAACCACGATAGGACTTCACGATCCGAACTTCAGCGGGTTGTGGCCGAAATGGAAACCCAAATGAAAGCTGCCGCCAAGGCCTTGGAGTTTGAGAAGGCTGCCGCGTTGCGCGACGAAATGTATCAGTTGCGCGCTTTGCTCGCGGACGAACCTGGCCTTAAGCCCTGGGAACGCATCAAGCTGCTGGCGGGGGATGACGGGCTGGATCAGGCGTAGAACTGCGCCGCTTCATGCGCCTGCCTAAACCATTGGCCCAAGGACCAGGCCCAGACCGTACGTAATCAGTGCCTCGCCGAGGCCCACCACTGTCATCTCGGCTCCACTCCTCCAGGGGCTCAACCCCGTAACCACCGTCTTCGACGCGCCGATGACAAAATGGGCGGCCGTGCTGATCGCGAACGATAGGACGATTGCCGGGTAACCGCTCGTGAAGAAAAAGGGCAAGATGGGGATAAAGGCCCCGGCAGCCGTCGATAGAGTGGCGGAGATCGCCGACGTCCAGGGGTTGGGGTACGTCTGCTCAGAAAACCCCAACTCTTCCATGCTGAGGGCCTTCAAGGCTGCCTCGGGCTGGTCCATGAGCCTGCCCGCCAGGATCTTGGCCTCTCCTTCTGGGACGCCCTTCAACTGATAGAAAAGGGCCAGCTCCTCACGCTCTTCATCCGGATTGCGCATCAATTCGGTCCGCTCTCGCCGGATCTCTGCCTCCTGCACCTCGCGCTCTGACTTCGCGGCGAGGTACGCCCCAGATCCCATCGATAGCGCCGATGCGAGCATGCCGGCCAGTCCGGCAATCAACACTGCAGGACCACCTGCAGTGGCTCCGGAAACGCCGGAGACAATTCCAAACACGGAGCCCAATCCATCGTTGGCTCCATAGATGGCCTGACCGATCCAGCCGCCGCCTCCCCGATGCCAGCTCTCGCGATGCAGAATGGTATCCAGCATCGCCTGCGGTCCGGCGTGCGCAGGGGCTAGCTGCGCTCCCGTTCTTTGGAACCCTCCGCTGTGGATCTGCTCGTCGCGCCGTACCGAGGCAATGGCTTCCCGGTCTGAAGCCTCTGGCGCCATCTCCGAAAGCACCGAGTACATCTGGATGTCTTGGTCCTCTGCGCTCTCCAGCCGTTGCAAGGCGTTGTCCGTGCCGCTCTGGACCAGCAGCCATCTCCAAAGACGCTCACGGAGAGATTCTCGGTCGGCGGGGATGTCTGCCCGGAGTTCACGCAGTCGCCCCTCCCAGCGGGCGGCATGACTACCCTCCGTCTCAGCCAACGTGAGCAACACTTTGCGTCGCGCCTCATTCGCCTCACGGGCGGCCAAGGCCCGATAAGTTCGTTGCGTCGCTCGCTCCTTGCGCAGGGCAAGCTTGAGGCCGTCGATGTAACTGGTGGTTTTGCTGTCCATGGTTGGTGACTTCCTTCCGCCTAGGCCGCCAACGGAATAATCATCATGCTGGCCTTGATTCGATGGCGCAGATTGCCGATCACCGTGCCATGAATCAGATCGGAGACGCCCGCGTGACCGTGGCTGCCAACGATCACCATCTCGGCCTCGAGTGAGTTGACCATGGCGGCCAGCTCGGAGGCCGGATCACCGCTGGCAATGCGCCATTCCGTTGTAACGCCGGCCTTTTTCATCCGGGCTGCCAGCTTCTCGAGTCGTTCACGGTCGCCCAGGGTTTCCATATCTTCGCCGTCAACACCCAGTGTCCGCGCAACCGGGCTCTCCACCACGTGCAGCAGTACCAACTGCGTCTTGGATTTGTCGATGAAGCGCATACTCTCGGCCAGGAGCTTCTCGTCCTTGCCCGAAAAATCCAGAGCCACGGCCACACGCTTGTACGGGTGCGGTCTAAGCAAACCTGCGGGAGCGCCGGCGGCTTCACGGTGAACACCTGCCAGCCGCGGCCAGGCGAACTCCTGAACTCTGTGAGCGATCCAGGGCTTTACAGTTACATAGGTCAAGAGAGCGGCCAATACCCCTGCAATTGGGATAACCGTGATCCGGAGTATCCACGCGTTGCTTCCTGCAGCTTGTGCCCAGGCCGAAACTTGATCCACGATCAATTTGACGTTCAGGCCGACGATCACCGCCGCGACTGCCCACGCAAGTCCTTGGATCCACACCCCGATTCGGAATTCACCCATCCTGCGTTTGTCTGCGACGGCGTGAATCAGCGGAATGATCGCAAATGGAAGCTGCATGGAAAGCACTACCTGGCTGAGCACCAGCAGTCCGCTGACGGAGTGTTCTCCATAGTATAGGATCACCAACACCGCCGGCACGACCGCCAGCAGACGGGTGATCACCCGCCGCAACCAGGGTCGGATCCGCAGGTTTAGGTATCCCTCCATGACGATCTGGCCGGCAAGCGTACCCGTGATGGTGGAACTCTGACCCGAGGCCAGCAATGCGATCGCGAATGCAAGGGGCGCGATGGCGGCGCCCATGAGCGGCTGCAGAAGTCGGTGGGCATCCTGAATTTCAGCCACATTGTAGAAGCCGTTTCTGAAAAAGACCGACGCCGCCACGACAAGGATGGCCGCATTGATGAAGAACGCCAGGTTCATTGCCAGGGCGGAATCTATGTTGTTCCAGCGGATCACCTGACGGATATCATCAGATTTCGTACCGATCTTGCGGGTCTGCACCAGAGAAGAGTGCAGGTAGAGGTTGTGAGGCATGACGGTCGCACCAAGCATCCCGATGGCAATGTACAGTGCGGTTGCGTCCGGCAATGTCGGCACGAAGCCGTTGACGATGCCTCGCCAATCCGGCTGCCCGAGCACAATCTCAATCAGAAACGCCACGCCAATCGTGCCCACCAGGGCCATCACGACACTTTCCAGCTTCCGGATTCCCACGTGTGATAGCAGCAGCAGCAGCAAAACGTCCAGCGCGGTGAGCAGCACGCCGTAGATGAGTGGCAAGCCAAAGAGCAACTGCAGAGCCACGGCGGAGCCCAGCACCTCCGCCAGGTCCGTGGCGGTGATGGCGATCTCGGCAAGAACGTACAGGGGGATATTGGCTGCCGGGTGGTACTCTTCGTGGTTTATCTGAGCCAGATCTCGCCGGCTGACAATGCCCAGTCTCGCGGCGAGGCTTTGCAGAAGAATAGCCATCATGTTCGACATCAATAGGACCCAGATCAGAGCATAGTTGTAGCGGCTGCCACCGGCCAGGTCCGTCGCCCAATTTCCGGGATCCATGTAGCCCACCGAAACCATCAGCGCGGGCCCCGTGATGGCCAGCCAGCGTCTCCAGGACGAGCCGCGGGACGGGACCGCAACACTTTCATGGACTTCGGACAGCGAAACGCCTCGGTGGGTCCTTCTCCTATCCGCCTTTTCCGTTGGCGTCATGTCTGTTTCTCCTCTTTTAGTGCGGTCTCTACAAAGATGCGACTTGCGATGTCAGCTCCAATCGTGCACACTCGGTGGCCGCGAACACGCACGCGCACCACTTCCTTGGCCTTCGATACCTCCAGGACTCTGAGGCGTTTGCCCGGCACCAGCCCTAGGACGTTCAAACGCCGCAGCAGACCAGGATCGTCTGCCGGCACACGCCGGACAATGACCTCGGAGCCCGCGGTCAATCTGGTAAGTCCCAGGGTATTGTCCTCGGGCATCATCAGGCGCTCTGAGGGGATGGGCTCGCCATGGGGATCGCGGTCTGGATTGCCGAGGGCCGTCGCGATCCTCCGCTCGAGCTGCTCAGACATCGCGTGTTCGAGCTTCTCGGCCTCGCCGTGAACTTCATCCCACGGGTAGCCAAGACTGCTCACCAACCAGGTCTCCAGCAGACGGTGGTGCCGGATTACTTCCAAAGCCGCCTGTCTACCGCTGTGGGTAAGTCTGACGCCGCGGTGTTTTTTGTATACGACCAGTGGGGGGTGCAGTGCCGCCAACTTCTGCACCATGCCGGTGACCGACGCCGGCGAAATGCGGAGTTTCTCCGCCAAGGCATTCGTGCTGGCAGCCGCCCCTCGGGGGGTCAGCTCGTAAATGCACTTGAGGTAGTCTTGGATTGCGAATGTAAGCTCGTGTTTCTCTGGCATTCTCACGGTCTCGCAAACGGCGGATCTGCGCCTGCCGTCGAACAGGGGCCCGTCTGCTGCAAGGCGCACCGCCTTGTACGCCGGGCGCTCTGCTCATCCTGTCAAGCGTATTTAGGCATGCCTAAATACTTGTACTCAAATCCGGCGGGTCTGTCAAGAGCCAACTGCGCGAGATTCAAGCGCCCAAAGTGTTGGGGACTACGCCCGGCAAGGACGCCCCTTCGACTATCTGGTGCCGACAATGACCAGGACGGCGCTCCTGCTCAACTCCACGTGCCAGAATGCCGTGCTGAAGCCGGCGCTTTCCAGTGGAACAGTGAAGTGCCGCGCCGCATCGTCCGCCGCATGGGCAGGCGACTGTCCTGTGGCGGCGAATAGCCATGCCGCAGCTCGATCCATGGGACCTTTGCCCGTCAGCCAGGCCACCGGCAGGATGACTAGTCTGCCGCCAGGACGAAGCACTCGATGCACTTCACCCAGGGTCGCCGGATCCACAATAAAGGCGCTTGGAAAAGTTGCGACGGCGGTATCGAACGCACCGCTCGTGTAGGGCAAATTCTGCGCGCATGCCCGCGCTAGGTGGGGCGCCGTCCCGCCGGTCACCACGAGTCGTTTCCGCGCTAATCTAGCCATCTGAGGGGACTGATCCAGCCCGGCAACCAGCGGCCGATGCTCTGCACTCAGCGCAGCCTGCAGCATCCCAGTCCCGAACGCTAGTTCAAGAACGCTACCCTCCCCAACGAATGGCAGCACAGCCATAATCCAATCGCGCCAGTGTCCGAGGGAGAGGACACCTGCCATGACGTCGTAGCCACCGGCAAGGTCATGATAAAGATGATGAAAGAACAATCGCAAAATGGCGCGCCTTACGTCGTTGAGACATTCTGCGTTTGTCCCTGGCGCCTGTAGGATTTCCCCTTCGAGGCAAAAAACAAGGGTTCAGCCCGATCCGGGCCGAACCCTTAGGATCAACACTTGCTGGATCAGGATTCTGATCCGGTGTCGCCGCCCGCTTTCTTCATAGTCGTCTTGCGGACGGCTTCCAAGGCACCTTCGCCCCGTGACCGCATGTCTTTGGCGAGGTCGTCTGCACGCATGCGAGCTTCTTTGGCCAGCTCGTCCGCTCTCATGCGGGCTTGCTTGGTGAGTGCTTCGGCACGTGCCCGAGCTTCGGCGGCCGCCGCTTCCGCGCGGCTGAGTGCCTCATCGGCCGACTCTGATGCCCGGTCCCGCAGCTCGATGCTCTTGTCTCGGATCAACGCTCGCGTTTCCTCCCCGCTTTGCGGAGCGAAAAGCAGCGAAACTACCGCACCCGTGAGCCCGCCGACGATGAACCCAACCAGAAACGCACCGAACTCATCGCTTTCTGATGACATGATATCAACTCCTTTCCGCGCTAGACGCGTTTTATTCCCATTAATTCTAACACACGCCGAAGACTGGCCAGGTAGCCGTTCAGCTTGATGACCGGCCCCACCACGCTTTCGCCTAGGAAGTCAGCGGTACCCCGCAGATGATTCACGGTATCGCTGGTAGCCTTCAGGATCGGTCGTACCTCATTCTGAAGAAGATTGATTAGACTTGCCAATTGAATGAGCAGCACCACCAGGGCGACACCGATGACCAATGTTTCCAGAGAGACGACGATCACGAAGACGTCGCGGATACGTTCAGTCGGCGTATTGGGTTGCAGCAGGGCATAGACGGCCACTCCGAGCCCCGCCGCCAGGGCCAGCCCAACGCCGATGCCGGCAATCATCAGGGTCTTCGCCTGCTTGTCTTGAGTGGGCCGTTCTGCGGTTGTTCGCTCTGCCGGTAACGACGACGTTTGATCCACACTCGCCTCGTCTTTTGCGCTTCTGTCCATATGTGAATTATAGCATCTCAATTTCGCCGGCTGCCGTCGTCCGAGGCGGACGCGCGCCCGGCCTTGACGGTGCCAGCCAAGGGTAGTAATCTGCTGGCGAGTTGCTCGCGATTCACTACGTTGGACGAAGGAGAATCGGAATGTCGCCCACTCTTGCTGACGCCATGGCTAAGTTGCCCGAGGCTTTTGATCCAGGACAGGCTGGCGACGCAAACGCCGTTATTCACTTCAAGTTCACCGGCGCGGAAGCTGGTGAGTGGAATGCCACGATCCGGGACGGCCTGTGTCAGGTTGCCCAGGGGATTCCCAGGAGCCGCCCAGACATCACCCTGACGGCCGATTCGGCAGACTACCTTCGACTTGTGACGGGGGAACTTGATCCAACCAAAGCATTGATGGAAGGCAGGCTGCAGGTGCAGGGCGACACAGCCCTGGCAATGCACCTCGTCTCAATGTTTCATCTCCCTCGAGCCTAGTCAGGATCGGGATCTGGGAGCGGAGGAGGGTCCGCAGCCCAAGCAGGGGCTTTCCGTTCTGGGGGGAAGCTCCGCGTTGCGTCAATGTGCGGGGAGCGTACTCGGCGGCGGCGCCCAGCATTCCACTTGGCGTTCGCGCGCAGTTCCCCGGTACCCGTCTGCAGCTAGGTCCCCAACCAGCGGGCGGCCTCGCGCGCCAGGTTGGCCGTGGCGCCCTGCCGTGAAGTGCATCGCGGCAGCGACTCTAGGAAAAGGCGACCGTATTGCTTGCTTATGACGCGCCGGTCCATGATGGCCACCACGCCCTTGTCGGAGGCCGTTCGGATGAGCCTGCCAAATCCTTGCCTGAACTTGAGGACGGCTTCCGGCAAATAGTACTCAAGGAATGGATCCTCATAAAGCTCGGAGCGCGCCGCGATCAGCGGATCGGTCGGGACATCGAATGGCAGCTTGGCGATGAAGAGTACCGACAGTGCCGCGCCGGGGATATCCACGCCCTCCCAGAACGATCGCGTCCCGAGCAAGACTGCTCTTTCGCTGGACTTGAATGATTCCAGCAGCATGTTTGGAGAGGCACCATCGCCGTGTTCGTACACAAGGATATCATCGCGGGAAAGAGGCTGCGTGATGGCCTGCGCCGTGCGTTTAATCGCCGCATAGGACGTGAAGAGCGCCAGCACGCGGCCTCCGGTTGCCCTCGCCGTTGAGACGAGAGCCTGGTTCAGTGCCTGCTGGTAAGAGTGGCTGTTAGGCTCGGGCATGTCATTGGCGACGTACAGGAGCGTTGAAGACTCGTAGTCAAACGGGGATCCCAATTGGATTTCGTCAGCCTCGTCGGCACCCAACGTGTTCCGCAGGTAATCGAATTCTCCGTGCGCGGTCAAGGTCGCCGAAGTAAGAATCACGGAGGACTTCTCGTGCCACAACACTTTTTCTATGAGTGGACCGACCCGCAGAGGTGCAGTATTCAGGGACAGGTTTGCGCCGTTCGGCCGGGCCTCCAGCCAGTACACTTGATCCGGCGACGGTTTGCCGATCATGGCAGACACATTACTCTCGGCCTCTGCGAGCCGTCGATAAACGCTGTTCAGATCGGAGAGGGCATCTTGTACAGCCTCGGCTCCATTCTCAGGCAGCCCCGTCGCCGAGTCGTGGATGCCAGAGAGCGATTTCATTAGGCTTCCCAGCGTCTGCTCGAGGGCATCCCATGCGATCTCTACCGCCTCCCAGCCCGGCTGCGTGCGTGTAGCCGGCAGAATTCTGGTCTGTGTGGCATACACCGACGGCGTGCCCGCCTCAGTGCTGTCGGCAAGAAAGTCCGACATGCTCTTGAAAAATTCGCGCACGAGCTCTTGGATGCGAAAGGCCGCGTCAGTTGCGTGATTTACCCTTTGCTGAATTGAGCCAAAATCGGCGGGAGAGAATGACGACCGGCATGCCGCCAGCAGGTTCCCGAGCAGGCCGCCACCCGATCCTCCCAGCTCTTTCAGCAGCCGTTCCAGATCGAATTGCCTAAGTCGGAACGAAAGTGCATTTGTTGTGGCGGACTCCAGATGATGCCCTTCGTCGACAATGAGATACGAATACTCCGGGAGTACCTTCCCCTCGGCGGCCACGTCCGAGAGCAGCAAAGCATGGTTCACTACGAGTAGGTGTGCCGATTGGGCGGCGATCCGGGCCCGGTGGAATGGACAGGCGCCGCCCGTTCGCTTGATGCAAGTCTCCGTAGTGCATGCGTCATCCTCGGCAGAGAGGCGCATCCAGACATCCCGTTCGGCGATCCCGTTAAGGTTGATCGTGCTGCGGTCACCGCTCGAATCGGTCTGGCGCCAGATGAGCACCTTGGCAAGCACGCGCATCTCGTCCGCATTGCGGGGTCCAAACCGTTCCAGGTTTTCCAGTCGTCTGGGGCACAGGTAGTTCGAGCGGCCCTTTAGGACACTGGCCCTTGTTCCCAACCGCAGGGCTTCCTCCAGGTCCGGGATGTCCTTCCGCACGAGCTGGTCCTGTAGATTGATGGTATTGGTCGAGACGACCACGCGCGTATTGTTGCGCACCGCGAACAGGGCCGCGGGTATCAGATAGGCAAAGGACTTTCCGATACCGGTGCCGGCCTCCACCATTAAGTGCCTTCCTCGGGAGAGGGCGCTTGTGACCGCTCGCAACATGTGAATCTGCTCTGGGCGCTGCTCATATGCAGCAAAGTGTTTGGAGAAGGCGCCCGCGTGCTCCAAGATCGAGGCCACTTCTTCTTCGTCAAGCGACAGCGGGTGTTCGGGCGTCTCGAGCGCCGGTTGTCCTGCCCCGTCGGCGATTGGCGCCGCCTTCTTTGCTGGCCTCGTGGCCTTGACGCGCTTCACGCCGCGGGCCCGCAAGATCTCGTCAAAGACGGGGCGCGCGTCCCAATCCACTTGCTCGCTGCAGCGGAGAAGCTCCTGTAGGAGGTCGGAGGGGAGTTCTTCGGCCAGCGATTCAAGCCGGACGTAGATGCCGTGCGTCGCTCTGGCATCGTCGAGGGCTCGATGAGTTGCAGGCAGCAGAACCCCCAGCTCTTTGCATAGCGAGCCGAGATTATACCGGCCGGCGTTTGGGATTAGTACGGATGCCAGCTCGTAGGTATCCACCACCTTGTTGCCTCGGAATGAAACCTTCTTCTGCAGGAAGCCGAGATCAAAGCGGACGCTGTGGCCGAGAACCGCTGAATCGCCGATGAACGCCTGGACGTCGGCTGCAATCTCGCCAAATCCAGGGGCGTGGCGGACCATCGCGTCGTCGATCCCCGTCATGCCGGTAATGAATTCCGGGATATGCCGCCCGGGGTTCACCAGGGACGACCACTCGGCCTCGATGCGACTGCCGTTGAATTTGACGGCCCCAATCTCGGTGATCGCGTCGCGATCCGGGTCAAGACCCGTGGTTTCAATGTCTACTGCAACGATGGAATCCATGAGGCAAGTCTATCACGTGCGCGTCGAAAGCCTACTCGACGTAGGCCGACGCACGTTATTCAGCGAGCGGAAGAATCCTGACCGGGTGTTTACTCGGAAGCCAGGCGCGGACGCTTGAAGTGAACTACCACGCCTCGTGCCGGAGCGAAATCGAGGCGCTATGCCTGCGGGAGACTGCTTTTGACGAGCAGCACCGTGGCGCTCGGGCTCGGTTGATCTTTGATCCGCTGCCTCATGAAGTCTTTCAGCTTTTTCAGCGGTACCGCGGGGAGCGGCGCTGTCCGCGGCGTCGATCTCGACCTGTTCGTGGGTTAGTACCAAGACTGCCTCGACGGCTGGTACAGCGCCTTCTTCCATCTTGGCGGCCAAATGCCGCTTTACCGCGTCGATTTGACTGCCGGCCTCCAAATCTGGCCGCCCAAGACCTTCCTGCCCAAATATCGTCATGTAGCTCTGCATGAAGCCCCCTCCCCGCAGCCGCCACCTGTTCTTCTCGTAGGTAAGCTTGCCTCGCTGGTGGTACGGCAGCAAGACCCACACGCCCATCGGACCCACCAGCAAATGGGGTGCCGGCGCAGTGTAGTGATAGATCGTGACATCTCCGGGGAGCCCTTTCAGGCCCGCGTCCAGCTGTTCATCCGGGCGTGGGCTCCTTCCCCAGCGGTTGGAGAAGTACATGCCGATCTGGGTCATCGTGAAACCAAGAATTAAGGCCGCGATGGAGTATGCAAATAGGTCTTGGCGCGTGAAAGAAAGGTACATGCCTATGCCCAATACACCCAGGGCGCCCAGGCTCGTCCACTGCCCGATCCTCGCATTTCGTTTGATCAGTGCGTCATTTTCGATGATCTTCATAAATCTGTGTCTCCCTGCCTGTTTGTAACAAAATTTGTGAGGGCGAAGGCTGCCAAAGCGCTAGTGCTTCAAACCGGCCTCAATCGCGCTTCGCAACGAATCCAGGACATTGGCATCGGCGGCGTCCTTGGCGAGCTTGATCGCACTCTTGATGGCGGCCGCGTCCGAACGGCCATGGCCAATAAGCACCAGCCCATTTACCCCTAAGAGCACAGCCGCTCCCTGGACGCTCGGATCGAGCAACTTCTTGATCCGGCTCAAAGCTGGCCGTACGAGCATGCCCCCTAGCAGCACCAGCGGTCCACCGCTTTGGATGGCCGACTTGACCTCGTCCAGTATCAGTTTTCCGACTGCTTCCGACGTCTTAAGCATCACATTGCCGACAAAGCCGTCGGTGACAGCCACATCCACCTTGCCTCCAATAACCTCCTTGCCCTCGACGTTGCCGTAATAATTCAGCCCTGAGCGTCGCAAGAGCGGTGCTGCAGCCCTCACGAGCTCATTGCCCTTGCCCTCTTCTTCGCCGTTTGACACCAGGCCAACCTTGGGGCGGCGCACGCCACGCACATTTTCCGCGTATACGCTGCCCATGATTGCGAATTGGAGCAGGTTTTCGGGCGTGCAGTCGGGGTTGGCGCCAATGTCGAGAACGATGCAGGAGCCAGTCGATGTCGGAAATACCGGGGCGATGGCCGGTCGATCGACGCCGCCGACGCGGCCAAGCCGCAGTAGTGCGGTCACCATGGCAGCGCCCGTATTGCCCGCAGTGACAAAGGCATCCGCTTCGGCGTTCTTGAGCAGATCCATTCCCACCGCCATCGAGTTTTGCGCATCTCTACGGCGCGCCTTTAGCGTAAGTTCCTGCCCCTTGTCGTGCATGGCAAGCATCTCTGGGGCGTGCACAATTCGTATGGGCAGCCCCTGGGCGTCCTGCGCATCCAGGACTGGACGGACAACGGCCTCGTCGCCCACCAGGATGATTTCCGCGCCCTGCTCACGGGCAGCCAGTACCGCGCCCTCGACGTCGGGCACCGGGAATGCATCGCTCCCCATCGCATCCACGACGATGCGCGTCATCGATTTCTCCTCAACCGCTGGATTTTCTTGACAGTGAATTCAGTGCGATTATAATACCCCTGCGCGCTGGTGCTGGAACTGGCAGACAGGCATGGTTGAGGGCCATGTGCCGCAAGGCGTGAGGGTTCAAGTCCCTCCCAGCGCACCTACTCCCCTGGTAATGGCCAGGGGAGTGTCTTTACGGCCGTCCTCTTAATGGAGGATCTGACTTAGAAAGAGCCGTGTGCGTTCGCTGCTGGGATTGCTGAAGAATTCGTCGGGGGAGTTCTGCTCAACGATTCGGCCCTCGTCGACGAAGACAATCCTGTCTGCGGCTGCCCGTGCAAACCCCATCTCGTGTGAGACGACGATCATCGTGACCTCACGCGCAAGTTCCTTCATGACGTCGACGACTTCGCCGATCATTTCCGGATCGAGCGCAGACGTCGGCTCGTCGAAGAGCATCAGGCTCGGTTTCATAGCCAGCGCCCGGGCGATGGCGACGCGCTGTTGCTGCCCTCCAGAAAGCTGATTGGGATATTGGTCGCGTTTGTCTTCCAGTCCGACGCGCCCTCAGCAGCGCTTCGGCATCCGAGCGTGCCTGATTGCGCTCCACACGCCTTACGCGGACAGGCGCTTCCATGATGTTTTCCAGCGCCGTAAAGTGGGGAAAAAGATTGAATCGCTGGAACACCATGCCAATTTCGGCCCGCTGCCCGGCGATGTTCTTCTCGCTGTCCTCCACCAGGCGCCCTCGCCTCTCATGGTAGCCTATCATGTGGCCGTTGACGTAAATGTGGCCGCTGTTGATCTTTTCCAAGTGGTTGATGCAACGCAAGAAAGTGCTTTTTCCGGACCCCGAAGGCCCAATGATCACGACGACTTCATTCTTCCGGACGTCCAGATCGATGTCCTTGAGCGCGTGGAGCGATCCGTAGAATTTGTTTACCTTCTCGGCCTTGACGATGATATTGCTGTCGGCCAAACGGACATGTGACGCCGGCGGCAGCCATCAGCGCGCCCCCTTGCCGCTCGCGCCCGAAAACAGCCGCTGCATCATGCTCGGCGCCCGCTCGATACCTTTGCGTTCACCGAGGCCCGACTCAATTCTTGCCTGGATGAAGGACCATACTGTAGTCAACAGCAGGTAGTAGAGAGACGCCGCAATGAACAGTTCGAATGGCTTGAAAACTCTCGCGTTGATCTGATTGAAGGCATAGAAAAGTTCCCCCGCCGAGATGACCTCCATTAAGGAAGTCGTTTTCATCATATTATTGAACTCGTTGCCGAGCGGCGGGACGATCACCTTGGTGGCCTGGGGAAGGATGACCCGACGCATAGCGAGGCCGAAGGTCATTCCCTAGCGATTTGGCTGCCTCCATCTGGCCGGGATCGATTGACTCGATGCCGGCTCGTACGATCTCTGCCATGTAGGCGCCTTCGTTGATGCCCAGCGCCAACGTGCCGGCCTGTATGGCGCCGGATATCGTAAGCGCGCCCACAACGATCTCCGGGAAATTGTAGATATGAGTGACCCCGAGACCGAAGAACAACAATGCCATTTGCACCAGCAGCGGGGTCCCGCGGAAGTACCAGATGTAGATTTCGGCTGCCCATCGAAAGGCAGCGAATTTCGCCATCTTCCCCAGTGCCGCGAATAACCCTAGGATGACTCCCAAGAGCTGGGCAACGATGCTCACGATGATGGTGGCAATCAGCCCGTTCCGAATTAGGGGGTCCTGCAAGGCCGAGGGCGGCCATACGTACTTAAGGAAAAGCGGCCAATCGAAGTAGTACATATCGGTCAGCTCCGCGCCACAACAGACAAATCGGCAGGCCGCCCGCAGGTCGGGCGCGGGCAGCCTGCCATCAGATCAGAGGCCTAACTATTCGGCATGGCTACGGGAGTGTTACCGCTCCGTCTGAAAGGTTCCACTTCTGGAGAATGCTGGCGTACGTCCCGTCGGTCATCATGCTCTTGAGGGCTGTTTGAACCGCATCGCCCAGCGGCGTGAGAGGCGCATCGGTGCAATCCGATTGCCCGCACGGCACGCTGATGCCTTCCTGGATGGGCTCGAGAATCTGACCCACCAATTGGAACTGATCGGGATGCTGCACCGTGTAGTATGCCGCCACAGGCGAATCGGCGAAATACACGGACACCTTGCCCGCCTGCAACTGCTGCAGCGCGTCCGTATCTTTCTGGGTGACCACGACGTTTACAGGTTGCTTCCCCGCTTTCGTGCATTCCTGTGTCACTCCGCCGGATGTGGCGTAGTCACCGGTGCCCTGCAAGTAATCTGCTTCCGTGGTGCCACTCTCGGCCGCCGCGCTCTTTCCGCAAAGATCCATCGGCGTGTTGATGTTGTCCGGATTTCCTTTGGCGGCAACCATGGATTGACCGGCCTGGAAGTACGGAATCATGCTGACCTGTTTGTGTCGATCGGCCGTGATATTCTGCGCGGAGACGATGATATCGCACTTGCCACTCGTTACGGCCGCGATGATCGTGTCGAACACGCTGTTGACAAACTGCGCTTGCAAGCCGAGGCGGCTGGCGATTTCCGTGCCGATCTCCACGTCGACGCCGGCGGGCTTGCCGTTCTCATCAAAGAACTCTTGCGGTGGATACGGGAAGTCGGTGCATATAAGCAATTTTCCTGGCTGTGCCAGAACGGATGGATCTACCGCAACCACGGGCGTGGGCATCGCCGGCGCCTCCGTGGGCGCTTCAGTCGGCGCCGGGACTGCCGTGACAACGACGGTTTCCAGTACCGTGACGGGAGGCGGCGCGGTCGGCGTGGCACAGGCGGCGAGCAGCGAGCTAATCAGGACCAGCATACCAACTGCAATGAATGACCTTCTCATTTATTCTCCTTTCGCCCGCTATTCTAGTCTCTTGAAAAGTCGCCTGCATTAGGAGAGCCTAAGAAACGCAAGTGAACTCCCCACGGAGTATCCGGCTTCAATCGCAGCGACGTACTGCTTCGCATGCCCTCGCCTAAGCCGCGCCCCCGGAACGATAGCCCTCAATGAGTGCCCTTGTGCGCGGATCTTCCGGACTGCGAAAAAGTGCATCCGGAGCCGCCCGCTCTATGATCTCCCCCTCCGCCATGACGACCACCCGATCGGCAACCTCGCGGGCAAACCCCATTTCGTGGGTAACGACCAGCATGGTCATACCCTCCAGAGCCAGCTTCTTCATCACGTTGAGCACCTCGCCAATCAGCTCGGGATCCAGGGCGGATGTTGGCTCATCAAAGAGCATTAGTTTCGGCTCCATCGCAAGCGCGCGCGCGATGGCTACCCGCTGCTTCTGACCACCCGAAAGCCGATTGGGGTATTCGTCTTTCTTAAACAGCAACCCGACTCGGTCGAGGTTCATCTCCGCAATTTCGGTGGCATGTGCTGTGTCCATGCCTTTGACGATGACGGGTCCTTCCATGACGTTTCCCAGCACTGACATGTGCGGAAACAGGTTGAACTCTTGAAACACCATTCCTGTCTTGAGTCTCACATCGTGGACCAGCTTGCGGTGTTCTTTGCCTCTCCCGCCTGCCTTGACGACCAGGCCGTCCACCTCGATGGTCCCTGCGGAAGGCTCCTCCAGGAAGTTGAGGCAGCGCAACAGAGTGCTTTTGCCGGAGCCGCTCCTGCCGATGACGCACACCACCTCCTGGCCTTCGACATCCAGGCTGATGTCTTTCAGGACATGCAGTCGTCCAAAGTACTTTTCGAGATTGCTGACCCGGACGATGTCCAGTCGGTTACCTTTCTCCCCGCGACATGCGCGCCTCGAGGCGGCTCTGCAAGGCGGTCAGTATCAGGGTCATGATCCAGTAGAACACGGCCGCGATGATCAAGGCCTCCAGATTGCGAAAGTGGGCCCGGCCAACCTTCGTGGCCCTCCACATGAGCTCGTGTACAAAGCCGGTGGCCGATACAAGTGCCAAATCCTTCGTCATCGCAATGAATTCATTGCCGGTCGGCGGAATGGCGAAGCGCAGCGCCTGTGGCAGAACGATTCGCTGCATGGTCTGGCGGCCTGTCATGCCGATGGCCATAGCAGCCTCTCGCTGCCCCTTGCCGACGGCCGCGATGCCCGCGCGAAAGATTTCGCTCATGTAAGCGCCGTAGTTCAGGCCGAGCGCAAGGACGCCCGCCCACAGTCCCGGCAGAATGATCCCGAGCTGCGGCAAGGCCAGAAAAAAGAAGAATATTTGCAAGTAGAGGGGCGTCCCGCGAATCAGCGAAACATAGAACGTGCTCACGGCGTAGAAGGGCGGGAACTTGGAGAGACGCCCCAGCGCGGCAAACAGTGCCAGTAGCGTTGCCAGTATGATCGACAGGATTGAAATACCGATCGTGGACCAAATTCCGCTGGCAATAAAGGGCCAGTTTTCGGCTATGAATGCCGAGTCAAGCTTGATACCGCGGATGCCGAACGGCAAGAAGTCTTTCCCGCTGAAAATCAGAACGATAATGACAAGCAGGCCGACCCATGTGAGAATCACGTTGGCGCGGAACTGCCGATCCCGGCGCAACTGGGCGGCAAATAACAATTCAGCCTGTGACTTCGGAAGGACTTCCTGCAGATCCATGGACTACCCCTTGAGATCGGCCCCGGAATGCAGGGAAGCGGTTCGTCGCCGCTTCCCTGCTGACTTCGGCCCCTATGGATTGGGAGACTGCGTCAGGTCCTCTTTGAACCATTTCATGGATATGGCTGACAGCGTCCCGTCCGCGTGCATGTCCTTGACGTACCCGTCCAGGGTGGAGACTAGGCTGTCAATCGGCTTCGTATGAGCCTTGTCGATGGCCACGGCCAGATTCTCCGCGAATACCGCGCCGCCGAGCTTGACCACCGGCAATCCTGCTGCGACATTGGAGTCAACAACAGTGCCCGATGTAACATAGCCTACGAAGTCCTTCCGCCCGGCGCTGATCGCCTGTGCGCACTCCTGGTCAGTGCTGACGGAAACAACTGTTACGCCCGCAGGCGGTTGTGAATATATGTTCGACGCAGGCAGATCTAGCTTGCCATTGAGCCAATCTTCGTACGTCGTCGAGGCCCCCACGCACAGTGCCTTGCCCGCCAGCTGATCCATGGAGCTCACCCCAGAATCCTGGGCGACCGCTATCACAGCGGGCGTATAGTAGTAGGCGCTCGTGAAGTCGAGAATCTTCTGACGTTCCGGCGTGATCGTCATGGATCCGACGCTGATATCCCACTTGTCGGCCCAGTTGCCCGCCGTAATCATGTCCCAGTCCGGCGTCGCGAAGCAGGTCTCAACTCCCAGGCGCTTTCCCAACTCTGCGGCCACGTCGACGTCGAACCCCTGCATTTCCGCAGTCGTCAACGCGTCGGACGGGCACTTGGTGCCGGATATCCTGCTCCCGCTCGTATTTAGAAACGATTGTGGTTCGTAGTTGGGGTCTGTGGAAACGAGGATGTATCCTCGCGATTTGATGTCCGACAGCAAATCTCCGCCCGCCGGCGCTGCGCCCCCGCAGGCGGTGAGCAAGAATGCGGCCGCGATCACGAGAACGATCAGAAACTAAATCTTCTTCATGCGTTTCTCCTCCGGATTCATGTCAAGATCGGTTATGTGGACTATCGCCATCACGAAAGAGAATTCACCCGGCAGCCTCCTCTCATTGTGCAAGAAGTTACATTTGCGCAAGGATAGACCAACTTCAATAATTGTGCAAGAGGCGGGACGCACGAATTCATCGACACGCTCGCGCATTCTCTGGCTGGTAGAATCAACAGATGGGTACGCGCCCGCCTCAGCGACGCTGCCCCGGAACACAATAACATGCATGTCCGGTCAATGTGAGGCGATCGCCTGCATTCGAGTGGGCCGAATCCTAGCTGGCAGCCGGGCCGCCAAGCGAATCGGACGTCGGTGCGCCTGCGGCTCGCCGAAGTCGCCGCCGATCCATGGGCTTGGACGATGACTTGACGGCATCGTATCGGCCGATGGCCTTCCGTCTTGGAGAGGATCACATGAAGCTTGTCTCTGTTGAGCAGATGGTCGCCGCGGAACGAGAGGCAGACGCGGGGGGCTTTACCTACCCCATGATGATGGAAAATGCAGGCCGCGGCTTGGCCGAGGTAGTCCACGGCCTTCCGATTGAACGTGGCGGACAAGAGGTATTGGGTCTGGTGGGCCCCGGCAACAACGGGGGTGACACCCTCGTCGCGTTGTCCGTGCTCGCCGCGCAGGGATGGATTGCGCGCGCCCTGCTGATCAAGCGAAAACCAAACTCACTCGTGGATCGGGCGCGCAAAGCGGGGGCACAGGTGCTGACGCCCAATCCCCAAGACGACCTGGAGAGTCTTTCAGGAGTCATTCAAAGTGCCACGATTCTTCTGGATGGTGTCCTCGGGACGGGCAGTTGCCCGCCCCTTAAAGGCGAAGTTGCCGCCGCACTTGCCGCCATCGGTCGCATTCTTGAAGACGCGGCCGAGCCTCCCTATGTTGTCGCCGTCGATTGCCCTTCAGGCATGGACTGCGATAGCGGCGAGGTTGCCAAGGAGACGATTGTTGCCGACCTGACGGTGACCATGGCGGCCGTCAAACGCGGCCTGCTCAAACTGCCTGCCTATGATTTTGTGGGGGACCTGCGTGTTGTGGAGATTGGACTGCCGCCCGACCTGGCCGCACTTTCGGCCGCTCGCACCGAAGTGGCAGACGAGGGCTTGGTCGCCGCTGCAATGCCGGCGCGACCAACCGACGCACACAAAGGGACTTTTGGAACGGCGCTCATTGTTGCCGGGTCGGTAAACTATACCGGAGCTGCCGTTCTCGCGGGCAAGGCCGCCTACCGGACTGGGGCCGGACTGGTGACGCTGGCTGTCCCGTCTCCTCTGCACGCTGCGCTCTCCGGAAATTTCCCAGAAGCAACCTGGATTCTGCTGCCGCACGAGGTCGGTGTCGTTTCGCGAGATGCGGCAGATGTAGTTGTTGATGGTCTGGCGGCCGCCGACGCGGTTCTGATTGGCCCGGGACTTGGGATGGAGGATACAACCGGTGAGTTTGTGGCGCGTTTGCTGGCAGAGGCCAGCGGTGCGGATAGACCCTCGGGAGGGATCGGTTTTGTGCACGCCGACCAGCCCGAAAGGGCGAACGCGAGCCGCACGTTGCCAGGCCCGGTGTTCGACGCCGACGGCCTTAAGTTGCTCTCCAGGCTTAAGGATTGGCCTCGGATGATGTCTTCGACCGCGGTCCTTACACCTCACCCCGGAGAAATGGCGGTGCTGACGGGGCTCTCAAAAGACGAGATCCAAAACGACCGGGAAGCGATTGCCGGTCAGTACGCGCGTGAATGGGGTCACGTGGTCGTATTGAAAGGCGCTTTCACGGTAATCGCCTCGCCGGACGGTCGCATGTCCATTATTCCCATCGCCTCATCTGCCTTGGCGCGCGCCGGTACCGGTGACGTCCTCGCAGGCATAATCGTTGGCCTTCGCGCCCAGGGGGTCGCCGCCTACGAAGCTGCCGTGGCCGCTGCTTGGATTCATGCACAGGCAGGTTTACACGCTGCGAAGGCGGTTGGGGCAAGTGCTTCGGTAATGGCTGGCGACGTCCTTGATTCCATCGCCGACGTCGTGGCTGGGCTCTAAGAGACGACGCCGACTGCGCCTCCGCCCGCAAAGCAAAACGAACTGCTGCCGTACTCCTGGCAGCAGTTCGTTTTGCTTGTTGCCGTGAATGGCGACAGCGCCCAGGCGCCGATTTCTCGGATCGCCGGTTCTGCGCTAGCTCTTGAGAAACTCCTCCAGGGACTCTTTGCTTATTCGGTACGAATTGCCCAGCTTCCGCGCCTTAAGGCTCTTGTCCTGGATGGCTGCCATTACGTCTTCTTCTGAGACTTTGAGAACGGCTGCCGCCTCTGCCGGGCTCATGACGTCGGGCATCCCCGCAGGCGTCTTGGGGCTACCGGCAGCTTGGCCCGCCGCCGCGCCGGCCGTGGCTTGCTGCATAAGGTTGCCGATGCCCATTCCAGCGCCAATGCCGGCTGTCAATCCCGCGCCGCCGCTCGGATTTGAGGCGGCGTCGCGCATGGCATCTGCCGCCTGAAGTTGAGTGTAGGTGGCCATGTCCAGCATACCCATCTGCCGAAGCTCTTCCGCGGACTTGTCCGAGGGTTTCAGATTTCCAACGTAGAAGGTCTTTAGCGTTAGTCCCAGCGCTTCGAAGTCGTCTTGCGCCTTCGCCCGAACGCCCGCGCCAATTTCTTCTGTGAGGCCAATCAACTCTGGTACCGAATGCTTGGCGCCGGTCTCTCCAAGCAGGTCCTGAAGCTTCGACAGCAGCATCGTCCGCAGACGGTCCTCGATCTCGCCCGTCGTGTAAGCGTTGCGCGTTCCCACCACTTGCGTCACGAACTGTTGGGGATCGTGAACTTGGAACGAGTACGTTCCAAACCCCTGCATGAGAGCCACGCCCAGGCCCATACCGGGATTCCGCACGATGATCGGCTGGGGCGTACCCCACTTCCGGTTGGCAAACTCCCGGCGCGCGACAAAGTACACCTCCGCGGGGAAAGGCGTCCGATCGTTGAAGGCCTTGCCTATGAAATTGATCAACAGCGGGATATTGGCGGTGGCGATCGTGTGCCGGCCCGGTCCGAACACGTCGAGGGCGTTTCCGTCCCGGAAGAAGACCGCCGCCTGGCTCTCGCGAACGATCACCTGGGATCCAATCCGGAAATCGCCGATGCCCGCCTCCGGAAAGCGATGCACGATTTCATCAGTCATCTCGTCCGGATACTCAATGACGTCAAAGATTCTGGCCATCTGGGGATTCTCCTTTGTTGCCGAGGACTCGATTATAGTCGAAGGCCGCCCGCCGGACAAGCAATCGGCCCAATAGCTTCTACGAATCCTGGCGGCCGGGGTTGCTCACTTCGAGCCATCTGCGTCCCGGTGGGTGGTGCGGCGGACCTTCTGCAGGCCAGACTCCGGTCTCGCTTGCATGGCAGCCCCCGTGCCACCGTCGCGGACCATCAGGATCTCCGCCATGATGCTGACGGCGATCTCCGCCGGCGTCTCTGCGCGTAGCTCCAACCCCATGGGCGAGTGCACTCTGCGAAGCTGGTCTGCTCCAACTCCCAGGCCTTGCAAACCTTCGATCGTCGCGGCCCAGCGCCGCTTTGAGCCGATGACGCCAATATACGCGGCGGGTAAACTGAGTAGTGCTGGCAGCCCGGCGACATCCACGCTTGAGCCCCGCGTCGTCAGCACCAGGAAGGTGCGCCCGTCGATCTGCATGTGCGACGGTAGCTCTTCCATGCGGCATACATAGTAGGCGTCAGCATCAGGTATGGTTGCCTCGTTGCAGAATTCCGGCCGATCGTCGGAAACGACGACGCGAAAATCAAGCCACTTGGCAAGATGGGCGACGGCTTTACCAACATGACCGCCACCGATCACGACCACTGTCGCAGAAGGCAATATTGGTTCCACGAACACCTCCACTTGGCCGCCGCACACGCCGGGATCTCCCCGCTCAGGATCTGTGAGATTGTAGTGCAGCAACCGGGCGCGACCATCTCCAATAGCCCTCATAGCCTCCTGAAGCACGCGGTGCTCCAGGTCCCCGCCGCCCACGGTACCCGCGAAACGTCCGTCCGAATACACGATCATCTTGCTGCCGACGTGCCTGGGTGTGGAGCCCTCGCTCCTCACAACGGTGCACACGGCGCCGAACTGGTGCTTCTTCTGCATTTCGCCGGCAGCTTGGTAAATGGTATCCATGCCTATTCCGTACTGTTCATTTTAGCCGATCCCTTGACGTGGGTCGCAGGGCCGCGCTCCACAGGAACGCGGGCGTCGGGCCAGGCAACAGACGACGTTCCCGTCGAACATACCGCGGGTCGTCGCTCACGGTCCCCACTGTGGTTGCCAATCCGGTTCCGGATTATCGGTGAGCTGACGCATGCTGTGGCCATCCGCGCGCATGACATACAAGTCAGCCTGGTTGTTATTTCGAAGCGAGTTGAACACAATGTACTGCCCGTCAGGAGAGTAGGCCGCACTCGCATTGTTGCCCCCGAAGGTTAGTTGAGTGGCCGTGCCATTCTTGCTGTCAATGGCATAGACCTCGCGCGCTTCCACCGGTCCCGCGAAGATGAGGAGATGGTTCTGATCGGGTGACCAGGCGACACTCCCGCCTATGCCGCTGATGCCACGCGTCAGCTGATGGGGCGCCTTGCCCGGTGCTCCCAAGTCCAGCAGGTACAGTTCATACTGAAACTGTGCCCCTGCTGTCATGGTGATGGCAGCAATCGTTCCGTCCGGCGACCACGCGGCGCCGACGATCGTGCTCGGGGCCGAGTAGATGCTATGTGCGTTCTTGCCGTCCCGGTCCATGACCCACAGGGCGTCAGGTTGATCTGCCACACAATTCACAAACATGATTTTGGATCCGTCCCTGGAGAAGCTGGGTGAGAACGCATTGCCGACATAGTATGTTATTTGGTCGGGCATTGGAGGCGCATCTTGGGGGAGAAGTCGTGCAGGCAGGGCCATTTGGAAGAAGTCGAAGTAGTCTCCATCATTCTGCACAAAAACGATGCTCTGTCCATCCGGGGAAATCGCCGGGTAGTAGCTGTTCGCCTCGCCCGCTGTCAGTTGCGTATAGCCGGAGCCATCAGCATTGATCGCACAGATCTGGTTGACCTCCTTACGTGTGCAGGTGAACACCACCGTTCCGCCATGGATACTGGTGGGCGTCGGCAGAGCAGTTGCCGTCGGCGTGAGCGTCGGCAGTCGAACAGATGCCGGGTTGATGGTCGTGAAAAACCGGGCCGGCGTGACCAGGGCAAAGAGTGCTATGAGACCAGCAAGGATCAGCAGGCTTGCGGGCAAGCGGGCGCCTCGAGCCCTTTTCCTATCGAAAAGGCGTCCCGGCCGGCCCCCCGGGTCATGCGCCACCGGTACGCCTCAGCTGCCGCGACGCGAACTCATGCGGGGGAACAAAGTCGCACGCCTTTCACTGTGGGCAGGGCCACGGTTACTGACGTCGCCACCGCAAAGCCTGGTCATCTGCCCCTTCCGCCCGGCATTGGCCTCGTCTGCCGCGATCTCCCACCAGCCCCGTGAATGAAACTAATGCCCAGGCCGATTTCGGCGGCGATCAGCGCCGGAGCGCTGAGCCAGAATGGCAGCCCCAAAGCTGAGCCAAGCGTCCAGGGAGATTCTCCTTGACTGTACTGTCGCACGATTTGAGGCAGACTGTACTGGTATAGCAGGGAGAATCCCGTAAACGGCGCATCCGCTACGTAAAACATGGTGCGCTGCAGTCGGTATGAAAGCCGTTCGGTTTGGATCTGACCCAGCAGCGGGATAAGCATCTGGCCGCAAGAGACGGCGGCTAGGACCCCCAGGAGCCAGATCCATGACCGGGGCAGCAATACCAGGGGAACGATGAAGAAGGGCAGCGCTGGGATCAGGAGTCGTGGCCCGAATGCGCTGCCGCCCCACCAGAGGTAATACCCGCCGTTCATCGCCGTCATCGCGGCAATCGCGTACACGCACAGGAGTCCCTCCGCCCGATGCTCGGCAGACCGCAATGCGAAGAAGAAACCGGCCAAGCCCAGCAGAAGCACGGGCGACAGCCAGAACACTCCGAATTGAGGGTCGAATGTGATGTGATACGTGCTGCTGAGGCTTGGCAGGTGCAAACCCATGAAGCCCTGCGACATGCCCTGCTGGAAACGATTCTCTGCCTCAAACGCATAGCCGGCGGCGAAGACCCTGCCGTAGATCGCCCGATTGTAGAGACCGACGATCGAAAGTGGGAGCGCGGCACCGGCAGCCCCGGCACTTCCCGCTCCAAGCACTCGAACGACGGCCCGACCTCGCAGACCATAGAGCGCGTAGCCCAGGAGCCCCGCGATCACAATGGCAGACGTGTACTCCATCATGAAGGCCAAGCCAAGGCTCAAACCCGCGAAGAAGTACTCTCGATTCACTTCGGGATTGCTTCGCTGGCGCGCCTTGAAAAGGAAGCGGAAACCGAGGAATAAGAAAGCAGCCGCCAGTACGTGACCGTAATACAAAGCGCTATAGGGCCACAGCATCGTTCCCAGCATGACAGCCAGTGTAGAGACCAAAGCCCGGATGCGATCCTGACTGATTTCGCTGGCCATGAGGAACATGACAACGCCAAGTAACGTGAAACTGCCGCCCAGCACCGTAGTCGTAAGGAGGTGCTTCACGACGGTGCTCCCCAGGGTGGCGCCCGCAGCCGCGCCGACTTTCACGGCCACGAAATAGAACGGTGCCGCCAGGAGAGATGAGCCGATAGCCTTGTCGGAGTAGTAATGCCCCTCGAAGAGCGCCCGATCCTCGGTCGCCCAACCCGCTTGTGCCACGTACTCGTCGATTTGGAAGCTTCGCTTTTCGACGATGGCCCGTGTCAAATCGAGTCGCGAGTTTCCGTTCCATTCGGGATCTTGATAGAAATAGGCGCTCGCCAGAAAGAGCATCACCGCGAGGATGCCGAGTTGCCCGTGCCAAGGGCCCGGCGGGGCAGAGGGAGTCATCGTCACGCCGCAGGCGCGCGCATTGTGGTCCAAACCTTCTCCGGAGTGATCGGTATCGTATCCAAATCTATTCCGATCGCATCCAGAATGGCATTACCTACCGCCGGGGCGACCCCGTCCATCGGAATCTCCGCTACCGCCTTGACGCCGAATGGGTGCGTCGGCTCAAATGTCTCGACAAAGATTGTGGAGAGCTCAGGCATTTCATCTGCCCGCATGATGTGGTACCGATCGAAGTCCCGCTCAATCGGCACGCCCGATTCGTCGTATCTCATCTCTTCGCAGATCGCGTACCCAAGAGCCTGTGTCATCCCACCCTCGATCTGCCCGGAGGCCGTCAGCGGATTGATGATGACGCCGGAGTCGACGGCCATCACCAGTTTGCCGACGCGTACCTCCCCCGTCTCGGTGTCGACCGTGACTTCGGCGAACTGTGCCGCAAATGGCGGAGGCGAGGATGGCGAGACGTACGATCCGACGCCCATGATTTGCTCCTGGTCCGCGCGGTGCAAGGTATCCAGGGCGATCTCAGCCAGCGTGACAGACCGACCATCCGGCACGTGGGCCCGTCGATCCGCAAGCCTCACCGTAGACGCATCGTCAAGGTTCAGCAGCCGCGCACCACGGAGGCGGATTCTTTCGGCGGCCTGCTCTGCTGCCTTGACCGCGGCCGCTCCCGAAATGTACGTCGTAGACGACGCGTAGGCGCCCTTGTCGAACGGAGTGAAATCCGTGTCGGACGAGTATGTAATGATGTCGTCAAGCGGCACCCCCAGGACCTCTGCCACCATCTGTGAAATTACGGTGTCCGATCCCGTGCCAAGATCGGTCGCTCCGAGCAGAAGATTGAACGAACCATCATCATTCATCTTAACGGAAGCGCCACCCATGTCCAGATAGGGAATCGCGGTGCCCTGCATCACGAATGCAAGCCCAATTCCACGGCGCAGATTCGGCCCCGCGGATGAGCGCCACTCGCGGTTTTCGTATTTGCTGTCCCAATCGATGGCGGCCTTTCCTTGCTGCACGCACTGCTCCAGCCCCACGGTATGAACGATTTCGGGCCGCGGCTCACGGCCTTCGTTCCAAGCCTTTGAGAACGGATGATACTCTCCGGCTCGAATGGAGTTCTTGAGACGGAACTCGATGGGATCGAACTTCATCGCCCTGCATATCTTCTGCATGTGGCGCTCCACGGGCCAATATCCCTGGGGCACCCCGTACCCCCTGAAAGCCCCCGAGGGCGGCGTGTTTGTGTACACCACGTCCGCGTAGAAGCGTATGTTGGGGGACTGCCGGTACTTGCCGTCGCCCACGTAGAGTGCCATCGATTTGTGCCCGGTGTTTCCCGTCACGGTCAGCGCGTGGCAGCCGTAAGCGCCGGTATCGGAAAGGGCATACATTTCGTTCGCCGTGATCGTTCCGTCGCGCTTCACGCCTGTCTTCATCCTGATGCGCATGGGATGGCGCGAGCGCGAGGCCGCAAACTCCTCGTCCCGCGTGTACTCAAAGAGCACCGGGCGCTTCGTGGCGATCGTGAGGTGGGCCGCCACGTCTTCGATCAGGACCTCTTGCTTGCCGCCAAAGCCCCCACCGATCCGCGGTTTGATGACCCGGATCCTCTTTACGGGGATACCCAGCACCGGCGCCAGCATCCTGCGCACGTGGAACGGGACTTGTGTCGATGTGCGGACGACAAGGCGGTCATCTTCGTCCCAGTACGTTAGGACCACGTGTGGTTCAATCGCCGCTTGCTGAACTTTGGGCACTTCGTACTCTGCCTCGAAGACCGCATCTGCTTCTCGGAAGCCCTGATCCACGTCGCCGATGTCGATGCGGATCTGGGCAGCCAGGTTTTGCGTCGCATCCAAGTCGGCAAAATCCACGTACTCTGGCTCATCGTGGATCTGGACAGCTCCGCTCGCCATGGCCTGGCTCGGATCCAGGATGGCCGGCAGGAGCTCGTATTCCACTTTGATGAGCGCCGCGGCCTGCTCGGCAATCTCCGCCGTCTCAGCGGCCACGAATGCAACCCGGTCTCCCACGAAGCGGACCTTGGAGTCCAGCGAGAACGTGTCGAGCGGGCCGGGGATCGGATCCGATTGACCGGCGGTGGACCACACCACGCGGGGCAGGTCCTTCCACGTCAAGACCGCGGCCACGCCTGGCAACTGCCTCGCCGCTTGTGTGTCGATGGTCCTGATTCGAGCGTGTGCATGCGGGCTGTGCAGCACTTTCGCAATCAACATCCCCCGCTTCTCGATATCTGCGGTGAACGCCGGTTTTCCTTGGACTAGCTTCACGGCGTCCACTTTCCGTTCTGGTTTGCCCACTACGGTCCATGTCGTCGCCTGCGGGGCAAGGACGATCTTCGGTTGCGTTAGGACGTCACCAACCGGCTCCGATGGTCTGTCCTCGTCTGGGCCCTCAGGGCGTGACGGGCCGCTCCAGTCTTGGGGCGACCAGGCAACGGGCTCGGTGGCTGAATCCTCCTCACCACGCATGCGCGCCGATGCACGCAGGATTGCCTGGACGGGTTTCAAGTAGCCGGTGCAGCGGCACAGGACCCCTGATATGGCTTCGCGGATCTCGTCTTCGGTGGGTCGGGGATTCCTGTCGAGCAGGCTCTTCGCGGCAAGGATTTGTGCCGGCGTGCAGTATCCACACTGGATGGCGCCGTTCTCGGCGAACGCCGTTTGAAGAGGATCCAGGCCGTCGCTCGCGCGCCAACCTTGCTCCGGGTGCTCACCCATCGACTCAATGGTTACAATAGAGTGCCCCTCGGCCTGCAAGGCGAGCATGGAGCCCGCGTTGGCAGGCCTACCGTCAAAAAGCACGGTATCCGATCCAGTCAGTCCGTGCTCGTCGCCGAATTTCGCGCCGAAAAAACCCTCGCGGCGCAGGATTCCAAGCAGAGTCTCGGAGGGAAGGCACTCAAGCGGATGGTTGATGCCGTTGATGGCAAGGTTGATAATCATCTTATCCTGGCGGCAGAGCCGCCACCTCGGGTAGTTTGAACTCCTGCGTCGATCAGTGTCAAGAGATAATTGTATCAAATTGCCTCGGGGCTGCTCTATCACGGCCGGGTGAACCAACTGCACGGCCCACCTGTCCGCACGCCGCGGGTGGCAGTCGCGCCGAAACGAAATACGTGAGCGCGGGTTTCAGATAGCGTGACTTCTGGAAAGGGAGACTAACGAATGGAACGATCCGGTTTTAGGACCTATGGCTATCGCTGGGCGGTGCAGTTGGCATTCATGGCGATCATCGCCATCAACCAACTCCTTTGGATCACATTTGCCGCCATCACCAGCGATGCCACCGATTTCTATCATGTCTCAGACCTGTCCATCGGCCTGCTTTCCTTGAGTTTCATGGTGGTGTACATCCTCGTATCTTTTCCGGCCTCTTGGGTGATCGACACGTATGGCATACGGGCTGGCGTCGGTATCGGCGCAGCGCTCACCGGCTTTTTCGGCCTTCTGCGTGGGGTTGCGGGAGCTCACTACGGCTGGGTGTTGGCCTCCCAAATCGGCATCGCCGTCGGTCAGCCGTTCATACTAAATGCAATTACCACGGTTGCTGCGCGTTGGTTTCCGGCGAACGAACGGGCGACGGCCAGCGGTCTGAGTTCGCTTGCCATCTACCTCGGCATCCTGGCCGGCCTCGCCCTCACGCCCTACCTGGTTCTGACTTCGGGTATCACCGGCATGTTGATGTTCTATGGCGGCGCCTCCGCTGTCGGAATGTTTGTCTTCTTCCTGCTTGGACGCGAGCGGCCGCCGACACCACCTTGCCCTCCTGATCAGGAAGCCCGCTCGCTTGTCCTTGACGGCCTTGCACGCATGCTGCGACAACGGGACTTCATCCTTCTGCTTGCGGTGTTTTTCGTGGGACTCTGGGGTCTTCAACGCAGTGACGACCTGGATCGAACAAATTCTGGCGCCGCGCGGTTTTTCGGCCACGCAGGCAGGTGATGCCGGCGGCCTCATGATCTTCGGAGGCCTCCTGGGCGCGGTGGCGCTGCCACTCCTCTCGGACCGCGTGCACAAGCGTGTGCCGTTTATCCTCTTGGCGGTGGTGGGTGCAACGGCTGGCCTCGCCGGCCTCACCTACGCGACGACCTATGCGGTCCTGCTGGTATTCTCATTCCTTTTCGGATTCTTCCTGCTCAGCGCTGGCCCTATCGGATTCCAGTATGGGGCAGAAATGACGTATCCCGCGCCCGAGGGCACGTCCAACGGCCTCTTATTGCTGATGGGGCAGATCTCGGGAATTCTGTTCATCCTTGGAATGGACGCATTTAAGGCGCCCGCTTCAGGCTCGATGAGTCTGCCATTGTTGGTTCTGATCGTGCTGATGCTGCTGGCGATGATTCTCGGGACGCAATTGCACGAACCGGCGCCCGCAGCCCCGTAGGCACAATCGCAGGGAACGATAATATAATGCTGGGTGCATGCCACCCCGATATTTCAGCATCGAAGAGGCAAACCGGGCTCTGGATGTCATTCGACCGTTGATGGATGAGGTCCAGGCCTCACGTACTGCAATATTGGCCCGCCGGCCCGAACTGTGGCCCGCCTTGGAGCGGGCCGCCGGGAACGGGGGCAATTCTGCCCTCTCCGGCATGATCAAGGAATTTGATCGGCTCAACGACCTTGTGCATCAGATAATGGCAACGGGCGCTCAGATCAAGGATCTGAACACTGGCCTCCTGGACTTTCCGGCGTGGCGAGGCGATCACGAGGTCCTGCTGTGTTGGCGCCACGGCGAGCGGCAGGTCTTATTCTGGCATGAGCTCGACGCCGGCTTCGCGGGGCGTCGGCCAATATCCGAATACTGATCGGCCCCACACGCGGTTTCTGACCGCCCGAAGGGCGGCCACGCGGGCGCACTCCTGGAGACGATGCGACAAAAGGGAATTCTCTTTGCCCTCTGCGCGTACGTGATGTGGGGGCTCTTTCCCCTGTATTGGGAACAGTTGACGACGGTGCCGACCATCCAATTGATTGGGCATCGAATCGTTTGGTCATTCTTGCTTCTTGCGCTTGTGATTCTGGTTCTCGGGCAATGGCATTCCCTTTTCGCCGTCCTCCATCGAAGGACTGTGGCTACCTACGCCGCAGCCGCCTTGCTTATAAGCGTGAACTGGTACATGTACGTCTGGGCGGTGCTCCACGGGCACGTGGTCGAGGCGAGCCTGGGCTACTTTATCAATCCGCTCTTCAGTGTAGTCCTGGGTGTAGTCATCTTCCGCGAGCGGCTTCGAGGGCTCCAGTGGTTGCCAATTGGCTTGGCCGCGCTCGGCGTGCTCTACCTGACAATCCATTATGGCTCTGTCCCCTGGATCGCCCTATTGCTCGCACTCACATTCGGCCTCTACGGCGTCGTCAAGAAGTCGGCGGCCTTGAGTTCGCTGCACGGTCTCACGCTTGAGACCGGCCTGCTTTTTATTCCCGCCCTGGCCTTCTTGGCGGCTTCGGAGATTGCCGGGCAAGGTGCCTTTCTGCATAGCCCGCCGGTCATGAACGCAATGATGATGGGCGCCGGAGTGATCACGGCCGTTCCCCTTCTTTTCTTCGCGGGCGCCGCCTCCCGCGTGCCGCTGGGCACACTGGGAATACTCCAGTACGTCACGCCCACTATGCAGTTCCTAATTGGGGTATTGATCTATCGGGAAGCCTTCACGAGTGCCAGTCTGCTTGGCTTCAGCTTGGTCTGGGCCGGGCTGGCTCTATTCTGGGCAGAGGGCCTCCATGCCAGGCGAACCTCGGGCGGCACCCCGTTGCCTGAAATCGGTGAGGGCTAGAACGTGTGCATTTGCGGCTGCTCTTTCCCGGGGGCACTGGAATAATCAGCTCGGCTTGTTCTGGGCTCGCAGTAGCGCGTGGACGGGGGCTCCTCATACAGGCCCGCAGATTGTCTGGGAAACACGGCGTGTCCAAAAGGCGCTGCTTTGAACAGCCGATGTGCCGGAAGATTCCGATGCCCTCTCTGGTCACACCGGTGCCCCGCGCCTCGACGGCGTCGATTTTCTCTGCTTCGTTAAGCGGGATATGGAGCGGCACCTAGGTATAGTTCGATATAGGGCTGACCAGTTTCTCTTCACAAGCTTGGCCTTCGCCCACCAAATACCGCCAGGAAGCCGTATCCTCACAGAAAGCACCCCGCTTCAGAATCCGTTCTCGGCGCGCCGGCGGTAGGATCGCCTGCGAGAATCACACGCTGCGAACAGACTGTGCAACATGCTTCCCAATCACGCTTGCCCGCCCGCCACTGACGTCAGGGCCCTCGCAGATACCCCTGTCCCTAGGCAGCTGGAATCACCCTTGGAATGCTAGCGATCGGGTTAAGGAGGTTCTCCCCGGATCGTGCCCGGTGACGGCACTGCGCTCTGGGCCATTGACATCGAGCGCCGACTGTTCCAAAGACACTTGGGCTTTGCTTGGAAACCTGGCGGCCGTGGGGCACCCATTTCATACAATTCCGACGAGGGACTGACGTGGAATCAGCTCTACGGCAAAGTGCTCAGGGCGCTGGACGCGCCGCCTATGATTGTCCACCTTTCCGCTCGATATCATTGCGGCGCCTTGGCCGTGCGCAGGCCAGTTTTCTCGGCGGCAAGACCGGTAGGGTGGTCTTTGAAAACGGCAAGATCAAGAGCGCTGTTCCTGAGTTGGATACGAAGTGAGTTGGGCCGAAGGTTTGCCACCCGCGATCCGAGACCATGCCGCGCGTCGCCATTTCCATACTGGCGATCACGAACCCGACGCGATTATTGAGCATATGCAGTCGGCGCACGATCGCTTGCGGCCTCGACGATCGGAACGGCGCGGCGCCCAGATCTAGGCGATTCTTGAATCCGAGTGCATGGTCCTGGGATCGGCGTCGTATAATTCCGTTGAAAGATAAATCCAGAGCCACGTTGCTCTGAATGGGAGGCTCCATGTCCACACGAACTCGAACGATAGGGATTTTGACAGGAGGAGGGGATGTACCCGGTTTGAATCCGGCGATCCGCGCCGTGACGCTCCGTGCCCGGCACGAGGGTTATCGCGTGGTCGGATTCCGGAGGGGCTGGGGAGGCCTGGTTGACATCATTCCAGACCCCGCTGCCGACAATAGCGAGAACTACCAGGAGCTCAATGAAGAGGTGGTTGACCGAGCCGGGCGTACCGGAGGCACGTTTCTACATACGTCGCGCACCAATCCAAGCCGCGTCCGCGCGGCCGATGTGCCAGACCACTTGAAAGCTTCTTACTCGGCCGACAAGAATGATCTCACTCCCGCGGTATTGAAGAATCTGGCGTTTGTCGGCGTTGATTGCTTAATTCCAATCGGGGGGGATGACACGCTGAGCTATGGCGTGCGCCTGCACAAAGAAGGGTTCCGGGTGGTTGCCATCCCCAAGACGATGGACAACGACGTTCCCGGCACGGACTACTGCATTGGTTTCAGCACCTGCGTTACGCGGACCATTGGGCTGACAAATAGCCTGCGCACCGTTGCTGGATCGCACGAGCGTTTCCTGGTACTGGAGGTCTTTGGCCGCAACGCCGGTTTTACCGCCATGCTGCCGACTATGGCAGGCGCCGCAAATCGCTGCGTCATTCCGGAGTTCCAGTTCAACATTGACAAGCTGACGGATCTTATGAGCGCCGATCGACTGCGAAATCCCAGTCGCTACTCGATCGTCCTGGTTTCGGAAGGAGCGGCGTTTGAGGGCGGGGAAGTGATGGTGGAGGGGGGCTCCACCGACGCCTATGGGCATCCAAAGCTCGGCGGCATCGGCGATCGAGTCGCCGCCGCTGTCAAAGAGGCCTCACCAAGGTACAACGGTGGCAAGACTGTGGACGTCGTGGATCAGAAACTTGGATACATGGTGCGGGGCGGAGATCCTGACGCGATGGACTCGATCGTGCCGATGGCATTCGGGAATCTAGCCCTCGATCTTATCATCAAGGAAAAATATGGCCGCTTGGTTGCACTGAAGGGCGGCCGCTACGACGACGTACCTCTTGACGTGGTGACTGCGACGAAGAAGGTGGTCAACGTCGAGGCATTCTATGATACGGACCGATATCGGCCGCGTTACGAGAACTTCGAGCACAAGCCACAGTTCATAATGACGAGCGAGAGCTAGAAAAACCAATGAGCAGGCGGCTGCCTTCATCCGGCAGCCGCCTTTATTGGTGATTTTAGTGGGTGCTCCAGTTGGTCGCGGAAATCTAGCTACCTGCCAACAGCTCAATCACCTTGCGTGTAGCAATCGCAACAGCCGCTTCCGCGGCGGGCGTGAGCACTTCAGAGAAGTCGTAGCAGGCCCGGGTCTCGATCGCCACAACATCAACGCTCTCTGGCACGACCGCGCCCATGAGTTGGGCCGTTTGAAGGGCAGTCGCCAGGGAAGTGTCGTGGGCCGCGGTCGTGTGGCCCGCACCCGGATTTGGCAGATCATCGAGAGCGAAGACCCTGACGCTGCCCTCGGGGTGCGCGCCGGTCCACATCGAGTCAACGACGACCACGCGGCGGTAACCGAGCATGCGTTCCATGAGCGTCAGGCCGCCGAGCGCCGCACAGTCCACCTCAACCCCTTGTAAACTTCCCGCGGTGGCGGACCGGACGCTCTCGGCGACGCGCCAACCAACCCCGTCGTCGCCGAGGATCGGATTGCCCAACCCCAGCACGAGCACATCCGACCTGAGCAGATCCGTCTCCTCTGCTTGCAGAGCGGCTGGCCCCTCCTCCACTGTGCTACGCGCCTTGCTCGGTTAGCAATTCTGCTTCAGTACCTTGACGGTTTCACCGCTTGCATCGTGCACGGTGACCTGCAGCGGCATCTGCCCTGGCAACGAGTGCGTGGCACAGCCGAAACAAGGATCGTATGACCGGAAGGCCATCTCAACCATGTTCAAGAGGCCTTCGTTCACAACCGTTCCGTGCTTGATCAGGCTGCTTGCCGCCTTCTTAATCGACATGCTGATGGGCGCGTAGTTATTGGTCGTGCCGACGATCAGATTCACCTTTGTCAGGACGCCGCGTTCATCCGTGACGTAGTGATGCGTCAGGGTGCCCCGTGGGGCCTCGACAATTCCGATGCCCTCAGTCGGTTTTTCGGTGGGCATTGCACGAAAGTTCGGCGAGGTGATCTCGGGATTTGTTGCCAGTTCAACCCACCGTTCTGCCGCGTACAACAGTTCGATCAAGCGCGCCCAATGGGTTGCCAGTCGCTGATGCACCGGCTTTCCCCCGAGCGTGGAGTAGAACCGTTCATATTCGGCTTGTGCCAGCGGGGTGGCCAAACCATCGGCCGCATTGAGTCGCGAAAGCGGCGTGGCGCAATAGACACCCAAGTCGACGCCGTCCACGAACCCCTTCCAACCAACGTTCTTAAGGTAGGGGAATTTCAGGTAGGTCCAGGGCTCCACGTGCTCGGCAATGTGCTGTGTGTATTCCTCAGGGGCGTACTTGATGTACTCTTTGCCGTTGGGATCCACCACACGGACCTTGCCATCGTAGAAGTTTACCTTGTTATTTGCATCAACCATGCCCATGTAGTAGGTGTGATGCGTATAGACGTCACCGAGGATCAAATCCACGTAGGCTTTGTTTGCCAGCACGATGTCATTGAAGAGCTTCAGGCTGAACTGGCCAAACTCAACGGCCCACCGGCCTAATGCCTCGATCTCCTTGCGCTGTTCTTCAGTTATCCCTTTGGTCAGGCCTCCGGGAATCGAGGTGCACGGGTGCACTTTGCGCCCGCCGATCATCTCGATGACCGCGTGACCGGCCTTGCGGGCATTGATGACCTTGCCGCCGATTTCAAGCCCGACTTTGTGGATTACACCCAGGATGTTGCGCTCCGCAACGGGCGCGTCGGGGCCCATTACGAAATCGGGCCCGGCTAGCGCGTAGAAGTGCGTCGCGTGGTCAGTGACGTAGAAGGCGCTGTATAGGAGCTCTCGGAGCATCTTCGCGGTCGGAGGCGGATCCACGTGGTACACGGCATCGGCCGCCTTTGCAGCCGCCATGTGGTGCGCCTCAGGGCACACCCCGCAGATGCGATTCGTCAGCAGCGGCATCTCTTCGACCGGGCGGCCCACGCAGAATTGCTCGAAGCCGCGTAACTCCGGGATTTGAAAGTAGGTGTTCGCCACGTCGCCGCGGTCGTCAAGGAAGATTTCTATCTTTCCATGACCTTCGAGCCGCGTAATTGGGTCGATCGTGATTCTTTGGGTCATGTTAAGCCTTCTCTCTCTTCCAGGCCGGAACACCGGCTTTCAGAAGCGATCCCGCCAGGTTGAAGCGATAGAACTGGCCTGTCGGATCGACAATGCCGTCCAGTATTCGGTCGATTTCATCCGGATCGGTGCTGTCTATCACTGAAGCAAACGACGAGACCAGCCGGGCGCCGTAGTCGGCAACGCCTTCTGCCGGTCCGTAGCAGCCGATGCACTGGGCGCCCGCCGTCGGGCATCTCGCGTCGCAGCCGCTGCGAGTAGCGGGCCCGTTGCAGGGGATTCCTTGTTCCAGCAGGCACAGTGTCGGATCGATCGCGACTTCCCAGATGCGCTTGAATTCTTTGACGGACTTGACGTTCCTCGTCCTCTTGCATTCGTCGCAAACGGTTGAATCACCGGCCCCGATCACGGATCCCTTGGGAGGCAGTTGGGCCTTGCCCTGCACCACCTGAATGACCAAGTCGATCACAGCGGCAATTTGGTGGCTCTCGGGCGGGCATCCCGGCATGTAATAGTCGACGTCGACGACCTGGTCGAGTGTCTTCAGGATCGGCAGGATCTTTGGAATGTGCAGCTCGCCCTCGGGGACATCGTACGACGTCATCGGATAGATCTGATGCGGATTATCCGTCGACACGGTATTGAATGTGGTGTGCACGATCTCCCGCGAATCGCCGAGGTTGGCCAGCCCTGGGATGCACCCTTCATTCGCGCACGACCCGAAAGCAACGAGAATTTTGGATTTCTGCCGGAGCAGCTTGGCGATGTGCTCGTTTTCCTCGTTGCGGATGCCGCCGTTGAATAGGGTGAGCAGGATTGACCCGTCCTCCATGGCTTCGACGTCCTTGTACTTCGCATCCATGGCCACAGGCCAGAAAACGACATCGAAGTTGGCATCGACGTCCAGGATCTTCTCGTGCGTGTTCAAAACTGCAATCTCGCATCCGCCGCACGAAGCAGCCCAGTACATTGCAAATTTTGGTTTTTCGGTGCCGCTCATGCTGTTGCCTCCTCAAGTTCGGGCGTCCGTGGCGCGGCAGGCAGAGAGGCAGGGAGCGAGTCGTCTGCACGCTGCCCCCAGTGGAGTGGACCGAGCGCCCTGACTGTCTCAACAAAATCGGCGACTTCGCTTGCAAAGTGCGCTCCTTCGGCAGCCGAGGCCCAGACCAGCCTGAGGCGGTCTGGCTCGAGGCCAAAACCCTGCAGCGTTCGCTTCAGCAAATGGAAACGGCGCAGCGCCTTGTAGTTCTGTTCCAGGTAGTGGCATTCCCCCGGATGACAACCGGTGATCATTACTCCGTCTGCTCCATTGGCTATCGCCTTCAGCACGAACGTCGGGTCGAGACGGCCCGAGCACATCAGACGGATCAATCGGACATTGGGCGGGTACTTGATGCGGGCAGTCCCGGCCAGGTCAGCGGCGCGATAGGAGCACCAGTTGCACGTAAATCCTATGATCGTGGGTTCAAAACGCTCAGTCATAATGTGCCTCCTATGCGGCGACCGCGATCGCACCAATGTCTGTCAGCAGCAGGCCGTCGATTTGGGCCATGATCTGCTCGTTGGTGAAGCCCGATCCGACAATCGCGCCCGCCGGGCAGGCGGCCACGCATGTCCCGCAGCCCTGGCATAGCGCCGGATTGATCTCGCTGACCATGCTGTCCTCGTGGAACGCGATGGCGTTGAACGGGCACAGACCATTGCAGATCCTGCAGCCCGAGCATTTTTCCTCGATCACGCTGGCCCGAACGGGTTCCAGCGCCACCTCTTTTTGCTCGATCTTCCCAAGGACGCGTGCGGCCGCCGCCGCGCCTTGCGCGACGCTCTGAGGGATGTCCTTCGGTCCCTGGTCGCAGCCAGCGATGAATATGCCCTCCGTCATGGTGGCCACCGGATCCAGCTTCGGATGCTTTTCGATGTACCAGCCATTCGCCGAGCAGGAGATGCCAAAGAGTTTCGCGGTCTCCTTCGAGTCCTTCCGGGGTTGCAGGCCGGCGGACAGGATCACCATGTCCACCGGGATCCGGCGTTGCCTGCCAACGAGAGTGTCCTCTACCTGAATAATCAGCTTGCCCTTTTCCTCTGGAATGCGCGGAACGTCGGATACCTCCGCGACCTTGCCGCGCACAAACAGGGTTCCTTCCTCGAGAACGCGCTGGTAGAACTCGTCGTAGTCCTTGTAGGCAGTTCGCATGTCGATGTAGAAGTTGTAGACCGTGGCGCCCGTTCGCTCGTGCACCAGGTGCGCAAACTTCAGGCTCTGCATGCAGCAAATCACCGAACAGTAGTTGTTGAAATTCTTGTCGCGCGATCCGACGCAGTGGATCACGCCCACCGCCTTCGGCGTTGTCTTTCCATCCCGCAGCACGATATTGCCGTTCGTCGGTCCGGCTGCGTTGGAGAGGCGCTCGATCTCGAGAGAAGTGAACACGTTGGGCAATCGCCCGTATCCATAATTGGTCACACGGCGTGCGTCGAACAGGTCATATCCCGTTGCCAACACGATGTTGCCCACCTGGAACGTAAGGATTTCGTCCTGTTGGTCGAAATCGATTGCGTTGGTGGGGCAGAACTTCTCGCATGCCTTGCAGGTGCCCTTTTCGAAATACGTGCAATTCTCCACATCCATGACGGGGAAATTCGGCACCGCCTGCGGGAACGGCGTGTAGACCGCCTTGCGATAGGCAAGCCCGGCCTCGTATACGTCGTCAATGACCTTCTTGGGGCACTTCTCCTGGCAGATGCCGCAGCCCGTGCACAACTCCGTATTGATCTTCCGGGCTTTCTTGCGTACCGTCACGGTGAAGTTGCCAACGTATCCCTCGACCTTCTCGACTTCGCTCCATGTCAGCAGCGTGATGTGGGGATGCGTCCCAACCGAGACCATTTTTGGCGTCAGGATGCAGGCAGAGCAATCCAACGTGGGGAAGGTCTTATCGAATTGGGCCATGTGCCCGCCGATCGACGGTTCGCGCTCAACCATGTAGACGTGGTGCCCCGCGTCAGCAATTTCCAGGGCGCTCTGGATGCCGGCGATCCCACCGCCAACCACCAGTGTGTCTGGATGGATTGCCACCATCATCGGTTCTAGCGGCACGTTGTGCCGGACGCGCTCTACGCCGCCGGAGATCATTGCCTTGGCCTTGGCAGTGGCTGCGACCTTGTCTGTGTGCACCCAGGACACCTGCTCCCGGATCGAGACCATCTCGCACATATACGGATTCAGCCCGGCATTGGCGCAGGCCGTGCGGAAGGTCTTCTCATGCAGGTGCGGTGAGCACGCGGCCACGACCACCCGGTTCAGGCCCAGCTCCTTGATGTCCTTCTCGATCAGTTCCTGCCCGGGGCTGGAGCACATGAATTTGTAGTCCCGCGCGATTACGACACCGCGGAGCTTGAGCTTCTCAGCAGCCCATTCGGCCACTTGTACGACGTCCACAACACCGGCGATGTTCGTGCCGCAATGACAGACGTAGACGCCGATTTTCTCTTGTTCGCTGGGTGTCATAACGTCATCTCCTTTTCCAGCTCGTCAGAGTGAATCTGCTTGACAAGCGGCTTCGGCATGGGTAGTCCTTCCGGCTTGCGCGGCCGTCGCGGCGGCGCCGGTGGGGTTTCCGGCGGTGCCTTCACGCCCAGTGCTTCCAGCACATTCCGTGCGCTGACGAGCTCCAGGCCAAAACCGAGCTCCTTGGGATCCACGCCGAACGCCAGTCCCATAAGTTGCGTGAAGAACAGGACCGGCATGTGGTAATGCGTCTTGAAGAATTGATTCATCTCGCCTTGATAGGCATCGAGGTTCAATTGACACATCGGGCACAGCGTCACCATCGCATCCGCCTCCAGGTTGTCGGCGGACGCAATCAGGCGCCGGATCAACTCAAACGCGGTCTCGGGCCCGATCTGCGTCATGTGCCCCCCGCAGCATTCCGTCTTGAGCGGAAAGTCGACCACCTCGGCGCCGAGAGATTTCAGCAGCATATCCAGTTCCACAGGGAATTCATGGTCCGACCACCGGTGCTCGTAATCGGGGCGCGGAACCATGCAGCCGAGATAGGGGACCAGGCGAAGCCCGCTGAGCGGCTGCACGACGCACTTCTCGACGGTGTCCAGGCCGACGTCATTGATGATGACGTCCAGCAGGTGCCGGATTGTTAGAGAACCCGGTTCGTAGGACAGATCGCCCGCCGCCAGTGCTTCGTTGACCATGGTGCCAAGCCGCGGCTGTTCCTGCATGTAATGATCCGCCTTGGCAAGGTTGAGATAGCAGGCCGAGCACGGGGCCACCACTTCTCGTGTCCCATTGGCTGCTTGCGAGGCCAGCGCCAGGTTGCGGGCGATCAGCGAATACGCCGGCGTAAGACTGAGGCCTACATACTCCGTTGCTCCGCAGCAGTTCCAATCATCGATCTCTTTTAGGTTCATCCCGAGCGGCTTGGTGATGGCTTTCAGCGACATGTCGTAGGCCCGCGCGCTGTACTCCATCGAGCATCCTGGGTAGAGCAGGTAGTCTTTCATTGCGTGGCCTCCAGTTCCTTGGCGCGCTTTAGAACCGCCTTGAGCTGTCCCAGGTTCTTGATCCGCTTGGGCGTGAGGCTCATGCGTTTGCGCATCAACATTCCCATGCCCATGGGAGCCATGCTTGGGAGCCTCAGCGCAAAGTGCTTGATGTAGTGTCGCGAGGCCAGGCCCAGTTCAAAACTGCGGCCGTATTCCTCTACCATTCCCACAAACGTCTGCGAGAAATCGGCCGCCGTGGAATCCTGATAAAGCTTCGCCTCGATCGCCATGCCCTTGAGCGCATACATCACGTCAGCGATGTGCACGTTCTGCGGGCAGCGCACCACGCAGTGATAGCAGGATACGCACACCCAGAAGGTGTTGCTCTTCAATGAATCTTCACGGATCCCGGCCCGCAGCATCGCAAACAGCATGCGAGGGGTGTGGTCCATGGCCGCCGCCGATGGGCACGAACCGCCGCAGCTCCCGCACTGGATGCACATCTCAAGCCTCGAGACTCCAGCCGTGCGGGTGGAAACTTCGTCGAGCAGACTCAGGTCTTCTATCTTGGGTGGGCCAGCTATCAGGGGTGCCGTCATCAGTTCAACTTCGGCCATCGTGACCTCTTTTCAAGGAGTGTCGCCGCGCCCTGTCCCCGGCGTTCTTGGCGCGGGTGGGATAATCTTGGTAGACATTATGTGACAATTTTCACAGTGCCGAAAGGGCCTAGAGTACCTCTATATAGGTGATAAATGTCATGTTACTTTTTTCACAAATAGAAGGCCGCTGGCGGCAGATGTATAATCGCGGTCCAGATTCTTGGTGGGCTCAGGCAGATACGAATGAAATTGGACGTGGCAATGTGGCGCAAGGCGTTGAACGTGATTCCGGCTGTGTCGAAGCAGGAGTGGGATCAGTTGGATTTAGTGTCCCGCTGGCTGATCTCTACGCGTGCAGCTGTCCTGATCATGACTTTTCTGTCTGCCGCATTGGCAGGCATTTTCGCCATGCGGGACCGGGCTTTCGAATTCGTGCCGTGGCTGGCGTTGACTTTTGGGCTCATCATGGCCCATGCGGCGAACAACATCTTCAACGACTTCACAGACTACGTGCGGGGCGTGGACCAGGACAACTACTTCCGTACGATCTACGGTGCGCAGCCAATTGCCAGTGGCTTGATGACCCGTCGACAGCATCTCACCTATTTCGCGGCGACCGGTATGCTTGCGATCTTGGCTGGCCTGTATCTTCTGGTTCTAAGCCGCTGGGATACCGGCATCCTGGCCCTGATCGCCTTGGGAGCCATATTCGTCTTGTTCTATACATGGCCACTGAAGTACCTTGCCCTGGGCGAGATCACGGTAATGCTGGTCTGGGGTCCCCTCATGATCGGTGGGGGATACTATGTTCTCACGCATAACTGGGATTGGAACGTCGTCTTGGCCAGTCTCCCATATGTCCTTGGGGTGACAACGGTCATCTTTGGCAAGCACATCGACAAGCTCGCTGTCGATCGACAGAAACGCATCTTTACGGTGCCGGTCCTCATCGGCGAAAAGGCCGCCCGCTATGCCGTCCTCGCGATGATGGTGCTGCCGTACGCAATTATCGGGTACCTGATAGCGACGAAGTTCTTCACCCCTGCGCTTGTAATCGTGGTCCTGGCGCTTGCCCACCCTCATGAAGACGGCACCCGCGCTGCTCAGGCCGAAGCCTGGGACGCGTCCGGATGGCTTCCCGGACGGCCAGGGAGGCTGGCCGCTGTATTTTGCCCCTTTGGCGTTCATCAATAATCGAGCATTTGGAACGCGCTTCTTGTTGGCGGTGATTCTGGATGTGGTGTTGCGTCTGCTGCCGACTACATCGGGCTTCTGGCGTTAGACCGGCCCGAACGCCCTCGCGCCTGCGATGTGACGGATGGCGCTGCCGCGTTTCCCAAGGCGGCGCCGCTGGGCTGTGATCGAGTCGGACTTGGACTTGGATCCATCCGACCGCAGATTCCTGACCCCCTGTCGGACGGAGTGCGCTCCCGCCGCTAGTCCGATCCGGCAAGGACCTGCAACGCCCGGATCTCCAGCCAACCATCTGTTGGGCTTGCCTCGACCCCCCAGCGCAGCCTTCCATCCGGACCGAACGCCGCATACTGATTGTCGATCCACAGAACCAGCCCGAGCGGCGGCTTCGGGCTCACTGGCGACGTGAGCACCAGCACATCATCCACAAAGAACCTGGTGAGACTCGCCCGCCACTCGATCTTGTAGGATCTCCATTCGCGCGGATCGACTTCGACGGGGCCAGCACTCTCATCCACGCAGGCACGGATCGTCTGTCTCGTTAATTTCGGTGCAAATGGGAACGTCAGGCCCGCCGCAATCAGCCGCGGGCCCATCGCGGCACTGCGCAATGCTTGGGCGAAGAAGCCGTTGGCCGGCAAGTCGTCGCGGAACGAGAGGTAGCTCTTGGGCGACGCACTGAAAAACCACGCGGCCTGGGGAAGCGCAGGCAGACGCAGAATCCTGCTGCCGGTGCCTAGGCCGAAACCGAATGGGTCGTTCCAGAATCCAAACCCCCATGTTCCCATCAGGCTCTTGCGCGAGACTCTGGCCTGCAGGCGCAAGGTAACGGGCGCACTCCAGGGGAATGCTGAACGCCGCAGCGATTGATAGTCGTCAAGTTGGGCCAGCCGATATTGCTTGGCGGACCCTCCGGGGATGGCCAGACTCCACCCCTGTGCCGTTCTTTCGAGCTTGCCATCGCCGGCCAGGCGGCTTCCAAGTTCCATGCTGAGACAGCACGATTATACGCGTGGATGCAACAGGGTCCGGCGTGTTTCTGCTTGCCTGTTCCGTTGGGAACGCTAGTGTATAATCCGAAAACGGAGCCTCATTCATGGAAATAACTTGGTACGGGCACTCTTGCTTTCGTCTCACCGAACGCAATATGGCAACGGTCGTTGCCGACCCTTATGACTCAAAAGCGGTCGGCTACTCCGCCTTGCATTTGAAGGCCGATATCGTCACTGTGAGTCATGCGGCGCCGGGTCATAATGAAACAGGCGTGGTGAAGGGAACCTCTCACGTCATCACCGGGCCCGGTGAATTTGAAATCGGTGACGTGTTCATCACCGGCATTCAGACCGACGGCCAGGGCCCCGGTCGAAAGGGCAAGGAGCAGCCCCGCAACACATTGTACGTGTTCGACTATGACGGATTAACCGTAGCGCACCTGGGCGATTTGCGGGAGGTCCCGACGCAAACGGAGGTCGAGGCCTTGGGCACCGTCAACGTCGCCCTGATACCGGTCGGCGGGGGCGGCGGGCTGAACGCTGCCAAGGCCGCCGAGGTCGTCAGCCTGCTGGAACCGAATATCGTTATTCCCATGCACTATGCCACCCCCGCCGCCAAGCTGTCGCTCGAATCATTGAACAAGTTCCTCAAGGAAATGGGCTTGGGCAAGCTTGAGAGCCAGAGTTCGCTCAAACTGAGCCGCAGCGGACTGCCCGAGGAGACGCACGTCGAAATCCTCGACTATCAGCGCGGATGAATCCGGTGCCAGTCAAAGTAATCATGACGTGGGACATCGCGGTCGATCACGAGCAGGAGTATTTTGAGTTCGTGATTGGCGAGTGGGTGCCTGGTGTGCAGCGCTTGGGTTTCCAGCCCATCGATGCTTGGGCGACGGTCTTCGGCTCGTACCCGCAGATACAGGTGGGCTTGCTGGCTGACACTGCGTCCAGGGCCCGCGAAATGATGGGGTCCAAAGACTGGGGCAGCCTGCAGGATCGACTGCTCGGGTTCGTAAACAACTACTCCTACAAAGTTGTCTCTGCAAGAAACGGCTTTCAATTTTAGCTGGCCCGCGGTCAGTGTGACGGGCGAGTCCGTGTGCTCCCTGGTGCGGCTGCAATTGAATCAAGAGTGTGACCGTGACGGACTCGGCGGGCACTGACCTGAGAGCCCGCTGGCGTGGGTTCTATATCCTGGCGGCCGCGGAGGCGGTCATTGCATTTTTGGCGTTGGCCGTCGTGCCGCGCGAGGCTCATGGCTTCTCGCCGGCGCGCCTCGGGCTCCTTGCGCTGTTGGGCGCCCTCGGTGCATTCTGGCTGCTTTGTGCCTTGAGGCCCCCGCGGCCGGCTCCATTCTTCTCGACTCCGCTTGCCATGCACCTGTTCGGCTCCTTGGCCGTCCTGGCGGGGGCCAGTCTCTTCGTGCTGCGCTACCTGAATCCTCCGCTCCTGCAGCCTTACTTTGTGCGCCTTGGCCTGCTTCTCTGGTACTTCGTCTTTCTTGGCATCCAGGTGATTGTCCTGGTTCTTTGGAACCAATACGGCATTGACTTGGAAGCCGCGGCCAAAGCGAAGTCGCTTCTGCGCCCCACGGCGCTCGCGCTGGGCGCCCTGCTCGTGGCGCTCGTGTTCGTGGCGGTGACCCGCCTCGGCCTCATGCCGGATCCGGCGTATTGGGGCGAGCCTGGCGTGCCCGTGATGGGTTGGCAGCTCGTCGTCGCCATCTTGGCCGGCTTGGCGGTACTAGTCGTGTCAATCGATTTTGCGCGTCCGGATGTCCACGACCTCTGGATTGCGGCCGCGGTTTGGCTATTAGCGGCGGTCCTGTGGCTGAGCGTGCCGGTTTCCGTCATGCGCAACAGCTTCTACGAGCCGATCACTGCGCCTGTTTATCAAGCCTTTCCAAATTCTGATGCCGGCTACTATGATTCCATGGCACAGAGTTTGCTTATCGGATACCCGTACCAGGGTCAAATACCGGCTCGCCCACTCTACGTGGTGTTTCTTGCCGCTCTGCATCTTGTTTTCGGCGAACGCTACGCATCGATCATTGCCGGGCAGACACTCGTTTTGGCTCTGATCCCGGTTGCCCTGTACCTACTGGGCACGCGCCTCCATAGCCGCGTCGCCGGTGTCACCATTGCCTTGATCGCCATTTTTCGCGAGTTGAACTCGCTTCTGGTCTCGTCGCATACCCGGGTATCGAACACGAAGACCTTGTTGGTGGACCTGCCCACCCTCCTGCTCATGGTTGCGGCGTGTCTCCTGACTTTGCGCTGGTTCCAGACCAGGCGCGAGCGCACCGCTCTCGTTGCCGGCGGCCTCTTCGGCGCCCTGCTGCTGCTTCGGACCCAGGCTGCCTTCATCTTGCCTTTCGTGTTGGCTTTGTCGATTCCTGTTTATGGGGGCCTCGACCGGCTGTGGCGACGGGCCGTGGCACTGTTCGTGGGTGCGCTGATTGTGACCCTCGTCCCGTGGCTCTTGCACAACTACTTGGTATCTGGCCACCTGGCCTTCGACGCCCCTTTTCAGTATCAGATTATCGCCAGTCAGTATCGCTACACTGGTAATCTCGATATCAACAGCATCGATTTGGAGGGAAAGAGCCTTGCGGCGGTCGTGTTGACGTTCGCGCTACGGGATCCCGGTTTCGTCGCGGGTTTCGTTCTGAATCACTTCTTGGCCACCCAGGTAGGTGGACTGCTTGCGCTCCCGCTGATCGAGCCTTTCAATGGCCTGCTGGCGCCAATCAATATGTATTGGCTTGGTTGGGCCGGGGATCTGAGCTGGTTCAATCTGCTGCTCGTCATCTTGTACCTCGCGATCATCGCCCTCGGTCTTGGTGCCGCCTGGCGCCGTTTCCGCTGGGCAGCGTTCGTGCCTGTGGCGTTCTCCGTGGGGTATGCCCTCGCCAACGGCCTCGGTCGCTTTTCCGGCTGGCGCTACGATCTCCCCGCCGATTGGATTTCATATTTCTTTTTTGGGGTCGGCGCCGCCCAACTGATGGCGTTCGCAGCCACCGTGTTTGGCGCAGCAAATGGCCGCATCTTCTCTTTCGAGCGACAAATCGGGCCCACAAGAGTTGCGCCTGCCGGCCTGTTGGCGGTCTTGCCTTTCATCTTGCTCGGTGCGCTGCCGTGGCTGGCTGAGGGCGTTGCGGCGCCGCGATACGCTGGTGAATCCCCGGCAGTCTTGCTCCGTCGCCTCGAAACGTCTCCGGCTGTGCAGCACCTCGACGCGGCCAACCTCCAAGTGGATGCCTTCGCATCCACGTCGGGATCGGTGGTCGAAGTCGGGCGGGCGCTCTACCCTCGGTATTTCTCAAAAGACGATGGCCTAGCCTCGGCGCATCCCTGGCCTGCCTACGCACCGCGCGATTTTCCCCGTCTCGGATTCCTTCTACTTAACGAATTCCCGCCACGATATCGTATTCCCGCTTCGCCCGGCTCCGACCGAATTCCCGGCGTCCGGCGATGTAATTGTCCTGGGCTGCCGGCGACCGGACTACGTCGAGGCGCGTTTGGTTCTAATCCTTGATTCCGACTTGGCATATACGAACGGTGGTCTGGGCGAGGCTTGCCAGTGAGCACGTCAGGCCTGCGGCTTCGGCAGAAGGATGGTGCGTCGCGTCTGGCGCCGCCGCTCCTGCGCTGGTATGACGAGAATGCTCGAAAGTTGCCTTGGCGCGGCAAGAGGCGGCCGTATGAGGTCTGGGTGTCCGAGGTCATGCTGCAGCAGACGCGCGTCGAATCCGTAGTGCCCTACTACCATCGTTGGATGAAACGCTTCCCGACGATAAAATCCTTGGCACGCGCCACGGAGCAGGACGTCCTGCGAAACTGGGAAGGCCTTGGCTACTACGCCCGCGCCCGCAATTTGCGTCAGGCGGCCAAAGTCGTCCTACGGAGTCACGGCGGACGCCTGCCCTCCCGTCGTCAGGACCTGTTGGCTCTTCCTGGCATCGGCGAATACACTGCTGCTGCGATTGCTTCAATTGCCTTCGGACGGCGCGAACCCGTACTGGACGGCAATGTCAGACGTGTGCTTGCCCGCGTGTTTCAAGTCGGCGTGCGCACCGACTCTGCGCAAGGCACTGCCGTTTTGCACACATTGGCGACGGCAGAATTGCCCCCGCGTAGGGCCGGCGATTTCAATCAGGCCCTTATGGATCTGGGTGCCATGGTCTGTGTGCCGGTCCGCCCACGCTGCGGCCTTTGCCCATTGGCCGCCGGATGCAAAGCTAATCGGCTGGGTCTTCAGGAGCGTCTTCCGATTCGGGTGCCTCACAGACGCATTCCGCACCACGTATTGGGGGCAGTGGCGGCCGTGCATCGAGATCGTGTGTTGCTGGCTCGGCGCCCGTCAAAGGGCTTGCTGGGCGGTCTGTGGGAGTTCCCAAGCGCAAGCTTGCATGAGCCGGCGGGAGCCGATGGAGGTCCCGAATCGACATTCAAGGGACTGCTTGGAGCTATCTATGGGCTGAAGGGGCGCCGGTATCTGCCACTTGGCACGCTGCGGCACACCTACAGTCACTTTCGCGTTACCGTTCACGCCTACTCCTGCGCGATGGCATCCGCTCGCCCCCGTCGCGGTTTGCGTTGGGTCCGCATAAAGGATCTGGATGACTTTCCGATGGGCAAGGTCGATCGCCAAATCGCGAGAATGCTGCGACCCTAGCAATTCCCGCGCGCCCGAGTTCGTAGTTCAGCGATTATTTGGAGGGAGGCGGACGCGGCCCGGGACTGCCGATGGATCGCTTTGTATCTGAGCGCCTGAAAATGGCGCGAGCACAATTGGAAAGCCGGGGATTGAATGATCCGCGCCTTTTGGAGGCATTCAGGCGAATACCTCGGCATCTTTTTGTGCCGGAGTCGCAGCGAGCGGCCGCCTACGACGACGCTCCACAGCCTATAGGCTATGGGCAAACGATTTCGCAGCCATATATTGTGGGACTGATGACCTCATTGGCGCAGCTCACGGGAAATGAGCGGGTCCTTGAAGTAGGCACCGGCTCGGGCTACCAGGCAGCGGTTCTCTCCCGCTTGGCACGCCACGTCCACACCGTCGAGCTCGTACCTGAATTGGCCCGGCGCGCGGCCGAGCTCCTCGCACGTCTGAAGTGCCGGAATGTGATCGTGCACCAGGCCGATGGCTCTTTAGGCTGGCCAGGAGCGGCGCCATATGCTGCAATCCTGGTTACAGCCGCCGCGCCCCGTGTTCCGCCGGCACTATTGGAGCAGCTTGGCGACGGTGGTCGTATTGTGATTCCCCTGGATTCGCAAGCCGACTATCAGATTTTGACAGTATTGCGCAGCGAGGGAGGCGAGTTCCGGGAGCAAACAGTGGCTTCCGTGGCATTCGTTCCTTTGCGCGGCAGGTACGGGCGGAACGCCAGCTAGGACCCCCCTGCAAGACTCTTGGGGGGTCTGCCCCCGAATCGATCAGGACTTGCTGAGGGTCACGAACACCATTGGGCGGCGCTTCACAGCTTCGTGCAGATAGCTCTTGACGGCGCCCACTATGTCCTTCTGATTCTCCAGTCCGCCGCCGTCCACCATCTCCATCACGCGCTTGCGCACTTCCGGAATCAATGTTTCCGCATCCTGCGGCGACACGTATCCCCGTGTGATGATTTCAGGCGAGTGCAGTAGACGGCCCGTCAATTTGTCCAGGCTGATATCGATCAGCAGAATTCCGTTGCGGGCCAACATTTCGCGCTCACGCATCACGCCGTCGTCAATATCTCCTATGGACTCGCCGTCCACGAAGATATACTCGCCTGGGATGCGTTCTCCCAACCGCACGTTGCCGCCGCTCAATTCCACGATCTGCCCGTTCTCGACCACCACAATATTCTCTTTCTGTACACCAACTTCCTGTGCGAGGCCGGCGTGCCTCGTGAGTTGCCGCAATTCGCCGTGGATCGGTAGGAAGTGCTTTGGTTTGACGAGGCTGATCAGCAGCTTCTGCTCCTCCTGGCTCGCGTGGCCGGAGACGTGAACTTCCAGTGTCCCGTCGTAGATGACCTGGGCGCCGCGGCGCAGTAGCCGGTTGATGGTCTTGCTGATGGTTTCTTCATTCCCCGGAATCGGGTGCGAAGACAGTACGACCGTATCCCCCGGCTTGAGGTCGAATTGCCGGTTTGTGCCGGTTGAAAGACGTCCCACGATGGACGATGGTTCGCCCTGGGATCCGGTGCACATCAGTACAATCTTATGATCCTGCATGTGGAGTGCTTGATCGATCGGGACGAGTAGGTCGTCCGCAATGTTGAGATACCCCAGCTTGCGGGCCATTTTCACATTGTCAAGCATGCTTGGCCCGGCAAGTGCCATCTTGCGGCCGTTTCTCGAAGCGGAGTCGGCCACCTGTTGAATGCGCGAGATCAATGACGCAAACGTCGCGATGATAACCCTGCCTTTTGCCTCAGCCAGCACTTTGTCGAACGCCGGGCCGATGACCATCTCGGATGGCGTCCATCCGGGTCGCTCCGCGTTCGTGGAGTCGGATAGCAGCAGGTCCACGCCGCGTTGCGAGAACTCGGCCAGCTTGGCAAAGTCGGTCGGCCAGCCATCCACGGGTGACATGTCAAACTTGAAGTCACTCATGTGCACGACCAATCCGGCGGGCGTTGTAATGCCGAGGCCGACGGCGTCCGGGATGGAATGCGACACGTGGAAGAACTCGATCTTGAACGGCCCGAGCTCGATCCGTTGCCCTGCCTGCACTGTGTTGAGTTGTGCCTTTTCCAGGGCCCCGCCGCGGGCCAGCTTCACCTCGATAAGCCCGCGCGTCAGCGGCGTGGCGTAGACGGGTGCGTGAATGTCGCGAACCACGTGGGCAATCGCTCCAACGTGATCTTCATGCCCGTGCGTGATGATGATTCCCACGACTTGGTCGGCTCTTTCGCGGACGTACGCATAGTCGGGGATGATGTAGTCGATTCCCAGCATGTCGTTCTCAGGAAACATGATGCCGGTGTCCACGATGATGATCTTGCCCGCGAACTCGTAGGCAGTCATGTTCTTGCCGACTTCGCCCAGTCCGCCCAGGGGGATGATCTTCAGTTTTCCTTGTTTAGCCATGTGTTGTCTCTTTCTGATGCTTTTCCGTTTCGAAACACGCTTTTCCGCCCTCGGCTACCCGACGAACCCTCGCGTCATAGAAAACGACCCCGCCGCGTTTCGACTTCCGGGGGGTCTGCGTGCCAATCAAGCTGGGCGTGCAAAACTGCCAGAGGCAGTGAGAGTCAAATTAATTGCGGGTTGAGTATAACAGCCACTTGCGTATCTGTCAAAGCACTGCCCTGCCTCGCAGCGGTGCCCGGTTGGCATACAGCGGCCCTGATCTCCGCGCCGCTCTGGCCCGTCACGTTTGACCAAGACACCAGGTTCAAGTTGGAGCCGGTGGATCTGTCCCAACGGCGCCTGTTCTGCTTGGTCGGACGTGGACTCCCCGACAGTCTCCCGGAGCGAAGCGCTTTCTCCGCAGCAATTCGACCTCGCGGGCCAGGAGTTCGGCGCGATGAAACATCGAGCATGCCACTGGCCCCCGCCGGGGCGATTGGAAAAGGGCGTGCAAGTCGATCGGCGTCCATGGCTTCCCTATGAGGCGCTCGATGGATCACGCTGACATCAAGCCTGTGTTCTAACCGGTTGCGATTCGCCGAATGATAGAATCACGAATCATGCCCACCCAGACGAACAGCAGGCATCTCCGCTCACGGTATTTGTATTTGACCACGTTCTTCCTCCGGCTAACGCTTGGATTGGGTTTTTGGGATGTCCTCCTTCCCGGTATCGGGCTGAAAGGGCTTTCGCGCCGCACTCGCAGCGGTCGCTATCGACGGATTGCCGCCGACTTTCGAGTCATGGCCGTGCGCATGGGGGGCGTGATGATCAAGGTTGGCCAGTTCCTATCAGCCCGTCTTGACGTATTGCCGGCCGAACTCACCGAAGAACTCTCCGGACTCCAGGATGAGGTGCCCCCCGAGGACTTCGCGGCCATCCGCGTCCTTGCCGAGGCGGAACTGGGTGCCCCGCTTGAATCGGTCTTCGAGGCCTTTGAGCTGGAACCCATGGCTGCCGCCTCTCTTGGGCAGGTTCATCGCGCCCGACTGCCATCGGATGCCCCCGAGCATCGCTTGTTTCGCGACGTGGTTGTGAAGATCCAGCGCCCTGGCATCGCGGATTTGATTGAGGTTGATTTTGCTGCACTGCGCCGCTTCGGGGGCTGGCTTCGACACTATGGGCCCCTGCGCAAAAGGGTGGATGTGCTCTCCCTCATTCAGGAACTCTCTGACACAGTGCATCGCGAGATCGACTACATGGGCGAAGGCAAGAATGCCGAGACCTTCGCCGCGAACTTCGCCAGGCGCAAGCGGATAGGTGTGCCACGCGTGGCTTGGAGCCGCACCACCACCCGCGTCCTGACTCTACAAAACGTATACGCCATCAAGATCACCGACTACGACGCGGTCACGGCATCCGGTATCAGCCGAAGCCAGGTCGCCACAGTCTTGTTCGACACGTACCTGAAGCAGATCTTCGACGACCACTTTTTCCACGCCGATCCCCATCCCGGAAACCTCTTCATTTCCCCCGTGCCCGCTACGGAGAAGCGAGCCGCCACCTGGAAGCTGACGTTCATCGATTTCGGGATGGTGGGCGAAGTCCCCCCCGACTTGGGCCGCGGACTTCGAGATATGCTCGTCGGCGTCGGTACTCGCGATCCCCGGAAAGTCGTCGAGGCCTATCAGACCCTCGGCGTGCTGCTCCCGGGGGCTGACCTTGATCTCCTCACACGCGTGGAGGCTCAGCTTTTTGACCGCTTTTGGGGAATGTCGATGCAGCAACTTCGCAGCGTGAACCATGCGGAGATGCGCCAATTCGCCCTCCAGTTCCGGGAGCTGATCTACGCGATGCCGTTCCAAGTGCCGCACAATCTGCTGCTCTTGGGGCGAACGATTGCCATACTCTCAGGGATGTGCACTGGCCTGGACCCGGATTTCAATCCGTGGCTGCAAATCGCGCCCTACGCCCGTGGGCTCCTGTCCGAGACCGGGACATCAGATTGGAAGCTTTGGCTGGACCAGGCCGGGGATCTGATCAGGGAGCTGCTTTCGCTTCCGGCCCAGACCACACGTATTCTGGGCAGGCTCGAGCGTGGCGATCTACAACTGGCAATGCCGCAAGTTAGTCGGCAGATCTATCACGTGGAGGGCGCGCTCAATCGCCTCACGGGCAGCGTGATCGCCGCGGGTTTCCTCATCGGAGGAGCCTTGCTGCATGCTTCTGGGGCCGTTTCCCTGGCAGCCGCCTTTTGGGGGTCGGCGCTGTTGACTCTCTTTTGGATGATTATCTTTGGACGAGGTCACCGTCCGGGCGGTTAGCTCCGTCTGCATCTGTGCGGTGACAGCCTCCTAATTCGTGAGCCTCCCTGGATGCAAAGTCGGCGGCCCTGCGGGGCCGCCGACTTCTAACGTCCAACTGCTTGTGTCTTGGACCCGAAGTACCTGGCCCTATTCCGGCTTGTCTTTCAGCCTCTCCAGCGCGGCATCGATCGCGCTTCGCCAGGCCAGCAGCATCTCCGTGCGCGCTTTTCGCCGGTGTTCGACAAACTCCGGGGGCAGCAACGCCTTGATGCTCTCGCGAAATTCCGCTCGGGCCGCTCGCATGTGCTCCCGTGCATCCTCCGGGATTCTACCTTTGAAGGCTTCTCGTGCTGAAGTTTTTTCTGCCATCGCTACCTCTTTCCGCATGCCGGTATTATAGCGCTCCATGGCATTCACTGCGGTAGCGCGCCACCGTGTATTCCGCGAGTACGGGTTGGGAGCCGGTAGGCGTTGGCAAACCCCCTGACCGGTGCCTCTTGACAACAGAACGCGTGTTCTATATACTCTGGTTTGTTGACTTCAGTGGATGCCAGGTGAACGCAACTTTCTACTCTGCAGCGCAACGCCTGATCTTCCGGTCGGGAGGCCCCGATTGGATGTGGGACGACGTCGTCCGTGCTCGATCCACGGGTTTGAGCATCGTGGCGGCTCCGCCGAGGTACGGCATCACAGGCCTGTACTGGGCGCGGCGCAAAGCATCCGACGGCATGGGGTGGCCTGGAATTGTTCCTGTTTGTTTTTCACAAGCACGCGGCGCGCAGTCCGGGAGCGCAGCACGGGGTATCGGACACCTCAGGGCGCTGTACCGCTCTCGAACCACCCGCCAGCCTCACGATAAGCCCGATTTCGGACAGGGGGTTGAAGCCGTCTTGCATGTGTGCTAGAATGTCCGCGCGGGCCATATGTACGGGTTGAGTTTGCGGGGGACCCCACATATGGCCATTACATCTGTTCTGATATCTTACTCTTCGATGCGCTGTCCATACTGCCAGTACCACGATTCCAAAGTCCTTGACACTTCACATGACAGCCATGGAGGGATTCGACGTCGGAGAGAGTGCTTTCGTTGTAAGCAGAGGTTCAGCACCTACGAACGCGCAGTCCTCGCTGCACCGTTGATCATCAAGCAGGATGGCACGCGCGAAGAATTCGACGGCGAAAAACTTGAGCGCGGCATTCGCATTGCCTGTGCGAAGCGTCCCGTTTCTGCGGCGGACATTGAGCGCCTGATAGGTCACGTCGAGTCCGAGCTGCAGCATTTGGGCAAGTCCGAGGTCTCCTCACGGGTGATCGGCGACATGGTGATAGGCGGGCTCAAGGAGATGGACCAGATCGCCTACATCCGCTATGCCATCGTGTACTTGCGTCTCGACGATCTGGGGGCCTTGCGCAAAGAAATCGATAGCCTTCTGAAAGTTTAGCGAGGGGGTGCGACGCAACGGCCCCCTCGATACGGCGGGGCGTCGCTGACGTTCCTGCATCCGTGGAAACAGGACTTTAGCGCAGGAGACATCATGGCAACGAAATCCAAAGCTCTTGACCGGCAAGGCTTACTTCCAACGCCGCCCATGCCCAAGGATTTGCCTGCGGCTGAGCTGACGCACAACGCGCGTCAGGTGTTGGAGCGCCGCTACGTGCGCCGCGGCCACGACGGCCGGCCCGCCGAGACCGTGGAGGAAATGTTCTGGCGCGTCGCATACCATGTCGCGCGGGTTGAGGAAACCTGGGGCGGTGATGTCCTTGCCCGCGCCACGGAGTTCTACGGTCTACTGATTGCCCGCAAGTTTCTGCCGAATTCGCCGACTTTCACCGGCGCCGGCACACCCCTGGGGCAGCTGGCGGCTTGCTTTGTCCTGCCGATTACCGACGATATGGGCCGTGACGGTGCGGGCATATTCCAGAACTCTCCGCGACGCCGCGCTGATCCAGCAAACTGGCGGCGGGAATGGCTTTGCGTTTTCCCGGCTGAGGCCGCAGGGTTCCCGCGTGAAATCTTCTGCAGGGGAGGCCACCGGCCCGGTGGGCTTCTTGCGTGTCTACGACCATGCGTTCGGTGAGATTGCCCAAGGCGGCACTCGTCGCGGTGCGAACATGGGAGTGCTGCGCGTCGACCACCCGGACATTGAGGCCTTCATTACCTGCAAGACGGACGAAAACCAGATCACTAATTTCAACATATCGGTCGGTATCACCGACGCCTTTCATGCGGCGCCGTCCGGGACGATGCAGATTGGGAATTGCGCTTCCCCGATGTGACGGATCCCGGCTACCGTCAAACCAGGGGCACATTGGAGCAGATGGAGCAGGCGGGCGTGGCCATCCAGTCCCATCGGACAGTCCGGGCTCGGGAGTTGTTTGAGAAGATCGTGAGGCAGGCCCATCACAACGGCGAACCCGGGGTCTTGTTCCTGGACGCCGCCAATCGCACGAATCCGGTCCCGCATCTGTATCCTCTCGAGGCCACGAATCCGTGCGGCGAACAGTGGTTGGGTCCCTACGAGAATTGTTGCCTTGGGTCCGTGAACCTAAACGAGCACTGCAGTCCTGATGGTACCGTGAACTGGAACTCCCTGCGCGCCAGCGTCGTCAGCTCGACGCGTTTCCTTGACGACGTCGTGGAGGCCAATGCCTACGTTCCAGCCGTTCCTCAGTTGACGGAGGCCGCACACCGGGCACGCCGGATAGGCCTGGGTGTCATGGGCTTGGCGGACATGATGTATCACGTGGGAGTCGGCTACGGCTCGTCCGAAGGCCGGGAATTCGCGGCCCAGCTCATGGAATTTGTGCGCTTTCATGCCATGCGAACCAGTATAGAACTTGCCGAGGAGCGCGGACCCTTTCCCGCCATCGAAGGTTCGATCTACGACATGGACAATCTCGCTTGGACGCCGCCCCAGCCGCTATCGGCATACGTGGCTGACTGGCACCGACCCGAACTCGAGTGGGGGACGGTCGTCGACGGCATCAAGCGGCACGGAATTCGCAACGCCGCACAAACGACCATCGCACCCACGGGTACCATCGCCACTGTCGCCGGCTGCGAAGGCTATGGCTGCGAGCCGGTGTTCGCGCTTGCCTATCTGAGGCACGTGAACGACCGTGGCAAGGACTTGCAGCTTACCTACGCCAGTCCACGCTTCGAGGCAGCGCTCCAGAAACTGGGGCTGGGCGAAGAGAAGCGACAGGAAATTGTCGACAGGGTCATGCAGGAAGGTACTTGCCGTGTGGTCAATGAACTTCCGCAAGCCGTGCGGGATATCTTCGTTGTCTCTGCAGACATCACGGCGGAGCAGCACGTTCGCATGCAGGCTGCCCTGCAGTCATTCGTAGACAACTCACTGTCAAAGACGGTTAACTTCCCGGAAAGCGCCACCGAAGATGATGTCGCCGGCGCCTACATGCTGGCATGGGAGCTGGGCTGCAAGGGCATCACCGTCTATGTCACCGGCTCTCGCGAGAAAGTGGTCCTCGAGACCAAGGCCACCGCCGACAAGAAGCTGCTTGCATCGACGGCGCAACAGGCCGGCTCCTTTGCGCCGGTGGCGTCCTGGGCGGACGGCAAGAAGCCGCGCCCGAGTGCCCTTCATGGGGCCACGTACAACATCGAGACGCCCGTGGGTAAAGCCTTTATCACAATAAACGAAAATGGCGGGCAGCAGCCGTTCGAAGCTTTCATCAACACGGCCAAAGCAGGCTCAGAAACCGCCGCGGTTTCCGAGGCGATTGGCCGTTTGATTTCGTACATTCTTCGCCTCTCTTCACCGATACTCCCGACAGAGCGCTTGCGCGAAGTAATGCGTCAGTTGCTCGGCATCGGCGGAGGTCGATCTTTGGGCTTTGGGCCGAATCGCGTCCGCTCCCTGCCTGATGGAATTGGGCAGGTCCTTGATCAATACTTGCGGCGCAAAGATGGGACTAACCATTGATGCTGTTGCCGATAGGCCGGACGCCAAGGTCGGTCATGCGATTGAAGCCGAGGCCGCATCGGCGGTCCGACTCCATCAGATCGGCGATCTCTGCCCGGAGTGCGGTGAGGCGGCCGTCGTCAATGAGGAGGGGTGCCGCAAGTGCTATGCCTGCGGATACAGCGAGTGCTAGACTTGGTCGGGAAAGTCCATACGACAGGCTCACAGTAGCCGGCCCCGGATGGCCCGCCTCCACCCCGGATTCAGAAAGTGGCCAAGAGTGAACGCTAAGAATCTCAGACAACAACTTGAGCAGTTGCACGACGCCATCGAAAAAGCTGACAAAGTCGATGAACCCGGGCAAAGACTTTTGCGGGACGTCGACCAACAAATACGTGACTTGCTTGCGCGCTCAGAAGACCCTGAAACGGCTCCGCGGCCGGAACTGACTCGCGGGCTTGAGGATGCCATTCGCCACTTTGAAGTGACGCATCCAGGTCTTACCACCGCGCTATCCGATTTGATCACGGCGCTGAGCAACGCCGGCATCTAGCTCTCGCTCTGAACCACCGGGACGGTTCGGACCACTGGGTTCCGGTTTTCTGGGTCTTGGGCGCTTCGTTGACGCCGTCGAACTCACGTTTAAGGGCCGCTGTATTCTCAAGCGGCGGTCTGCCACCCAGGAATTGCTGGCAAGTACGAGTTTAGGCGGGTCCCGTGCGCGCTCCTTGCACACTGGCGACCACCGCAGGAGTGTCTATGTCCGGAATCACGCTCTTAGGTCTTGGGCCCGGCGATCCTGCCAAGTTGACCCGGGAGGCTTGGCAGGTGATCGCATCGGCCAAGACGCTGTGGTTGCGCACTCGGCAACATCCCATCGTCGCAAGCTTGCCGTCCAGCACCGAAGTTCTCTCATTTGACGACATCTACGAGAACGGCACCGCGTTCAATCAGGTCTACGCGGAGATCACCCGGCGCATTCTTGAGATGGGCCGGGGCCCGCAGGGCGTCGTTTACTGCGTGCCCGGACACCCTTTCGTGGCGGAGGCCACGGGACCAGAAATCGCCAGGCTTGCCGCGCTGGAGGGACTCCCGCTGCGGATTGTCGACGGCCTCTCGTTCCTCGAGCCCACGTTCTCCGCGCTCGGTATCGACCCATACCCACGTCTGTCGCTCTGGGACGCGCTGACGCTTGGCGGCGGGCACGTCCCGGCATTTCCCCCGGATGTGCCGGCCTTGATCGCTCAAATCTACTCGAAGCTGGTTGCCTCGGAAGTCAAGGCTGTCCTGAACGAGATCTATCCGGATGAGCATCCTGTGCGGCTCGTGCATGGAGCCGGAACGAACGATCAGGCAGTCGAAGACCTGCAGCTCTATCAGATCGATCGAAGTGAGCGCATAGGGGCGTTGACGTGCTTGTACCTGCCCCCTTTGGCGCCGGGCACCTCGCTGGAATCGCTCCAGGAAGTCGTGGCGCACCTGCGAGCTCCGGAGGGATGCCCCTGGGATCGAAAGCAAACGCACGCATCACTTCGCAAGCATCTCCTGGAGGAGAGCTATGAAGTCATCGCCGCAATGGACGCAAATGACTTCGCGTCGATGACGCGAAGAATTCGGGGACCTGCTTCTCCAGGTCATGCTCAACGCACAGATCGCCCGCGAGGAGGGCGAGTTCGGTGCCAACGACGTCATAAAGGGAATACACGACAAGCTCGTCAGGCGCCACCCACACGTCTTTGGGGATGTCATAGTTGAGGATGCAGATGGCGTGCTTGCCAACTGGGAGCGCATCAAGGAAGATGAGCGCGCCGAAGCCGCCGAAGGCGGGGGTCTGCTGGAGGGAGTTCCGGCCTCGTTGCCGGCGCTCAGCCAGGCACAGGAATACCAGGATCGGGCCGCTCGTGTGGGCTTTGACTGGCCGGAGATCCGAGGGGTCCTGGACAAGATCGTCGAAGAGGTGGAAGAGGTTAAGCAATCGACGGACGCTGCTGGCCTAGCCGAAGAGTTGGGGGACCTTTTCTTTGCAATCGTCAATCTCACCCGCTGGAAGGGCGTCGACGCGGAATCGGCGTTGCGCGGTGCAAACACGAAGTTCAAACGAAGGTTCGAATTGATCGAACGGGGTGCGCGTGACCGGGGGCGTCGTCTATCAGATCTATCTCTGGAAGAAATGGAAGCGCTGTGGCAGAAGGCGAAGGGGGGCGAGGGCTGATTGCTGCGCAGCTTGCGTAGGTCAACTCGTGCGACCGTGCGCACAAACCCCTGGTTGCGTGTATGCGCGTTCCCGAGAATCGGCTGGACCTCGAAACTATGATTGCTGATTGCGGCGCTCACGTAGAACGCAAAGGGATGCGTGGAACTGCGCCTCCCTATGGCTGTAGGTGGAATATTCCCGGGTATGCGGCCGTGGACTCTATTACGGGCGGCAGGGGTTCGGCAGGGATCAGCTACCTACCGGCACTGCTTCAGAACCTTGGGTGCAAGTAGCCCAGCCAATAACTCCTGGCCCGTGGGAGTCAGGTGCAAAGGCGTATCCTCGAAGTACCGAGGGGCCATGGCGTCCCACAGGTCCAAGTAGTTCCAGGAATTCTCAGTGGCGGCGCTTTGTAAGTATTGGCGATACTGATCGTAGACCCACCGCGGGTAGTACTCGTTGTAGCGGACGTCGCTATTCGCAACTCCGCTGACGATCAGCATTGGCTCGTTGATCAGCATGACTGGCACGCCGCCCGCGATCTGGTAGAAGTCAGCAATCTGATCCAGGGAGACCTGCTTCTCCCTCAGTGTTGGCGGCTTCAAACCCTCAAACGTGGTATCCGCGCTGAGTTCGGTGGGCAATCGCTGGGGTTGTCCCGTGATCTGATCTCTTCCTGTGGCCATTTGGATGAGAGGGTAGAGCTGAAAGCGGGCAACGCGAAACAAGCTGCTATTCTCAGACAGCACATCCTGGCCCAGCGTCGGCGCGCGGTAGTCTTTCGGCAGGAAGTCAAACCGGCGGCCGAGCTCTGCGAATTGGGCTGGATTCTGGGTTATTAGCCAGTGGTCCTCGCGTGCCTTGGGCATGACCGTATACCACGTGACAAACCACATGATCAGGTCAGGCTTGAAGGCCATTGCCTTGTCGAGGATCATAAGATCCTTGGTGGCGGAAGGTCGTGGAAAACTCAAATTGTAGAAACGCGCAGTCTTGGAGTCGCAGCTCAGGCCTATGCGATTCAGTTGGCTCGGAAGCGTTTGGTCAACGGCGAGTCGAAGTCCCCATGCTGCGGAATCGCCAAGGACGAACACACGAAATTCACCAGGTGCCTTGGGGCGCGTGACCACATGGGCGGCAAACATTGCGTCCAGGTTGCCGACGTCGAGCGCGGCATCGACGGATGGCAGCGTGCTGATCGGGAAACGCTCACGCCGGACATCAAGCGCAGCAAACAGATCGATCGCGCCCAGGTGCGGCGGGACCGACGCAATAGTAATTTCAAAGGCGAGGAACATGAGCAGCGCCTTGCCAAGAAGCCGTGCCGGATGGATTGGGGATGACACACGCGCATTATACACGGTCGGTTTTGAACACCGATTGCCCGCAGTGGCGTGCATCCCAAGGTCCGGCCGGCTCCAGGTACCGGGACTGCAGTGCTTGCTCGGGCGATGGCATTCAACTGGGGTGAGAATGACAATCGTTCTTGACGAGGGGGTGCGTTCGACTTAATATTTGAGTAGCCCCAGCCCCCGGGGGAGGGGTAAGGCGGCTAGGCGACAGGGCGTCCATTGGGAGGAGGACAACATGAAGAATTCCGAGTCGGCATTACGGCGACTGCGAACCATCGAGGGTCACTTGGGGGGTGTGATCCGGATGGTGGAAGGTGATCAATACTGCATCGATGTGATCAGGCAGATCCAGGCCGTCGAAGCAGCGCTGAACAAGGTAAGCACCCAGATCTTGGAGGACCATCTGAACTCATGTGTCACAACCGCCATTAAGGGAAGCGATCCAGCCGAGCGGGAACGGGTTCTGAAGGAGATCACCGAAGTCTTCGAGATGTCAACGAAGGTCTAGGTTTGGTGATGTCGAGCTCGCGGGTGGCCATCAGCCTGGCTTGCATTCGCGAGGCCGTCGGGCACCAGAACACAGAAGGAGCATGAATGTCAACCATAACGTATAGCATCCCTGCAATTCACTGCATGCACTGCACCCACACGATCGAAATGGAGCTGGGCGAGATTGCGGGCGTGCAGTCGGTGAAAGCAGACCTCGCCGCCAAGGAAGTCACTGTCACCTTCGGTGTTCCAGCGGATGACCAGAAGTTGCGGGCGCTGCTGGCAGAAATTGAATACCCGGCTGCATGATGACAACGTCGTCATGATGGAGAAAGGATGGGGTCGCCTTGCACGAGGACCGGCTTGGCGACAAAGTTCGAGAGCGATATGAGTGAGACCAGGCAAGTAACCCTACCCATCACTGGGATGTACTGCGCCAACTGCGTGAACACCATCGAGCGCAATCTCAAGAAAGTCCATGGTGTCGAGGCGGCTGTCGTAAATCTCGCTTCGGAGCGAGCAGTGGTTCAGTTTGATCCGTCTCAAGCCCGGCTCGGCGACATGGTTGCCCGGGTGGAGCGCGCCGGCTATGGGATTGCCACCGGCAACGCCGATCTGGCTATCAGGCGCTTGGCCGATGACAGCGACGCGCGTCGACTGGAGAAGGCGCTTAGGAACCTTGAGGGCGTGCTTGACGCTCAGGTCAGCATCGCGACGGAGCGGGCCCGCATCATATTCGTCCCCACGGTGCTGAGCCTGACTGAGATTCTGGAGGCCGTTCGAAAAGCCGGCTTCGAAGCCCTGGCTGAATCCGGGCAGGTGGAAGATGCCGAGGGCGCGGCCAGGCAGCGTGAGATCAAGATTCAGAGGCGCCTTTTGATCACGGGCCTCGTGTTCACAATTCCACTGTTTCTGATCTCGATGGGGGTCGATTTCGGCCTGTTCCCACCTGCGTTCTATCGGGTTGTGGCAGGTCAGGGCGCCATGCCGCTCGCCGCGGGCTGGGTCGTCGGCCTGATGTGGGCGTTGGCTACGCCGGTGCAATTCTATGTTGGCTGGCAGTACTACATCGGGGGTTACAAAGCCGTAAGAGGCGGTTCGGCCAACATGGACGTCCTGATTGCCATGGGTTCGTCCGTAGCCTATTTCTATTCGATAGCGGTTGTGCTGGGGCTGGTCGGCGGCCATGTCTATTTCGAAACCGCCGCCGTGATCATCACATTGATAAGACTTGGGAAGTTCCTAGAAGCGCGCGCCAAGGGCCGCACCTCAGATGCAATCAAAAAGCTCATGAGCCTGCGCGCCAAGACTGCCCGCGTCGTGCGCGGCGGAAACGAGCAACAGATTCCCGTAGAGGATATCCAGGTCGGTGACGTGGTCGTAACCCGCCCGGGGGAATCGTTCGCCGCCGATGGCGCGGTTCTCGAAGGTCGATCTAGTGCCGATAAGTCGATGTTGACCGGCGAATCGCTTCCTGTGACTAAAGAGGTTGGCGACCCGGTCATTGGCGCGACCGTTAACAAGTTTGGCTTGATCAAGTTCAAGGCGACCAAAGTAGGTAGCGAGACCGCCCTTTCACAAATCGTGCGGCTTGTGGAGGATGCCCAAGGGAGCAAGGCGCCCATTCAACGACTCGCAGATCAAGTTTCAGCCTACTTCGTGCCGCTTGTCATCCTACTAGCTCTCATCACTTTCTCCGCGTGGTATCTGATCGTCCCGGCTGCCGTGGGCGGACGGCAGCTCACAACCGCTCTGATCAACATGGTCGCGGTGCTCGTCATTGCTTGCCCGTGCGCAATGGGTCTGGCCACGCCCACGGCGGTCATGGTCGGCACTGGCCGGGGCGCGCAAGCCGGAGTGTTGTTCCGTAGTAGCGAGGCACTCGAGCAGGCGGGCAGAGTCTCGATCGTGGTTTTGGACAAGACGGGCACCATCACCAAGGGTATGCCGGCCGTTACAGACCTTGTAGTGAAGCAAAACGGGGTGTGGACGGTATCCTTGCCAAAGGGGCCCCAGGCCAGTAGCGCCGCTTCCCAGATGCGACTTCTGCGAACTCGCGGCCAGTGTGGAGCGCGGGTCCGAGCATCCGTTGGGGGAGGCAATCTGGGCTGAAGCGGGAGTTCGCGGCATTGCGCTTAGCGAACCGACCGGGTTCGTCGCAGACGCCGGCAACGGTGTGGAGGCCGCAGTCGAGAGTCTTCGGGTTTCCGTTGGAAACCTTCGGATGATGCGAGCCCGGGGTTACGATCTGAACGGCAGCGAGGCTGTTGCGACGGATCTTCAGGAACAGGCCAAGACCGTCATCTTCGTCGCCCTCAACGGTGTCGTCGAAGGTCTGATCGCAGTTGCCGACACGCTTAAGGACGGCTCTCTCGAGGCCGTCGAAGCGCTGCATCGCTTGGGTTTGAAAGTCGCGATGATCACTGGCGATAACCTGCAGACTGCGCGTGCAATCGCGGAACAAGTTGGCATCGATCAGGTGCTCGCCGAGGTCCTTCCGGACGGCAAATCGGTGGAGGTGAAGAAGCTGCAGGGAGATCCCGGACGGAAAGACCGGGTCTTGGTGGCCATGGTCGGAGATGGTATCAACGATGCGCCGGCTCTTGCTCAGGCAGACGTTGGCATTGCCTTGGGTACGGGAACGGATGTAGCGATGGCCGCCGCTCCCGTGACTCTCATTGGCGGCGATCTCCGGGGCGTCATCCGAGCCATATTGCTGTCCAAGAAGACCTTGACAACGATCCGCCAAAACCTCTTCTGGGCATTCTTCTACAATGTTATCCTGATACCGGCGGCCGCGGTTGGCCTCATGAATCCGATGCTCGCAGCCGGCGCGATGGCTTTCAGTAGTGTTTTCGTCGTCTCAAATAGCCTGAGGCTGCGCGGGGCTAGTCTGCCGAACTAGGGAGGCGTTGGCCCTCCGGCCGTTCACGCAATCTGTGAGCTTTGGAGGGGGTGGTGGTTGAGGTTGGGGCGCACGCCTGGCGGTTGCCTGGCCGACGCCGGCGGGCCGTTTAGACACCATCTTCGTAGGCAAAGATCAGTAATTTACTAGAGAAATATCATAAATATTGACTTTTGCGCGCCACCCTGCTATAATGCTCCGAATTGGGCGGCCGAAGTAGATTCTGACGCTATCGTGTAGCCGACGAACTCCCTGCGATGGCGCCTAAACTCGCCCAGGAGAGTATGTGGATGTCCCAGCTTGAGATAAGAGACCTGCACGTCAGCATCGACGGCAAGGAGATATTGAAGGGCGTAGACCTGACGGCCAAACAGGGTGAGATACACGCGATCATGGGGCCCAACGGGACCGGCAAATCGACGCTCGCATATACGTTGATGGGTCACCCCTCTTACACCGTCACGCAGGGGCAGGTGCACTTTAAGGATGAGGATGTCTTGGAACTCAGTCCGGACGCGCGTTCCCGTCTTGGTATCTTCCTGGCATTCCAGTATCCGGTTTCCATCTCAGGGGTGACGGTGGCCAACTTCCTGCGGACAGCTGTGAACGCCCGCAGGCGGGCCAGGAACAAGGATGACAAGGGAATGCCGATCCCTGAGTTCCGGAAGATGTTGAAGGAAAAGATGCGTCTGCTCAAGATGGATGAATCGTTCGCTGGCCGATATTTGAACGAAGGCTTCTCGGGCGGCGAGAAGAAACGGGCCGAGATCCTTCAAATGGCGGCGCTTCAACCCGAGATCGCAATTCTTGACGAGACGGATTCTGGACTGGACATTGACGCCTTGAAGGTCGTGTCGGAGGGCGTCAATACGCTTATGGGACCCCATCTTGGGGTAATCGTGATCACGCACTACCAGCGTCTGCTGAACTACATCAAACCGGACTTCGTGCACGTGATGCTGAATGGAAGGATCGTCGAGTTGGGCGGTCCTGACCTGGCGCTTAGCCTCGAAGAGCATGGTTACGACTGGATTCGCGAAAAGACCGAGGCGTGACCCGGCCCTGAAGGCTGCAACTTCCGTTGATGCGGCGTCGGAAAGGCCGGCGATTGCGATAGGAGCCCTTTATGAGTGAGATTAGAAGCAAGGACGAGCGAGTTCTCGAAGGGATTGGTGAGTACAAGTACGGATTCCACGACTCGGAGGACAAGTACTTCTTCAAGTCAGAACGCGGGTTAAGTCGGCAAGTCGTCGAGCAGATTTCTCACAAGAAGGAGGAGCCGCAGTGGATGCTCGACTTTCGGCTGCGGGCGCTTGAGCACTTCCAGAAGAGACCCATGCCGGCATGGGGCCCGTCGCTCGCCGAGCTGAACTTTGACGAGATCTTCTTCTACGTACAACCAATGGAGAAGCAGGAGAAGTCCTGGGATGACGTCCCTGACGATATCAAGCGGACTTTTGACAAGCTCGGCGTTCCGGAGGCGGAACGCAAATTCCTGGCAGGGCTGGGGGCCCAGTACGAGTCCGAGATGGTGTACCACTCCATCCAGGAACACTTGGAAAAACAGGGAGTCATCTTCGTGTCCATCGAAGATGGTCTGAAGAAATACCCCGACTTGTTCCGCGAGCACTTCGGCAAGGTCATCCCCATCGAGGATAACAAGTTCGCGGCCTTGAACTCGGCTGTGTGGTCCGGCGGCTCATTCGTGTACGTGCCACCGGGTGTCAAAGTTGATCTGCCATTGCAGGCCTACTTTCGGCTGAACATCGCCAACGTGGGGCAGTTCGAGCGGACTTTGATCATTGTGGACGAAGGCGCGTCGGTCCACTACGTCGAGGGCTGCACCGCCCCTCAGTACACCACGGAATCATTTCACTCCGGCGTGATCGAGATCGTCGTGAAGAAGGGCGCCCGGTCCCGCTATTCAACCATACAGAACTGGTCGACGAATGTCTACAACCTTGTGACCCAGCGTGCCAAGGTGTACGCGGGTGCCTCGCACGAGTGGGTGGACGCGAATCTGGGTTCCAAGATCACCATGAAATATCCTTCCTGCTACCTGATGGAGCCCGGTGCACACGGTGAGATGCTGTCGATGGCGTTCGCCGGTGCGGGTCAAATCCAGGATGCGGGCGGCAAGATGTACCACTTTGCGCCCAATACCACCAGCAAAGTAACCTCCAAGTCCATCAGCAAGGCCGGTGGGCGCGCCTCGTTTCGGGGGCTGCTGAAGGTCTACAAAGGTGCGAAAGGCGTCCGCTCAAATACGGTCTGCGACGCGCTGCTGCTCGACCCGCTCTCCCGTTCAGACACGTACCCATATATTGAGATCGACGAGGACGACGTGTCTATTGGCCACGAGGCCTCGGTCAGCAAGGTTGGTGAGGAGCAGTTGTTCTACCTGATGTCTCGCGGTCTCAGCGAGGCCGAAGCCACGAGCATGGTCGTGTCGGGTTTCATCGAACCTTTGGTCAAGGAACTCCCGATGGAATACGCAGTTGAAATGAATCGCCTGATTCAACTTCAGATGGAAGGCTCCATTGGTTAGCTGTGGCCGCTGCAACCCCGATAAATGCCTGAACCAAGACTGGGCCAGGGTCTGATGGAGGCAAAACCGCGCGTTGTCATATCGCGAAAGGCAAGGTCGCCGGCACAGGAAGGCGAGTTTGGCTTTCAGCACAGCGACATGTTGCCCAGCAGTGGAGCCATCGGCGCCTTTCGTGAAAAAGCGTGGGGGGCGTATGCACGACAATCGATGCCGAGCATCCGGGAAGAGGCTTGGCGACGCACGGACGTGCGCACGATGCCGGTGGGCAGCTTCCAGCTCCAAACACCCGGTGGGGCAGGTGACCGGGCCGAAGCCCCGGCCGACTTGCTTCGGCCTCTCGTAGCGGATCAACACGGGGGCCAGTTGGTTCTCTCACCTGCGGGGGCCGCCCTGGAGTTGGATCCCGCCCTCGCGCAGAAGGGTGTGATTTTTACGGACCTGCGCACGGCGCAAGCCAAGTATCCGGACGTTGTGGCACGGATATTGGGTCAAACCGTCAATCCCGAGGAAGGGAAGTTCGCAGCGCTCGCTGGGGCGCTGGCCCAGACTGGGGTCCTGCTGTTTGTACCGAAGAATCTGGTGGTAGAACAACCACTACACAGTATTCTGTGGGGGCCCGGCAGAAGCGCAGCTCACATCTCGCACATCTTGGTGTTATTGGAAGACGGAGCCTCCGCGACCTACGTCCACGAATCCGCCTCGCCGACCGAAAGTGAAGATAGCCTGCACGCAGGGATCGTCGAGATCAAAGTCGGTGCGGGCTCAAGCCTGCGTTTTGTCGAGCTGCAGTCCTGGGGCAGACATGTCTGGAACTTCAGCCACGAGCGCATTCGACTGGAGCGCGATGCCAGTCTCGATTGGATTTTTGGCGCGGTTGGGTCCAAGCTGACGAAGAACTTCTCGGAATTGGACCTCGCCGGTGAGGGAGCTACCGGCCGCATGTCTGGCTTCTACTTTACGGACGGTCACCAACACCTGGACCATGACACCCAGCAGAATCACTTGGCCCCCCATACGACCAGTGACCTGCTTTTCAAGGGAGCCTTGAAGGGACAGAGCCGATCGGTCTGGCAGGGGATGATCTACGTGGCAAAAGGGGCGGAAAAAACCGATGGCTACCAGGCCAATCGCAACCTCGTCCTCGAGGAAGGTGCACGCGCGGATTCGATTCCAGGATTGGAAATCCTGGCTGACGATGTGCGCTGCACGCACGGCGCCACGGTCGGCAAACTGGAAGCGGAGCCCCTCTTCTACCTGAAATCCCGGGGAATACCTGAGGCCGAGGCTACTCGTCTGGCAGTGGAGGGTTTCTTCGATCCAATCATGCAGCGCATCCCGTTTGATGGGGTCCGTGAACGTTTTCAGCAGGCCATTTTGCAGAAGATGGCCTGACAAAGAAATCAGGGACGGGCTAGAGAATAGGAGTATGAGCTCGAATGACGAAAGCAGACAAGGCCAAGGTAACGACCAGAAAGAAAGCCGGGCGGGGAAAGAAGGCCAAAGCCAAGACCGGAGCGGCACGCTCAACAAAGGCCGCCATCCGCCGCTCTAGCGGCGCCAAACGGCGGGCAGCGAGCAAGCCCCGCAAGGCGGCAACTCGCCGCGTGTCCAGCTCGAGGGGCAAAGGCACGTCCCGAGCCGCGGTCAAGCGGCCGGTGAAGGCCCAGGAGAGTTCTGGCAGCGCGGGTGCTCTCCCGTCGAGCGGCGCGAAATGCGCCGGGGGCGGAGGCACGTCCGGCCGCCGGGAAGCTGCCTGCGGCGGGCGCAGGCGCGCCCGCCCCCCGACCGACGAGGCCGCGGCGCGCCAAGGCGCCACGCCCTGGTCGCTCCGCGTCGCCCCTCTATCGCGCCAACCGCGAGCTGGTGCGCGTCTCTCGCATGCCGCAGTTCACCTACATGCGAGCACCGGGCCTAGATAGTGCGTTCAATGTGGGGGACGCCGTCGAGGTCTTCTGCGATCACGAGCTCGACAGCGAACGCGTGCGGGGCTGGGTCAGGGGGACGGTTGTGCAGGTGGACAACAAGCTCGTGGCCGTACAGTTTCGGTCAAATGTCTTCCTGACGGACGGATGGATGGTGCCGGACAGGATCTTGTGGTACTCGCTGACTTCAGATCAAATCCGCTCGCTTGGTCTTTCCAAGAAGGGAAGCGCTAAGGCGATACCGGAATACTAGGAACGGCAGTTTGCTTGCCCCACTATCGCTTGGGCGTATCTGCGCCGTTGAGAGAGTCCTGATCCATGTCGTATGATGTCGACCGAATCCGTGCCGATTTTCCCATCTTGTCCCGGGACGTCCGGCCGGGTGTGAAGCTTGTCTATCTGGACTCTACGGCCACCTCGCAGAAACCGCGGGCTGTGGTCGAGGCGATGAATGAGTTCTATCTGATGTCCAATTCGAACATTCATCGCGGTGTTCACGCGCTCGCCGAAGAGGCGACTGCACTTTATGAGCAGGCGAGAGTCAAGGCTGCTCACTTCATCAATGCGGCACGACCGCAAGAGGTGGTTTTCACGCGTAATACGACGGAATCGATCAATCTGGTTGCTCGTACTTGGGCGCGCGAAAATCTCAAAGATGGCGATCTGGTGGTGCTGACGGAGATGGAGCATCACAGCAACCTGGTCCCCTGGCAGATTCTGGCGGACGAGCGTCATCTCAGGCTGGAGTTCATCCCCGTCACGGACGAAGGCTTGCTCGATCTGGATGGCTACGCCAGGCTGCTGAACCAGGGGCCGCGGCTAGTTGCTTTCACCCACATGTCAAATGTCCTTGGCACGATAACGCCAGCCGCCGAGATTATCCGGCTGGCACACGCTGCAGGCGCCCTCACGCTGATCGACGGTGCGCAATCGGTGCCCCATATCGGTGTTGACGTTCAGGCTCTGGGAGTAGATTTCCTGGCTTTCTCGGCCCACAAGATGTGCGGGCCGACGGGTATTGGCGTGTTGTACGGCAAATTCGGCCTGCTCGATGAAATGCCACCTTTTCTGGGCGGCGGTGACATGATCAAAGAGGTGAAGCTGCGCTCTTTTCGGCCGAATTCTGTCCCCCACAAGTTTGAGGCGGGAACGCCGGCGATCGCGGAGGCTGTCGGGTTTGGAACTGCCTTGGACTATCTCGCTGAAATCGGGATGGATCAAATATCCAGTCATGAACGGCAGGTTGTGGAGTATGCGCTGGAGAGGCTGGAGGAAGTGCCTGGCGTCCGCGTCCTGGGTCCATCAGCCGACAAGAAAGGTGGAGTGGCATCGTTCACGTTGGACGGCGTGCATCCTCACGACGTTGCCCAGATCCTGGACCGCGACGGCATCGCGGTGCGCGCCGGACACCATTGCGCACAGCCACTGCACGAGCGATTCGGTGTCCCTGCCAGCACGCGGGCAAGTTTCTATCTGTACTCAACCGAACGCGAGGTGGACGCGCTGATCGAAGGCCTGTACAAGGTAAAGAAGGTATTTGCCTAGGCCATTGGCCGGGCAATACGGAAGCAAAGTCAATGGATGATCTCTACCGCGAACTCATTATCGAGCACTACAAGAATCCTGCCTACCGCGGGCATCTGGATCCCAGCGACATCTCGTTTGCGGATGACAACCCGTTCTGCGGCGATCATATCCAGATAGATCTGCGAGTCGACGAGGCCGGAATCATCACCGATGCCCGTTTTGACGGGCATGGGTGCTCAATATCTCAGGCCTCCGCCGACTTGCTCGTCGAGTCGGTGATCGGCAGGTCGCTGCAGGACGTCAAATCGATGGGCAGGCAGGACATCCTGGATCTGCTTGGCATCGAGTTGGGGCCCGTTCGACTGAAGTGTGCGTTGCTGTCGCTCAAGGTTCTCAAGGCCGGTGTGTATGGTCTCGGGGAGGCCGGCGACGATCTGGTTGCCTAGGAGTGGACGTCCGCTTGCGATGGAGCTCCAGAGCGGACGTGTGCCTGGCGCCAAGCGGTGGGGAAAAAGGAATGTACAACTACAAGAGCCTTGATGAATCGAAAGTCGAATACGTTGACATCGGACCGGCCGCAGAACTGCCCCCCGGTGAACGGCTCTTCGTCGACATCGAAGGCCAGTCTCTGGTGATATTCAACATCGCGGGCGAGCTGTTCTCGATCGCCGACGTATGTTCACATGATGACGGCCCCGTCGGGGAAGGAGACCTGGAGGGCTACAACATCACGTGTCCTCGCCATGGCGCACAGTTCGACGTGCGCACGGGCCAGGTTACGCAGATGCCAGCGGTGGTGGATATTCCTTCCTATCCCGTTCGGGTGGCAGATGGCAACATCCAGGTGGGAGTTCCCAAGTCCCACTGATCTCGTCCGGGCCGCGTCTCAATCTTCAGGGCAGCAATGGCGCGCAGGCGCGGTGAAATAAAGTATTGCTACCAGGGACCCGCGTAGCTGACGTCAAACGGCCGGCTGATTGATTTCGAGCCGCGATCGCCGAAGCTCGACCAATTGTCGGACGGCAAGATTATCGTGGGCCACCCACGAAACAAACATGTCTCCGGCCGCCATGCTGCCGAATTCTGTCGAGCAGGCCGCGGTCCAGTCTGCTTTCTCCAGGCCTTTCAACCAGTCCAGGGAGTGGCTGCGCTCCTGGAAAAACTTGTCTTTCACGTCCCGAAATTTCTGCTCGTTGTATCGGCGCTGCGTGACCCAATTCTGAGGGTCGATCGGCGGCCACTTTTCGTTCTTCTGCTCTAGAATCATTCGGAGTCGGGTCCGAAAATCCTCACGCTCCTCGTCATAAAGATGGCAAAGCACCTCGAGGATCGACCAGGAATCCGCCGAGGGTCTGGCCTTGGCCTCCTGCTCCGCTATCCCCGCCAGCAAGGCGCGGATCATCCCTGTGCTGTCGACAAGCTCAAGATACAGGCTTTGGAATTCCAACGCTAGCGCCTTCAGGCACAAACATCAAAACTGCCGACTATGCGGAGAATGTCAAACCCCTCGGCGAATGGGCGCTCAGCCAAAGCCCCGTGCCGAACGACAATCGAGCGAGTCAGTTCGCTATTGAAGTAGTACTTGTCCCGGTAGGTTTGGTACTGGGACAGTGCTTTTATCTTCGCACGAACGTCGTCCTCCTGGACCTCCACGAGAAAGTGGGGGAAGAAACCATAGGAGGACCGGACCACGTCGAAGCCCAGGACCGTGATGCCGCGGAAGGCCCGCAGCGATTCGTCCGTCATCGTCAAGTGATCCTGGTGGACGTCATGATTTGTATGGACGAAAATGACGTCGGGATCGAGCTCTTCGCGCAGCCGCAGAAAGTACTGCAGGATCGCCTGGCGCGCCTCAGGAAAAACGCGTGTGACAAAGGGCCCGTAGCGTACGCGGTTTTCCGGGACGCCCAGAATCGTCATACTCCTGAGTTGCTCTTTCACGACGTTGTTTAGTTCGGGGTTGGTTTGATTGTCAGAAAGCGTTACGCAAGTAAGTTCGCTTATCCCGGCGATGTGGTGGATAAGCGCGCCACAACCCAGTTCAATGTCATCTGGATGTGCTCCAAGGAAAAGGACGCGTTTGCCATAGAATTTCATATCGAGGCCCACCTACTTGCCCAAAGTGATGCTGATTGCGCGCCACGCCCGCCCGGCGGCTGCCCCGCAGGTGTGATGGCGGGCCGCCTACTTGGTGGCGAGAATGCCGCCAACCACCTTCTTCATTACCAATTTTCCGTCGCGGTCAAACCAGGCCTGGGCAACATCCTGGATTGCCTTGAGCACGGCCTGGTATTCGGCCGGCCCCGTGAACATCGAACTCCAGAGTTTGCGGTCTTCGGAGAGCGAGGCCCCTACGTACTCCATGAAAGGTTCAACGCCCGGAAAGGTAATTGGATTCTCAAAGGTCAGGAGCTCCGTCCTTGAGAACAGAGACTCAATGGTCTGGTATATCACGGTACGGAAACGCGACGAACCCGGCATCGGGGGAATGGGCTTGTGCGTCGCTTCTTGGATGATTTGATAGAACATCTCTTTGTTTTCAGGCAGCGGACCCGTCACAAACAGCCGGCCCCCGGCCTTCAATACGCGACGCGCCTCCCCAAATGTGAAATTCAGATCGGCCGCATAGTAGATGGCGAATGCGCTGGATACCAGATCAAAGGTCCCGTCGGCGAAGTCGAACGCCTTATTGAAGTCGAGAAATTGGAAGGTGACGTCGTCGCGTCGCTTGGAATTCATTGCCCGTGCGCGCTCGAGAAGCTCTTGGGAGAAGTCTCCGCCCACGACGGTCGCCTGACGATTGGTGTAGTCTCTATAGAGGAAGCACTGCTTGCCGGCGCCGCAGCCCACGTCGAGAATTTGCATCCCCGCCGCCGGCTTGAGCAGGCCAATCGTCCACTCGTCGATGTTCCGAGCGCCGTACTGTTCGTGGATGCGGATGCGCGTCAGCAGGTCGCGGGCCGTCTCCTTGTAGTTGATGTTCATCGCCGTCTCCGTTGCTGAGACCCGAAAATATACCACAGGCGCAGGGCATCGGCCTCAGATCAAGGCGGCGAAGGTCGAGACGGCCGCCAGGCGCTCGGCAAAGCCGGTGCCTCGGCCCTGGAGTGGTAATTGTCGACCTCTAAGGGACATGCCGCGCCCCCTTTGCCTCAGACCACAGCGCTTAGCCAGGGCTCCGGATGTCTCTGTCGGCGTGCTCACATGCCCATCCACCTCAAGCGCCCATCCGTGCGTATCGCCGTAGCGTGTAACATGCGTCACAATAGTCTGCCACTGCGGTGTTTATCAATTCGTGGTTCTGCTTGGCCTTTCTGCCATCCTGAACTATGCTAGAATGCCGGCACTTAAGCAGAGAAAAGGGTCAATGAAACGAGCTATTCCGCCAGTGAAGGGCACCCGGGATTTCTATCCGGAGCAGATGGCCATTCGGACGTGGCTGTACAACACCGCGCGGTCTGTATCGGAGTTTTTTGGCTATCAGGAATATGAGGCTCCGATTATGGAAAGCCTTGCTCTGTACGCGGCAAGATCCGGTGACGAGCTCGTGGGTGATCAGGCGTACGTTTTTGCCGATCGGGGCGGGGAAGAGGTGGTCCTTAGGCCCGAGCTGACAGCCAGCCTGGCTCGCATGATTGCACAGAGGCAGGCTGAACTCGCATATCCGGTGCGCTGGTGGTCATTCGGTCCGTTCTGGCGCTACGAACGCCCTCAGCGCGGTCGGACGCGGGAATTCTTCCAATGGAACGTTGACATATTGGGCGCCGACTCCCCGGAGTCCGACGCCGAGAATGTCGCGGTTTTGGCTGCTTTCTTGCAACGCGTCGGGCTAAGCCCGGCTCAAGTACTGATTCTGGTGAATGACCGTCGCCTTATGGATGCCAACTTCAGCGAGATTGGATTGGACGAGAAATCCAAGGGGGCAACATCCTTGTGGCTTGACAGACGTGCACGCATGTCTTCCGACGCCTGGCGCACGGAAGGCCGGGAGCTGGGTCTCACCTCGGCTCAGATGAAGAACCTTGAGTTCGCGCCTGGAGGACCCGGACCTCTGGAAGCGCTCCGGCGAGCTGAAGCGGTTCTTCTTGGCCATGGAGGCGCTCGGGCTGGGCGAGTACGTGCGGTTCGATTCCTCGATCGTACGCGGGTTGGCCTACTATACTGGAACCGTTTTTGAGGCCTGGGAGGTGGGAGGTGACATCCGGCGTGCTCTCCTGGGAGGCGGCAGGTACGACAACCTTCTGTCGGATGTGGGCGGCGCCCAACTACCGGCAGTCGGCTTCGCAATGGGCGACGTGGTCATGACACTATTACTGCAGAAGTACGGGCTCGTGCCCACGGATTTGCCGATTTTCCCGGCGTCGGTGCTGGTCACCCTGTTCGATAGTCAGAGCCTCGCTGTCACCTTCCAGCTGGCTGCCGACCTTAGGCGGGCGGGGCTGCGCGTCGCCGTGTACACGGAACCAGCCAAGTTGTCACGGCAGTTCAAGTATGCTGACAAGATACAGACGCGGCTGGTGTTGGTCGTGGGTCCAGAAGAGCTTGCGGCGGATCAAGTCACGATCAAGGACCTGGGAGACGGCACCCAACGCCGAGTTGGACGTGCAGCGGTGGCCGACGCCTGCAAGAGGTTGCTTGAGTTCCCCGTGGCCCAATGATATAATCCCGCTCCTAGTTACTTGGTGCCTGTAGCTCAATGGCAGAGCGCGTGACTGTGGATCACGATGTTGTGGGTTCGATGCCCATCAGGCACCCAGACGATCCTGTACTGGCGCGCATTGGGCGCGGGTACGGGTTTCGCCGCCCGGTGGAAGAGCAGGTGGAAGGGTCGGATGGGCCCTGCCCCCAACGACATGCACTGCAATTGGTCAGTCGAAGGCGGGCGCGGCCATTTGCGATCCTACGGGCTAACATAAGTGTGAAGTCGGCAGCCTTGCCAAACTGGACAGAACCCGTATAATATTCCGCAGGCTCTACATTACGAAGCCGATCTTACAGAAAGGAGAGACTACCATGTTGTTCGCCCGAAACGAAAAAGGCCAAGGTTTGGTCGAGTATGCGTTAATCCTTGTTTTGGTTGCCATTGTTGTCATCGCGGCCTTAATGATCCTGGGCCCGATCATTGGCAACACCTTCAGCACCATCAACAACAGTCTGAGCGGCGTCTAAGTTTGCCCCGGCAGACACACGAAGCAGGACTCTGTCCGCAAGACAGAGTCCTGTTTTTTGCGACAAACATGCTTTTGCTATTTTTCCCCCTTATTCTTGGAATAGAATCTGGCTCGGTACTCGAAACGAGGAGAATGCCATGCGTCGTGCTCGCACCCTGATTTTTCTTCTGCTTATCCTGATCATCGGCCTCGCAGTGGCGTTTTTTGGCATTCGCGCCCTTCAGCAATACTTGACACCGCCGCCCCCGCCGCCCGTCTACGTGGAAATATTCGTGGCGGGTCAAAACATTCCGCAGGGCGCCGTGGTGACTGAGGACGCGTTAACCACCATCAGCATCCCCGCGGAGCAGGTGAGCGCCGTCGAGTTCACCGTCGACGAGAAGGCACAGCTCATCACGAAGGTCGCCAAATTCCCAATCGATCAAGGCGTGGTGATTACGAGCTCAATGGTCGCGGAGTTTGCCCAATCGGTCTCGATTGCCGGCCCGCAGTGGGCAGCGCTGATTTCCGCCTGGCATGACAGCAGCAAGCATTCCGGCGACCAGGTTGGCGCTGGATGCCTACGGCATCAACGATGGCGCGCACGTCAATGTGAATGCATGCTTCAGTCTGGTGGATCTTGATCCAAGTTTTCAGACAATCACCCCCGACAATGTCTCGGTCCTGACGGCGCCGGGTGCGCAGGAAAATGCTCTTCCGGTGCTGTCACTCAGCGTCAGCGAGGGGAAGACGCCTCAGGGACGGCTGGACCCCGAGCTTTCACTGCCCAACAACTTCTACTACATCACGCCCTCCGAGGGTCAACGGCCGCGCGTGGTTTGCCAGACGATTTTGCAGGAAGCCGTGGTACTAAAACTCGGCGAATTCCCCCTGCCCGGGGCCCCAACGGCGCCGACTCAGCAGCAGCAACAGCAGGGCGCTGCCCCGCCTCCGCCCGACATCGTGACGCTCATCGTTTCTCCTCAAGATTCTGTTACACTTTCGTACATGTTGGCCACCAATGCTGTCATTTCGATGACGCTGCGAAATCCTGGGGACCAGTCTCGGCTTGCGACTGAAGCTGCCACTCTCCAGTTCCTGTTAAGTCAATACAATATCCCCGTTCCTGCCAAGCTGCCGTACGGATTGCAGCCTATCGGTAACCCCTGATCGTAGACCGGCTCCCGGCGCTGCGCGCACTACCGGTCGCACCTGCTGCACGTAAGGAATTCCATGGCCGTTGGTGACAAGATACGCGTCCTAATCGTCGATGACGTCGCAGACACCCGGGAGAATGTCAGGAAGCTCCTGCAATTCGAGGGGGATATCGAGGTAGTTGGAGCCGCCCGTACCGCCCGCGAGGGCCTGGATCTGGTGCAAGAGCTGGATCCCGATGTGGTGTTGATGGACATCAACATGCCCGACATGGACGGCATTGCGGCCACGGAAGTCGTTCACCAAAAAGCTCCCCAAACCCAGGTGGTTATTCTCTCCGTGCAAGGAGATCAGAACTACATGCGGCGGGCCATGCTCGCCGGCGCCCGGGATTTCTTGACCAAGCCTCCCATGGGCGACGACCTGATTGCAGCGGTCAAGCGAAGCGGTGAGCTGGCCCATGCCGAGCGGGAGAAGAACAAGGCCAGCCGAATCGGCGCCGGAGTCGCATCCATGCGTGGCGCCGCGGCGGCCGTCGGCGCTTCTGCCAACTTGCAGGGCCGGGTCGTCACCCTGTACAGCCCGAAGGGTGGCACCGGCTGCACGACGCTGGCGGCGAACCTGGCCGTCGCCATGCAGAGCGACGATACGCACGTCGTGCTTGTGGATGCGAGCCTGCAATATGGTGACATTGCGATGTTCTTCAACGAGCAGGGTAAGAACACGCTGCTCGACATTGCTCCTCGTGTGGACGAACTGGACCCGGAGACTGTCGAAGAAATCATGATCAAGCACGAGGCATCCGGGATTAGAATTCTGGCAGCGCCGCAGCGGCCCGAGTTGGCCGACAAGTTGTCGGTTCAGGAATTTACGGCAGTCCTGGATTTCCTGCGGCGGATGTACGCCTACATCATTCTCGACACCTCGTCTTCTCTGGATGAAGTCACGCTCGCCGCCCTCGACAATAGCGACGCCATCATCCTGGTCACGACCCAGGATATTCCTGCCATCAAGAATGCGCGCCTCTTTCTGGATCTGCTTCAGACGATGGGCATCGACCGCGAGCATCTTCTGTTCGTGGTGAACAAGTACGACAAACGCATTGGTATCACGCCGGACAGGATTGGTGAGAATCTCAAGGAACAAGTCAGCGCCGTCATCCCGTTGGATGAACGAACCGTGATACCCTCCGTAAATCGCGGCACACCCTTCATGTTGGAGAATGTGCGGACCCAGCCGGCAGCAAAGGGGATTTTCACACTTGCGGAGGCACTGCGCGCGCAGCTTGCGGCTTTGGAGGCTCGTGAGGTCGCCCTCGGCGGACGTTAAGGAGTTGATCGGTGTCATTACTCAAGCGGATTGAACAGGGGCAGGGCGGGCCCAACGCGCTTCCCAGCCCTGCGGCGGGTGGGAATGGTAGGTCGCCCGGTGATACGTCCCGCTTTTCCTCGCTGCCCGGTAGACGCGAAACCGGCTCGATCACCGCGCCCCAAGCCGGCTCGTACTTTGATCTCAAGACGCGTGTCCAGAACAAGCTGCTGGCGGAGCTGGATCCGGCAACAGATGTCACCAAGACCGATGACGTGCGTCGGACAATACAGCAGCTGTTTGAACAGATCCTGGCCGACGAGAAGATCGTGCTTTCGCGCCCTGAACGGGCGCGACTGTTCGAGCAGATTGCGGCCGAGATTCTGGGACTGGGGCCCATACAACCGCTGCTCGATGACGAGACGGTCACGGAAATCATGGTCAACGGGTCAAGGAACGTGTACATCGAGCGTGGCGGCAAGCTATACCGCGTCCCGGTGGTGTTCGAGAATGACGACCACGTCTTGCGGATCATTGATCGCATCGTCGCTCCCTTGGGACGCCGCATCGATGAGGCCAGCCCTTATGTCGATGCCCGGCTTTCGGACGGCTCGCGTGTTAACGCGATTATTGCGCCCATCTCCTTGGTCGGACCCGTGCTCACAATCCGCAAATTCGCCCGTATACCGATCACGCTTGAGCAGTTGGTGCAATTCGGTTCCATCACGCAGGAGGCGCTGCAATTCATCAAGGCCTGCGTGGAATCACGACTGAACATTGTTATTTCTGGTGGAACCGGCTCGGGGAAGACCACCTTTCTAAACATTATTTCTGGCTTCATCCCCGGTGACGAGCGCATTGTGACGATCGAGAATGCGGCGGAGTTGCAGCTCCGTCAGGAACACGTCGTGACGCTGGAGTCCCGGCCGCCCAATATTGAAGGCCGCGGCGAGGTGACGATCCGGGCCTTGGTCATAAATGCCCTGCGCATGAGGCCGGATCGAATTATCGTGGGTGAGATCCGCGACGAGGCGGCGCTTGATATGCTCCAGGCCATGAATACGGGCCACGATGGCTCGATGACCACGCTGCACTCCAATGGTCCCCGGGACGCCCTGTCACGTCTTGAGACAATGGTGCTGATGGCAGGTATGGATTTACCGTCACGGGCGATTCGAGAACAGGTCGCCTCTGCCATAAACTTGGTCGTTCACCAGGAGCGCATGCGGGATGGCTCCCGCAGGATCGTGAATATCACCGAGATAAGCGGGATGGAGAGCGACGTCATTACCATGACGGATATCTTCACCTTTGAGCAGACGGGCGTCGAGAATGGCCAGATCATCGGAAGGTTGCATCCGACGGGCCTGAGGCCGCGCTTCATGGATCGCATTGAAGCCTCTGGAATACATCTGCCGCCGGCCATCTTCGGCATTGGCGAGCGGCGGCGCTAACAAGCGGAACCGGGTGCGGACCTTGACGACCTCAGCATATCCATGAACGGGATCGTGATTTTCGGCGGCTTGCTTGCGATCATCTTGCTCGTCGTGGGCCTGATCGTCACCAATTCGAGGGAGCAAGGGGTGCTGGAAGAGCGCCTTAGTCAGTATCTCGGTGAAGCTGCGGCGCCTGAAGAAACGGTAGACCAGAGCCGGGCGATATCCGATTGGGTTACCAAGCGCGTCGAGCGGACCACGTTCGGCAGCCGCATCAGCCAGAATCTGGCGCGCGCCGATCTGAAATTCAAGGTGGGGGAGTACTTCGCCTTGATTTTCCTTTCTGTCGTTCTCCTGGGTGGCCTTACGTGGCTGATTGGCGGCAGAAACATCATTTCATTTCTGATTGGCGCTGTCGTTGGGTACCTGGCGCCGGGTATCTACGTGGCGAGGCAACAGTCGCACCGTCTTAACCGATTCAATGATCAGCTCTCTGACATGCTCAACCTCATGGTAAACGGCCTGCGGGCCGGATACTCCATCTCGCAGGCGATGGAGGCTGTCAGCAAGGAGTTGCCCTCACCAATTTGCGATGAGTTTCGCCGTGTTGTTCAGGAAATGCAGCTCGGCATACCGATGGATCGCGCCCTGGCGAATCTGCTGCGACGAATCCCGAGCGTGGATCTGGACTTTGTGGTTACGGCGATCAACGTCCAGCGAGAGGTTGGCGGAAACCTCTCAGAGATCCTGGATACGATTTCCTTTACGATTCGCGAGCGTGTCAGAATCAGGGGAGAGATTCGGTCGCTTACGGCCCAGGTCCGCGCCTCGGGTACTCTTCTGTCGCTCATCCCCATCTTCCTCACGGTAGTACTGTGGTTCCTCAATCCAAGATACCTGATGTCGTTCGCGGATGCCGGGCCCCTGTGCGCCATTGGTGCTGCGATTGCGGTCATCATCATGATTAGCCTGGGCTATTACGTGATGACGCGGATTGCGAACATCGAGATATGAGCGGCCTGATTATTCCCATCGTTGTAGCGGTCCTGGTCGTTTTCATTATCGCCGTTGTGATTGCGGGTATCCGCGCAACGGGGGGCCCGGAGCAGCGCGATCCGCTGATGGTGAGATTGGAGGAGGCTGCCCGACGCGGAGAAGTCATCAAGTCGATCGAGCAGATCGAGATGCAGCAGTCGTTCTCGGAACGGGTGCTGCTGCCGTTCTTGCAGCGCATCGGGCGGCTTTCCACAACGTTCACTCCTCAGAAGGTTCTTGAGAGCACCACTCGGAAACTGGAGATGGCGGGCAATCCGGGACGCATCGACGCAGCGACGTTCCTGGTGTCGCGCTTCTTCAGCGCAGCAATTTTTGGCGGTCTATTGCTGCTGATCGGCCTGTTCGCACCGACCCGTTGGCCGGTCAGTCAGATTATTCTGGTCGTTCTGATCTTCACAGTGCTGGGCTTCTTTTTCCCCCAATTGTGGCTTCAATCGCGCATCAACACACGGCAAGGGGACATTCGCCGGGCCCTCCCCGACGCGCTGGACCTGCTGACGATCTGCGTGGAGGCCGGCCTGGGTCTCGAGGCAGCCATGTCCAAGGTCTGTGAGAAATGGGAGAATCAGCTTTCTCTTGCACTGATGCGCGCGATACGCGAGATCCAGCTGGGCAAAGCACGCCGAGATGCTATGCGGGACATGGCCGATCGAATTGGCCTGTCCGAAATGACCAGTTTCGTCGCCGCCATCATACAGAGCGAAGTACTTGGAGTCAGTCTGGCCAAAATCCTGCGGATCCAGTCTGACCAAATGCGCGTGAGGCGTAGACAGCGAGCGGAAGAGAAGGCGCGTGAAGCGCCGGTCAAGATGATTCTCCCCCTGGCGTTCCTGATCTTTCCATCTATTCTGATAATCCTGCTTACTCCGGCTGGCATCCAGATTACACGGGCGTTTGCAAACCTCGGGCAATGATCTAGGTCGCTGGCGGCGACCGCCCGCGCACCGGCATTCCAACTCCTTTCGGCTCTACCATCTGCTTTGGCAAGGCCTGGACCTCGTCCTGCCACCTCGGTGCAGCGGTTGCGGCGCGGACGGCTTCCGATGGTGCCCTCGCTGTCAGGCAGAAACCCGCCCGGCGATGCAGCCGGTCTGCGATATTTGCGGTCTCTCGTTGCGGGGCAGCGGCCCACTCTGCACTGATTGTCGAGTTCGAACGACCTCACTATCGGGCCCTCCGGTCTTGGTCGACCTTTGCCGGACCCCTGCGCCGCGCCATCCATAACCTGAAGTATCGTCGCGACATTGGGTTTGGAGAGGCTTTGACACCAGCACTGTCGGAGTATGTCCAATCGCTCGGGTGGCCAGTGGACTTGCTCGTGCCGGTGCCCCTCGGTAGAGGGCGCCAAAATGAACGCGGTTATAATCAGGCTGGATTAATCGCAAGGCCGCTTTCCATGGCTCTAGGCCTCGCTTATTCACCAAGCGCACTCGTCCGGATCCGAGAGACAAAATCGCAAGTTGGTCTTGCGAGGTCAGCACGCCGCGGGAACGTCCATGGGGCTTTCCGCGCGGTGGGCAAGAGGCTCAGCGGACGTACCATCCTACTGGTGGACGATGTCGCCACGACCGGTGCCACGGTATCGTCATGTGCCGAGGCAGCCTTGGAAGGGGGCGCAAGCGACGTATACGCTTTCACGATTGCGAGGGCGGGCCACGCCCCCGCAAAGACGGAGGCCTGATGGCAGGCGCCTCCAGGAGCTCGCCACTTGCGTGAACGGGAAGGAGACCCAGTGACCGCGATCGTTGAAGTCCAGGTTCGCAATCTCCGGCTGACGGACGGAATCAAGGCGCATGTAGAGGGGCGTGCTGGGAAGCTTGATCACTATCTTCCGAACATTGAGGAGGTAGTCGTCGAGCTTTCCCACCACGCATCTGCGCGGAATGCAAACGACCGCAATGTGGCGCAGATCACTGCGAGGGGAAAAGCTGTGATGCTGCGGGCCGAGGTCCGCTCAGCCGAAGTTTTGACGGCTTTCGACGCGGCACTGGATATCGTGCGGAAGCAGATAGAGCGCTACAAAGGCAGACACTACCATGGTCGGGGCAGCGGCGAATTGGCAGCGGATGTCGCCGCGGCTCCTGTCGCTCCCGATGAGACTGGCGAACTGCCCCCGATCATTGCCAAACGCAAGCAATTTCGCATTCTCCCGATGAATGAGCTGGAGGCCGTCGAGCAAATGAATCTCTTGGGCCACGACGCCTTCTTCGTCTTCTACAACGCCGACAGCAGCCGGATAAGTGTGCTTTATCGGCGTCGCGACGGCACCTACGGACTTCTGGAACCAGAACTCGGTTAGGACGATCCTCGAATCCGCAGGACGCGCACGCGAGCGCGAGCATGACTTGCGAGGAGGCACACGGTGGCGCGTATTGACTTTGACGATGACATGACGGACGAGAATATCGCGGAGACCGGCGTCGATTTGGCTGACTCAGAGCGGGCGGTCGCTGAACTCCTTCGCGCCCTGGGCGAGCGACCGGAGCGCGAAGGCCTCAAGAATACGCCGAAACGCGTGGCCCGGATGTTCGCGGAACTCATGAGCGGCTATCACGGAGATCCTCAAAAAATCGTAAATGGCGCCGTTTTCAACATCACGTACGACGAGATGGTGATTGTCCGCGATATTGAGTTTTACAGTCTCTGCGAGCATCACCTGCTGCCTTTTCTGGGTCGGGCGCACGTGGCCTACATGCCTGCGGGGAAAGTCATCGGGCTCTCAAAAATCCCACGCATCGTGGACTTGTATGCCCGCCGGCTCCAGGTTCAAGAACGCATGACACGACAGATCGCCGACCAGCTGCAGCGATTGCTCGAGCCAACCGGCGTTGCAGTGGTCGTCGAGGGACTACATCTTTGCACAATGATGCGAGGCGTAAAAAAACACGGGGCACGCATGACGACCTCGGCAATGCATGGGTCCTTTCGGACCAACCTTGCCACAAGGCAGGAGTTTCTGGATAACATCGGCAGAGGCGCGGGGCCTCTGCACATTTAGCGGCTTTCGTCGATGTCAGACCGGGGGAACTTGGTCTTGCCTCGCACAATCCATGTTTCTGCCCGGACTCCATTTGCCACGTCGGCTAGCGGCCGACGTTCCGTCGGATGCATGAATGCTGGAAGCAGATCGGCCATTGGGAGCAGGACGAATGCGTGGCTCCAGCGCTCTAGATTTACTGGCTGATCGTCTGCCATCAGGATATCGATATCGATCGTCCTCGGACCCCATCGATCGGCAGTTCGGACCCTTCCCATTTTGGTCTCTACGGCGGCGGTAACGTTTCGCTTGAGGTCGGCAGCACCTATGGGCGTCGCAAACAGGACGCACGCATTTAGAAAGTCCGGCCCAGTTGAGCCCACAGCGTGTGATTGCCAGACGCCGGACACCTCCTCAACGACGCCATACTCGCCGAGGTGCTCGACTGCGTCGGCAAGGTTTCTCTCCGGGTCGAGGTTGGAGCCAGAGACTCAAGAAGTACTTATGCAGTTTTCTCATCCCGGCTGCGCTCGATCTCGACGCCAACTGAGGCGGAAAATCGGACCGCCCCTGGCTTCTCGACCCGCACCATGACGCGGCTCACGGCTTTGTCCTGGAAGCACAACTCTGCGAGGTCGCCCGCCAAGGCCTCCACCGTGAGCCGGGCCGCCGTTTCGGCGTGCGTGCGAAGCCTGTTGGCGAGAATCCGGTAGTCCACTGCGAATTTCAAGTCGTCTGTCTTCGCGGCCTCGCGCACGTCGGTGTAGGCGACGACATTAATGACAATATCTTGTGGCTTCTCGCGTTCCCAATCGTTGACTCCGATAATGCCGCGTGCCACAAGGTCTTTTATGATTACTTTGTCCACATATCCTCCTAGACAAGCTGACGTCCGCCGTCCACGTGGATGATCTCGCCGGTCACATAGGCCGGTCCGGCGAGCAGGAAGAGCAGCGCCTCTCCGACCTCGTCCAGCCGGCCCCAGCGCTGCGCGGGAAGGCGATCCAATGCTGCGCCGTCGCCTGTTTCCTCTTCCGGAGGCAGGATCGCACCCAGCGCGAGCCCATTCACGGTTATGGCAGGGGCCAGTGCCACAGCCGCCGAGCGGGTCATGGCTGCCAGCGCCGCTTTCGTTACCGAATAGGCAAAGTGGTCGTTGTCGGGTCGCATGGCGCGCCAATCAAGAATATTGACAACCCGCCCGTGTCCACCCGGGGGCACTTGCGCGGCGAAGGCGTGCGTCAGGATGAATGGGGCGGTGAGATTTACGGCGAGCTGTCGCCGCCAAACCTGCAAGTCTGTCTGCTGCATCGGGAGCGTTTCGAAGACAGCGGCATTGTTCACGAGTGCAAAGACGGTACCCCACTGAGAGGCTCGCCCTACCAGCGTTGCGGCCTGGCCTGGCTGTTCCAGATCCGCCTGAAAGATCCATGCGCGTCGCCCCAGGTCCTCGACTTGACGCTGAACACTGGCGGCGTCGAGCTTGGAATGCGCGTAGTGAATGACAACATTTGCGCCAGCGGATGCACAGGCGAGCGTCAGTGCGCGACCAATGCGGCGCGCTGCCCCGGTAATTATGATGAGCTTGTCTTGTAGCTGTCCTGCCAGCTTGGCCTCGTCCTGCGCAGGATTCTATCATTCTCGCCCCGCCCGCAACTCGTACTAATTTTGTCCGATTCTTGACGCACTGCAGGGGCCGTGATAGCATCCTCCCAGCAGGAGGTCGTCATGGTCACTCCATCTGATCAGACAACACTGGACCCAGCCGTGGACGTCGAGTTCACTGAAGAGCAGCACGGGATCTGGCGCGAACTTTACGCGCGGCAGGCCCCGCAGGTAAAGCAGTACGCCTGCAAGGAGTATCTGAGCGGATCGGCGATACTCGGGCTTCCATCAGAAAGAATCCCCTCCGTCCAATGGCTGAATGAGCGTATTACGCCGCGGACTGGCTGGAGGACGCTTCGCACGACGGTGCGGTACTCAGACGCGGTGCAGTGGTACGGACACTTCAGGCGGAGGGAGTTCCTGATCACGGACTACGTTCGCAATGCCGAAGAAATGGATTTCACTCCGGAACCCGACATGTTCCATGACGTCTACGGCCACCTGCCGTATTTCACCTTGCCGGCATATGTCGAAATACAGGAGATGTTCGCGCCCGCCTTTCAAAGCGCCAAGACGGATCAGGAACGTGAAAACGTCAAGCGACTGGCCTGGTTCAGCACCGAGTTTGGCCTGATCCGCCAGGAGGGGGCACTGAAAATCTTTGGCACCGGCCTGATTTCCTCCAAAGGAGAAATGGAACACGTCCTCGGAGGTCAAACTCCGTTGCTTCCATTCAAAGCGGAGACGATCATCGGAGTTGAGAAGGCCATCTGGAGCTATAACGAGCAGTTGTTCGTGTTCAATTCGCTTTCAGAATTGAAGGCCGAGCTGTCTGCGTACTTTGGGGGCCTCTAGGGTCCTGACTGACCAGCCGCCTGGGGCGGGCTGACTTTCAGCCACGTGCGCACTGCGGACCGCGAATTGTTGCGTTGACTGCACTTTTGCCCTATACTGAGATGGCACGGCGGCAGCGCGTGCGGCCATGGCCTCCAAAGATCCAGTCTCGGTTGGCATCGACAGCACCTCTGGGCACAAAGCCTTCACTCTTGCCGCGCTGGATCATGAGCTCGGTCTGCTGAGGCTCGCACCAGCCGATTTCGATGAAGTGATTGAGTTTCTTCAGGGACAGCCACACGCGATTGTCGCGCTCAACAGCCCTTCGCGTGTCAACGCGGGCGTAGTCCGGCGACACCTGGAGCGGGACGGCAAATCGCCCAGCGGCTTGCGCGGCGCCGATATCCGGGAGGCCGAGTTCGATCTTCGCGGTCGCGGAATCTCCGTCACCGGCACCCCCCGGCTGGAGGCGCAGTCTCCTGCCTGGGTGCAGCTCGGTTTTGCTCTCCTCCGCAAGCTGACAGAGCTTGGCTATTTGGAGTACCCCTCCGAGGGCGGACCGCGCCAATGGCTCGAAACTCATCCGCACGCTGCCTTCTCTGCGCTCCTGGGGCGCAGTCCCCTTGCCAAACCGACATTGGAGGGCAGATTGCAGCGGGCATTGCTTCTCTTCGAAAGAGGTGTGAAGATTTCGCGATCCCATGTCATTCCTTGAGGAGATCACGCGTCACCGACTGTTGACCGGCAGCCTTCCAACTGAGATCCTGCCGTTTCCGGGTGAGTTGGACTCCTTGGTGGCGGCCTACACGGCATGGGTGGCAGTGTCGCGGCCCGGCGAGGTGACGCGTATTGGAAACAAAGAGGAAGGTAATGTGGTTCTGCCGGTGGGGACTTTGAAGGCGACCTACTAGCGGCTTCGACGCTCATCTGGGTACCGCTCACCGTTCTCGAGCAGGTGCGATTGCAGCTGTGCGCGTTTTGGCGCACGGCAGGGCCCTGCTGTATCAGAAATTACGGGTGGTAGAATAAGATTCATGCGGAGGCTATATGACGGATGAAGTAGATTTGCGCGCAATCAATACTCTGAGATTCCTATCTGCTGACGCCGTTCAACAGGCGCGCTCAGGCCACCCCGGGCTGCCCATGGGAGCGGCCGCCATGGCGTTCACACTCTGGACCCGCCACATGCACCACAATCCTCGCAATCCCCGCTGGCCCGGCCGTGACCGGTTTGTCTTGTCGGGGGGTCATGGTTCCATGCTCTTGTATTCGCTGCTGCATCTTACGGGTTACGACCTTAGCCTGGATGAAATCCGGCACTTCAGGCAATGGGGGAGCAAGACGCCCGGACATCCCGAATATGGACTGACGGCCGGGGTGGAGACTACGACTGGCCCGCTTGGGCAAGGGTTTGCGACGGCGGTCGGCATGGCAATTGCCCAGGCCCATCTGGCTGCGGAGTTTGGGCCGGGCCTGTTTGATCACTACGTCTACGCGATCGTGACGGACGGCGACCTGATGGAGGGAGTCGCCTCGGAGGCTGCAAGCCTCGCCGGACACCTCCGCTTGGGACGGCTCATCTATTTGTACGATGACAACCATATCTCTATAGATGGCTCCACGGAGCTGGCGTTCACGGAAGATCGGTTGCAGCGGTTCAGTGCCTATCAGTGGCACGTACAGCAGGTGGAAGACGGCAACGACGTTGAGGCCGTTGATGCCGCCATTCAGGCTGCCAAGTTGGATCCTAGGCCGTCCCTGATCGCATGTCGTACCCACATCGGATTCGGAGCGCCCCACAAACAAGATACCTCGAAGGCGCACGGGGAGCCACTCGGTGACGAGGAGCTGGACGAGGCGAAGCGCAATCTGGGTTGGCCTGTGGAGCCGCGTTTCCTTGTGCCGCCGGATGTGCTTGAGCTCTTCCGGCGCGCGATCCCCGATGGCCAGAGGGCGGAAGATGCGTGGAATCGTCGACTCGACGAATATGCGGCAGCAAATGCGCAATTGGGGGCTCAGCTCCGGCGGCGCCTGCGCGGAGAATTGCCAGAGAACTGGCAGACGAGCCTGCCGGATTTCGCGCCGGACCCTAAAGGCCTGGCTACCAGGAGCGCCTCCGGCAAAGCGCTTTCAGCTCTGGCCGGCACACTTCCAGAACTTATGGGCGGGTCTGCCGATCTCACGCCCTCGAACAATACAAAGTTTGACAATGCAGTGGACTTTGGTCCGGACAGCGCCGGCGGTCGCTACGTTCATTTTGGTGTTCGGGAGCACGCCATGGCTGCGGCCCTCAATGGAATGGCACTGTACGGCGGTCTCATCCCGTACGGCGGCACCTTCCTGATATTTTCCGATTACATGAAGCCCGCGCTCCGCATCGCGGCTATTTCGAAAATCCCATCTATCTTCGTATTCACCCATGACAGTATCGGGCTCGGCGAAGATGGGCCAACGCATCAACCGATCGAACACTTGGCGGCACTCCGGGCAATGCCGAATATGCTGTTAATACGACCTGCAGATGCGAACGAGGTGGTTGAGGCCTGGAAGATTGCCGTCGAGCGCCGTACAGGGCCGACAGCCCTGGCCCTTACGCGACAGGCCGTACCCGTGTTCGACCGATCCGTCACCGGCTCCGCTGCGGGTCTTGCCAAGGGCGCCTACACACTCGCCTCGTTTGGCAAACGCGATCCAGACATCATCCTGATGGCGTCGGGTTCTGAAGTTGCGCTCGTCTACGAAACCGGCCAGCGATTGTGGGCCGAGGGAATTAGCAGCCGCGTGGTATCGTTTCCGTCCTGGGAGCTCTTTGAACAACAAAGCGATGCCTATCGCGAATCGATATTGCCGCCCGGGGTTACTGCCCGCGTTGCGGTCGAGGCGGCCGTCGCGCAGGGTTGGGAAAAGTACGTTGGCCCTTCTGGATGGATCCTGGGAATTGAGCACTTCGGTGCTTCCGCTCCCTACAAGACGATCTTCGAGCACTTCGGTTTCACTGTCGAAAATATTGCCGCTCATGCCGCGAGAGCTCGTGCGTGCGCCGAAGCGCAGGCCGTCTACCCGATCGAGGGCGCCCCAGAACCGCGTCGTATCGAAGCGCAAGGCCCTGCCATGAAGGTGGCAATTGGCTTCGACCATGCTGGAGTTGGCCTCCGGGAAAGCGTCTTGCAGGCCGCAAGCAAGGCGGGGGCGGAGGTTCTGGACTTCGGTACGACGACCAGCACCCCCGTGGACTTTCCGGACTATGCCGAGAAAGTTGGGCGTGCACTGCAGGAGGGCAAAGCTGAGAGAGGCATCCTCGTATGTGGCTCCGGCGTTGGTGCCTGTATTGCTGCCAATAAGATGAAAGGCGTCTATGCCTCCATCTGTCACGACACCTACTCAGCCGCGCAAGGTGTCATGCACGACGACATGAACCTTCTTTGCCTGGGCGGCCGCGTGATCGGCCCGGAGTTGGCCGCCGCCTTGGTGGCGTCATTCCTTGGCGCGAGCTATTTGGGCAACGCGCCCGGTGGCGAACGGCTTGCTCGGCGGGTGGGCAAGATAAGGACCCTGGAGGAGACAGGGAGGCTGTAACGCCAACCCGCCATCGCAGCTTGACTTTGCCTTATCAGTCGGAGAGAAGCATGAATGTCATCGGCACCCTTACTGCCTTGGGTCAGTCTCTGTGGTTGGACAACATCCAGAGGCGCTCGCTGGAGGACGGGGAAACCAAGGCGATGATTGACCGTGGCGAAATCCGCGGGATGACCTCCAACCCAAGCATCTTCGACCGCGCCATATCGGAGACCGCAGATTACGATGAGGCGCTCCGTTCTCTCGCCTGGGCGGGCTGGGAGGCGGAGAAGATATTCTGGCAATTGGCGGTCGAGGATATCAGGGCCGCGGCCGATTTGTTCAACCCGCTCTACGAACGGAGCAATCGCGGTGACGGCTATGTCAGCATTGAAGTAAGCCCCTTGCTGGCCTCTGATACCGAGGGCACGATTGCTCAGGCTCAGCAGCTTTGGGCGCATGTTGCGCGTCCCAACGTGATGATCAAGATCCCCGCTACGGCGGAAGGGATTCCGGCGATACGCCGCGCGATTGCTGCAGGCCTGAATATCAACATCACCTTGATTTTTTCGCGTCGGCGCTACGCAGCAGTCATGGAAGCTTACATGTCGGGCCTCGAGGACCGCTTGGCGGCGGGACGATCCATCGACCATATCGCATCGGTTGCATCGTTCTTTGTCTCGCGCGTCGATACCAAGGTGGATCGGCTGTTGCCGGCGGACTCGCCATTGCGCGGCCGGGCGGGGATCGCCAATGCTAAGCTCGCCTATGAGGATTTTCGCGCCGCGTTCTCAGGAGGGCGTTGGGATCGCCTGTTGGCGCAGGGCGCCCGGATCCAACGGCCCCTTTGGGCCTCGACGAGCACCAAGAACCCCGCTTACCCCGATACGATGTACGTTGACAATCTTGTGGGTGCCGACACTGTCAACACGCTGCCGCCACACACTCTGGAGGCGGCCCGCGATCATGCCGTGGCAGAGATTTCCATTACCCGGGGCCTCGACGGCGCCCGCCAGACCATGTCCGATCTTGAACGGTCCGGCATTCTCATGGATGACGTCACCCGAGATCTGGAGCTTGAGGGCGTCAAGGCATTCTCTGATTCCATCGCAGATCTGCTTAAGACGATTGATCGGAGACGCCTCATCGCCGTGCGCGGGCTGGGCCCATTGGGGCATGTCGTTGCAGACCGAATCAGCGAGCTGGATACAAATTCCGTGCCGTCGCGTCTGTGGGCGCATGATCCGACGTTATGGACAGACGATCCAGCGGGGCAGGCTGAGGTTGAGCTCCGCATGGGCTGGACAGATGCGCCGCAGAAGGCCGGCCAGCGCTTGGAGGCATACGCGAAGTTTTCGAAGCACGCACAAGCCGCGGGCACACGAAGATTTCTGATTCTTGGCATGGGGGGCTCCTCGCTGACGGCGGAGGTTTTGAGTTCGCTGTTCGCAGCGACACCTGCGAGCCTGGAGGCTACAGGAACCGACGCCGACCGTGTTGTCTGCCTCGGAATTCTGGATTCAACGCATCCTGCCCAGGTTTCCAAGGCTGCCATCGAGTATCCTGTCGATCGGAGTCTGTACGTCGTGGCCAGTAAGTCCGGTGGAACGGCAGAAGTCTCGGCGGCCTTCGACTTCTTCTGGGCAGCCAGCGGCGGTGAAGGGAAACGTTTTTCCGCGACGACCGACCCCCATACCTCCTTGGAAGCCCTGGGGCGAAAACTCCAATTCCGCGATATTTTCCTTGCCGATCCCACGGTGGGCGGGCGATATTCTGCACTGACGGATTTTGGTTTGCTTCCTGCGACCCTCTTAGGCATAGACGTGACGCGTCTGCTGGATCGCGCGGAATGGATGCAGCGCCAATGCGGAAATGAGATGCCGGCGGCGCGCAGTCCCGGATTCACCTTGGGGGCAGTACTCGGTGAGGCAGCGCTTGCTGGACGCGACAAACTGACAATCGTCGCCGACACCGGGGCAAGCGCGCTGGCCAACTGGATCGAGCAACTCGTTGCGGAGTCCAGCGGCAAGCTGGGAAAAGGAATGGTTCCCGTGCCGCTCGAGCCTCTGGATGGCCCGGAGGTCTATGGGCCCGACCGGATCTTCGTCTATTTGCGCCAGAGTGGCGAGCTCGACTCGGCCGTTGATGCATTGAACGCTGCCGGTTTTCCGGTGGTTGTACTCCCGTTTCTTGATGCCCACGATGTGGGTGCCGAGTTCTACCGTTGGGAGATCGCCGTGGCGGTCGCCTGCCACATCCTGGGCGTGAATGCCTTCGATCAACCAGACGTCCAGGAAAGCAAAGACCGCACCAAGGCGATGATAGAGCAGTATAGGGCATCAGGGAGCCTGGCTGAGGGAAAGTGGGATCTCCAGGCACATGACGGCGCATTCGAGGCTGCACAGGCGCGGGCTCTCTTGCATTTCTTGGAGCAAGTCGGCGTCGGCGACTACGTCGGCATCAACGCCTATCTGCCGCGGAACCAGGCCACAATCGATGCCCTGCAGCGAATCCGGGTGGCGATCCGCGAACGAACTCACGCGGCCGTAACGGCCGGGTTCGGACCGCGGTTCCAGCATTCCACGGGCCAACTTCACAAGGGTGGACCTAACACAGGCCTGTTCATCCAGGTTACCAGCGACATTCCCTCCGATTTCCAGATTCCCACGGAGGGATTGACATTCGGTACCTTGATCCGGGCTCAGGCGCTGGCGGACTACCAGACGCTGATTGCTCGAGGCCGCCGTGTCTTTCGCGTGCATCTGGAAGACCCAGGCGAAATTGCTCCGTTGCTCAACGCCTTGGTGTAGCGGGCCCGATCTGCCGGGTTGAGCGCTTGAGCCTGGCCGCCAGGCATTCATCTCGAGTGTTTGATCGCGGCTGCCTCGCCTGGGGTCACTTATGGAGAACTGGACATGTCAGACATTGCTCGCATGACGTGCGTTGCATGTCGGGGAGGTGAGCCCACCCTGACTGCATCGGAGATAACGGACCTGCAGCCACAGGTGCCGGACTGGGGAGTCCATGAAGTCGATGGCGTTTTGAGGCTTCAACGCGCATTCAAGTTCAAAGACTTCGTCGAGGCGATCGCGTTCACCAATAGAGTCGCCGCAATCGCCGAAGAACAAGGACATCATCCGCTGATCGTGACTGAGTATGGCCGAGTACGGGTCGACTGGTGGACCCACAAGATAAGGGGCCTGCACCGGAATGACTTCATCATGGCGGCGAGGACCGACGAGCTGTTCTCGGGCTCCCCATCCTGATGCCTTGCGCATAGGCATAAGCCTGTTGTGCAAGGGCCCGCGATCGCTAGCACAGGTCTTGGCGGGCATTTCGCGAAGTTACCGGGAGATGCACGCCCTCCGGAAGGTGAAAGCCGCCGCTCGTTGACGCAGAAATCACTTCATGGGATAATCCGGCCAGCCAAAAAGCTTGGATGGGAAGGAGTAGGTCCGGCTGGGTGCCAGCGAGCTTGGGACTGATGGGAGCCAGGCGGCCCGAGGGACTGAAAATCATCCCGGAGCTTTGAACTGAAATCCACCGGAACGCCGAGTCAGATGATTGGCGCCAGGCGGGAGAGTAGGGGAAACGGCGTCGGCCACCGTTATCGAGGCCGCGGAGAGTAAATTCTTCGGTGAAGCGCCCGCGTTAGCGGGAAGCAGAGTGGTACCGCGTGAGTGAACCTCTCGTCTCTGTATAGGGACGAGAGGTCTTGGTTATATTTGGGAATATACATTCTAGGAGTTCGATTGGAGCCGCATATGTTCAGGGCAGTTTCCGCCAAGCTCGACGTCCCAGCCATGGAAGATGGCGTCCTCGCGTTTTGGCAGCGGGAAGGTATTTTCAGAAAAACGGGGCTGCAGCGCGAAGGCAGGCCGGAGTACGTGTTTTACGAAGGTCCCCCGACCGCGAACGGTCTGCCCGGTGTGCACCATGTGCTCGCAAGAGCGTTCAAGGACATGTTTCCGCGCTACAAGATCATGCGCGGCTTCCATGTCTCCCGGCGAGGTGGTTGGGATACGCATGGATTGCCGGTCGAAATCGAAGTGGAAAAGAAGCATGGCTTCACCGGCAAGAAGCAGATCGAGCAGTACGGGATCGCCAAGTTCAACGAAGAATGCCGGAAGTCGGCTTTCGAGTATATACGGGATTGGGGCCGATTGACTGATCGGATTGGCTTCTGGGTGGATCTCGAAGATGCCTATGTGACATATGCAAATGAGTACATCGAGTCGGTCTGGTGGATCCTGAAGAGCTTCTGGGAAAAGGACTTGCTCTACAAGGGCTACAAGGTCGTCCCCTACTGCCCTCGCTGCGGAACACCGCTGTCGGATCACGAGGTGGCACAGGGTTACGAGGATGTCACGGAGCCGTCGGTTTACGTCAAGCTGCCCCTTGTGGACAAAAAGGGCACGTCCTTGCTGGTGTGGACGACGACCCCATGGACCCTGCCGGGCAACGTTGCCGTGGCGGCCAATCCGGACGTCGAGTACGCCACCGTCGAGTGGCGCCACGACGGCCATCAGGAGCGGCTGATTCTGGCAAAGGCCCTCGTTGAGAGAGTCTTCAAGGATGCGGATGTCACCGTTGTGGACACGTTCAGGGGCAAGAAGCTTAAGGGCATGAAATATCATCCGCTCTTCACGTTCATGCCGCCGGACAAGCCCGCACACTTCGTGGTTCTGGGAAATTTCGTAACGACCGAAGATGGGACGGGTCTCGTGCACATGGCACCGGCCTTTGGCGCGGATGATATGCAGATGGCCAACGAGCACAATCTTCCCGTCCTGATGACCGTTTTGCCCGACGGCACTTTCGTGCCCGAGGTGACGCCCTGGCGTGGGCAGTTCATCAAGAGCGCCGACCCGCAGATCGTGGAGGACCTGCGAGCTCGCGGTCTCCTCTTTCGCACCGAAGACTACACCCACTCCTATCCATTCTGCTGGCGCTGCCACACCCCGCTCATGTACTACGCCCGCGAACTCTTGGTATGTCCGGACAAGCCGTTTCCGGGACAAGCTGGTGGAGCTCAATCGCACCATCAATTGGGTGCCTGACCACGTCAAGGAGGGGCGATTTGGCAACTGGCTTGAAAACAACGTGGACTGGGCGCTCAGCAGGGAGCGCTACTGGGGGACCCCTCTGCCTGTCTGGGAGTGCGATCAGGACAAGTTTCAGGAGTGCATTGGTTCGGTAGCTGAGCTGGCAAAGAAGGTTGGCCGCGATTTGGGAGACCTGGACCTTCATCGGCCATACATTGATGACGTCACCTATGTTTGCCCCCAATGCGGGGGGAAGATGAGCCGTGTCAAGGACCTCATTGACGTCTGGTTCGATTCTGGCTCGATGCCGTACGCGCAATGGCACTACCCATTTGAGAACGGCGACAGATTCAAGGCGCAGTTTCCAGCGGACTACATTTGTGAGGCCGTGGACCAAACGCGCGGCTGGTTCTACTCGCTGCACGCAATAGCCGCTCTGCTCATGGACTCGGTAGCCTTCAAGAACGTTCTTTGTCTCGGCCTCATCCTGGATGCCGACGGCAAGAAAATGTCCAAAAGCCTGGGCAACATCGTGGATCCGTGGGACGTCATCAAGGCGGATGGCGCCGACGCGTTTCGATGGTATCTGTACACTGCCTCGCCTCCGGGCAACGAACGGCGCTTCTCCATTGACTTGGTGGGTGAGGTCGTCCGAAGCTTCACGCTCACCCTTTGGAATGTGTACTCATTCTTCGTCACTTACGCAAACCTCGATCATCCTGATCTACGGCGCGGAGTGCGACCGGCGGACAGTGTCCTCGACCGTTGGCTCCTCTCTGAGCTCAATGTGCTCATCCGGGACGTGACGGCGGCCTACGAACGCTACGACGTGACCGGTGCCACTCGTCCCATCCAGGCATTTGTCGATCGACTGTCGACGTGGTATCTGCGACGATCGCGCCGCAGGTTCTGGAAATCCGAATCGGACGCAGATAAGCAGTCCGCCTACGCGACGTTGCATATGGCCTTGGTGACAGTTTCCAAACTCATGGCCCCAGCCATGCCTTTCCTTGCGGATGAGCTGTATCAGAACCTGGTGCGGTCCGTGCAGCAGGGAGCGGCCGAGTCCGTCCATCTGGCGCAGTGGCCCGAGTATGACGAGGCCATGATCGACGAGAAACTGAATCGTGACATGGGCTTGGTCATCAAGCTTGTGTCTCTCGGCCACGCCGCGCGGCAGAAGGGCAATCGCAAGGTGCGCCAGCCGTTGCAGGAGGCGGCATTTTCTGTTGGCACGCAAACGGAGCGCCGCGCAGTCGAGATGTATGCAGAACTCATCGAAGATGAGCTCAACGTGAAGAAGGTGCGTCTGCTGGACACTGCCGTCGAGGCGGTTTCGCATACACTAAAACCACTGCCGAAGCAGCTCGGACAGAAGTACGGCAGCAGATTCCCGGCCATCCGCGATGCCTTGCTCGCATCCGATGCCGAAATCCGCCGCCCGCTCGGCGCTCAGCGGTGACCCGATCCACCTGGAGCTAAGCGGGGAAACTTACGAGATCCTTCCAGACGAGGTCGAGGTCAGGGCCCAGGCCCGGGAGGGATTTGCCGTCGCCGAGGACGGGCCATACGTGGCGGCCCTCGTGACGACACTGACCGAGGAGCTGCGCCAGGAAGGACTGGCTCGCGAGATTGTGCGACGCGTACAGGAACTCCGCAAAACCGCGAAATCTTGAAGTCGCGGATCGCATTGAGCTCTTTGTCTCTGCCTCGGAGACGGTCGTTACCGCCTTGCGAAAGCATGAAGGTTACCTTCGGGCGGAAACTCTGGCAGTGTCGGTTGTGTTCGGCACGGGCCCTGAGGGCGCCGCACGCGCCGAGGCTGACGTGGATGGGCAGAGTCTGGTGGTCGCCCTGACCAAGACCCAGGACAATTCCGGGCAAACGCAGCCCGAATAGATCAACCGGAGATGGGACAGAGGAGATGAAGCTCGAGAACGTGAAGAACGCGACGCCGGAGGTCTTGGAGGGAGTCCAGCGGCTTATGCCTCAGCTCACGGACTCGGGACGTCCTTTGGGGATGGCCGACTTGGAGTCTATGATTCGCGGGGAGACCTCCGCGCTGATCATCTTGCGAGAGGAGCAGGCAGATCGAATCGTAGGCATGGGAACCGTGGCCGTCTATCGGACGCCAACGGGCCGTCGGGCGATTATCGAGGATGTGGTGGTGGACTCGGCTTTTCGAGGTCGTGGCTTCGGGGAGGTCCTGGTGCGCGCACTGATGGACTTGGCACGTCAGAACGGCGCTCAAGGCGTGGCCTTGACGTCGAATCCGGAGCGCGATTCTGCGAACCGCCTATACGAGCGCATTGGATTCCGCCGGCGGCGGACGAACAGCTATTACTACAGTTTCTCTTAAGCGAGGCTGGCAGCGCCGTGCACCTTCCGGACGGCGCAGGCTCTTCCTTACGCCCGCTACTCACTGTCATCTGAGGCCTCAGGCGGAGGCCGCCCCAGGGCGTAGTCGTTCGGCGTGTCGAGATCTTCCAGGATCGACGGTAAGTCAATCTCGACATAATGAATTTGCGAAGCGTGTTGACGAAGGAAATCGCGGGCCGTCTGATCACTCTTGAGCTGCAGCAACTGCGGCCAGAGTTCTCTCTTGAGAATCCACGGGTGCCCGCGTCGCATTTTGTGACTGGGCACAACAAGCGCAGCGGCCGTTCGCTCGTAGGCCTCGAGCACGCATTTGACGGTCTCAACTCGGATCTGCGGCTGATCCCCTAAAACGATAAGGACTGCATGCGTCTCGGACTTCAGCGCCCTTATGCCGGCTTAAATCGAAGATAGCATCTCGCCCTCGGCAATGGAAGAATTCACGAGCGTGGCAGTGCCGTCGCGTGCGCAGATTTCCCTAACTGAGGCCTGTGCGGCGCCGGTTACCACGTAAGTCTCCTCAATTCCTGCAGACGCCAGAACCCGCAGAACGGTACCCAGCACGGTGCTCTTCCCCCAGGGCAGGGACATCTTGGGGCGGCCCATCCGCTCCGACTTGCCGGCGGCGAGGACGACGGCGGCAATCATGGCGCGTCGTCTGCCAGCAGTCGCCGATAGTCCTCAGGAGTGTCCACGTCCAGCAGCAGCCGGTCGTCATGCCATGGAACGTATTCTACGCGGTGCTTGGAGAAGAGGCTTCGACCGCCACTCTCGCCTTGCAGGCGAAGCAGGTCCGCAAACGTGGAACGATCGAAGAGCACCGGATTTCCGCGCCGCTCGTCGCGAATCAACGGCGCCACGATGGGCGGCAAGCCGCCGGCGTGCGTTTCGACGAGGGCACGAATTACCTGCGGCGTTACCTGCGGTTGATCGGCCAGCAGAAACACCGCTGAACCTGCGGCTGGCGGGACAGCTTCCAGGCCCACACAGATGGAGGACGCCTGTCCGGTCCTCCACCGGTCGTTTGTGGCAATGACTACCGGCAAGGACGCGAGGGCCGAACTCGACAGAATTCGGCGTTCGCCCCTGTGACCACCACGACTGGACTAAGCCCCGCGTCCAGGGCCGTCTTTGCCACGGCTTGGATGAAAGGTTCGCCCCGCCACGGAAGCAGTTGTTTTGGCTGTCCGTACCGGGTGGCTTCGCCTGCCGCCAAAATGACTCCGGCGCATCGCTCGTGGACGGCATGAACCAGCTGGCTTTCAAGTGCAGCCACAACGACCGCTTCATACTCTCCCAGAAGGGCAGGGGCCAACCCGCTGGCCCGCGCTTGCAGTTCGGCCGTGTCCGCCTGATTGAGCAGCACGCAGCGGCGGGCGCCGTTTGGCATACTCTTGAGTCCACCCAAACGGTCCAACAGCACTTTGGTCAACGCCTCGCTGGTTATCTGCCTGCCCATCTCGAGCCCGCTCAGCTCCGAAAAGATCTCCGGACGGTGCACCTGCTCGGCGGAGAGCGGTTGGCCCAATGCTGACAGTCCTGCCACAACCACAACCATCGCCACCCAGATTGGAATCGGAGGCTCGTCTTGGCCCGGCGCCTTTAGCGGCTTCTGTCGCGCGCCGTCTGCTTCAATCAAAAGAGTCCGCTTGCCGGCCATCGCTTCAGATCGCAATGCCTCCAGCACATCGGGCGGGCAGGGCAGCGACCGGCGGTCTGCCTCGAAGGGGCCTGTGACGAGAGTCACGTTCGAATCACCGATAGTCTGAAGATCGGTTGGGGAGTTTGCGACGATATGTCTGTCAGCGAGTTGGGTCTGCCACTCGCCAAAGTGTGTTGTCGACGTTACCAGTGCGGGGACCGGGGATTCTCGAGCTAATGTGAAAACTGCGGTGGTCTTGCCACCCGCACCGACGAACGCAATGCCTTGTGAGGCGAGGTCGCGGTAAGTCGGGTTGGCGCGGCCAAACAACCTCAGCGATTCGCCGAGGCTCAGGCCCATAGCCGAGCGCGCACTTGCGGTCGCGTCAGAATGGCCTCGAGCACGCCGCCCCCGATCGCTAGCGACTTATCTGAGACCTGTGTACACAGATTAGGATCGTCACGTCCATCAATATCGCCTATCTTCATCCGTTCTTCCGCGAAAGTCCCTGGGCGCAGCAGCCCTCGCAGGATTCCGGCAAAGGGTGCCAGGATCGCCTGGCCGGCAACGGTGGCTACTGGCTGCCCGGCATCAAGGTGCTGGCCGATTTTCGCTTCGGAATCGAGTGTCCCAGCAATCGGTGCACGCAGAACCCGGCGGCTATCCCCCTCCGGTGCCCCCGTGTCTCGCAGCGATTGACCTTCCCAGATGACGCGTCCCAGAGTGTGCCCGCGCACCGTCTCGATGACGGCGTGACAGTTCTCGGGAGCCGTAGAATCCAGGACCGAGGCCGATGTACAGCAGAGCGCTGTGCCGCAGAGACTCAGGCGGACGCTTCCTCATGCGCCCATCCACAATGAGAAGCGGATGCAGAGCCTGCGCCGAAATGCACTCCGGGTCGATCAGGACCGGGATCTGTTGCTTGGCGAGAATGCCGAGGATTCTTAGGCTGTCCGACGGATCGTCCACTCTCCGTCCGGTGACGCCTTCCACGCTGGCGGCGCCCTCGTAGACCGCTTCGGCGTAGGAAACGGTTCGCCTAACGGCCAGCGGCTCAGGTAATTCTGTCACCACGACGCCTATGCCTGCGCGGTGGAGGCGCAGGGCTACGCCGCTGGCCAGGTCCCCTCCGCCACGGACGATGGCTATGGCAGGCATCAGGGGCGCCTGGTTCCTTCCTCCAGGACGTGTCCAAACGCGTGCAGCGTAAGATATACAAACATGAAGAAGAGAGTATACAGGGAGATGAAGCCTAACGAACGCAAACTCGGATCTGAGAGCCAGTCAAAGACATTCGAGGCGAGGTTCCCAGGATTCTGGAGCAGGTCCCAACTGTTGAGGCGGATGAACCTGCCCACATAAAGGCCGACGCCGCTTAGAGCGGCGACGAACAACACGAAGCCCCACCCTATGCCTCGCCCAAGCTGGCGCCGAATGATTTCCTGCATGAGATTGAGCGAGACCACTCCGAGGAGCATGCCGGTCCACGAAAACCAGATCAGAAGGATCACGTCATACCAGAGCGGAACATTTGTGATGTTCTGGTTCAGGTGCTGCAAGTCGGTAAGGATATACGGAGCATTCGGAAAGAAGATCAGCCACAGAAATGCGAAGGCTGGTATGACGGCGTACATGAGCAGCTTACGCCACGACAGCATGTACGCAGCGTACGCCAGGACAAATGGGATCCATGCCAGGGCGAGGTTCCAAATCAGGCTGGCGTAACGACGGGAGTCGCTGTAAGCCATACGGGCGACCACCAGGCCGACGCATATGAGAGACGCCAGCGTAAGGAGACCGAAAACCCCTATCTTGTACTTGTGAGCGTCAACGATCCTGGATAACCTTGCCATTCTTGCCTTGCAGAAAGTCAATCAACATGGGGTTCGTAACCCCCGGCTTCTCGTAGTGCGGTACGTGCCCGCAAGCCGGGATCGGATTGAATACCACGCGCGGGATGAGCCGTAGCAGGAGTTCACTTTGCTCGAACGGCACTGTTGGATCCTGCTCTCCCCAGAGCAGCATGAGCGGCGTGTCCAACTTTGCGAGGTCTTGGTACACGCCGGAGAATTCGCCGAGCATGTCGCTGCGCAGTGTCGAGAGGACGGCTCGCTTGAAGCCACGGTACTGCATCTGCGTGCGATATCGCCTCTGAAATGCGCCGACCGCGCTCGGCTCGTAGAAATCGGACGCAACTCCCTGCACCAAGGCCTCAGTTCCAAGGAGTGCCATGATCAACTCCCCTATGCCTGGCAGCATCGCGATCCGGTAGAGCGGGCGCAGAGGCATGGCTTTGACGCCGGTCGGATCGATCAGCACAACTCGGCGGACCCGCGACGGTTGACGGGTCGTGAAGGCCGCGGCAATCACGCCGCCCATCGAAAGCCCTACCAAGCTGCTTGCTTTCACGCGCAGAGCATCAAGCAGCTCGCGCAGCTGGCGGAGATACAGCTCGATCCCGTAGTTCGCGTCGGGACGGCCCGAGTAGCCCCTCCCGTACAGGTCATAGCGCATGGGGTTTATGCCGGCGGACAGCAAGGCGGAAAAGGTTGGGTCCCAGATGAAGTAGGGGACGGAGAAACCGTGAATCAGGACCACCGATGGCGGCCGTGCTGGATCCCCGATCTCGTAGTGGGTGTAGCCGTCGGTAAGACGGATGAATTGGCCCGCGCTCGACCGGCGAGCTGCATCGTCCAATTCCCGCGTCTCACCCGACCATATTCCATCAAATCTCATTGGATCTTGCCGAGCGCTCGCAGCACACGCTCGGGCGTGAAGGGGAACTCGTCAATCCAGACTCCGGTGGCATCGTGGATCGCGGCTGCAATGGCGGGCGCCAGGGGCAAAAAAGGAATCTCTCCGAGCCCGCGCGCCCCCCAAGGTCCGTTGGGCTCTGCCACCTCAACAATCACGGATTCGATGCGCTCAGGAATGTCCAATATCGTGGGGAGTAGATACGTGCTCAGTTGGTCCGCCACGACCCGGCCGTTCTTGGTTCGCAGATCCTCCGTGATGGCGTATCCCTGTGCTTGCACCACCGCGCCCTCGATTTGCCCGACCACCAGGTCCGGGTTGATGGCCTTGCCCACATCGTCAGCCACGACGACCCGGACCAGCCGCACATGCCCGGTCTCGGTATCGACTTCCACCTCGACTGCTTCGGCGGAGTACGCATATGAAAAATTCGGCATCGAGTAGCCGGTATCCGGATCGAAGTGCTCTGTCTTTGGGGCCAGGTATGTAAACTCCGCCACAGCCGGACGCTCTTCGTTCTTCCATTTCTGCAGGGCCGCTTCTGCGGCGCCTTTGATCGCATTGCCTGCCATGAACGTCATCCGAGAGGCGCTTGCGGAACCGGCATTTCTCTGAGTTGCGGAATTGGAAGCCATGATCTTGACGCGTTCCACAGGGACGCCCACGACCTCAGCGGCCATCTGTGCCATCACGGTGTGCGTGCCTTGTCCCACTTCCGCGCCGGCGTGATGCAGGACGACGTGGTCAATCGCTCCGTCCCCGTGGATCTCGACCTTTGCCCAAGAGTTCTCCTGATAGCCAAAGGAGAATCCGACGTTCTTGAATCCGGCCGCAAAGCCGCGGCCTCGGACCAAGGGACTCGCCGAGCTCGCGGCCTCCTTCGTGCCTTGCTGCCAGCCGAACTTCTCGGCCGCCGCCTCAATAACCTGGGGGACGCTCACGGGAGGGGGCGCTGGCGTGCCGACAGCGAGTGTCAGGCCGTCGTGCAGCGCATTGCGTCTGCGTATTTCGACGGGATCCATTCCCAGTCGTTCGGCCAGCTTGTTCATTTGCCCTTCGGCCATGAACAATGCCTGTGGAGCACCGAATCCACGGAATGCGGCGCCCGGCAGATTGTTAGTGTAAACGCCGTATACGTCCGCCTTCACGTGTGGGATAAAGTAGGGCCCCGTCGACGTGATTGTGGCGTTTCCGAGCACCTTGTTGGACGTATACATGTAGGCGCCGGCATCGCCATAGATTTCGTTGATGGCAGCGACCACCTTGCCATCGCGGTTGGCGCCCCAGCGTGCCCGCAAAATCGCTGCGTGGCGTTTCCCATGCCCGATGATGGACTCGCGACGGCTCCAGATGATCTTCACCGGGCGCTGCAACCGCCACGCGGCCAGGGCCAGTAGAATCTGCACGGACAAGTCTTCGCGGCCGCCAAAGGCGCCGCCGATGGCCGGATAGATGACCCGGACCTTGTCCTCTGGGAGACCAAGGGCGTGGGCGATCGATGTGCGGTCGGCGTCCGTCCACTGACCCGCGCAGGCAATGGTGATCTGCCCAGCATCATCCATGTGCGCGAGCCCGGCTTCCGGCTGAAGGTATGCGTGCTCCTGGCTTGGTGTACGATATTCGCCCTCGACGACCACGTCGGCGGCAGCCAGCGCCTTTTCTGCATCGCCCTTACGAATCTTGTAGTGCACGCAGACGTTGTTGCTGCCGCGCTCAGGGTGCAGCTGCGGAGCGTCGGGCTCCATCGCCTGCAGTGGGTCGCTGAGCACCGGTAAATCCTCGTACTCGACTTGGATCAGGGCCATTGCCTGGCGGGCCGCGTCCTCGCTGTCGGCGACGACGGCCGCCACCTGGTCTCCAACGAAGCGGACCACGTCGGCACCAGCAATGGATGATCCCGGACCGCAAAGGACCGGCTGGTCTGGTATCTGAAGCCCATATTCGTTTACCGGAATGTCTGCGGCTGTGTACACCGCAGCCACGCCGGCCGCACGCCTCGCTGCCTCCGCATCCACGGACTTGACCCGCGCATGCGGGCGCTCTGCGAAGAGGATTTTCATGTGCAGCATGCCGGGCAGCGAAAGATCGCCGGAGTACGCGGTGTCACCCGTCACCTTGCCCAGCGCGTCGTAGCGGGTAACCGACTTGCCAATGACAGACAGCGCGCCTGGTTGCTGGCGTTTCGGCCTGCGCGGGCTGCGGACTCTCTGTGGCTTCTTCATCGTTTGTATCGTCGAGCTTTCAGCGGTGCCGGCGGCGCATCGAGTGGGCCGTACCGCGGTGGCCCGAAGAGTTGGTAGGCGATGGCATACAGAAGCGAGATGAGCGTCCCGCCCAGGATGGTGTAGGCAATGCAGAGAATTCCAACGGCGTACAGGTTCTGCTGCGCCTGGATTGCCCCAAGCACTGGAGCCAGGCCACGAAGACCCACAAGGAGCTTCGGCAGCACGGGGTAGCCTACCAGCTGGTAAGGTAACGGCCACCCGTTTTCCAACGCCCATTGGACAGTCAAATCTGCCAAGACCCACGCGCTGGCAGGAACGCCCACCATCAGGACACAGCCGATTCCTCGCCAAATGGCCGGTGGCGGTTGATTGGCAGGCGACGTTCGAGGCCGCGTGGAGACAGTGTACCTGGTCATGGGCTACCTCTTACGCACCGGCGCGACTGGCATCCTCGACAGCCGTCATGATTTTGTAGTAGCCAGTGCACCTGCACAAGTTCCCGGTCAGCGCCTGCTCAATCTCGGACCTGGTTGGATGAGGCCTTTCCTCCAGGAGCTTCGCTCCGGCCATGATGAAGCCGGGTGTGCAGTAGCCGCATTGCACGGCGCCGTCATTCACAAACGCTTCTTGCAGCGGATGTAGGTGACCGTCTTGTGCGAGGCCTTCTATGGTCACAATTTGGGCATTGTGTGCGCGCGGCGCAGGGACGAGGCAGGACATCACTGCCTTGCCGTCCAGATAGACCGTGCAGGCGCCACACTCGCCTTCGGCACAGCCTTCTTTCGTCCCGGTAAGCTGCCCTTCTTCCCTCAAGAGCCGCAGTAGGGTCTTGTCGTGGCCTGAGATGAACTTGTAGGCGCGACCATTAATCGTTGTCTCGATAGGGCTCCCGGCTGAGTGAATGATGTGGGGGCCAAGAGTAGAAGCTGCGCCACCGCCTCCTGCCGTGCTCAAGCCGTCCCGTTCCGGGCTACCGGCGAGAAGCACGGGAGTGCTGGGAAAGCCATCGCGTTCCGTGCCGCTTCGCAGCGCCCGCAAGCCCCTTGCTGTCGCGACCCTTACCATTTCCCTGCGGTATGCGCCCGAGGCGCGCAGATCATCAATGGGTCGACTGGCCTCCGCTGCCAATTCGGCCGCACGCCCGATCACCGTCTCCGAGAGCGGCTTGCCAACGAGAAATGACTCCGCCTCGGGTACACGAATGATCGTAGGCGAAACGGCGCCTAGGGCAATCGCCGCCTGCCGTATCACATCTGCGGTGATCGTGAGGACCATCGCGACGTTAACAAGCGATATGGCTTGCGCGCGTCTCAGCGCGAGCTTGACAAACGTTCCACGCTGTTGCGCCGACATCGCGGCAAATGATATGTCGACCAGGACCTCGTCCGGCTCCATTACCGTTTTGCGAACGCCCCGGTAGAAGTCCCGCAGCGGCACTGTCCGTTTGCCATCCGTCGACTGGAGTGACACAACGGCATCCAAAGCCACCAGTGGCGTGATCGTGTCGTTCGCAGGCGAGGCGGTGATTAGGTTGCCTGCAATCGTCCCGCGGTTCCTGATCTGCGGAGCGCCCACTTCCCAGGCAGCCCTGGCTAGCGGATACGCGTGGTCCCGCAGGGACCTTGACGAGGTGCATTGGTTGTGCGTCACGAGGGGCCCGAGATGCAGGAAGCCGTCCGCGTCCGTCTCGATCCTGTCGAGATTCGGCACCCGGGTTACATCTACAAGTGTGTCAATCCCCTGTCGGACACCGCGCTCCAACTCGAGGATCAGGTCCGTCGCACCGGCAACAATTCTGGCGGTCCCTCGTCGCTCGTGCAGAACAGCAGCGGCATCGTCTAGGCTGCTGGCTTGGATGTATTCATGCCACACAAGGATACCTTTTCTCGGCCCGCGTGCTGCCTTGCATGGCGCGCCCTATCACGCCACCGCGTGGGCCGACGCATTGATTTCAAGACCACCTATCCAGCCTGGTGTTCTTGGCTCCCAGCCCCCGTGAAGACCTCTGGTCGGCGGTTGAAGGTCTCGACCGCCTGGCGGGCGAGGGTCGTGATGTTGCGGATGGCCGCCGGCAGCGCTGCGTCGTCCGCAAGGCTGGCCTCAACATTGTCGATGCCACGGCCTAATTCGGCCGCCGTATCAAAGAACGCAGCATCAAAGCCGTACAACTGCTCCAGCTCTTTCTCGTTGATTTTGACGGCATCGAAAAGACCGGCGTAGCCCCTGGGGGCCATGCGGATCTTGTCGATAAAGGTTCTTACTTGGATGCCAGCCCTCTCCATGTCGTCCACGAGCTCGATCTTTCCCGCGCCAACCAGGTCGGTTTGGAGGTTGGAAATGCGCTTCCAAAGTTCCTCGAAGCGGACCGCCAATGCCTCGCGCACCATCTTGTCGGCCGCCCGTCGATTTTCGCGCTGAACGTAGCCGCTGAAACCAGGGACCAGCGAAATGAGCTTGGTCAATGGATCCATTTGTCCGGTGACTTTGTCATACATATCTGACATCGGTGCCTCCTGCCAGGATCTACGGGCGAGCCCGTCTGTGGTCTCAAGGATTATACTATGCGGGCTTGCAAACATCGCAGTGCTGGTCGCAGGCCGGTGGTTAGCTAAAATCCTGTGGCACACAAATCTGTTGGTCGCCGACGCCTGCTGGGCGCCGCAGTATAATCCGTCAAAAAAGCCCTATTAGGACAAGGAGTCCGTGCATGTCAGAGCTCAACGAAATCCTGGAACTCGCCGGCAACAGCGCTCGGTTTGAGGACGGTCGGCTCAGAATACTCGACGAAACCGCGTTTCGCAACTCTCTGGGCTCGTTGGTTGAGACATCGGCCTTAGGATCCGCCGACATCGCGGGATGGGCGCGGCTTCTGATCCGGTCGGCCGCTCTTGAACGCGGGATCCTGCCCAGTTCCATCCATGGGCTTTATGCGGCCCGCGGACGTGGCGAGGTGCCCCTCACGTTCACCGTGCCGGCGTTGAATCTAAGGGTGCTTTCGTATGACGCGGCGCGGGCGGTATTTCGAGTGGCTCGCAAGATGAACGCCGCGGCATTCATCTTCGAGATCGCACGCTCGGAGATCGGCTACACGGCGCAGCGCCCTGCGGAATACTCAACCAACATCCTCGCTGCCGCTTTGGCTGAAGGATGGAGCGGCCCCGTCTTCCTGCAGGGCGACCACTTCCAGGTCTCCGCCAGTCGTTTTCGAGAGGATGCCCTTGCCGAGGTAGGGGCGGTGCGGGCCCTCGCGTCCGAGGCCGTCGCTGCGGGTTTCTACAATATTGACATCGACACATCCACGCTCGTCGACATCTCCAAACCGACCGTACCGGCTCAGCAGGCAACGAACTGCGAGCTGACTGCCGAGCTTGCATCCTACATTCGGCAGTTCGAGCCGCCGGAAATCACGATTTCGATCGGCGGCGAGATCGGAGAAGTCGGTGGCCACAACTCCACGGCGGAGGAACTGCGCGCGTTTATGGGCGGATTTAGCGCCGAATTGGGCCGCCTCGCACCGGGCAAGACCGGTCTGAGCAAGATCAGCATCCAAACCGGCACGGCCCACGGCGGCACCGTCCTGCCGGATGGCAGTCTTGCTCAGGTCAACATCGACTTCCAAACCCTTCAAGATCTGTCTCGCGTAGCACGCGCTGAGTACGGACTCGGCGGCACCGTGCAGCACGGCGCCTCGACGTTACCCGAAGGTGCATTCCACAAGTTTGTGGAGCACGAGGCTGTTGAGGTCCATCTGGCGACCAATTTCATGACGATCTTCTACAACCACGCACCCGACGATCTCCGTCGGGAGATGTACGCCTGGCTGGATGACCACTCAGCAGGCGATCGCAAGTCCGGCATGACGGACGAGCAGTTCTACTATAAGACCAGGAAGAATGCGATTGGCCCGTTCAAGGCGCAGATGTATGGCCTCTCCGACGCGGCGCGGGCGACCGTGGTCGCAGCATGGGAATCGCAATTCGAAAAGCTTTTCGAGCTTCTTGGCATGCAAGACACTCGCGCACAGGTCGAGGCCTTTGTCCACCCGATCCGGATCGAACCAGATCCCAAGTTTTACACCGGTCACCAAGCCGCTGGCCGGAAGGCCGCAGCCGACTCTGCCGACGATCTGCAAGACTAGTAACGGGGGCTCCCGGGGCTGGACGAAGCAACGCCGTGCCTGAGGCCGAACAGGTTGTTGGGAGCGGCCGCTATCTGCTCGTTCCCAGGACCCTCATTTTCCTTCGACACGGCAACTCGTATCTGTTGATCAAAGGCTCCCCCACGAAGCGACTTTGGCCCAATAGGTACAACGGGATTGGCGGACACGTCGATCGCGGAGAGGATGTGCTTGCATCGGCCACGCGCGAGTTGCTGGAGGAGACCGGCCTGCAGGCCGACCTCTGGCTGTGTGGCACGCTGATTGTAGACGCAGGGGATATCGGTGTTGGGCTGTACCTCTTCACCGGGGGACCCACGGGTGGCACGTTGAGGCCCTCTGCCGAGGGAAATCCAGAGTGGGTGCCGTATGTCCGCGTGTCAGGCTTGCCCGCAGTCGAAGATCTACTTCCGTTACTCGCTCGCATCCACGAAATGCGCCGGGGCGACGTTCCCTTCGCGGCTAGGTCCGGCTATGATAGCGACGGCAACCTTCGCCTCATTTTGCAGAGTTGATCGGCGCTCAGCCAGACCGGGGTCGCGAGTGCGCCCGCGCAAGCTGACGCCTGATCGCGGACTTCAGGGCATGCTCAGAGCTTGTAGCCAATCGTCCTGAGCAATTCCTTGCGCCACAACACATCGGACTCTGCTTCGACACCGGCGGGGGAGGCGCCGTCGATTACCCCAAGGATTCCGCGGCCCTGTTCGGTTTCCGCGACGATGACTTGTGTCTCATTGGCCGTGGCGCAGAAAATTCTTGCCACTTCGGGGACGGATTTGATCGCGTTGAGCACGTTCAGCGGATAGTACCCGCGGCCAAGGAACACAATGAAAGAGTGCCCTGCGCCGATGCGGAGGGCATTTCGACGCGCCAAATCGATCATCGACTCGTTCGTCCCGGACCATCGAACAAGGCGCTTTCCAGAGGCTTCGCAGAACGCTATGCCGAATTCTATTCCCGGAACAGCGCCGAACAACGCCTCGTGCAGGTCTTCCACCGTCTTGATGAAATGCGATTGCCCGAGAATGAAGTTGATGTCGTCGGGCTTGTCGATCAGAACCGTCTGCAGTTCCATTCCTCACCTCCGCGGAGCAGCGGCATTGGCTTTGGTATGATTGTAGCGGCATTTGAGGATCTCGGCGATCAGGACTGCGCCTGCATCATTGGTCCTGGAGGGCTTTGTGAACTATGGATGACAGTCGCGTACGTCGCGCCATTGCGGCCGCCGGCATGGCAATTCTCGCTTGTAGTTCCGTGTCGCAATTTGCTGCTCCAGCCGCCTCCCCGACCGCCGTCCCCGTGGCCGCGGCCTCAACGGTCACGAGCATGCCCACAGTCCCTTCAAGCCCTTCCGCAACCGGCACTCCGCTGGCGACTTTAACACCACCGTCTCTTGTGCCCGGTTTTGCCCACATTGTTACCATCGTGTTTGAAAACAAGGAATATGGCACGGTGATCGGCAACAAACAAATGCCGTACTTCAACGAACTTGCGACGTCCTACACGCTATTGACGCAGGAATATGCGGTGACCCATCCCAGCTTGCCCAACTACCTGGCCCTGATCGGGGGCGACACTTTTGGAGTCACTTTTGATTGCACGAAGTGCATCTACAATGCCATAACCTTGCCTGATCATATAGAGGCCAGCGGCCGCACCTGGAAGGCCTATCAGGAAGACATGCCCTCACCGTGTTATGCCGGGGCCGAAGCGGGCAACTACGCCATGAAACACAATCCCTTTGTTTACTTCGAGCCCATCCGTCTGGATCAGGCGCGCTGCACCCGCAGCGTGGTGCCGCTCCGGCAGTTGTACGCTGACCTTGCTGCCGGCACGTTGCCGGACTACGCCTTCATCACGCCGAATCTGTGCAATGACGCGCACGACTGCGGCCTGGGTGTGGCTGATGATTGGCTGAAATCCCTGATGATGATACTTCTGCCCCTGCTGGACAGGGAAGGCACGCCCTACCTGGTGATCGTGACATGGGACGAGGGGCAAGGCGATCACTCGTGCTGTGGACTCCCGGCAGAGGCAGGGGGTAGGGTCGCAACCATATTGGTGTCGCCCCAAGCCAAGGCCGGCTTCGAGGACGCCACGCCATACACTCATTACTCGATACTTAAGACGATCGAAGCGGCTTGGCATCTGCCGTACTTGGGGCATGCCGCGGACGCGGACAACGTACTTATTACGGCTCCCTGGAAGTAGGTCCCGACTTCCCGGTCCCGACCCGGTCTCCTGCGCGTGAGTAAAAGACGAGCAGGGTTGTCCCGTATCTTCTACTGTCTACTTCGGTCAGATGCCTCAGTCCCAGTGATTGGTACTCTTTGGGATGCAGCTGAGCCACGATCCAGCCGTTTTCGGTCAGCCAGCCAGCGTTGGCGTCCAGCGTCGTAAGCGCTTGGGACCATAGCTCCTGGTACTGAGGCGGTGCCACGAATATGTAGTCAAATTGGCGATCTGGCAGAGCCGACATCAAGGCATATGCGTTCGCCTGCTTGACCTCGGCTCGTTGCGCCAGGCCCGTAAGTGCCAGGTTTGACTTGATGGTTTCCAGGGGGCCGCGATGGAGGTCGGTTAGCCGCGCGTACGCCGCGCCCCGGCTCAGGGCCTCGATCCCGACCGCGCCGGTACCGGCAAACACGTCCCACCAAGTAGAGTCGAGTATGTCCGGCGCAACAATATTGAAGAGCGCCTCTTTCACTCGGTCCGTTATAGGTCGAGTTTCTTTTCCGGGGACAGAATGCAGTCTCCGACCCTTGGCGGTGCCGGATATTACGCGCATACTTGCTACGCCCGGCCCGGGAGAGCCGTTCCAGCCTCAACCGACTGGCGCGCCGCCTGAATGTTGCCGTAGGGGGTGATGATCGGGGAAACGCAGCCGGTGCTCAGAAGCAACTTCCGACCACCGGTCTGAGCGATGGCGTCGAGCACCTCCGCTTGCACATTTTTCGGAGATCCGTAGACGAGTGTGGTGCGGCCGATGCCGCCGCAGAGTACCCGCTCCCATTCTTGGCGAGCCAAAGCGAGCGTCGGACCCGCCTCGCGATCATGCCAGTTGATGATCTGGGCAGGGTAATCCGATACTGAGTCGAAGTAAACGTCGTCCCCGTGCACGTGGAGCATATTGCACCACAGGTCCGCTGCAACATCCAGTAGCTCAAGATCCGAGGTGCGCCCGAAGAGCTCGAACTCGCGGGGCGACAAAAGCCTTGCCTGCGCGTGCTGGACTGCATAGAATACGCCGTCGGCACCGGCAAGTATTGCGGCCTGGATAAACCGTTTTGTGGACTCGGTAATGGTCCGGAGGCCGCGTTCGACAGCCTCCGGGGATTTGCGCAGATGCACGAGCAGCATATCGTCGCCTGCCAGATGCTTGGCTTGCGAAAGTGGGCTGAATATGGTTTGCAGGATCGGCGTCTGCGGTCCCACTTCGTGCCGAATCTGCCGTAGGCACGCGATCTGGTCTGCCAAATGGGGCGCGTCGGCACTCAACGGTGTCAACCGCTCCCAATCCGCTGGTTCCTTGATGATGTATTTCGTGTACCTGCGCGTGCCCTCGGTATTGCCTTCCCAGGCATCCTCTACGCCCCAGTCCTTGACTGAAAAGGACGAGGCCGGCGTCACCTTCAGAACATCGAAATCGTAGGCGGCTTCGAACGCCAGGTGCGCGGTTGCCAGCGTGCCGGGGCCTTGGTCGTCGACCGGGAAGTGGCGCCACAACGCAATCGGCACCCTGTCCAGAATCTCGCCCGCCAGGCATGCCTCGATACGCTCGCGATGAGTGGTCACGGTATCCTTTTTATGATGCAAAACGTCGCGCCCGCGTGGCCGACCGAGAGCAGCCAGGGAGCGTCATGGAACGTTCCACGGTCCTCATTGGTCCGCGTGCTGACGAGGACGTAATCGCCCGACCGGATGCTTTGAACGGCGCCGCGCTCGTCCAGAACCGTGACATCAGGTCCTGCATACGGTTGTGCCACCTCTGCTTCACGGTGCACGAATAGCCGGGCCGGGCCATCGACCGATGCATTGAAATCTTGAACCGCTTCTTTATAGCAAGTCAGCCAGTACTCTGTTTCGTAGTGTCGGAAGACTCCGCTCGTCCCGCCGACAAACGCATTGTAGTACGCGTACTCATACGGGTGCAGCCGCACGATGCCGATAATACCTGGGAGGAGCAGTAGGGCGCCGAATGCGATGTTGACTGGTAGGCTGCTTAACTTGGCCATGAGAAAGTCCACTGCTACCGCCGCAAAGATGAAAACCGGCGGCACTATGAACAGAAAGTGGCGCATGCCATCATACAGGGGTGGACGCTCGATTAGTGCGTACCCCAACGGCACGGCAAGCCAAAGCAGAACCAGCCCCAGTGGGAGTGATGCTCCGCTGCCTCCTCTGAATCGAACAGCGGCAATCGTCAGGCCGATCAGAAACAGCAGCCAAACGGGCTCGGTGAGCTTCGCCACAAGAAAGAACGGTAGGTAACGCAGCGGTAGCTGAGCAGCGCGGTACACGTTGTCGGCAAACAGGACTTGCAGGGTCGTCGGGTTATCCGACATCAGCCTGAAAACATCCAAAAACCGGAAGGGGCTTTCCCACAAGTACGGCCAAGCGGCCAACATGACGCCTGCTGCGAGGGCGCCGTAAATGATGATCCAGATTGCGGTTTTTCGCGAAGGACCATGCCCAATGAAGTATGCCACAACCAGGATGCCCGCCAGAGGGCCAAGCACCCGATTTGCACTGGCAATCCCGACAAGCGCCGCTGGCAGCAAAACATTGAACACGTTGGCAGCGACGCCGCCATCTCGCAGAGCGTCCAACCGATCGACCATGCGAAAGCCCAGCCAAACGCCGCCGAGGACGAAAACCATGAAGGGCATGTCCTTGGGATTGATGAACGCATGGCCCCACAGAAGAGGTTGCGTAGCAAAGAATGCGGTCGTGACCACAGCCGCGGCCTGATGGACGAAACGCAGGCTGAGGCCATAGAAGAAATACAGGCCCAGGACGTATGTCAGGAAGTTTATGAGGTGCCACGCAGAGTTGCTGTCGACGTGAAGCGACTCCAGCAAGTAGACGGGTTCGCGGGCCAGAAGCAGGTAGCCCGGCCCGCGCGTCTTGTGATCGTCGGCGCTCGGCCCGTACGATTGACTCAGATCAAAGTGACCGCTGAACCAGTTGGCCGGCGAATATGCGTAGCCGAGCGCATCCGCATACTTGTAGAAGAGGGGCTCATCCCAAGTGAGCCCGTAGTCTCGAAAGAATAGAAGGCCCCCTACAACCGACAGCATCAGGACGCCGTAAATGGGCTTCCGGATGATGCTGCGCAGCGCTTTCATTTTTGCTCCGCCAACCGGTGGGCCTGGCGGCGGCGAGCATCTACCTGGCGCTGCTTCTCATCTGCAGTTTCGGCAATGAGTGGCGGTACGCTGACCGCGCAGGCGTTATCGTCCAGCGCCACGTACACGACGTACGCGGTGTTGGTATGAGATCGCTGCCCCGTGATGGGATTCTCTGCCACGACCTGGACCTCGACTTCCATCGACGATCTGCCCACGTTCGTCACTTCCGCCGTCAGGAGCACCAGATCGCCAATTCTGATGGGGTGCCGAAACACCATTGAGTCGATTGCCACGGTGACAACTCGACGCTGCGCGTGGCGCATGCATGCCAAGGCCCCGGCTTCGTCGACGAGCTTCATGATCCACCCGCCGTGCACATTACCCAGGTTGTTGGCGTGCTCTGGCTGCATCAACTGCGCGATGCTGATACGCGACGCGCGGACTGGCTTGGGAGGTAGAGTGGACTTCATGCCATGGACCTCACGCGGATTAGCGGAATTGGGGAACGCAGCCTGAAACCGGGTCCACCAGCTTCATTGGTCCGGAACGGCCGGAAAAGGGGATCGACATAACCATCGAAGTCTTCGACAGCGTCAAGATTCATCTAGTCCATGTCCTCGCGCAGTTCGCCCACATCCAATGTGTGTAGCCGTTCGGGTTCGTCGAGCAAGACGTCGATGGTGCTGAAAGTCAAATCACCCATCAGCGGCGCGAGTGGAATTGTCGCCGGCGGGCTGACACGTTCGGGCGGAGCCGGCGGGCGCACACTCGATTTGCGGCTCGACGGAGTCCTCTCGCGAACAATCCGTCGATCATCCGTCAGACTCCCCACGAAGTGTCCCAACACCGAGTAAACGTCGCGGCCCCCCGTGATGAAGCCGACCCACTCGCCGCCGAAATTGAAGACGTACGGATACGCCACGAGCGCGGCTGCATCGCCTCTGGAAGTGTATAGCGGCAGGACGCGCATTCTTATGCCCGATTTCATGTGATGTCGTTGTAGGTCCAATAGCGATTCACGAAGAAGTTCCACAGCATAACGATGCCCACAGCCACCGCCAAGGTGGCATTGCGGGCTGCGAACTCCGGGCTAATCGCGGCCAATGCAGGGCCGCCGTAGAAGGACTTCAGGAGGATCGGCTCAAGGAAATGCAGGATTGGAATCCGGATCGCGACGCCCGCAAGGTTGACCATCGTAAACATGCCCAACTGGTGTCCAAGGGGCCGGGAGCGTGAATCGGGGTAAGTCCAATAACGGTTCCACACGAAATTACTGACAATGGCGCAGCCAAGCGAGATCGTCCCGGCAACCACCAGGATCATGCCCAGGAACTGGGTAAGGGCATTCGCAATTCCGAAGTCCACGACCGCACCGAAGGCGCCCACTGCCATGAACTTGAGGAACCGGCTCCGTTCGACCGGATTTCTGAGCACGGCAATCATGCAATGCCCAGCTTGCGCTTGAAGTACGGAATGGTCTGACTCAGACCCTGATCCAGGGAGTACTTTGGGCGCCAGCCGAGTTTCTCATAGGCCCGCGTTATGTCGGGCTGCCTCCGCTGTGGGTCCCTTTCGGAACGTGCATCGGGCACAAAGGTGATCCCCGCTTCGTTCCCTACGATCTTGTTGATGGCCTCCGCGAATTGAATCAGGGTGATCTCGTCGGGATTTCCGATGTTTACAGGGAGGTGCTCATCGGACAGCAGGAGCCGCACAATGCCTTCGATCAAGTCGTCGACATAGCAGAAGGAACGGGTTTGCATGCCGTTGCCATACACCGTCAGCGGCTGCCCTAGGAGGGCCTGCTTCAACAGGTTTGGAAGAGCGCGGCCGTCCTCCAGGTCCATGCGCGGCCCGTATGTGTTGAAGATTCTCACGATGCGCGTGTCCACACCGTGTTGGCGATGGTATGCCATGGTCAGGGACTCTGCAAAGCGCTTGGCCTCGTCGTAGACAGATCGAGGTCCGATGGGATCCACATTGCCCGCGTAGGTTTCAACCTGCGGATGCACCAGCGGATCGCCATAGATTTCGCTTGTGGAAGCCAGCAGGAACCGGGCATTATGCGCCTTGGCGACGCCCAGGCTGTTGTGTGTACCAAGGGCTCCGGCCTTCATTGTCTGGATCGGAAGGTTGAAGTAGGCGCTTGGTGACAGCGGATTGGGGCTGGCCGGCGAGGCGAAATGCAGGACCGCATCGATGGGACCGCGAACAAAGATATAGTCAGACACGTCGTGTCTGCGGAATACGAATTTCGAGTTGCCCATCAAGTGAGCAATATTGTCTATGCTTCCGGTCACGAAGTTGTCGAGCCCCAGCACGTCGTGGCCGTCGCCGATCAGGCGGTCGCAAAGATGTGATCCCAAAAAACCAGCCGCTCCAGTTATCAATATTCTCATGCCAGATTCAGTCCGTCCTTGTCAACTCAGTGCCTTCACAAACGTTCCACGCGCGCCGAAGCGGGTGTCCGGCGTCCCGTTGCCATCCCTGAGAAACTCTTCATTTCCAGTCGCTCACAGACGTCAGGCCGTCGCCGGTGATCTGCCTTGCCTCCCCGCTACCAGTATCGATCAGCCACAAGTTGCCCTGGTAGATTACGCTCAAGTAGTCACCGATTTGTCCGGCGATGCTTGCAGGAGCCCAAATAGGACTCTGAGGCTCCAATCCCGGCAGGTCCTGCGCAGGGAAAAGCATGCGCCGATTGGAGCCATCGCGGTCCATCACGAAGAGGCGATAGCGGCTTGTCTCACTCTGATCGGGGAAGATTGCCTGCAGGTATGCCACCTGAAATTCCTTTTCGCCGCCATTGTCGTGAGACGGCGAAACGGAGGGGGACGCGAACATGCCCACTTGGGGAATCAGGTCGGAGGTTGCGTTGTTGCCTAGGGCGGTTGCCTTCAAATCGAACCACGGCAAATCTTCGGTCGTGACTGGAGGAAGTGATGGTGCATGGTCGACGAAGTAAAGTGCCTCCGAGTTGGCGCTCCAACTTAGGCTCGGATTCCAGGCCCAATCACTGTGCGTCTGTAGTGGCGCGATTTCCAGCAGGGGGGCAAGATAGCCGCCGTCCTGGCTTACCAGTCCAATGCCGTCTGGTTTGGCATATGCCAGTCTGCCGCTGGGCGAAAATGCAAAGGTCATACCCCACCAACCGTACACGCCACCGCTGCTGGCGTCAAGGATTTTCTGGGGTTGCCCCCCAATCGAAACCCTGTACAGGTCGTTGTTGGCCTGCCATCCGGGCGCGTTTGGGCGCGGTTCCACGGTGGAGTAAGCGATGGCATGTGAGCCATCCGGGTACCATGCGGCGAAGTGAACCACGTTCGAGACACCCAGAGAAATTGGAGTGCTGCCGGAGGCGTCCGTCTTGACAACCCACAGGGTGTTGATTTCTTGCTCCGCGGTCTTCTCGGATTTCCGGGTGAAAAGTAAGTAGCTGCCATCGGGCGAAAGCGCGAAAATCCGGCCGTCCAGGTCCCCGGAATTCACCAGCACAGTCCGGTTTGCCGTCGATGTATCCATCATCCAGGCATTACCGGCAGCCAGGTATGCCAGTCGACCCGGAATGGAGAGCGGCGGAAAGGAAGTCCGCACACCCACCATGGCGATTTCTGCAACGGGTTCCTTTAGAACCGCCGATTTGACGACGGCTTCACTGACCTCGACGCCGTCCTCCAAAATGGCTCGATAGGTGAGCTCCTCTTCACCGTTCGCACCGGCCTGGACGAGGCGCTCCTGCCCCTCGGGGAGCGACTCGTTGCGCAGAATCTGGCGATCAAACGGCAAAGTCTTGGTTTCCGTCCGGAAGGTTTCTTCGACTTCGGGTCAATTTCACAACGTCACCGTTGCGAACGACCGCATAGAAGGGCGGCTGCGAACGATCGAGACTGCCGGGAACGATGCCGGCGGCCGCAATTGCCTGAGACGCTGTGCTGCCCGACGGCAACGTGATGCGATGGGTTGTGCCATCGGCCAACACGCTGACGGCTACGTCAGTCGGGGTGGCTTCTCGGAGCACACATCCGGTGCCCGCCATCCCCAATAGCCCCATTGCCAGCGCGCAAAATGCGCGCTGGGCGGCTCGTTGGGATGCTGATGTGAGGCGCACTGGTATAATCTCGACTACTTCGTGCGGCCGATGACCGTCATGACCCCGTCCGCGATGTTTACGCTTTCGAGACGGAAACCCGTGGCGGCCGGCCCGACGGATCCAGTCAGGGTTTCCTGCAGGACGGCGCTGAGGTCGCTGGCGATGCTTTCAGGCATGGGTATCGGGCCGAATTCGGCGCCCGTGACCTCGATCTTCGGTTGGCCATTCTCATCGATCGTGACCTGCACGAACGCGCTGACGTTAGCGACCAGCAGCCCGGTTTGGGCCTTCCCGTAGATTTGGATTTGGCCGTCCCGCAGCACTACCTCCGGTGCCGACAGAATGGGCGACGATTGTTCGTCGAGCTTCGCGGCGAGGTAATCGGTTAGCTGGCTTTCCGTGACGACCAGGGTGAACTCCCCGGTCTTTGCACTTTCCGATATCGCCCGCTCGATCTCCGCCTGAGCTTCCGCAGCAGATTGCGTGGACGGCGCGGCTTGGGGTTCCGGATAGGTGGGCCCTCCCACGAAGATGGAGCACGCCAGTGCCGCGAGCGCCAACGCGACGATGAGTACGGGAAATCGAGATTTCATATTCTCTGCCTGGCGTGCGCCGCGCCGTCCGGGGCGATCGCCTGAGTTTCCAACGGAGCCCGCGACGAAGATGCCCGGCGGCATGCCCCTGGGCTGGTGAGAGATACCGGGGCTGGAATCGAACGGGAGTCATTATAGCATGAGCGATTTGTCGGACCGCGCAGCCACGCTGGCAGCGGAACTTGAGGGACTGCTGTTTGTGGCCACGGAGCCGGTTTCTGTGGCGGAACTGGCATCGGCGCTCAATGTCGACTCGAAGGCTGTTGAGTCGGCCTTGGCGGAACTGGAGAATGCCCTCCGCTCGGGCGGCTTGCGGCTTCAGAGGCACGGCAATCGGGTCCAATTGACAACGGCCCCCGAGCTGGCCAAGCAGATTGAGCGCTTCCTTGGATTGGAGGCGCTCACGCGCCTCGGTCATTCTGGTCTGGAAACGCTCGCGATCATTGCCTATAACGAACCCATAACACGCCCGCAGATTGATGCGGTCCGGGGTGTCAACTCTGACAGTGTGCTGAAGGGCTTACTGTTCAAGGGTCTGATCTGCGAATTGGGACGCACTCAGGGACCCGGGCGGCCAATCCTATACGCCACAACGCCCGAGTTCCTTCGGTACCTCGGTTTGAACTCCGCAGCGGAGCTGCCGCCGATCCGGCGGCCGGAAGAGGAAGGGAGCCACGATGCCCTCCTAAAGGGCTAGCGGCGCCAGGCGGTTGATGCCCTTGAGCCCCAGGAAACCCCGAGGATACACATGATCGAACGCTTGCAGAAGATCCTTGCGAAGGCAGGATATGGTTCAAGGCGCGCCTGTGACGAATTGATTGCCTCCGGAAGGGTCAGCCTCAATGGCAGTATCGCGCTGCCAGGCCAGAAAGCGGATCCGACCAAGGACATCATTGCTGTGGATGGCGGCCGTATCCGCCCCGCCCGGGAGCTCGTTTACATTGCACTATACAAGCCCCGCAACGTGATTTCATCCGTCGACGACCCCGTCGGTCGCCAGACAGTAGCGGATCTCATTCCGGAGGTTCGCGGTCTGTACCCCGTAGGTAGACTCGACTGGGACAGCGAGGGCTTGGTCCTGATGACGAACGATGGAGAACTCACCAACCGTCTTACGCATCCGCGTTACGGGCACACCAAGGAGTACCGCGTCCTGGTCGCGCGGAAGCCCGACCCCCAGCAGCTGCGGACCTGGCGCGCGGGAATCGTGTTAGGTGACGGTCACAGGACGTCACCGGCCAAAGTCGAGCGCGAGCAGACGGCCGGAAAGGGGGCGTGGCTTCGGGTAATCATGGGCGAGGGCCGCAAGCGGCAGATACGCGAGACCGCCGCACTCCTAGGCTTACCCGTGGTTCGAATCGTTCGCACACGGATAAGCACGCTGCACTTGGGTGGCTTGACGCCGGCCAAGTGGCGGTATCTCTCCGCCGCGGAAATCCAGGCGCTCAAGCAGGGTGCAACGACCCCCAAGCCGGCTCGACGGCCCAGAACTGCGCCCAAGCGCCCGACCCAAGACCTAGTACGACCGCGCGCGTCTGCACGGACCGTGCTACCGGCGATCCCTCGCTTTGTCTCTGCGGGGATCAGGCCATGCGCGAGAACTCGTCCAGGATCCGTGCCATGTGGCGCGCGTGCTTCATGTAAAGATCGAGGCGGATGTTCTCGTTTGGCGCGTGCGCCCGCGTGTCGGGGTGGCCAAGCCCTGCGGTGGCGACGGGAAGTCCCAGGTCGTGTACAAATGGGTGGATGGGCCCGGAACCGCCGATCATCGGCACCAACTGCATTGGCACTTCATAAACGCCCTCGGCCGTCCGGGCAACAAGTTGGATGAACGGGTCGTCAGGATCGGTGCGCGCAGGCGCGTCGCCGCCGAGGTCGGCAATGAGTACGTCAGCAAAGCCGTTTTCGTCCAGGTGCGCCCTCAGCTTCCTGAGGATGTCTCGGGGATCTTGATTCGGAACGAGTTTGAAGTCGACTTTTGCGGACGCCCTGGCGGGCAGGACGGTCTTGGAACCGGGGCCCTGATATCCTGAGGTGAGCCCGCAAATTGTGCAAGTTGGAGTGAATACTTCCTCGATCCTGAGTTCTTCCCCTCCCGTCAGGCCTTTGACGAATCGCTCGACGCCGTACTGGGCCCTGTACTGGTCCGCCACATCCGGCAGGGCGGCGGAAAGTTCCCTGTCGCGCTTGCTGGGGGGAGCAACGTTTTCGTAAAAGCCAGCGATATTGATCTTTTCGTCGGGACCCTTCAGCGACGCCAACGCCCACACGAGGCGCCACGCGGCGTTGGGGAAGATCGAGCCGCCCAGACCCGAGTGGACGTCGATGGAGGCCGTCTGGACACTTAGCTCAACGTAGCAAATGCCGCGCATGCCCAGGTATTGGAGCGGGACGTCGCGGTGATCCACGCTACCAAACTCCCAGATGCACGCATCGGCCTTTAGTAAATTCCTGTGGCCGCGAACGAAATCGTAGAGATTGGTGCTGGCAGTTTCCTCTTCGCCTTCGATCACGAACTTGACCCGGCAAGGCAATTCGTGGTTTACGTGGAGAAGCGCGTCGATGGCAAACAGTCGAGCGGCAAGGTGCCCTTTGTCGTCGCTGACGCCCCGGCCGAAAAGCTTGCCGTCGCGCAGGGCGGGTTCGAACGGGGGCGTGTCCCACAACTCTAGCGGCTCCGCGGGCTGGACATCATAGTGATTGTAGATCAGCAGCGTCTTGTCGGTCTTTCCCGGCAATTCGCCATAGACGACGGGAGCCCCCTTGGTGCTGACGACCGTCACGTGAAAGCCGCGCCGCTCCAGCATGCCGGCGACGAGCCGAGCGCAGGCCTGCAGACCCAGGGCTTGTGCCCCAACGCTGGGTTGCGCCACCAGCTGCGAGAGCTCCGCAACGCTTTCATCAAGATGTTCAACCAGATATCCGTCGACCGCGCCAAAATCAGTCACTTTATCCTCGATTCCGTTCACTTCAGGATATTCAAGAGCCAGCCGCTGGCGTACGCTCCCGTATAGGCGAACATCAGCATTTTGATGGTCTTTCCGGCCAGACACCACAGGAAGAACTTGTGGACCGGCATGCGCATGGCGCCCGCTGCCATGCCTGCCAGGTCGAAAAACGGATTGGGCACCGCTGCCAGCACGAACGTCGTCAACGCGCCGTATCGGCGCATCCACGACGCCAGCTGGTCGTACAGTCTTGTTTGTTGGAGAATACCCTGCCCGCTAAATCCCGCGGCGTATCCCGACATCTCGCCAACAGCCGCACCAGCACCTGCGGCTAGGGCAACCAGTGCAGGGCTGAACACGCTTCCCAGTGCCAGCACCAGCGCGATTCCAGGAGCAGGCAGAAGGACCGTGGCGTTTGCCAGCACGGAGATTACAAATATGCCGGCGTATCCGTAGTTGGCCCACCGGGCGACATCAGCCCGTATGGAGAATATGTAGAGGCTAATGCCAATGACCAGCAGCAGGATGGCCAAGCGCAACAGGTTGATGCCCGCCGGGGACCGGGCCGGCGCCTTTTCCGCGGGGTAATTGGCTTTCCCCCTCATCCCGAGATTTCATCGATTTCGAGCCGCAGAATCTGAGTTGGCGCACCGACCGGGCGCGCAGGATCTCGCGGGGGAATCGCCATCAGGATGTCTTCGCCTTCCAGCAAGTTCCCGAATACGCTGTGCTTGCCGTCGAGCCAGGGCGTAGCCACGTGCGTGATGAAGAACTGCGAGCCGTTTGTATTTGGCCCGGCGTTGGCCATCGAAAGTGTGCCTGCCTTGTCGTGCCGGAGCTTCGCATGAAATTCGTCCTTGAATCTGTATCCAGGTCCACCCGTACCGGTGCCCGTTGGGTCCCCTCCCTGGACCATGAAATCCTTTATCACCCGATGGAATACCGTGCCATCGTAGAATCCCGCCCGGGCCAGGAAGACGAAGTTGTTTACGGTGAGAGGCACCTTGTCAGCGAACAGCGAGAGAACGATCGTTCCGAGGTCGGTCTCTATCCGAGCAGAGTACTTGTGGGCAGGGTTTATCAGCATTTCGGGTGGGGCATTCCAGTGCTTTTGCATTCAGGACCTTTCGGCAATGGGGTAAGGCGAGTGATCGCCCTGGCGATATGGATCTTGTCTGAATTCTCAGCCCAAGAGTGCGAGCACGCGGGCCGCGAGCATGTCCAAGGCGGCCGCGTTGAAGCCTCCTTCGGGGATGATTACGTCTGCATACCGTTTCGACGGCTCCACGAACTCCAGGTGCATCGGCCGGACCGTGGCCTGGTATTGCCTGATGACGGATTGCGTTGAGCGGCCGCGCTCGTTGATGTCGCGCTCCAGGCGGCGGATGAACCGAATGTCCGCGTCCGTGTCAACAAAAATCTTCAGGTCGAATAACTTACGCAAGGCCGCATCCGTGAAGATCAGGATTCCCTCGACCATGATCACACGCTTTGGAGAAACTGTAAACGTTCTGGCGGTGCGGCTGTCGGTCGAGAAATCATATATTGGTACGTGCACAGGCGTGCCGCTCCGCAAGGCCAGGATATGCTCAGTTAAGAGCCCCGTTTCCAGGGAATCGGGATGATCGAAATTCAGATCTGCCCGTTGAGCCGGCGGGAGCCCGCTGAGATCCCTGTAGTACGAGTTGTGTTGCAGGAACGCAATCCGCTCTGCCCCCACCCGCTCCAGTATGCCCTGGGCGACCGTTGTCTTCCCCGAACCTGAACCGCCGGCAATTCCTATGGTAAGCGGAGCAGGCTCCATGCAGGCATTATAACCGCCCACCTTTTTGATGGGCCCCGCGGTGCCCGGCCGATGATCTACATTCCAGCCATGTAGGCAAGTCCTACCGTACCCGGCCCGGCGTGCGTTCCGACTACGGGACTGACGTCGGCGAGAATGCTTTCTATTGCCCCCAGCTCCCGGCTCGCTCTCTCAAGGAGTTGCTGCGCCTCTGCCTCCGCGTTGGCGTGAACCGTCGCGAGGCGCACGTTTGATTTACCGCGAACTTGCCCGGAAACGAGCTCCAGCACCCGATCGAGGGCTTTTGATTTCGTTCGGACGCGGTCCTCGGCCTCCACGCGCCCATCCTTCAAGGCCAGAATGGGCTTGAGGTTGAGAGCCGATCCTATAAATCGGGTGGCACCGCCGATGCGGCCCCCGCGATGAAGAAACTCCAGAGTGTCCACTGCGAAATAGACCCCGACATGATCGCGGCTCCGTTCGACAAGCTGCGCGCACTCCTGAACGGAGGCGCCCGCCTGCGCCGCACGAGCCGCCGCCAGCACCTGAAATCCGAGCGCCATCGCCGTGGCGTTTCCATCCACGATCGTGACTTTGTCGCCGGCGCTGCCAATTTCGTCACGCGCCTGCAGGGCGGACTGCACCGTTCCGGAGAGTTTCGCCGACAAGAACACACCCAGGACTTCTGAACCACGGTCGATGAGGCGCTTAAAGGTGTCCCGCATGGAGACAACGGATACCTGGGACGTTGTGGGCATCACCTTCGCTCCTTGGAGGCGTCTGTAGAACTCTCCGGGCTGCATGTCCACGCCGTCTTCATAGGTTTGCCCCGCCCAAATCAGAACCAGCGGCACTACGGAAAGCTCGTACTGGGCTGATAGCTCCGTGGGAATATATGCCGTGCTGTCCGTCACGATCGCAATTGAACTCATGTGCCCTCCCGATATGTGGTGGGCCGCCTGTGCCGGTCGCGTGCTGCGCCAGGAAGCCAGAGACCCTATGTTATAATCACCCCTCGCAAGCCGCAAGTCTGCATAGATTTTACTATTTGGAGCCAAGTTTTGGCCCTCAATCCACTGAACTGGCTGTTAGGCCTGTTTTCATTAGACATTGCCATCGATCTGGGCACCGCGAACACTCTGGTCCACGTGCGCGGCAAGGGCATCGTCATAAATGAGCCATCCTGGGTCACTATTGACAAGCGTTCACGGCTGCCTCTGGCGATCGGCCTTGAGGCGAAGGAAATGGTCGGCCGCACACCCTCAAACGTCGTGGTGGTCAGGCCGGTCCGCGACGGTGTCATATCCGAGTTCGACGTAACCCAGGTCATGCTCGAGTATTTCATAGGCAAGGTGCACGAACAGAGCGTGGTTCCGCTGCCCCGACCACGGGTCGTCGTCGGCATACCGACCGGCGTCACCGAGGTGGAGAAGCGCGCCGTGTACGACGCGGTCATGGCTTCGGGAGCTCGTCAGGCCATGCTGATCGAAGAGCCGATTGCAGCGGCGTTGGGGGCCGGGTTGCCCATCAACGAGGTTCGGGGCTCGATGGTGGTGGATATTGGCGGCGGAACGACCGAAGTTGCCGTGCTAACGATGGGGGGTGTCGTTGCCTCCAGGTCATTGCGTGTAGCAGGCGACGAGATGGATCAGGACGTGGTTCAGTACCTCCGCACGAAGTATAGCCTGCTGGTGGGCGAAGGCATAGCGGAGCAGGTGAAGTGGCGCATAGGCTCGGCGTACCCTCTCCAGCCGGAAAAGACCATGGAGGTGCGGGGTCGCAATCTGGTCAGCGGCCTGCCAGAGACGATTGAGGTATCATCTGTGGAGATCCGCGAGGCGCTGGCCGGATCTGTGCAGGTGATCATCGATACGGTGCGGGATGCGCTCGATGAGATCCCTCCGGAGATTGTGGCCGATCTGATGGATATCGGTATTTGCCTGGCCGGAGGCGGCGCTCTTCTGCAAGGTCTGGCGGAGCGCCTGACGGACGAGCTGAAACTGCGGGTCTGGGTGGCGGAAGATCCGCTGACCTGCGTGGCGCGGGGGGCGGCGGCGGTGTATGAGGACTTTGAAACTTATAGTCGGTATTTGGTTGGCTTGGAGCGCGGCAGCACGCGGCACAAGATCTAAGGGGGAGGTTCGCCTGCAAGGAATTGGACAAGGATTTCCGTCCTGTCCAGCGATGCCCGATGTCAGGGAGTACCCTCTTCGGGCCAGTGTCAATCGCACGACTCTCCCGCGGCACGCATTTCTACGATCAGCATAGACCCATCTGAAGAATGAAGGATTTTGTTTCGCGAACGCTGCAGACGACGATCACATTCTTGATTGTGGGGGGAATCCTGGTGCTTGCCTTTGGAGGTTACTTCCGGGCAGCCTCCGGCCCGTTGACGGACGGGCTCGTCGCCGTGCAAGCATGGTTCGCAACCCGAACGCAGGGCATCAGCGAGTTTCTCGCCGCACCCGCAGACCTGGTGGCATTGCGCACCCGCAATGCCGAGCTCGAAGCACAGGTATCCCAACTCCAGACGCAAGTCATTGACTTGCAGCAGCGTGCCAACGAGACGGAAATCCTGGCCGCCCTGGTCGATTTCTCCAGGGCGAACCCGGAGAGCAGCTACAAAGCCGCCTCGGTCATTGGCCGGGATCCAAGCCCGTTTCTGCACTACGTGATCATCAATCGCGGCTCCAACGACGGGATCGAGCGCGGCATGCCGGTGGTGACCAACGAAGGGCTGGCCGGCCGAATTGACGCTGTGATTTCGGACGCGGCCCGAGTTCAATTGCTGACGGACGTCGGCGCATCTGTTAATGTCCATTTGAAGAACGCCAACACGGATGCCATGCTGGCAGGATCCGTCACGGGCGACATCTCTCTGGACCTGATCTCGCAAGACGCCACTGTCGAATCCGGGGACATCATCCTGACCTCTGGATTGGGAGGTGGCTATCCGCCGGACCTTATCGTGGGCCAGGTGGTCAACGTACGGAAGCTGCCAGCCGAGTTGTTCCAGCAAGCGACCGTCCAGCCCGCCGTCGACTTCAGCAGGTTGGAGATCGTGCTCGTGATCACGAATTTCCGCGCCATTAATACGGTGCCCCTCGTCCCGACGGTCGGTCCATAGCATGCGCAACATAATTGGCATACCCCTGCTTGGACTGACCATCGTGATACAGTCCGCAATCGTAGGCCAGCTCGGCCTTCTCAACGGCGTGGCCGACCTGGCCCTTGTGATGCTGGCAGCCTGGGCGCTGCAGGATCGGGTGACCACGGCGTTCCATTGGGCCTTTCTGGCGGCATTGATGGCCAGCATCGCGTCCAAATTGCCCTGGTTTGTGTACCTTCCAGCCTATCTCGGCACGGTATTGTTTGCGATGCTGCTTCAGCGCCGCATTTGGCAGGGACCGCTGCTTGCGATGTTCACCGTCACGCTGCTGGGCACGCTGCTGCTGCACGCCCTCTCCTTGCTATATCTGGGTCTTTCCGGCATATCCTTCTCGGTTACGGACGCGTTGGGTCTGACCACGCTGCCGAGCGTCTTGTTGAACCTGCTCGTGGCAATCCCGATGTTCGGCATGATGCGGGATGTCGCCCGCTGGGTGTTTGGCTCCTTGGAGATCGCATGAGTTCATCGGTAAATAGCGGCAACCCCCACCTGGACGTCTGGAGAACTCTCGGCGGTCTTGGGCGTGATCCTTGTGGTGCTCGTGGTCCTGCTCGGACGACTCCTGTCCTTGCAGGTCTTCGGCAGCGCAGACTGGGACGCCAGCGCAGTGGAAAACTACACCAAGGATCTCAGCTCTGCGGCGCCGCGGGGCATCATTTACGACCGCAACGGCTACGTCCTGGCCCGGAACATCGCATCCTACAACATCACGATTACCCCGGCAGCTATTCCGGATGACGACGCCGACGTGCAGCGAATTTACCGTGCCTTGTCCGAGCTCACCGGCATCCCGGTCAACAGCGGAACGCTCGAGCAGGCGAAACTCTATGCCCCGTGCGTCGAGGGACCGGGCATTACGCAGTTGGTGGATCTCGGCGACTCCCTGGCGCCATACAGTCCCGTCGAGATCAAGTGCAACGTTAGCGAGGAGGTCGCGCGGCTTGTTCAGGAACACAGCGCCGATTGGCCGGGGGTGGCTGTCGAGATCGATCCCATCCGCGACTACCCAACCGGCTCCCTGACGGCAAATCTGATCGGCTACCTCGGCCCCATTCCGGCGGCTCTTGAGCAAGTCTACCGGGACCGGGGCTTCATCCCAAACCGTGACAAGGTCGGCTATGCCGGCGTCGAACTGTCGCTGCAGGAAATTCTCGCAGGGCAGAATGGCAAGAGAGTCATTCAAGTCGACGTTGCGGGAAAGGAACTGCGGAACCTGCAGCCTCCCGTCGCGGCAATCCCGGGCTTCAACGTCTCGCTCACGATCGACACCAGATTGCAGCAGGCCGCAGAGGCGGCGCTGCAGCAGGAAATCGACTACTGGAACCGGTACTTCTACGGGAACAGCGGTCAGCAGCGCATCTCCAGCGGCGTCGTGATTGCCATGAACCCGAAGACGGGCGAGATCCTGGCGATGGTCTCGTACCCGAGTTACGAGAATAATCGCATGGCCAGGATCATTCCGGCGTACTACTACGATCAGTTGAGCAACGATCCGCGCCACCTGCTGCTCAACAACGCCATCCAGAGCGAGTATCCGCCCGGCTCGGTGTTCAAGCTGGCCGCGGCCAATGGGGCGCTGAACGAAGGGGTGATCTCGGGGCCGAACCAGGTCATCTTCGCTCCAGGAGAACTCGAGCTGTGCGAGCAATTCACCCCGAATGAGCCCTGCGGCCCAAACAACACACGTCCATTCGTCGACTGGATCTTCGACACGCGGCCGGAGGGCTTCGGCCAGATCGATTTCCTGCACTGCATTGCATACTCCAGCAACGTATGCTTCTACAAGCTGGGCGGCGGTTTTGGAACGGAGATCCCCAATGGCGGACTTGGAATCTTCAGACTTGGCGAGTATGCGCGGGCGCTGGGTTACGGGACCCAATCCGGGGTCGAACTTCCGGGAGAGGCAAGCGGCCTGATCCCAGATCCTCGCTGGAAGCGCATCAACCAGGGGGAGAACTGGTCCACCGGCGACACCTATATCGCGACCGTGGGGCAGGGCTATGTCCTGGCAACGCCGCTGCAAGTGCTCATGTCGGGCGCGACGATGGCGAACGCGGGAAAGCTCATGCAGCCGACCATCGTAAAGCAGGTCACCGACGCCGACGGGAAGCCGCAAACGGTGTGGTTCGATCCGTCTGACTTCACGCTCTGGGTGCCTGCACGTGAGTTGAATATCCAGGGGGCCGCCAGCGAGGCGTGGATCAATCCCGGCAATGGCGATACGCTGGCCCAGCCGCCGGAGGGAAGCTACCAGATATCGCCATTTGTGCCAAACGCCAAGTGGGATATCACGACCGATCCGCGTATCGGTGTCTATCAGTGCGACGCGGGCAACTGCCTGCCGACAGGGCAGAAGAAGGCCGAGGATCCAATCTATGTGCAGGACGTCCGGGCCGGAATGCGGCTGGCCGTAACGGACTCTGGCGGGACGCTGCACAAGGTCTTCGAAGAAGACTACCCGCTGCCGATCGCTGTGGCCGGCAAGACCGGCACCGCCGAGTACTGCGACGACGTGGCCCTTAAGGCGAACCGCTGCCAGTTCGGCGCATGGCCGACTCATTCGTGGACCCTGGCGTTCGCGCCGTATGAAGATCCCGAAATCGTCATCATGGCGTTCGAGTACAACGGCGGTGAGGGAGCCTCCGTGGCCGCGCCCGTCGTGGGCCGGTTGATGCAGGCGTACTTTGAGCTGAAAGCCGTCGACCTGGCGGAAAGCGGCGGGGGATAATCGCCGCCGACCGAGGCGAAGACGCCGGCATGGGGGATGACAAAAGCTCCGCGGTGGCCAGCCGAAGCGCTCTCCGGTTCCGGTAGCGTGGTCCGCCTCCCATTTGTGGAGGGGCCAGGGTTTCTCCCGTGCTATAATTCCGCCGAAATTTGAACTCATGAATGACCTCGTAGCTTCGATACGAATCAAGGGGATGCGTGATGGATTGCTCGTTTCGCTGCCTGCGGGGGAGTGGCCGGAGCAGCGTCTTGCTCTGCTGTCCCAGATCGATACGCAGGGGGCTTTCTTCCAGGGCGCCCGTCTGGCGCTTGACGTGGGCGCGCAGGTTATCAAAGTGAATCAAATGGTAGAACTTCGCGACCAGCTCTCGGAGCGCAAGGTTGCTCTGTGGGCCGTGCTGAGCGAATCGTCCGTGACCGAGCAGACAGCCCAACTCCTGGGCCTCGCCACGCGGGTGTCGAAGCCCCGGCCGGAGGAGCAGGAGAGCGCAGCCGCCGGCGTGCCTACGGAGGGTACGGCGCTGTTTGTGAATCGAACGCTGCGCTCCGGCACACGGATCGAGTATGCCGGTACGGTCGTGATACTCGGCGACGTGAACCCGGGGGCTGAGGTGGTGGCACAAGGTAACGTCGTCATTTGGGGGAGGCTGCGCGGCAGCGTCCACGCAGGGACCGGCGGGGAGCCGGAGACGGTGGTGTGCGCCCTCTCTTTCGCACCGATGCGGCTGCAAATTGCGGATCAACTGCTGTCGTTCCAGGACGAATCGGAGGCCGGAATCGCCGGCATCGCCCTGATCCGAGATGGACGCGTCGAAGTCGAGTCGTGGGAAGCGGGGGCGCCGGGCTAGGATGCCTGCACAAGTCATCACACTTTGCTCAGGAAAAGGCGGCGTCGGGAAGACGACCGCGGCGGCGAATATCGCGGTGGCCCTGGCGACGGAAGGGTCCAAAGTTGTGTGCCTGGATGGTGACATCGGTCTGCGTAATCTCGATGTGATCATGGGGCTCGAGAATCGCATCGTGTACGATCTTGTAGACGTGATCGAAGGTCGTTGCAAGCTGCGGCAGGCGATGATCCGTGACAAGCACCTGCCCGAGCTATACCTGATACCGGCAGCCCAGACACGCGACAAGAATGCAGTTTCGCCGTCGGATATGGTGCGGCTGTGCAAGGAACTGCGGCCGGACCACGATTTCATCATCATCGATTCGCCGGCAGGCATCGAGCGGGGTTTTCGCAACGCCGTGGCACCCGCGGATCGCGTTTTCGTCGTGACGAACCCCGAAGTCTCAGCGGTGCGGGACGCCGACCGCGTCATCGGGCTGCTGGAAGCGGACGAAAAGCACGGGCCGGCACTGATCATCAATCGACTGAACCCGACGCTCGTCAGGCAGAACGACATGCTGTCGGCGGAGGACGTTATCGACCTGTTGGGCGTGCCGCTGATCGGCATCGTGCCCGAGGACGAGTCGGTAATCGTCAGCGCCAACCATGGGACGCCGGTGGCGCAGGACCCGAAGAGCCGCGCAGGGCAGGCGTTCCGCAACATCGCCAAGCGGGTCCTCGGACAGGAAGTCCCGTTCCTGGACCTCGACAAACAGGCCGGGATCTGGGATCGGCTGCAGAAGATGACGGGGAGGCGGTAGTGCGCTGGCTGTTGCACAAGCGGAGCGCCTCGCGCGCCAAGGAACGCCTTCAGCTTGTGCTGATCCACGATCGCACCAATCTCACCGCCACCGAACTGGCCGCCTTGCGTGACGAGATCCTGCAGGTCATTTCGCGGCATGTGGATGTGGACTCGGAGCGCGTGCAGTTCTCGGTGGAACACGATGGCCGCTCCCAGCGGCTGGTGGCAGACATTCCATTACGGAGTGTGACCCGGCGCCGCGCGGAGTAGTCCATGCGCGGCCTTTCCTGGCGTAATTTCGACTTCCTACTTTTGGGTGCGGTCGTCCTGGCGAGCGCGTTCGGCGCCATGATGATCCGCTCGGCGATTGCCGGCAATACCGACCTGGCGGGGTACGATGCACGCCAGGCGTACTTTGCGATCGCGGGCACGGTTGTGATCGTGCTACTTGCCAGCATCGACTATCACTACTGGTTAGCGATCTACTGGCCAATCTACCTCCTGACGATGGTGGCGCTGATGTCGCTGTCGGGCCTGGGGCAGGCCGCCTTTGGCGCCCAGCGCTGGTTCCAGGTGGGGGTGCTGTTCGTCCAGCCCACGGAGTTCGCGAAGATCGTCGTCGTCCTGGCGCTGGCCAGATTTTTCGATCGCAGCCAAAACGAACCGCGCGACCTCAAATGGCTGGCCAAGAGCCTGGCCTGGGTGTGGGGACTGGTCATCTGGATCCTGCTGCAACCGAACCTGTCGAACGTGATCGTGGCCATGTTCGTCTGGGGCGTAATGGTGTGGATGAACAAGGTCCCGCTGCGGCAAATCCTGTGGCTGGTGCTGGGAGCGGCGCTCATCGGAATCCTCGCCTTTCCGTTCCTGCAGCCCTATCAACAAGCACGCGTGATCAACTTTGCGCTCCCCGATCCGAATGCGCGCAATGGAGCGCGACATACAACGTGACACAGGCGCTGATCGCAATCGGCTCGGGTGGGCTGTTCGGCAAGGGGTACGGGCACGGCACGCAGACGCAATTGAGGTTCATGAAGGTGCGGCACACCGACTTCATCTTTTCGGTGACGGCGGAGGAATTTGGCATGGCCGGCGCGATCCTGATCGTCCTGATCGAAGCCTTCGTAATCTACCGCTGCATCCGGGCGGCGCAGAAAGCCAAAGACGTCTCCGGGTCGATGATCGCGTTCGGGGTGGCGATGCTGCTGTTCTTCCAGAGCGCAACGAATATCGCGGTGAATCTCAGGTTGATCCCGGTGTCGGGGCTGCCGCTGCCGTTCATCAGCTACGGCGGCTCGGGCTTGATGGCGCTCATGATCGGAATCGGCTTCGTGGAAAGCATTGTGATGCGCCACAAAGAGATGGACTTCTAACGGCATGAACGGAACAACAGGGAAGTTGCGCGCCCCGATGGGCCGCGTACCAGACGGATTGCAGGGAGGAACGCTGCACTTGCACAACAGGCGATCATCATGATGGATAATCCGCGGCCAGCCCGCGTACGCGTTGCGCCGTCGCCGACCGGCCACATGCACCTGGCCACGGCGCGAGCCGCCCTGTACGACTACCTCCTGGCGAGAAAGACCGGCGGCAAGTTTGTGCTGCGCATCGAGGACACGGACGTGCGCCGCACGGTGCCCGGCTCGGAACAGGAGATCACGAAAGGGCTGCGCTGGCTCGGGCTCGACTACGACGAAGGCCCCGATGTCGGGGGGCCGTTCGGGCCGTATCGCCAGACGGAGCGACGCGAGATCTACGCGGCACACGCGCAGATGCTGATCGATCGGGATCTGGGCTATCCGTGTTTCTGCACGCCGGAGCGGCTGGACGAGATGCGGAAGGAACAGCAGGCGAAGAAGCTGGCGTCGCACTACGATGGCCTGTGCCGCCGCATCGACCGTGAGGAGGCCCGCAGGCGGATGAAGGCCGGCGAGCGGCACGTCGTGCGCTTCAAGATGGCGAAAGAGGGCATAACGATCGCGCGGGACCTGCTGCGCGGCGAAATCGCAGTCGAGAACAAGAACATCGACGATTACGTGCTGCTGAAGTCGGACGGCCTGCCGACCTATCATCTGGCAGCCATGGTGGACGACCACCTGATGGAGATCACGCACGTGCTGCGGGGCGCGGAATGGTTGAGCACCTTCCCGCTGCACGTGAACGTCGTCAGGGCCTTCGGCTGGGAAGAACCCGAATGGGTGCATCTTTCGCTATTCCTCAAGCCGAGCGGCAAGGGCAAGCTCTCCAAACGGGATGCGCCCGAGGCCATGCGAGACGGATACTCCGTGTTCATCAAGGATCTGGAGAGCCTGGGATTCGTACCGGAGGGCGTGCTCAACTGGATCGCGCTGATGGGCTGGGGGGTGGCCGAGGACGACGTGCTCACTCTGCCGCAAATGATCGAGCGCTTCGATCTGACGCGGCTGACTGCCTCGCCGGCTGCGATCAACTTCACGAAGCTCGACCACTTCAACGGCACCCACATCCGACGGCTGGGCGATGCGGAGCTGGCAAAGCGAGTGAAGCCCTTCTTCGAGGGGGCCGGCCTGGCGGTGGAGGATGAAACGCTCATGCGAGTCGCGCCGCTTATCAAGGAACGGCTGACAACGCTGGACGACTGCGTGGCGATGGCGGGCTTCTTCTTCAGGGACGAGGTGGAACCGAAGTCCGAGGAACTCATCGGCAAAGGACTGACGAGCGGGGCAATCGACTGAGATCGTCGAACGATCGCGGCAGGTCTTGCAGGGGCTGGAGGATTTCAGGACCGAGGCAATCGAACCGGCGATGCGCGCCATGGTCGAGTCGCTGGGGCTGACGGCTGGGCAGGTATTTGGCATCCTGCGCGTAGCCGTCACCGGACAGAAGGTAAGCCCGCCGCTCTTCGAGAGCATGGAGATCATCGGCCGCCCGAAAGTGACCGAGCGTCTTGGCAAGGCCGCGGAGGCTCTGAGGCACCTGTAGGGGTGGAGCACGGGCCGGCGAGGGCCGCAAGACGGGGGAGTGCGCGTAGCAAGCAGACATCACTCTGAATTTTGCGCGTTCGCGAATCGCTGCAGGAGTTTGCCAGGGCTTGACGCCGAGGCGGCCGGGTTGCAGGCTTGGGTTGTTAAGGTTCTCGACATGGGGCGGGAAATGGGCGAACGCATCACTCCGTGTGTGCGCGCGGTTCAAATGAGGTTCAATTCATCCACTCTCGTTTGCGCCTGGATTTGCTTTTCAGGATCTCCAACGCCAGCGCGACACAGTGCTTGCAGAAGATCTGATGGTTCCTGGGATTGCCGGCACAATGCCAGGCCAAGCCCTCGGGGGTAACGAACAGCCGCGTGCGGCGGCGTTGGCTGCCACCTTCGGCGACGCTGCCATCGAGGCCACCGACCCAGGCAAGAACCTGCGCGGGCTGATCTTCGATAAGGGCCACGCCACCTCTGCGCTGGATTGCCTGACCATAGCGAAAGTTCGCCGGGAGGGCCAGATCCCGGACGATCGAGGGGCTGAGCAAGTCAGCGACGGATGGGCGGCGGTCGGTCAACGGCAAGCGCTCCGACCAGGGTTACAGGGTCGCTTCACAATTCGAGATGGGGCCGGAGAGAGAAGCATGGGAACTGGCGAAGTTCGTGCGAGGCAGCAGGATTGGTTGCGCGAAACGAATGAGGAACGAACGGGGATCCGCAATGGGGATGGGATAGGGCGTGAGGAGCCGGTGTGGAAGCGCATGAAACCAGTATAGCACATCTGTTCTATTTGTCAAGACGGACCGCGGCGCGCTGATGCGCCGTGATGCTGGCCTCGAAGAACCAGGCGCGAGGTTGGGCGTATGCAGTGCGGGGTTGTGAGGCGCGGAGGCGCGTGTTAGAATGTGCCGCGTTCGAGCTCTGGGGGCTCGTTCAATGGCAGGACGGCTGACTCTGGATCAGTTAATAGTGGTTCAAATCCACTGCCCCCAGCCTTGAAGGACCCCATGCGCTAGCTCCTTCTCCGTAAAAGGAGAGGGGTTTTTGTTTGTCCGGGCGGCGGGCCCTGGTGCGCCGGCAAGCGCGCCTAACAGGGGGAACCATGGCTCCTGCGGCCGGGCGACATTCCGCCGACACACGCAAACGCCGGAGGAAGATGTCCCGTTCCGTTGGGAACAGGGATGGGCGATGGGGGCTCCCTCGCCCGATGTCGCCCGACCACACCGAGAAGGGCGCTAGGTGTCTGCGACGGATCAGTGACCGCGAGGCCGCAAGGCGAGCAATCCCGCGGGCAGGACGAGCGTTCCGTGGTGCAGTCCAACTAGAACAGGCGTTCTAGTGCCTTGATTGCATTGTATAAACGGTTTATGGAATTGTCAAGGACAAAGGGCAGGAGATTGATTAGAGCTTAGTGGCCCGCCAGGATCCCACACCGCGCCGCTATCGAAACCTCAGAGTGGTCCGGTTCCGCGGGTATATAATTCCCAGGAATACAGGCTCAACAGCGAGCCAGGCGCTACTTTGCTGTGCCTCCCCGATTGGGGGCATGCATGGGAGGATCCCACATAACGAATGCAACAACTGCTCCGGATGCCCTCCTGCTCCTGTGGAGAGACAGGTTCTTCTTGGATCTGCGAGACGTTCAAGCAATTGAACTGAGCTGACCAAGAGGGGCTACAACTTTGGAGAGAAGGGCCTGCTGATGGCGCTGAAGCGTTCGAAGCTCCCAGCGGGCACACAGAAGAAGGGGGCATTTCGAGTATGTTCCGAAGCATCCTTTCGCAGAGGAGACGTCCCATGCCCCGAATAAAAAGCAATAACGTCAAGGCCACCTTGGCCGATCACGAACGGCGCTTGCTCCATCTGGAGGAAGCAATCGGGTCCGAGGCTAGATCATCGCGAGTCAAACCAACGGCTCAAGCATCCACGGGCAAGCCGTCTCTCCCGAAGCACATCTTGGCATTCCGCGGCGCAGGTTTTTTTGCCCAGCCCAGGACTGCGGACGACGTGCACAAGAAGCTTGCACCAACGTACCCATGCGAGGAAGATGGTGTCTACGTTACATTGAGTTCGGTTGGCTGATAGGCACGAATTGCGAAAGCAAAATCTCAAGGTAAAGGGGAAGGACTATCAAGCATATGCCTGGTGAAACCGCGAAACATTCAATTCCCGCATCCCTGAAACTCTTTTGGCAACATGGCTTCTTCAAGGTGGCGCGGACCCTTGCTGACGTGGCAGCGGAGCTCGGCCGTATTCGCGCGCATCCGAAAACCCAGGCGCTAAATAACGCCCTGGCTAGGGCCGATTTCCTTACCAGACGCGGAAAGAAGGGGCACTTCTCCTACATCCAGAAGTACGCCGCAACCGTTACAACCGCCCCGTTTTCTGACTTTCTGCCCGACGAACTAATCAAGTCTTAACACCTGAGTTCAAGACCGAACTCGACGATCTGCGCCACAACTACCACATTAGCGGGACCTGCACCACGTTTCTCCTGCGCAAGAATCTCGAGAAGCTGATCTACCTGACTTTCGCCAAAAACAATCAGCTAGGCCTAATTCAGAACTCGAGATGGCACGTTGATTGGCCTGAAGAGCATGTTTAACGATCGCAACGAGCACAAAAGCCAAAGGTAAGCCCTACCTCGCCGCCCGTACAGCCAAAGAGGTCCAAGGCATAATAACTACTGGGTCATGCCGCGGCTCACAACCCGCTTGCCGAAGCGTGTGTCGAACGGATCGACACTCATTTAGCGTACGTCCTGCGCACGTCAGTGAGCTAGCCGGGAAGTTGTCGGGCCCACGCCGGTCACGGGAGCTCGCTCTACGCAACGAGGCCGAGCCGTCTTTCCCCATCCAGCTGCACCTTGCGGAACTGCCATAACACGGTTGCAGATAAGTTGCAGATGGGAGAACCGCAGTAGAACACGTACTCGGAGTAGACGGAATTACCCGTAGACTTGGCACCGCGTAGGCGCAAATTCACCTGTAGACGCCGTAGACGCCGAAAGGCCGAACTCTGGATCAGCTAATAGTGGTTCAAATCCACTGCCCCCAGCCTAGCAAATACCGGCCCTTTTTCCCACGCCTTTAGTACGCACAGAGATGGCGATAAGCCAGTCGATGATCTCCGCGAAGCGGTATTTCGCTTTCTTATGGCTATATCTGGGGGTACTGATTCCGGCCAAAAACGCATGGGGGTTGGGGAAAACGGTCTGCCGCAAGCCGAGCGTGAGGCCGTGACGACTTGTCGCCATGTGCGCCGATAAAACAAGCGTTCTGTCATCGACTCGCATTCTATGACGACGCGCCCCGTGTCAAGCGCGACTGCAACGCCAGTGCACCACAGAGACGAACTCTCATAATCGGCCCCCGAGGAGAACGTTCACCGGGTACCTGGTTGTTCGCTGACATCCCACGGTCAGCCAGAGGTATAATGCAGGCGTGCGTTCTTCTGTTCCAGCGGATCAGGACCGGCACGATCGGGGCCTTGCACGCAATGGAAGACCAGAGGAGAACACAATGCAGAAGAATAGTTGGTTCCTGGCAGCTCCAGAATCAGCGGCCTGATTACGTCGCGAGTCTGGCCTGTGGATCGTCGAATACGGGGGTCCAAGTTGGCACCGCTGGTCCAGGCGCAGCAACCTCCGCGCCGGCGCAGGTGCAGACATATCACCCTGGCGACATAGTCCAAATCAATCAGCAAACCATCGTTCTGAACGACCGCGCAGATCAACGGCAATCAATTGCAGGCCAATTTCACGATTGAAAACCAGAGCAACCAAGACCTACCAGTTAGCTCCATGCTCAGCTTCGAGGCCAAAGGAAGCGACGGCACCAAACTGGAACAAGACATGTTCAATTGTGGATCGAGTAGCTTCAACGGGAAGATTCTCCAGGGCGATAAGCTTAGAGGCGACATTTGCTGGACCGAAGTCGCAACCGATACGGTCAAGATCTACTATACCGCCAATGTCTTTGGCTCCGGTGCCACTGTGTGGGAGGTCACTAGGTAAGGCAGGTAATCTCGGCTCTAGTAATCTGTTCATTGACGTTCGGCTCAGACACCGACTTCTGGCGCCATCGCTTTATCATCCCCCAGGGTCATCGGCGCATTAGGCGGCGAAGGCACATGCTGGGGCGCTAGGAGGATAAGTCTGGATGACCAGTTGGAGAGAAATTATGGCCATGGCGCAAGACGCCAGAAAGATGCTTATCACGGTACGCGACGGGCCAGCAGGCATTCCTACACCTGTTGCTGAAATTCCCGGATGACGGGATGGTCTTTTTCAGCCGCGCCAGCGCATACGAAGTCATTGGTGATTTCGAATTCGCCGCAGCAGACTACGAGGCGGCCGAACAACTCTTCCCTCAGGGAACATGGCAGGCTAGAGCCCAGAAGCCGTGAGCAGGGCTCGACCGAAATCGCATCCGCTGGCACAATGGCTGAAGCGCTCGGCGCATCGAAGACCTTAGCAATCTGGACGTGTATTGCGACTACTGCGGCAGTCGGATCTTGGAAGACATGACCCGGTGCCGCAGTTGTCGCGCCCCCGTGCGAGGCACGTAGTCCGCGGGTTGATCACGGTGTAAGAAGAGGCGAATCCGCTTACGATGTTTGCTCCGGTCGAGCAGGACGCAAGTGCGCCGCCGGTCCCTGCTCAAGATTTGGAAGCGGTGAAAGCGTCCGCGATCCCTGCTCCTGCCCTTTCGCGGCCAGCCGCCCTGCCGCGGACCAACAAGCGACAGTCGTTGGCGGGCCTTCTGCTTCTCGTCTTCGGGTGCATCGGTTTCTTCGCGGCGCTCAGCATGGGCGAAGCTGCGGGAGCGCCTTTCGTAGGTCTGCTCTCGCTCTTCGCGGGGCTCGTGGGAATCGTGTTGCTGGTCGTGGGTCTGACGAAAAAGGCGAAGATCAATAGGGCCGCCGGCTTCTGGCTACGTTGGCCACTGAACACCTGGCGCGCCGCCGACACTGATCATCCAGCATCCGCCCGAGCCGTGCTCAACATCTTGGTGGCGGCGACGGGGCTTGCTTCATCCAACGGCAACGAGGTTGCACTGCCCGCAATCCCAATCGAGGAGGACCGTTCTATGCCTGAGCAATCCGCAGACGAGGTCTACGCCGCCCTTCGGCGGTCATACGCCGAAAGGAGAACTGACATATCAGGCAAGTGGTGAAGGATCAAGGAGGCCAACTGCACCGCGAACAAGCTGCCCACTCTCCCACTGACCGAAATGCAGCAATCCTGGTGGAAGGCGCTCGATGGTATCGAGGACAACTACATCATGCTGCTGGAGTTCCGCGAAAAATACGCCGCCGCCTTGATGCTGCTTGCCGACATGGCAATCAACGCCCAAGACCACGATGCATTCAAGGATGCCTCAAGCACCTTCCTCACGGAAGTCGGAGGCGAGTACAAGCTGAGCGCCGACGTGGAAATGTCAGTCGTTAAGTCAATCGATCTACTGCGCCGCCTGGTCCTCGTCGCTGCCCGCGCTAAGCTGCTCGTACCAAGGCTGCGGCGCTCGCCCCGAAGGAGCTGATCATGAGCGAACCTGCTCCGATGAGTGACGACCAAGTCCGCGAGTTTGGGATCAATATTGTCTTGGACGATATCCGGAAGAACGGATACGCCGTTTCTAGTATCACAAGCGATAGGAACTCGAATTCCTACAAATCGTCGTCCATCGGAATGGGCAGCTTTTTCCACGTCATTGTACGGACCACCATATCCTGAAAAGGCAACATCGAGAGCTTGGCCCTCGGCCTTTGAACTCCTCGACCAGGCATACTCGCAGAAGGCCAAGTGCTACTTCGCAGCAGTAGGGATCGCAAACGCCGAAGGCTCGACAGATCTGGAGATGGCAACGCCTACACTCCGAGCTGGCTACTATGTGGCGTACAACGGCATAGAGGAGCTTACCCCCGAGAAGGTCCGCAACATGACCGCATCCAAAGCGCCCTTGGCAACGTATGACCGAGATGGACAATCGCGGGATCTAATTCGAAAGGGGGCTGATGGCCGATACAGAATCATTGCGAATGATGGAGCAGATGTAAGCGCAATGTTGATGGCTCTCTTGTCTAATCTTCGCTGACGAGCGAGACGTGAGCGAGGACCCAGGAAACGGTTCTCAATTTGGGGGAGATCTTCCGACCGAGCGCTTGGACCGAAACTCATCAACAGGCCTTTGCACTTGCACTTATTCACTACTTCATGGAGGTACGGACGCGTGGAGGACAAGCTTCCCCCAGCCGTATTGCAGGCTCTGCAAGCCTTTCCCGGCCTCAGGCACTGCGAAGCCTCAGGCAGCCGCTGACTGACGGGAAGCTCGGGCGATCTTTGCAGGCATATTTGGCCAAGTGACGACGTTACCGTCGTGCGGAACAACGAGTCGCCTTTCCTCATCCAGCTGCCCTTGGAACGCGCCCAGGATCTTCGACAGCACGCGGTTGCAGGATCAAGTTGCAGATGGGAGAACACGCAGGAGAACAGGTACTCGCAGTAGACTGATTTACCCGTAAATTCGGAACCACGTAGGCGCAAAGTTCACGCCGTAGACGCCATAGACGTCGAAACGCCGAACTCTGGATCAGCTAATAGTGGTTCACGAGAGGCCTCACCCCGTGCCCCTCTCCATTTGCGCCTTGAGGGCGCGTCGGGGACGGTTGGATGCATGACGACGGCGAAAATGGACGAGGGGTGTCGTGCGGCAGGCGGCGGTGGTCGGACTTTTCACGCGTAGACCTCGGAGGTCGCAAGACCTCCGAGGTCGGGGCGGCGGCCAGCTCCCCCCATGCGACTTTGGAGGCGGCCAGTTGTCGCGCCAGAAAGGATTCCGGATGCCCGAACGCGTGACCTCTCGATCGGATTTAGGGGAGGGAAATGCCGCGCGGCTGTGGAAGCCGACAGCCTGACGGGCCGGGCGCTCCCCTTATTTCTTGCTCGCCAGCACAAAGAGCCCGTCCATGGTCGCGTACGTGCGGCCCGTCGGCAGGAGCTCTCCCTCCTGTATCCACTCCTGCGTCGTCCGCCAGTACAGGATCGTCGCCGTGCCGGAATATTCCCGGCCCGCAGGGCTGAAATCGACCCGGATCATGTTGGTGACCGCCGGCGAGACCTCAATGTCCATGGCCGCCAGGAACGTCATGCCTTCCGGCAGCGGCGCGGGCAACTGGTTCGCGCTGACCGACGTCACCTGCACACCGTCCGCCGGGCAAGGAACGTACACACCGTCATTGCTGGGGAGGATCACCGTCATGCCGGTATTGGCGACGCAGTCCATCTTCTGCATCTCGCCGCTGGCGGCATGCACGAGCTGGCCATAGGCCTCCGCCAGGATGGTGGCCTGGAATGGAGGCAGCGGTGTCCCCGGGGCCTGCAGCAACGGTGTCGACGGGTTCTGCTCGTTGTAGCTTGCCAGTGCGTTCAATCCCGCGCACAGCAGGACAACGGCCAGCACCACGCCGCCGGCGATCAGCAACGCCTTTTTCGGCTTCCTAGTGGTGGGCGCCGGTGGTGCAGGTGTCGCGTTCATTGCGTTCCCTCCTTCGCCGCAGTCCGAGGCGGCACCTGGGCACGCCTGCTGCGGGCATCCAAGGATGCCTACGCAGTATCGGCTCCACGTCCAGTCAAGTGTACTGCGTTTCGTGCGACGCCCGCCACGCGCCGTATGCCGAACGGCCGGAGGAGTTTGTGGACGCGGTGCGCGACTTGGCCTTGTGCCTGGCAGCCGTCAGACATCGCCTGCCGCGAGGACGGCAGTCGTAGCGCGCCTACCCTCGCTCGGTCGGGCTTCGCCCTCGCGCACTGCACCGGTGTGCGTACCGCAATTGTCGAATGTTCCAGAGAAAATCGGGAAGCGAGGGCGGCAACGTCCCGAGAAGCTTGGAGTCTTGCACGTGATAACACCGAATAACCGCCCAAACTTTTCTAATCTACAGCTGAATAGCTTTCGAAGGCCTATAGGACAATCTAGGGACTGCATAAAGGATATAATACAGGCCGCATTTGTAGCTAGTCAGGCGTCACGTACCCCCAACTCACGCCGTGACTTCGCTTTGTGGAGGAGGCGATCCCATGGACAGGTTCATGGCTCTCAGCAAGGACGACTTACCCGAAGGTCCAGGTAGTCCGGGTGTCAAGAGAAACGTCGCGTTCAAAGGAGAGGACTTCACGGTCCTCCGCTCGCGCCTTGATCCCAACACGATGTCCGGATGGCACCACCATGGTGAGTACTCAGTCTACGGCTATATAGTCAGCGGCTCCTCTCGATTCGACTCCGGCCCCGGCGGGAAAGACGTCGCAACGCTTGGCCCGGGAGACTTTTTCTTCGTCCCCCCATTCGCCATCCACCGAGACGGCAATCCCTCGCCGTCCGAGCCCCAAGAGGTGATCATATTCCTTCGCGGAAGCGGCCCTCTGGTCGTAAATGTCGAAGCTCCCGCCCCTGACTAACCGACGGACGGGACGCCTAACAACTCGATGGAGCCGACCCACCTAGCTGCCGAAAATGGATGGTTGTCTTGCCCGCCAACAGCCGCAGACTTAAGCAAGGATTGCCTGTGACAGCGGGTGGCGGTGGTCGGACTTGTGACGCGTAGACCTCGGAGGTCGCAAGACCTCCGAGGTCGGCGGGATTGGGCTGGTCCCTGCCCTCTACGAGGGCCTGCGGCCGGGCTTGGCGCGGCTCTTCGAGCATGCCTGGGCATATGTCAGGCATTACCCAAGAGATCCACTTGTCGCAATTACTAAAGCGTCAGGGACTGTGGAGAGGATGTCGGACGTCATACTTGAGCAGCAAGTTGTTTTCCATATCACTTGTGCTTTAGTTTTCCGGCCCGCTTATATTGGGCAAAGATAACGCCCTTTGGTGAAACTTTGCAAGCTGTTAATTTGAAGGCTGCCGGAATCACACCCTTGGCAAACAAATGCTTGCCCGAGCCAAGCGTTATGGGGTAGACCTTCAGCCACAATTGGTCTACCAAGATCGTGTTTCAAGAGCGTCTGGATTAAGTTGCTGCTTCCCCAAACCTCCAGATCACGACCTTTCTCTTTCTTAAGCTGTTTGACCTCTTTGACGACGTCCCCATCAAGAAGGATCGAATTCTGCCAATCAAGCTTGAGTGACGACTTGCGCGATACGACGTACTTCGTTACTTCATTGACATGTGGCCAAGCGTCGGCATGCTGCGGCCAGTAGCCTGCAAAGATCTTGTAGGTCTTTCTGCCAAGCAGAAGGTCAAATTTCCCCGACATGTCCTTGGCAAATTGCTTTTCCGTAAAGGAGTCATTATAGGGCCCCGGCCAGCCACCAAACTTAAAGCCCTCCGCAGTATCTTCCTTGGAGTCGCCAGGCGCCTGCATGACGCCATCAATTGTTATCATGGTCGTAACAATCAGTTTTCGCATGGCTTTACGTTTTGCTCCTTATGTGTTCACGGGCGACAAATTCTAATCTGAGACTTTGATGTCCGGATTCCAAATGATTTCCCAGAGATGGCCGTCAGGGTCTTTGAAGTATCCCGAGTAGCCGCCCCAAAAGGCATTCTGAGCTTCTTTCGTCACAATACCACCGGCGGCTCGGGCCTGATGCCATAACCGCATCAACTTCCTTCCTACTACCGACGGCATGGCCGATAGAAAATTCCGTTGAACTGGGTCTGCCTACGGGCTCATTAAGTCTTGGCCAATTCTCCGCGGGTAAAGCGAGAGTATGAGATTGCCCTCAAGGTTGAACAAAGCAACCGCCCCCGCGGGATGTTCGTCGCCCTCCAACTCTGTGCCAATGATGCCGTCCGTTTGCAAACCCAAGCCGTCTCGATAAAACTTCATCGATTTGTTGAGGTTCGACACGCCAAGGTGAGAACATTGATTGCTGTCTCATATTTGCATTTCACTTCCTGTTCATCGCTTCTCTTCACTCCTAGTTCGCCAAGAGTGTCTAACTCAGGTCTACTTACGCACCTTATGCAGATGAAGTCGGCTTCGGACGGATTTCATCGACTATATCACTGTGCATACTGGGGGCGTCCCTTAGGCCGATAGACCTGGGTAGACCTCGGAGGTCGCAAGACCTCCGAGGTCATTCCGGGGCGGGCTCGGGCCCTAGCTGACCGCTTTCTTGACGAGGGCGACGATCTTTGCCTCTTCGGTGGGGGTGAGCTTCTTCAACGCATAGGAGGTAGGCCACATGGCGCCGTCGTCGAGGTGGGCTCCATCATTGAAGCCGAGCGTGGCGTACCTCGCTTTGAACTTCGCGGCGTCCTGGAAGAAGCAGATGACCCTGCCGTCCCGCGGCATAGGCGGGCATGCCGTACCAGGTCTTCGCAGTCAAGGCTGGCGCGTTGGCTTTGATGATGGCGTGAAGCCGCCTGGCCATTGAGCGGTCGGGTTCCTGCATTTCGGCGATCTTTGCGAGCACCGCCGCTTCGTCTTCCTCTTTGCTGGAGGCCGCCTTCCGCTCCCGGAGGAGCTCCTTCATGGCGGCCTTCTCCTCGGCGGTAAGACCCTGCGATGACTTCTTGTTCGCGGCCTTCTTCGTGGCGTTCTTACCCTGGGGCATGAGAAACTCCTTATCTCTAAATTGTTGAATTGCGGTCTGCTTATTCCATTATATTCCGACCTGGAAGGACGCCACGGGTCTTCGACCCCCGATGGATGCACGCTGTGCCACGATGCATGACGCGCTCCAGACGCAGTCCATGGCGATCCTGGGCGCGCCTTCGGCGCGCAGGACGGAAGCCCACTGTATAATGATGTATCCTCCGGACTTCGCATGAGGAGTACGGCATGGCAGGCGCCCCCTACTCGTCGAAAACAGCAGATGCCATAGCGCATGAGATCCGCGCCTCAAGAGATCGCCTGAGCACCGAGCAGGCTCGGGGGATGCCTGTTGCGCCTCGGTGTGAACCGGCTCCAGTCCAAGGAGTGGGCAGCACCGACTGGATTATTCATCAGTCTGGCGCGCTGGCAAACGTCGTATTCGACACGCTTACGCTGCACTTGCCGTTCATCGCTGCCGGGTCACACCGTAGGCGTTGAAGTTCTTATTGCCGGCTATGGCCTCCTCTGATCCTGGGCAAGATCGCGTTCCTGTGTCCAGGCGGTGTTGACGTGACCGAGGCGAGCATGGTAGCGCTTCATGCCAGTCTGGGGATCCAAGAGGGGGACGGCGCGGCGATTATCTTCGGGTACAGATGGCTGTCGCTCTGGCTGCCGACGTCTGCGGGCTGGGCCGCGAGTGCGTATCTCAGGAGGACAAAGCCCGGCCCAGATTTGGCAGAATCGTGACCCTGGCCCGCGGTCCAGAACATGGGGAGTCGCAGCATTGCAATCAGTCTCACCGTCGTGGACACGCTACTCATGCCGCAGGTGGCTTCGCCCTGCCGCGCGCGAGGGCGCTTCCGAGGCATCGACAGGCATTGGGGGATGACGCAGCCTTCCGCTCAAGAACGCACTAATTCGGAGATCAAGCATGACGCTGCAATCACCCGGTCAGAAACGACCTGACCCACAAAGCCAACATCCCCAGCCGCACATTCCGCTGTATTGGTGGATCGTTTTGATGGGATTGATGATCTGGAACGCTGCCACCTACTTCAAGAGTCCGCCGGCGCAGGTGCAGATACCCTACAGCACATTCGTTGACCAGGTGCAGGCGGGCAATATTGCCAGCGTGAAGATCACTGGAAATGAAATCACGGGCAATTTCACAAGACCACTGATGTGGCCGCAGGTAACCGCGGCGCCGAGTCCGGTGGGTGCGACTCCGACCGCTGCGACCCCAGTTCCCACGCCCCAAAGCTACGCGGAGTTCTCTGCCATCTTTCCGGATAGCGTCGGCGACCCGACGCTGATCCCGTTGTTAGAGCGAAAAGGAGTCCAGATACAAGCTGCCCAAACAGCGACGCCCTGGTACGTAACCCTTCTCACCGATGGATTGCCGCTGCTGCTCCTGGTTGCCGTAATGGTCTGGATTGGCAGGCAGGGCATGAAGTCCCAGCAGGGCCTCTTCTCGTTTGGGCAATCGCGGGCTCGCACAGTCCAAGCAGACCAACCCAAGGTGACCTTCGAGGACGTCGCCGGCGCCGACGAGGCCAAACAGGATCTGCAGGAGGTCGTCGACTTCCTGCGCGAGCCGCAGAAGTATCATGACATCGGGGCGCGCATACCACGTGGCGTTCTTCTGGTTGGACCTCCCGGCACGGGCAAGACCCTCCTGGCACGTGCCGTTGCAGGCGAAGCGAAGGTGCCATTCTTCAATCTAAGCGCTTCCGAATTCGTGGAGATGTTCGTCGGTGTGGGCGCCAGCCGCGTGCGGGACCTTTTCAAGCAGGCCAAACAAGCTGCACCGGCCATCGTTTTTATTGATGAGTTGGACGCGGTCGGTCGGCGGCGCGGCGCGGGGGTGGGCAACGTCAACGACGAACGCGAACAGACGTTGAACCAGCTGTTGGTGGAAATGGACGGCTTTGACGAGCGCCACGAGGTGATCCTGCTGGCGGCAACGAACCGGCCGGATGTCCTTGACCCCGCTTTGTTGCGGCCCGGACGCTTCGACCGACAGGTCATCGTTGGTCCGCCGGACCGGAGGGGGCGGGTGGGCATCCTTAAGATCCACACACGCGAGCTGCGACTGGCGGATGACGTGAGACTTGACACGCTGGCGGGCGCGACCGCAGGGATGAGCGGCGCCGATCTTGCCAATCTCTGCAACGAAGGAGCCTTGCTGGCAGCGCGAACTCGGTCACACGGACATCCACATGGTGGATTTCGAGACGGCCCTGGATAAGCTTGTCCTGGGCGAGGCCCGCGCGCTGGTAATGACCGAAAAGGACCGGCGCGTGATTGCCTACCACGAAGCGGGCCATGCCGTTGTTGCCTGGTCGACGCCGGAGGCCGACGCCGTGCACAAGGTGACCATCATCCCGCACGGCCTGGCTCTCGGCGTTACGGAGCAGATCCAGGGGGAGGACCGGTACAACTACAGCCGCGCCTATCTGCTCGCGAGGCTGGCGGTGATGATGGGAGGACGCGTCTCCGAGGAATTAGCCATCGGAGAGATCACGACCGGAGCCGAGAACGACCTGAAGGAGGCCACCCGGTTGGCTCGCCGAATGGTGACCCGTTGGGCAATGACGGACTTTGGGCTGATGACCGTGAGCGCGGATGAAGAACAACCCTTCCTGGGCTACGAAATCACGCAGGGACGTGGCGCCAGTGAGGCATCTGCGGCGAAGGTTGATGAACAAGTACAGCAACTGTTGAAAAACCAGTATGACTATGCGCGCAAGTGTCTCACGGAAAGAAGGCCAGCGCTCGACGCGCTCGTCGGGGCACTCATGGAACATGAGACGGTTACGCAAGCAGACCTCGAAAAACTGATCGGCCCGCACGCGTGACGAGAATCCGTAGGGTTCTGCGGCGCGTGCCGTTCACGCTGACGATGCTGGCTGCATTGGCCATTGCCGGGCTGATAACGAACACCTACTTTCAAGAAATCACCCGGGAGTGGCTCGCTCGGACCGGTTTTGCCGCCAATGACCTGTGGTATTGGCGTCTGGGGCGTCTGTTCAGTTCGGCAGTCGTTACCTCCGGCGGAACAGTGTTCTGGCAGGCCTTGCTCCTGATGGCCGTTGCCGTTGGATTGGCGGAGTACATCACCGGCTGGAAACGAACCGCGGCGACGTTCTGGGGTGTCCATGTGCTGGCATTGATCCTGCTTTCGATAATCGTCTCATCCCTGGCCCACCAATTGCGCGAGATCGGGCTGCACGCCACGGAGGTCGCCCGCGACGTGGGTCCGTCTGCGGGATATTTCGCGTGCCTCGGATTGGCGAGCGCGCGGCTGCAGCGGCCGTGGCAGTGGGTCACTGGCGGCATCGGGCTAGTGGCCTTTGTCATTGCGCTTTTCGTGCCAGCCACGCCCGGGGAAAGCGCCAGGATCAAGTTCTCAGCAGACCTGGCTCATATGATTGCCTTTCCGCTGGGCTGGCTGTCGTCAGCGGTTGCACGCCGACGCCAGAGTAGAGTCCGGAATTGAAGGACGAAACATGAGTGACGGCATTTTGGCCACCACACCGCGGGTGCTCGATTTCTCGCTGGGCGCAAGACCGTCGTCAAGCATATTGCGTGAAGCCATCATGTTGTCCGAGAACCAATTCCACTTTGGCGATATCAGCAACATGGGGCAACGCACCGGGGCGGTGGAACGCATCGCCTTGTATGAGGGCTACCTGCGCGATATCGCAGGACTACTCAATACGATCCCCACCGGAGATATCCGCACGACTGCCAGTCCAACCCTGCAATGGATGCAGGCGACGGGGACTTTCAATGTCGACTACGAGGCGGACACGGAGCGTGTCTCGCGCATCCTGTGAGAGGCGATCCGCGGCGTGCAGTCCGTTGAAGACCTTGCATGCGCGATCCTGTATCCTCATGAAGCCCTGGGTCGTACGGTCTTCAGCGACAGGGCAGTGCAAAGGTAGATAGTTGTGAGGATGCAACAAGCAGCGGCCTGTGGCCTGGAAGCTCTGCAAAACTGGAGTGGAACACGAACGTTCAGCAGGCGTCCTCATGGCCGTAGCTATGCAGCCGGGCGAGAATTCAGCGCCGCTCCCTCGAGTATATGTACGGCGACCATGCATTGCCCTCGCGCCTGAGACCTTGAGTAGTATGGATGCGACCATCCCTTGAAGCAATTGGGTACCTGTACCGTGGGCAATAACGCGTTTAGGAGGGTGAGTCGGGTCCCCATCGTGGAGGCTTCATGAGGAAGCGCTGGCTTCTGGGCGGATTGACAATCCTGTTCATCTGGATATCTGGTAGCCCGTTTCACTGAACTCCGGGAGCTCAAGGCCACATTCATGGAGCGGGCAGTGGACGTGGGTGCTGGCCGCGATTCTGTTGCAGACCGTGTACTTCGTCGTATTCGCGGGTTCCTACCAGGCTGCATTCCAAACGGTTGGCATCCGTACGCGGACGCGTGATCTGATCCCGCCAACTCTCGGATCGCTATTTGTTAATCTGGTTGTGCCGGTGGGTGGGGCCGGTGGGGGCGCGCTATTTGTCGAAGACTTGTCCCGGCGAGGTAAGTCTGCGGCGGGCGTAGCAACGGGGGTCGTGCTGCAATTGATGGCAGATATAAGCGCCTTGACTGTGCTGCTCATTCCGGGCATGGCGTACCTGCTCCTTGAGCGGGACTTGAAGGTGTACCAGATTGGCGCAGCGGTAGTTTTGTTCCTGCTAATTGCGGGTCTCAGCAGCATCCTGCTTATCGGCGTATGGAGACCGCAGTGGCTCTATCGCCTTTTGAGCTGGTCGCGCGGCACGGCGAACTGGCTCTTTGGCCGCCTGAAGCGCTCGCTGGCCCTGGCAGACGATTGGGCGCAGAACGATCCTGAGGAGTTTGGGCGGGCTGCTGCAGCCGTGGCAAGCCAACCGTTTGGCTTGATCCGGACCGTGGCCATTGCTTTGATGGCGCACTTAGTTAACCTTGCCAGCCTGTACTGCTTATTCCTGGCATTTCACCGGCATGTCGGTCTGGGCACCGTTGTGGCCGGATACGCCGTCGGTATTCTTTTCTGGATCGTATCCATTACGCCGCAGGGGATCGGTGTGGTGGAGGGGTTCATGGCGCTCACGTTCACGTCGCTGGGCGTGCCTGGCGCCGTGGCGGCAACCGTGGCGATCGCATTCCGCGGGCTGACGTTCTGGATTCCGATGCTGCTGGGCTTTCTGGCTATTCAACGCCTGCGTGTGGTCGGCACCAGCAGAAGCTTTGCTCACCGAGACGTGGGGAGTGCGCATTGCGGCCGTCCTGGTCGCCTTGATGGGCGTGATCAACGTGCTGTCGGCGGTGACGCCGTCGCTTTCCCAGCGCCTAGCGAAGCTGGAGCAGTATTCGCCGCTCGAGGTACAACGCGGGGGCCACCTTACGGCGGCGCTTTCCGGATTCGCCTTGCTCATGTTGGCGGCAAACCTGGCGCGGCGAAAGCGTGTAGCGTGGCTGCTCGCTCTCGTGGTGCTCGGTATTTCGGCGGTGAGTCACCTCGTCAAGGGACTGGACTACGAAGAAGCCACGCTGGCTATGGCGCTGATGGTGATGCTCTGGCTGATGCGCGCTCACTTCCACGCCAGGTCGGACCGGCCGTCCGTGTGGCAGGGCGCGCGAGCACTGGCCGCGGCGGGCCTGTTCACGATGGTCTACGGAGTCAGCGGATTCTTACTGCTCGACCGACACTACAGCGTGCACTTCGGTTTCTGGTCCGCGTTGAACCAAACTTGGTCATGTTCACCCAATTCTATGATCCGGGTCTGATGCCGCTCACACGCTTTGGCCGCTTCTTTGCCAACTCCATCTATACAGTGGGCGCCGTGACATTTGGTTATGCAGGCCTGATGCTGCTGCGGCCCGTCTTCTTCCGCGAGGCGGCCACGGCGGAGGAGCGTGCGCGCGCAGCGGAGATCGTCGTGAAGCATGGGCGCTCGTCGATTGCGCGTTATGCGCTCTTTGACGACAAGCGCTATTACTTCACGGCGGGCGGCTCGGTAATTGCGTATGTGCAGATCGGGCGCACCGCCGTGACGCTGGGCGACCCGATCGGACCCGACGATGACGTGCTGCCATCGATCAAGGGTTTTGCCAGCCTTTGCCAACACAACGACTGGTTGCCGGTCTTCTACCAGACGCGTCCGGAGACGCTTCAACTGTACAAGAAAGCCGGCTTGGACGCCATCAGCGTAGGTGAGGAGGGCGTCGTCAACCTAAGGACTTTCACGCTGGAGGGCAAGGAAGGCAAGCCCCTGCGGTCACCAGTTAACAAGTTGACGAACGCCGGCTATCGCTTCGATGTGCACCAACCGCCGATCCCGGACGCGCTGCTCGAGGAGCTTCGCTCCATAAGCGATGAGTGGCTGACCATGATGCACGGCTCCGAGAAGAGATTCTCGCTCGGCTGGTTCGACGACGCGTACATTCGCAGTTCGCCGATCGGAGCCGTTTACGGGCCCGATGACCGGATCAGGGCGTTCGTCAACTTCGTCCCGGAATACCAATTGAACGAGATCAGCGTTGACCTCATGCGCCGCAGGAGCGAGATGGAAAACGGAACCATGGAGTTTCTGTTCGTCTCGCTATTCGAATGGGCGCGTGCCCAGGGTTACGAAAGCTTCAACCTGGGCCTGAGCTCCCTAGCCGGACTGGGTGAAAAGCCGGAGGATCCGACCATCGAGCGCGTGATGCACTGGATCTACGAACACGTCAACCAGTTCTACAACTTCAAGGGCCTTCATGAGTTCAAGGTCAAATTTCATCCCCAATGGTCACCGCGCTACCTCATCTATGCGGGGGGCGCCAACCTGGTGCAGTCATGGGTCGCCGTGGTGCAGGCCAACTCGGGCGGTACCGCGAGTCTCCTGGGTTACTTCGGAAGGAAGCGGGAACCTTCTCAGTTGTCGTCCAGATCACAGGCGGCCTGAGATCCGGGGCCGTGACCCGCGGGATGTGAGAATGCAGGCGGGCGAGGGCGAGTCCGCCGGGCGCCGGATTCCCGTTTGCGCCAACTTCAGGGGGCGTTGTTGCCCCTAGCCTGCCTTCTTTTCGATTTTGGCCCAGGTGTCGCGCAGGTTCACCGTGAGATTGAAAACCGGTTTTTCCGAGGTCGAGTTCGCGATCAACAACGAAGTAGCCGTGGCGTTCGAACTGGAAGCCCTCGCCGGGCGCCGCGTCAGCCAGCTGCGGTTCCACAAAGCCCGACAAGACAGTCAGTGAGTCGGGGTTTAGACAGGCGAGGAAACCCGCTTCGCCCTCCTCAGGGTTTTCCTTCGTGAAGAGGCGATCGTAGAGCCGGATCTCCGCCGGCTTGGCGTGCGCGGCCGAAACCCAATGGATGGTGGACTTGACCTTGCGGCCATCGGGCGCGTTGCCACCTATGGTCTCGGGATCATAGGTGGCATGTACTTCGACGACCTCGCCGTTTGTATCTTTGACTGCATGTGTGCACTTGATCAAGGCGGCGTATCGAAGCCGGATCTCGTTACCAGGATAGAGGCGATGAAATTTCGGCGGGGGCTGCTCGCGGAAATCGTCCCGCTCGATGTAGAGCACCTTCGAGAAGGGAATCTGGCGTGTGCCGGCCTGCGGATCTTCGGGATTATTCAGGGCGGCGACCTGCTCGACGCGGTCCTCAGGGAAGTTGTCAATGATGAGCTTCAGAGGCCTTAGAACGGCCATGCGGCGCAGGAGGCGCCGGTTGAGGTCTTCGCGGACGCACGCTTCCAGCAGGGCGACCTCCACAACGCTGTCGTTCTTGGCGACTCCGACGCGGGCAATGAAATCGAGGACGGCCTCGGCGGTGTAGCCACGCCGACGCATGCCGCGCAGGGTGGGCATGCGAGGGTCGTCCCAGCCGGTGACGTGACCCTCCTCAACGAGCCGGCGCAGTTTGCGCTTGCTCATGACGGTGTAGGTCATATTCAAGCGCGAGAATTCGATCTGACGCGGCTTGAAGACCTCAAGTTGATCGAGAAACCATTCATATAATGGGCGATGGTTCTCGTACTCAAGCGAGCAGAGCGAATGCGTGATGCGCTCCATCGAGTCGTTCTGCCCGTGGGACCAATCGTACATCGGATAGATCTTCCATTTCGATCCGGTGCGATGGTGGGGCGGCTCGTGGATGATGCGATACATGACCGGGTCGCGGAGATTGATATTGGGATGGGCCATGTCGATCCGGGCGCGCAAGACGCGGGCGCCGTCCGGGAATTCACCGTTCTTCATGCGCTCCAGCAGGTCGAGATTCTCGTCCATGCTTCGCTCACGAAACGGTGAGTTCGTGCCCGGTTCGGTCAGCGTTCCGCGGGTGGCGCTGATCTGCTCGGCGCTCTGGTCGTCGACGTAGGCCAGCCCTTTGCGTATGAGCCTGACCGCCCAATCGTAGAGCAGATCAAAGTAATCAGAGGCGTACGTGACTTTGACCCACCGGATGCCGAGCCAGCGCGCGTCGTCCTGGATGGCCTCGACGTACTCGGTTTCCTCTTTGGCGGGGTTGGTGTCGTCAAAGCGAAGGATCAGCTCGCCGTCGTTTTCTTTGGCGACGAGGTAGTCAATCATGAAAGCCTTGACATGACCGATGTGCAAGTAGCCATTGGGCTCGGGGGGAAGGCGCGTGCGAACGTACTTGAAGCGCGCGGTGCGCAGGTCTTCTGCGACGGCTTCCCGGATGAAATCAGTGGGCCTGGGGGCCGGAGTACTCATACAGCGATCACCTCCGCTAACTCGCCTGCTCGCGTTGCAAGCCAGGCGAAGTATTCACAGCGCCCATTGTAACTGGTCCAGCGCAACCCGTCCAAAAAAGGAGAGCTCTCCGTGAGGAGGGCTCTCCTTTGAGCTCGGGAATTGTCCTGTCGAATGCTAGGGGTCAATGTTTGGATTGGTGTAGTAGTTACCGAGTCCATCCTTGACAACCAGCCAACCCGTGGAGTATCCGTTCACCACGTGGCTGAGCGCCACTTCCACCCAAGTGAAGCCTTCGCGATCCACCGTCTCAGAGTTTTTCCGGTATGACCAGATCGAGCCCTGGACGGCCGATACATAGGGCCCGGCGAGTTCGGTGTAATACCGGCCGGGGCCAGACCGGACAACCAAGCCATGGTTGTAGGTGACCTTGAGCCGCCTAAAAGGAGAAACCGGACTCTGGGGTCCCCAGTTCGTGGAGGGAGGGCAGGTGGGCGGGCACGCGCTGGAAGGGTTATAGGCCGGCGGATAGTAGTTGTTGGCCGGGGGATAGTAATTGTTCTGAGGGTAGTTGGCCGGAGGATAATAGTTGTTCTGAGGGTAGTTCGCCGGAGCGTAGTTGTAGGCGCCCGGCAGATTGATTACCTGGCCAGGGAATACCAGGCTGGGGTTCCAAATCTGGGGATTGGCAGCCAAAAGCGTATTGAGTGGAACGCCATTGCGGGCAGCGATTTCGCCAAGCGTATCACCCCACTGAACAACATACGTGCCGCCGCCTGCCTGTTGCGGGTAGTAGGCCGGCCCCGCCCCGTAGCCGGGCGCAACGGCGTAGGCTTGAGGGGCGGCTGGAGCGACGGCGGCCGCCGTCCCATTGGGTATCGCAATGACCTGGCCGACCGCGGGGGTTGATCCAAGGCCGGGGTTCGCGGCGAGGATATCATTCACCGTTGTGCCACACAGGTCCGCGATGCTCTGCAAAGTGTCGCCGGACTGAACCGAGTATGCGGCCGGGCAGATTGGGCCCGCAAGCGCCGTGCCAGTTACTGCGAAGGATGTCACCAGCATAGTCGCGATGACAACCACTTGAAAGAGCCTCTTGGGATTCATGGCCACCTCCGTCGTACGAGTTCAAGCATGCAATGCTGCATGAGCGATTCGGGTTCCGGCTGGAGCGATTTCCGGCATTGGATGGCGCCCCGGAGCCGTCGCTTAGGATATTACCTCTTTTCTGCCGCGTCGCCGTTCCCCGGCGGTTGCAGTTCTGTTGCAGTTGGCAGCGCGCGGCCCGGTGAGAGGGTGAAACGCGCCCCCAAGGGCTCGACCATCGGAAAATTTCACGGTTTGCGGCGGATCGGCGGCACAAACGACCGTGCGCACCGGATTGTCAGTGGGTGCCAGGACGCCGCGCGAGAGCTGGAAGCCGAGCCGCCGAAGCGGTCAGGGCCGGCGTCAGCGATATACTGGGTCCAAGACCAGGCGCGTGCGGGCTCGAGAATCCATGACGCGGCTTTCTGCGATCATCGCGGCCTCAGCAAGGTGATTGAAAAGGAGGACTTCATGCATATTGTCCACGTCTCCATCCATGTCAAGCCCGACCAACTTGAGGAGTTCAAGCGGATAACAATCGACAACGCCCGAAACAGCCTGGAAGAGCCCGGCGTGGCCCGGTTCGATTTCGTGCAGGAGGCTGAGGACCGGACGAGGTTCGTGCTTGTGGAGGTGTACAGAACAACCGAGGCGGTAACGGCGCACAAGGCGACAGCGCACTACAACCGCTGGCGTGAGGCGGTGGAGCCGCTGTTGGCGGAACCACGTACGCGGACTGTGTGCGAAAATGTGTACCCGCCCAATTCTGCGTGGGGCTAGGCCATGCAATTCGAATTCGCCACCGCCAACCGTATCGTGTTTGGGGCAGGCGCCGTCAAGAAACTGGGCGGCGCGGCCAAATCGTTCGGCGGCAGTGCGCTGGTTGTCCTCGGGGGCTCCGGTGCTCGGGCAAGGGGATCGCTGGAGCAACTGCGCAAAGAGGGACTCGCCGTGCGCGAGTTTCATGTCAGTGGAGAGCCCACGATCGGCGACGTCCTTGAGGGCGTGAATCAGGCGCGAGAGGGCGATTGCGATGTCGTCGTAGGTATCGGGGGCGGCAGCGTCCTCGATACGGGCAAAGCGATTGCGGCGTTGATACGCAACCCGGGAGCAATCTACGATTACCTGGAGGTTGTTGGGAAAGGGCAGGTCCTCGCGCTGCCGGCGGCGCCGTACATTGCCGTACCGACGACAGCGGGCAGCGGCTCCGAAGTCACCCGCAATGCCGTGTTGGCTGTCAGCGACAGGCGAGTCAAGGTGAGCATGCGCAGTCCATTCCTCCTGCCGCGCCTTGCCATCGTTGATCCTGAGCTGACCTACAGCCTGCCGCCGGCAGAGACAGCCACGTCGGGGTTGGATGCGCTCACGCAGGTCGTTGAGCCATTCCTGTCCAGGGCTTCCAACCCGATGACAGACGCAGTGTGCCGGGAAGGCATGCGGAGGATCGTGCGATCGCTCAAGGCGGCCTACAATGATGGTAGTGATGTGCAAGCGCGTGAAGACATGTGCGTGGGCAGCCTGATGGGTGGCATGGCGCTGGCAAACGCCAAGCTGGGTGCGGTGCACGGCTTTGCGGGCCCAATCGGCGGTATGTTCTCTGCGCCACATGGGGCTGTCTGTGCCAGACTTCTGCCGATCGTGATGGACGTTAACCTGCGTGCATTGCGCAGGGCAGGCATCGAAGCGGGGATGCTGGAGCGCTACACTGAAGTCGCCCGGACGCTGACGACCGATCCGGAGGCTCCGCCGGAGGCCGGGATCATGTGGCTTCGCGCCCTGTGCGAGTCGCTGGAAATCCCGCCTCTCGGGAGCTACGGCGTGCATCAGGCCGACTTTCCGGAAATCATCGAGCGCGCAAGAAATTCGAGCAGCATGAGAGGAAATCCGGTCGAATCTGACAGACCGAGACCTCAACACAATCATGCAACTGGCCTTGTGAGCGGCATTGCTGCTTCCGTAGCCCCGGACGGGGCGCTCGGTACTTAAGTGCACCGGCGACGGGTGCAATGTCACTTGATTGCGGGGTGCAAGGGATGTAGACTGTCGCATATCAGGGGGCAATCGGTGAGAAAGGAGGCAAAGAGGAGCGTGAAGTTGTTACTATTCCCCTCGTGTTTGTCGACTTGAGCACCCTTCGGAGGAGGATCCTAATGAAACACTTTTCAGTGGTTATCGTGTCCCTAGTTCTGGCCAGTTTGATCCTGGCGGGCTGCGGACCAGCGGGGCCAGCGACCATAAAGATCGGCGTAAATGCCCCATTGACCGGCGACATACCCAAGGTCGGCGAGGGCACGAAGTACTCGGCCGAAATGTGGGCTGATGACGTGAACACTGCCGGGGGATTGGAAGTCGGCGGCCAGAAGTACAAGGTCGACCTTGTCGTGGAAGATAACGAGTCGAAGGCGGAATTTGCGGTTGCCGCCAATACCAAGCTAATCACCCAGGATAACGTCCTGTTGATCATCGGTCCACAGTCTTCCAAGCAGGCGGTCCCGGCCGGCGAGGTCGCCAACAACGACCAAACCCCGATGATCAGCCCGTGGTCAACCAACCCGGCGACCACCCTCAATCGTCCATGGGTGTTCCGCGCCTGCTTCCTCGATCCTTTCCAGGGACCGGTTGTGGCCAACTTCGTAACTGAGGAATTCGGCTTCACGAAGGCGGCCGTCCTGTACGATGTTGCCAGCGATTACCCCAAGGGCCTGGCTGAATACTTCAAGCAGGCGTGGGAGAAGACAAACGGAGCCGGATCGGTCGTGGCCTACAAGTCCTTCACGACCAAGGACAAGGACTTCAGCGCGCAGCTCACCAAGATCAAGGATTCTGGCGCCGAATTCCTATTCACACCGCAGTACTACGACGAGGTGCCGCTGATCGTCAAGCAAGCTCATCAACTCGGTTTCACGGCGCCGATTGTGGGCAGCGACAGCTGGGGATCCGCGGAATTGATGAACCTGTGCGGCGCCGACTGCAACGGCCTGTTCTTCAGCACGCACTACGCGGCGGCAGGCGCCACGGGCGCCACGAAGGACTTCATCGACCGCTACAACGCCAAGTATGGCTACGTGCCGGATGATGTCGGAGCACTGACCTGGGACGCCTTCGGGCTGGCTCAGACAGCCATTCAGAACTGCGGCAAGATCACTGGCGACGTCAAGACCGATCGCACGTGCGTGCGGGATGCGCTGGCGCAGGTCAAGGACTTCAAGGGGATCACGGGAAACATGACCTTCACGCCGGGCAGCGGCGATCCGTCGAAGTGCGCGGTGATCGTCAAGATCAGCGACAGCGGCGAATTCACGTTCTACAAGCAGGTTTGCCCTTAGTTGGGCCTCTCCCCTCGAGGATCTGCACTGTTCCTCGGATGATGTAGCTGTGCAAGGACGTGGAGCAGACTGAAGGGAAACCCTCAGTCTGCTCCACAAGAGAGGAGGCACTGCGTGGAGACCTTCCTGCAAAACACGGTCAGTGCTCTGCAGTTTGGCAGTTTCTATGCGCTGATCGCCCTGGGCTATTCGATGGTGTACGGCGTGCTGATGCTGTTCAACTTCGCCCATGGCGATATCTTCATGACCGGTGCGTACATCGGCTTCTTCATTTCGACCGGACTCTGGCACTGGCGGGCAGCGGAGTCCTGCCTCTACCGGGGTGGGCGCTGCTGGCACTCGTCATCCTGCTGGCGATGATTGCGACTTCCCTGGTAGGGATCCTGGTGGAGCGGGTCGGCTATCGGCCGCTCCGCAATGCGCCGCGGGCTTCCGCCGCCGTGACGGGTCTGATGATCGGGATCATCCTGGAGACGGGCAACCTGGCGCTGCTAGGCGCCGGCCGAAAGAGTTTTCCGGAGCTGATCCAGACGAGCACATTCGTTGTTGCCGGCGTGAACATCACCAACACCCGCATCATGATCGTGGCCCTGTCCATCCTCTTGATGATCGGGTTGAATTTCTTCATCCGGCGCACCAAGTACGGCATGGCAATGCGGGCCATGGCATTCGATTTTGCAGTGGTCCCGCTGATGGGGGTCTCCATTGACACCATCGCCGCCATGACTTTTGCGATCGGTTCTGCGCTGGCGGCCGCTGCGGGCATTTTTTACGGCATCGCCTATCCGGTGCTTGATCCGTACATGGGGGTTATCGTCGGCTGGAAAGCCTTCGTGGCGGCGATCCTTGGCGGCCGGGGTTCGATCCCGGGCGCCGCACTGGCGGGCTTCTTAATGGGATTCATAGAGATTTTCGTGGCCGCGATCTTCCCGTCCACGGTTCGGGACCTAATCGCTTTTTCCATCATCATGATCATTCTGACCTTCCGCCCCAACGGATTCTTCGGGGAGCCGTACAGCGCCCAGTTGAGGCTGTGACCGAGACACGCAGGAATGGAGAGAAGGAATGGCCATGCAATCGCAGAACAAGAGATCATGGTTTGGCCGGCTCGGCTCCGCCTTCGGTCAAGTGCCGACCCTGGGCTGGCTATTCGGTATGTTGCTTTCGGCACTGATCGAGCACGCGGTGGGGTATCGTCTGGCGCTCGGCGTGGGCCTTTCGAGCATCCCGCCGATCTTTGGCGTGACGGTAATCTTCGCCACGCCGCTCCTGATCCCCAATGCGCTGCTGTACGTGGTCTTGATCTATGTGGTGCCGGTCGCCGGACTGGCGCTCCTGACGGCCAAGTGGACCAACAGGCTCAGCGCATGGATGCTGGGCGCGCCCGTGCTCTCACAATTGGCACATCTGGCATTGTTTTACGTGGATGTGCAGTTATGGGCCTCGGTCGGGGATTACCGAGTCCTGCTTGCGAAGCTGATCATGATCGCCATCATCGTGACTCTCAGCCTCAATGTGGTGAACGGCTACATGGGCGAGTTTTCGTGCTCGCATCCAGGTTTCATGGCGTTGGGAGCGTATGGTGCTTCGGTGGTGACGGTGCTGCTCTTCACACCGAACAATATCCTCGGCGTGACATTGCTGCCGAATAGTGCGGCACTCGCGCCGTTTGTTTTCCCGCTGGCGCTGATCTTCGGTGGTCTGCTGGCCGCCTTGGGCGCTGTGCTTGTCGCTGTTCCCTCCTTCCGAACGCGTGGCGACTACCTGGCGATCATCTCGCTGGCTTTTACCTTCGTGGTCAAGAGCCTGATTGAGAATCTCGAGGTGTTCCGGGGCGCGCGCGGCTTCATGGGAATGCCCAACGTCGCCTCCCTGCCCGTCGTGTTCTTCTGGACGGTGCTTAGCGTCTGGATCATAAACAACTTCGTTCGATCGACATTGGGGAAGGCCCTGAATGCGGTGCGCGACGATGAGATCGCCGCGAACGCGATGTCCGTCGATACCAGCCGCACAAAAATGACCGCTTTTCTCTTCTCGGCCTTCTGGGCAGGGCTGGCTGGCGGCTTGCTGGCGCACGTTGTGCAATACATCAATCCCAGTTCGTTCGGCATCCAGAAGCTGGCCGAAGTCCTGGCAGAGGTCTACCTGGGCGGTTTGAACTCGGTGGTGGGATCCATTGCAGGAGCTGTGGGCCTCAACGTACTGATGGAGGCACTGCGCCCACTCGAGGTCCTCAAATGGATCGTGATCCCGGTGCTCTTGATCCTGGTGATGATTTTCCGTCCCACCGGTTTGATCGCCTTCAAGGAGTTCAATCCGTTGGACCTCATCCAGCCCAAGTCGAATTCGACCGGAGAGGTGAAACATGCCGCTGCTGCAGACTGATGGCATCACCCTGTATTTCGGAGGCCTCAAAGCCGTATCCGATTTCCGGCTGGCGATCGAGCCCGGTGAGGTGCGCGGGCTCATCGGCCCGAACGGGGCGGGAAAGACAACCATCTTCAATATGCTGACGGGGATCTACAAACCCACTTCTGGGGACATCCTTTTCCAGGGCAAGAGCATCGTGGGAGTGCCGCCGCACGAGATCGCGGCGCTCGGCATCGGACGCACGTTCCAGAACATGAGGCTGTGGAGGCACATGACTGTTCTGGAGCACGTAAAAATGTCTCAATATGCGAAGATCAGCTATGGGCTGATTGGAGCATTCCTCGGGACGCCCAACCGGTATCGACAGGAAAAGGAGTTCAAGGAGAAGGCTTACGCGTTGCTGGAACTCATGGGTATCAAGCGTTTTGCGGACCAGGGGATCACAGGCCTGCCTTACGGCGTCCAGAGACGCGTTGAGATAGCGCGGGCGATGGCGCTCCAGCCGAAGCTTCTGCTGCTGGATGAGCCAACGGCAGGCATGAATCCCGAGGAGCTGGCAGAGATGGTCCAAATCGTCCGGGCCATCAAGAAGGAGTTCAACCTGGCGATCTTCCTGATCGAGCACCGCATGAAGTTCATCACGGACCTGTGCGATTACATCCAGACCCTGGACTTCGGGGCGGTCATTGCGGAGGGAACTCCCGAGGAAATCCGCAACAATCCCCGCGTGATCGACGCGTATCTGGGGAAGGAAGTGGAGACCTGATGCTGCTCAACGTAGAAAACCTCAAGGTGTCATACGGCGCCATCAAGGCCCTGCACGGGATCAGTTTCAATGTCGATCAGGGAGAGATCGTTTGCATCATCGGGGCCAATGGCGCCGGCAAAAGTACCACGCTGCGCGCCATTTCGCGCCTTGTCAACGCCGATTCGGGCAGCAAGATGTCCTTCATGGGCAAGGATTTGCTCGGATACAAGGCGGATCGGGTCGTGAGTGACCTGGGGATCTCGCAGGTCCCCGAAGGGCGGCGGCTGTTCGGAAATCTCACCGTCGCAGAGAACCTGAAGCTGGCAACCTTCGCCCGCAAGGATGGCGGGCAGATCGGGAAGGATCTCGACCGCGTGTACGCGCTGTTTCCGCGCCTGAAGGAACGCAAGTGGCAGAAGGCCGCCACTTTGAGCGGCGGGGAGCAGCAAATGTTGGCGGTTGGGCGCGCCCTGATGAGCGGGCGTAAGTTGATGCTGCTTGACGAACCTTCCATGGGCCTGGCTCCCAACCTGATGATGAGCATGTTCAAATCCCTGAAAGAGATCAACGACGAGGGCACCACGATTCTCCTGGTCGAGCAGAATGCGCGTTTGGCGCTGAAATTCGCGGGGCGAGGCTATGTGCTCGAAAACGGCAACATGGTGCTTGAAGGGGAGTCGTCCAAGCTCTCCGAAGATCCCAAAGTGAAGAAGGCTTACCTGGGAGGGTGATAGACCGCGGCACGGCCCGGAGCGCGGCTTGTCGACACAAGCCGCGCTCGTTTTTTCGGCCGGCTCGCGAAGCGCCTCGCTCTTTCGCGGGTCGTTCTGGTTGGAGACGCCTATCACTAAGCCTTCTGGCGGCCTCGTTCATGGTCGCATGTCAGCCATCCGGGACAGCCAGTCAGGCGACAACGGAGATGGTCGAGGTGCCGGCCGGGGCATTCATGATGGGTGCGGACCTAGCCCCAGCCGGAGATGAAAGTCCCCTCCACGTCATGACGTTGCCGACCTTTTGGATGCAGCGATACGAAGTCACGAATGCCGATTACAGCGCATGCGTGGCAGCCGGCCGCTGTCACGAGCCGCAAGACCTGCGCTTTATTGCAGACGCGGACGCTGCCCATGATCCAGTAGTCTTTGTTACGTGGTACGACGCCGATGCGTACTGCCATTGGCTGGACGAGCGGTTACCAACCGAGGCCGAGTGGGAAAAGGCCGCCCGCGGCACCGACGGACGTGCCTACCCATGGGGAAACGAAGCCTCGCCAGATCGTTTGAACGCGGGCTTGCGCTTTGACGGGACTTCGGAGGTGGGCAGTTTTCCCACCGGCGCGAGTCCTTACGGCGCTCTAGACATGGCCGGCAACGTTTGGGAGTGGACCGCGGACTGGTATGAGGCCTATCCAGCAAGCACCTTTCGCAGCGACCTTTTCGGAGAAAAGTACAGGGTCGTGCGAGGCGGTTCGTGGAACCATGCCATTCAGGATGCTCAGACATTCCATCGAGACATTGCCCACCCCGCACGCGCGCTGGCCGTTGTGGGGTTCCGTTGCGCGGTCGATTCGCTGACCACGCCATAGCGGCCGGATGGTTGCCGATCAACCAAGCGCCTTGACGGCCGCCAAGTCCAGAGTTTCGACCAAGGCGGGCCGCCTTTGGATGGCCATCCTTGACCCGAATCATTCGCCAATTTAGAATAGTGATAAATGGTGCGACCGCGGGGAGCTGCGCGCGGTGAAGCTCACGGAAGGCGAAACCAGCGGACGGAGTTGGCGATCGGGAGGAGAATGATGCCGTCTTCGGCGAACGTAGACCTGCGCGAAACAGACAAATTCAGTGCGCTGGCAGCATACTGGTGGGACCCGAAAGGGCCCATGCACACGCTTCACGACGTGAACCCTCTGCGCACGGACTGGATTGCCCGCAGTTGCGAGCTGCGCGAACGAAGGGTTGTCGACATCGGCTGCGGCGGCGGCGTCCTGGCCGAGTCGCTGACGCGACTTGGCGCCAAGGTGACGGGTGTTGACTTGTCGCAGGATTTGCTGGGGCTCGCACGAAGGCACGCCAAGGCGAGTGGACTGGAGATCGACTATCGCTACATCAGCGCAGAACAGCTTTCAGAGCAGGAACCGGGCGCATTTGACGTCCTGACCTGCCTGGAGGTGCTGGAGCACGTTCCGCGACCGGACGATCTTGTGGCGGCATCTGCAAGGCTGCTGAAGCCGGGCGGACACGCTTTCTATGCGACGATCGACCGGACCGTCAAAGCGCTGGCATTTGTACTCTTCGGAGCGGAATATGTGCTGCGGCTGCTGCCAATCGGCACGCATCACTACGGAGGCCTGATTCGTCCGGCCGAATTGAAGACCTGGGGGCGGAAATCCGGCATGGAGTACGCAGACTCAGTCAGCGTGGTCTACAACCTGCTGACAAGGAAATTCAGGCTTGCGGAGCACCGAGATCCAACATACCTGATGCACTTCATCAAAAAGGTAGAGGCGGCACCGGAAGCGAGCGGATGAGCCGTTTCCTCGTTTTATCCCGGACATCGCACGGCCTTCTTGATATGGCCGCGCCGGCCTTCTGCCGCGCTGTTGTGGGTGGGCCGCTTTCCGCCCTGGCAGACGATCTTGCTCGCTCTGGTCGCGGGCTTCGCCGGGTACACGGCGATCTACGCGCTCAATGACCTGGTGGGCACGAGATATGACCGTGAGAAGTTCGCGGGCTGCGGGATCAACCCAGGCTTCCGGGTAGAGGCATCTCCCTACCGGCACCCCGTCGCTCAGGGGCTCATAAGCGTCCGGAGCGGATGGGTTTGGGCAGGGAGCTGGTTTGGGCTCGCCGTTGTCAGCTCGTGGCTACTCAACCCTGCGATCGTGGTGCTGCTCTTCGCCGCCGCCGCTCTTGAGATCGTGTACTGCCTTCTGCTGAAGGTCACGTATCTGAGAACGATCCTGGGAGGATTGGTCAAGACGAGCGGGCCGATCGCGGCGGTACTAGTCCTTGATCCGAGGCCATCGCCCGATTTCCTGCTCTTGCTCTTCAGCTGGGTATTCTTCTGGGAGATCGGCGGGCAGAACATCCCGTCCGATTGGAACGACACCATCGAGGATCAGCGCGTGCAGGCCAGGACGATTCCGCTGAGGTTTGGGTACAGAACCGCGGGGCTCATCATCGTCACGGCGCTCACGCTGACCGTGATCGCCAGCGGCCTGCTGCCGCTGATGTCTCCGGCGCCCCTCGGAATGCTCTACGTGGTCGCCAGTGTGCTGGTGGGCTACTATCTGTTGCTGCGGCCCAGCCTGCAGCTTTACAGGTCCAAGGAGGGTGGACTGGCGGCCCGATTGTTTGATAACGCCAGCTACTATCCACTGTCGCTGCTTGCACTTATCTTGTTTTCATGGCTGTCGAGGCGCTTCGGGGGGGCTAATCGAGCGGGCGGAATTGCCGCTCTATCGCCTTGCAGCAGACAACTTACCGGGTCGTTGCCTGGATGCTGATGACGCTGACCTCCAGCGGACTATCGACCAAGCCCAAGGCTGCCGTGTAGCGGCCTGTTCGCAGGGGAATCTCAAGCGTCACCAGGCCCTTGCCACTGAACTTGGTGCTGTAGATCTGGTCCGGGGTATTCGGTTGTGAGATACGCAACTGCAGTGTCTGCTCGACGGTGTAACCCTGGGGGTCAAGTCGCATCGTTAGCCGAAGGCGCGTAGTGCGCTTGGCCAGCAAGTCGAACTTCAGGACGCCATCCGGCCGCGAACTGATGACCGGCACGTACCGATCGCCTTCGATGTAGACCGTCCCGTTGTCGGGCCCGGCGTGCGGCGGCGTGATCGGGAACTGAGGGCAAACCACCGCATCCTCCGCGGCGCGATAGAAATCGCGGAATGGCCAGCGATTACCCGCGCATTCGTCAGGGGGACGCAAGCCTTTGCGCACCCACACAGAATTGAGGCCGTCGTCGCCGAGGAGATCAAAGCCGGCCAAGCCTGCCTCCGTGAGGGAATATGGATTGTTTGTATTCAGGAGCAGATAGTCGGAATGTTGGAAGGCTTTCACAAAACCCTGCGGCGAGCTGCGGGGCAAGAGCGCCTCGTCGTCCGGCAATGCCAAAGTGAGGCGGTGCGTGAACCGTTCGCCAAACAAAGGGTAGTCCCGAAAATTCAAGCCGCCCGTGAGGCCGATCGAGGCCTCCGGGGGCACATTTGTCTTGATCATGATGTACTGGAACTCGTTGGGCCAGAGGGGCAGTTTGCGCCCTTCGGAGAAGGCGTCTCGCCAGCTGATATGTTTGAAAGAAGACGTGTTGCGAGTGACCGTGTAAATGGTTGCAAGCCCAAGCAACAGGATGCAGGCTGTCGCTGCGAGGCGCCAGAAAGTGCGGCCTCCCAGGAATCCCGCAAGGAGCGGGAATGACAAGGCGACCGGTATCAGATAGTAGCGCCCCTTGTAGGGCGTCCAGGACTCTATGGCGCTCTGCACAATCACAAAACCCAGTCCGAGCGCCACCAGACTTAGGCGTTGGGCGTCCCGGTGGCGGATCGCCTGGATTGATTGAAGGATTGCCGCCGCCATCAGCAGGATGGCAAGTGGCCCGAACCACGAGGCGTTCTCCTCCAGCGGGTTCACGTAATCCAGATCGAAACGCGGCAGCGCAATCGTGTCAGGATTGTCGACGGGGACGCCAAGCCACCCAAACAAACTCCCGAAGACCGCGGCTTTGGTGGGGTTGATCTGAGCGCTGAGATCAAAGGGCAATGTAGAGAAATCAACAAGCTGGTAGATGTCTCTTCCCAGGTTGTCGCGCAGGCGCTGCCCGTAAGTGGGGCCCTGGCCGTCCGCCTCGACGAGGGCGGATCCGCTCCGTGCAGTGGAGGGCCCGAACGGGGCTCCAAAAGCGAGCATGTTCTGGATGTAGGCGTAGGAGCCAAACAGGCCGACGCCTAGCACACACGCGACGGACCAGCGGGCTATGGATGCCCAGAAGGCCGCTTGCTTGTGGAAGATCCATGCCACCACCAGGAGGGCAAAGGCCAGCCCGGGCAGGACCATGAAGCTCGTGCCCTTCGTCCCAAAAGCGAGACCAAGCGCCAGGCCCGATAGAGCGTACGAGGCTGGGCGCTCGTCGCGGAGGCCGGCGAAAAAGAAGTAGATACACGCGACCCAGAAGCCCGCCGTGACCAGATCGTTCTGAGGAGTGGATGACTGATACAGAACCTGGGCAAGCGTCGCCCAGAGCAGTCCTGTCATGGCACTCTGCCAGCGGGAGTAGCGGAGCTGGCGGGTGATGCCATATATTCCGATCATGCTGAACGGGACCGCGCTCCATTGTACGAAGCCGGTCAGCCGATCCGTTCCCCACCACAGAACCGTCCAGAGCATGCCCAATTCGGAGTTCATGGGGAACGTGGTCTGCCGCGGATTGGGGGTCGGCCACGGGTAGAACGACCGGTATTGCAGCCAGTACCCGACACGCGACAGGTGGTAGGTCATGGCGTCGTAGTTGCTTGGAAAGACTGCCAGGATAAGCTCAATGCGGCCGAGATACACATACGTCACGGCCGCCGCCAGCAGCCCAGCCGAGGCGTATCCGAGCACGGACCAACGATCGCGGGAGAACTTGCCCAGGCGGTAGCCGGCAAAAGGCCCCAGCAACGAAGGCCGGCCGAGCCTCAGCCACAGAAGTGCGCCGAACGCTGTGAGGACGAGTTGCACGCCGAACACGACATGCCGGGTCAGGTTGTTGGTCAGTCCGGCGATCTGGAGCGCCAGCACAATGTCGGCGTAGGCAATGATGTATAGGCCGACCAGGTAGGATGGTCGGCTTCTGAGTCTGAGCACGGAGAGGACGAAAACCGCCGTGCTCAAGACCAAAGCAAGGTTGCCGAGTGTCAGGATTAGGGGCACGAGTGCGATTGTAACTGAGTAGGCGTTTCCCTATAGCAGTCCCAGGCAGAATGTCCTAAGTTGAGCAAGTCACGCCGGCTGAAAGCTGAATTCGGCCGAACCTCCAACGGGCGGTGTCCTTAAGGATGCCAGCCAACGCCGGGCGGAGGCCACGGCGTGGGGAAGTTCAAAAGAGCCTGCCTGAGAATATCAGGAGGCCGAAGCTGATCAGGTGGAATGTCCCCAGGATGGATGCGGCGCGCCACAACACACCATTGTCGTTGATCAGGCGGTTGCCCTTGTAACGCCGATCCAGTGCGGCCGTGGCTGCCAGCAAAACGCCATGGTACAGGCCATAGACAAGGTAGTTGATACTGGTGCCGTGCCAGATCCCCATGAGGCCCATTGTGAGAAGATATCCAACGGTTGAGGCGGTCTGGCTGCTCCTGAACCATTTGCCCTTGATTGCGGCAAAAATGAAACGATTGTATATGTGATCCCGGAACCAGAACGACAGGCTTATGTGCCAGCGATTCCAGAAATCGCGAATGTCGCGGGAGAGAAAGGGGCGGTTGAAGTTCTCGGGGGTGCGGATTCCCAGCAAATAGCTGAACCCGACGGCGAAGGCACTGTAGCCCGCAAAATCGAAGAACAAATAGAATGTGTACGCGTACATGTAGGAGGAGATCGGCAGAACCCCGCTCAGGTGGGCGACAGGATCAAGCCAGTATTGTTTAATCAGTGCAGCCACGATGAACTTGTACAGGAAGCCCGTGAAGATCCGATGGATTCCGCCGTCGATATCCTGCCAGACTTGGTCGGCAGGTCGTTGGCGGTCCCAGTCCTCCGCAAAACGGCGATAGCGATCGATGGGGCCGGAAGAGACGGTGGGGAAGAAGAGCAGGAAGGCGAGATATTGCACCGGCTGGATTCCGGTAATAACGCCATCATTAACACCAATCAAGACATCCAGGGCTCGGAACGTGACGTACGACAAGCCGACAAAAATCAGCGGGTATTCAAGATCGGCGGCAGATGCCCACTTTGCGGCAACCAAGGGCAGCAAGCCCAGCAGCATCGCGATCAAGAATGCTATTTGACTTCGGCCGCGTTTTCGAACACTGAGGAACACCGCCGCGACCAGCCACTGCAGGATGGCATAGCCGACCACCACCGCGATGCCCGTATATGCGGAAGCCTGCCCGGTCTGTGCGCCGACATACTGGACGGCCAGCATGAAGGAGGTGGCGATGACCAGCCAGGGTCTCCAGAATCTCTTGACAAAGCCAATGACCAGCGCAGGGATCAGCGCGTACAGTGAGATCGCGAAATAGAGGAAGCCGGTGTACGGCGTCACTCAATGACCCGTGCCAGCTGATTCCGATCGACCTTACCATTGGCGGTCGCCGGGAACTCGGCAAGAAAGACGATCTTGCGCGGCACCATATATTCAGGCAAATGTTCGGCGAGTTGACGACGCAACTGCTGTGCCATCCCGAATTCTGAAGCCGGGGGCGGGCCGTTCAGGATTGTGAACGCCACCAAATATTCTGCCTGTCCATTTCGCATGGCAGGCATGACCACTGCGTCCTGAACATCCTTGAGCCCGCGCAAGTTGCTCTCAATGTCGCCTATCTCAATCCGATAGCCATGCAACTTGATCTGGAAATCGATCCGGCCCTCGAAGAAAAGAAGGTCATTCTCAAAGTGCCCCCAGTCGCCGGTGCGATAGGCGCGCTCGCCATCCAGTTCGAAGAAAGCGCGGGCCGATAGATCCGGCCGATTGACGTAGCCCAAGCTGACGTTGGGGCCCGCAATGACGATCTGGCCTCGCTCGCTCCCCGAGACAGGCATGGAGTTCTCGTCATGGATCAGTACCCGGGTGCCAGGCATGACGCGACCCACTGGCAGTGGGCTGTGGGCGGCAATCACCGGCTGGGTCACCTTAATGGAAGTGGTCGCGACCGTGGCTTCCGTAGGGCCATAGGTGTTCCAGACCTCTGCCTCGGGAAACCGCCGGAGCAGTTCCGCCGCGATTTCTGGCGCGAGCGTCTCGCCGCAAAACCAGAATTTGCGGACCCTGGGCAGCATTGCCTGGGCGAAATTGGGCTGCATCAGGCAGAAGCGCGCGAACGACGGCGTGGACACCCAAACCGACATGTCGGACTTGCCCAGGCTGTCAAAAAGGAGTCGCGGCTCACCGATTTCAGCTTGCGTAACACTATACAGCGTGCCCGCCGTGGCGAGGCTGGAGTACAAGTCCATGACCGAGAGATCAAATGAGAACGGCGCCTGATTGAGGAAGATCTCATGACCCTCTCGAAAACTCTGCTCTTCCAGAATCCAAGTTACGAAGTGCTCGAGGGAGCCGCGGGAGATCATTACGCCTTTGGGATCTCCGGTGCTGCCAGATGTAAAGATGATGTACCAGACGTCTCCCAATCCGAGAATATCGAGGCTCGGTGGAGCATGGACCGGCGCAGTGTTGAGAATCCCGTTGATCTGATCAACCGTCAGAAGGGTTGCGTGCGCGGCCTCCAGGATCGCCGTGATCCTGCGGGGCGGAAGCGAGGCATCAAGTGGAACGTACGGGTGCCCGGACTTGATGCAGCCCACAAACGCGATGAGCATCTCCTTTTGCTTGTGGCCCAGGACGGCCACCGGTGAACGGGGTTCTGGCAGCGTCGCCGCGAGGTGGTGTGCCAACCTGCCCGACGTTTCAGCCAATTCACGATACGTCAGCACTTGCCCGCCACTAATGTGTGCGGCGCGTTCGGGGTACCGTTGGCCCCAGCGGTCCATCCTCTCGATCAAATCCATGCGCTAGAAACCCTGGTAGACGAAATTCGTGGACGCGGGTTGGCCTTTCCCGTACAACAGCACCAAGCCGACAATGATCGCGACATAGTATGCAAATAGCAGCAACGCGCGGCCCCAGGGGCTACGGGAGATTTTCGCGATATATGCGATCCAGCGTCTGATCGACATAGATCCATCCTTTGCGACTCACATGCGAGGTGAGGTCCATGCTGAAGTAATCGATTGTGCCGTACTCCTTCATATCGATAACCGGCACGTTGTACGGCGCCACCACGGCGTGGAGTTTGGAGTAGTAGGTGTTCTGCGCACTCTCCGAGGCTCCAATCTTTTCCCACAACGGGACGTTCATAGGCATGCTGAGCACAAGCCCTCTGGCACCGAGTTCACGCATGACCCCCAAGGCAATCCTCAAATCTCCCCATTCCCTGGCGGTGGTGACGTCGTAGATGAACTCGGCGTCTCTTGATCCAGGCGGAAAGGACCCCACGAACCATTCCTTCCACTTGGGCCACTGCATGTTGTCCACGCCGAAGGCGTTGCTGTCTGAATTTCGAATTCTGCTCCTGCTCCGCCACTTGGACGAGCGCCTGCCAATCGATCTGTGCGGGCCGCCGAACAACTCTGAGCTGCTTTTTCGAAAGGTGGTGAATGAAGGTCACCGTCGCATAGTGGTCCTGAAGGCGCATGATGGCTAGTTGCAGCTGCGCAAGCGGCCAGCCCGCCACGTACTGGATTCTGCTGGCAAACGAATCCTCGACCATATTGCGGAGGGTGAAGGACAGGAATGGCTTGTCCGCCAGCGTTTCCGGGAAGGCCAGCATGCGGACAGCTGCAATCCGCTTGGTGCTGCCTGTGACATAGGGGCTGTACGTCATTTCCAAGGCATGGAGTTCAGAGAAGTTGAGATCGTAGTTTTGGTGGCCTACATCGCCAAAGGCCGCGGTCGCCATGATGCCGGGTCCAATTGCCAATATCACCCTCTTGCCGCGGAGCTCGGGTCCAAGCGCGGCCAGATCCTGTGCGATGTTTAGCGAAGATCCGCCCTTGGTGGCGGCATTGAAAACCATGAAGCCGGTGGGGTAGGTGCTGAAGAGCCTGGTGGCGTCGTACTTCGTGTCCAGTAGGACCAATTCAGAGGCGCCAAAGATGAGCAAAAGATCGGGCTGCCTTAGGGCCACGCGTTCGATGGCACTTCCTCCACTAAGTTCGGAGTGATCCTGTGCGGCTACGGCGTGGACGTACTTCTGTTCCGTGCGTTGCGCATAGATATTGAAGGCAACTGCCGCGGCGAACGACAGCAGCATGGCGGCGGCGGCCGCGACTACATGCGGGGTCTGCTTCATTCGTGCGCTGATCTTTCCGTGAAATACTCAATGATCTTGCGGGGCGTCGACCACAATTGCCGGTCAATGTCGCTCGGGGAAAGGTCAAGTCCGAAGTCCTCGGCAAGTGCGACCGTCAATTCAACGGCGCCGAGCGAATTGAGTAGCTTCTGGCCAAATAGATCGATGTCAAGATCTCGGCGCACCTCGCTGGTGCCCGTGAGCCTTTCCAATTCCTGCAAGACGGTCTCAGAAACTGTCATCTTCATCCTTGCTGCGGCCGAACGCCGCAGGATTATATCATCCGGCCTCGTTTTGCCGTCCAAAAGGCGGTGGGGCAGGCGCCTGATAACGAAAAACCGGACGCGATCACCGGGTGGGTGATGCCCCCGTCCTTGCAGTTGGCCTCAGGGATGGTCTGAAGGGCGTAGTTGCGATCCAGAGCCGGCTGCAGCCTGACCTGCACATCCGGTGCAACAACGCCTTGGTCGAAAGCGCGCAGGGGCTTGTCTTGAGCTCGGCGAATTCCGGCTGCTCACGTGCTAACCACGAGAGGCGAGCGAGCGATTCTGGTGCCGCGGCCTTGTCGCATCCAGGCAGCTCGGAAACCCGTCAAGTCTACGGACGGCCCACGTGCGGTCGATGAATTGGTCTGGCAGGGATCGAAGGAGTGGTATGGAGCCAGGAAGCCCACGCGCGAGAGGCGGCGGGTCAAGGCATCGAATTTTCCCGGGTAGACCGACAGCGCGCGCTGCTGAGCTTGCACCGCGGCAAGGCCCGGGACCTATGCCACGTTGGCACATGAGGCGGCCTTCGACGCCGCGGTCCGTTTCGGTCGCCGCCTTGTCGGACGCGGCACCGCGTCGTCTGGAACGCGGCGCTGCGACAGGGCGTGCGTCCAAGCGGTACTCCTAGGTGCCCGCCAGCCGCCGGAGCACCCGGAGAACTCGTCGGGCGAGAAAATAGAGCAGGTCCCAAGCCATTTGCACATAGCCTAGCGTCAGCAGCCCCACGAAGGCTGCCCACTCGACCGGCGGCCAGCGTGCCTCAATCACTTGGGCATCTGCCCGATCGGCCGGGTAGGCCGTGTTCTCGAGCTCGTACCTGGTCAGCCCCCAATCCGCGCCATTTGGATTTGTCGGTCCCTGTGGCCGATGCTCGACTGTTCGGGCCGGGTTCGTTTTCCGATTCCTGCCCGCCCTGACGGGCTCCCACGGACTAACTCGCGTATGATCCAGGTGATAGAGTTCGTGGTTGACGAGCTCACCCAAATTCACCAGCGTGTACTTAGGAACCAGACGAAGGATCACATCAGCCTCCATCCAATCCATGTAGATGAAGAACTCGTCGTAGCCACCGCACTCGTACCAGAGATCTCGATGCATAAGCCATATCCCGACGAAGCTGATATAGAATCGGTGCGGCGGCAGTGGAAACATGAGTGGCAGCGCCCTGCCGAACCAACGCACGTAGCGGTCTATACTCGCGTATGGGGGACAATGCGCCGCGATCCTGTACGGGATAGAACGACGATTGGACAACAAGAGCGACGACCGCAGGGGCACGATCAAGCGCTCATTGCTATGAAGCCAGAAGAACTGCCTCAAGAAGAACGTGGTGACCAGAGTATCTTGATCTATCCGTCCTATGTATTCTCCACGCGCGCGCCGAGCAGCTGCGTTCAGCGCAAGCACCTCTGGAAATGGGCTGTCCTTTTGCTCTACACGCGCAATCTCCGGCGGTATGGTCAAGAAAGAAACAACTCTGGCCGCTGCCGGCGTCAACTTCAAGACGTCCCGCAATGGGATCTCACTGCCCCAGTCCGAGACGATAACCTCCACCTCTTCCTGCCTGCCCATCTTCTGGATGCTCTGCCCCGTGTAGTTCAGCGCGGTCTGCAGCCTCCAAAGCGAGTTGCCCTGGTACAGGTCGTTTCGGGCACAAAGAATAAGCGACAACACCGGCGTGCTCGCGGCGCCGGCGTCGCCCGATTCGGTGTGGCTTCCCAAGCTCACGGCTTCGGCATCCATGGCGCTACGCTTGCAACTTGAGAGGCATTCGCCCATGCTGAAGGCTGCGGCCTCTCCGGCAGATCGGATAGCCCAGGGGAGATGAGAGGCGCAATGCAGCGCTGCCCCTGAACTGACAACGAGCCGGAAAAGTATTCTCTTGCGGCAAATTCATCTCGCAGAGTCACGCAATCCCGGCAGAAAACGTGCGAACGAACTCCCTGAACCGCTGCGGCGCATCCCATGCGGCAAACTGTGCCGCCACTGCTTGCGCGGCCTCGCGGTAGTGGCGTCCGCGCAGGACATCCGTCACAATTTCACCGAGCGTGCGGGCATCGCATTCTGACGCCCGGCAGCCCCGTCCTGCCCCCAACTGTTCGATTGCCATCATCGTGAGATATTGATCTTTGTTACTCCAGATGCCTACAACGGGCCTTCCCTGGCTGAGGGCCTGATATGCAGTGGCACTTCCGCCGTTGCACACGACAAGCGATGCAAGCCCGCAGACGTCAAATCCCGGCAGATAGTCGGCAGCGAAGACATTCTTGAGCGCAGTCTGCAGAGCGGCGCGGCCGGCAGCCGCAACCACGACAGTGGCGGGCAGGCTCGCAAGGGTGCGTGCGATCTTCGGCAAGATTCTTGCCACCCCGGTTGATCCAAGGGTGACATAGATGAGCGGCAGCTTGGGATCCCAAGTTCCCCACCACTCTGGTCTTGGGACGGCGGGCGACCAGAGGATTGGGCCAAGGAACAAATGGTTCCGGGGAAGCGGGGAAGTCTGAATGAACCCCGGCGGATCGGCGTAGAGCGTGTAGTCTCCTCGAGTGGCAAGATCCATGTAGTTCGTGAAGAGTGAAAGACCGCGCCGTCGCCTCACCCGATTGAAGGACGGGGTCATCCCCCGTCGCGGAAGCCACGGCAGAATCTCTTCTCTTACTTTTCGTCTGAGCCGGGCGCCAATACCCTGCGGGGGGACAGGAGCGAAACCCAGATTTCTGTAGGGGCTCCAATGGACATTTGACAGCGCCGCATACGGGATATCACTCAACTCGGCGCTCGTGGACAGTGAGAGTCGCATGTCTCCCACCACCAATGAGGGTCGGATCTTGCTGAAGAGGTCCAACTCCTCAGCGATGTAGGCATCAATGTCCCTGGGGGCCGGCACGAACCCCCCTCGGTCGGCGCCCCGGATGAAGGCCGCGCTCGACACACTCCGAATGGGCCAATAGTGGATGTCGGGCGTTGCCGGCAACCAGGGATTCATATCGCTGATCACAGGCGAAGTGAATGTCGTAGCTCCGGGGGTCCAGAGCCTGGGCGAGAACCAGGGGGCGACTGACGTGGGCCAGGGAAACAGCCTCGCCAATAAACAGAATCCTCCTCTTGCCCGTCACGAGTCGGCCTCGGATTGGGCCCGCCCGAAAAGACCATAGCCTTCGAGCTCGTCAATCATGGCCTGGTACAGATCCTCGGTCGGTTCCGCTTCCGCCCACGCCGCAAATTCGCGCATGCCATCTTCGAGGGAAACCTCGGGCGAGTAGTGCAGGAGAGCCTGCGCCCGACGCAGGTCCGCAGAGCAGGCATGGATGTCCCCGACCCTGAATTCCCCGCGGTCTTCAAATCGCAGTTCTGTCTCCGTTGCGCGAGCTAACGCCCGGGCCACATCAAGGATGCTTGCATCCCTTCCGGAACCAATGTTCAGCGCGGTCCCAGCTGGCAAGTCACTCGTCAGTGCATTGATGTTGGCGCGGACGACGTCCGAAACGTGCACGAAGTCACGGAGTGGAATTCCATGTTCATAGATACGGATGGTCTTGCCAGCCTTCATCCGCGCATAGAAGATGGACACGATGCCGGTGTAGGGATTTCTTAGCGATTGCCTCGAGCCGTAGACATTGAAGTACCGCAAGATCACAACTTCGACACCGAAGGTCTTGGCAGCATACTGGCACAGTTCCTCTTGCAGCTTCTTCGTCCAGCCATATACGGAGACCGGGTTAAGGGGGCGGTCTTCGGAAGTTGGGATGGAGGTGGTCTTTCTTCCACAATTGGGGCAGAAGACTTCAAAGCGGCCCGCCTCCAAGTCCATCCCGCTTGCGCGGCGGCGGGTAGACCATACCGCAGTGGGGACACTCGTGCGTGCCCTCCCCATAGACCGCCCGCGACGAAGATAGGACGACTCTCTTCACGGACGGCTGGTGCTTCACGATCGTCTCAAGCAGATTGGCGGTTCCTGTGACATTCGTGTCTACGTAGTTTGTGATGTCGTACATACTCTGGCCAACGCCCGTCTGGGCGGCAAAGTGAAACACGAATGTAACGTCCTGAAGGGCCTTCCGCAGATCCTGAGGATCGCGCACGTCTCCGCGGATGCATTCAATAGCTGGGCCCAAGCTCGATGGGAACCCAGCCGCCTCTCCATGGATCTGGGGATCGAGGGAATCCAGCACCCGGACGCGGTAGCCCGCGCCAGTGAGAGCCTGTGCCGTATGTGAGCCTATGAAACCGGCACCCCCGGTAACCAATACGAGAGGCCCGTGACCAGCCGGCCGTTCTGCTGCTGCCGTGCGTGCTGAACCGGCGCGGGGCGTCTTAGTCTGGGCGGCGATTCTTCGCCTCCTGATATTTCGTTGGGAATTCTTCATGAAGCATCGAATACGTGGGGACGTCGGAAGATTCACCGCCCGTCGCACTGGCTTGCCTCATTGTCCCTTCCTTGACGGCGCCTAGTTCTTCAACACGGGCAATGGAAGCCGGTTGGAAGTCAAGATCCTCGATATCACCCAATTCATGCCCGAGCCGTGGAGCGAATGCCCACACGCGAGATAGATTGCCTCGGCTGCCGGGTCCTTCCCCTTTGATTGGCGTTGTCCCCATGGGATCCGCGCTTCAAAAGTGCACCGGCACGGATCGATGTGCGCAGAGTACGGGCCGCCGATCAACCTGCCGTTCTAATCTCGGCAGAGCGGCACGCGAACGAGCCTCTTGGAATCGTGTTCTCGAATCCCGGCCAAGAGCCAACCGCGTTCGGGCTTTGCCCCGGCGGGCCTTCCGAGGCCGTGAATGCTCATCTCGAATCCGGCGACATTATAGCGTCAATGAGTGGGCCGGGCAAGCAACTTCTCTGCCTCATAGATGTTGGAGAGCTTTCCCTTCAGGGCATGAGCCAGGTTGCGGGACGCCCGTCACGCGGGCGTCTCGTCCTGTCCCAAATCAAGGCCTGAGAAAGCCGCCTGAGGGGACCCAGGCCCGCGCCGCCGTACCGCGCCTCTCACTTGCAGCACGTCTTGCTGAGTCCGCGCTGGGGGCTGGGACCCTGCAGCCCGACCCCGGACTTGGTTTTCGTCAGAATGTTAGAAATCCGGCTTTCACTAATCCTCGACCTCATTCGGCGTGGTTTCCTAGGTCACCCTGCCGCGGGTTTTTCGCCGTTCTCGAGCAGTCTCGCAGCGGAGCGCTCCCCATGGATGATGCCGGTCCGTATTACTGCTTGACAGGCACTCCCCAGGGCTTATCATTCAGCCGGTGGTCCCCGCAGGCCAGGACATCCACCGGTATGCAACAGTCCACTGCCAACCCCTCTATCCGCTCGCTGCACGCCATCCTGGCGCTGTCCAGGGAGTCGGTGGCCTATGGCGTCGGGGCCATTGGCAAGCAATTGGTCTCGTTTCTGCTCGTGCCGCTGCTCACCCGGTCGATGCCCAGAGACCAGTACGGGGCCGTGGCAGTGATCATGACGTTGTACCTGTTTTTGAACGCGTTCACCGACGGCGGGCTGCCTTCAGCCACCTACCGCTTCTACAATGACAGCACCGAAGCGGAGCACAAGCGAGTAATTCTGGGCTCAGCGCAGCTGCTCTTCTTCCTGTACGCCGCCATCCCGGCAGCGATCATCATTCTATTCCCCAAAGAGATCTCGGGCCTGCTATTGGCTTCGGATGCTTTTGCCCGGCCCTTGCAGTTGGCAGGTGCCTTTCTGGTCGTGGACAGCATGAACACCTTCGGTACGGTGATCCTGCGGGTGCAGGTGCGGGCACTCACCGCCAGCATCCAGAACATAATTCTGGTGCTCTGTGAAACCGGCTTCGCGGTGCTGTTTGTGGTGGGTTATCACATGGGGGTCACCGGCTATTGGTTGGGCTATCTGACCGGCGAGATCATCGGTCTGATGTTTACGATCTGGTTCGTGCACAAGTCGATCGTCTTCGATGTTGCCTGGCAGAAGGTGCTGGGGATGATGAAGTTCGGCTTGCCGCTGGCGCCCGCGGCGCTGGCCTTTGTGGCGCTGCGGCTGGCAGATCGCTATATCATTGGTTGGCTCGCGGGGTTGGACCAAGTGGCGATATACGACGTGGGCTACCGGGTCGGAAGTGCGGTGGGGCTTCTACTTGGGCCGTTCAGTGCTGCGTGGGTGCCATTTGCGTTTTCGATCTCACAGCGGGCGGAGGTGCAGCGCGTCTACCGAGATGTGTTGAGTTACCTGGTGGCCGGCTGTATCCTGCTGGCACTGGGCCTCGTCGCGTTCCGGAGGGAGTTGGTAGGACTGATGGCGCCGGCCTCCTACGGCGGTGCAGCGAGCATCGTAATTTGGTCGGCGTTCTCGCAGATCTTCGTGGCGGCCTTTCTGATATTCGAAATCGGGCCGATGATCCGCAAGCGCACAGGGGCTCTGGCATGGGCATCCATAACAGCCGCGCTGCTCAACGTGGGGCTGAACCTGCTGCTGATCCCGCGCATTGGCATCCTGGGGGCAGCCATCGCGACGTTGGTAAGCTATGCGACGTTGGCCGGTATCAGTTATCTTATGGCTCGCGGCTCCTTTCAAATGGAGGTCGACTGGGGGAGGGCCGCGAAGATGGGGCTGGCCAGCCTGGTCGTCCTCGTTGGCATGGCAGCCTCCGACCAGTGGGCGCCGGCCGGTTGGCTGAGGCTAGGCGCAAAGGTCTGCGCACTGCTGCTCTTCCCGCTACTGCTGCTCCTGCTGCGGTTCGTGAAACCGGAGCAACTGGCCGACCTGTGGCACACGGGCCGCGAGCTGGCGCTGGGCAAGCTGCGAGCGGGGCGCGATTGAGGACGCAGGGTGACGCTTCCCCCGCTTCCGTGCGGTTCAAATCACCGGAGTCTTGCTGTGTCTCACGCTTACCAGTAGGATGAGGTTGACACTATTGCTGCGCCTTCGCAGCCTATTGTCGCTGGGTTCTTCACGTAGCCCAAGGGGGGTAGTTCCGATATGAGTTCTCCAAGTCTAGGATGCACACATCGTACTCCAGCCTCTGCTCCGCTGGCGGTGGCGTTAGGTAGTCTCCGTATACATGTTTCAGGAAGGCATCCAGGTGTCGGGGTACGGGAAGATCATAACCTTCGAATTTTACGCGCTCCGGCGTCCCGAAATACTCTTTCGGCATTACCTCTCTTCCGAAAGAGTAGCGCCCGAGCAGGTTCCCCCAGGTTCGCGGCGGTATGCGGCCTCATCCATCGTGCCGTTCTTTCACCGAGGGCGAACCAGAAATCGTAGGGTATGCACAGGCTCATGATTGCCAGAATTCGCTTGAAGGGATGGTCTGAGTATCTTGTTACATATCGCAAAGTGCCGGACGCAGTGCTCACCCAAATGATCGCCGCGTGGATGTATTGCAGAATCTGCGAGCTTGGTGCGCCGTCGATGGGCCACACGTCGATGAATACGCCATGGTTGAACTTGAGTTTTTCAAGCCCGCATTGAAGGAATGTGGTATTCTCGTTTCTGATCTTGGCAAAATGCCTAAAGTAGCAGGGGTCCGTCTGGCGCGTCTGCAGAAACAAACCTGCGGGTAATTCAGTGCGACAAAGCTGCAGGAATGTCTGATAATCCGGTCTCGGCATGCCTATATCAACATCGACGTCCCAAGGAATAAAGCCGTGATGCCTTGCGGCGCCCAAAGCGCTTCCCGCGATGAGGTAATAAGTGAGTTGGTGTTTCGAGCATAGGCGATCCACAGCCATGAGCATGTCCAGCTCGACCAACTGAAGTTTTCTTATCGTTTCGGGAGCAGGGATTCCCGGCGGGGCGACTAGGTTCCTGGACATGGTCTCTGAAAAACGGTGTATTGTATCATTGTGGGGATGCGGCAATTTTTGCAGCGAAGGAGACCTGCATGAAGTTGTTCCTGTTGGCGGCCGGCCGCGGTAAGCGGCTCATGCCCATGACGGCCGACGTGCCCAAATGCTTGATCAGCGTCGGGGAAAATGTCACGCTGCTCGGGAAAGTATTGGCGGAGGCACGGAGGTCGACTGCCATCAGCGAGGCTGTCATTGTGGCCGGGTACAAGGTCGAGAAGATCGAGGCGGCAGTCCAGGACGCTGCCGGCGACTTCCCTGTCAGGGTGGTCTACAACCCCTTCTACGAAATCAGCAGCCCCCTGGTATCCCTGTATCTCGCCCACTTGAGCGGCATGAGCCAGGACGACTTCATGGTTGGCAATGGCGACACGTTCTACCGCGCCGCCCTGTTCGACCGCATGGCCTCCCTGGCAGATGGCATCGCCCTGGCGGTCGAGTCGGATCGACTACGAGATCGAGACGGAGTCAAGGTCGAGATGGATCAGGTCGGGGTCGTCCAGAGGGTTGGCAAAGATCTGCCTCTGGAATCGGTGGGCGGCGTGTCTCTGGGACTTGTCAGCGTCAAGGGAAGTTAGCAACCGCGATGTGTTCGTCAAGGTCCTGGAGCAGATGATGCGCGTGCCGGCCAATGTGGAGACCAAGACGATCTGGCATTCCATTTTCAACGGATTGTGCGCCATGGGCTTTGCCGTCCATACGACCCCCGCAAGCGCCGATGAATGGTTCGAGATCGATGACGAGCAGGATTTGATCGGCTTTAGAGCGCTCGCCGCGGCTGCAGACGGGAACATCGCCAGAGAGCAATGATCGTCCGAGACATGTGGCGAGCCGGAGTGCGGTCGTGCCTGCCGGACGAAGGCCCGGGGACCGCATTCATAGGGAATGGCGGCAGGGACCGCCCGAGTGCGACTATCCCAGTCCCGCGTCGCGCGCCGCTTCTTGTGCGCACGCCGCAATCATGTGGACCTCAAGCGGCGTGAGGGAGGGACCCATGGGAAGGGTAACTACCTCGTCGGCTGCTAAGGCTGCGTTGGGATAAGAGCGTCGGTCCACGCCCGGAGGGAGGGAAAACAAAACCGAGGTGTCAATTCCACGCCGGCGCAGGCGCTGGCGGAACCGGTCCCGCCCAGCGGCAGCAATGCGCAGGGGAAAATGACTTTGTGGCAGAGCCTGCGCCGATGGGCCGCGAAATGTCCCCGGCTCGACCAGCAGTGAGCAGTAGGTTTGCGCCTGACTGCGGCGAAGTTCGGCATGCTCTGCTATCAGGGGAAGATTCCGAATCGCCAGCCTCCTGTCAAGATTGCCTAGTGGCCTGATCCACTCAGCGGGCAGGTCCGAGAAACGCCTCTCTTCATCGACCGATCGAAATCGTAGAGCGGGCTGCGCGCTTGTGGCCTCGTAGCGGAAGCCGTCTGCCACGGGCGGCCGGTGGTTCCAACCGCGGACGACCTTCAGCAGCGAGCGTACCACAGGGGTTTCCAGGATCCCGTGCGGCAACCGTTGATTCATCACGATCTGGATCAGCACGGAGGCTTGGTGCAGTCTGCGGGAGGCCTTCCAGGAGGTCCCAACCCACAGATCTCGTGCCCGCCGGACCTGGCGGACAAATTCGGCATCCTGAAAGCAGGCGATTGCGCCCCAGCCGGCGTACATGGGCTTGCCCCATCCGAAGCTGTAGATGGCAACGTCTTTGGCCCCAAGCTCGCCGATCCTTTGGGGCGACGGGATAGACATTGCAAGGTCGAAGATCCGCAGTCGTTTTCCGCCAGGGCAGACCTCGTCGATGGACGCTTGATCGTATTGAATGCCGTAGAGATCGCTGAGAATCACGGCGCTGTCCGGTTCCAAGGCGCGTCCGATGTCGGCGGCCGAAATCAGGAAGGAATCCGGAGCGGTATCCAGGTAGTGCGTCCGGGCGCGCAGGAGATCGAGGGCCTCGTGCACGACCTCGCAGGTGTACGCCGGACAGACAACAGGGGCGTGCGGCCCGCAGACGGCGCGCAGGACCACGTGGATGGCAGCACGGGCGCTCGGAAACAGAATGACCCCGGTGGCTCCCAAAGCCTCGGCGTAGGCGTTTTCCACGTCGGCAACCGACGGCGCCGGACCGGCGGCCAGTGCCAGCGAAAGGGCCTCGCTCAATCGGAACGGCAGAAGATGGCGTGGGATCACGTTGGCAGCTCGAACAGACTTGATGAGGTGAAACTCAAAACCCGCTTCCCTTCATGAGGACACGATACAAAGGTGTACTGCGCACGCGCGTTCTGGCAGCATTGGCCATGCCGAGAAGCGGAGACGTATAGGTGTGGACCGGGCGGGTCTCGGCCGCAAAGCCGCTCTTGAAATCGATCACCCCCTCGATCCCGCTGCTCGGCATGAAATCATAGAGCTGAAAACCGCGTTGACAGGCATCCTGGATGATCGTGTACTGCAGGACATGATTTGCGTTGAGGTGCTTGAAGACCTTCTGCGACGTGGCGGAGTGCCAATAGGCCACATGCCGGTTGTGATAGAAGCATAGCGCGCCCGAGACCGGTTCCCCGTCGCGGCGGGCCAACCAAAGTCGGATCCTGTCCGAATGCCGACGGAGCATGATCTCGAATAGACGCCAGTCGTAGCGATTGGTCGCCGTCTCGCCCCAGCGATCGAGTGTGTCCTGATAGAACGCGAAATAGGTGCGCCAGTCGTCCTCGCCGCCCGCCGGCGCAGCCTGTATGCCTTCCCGGAACCCCTTGTTGGTGCGGCTGTGATGGCCCCTCGACCAACTGCTGAATATCGTCTCCATGCCGGGGCGCAGGTCAAGCACCTGGGTATGGTCAAGTCCGTTGAAGCCATCGAATTCATTGGTGAGGGGATCGAAGGGCTGGGCGACGCAGTGCAGGAGCCTCATGCGGCGTAGGAGGCTGAAAAGCTCAGTCCTTTCATCCGCATCGAGAACGTCGTTGGTGACAAAACCTCCCATCCCCTTGGGCGCAAGCAGGGTGACCCGGATAAGATCCCCGGCGAGCGGCACTTGTGCGAGCGGGAGCAGCACGGCCTTGCCGCTGGAGAACCGGATAAGCCGGGTGTCGACTTGGAACGACGCATATGCCGACCAGACCTCAAACCATTCGCGCGTCTGGAAGTAGATCGCCGTTTGCGATGTATCGACCATGGCGTCCCATTCGTCACTCGTGGCGCGCCGGTTGCTTTGTATTGTCGATGGCATGTGCTGAGGCTTGGTCCTGTTTCGTCAGTTTTCCGAATGTGATTCGCGACCCGCTTCTATCGTTCGTACAGCGGGTTTGATGGCCACAAAGAACTCGTAGTTGCCGCGACCGATGCCCTTGCGGATGCGGCGGGCCAGCGAGGTCTGTTCGAGTTCGCGCGCGTAAAGTTCGCTCGTGCAGTTCAAATCCTGCCAACCGGAGTGCTTCGGCCCACCGCCTTGGCGAAAGGAAGTGCCCGTAGCGCCCTTCTCTGGTCCTGGAGCGCCCCTCGTATATCTCTCCCCACTCACGTTCTGGGACTGACCAGCCGAGAAGCCTGCCGGCCTCCAGCCTGATGCTTGCGCGCAACAGCGCCGGCCAGAGAAAGGGGCTCCAGATGCGGTGCGTGGAGAACAAGAACGGCGATCCTGGACGCAGTATGCGGTAGACCTCATGCAGCACCTGTAGCTTGCCGCCGAACCCCGGCATGTGGTCCATTGCATTAAATGCGAAAATGGCTGCATCGAACCGCTCGTCGGCGAACGCCAGCTCGGTGGCGTCCATCTTCGCCCAGTCAACGGACACCCCAGCGTCGACGGCACGCTGACGTCCGAGTTCCAGCATGGCGCCGCTGACGTCGATGCCAACGACTCGAAACCCCGTGGCGGCCATGGGAATCGATGTCCGACCCGCGCCGCAGCCCAGATCAAGCACGCGGCCGCCGTGGGGGAAGTAGCGATCGATGAGCACCTGCTCGGACTTCCATAGATGTGTGTCCCGCGAGTAACGCGCGACGGTCTCGGGATCTTCGTACGCCTCCCGGATCGTTTCTCGGGCTCGTCTATGCTCGCCGTGCATTGACTTCAGTCCTCCGCAGCGGTGCCCAACGCGGCTAGACGGATGGTGATCAGATGTAGACAGCTTGTCAATGGCGGTGCCACCCCAGTCTTCGATCGGGACGGCCGCATCAACTGTCTCGTGGTCAGTTCAATCACGATGTATTCGAACAACAGAGCCGCAATCGTTGGCGCGACAAAAAGCACTTCCGGCAGCGAACGCCGCTCGAAGGCGGCCTGGATATTGCGCACATCGTAGGCCAGCGGGCCGATCGCGCCAGTTGGGATGTCAAGATTGATGTTCTTGCCGTGCCTCATTACAACCTCATCGCTCAAGCGAAGGTAGGTCCTCGTGCGGCGAGGGGTCAATATTTGACCTCAAGACCCGATCCCCTTGACAAGAAATCTGGTCAGCGCGTGCCGGCGGAGCGTCTCACGGAGCGCCGTCAGGCGCTTCACGGAGGGGGACTTGTACACATTCACCTGCCGAAAGCGCGTGCCGAACCCGCTCTTGAACTTCTCCACGCCCTTGTCGCCGCCACTGCCCAGAAAGTCGTAGGACTTTATAGCCCTTTGGCAAGCATCCTGCACGATATAGTACTGCAACACATGAAAGGCGTCCTGGGTGTCCTCGCCATGAAGCGTGCGGCCGGTGTGCCAGCCGACCATGAAGCTATTGTGATACAGACACAGCGCGCCGGCGATCGGCTCCCCTTGGTGCCAGGCCAGCCACAACTTGACATGAGGTGAGCGGCGACTCCGCATGATCTCGAACAGCTTCCAGTCGTAGGCGTTGGTCGCAGATGGCCCCCAGCGATCAAGGGTCTCCTGGTAGATCCGATAATACGCCCGCCAGTCTGCCCTACTCTGGGCGGGTGTCGCGCTTATGCCCCGGGCAATGCCCCGGCGCGCCTGCCGGCGGGCATCCTGCCGCCAGCGACCATACGCATTTTCAAAGCCTTGGTCCAACTCCATGACCTGAGTCGAATCCATGGAGTCGGCAGCACTCAATTCGTTGGACAGCGGGTCATACAGATTCAGTCGTGCGAAGACGGCCTTCATTCGTGTGAGGACCAGGAAGAGCTCGCTCTTCTCGCTTTCGTCGAGATCGTCGGTAGTCACGAAGCCGCCCATACCCCGAGGGGCGAGGAGGTTGATCCGGAACAGCCCCCCGAGCACCGCTTGCTGCGTCAGTGGTAGCAGCACACGCTTGCCGCTGTCGAACGTGATGAGCCGAGTGTCAGTGCGGAAGCCCGCATACTCGGACCAGATCTCGAACCACTCCCGCGTCTGGAAATATACCGCCGTGGGAGAGGCATCCACCATGGTGTCCCATTCCTGGTCGGAGGCGCGCGTAATGCTGACGATCATGACTGTGGCTGGCTCACAGGGTGCTCATACCGCTTTGGGTGCAGGCTCGGCGGCCCCCGCAGCCTGCTCGAGTTTTTGCAGGTAGGTCCGCGCGATCGCATCCCAGTTAAAGCGCTCGCGCACGAGCCTCAACGACGCCTGTCCCATCTCTTCGCGAAGCGCGGCATCGGCCGCCAGCGCGAGTGTGAACCGGGCCAGCTGAACCGCGTCGCCCTCGTCGTGCAGGTAGCCATTCACGCCGGGGCGTACCACGATTGTATTGCCTCCTACGTTCGAGGCCACGATCGGGCGGCCGCATGCCATCGCCTCCGGCACGACGACGTTGAGCCCGTGCGAAGGCAGGCGTCGTGAGGGCATCAGGAAAACATCGCACGCCGAGTAGTACTTGTAGAGCTCCTCGGTCGAGATCGTGCCGACAAAGCGGACGCGAGATGCCGTGCCATCCTGCTGAAGGATTTCCAGATACCTGGATTGCAGGGGGCCGTCGCCGACCACGATCATTTGGATGCTTGGCATGGCCTGCGCGATATGCTTTAGCGCCTCGAAGCCCGTCTCGAACCCTTTCTTAGCCACAAAGCGGCCAATCATAAGAAGGACTATTTGATCCGGGGAGATGGCCAGCCGCTGCCGTAGCCTCAGCCTTTCCTCCTCTGAGAAGTGAATGGCGTTCTCGTCAACGCCGTAGATCACGAAGTCGATGCGCCCGGCCTGCATCCCGGCGTGGACTACGTCCTCGGCAAGATCGGCGCCGTCGCATGACAGATAGTCGGAGCGGCCAATGATCCTGACCAATTGTCGGCCCAGCCATCCCAGCCGGGTGATCACGGCAACATCTGAACCAGGGAAGGCCGTGAAGACTTTGGCCGGGGAACGTGCCAGTGCTCGTGCCCACAGGGCAATAAGCGTGTTGGGGACCGCCCAGTGTGCATGGAGCAGGTCGAAGCCCTGGTTTCGCAAGAGCGCTGCAAGGCGGAGAGTGCCGAACAGCAGCAGGAACGGCATGAGGAGCAGGTCGACCGGATGCATGTCGAGATCGCCGACCATCGAATGCCCATAACCGATGGTGTGCCAGGCCGTAAACGGCGCGTAGCGAAAGGTGACAATACGCACCCCGCCGACTTCGGCCGTCGGCCGATCGAAGAGCGGCGTGTATGGCGTGAAGACCGTCACGGCCGCGCCTGCCCGCGCGTATGCATGGGCCAGCAACTCGATGAAGTTGGAGCGGTAGTCGCCCGTGAAGCGCGGGTAGGAATGGGTGACGATGCAGATCTTGAGCATTTTGCTGCTGTCGAGGGGCGCGAGGCTGCTGCAATGCGATCGCGCCGATCCATCAATGGTGCCTACGTGGCGAGATCCGTCGGGAAGACCCTCGCCGACCTGCGCGTGCGGGTCGTGCGCCTGAAGGGCCTCCGGCAGTCACCGCTGCCAAATGCGGTGCCAGAAGCACGGCGAGCGGTGGGGCAGACCTGCATCTGCCTGCACCTTGCCGCGGGCAGAGGTGGGGCAGGTAGGGAGGGCGTAGCAAGGTGAGCTACTGGCGTCTCAATTCTTCCTTCTGCGCGCCCGGCCGCGTAGAAGGGGCGAGCCGTTGATCTGCGGATCCGGCGCGCGGGGATCAAGCCGGCTCTGATCCCGTAGACGGCTCAGGATGTCCTGCGCCACTTCGCGGTTGGCGCGCAGCGCATCGCCCAGCAGGCCCATGAACATCAGCACCAGGCCGAACAGCGCGAGTGTGCCTCCGAGCGAAACCGACTGGGCATAGCGCCCACTACCGAGGATGCTGGTGAAGTAGAAATACAGGAAGCGAGCGATCAGGAAGACACCGGCAAGCAGGAACGGGATGCCGAGCAGAAAAAAAGAGGCCAGGGGTTGGTAGAGGACGTAGGACCGCAGAATTGTGCCTGCCTGCCGCCAGAGGAAATCGAGCGTGCCGGCGTGGAGCCTTGACGGCCGCAGGGGTGCATTCGTCTCAATCGGAACATGCACGATAGCCATGCGCTCGCGGCCGGCCTGGATCAGGGTCTCCAGGGTGTAAGAGTAGCTGCTGTGCACGTGCATCCGCAGGGCGGCGTAGCGGGAGTAGGCGCGGAAGCCGCTGGCCGCATCGAGGGCGGCGGTCTTCGAAAGCTTGCTTATGACCCAGCTTCCAAGACGCTCGAGGATGCGTTTGGTCGCCGAGAAGTGGATATTAGTTCCCGGCTGCCGGTCGCCGACGACGAAATCGGCTTGACCACTTAGTACAGGTGCAACCAGATCGGCGATATACCGGCCTGGGTACTGGTGATCGGCATCGGTATTCACAACGGCATCCGCACCCAACGCGAGGGCGGTGCTCAAACCTGTCATGAAGGCTTGCGCCAGGCCGCGCTTGGTGCGATGGCGCACCACGTAGTCGGCGCCGCTTTCCAGGGCCACCTGCGCGGTACCGTCCGTGGACCCATCGTCTATCACCAGGACTAGGATGCTGGAGATACCCTGAAGCGAACGGGGCAGGTCGGCGATGGTCTCTGCCAAGGTGTCGGCTTCGTTGTAGCAGGGGATTTGGAGTACTAGCGTCTTGGGCATAGGAAGCGAAGGCCCTTGCTGTGATCCCCAAGGATAATGCCCGAGCCATGCCCGATAGGGCCGGCACCGTGGCTGTTGTGGTATCGGCAGTCGCTGGCCGCGCCCTGAAGCGCGGCGAGCAAGGCCCCTCTAATATGTGTGGAGGCGATTGTATCATGCAGGAGCGCGCGTGCTCCAGACCGGTCAGACGCAGCTGCACCATGGTCAACTCTTAGCTAAGGACTGCTGATATATGGTGTAACGCTGTGGTCCCATACCAGCAGGTAGCCGTACTTATAGAGCTCAAATTCCTGGGCCGGCGGTCCGAACATCGCGATCGCCTGTTCGCGGCTGGGATGCAGACCAGATGTGTCATAGGAGTCGATGATCAGGAAATTGGCGTAGCCCGTATACCAGCTCTCGTCCGAGAATACCGGGTAGCGGTGCAGGCTACCATTCTGCAGGTACACGGGTGCGACCAATGCCTGCCCCGCTGTGGAAAGCGTCGTACTATCGGCTCGCCAGTAGGGGCCGTAGCCGTGCACCAGGTGCGTTCGGATCAAGATCCTGCCGAGTTCGTCCGCGGGCGACTTGGGCTTTACGAAAGTCAGGGATGGCAGAAGGGTAAGCAGTAGAACGACGAAAAATCCGAGGACGAACTGTCGCCGTTCCCTGAACAGCCAGAACTCGAAAATCACCTCACAGGTCAAGACAATCCCAAAGAAAAGTGTCGGCGCAAGGTACTTCGATGCGGCCGGGCCAGAATGACCACTAAGAATGAATTCCAGCAGGTTGACCAGGATAATCGTGGCAGTAATCTGCGTGGCCAGGCCGGCCTTCCGAATGCGGCCAAGAACACTGTAAAACGCGACCGCAACGAGGCACAGTCCAGAAAAATCCGCGAGGCCGACCAGGGCTGCATAGGATTCGACGGCTTTGCCGAGAAAAGTCACGCCGAATAGGGTCAACAAACTGGCAGTGAACCCATACATGTTGTTTTCGAAGCCCGCCAGGTCCACGAAGTACGCCGGCGGTCCCGGCAGCTGGGCGCCGCCGATGAATGGGATCAGGAAGACGATCAGCCGCGACAATACGACGGCCAGGACAGAAGCGGTGAGCAGCATGACCGTTCTGCGCTGGGGCCCGTAGGCGACTATTCGGGCCAGACAGACCAGCGACACCGGTATGGCAACCAGGTAGATCGCGAACTGATCCCCGACGGCGGCGAGCGTCAGAAAGGCCCCGTAGATCGCATAGTCCCGCCGTCGACCGTCGCGGGCGATCTTCCGGATGCTCCACAAGCAAACGAGACAATAAAAGAAGCCAACCAGATGATTGGCGGAAATCCATTCGTTGGCGAGCATCACCCCCGGGAGATAGAAAGTCAGGCTCGTTGCGACAAAGAGCCGACTCGGGGTGTAGCGCCCGTCGTTGCCGGCTGCCGCCAGGTAGACAATGATCAGCGCGATCATAGCCCAGTGGAGGCCCGTGACCAGGTAAAGGACCTTCCATGAGAATCCAAGAATCAGCTCGCCGACGACATAGAAGGGAAGTTCCGTGGTGAAGAGCGGCTGGTGGGCGACTGTCCAACCCCGTAAGAGCCAGTTGCCGTCGATCATCGATCTGGCCATCAACATGAGGGCCGCGTGCTCGGCGTTGTACGGAATGCGCAGCGCGACGCCCAGATAGAACGCGGTCAACGCCATGAGGGCGACCAGCAATGCCATGCACAAGCGCGCCGAGCGGGGCAGCGGCCTGAAGACATTCAGGATGGCCGCGAGGGGCGCCCAAGCGGCCGGTGAAGAAGATTCTGCTTGCGATCTATGGGAGTCTGGCATGGCGGTTCGTGTGAGCCCTAGACCCTGCCTGGAGAGATGACCGCCTGGCTCACTAGCGGGAGCAGTACCAGCGACGGCAGCGTGCGTTCTCGTAATCCGTCAATCGGCCAGATCGGTCGCAGTATATCACAGGCAACAAGAGCCAACTCGCGCCACCAGCTACCATGTGCGGCAGACGCTCACTCTGGTCAACGCGGCCTTGATCGGGTGTGGCGCCGCGTCCGTCTCGTCGGGTAGAATCCTCGTGAGGGTCTGTCCGTTATTCTGTGCCGGGACCTGCATCTCCGGGCCATCTTGTTGTGTGCGTCGAATCCGTGTCGCACTTCCGCGTGTTGTGCGCGGCCCATTCCCGGTCGGCATAAGCTGAGCCTGCCAACGATGACGACGTCCAAAACCGCCGACGGGCCGGTCCTGCCGCGCGGAGGGAGCAGCGTGAAGCTCAGCAAATCCCTGCCGCAGGGATCGATTCGCGCCTCGACTGCGTCTCCGGGTAGCCCTGTGTCCGAGTCGGCCCCGGGGCGGCTGCAAGCGTTTTGGATTGCACTCCCCGCCATCATCATCGTGTTGGTGGCCTACACGTGGCTGGTCAGCATTGGCACCTGGAACCGGTGGCCCTCGGGTTCGACGTACTATGATCAGTTGGCGTCCGCGTTCAGCCACGGCCACTTGTGGCTGGATCGCAAACCCGACGCGACGCTGCTCGCCCTCACAGACCCCTACGATCCGGATCGCCGCAAGGGTTTGCCGTTTTTGTCGGACGCGAGCCTATATAACGGCAGATACTATCTCTACTTTGGGCCGGTTCCGGCACTCTTCCTCGTTGTCGCGAAGTTGCTGCATCCCGGCGCGATTCCAGATCAGTACCTGGTGTTTGGATATACCGCCGGCGTTTTCCTGGTCATGGTACTCTTCGTGCTCAAGATCTGGAGGCGGTTCTTTCGGCGCGCCCCCGCATGGATCGTGAGCACGTGCATCGTCGGCGTTGGTCTTGTTGCTCCCTTTGGTTGGGTGCTCGGCAGCCGGGCCGCCGTGCATGACACTGCCATCGCCGCAGGTCAGTTCTTTTTCCTGGCGGGATTGTATGCAGCCTTCGAGAGCCTGGATGGCCCGACGATAAAACGTACAAGTGCCGTCATGGCGGGATTGCTATGGGCCGCCGCAATTGGCTCGCGGATCACGCAAATCCTGCCGATTGGCTTCATGCTTTTCGCGCTCGCCTGGAGCGCTCAAATCCGGCAAGTGACCGGCATGCAGTTTCGATGGAGCCCGGACGCGTTCGCCTTTGTTGTCCCGCCAGCCCTGCTCATTGTGGCCCTCGGCTGGTACAACTGGGCCCGCTTTGGTTCGGTGCTTGAAACCGGGATTTCTTACCAGCTGGCTTTGCCATACCTGCAAAGGCACTCGACGGAATTCTTCTCGGTGAAATACCTGATCCAGAATCTCTATAACTATGTCCTGATGCCGCCAAAATTGAGATTCAACTTTCCGTATGTTTGGCCGCAGTTGGGCGTTCGCCGTGCATTGTTCATCCGAGAGGACCTGCCCGCGTTCTACTTCGCTGAAGGCATAACCGGCTTGCTGTACACCACGCCGTTTTTGGTCTTCGCGTCGGCCTCTGCCTTCGCTTTTGGAATGGCAAAGAACCCCACGCCTGCAGGCCACCCGGATGCGGGACTGCTGCAGTGGCTCGAGTGGGGACTCGCCGGTTCCTTTATCACTGGTTGTGGGCTATTCCTAGTGTTCTTCTGGGCCGCGGAACGTTATCAGCTTGATTTCATGCCGGCCGCGCTACTGCTGAGCGTGGTCGGATTCTGGCGCCTGGACGAATTGCTGCGATCCAGACGGGCGGCGCACCTCACCCTGGTGTGTCTGGCCGTGAGCCTGCTGCTCGTATCCGTCGTGGTCAGCGGTCTTCTGGCAATCGCCCTGAATGCCGACGGCTTCAAGCAATTGAATCCGATCCTGTGGCAGCAGCTCAACAATGTGTTTCGCCCGTAGCTCCTTTGGCGTGGAGATCCATCCAAGGGAGCGGGTGTCCGTCGACGTGGAGCGAATCTCCGTGTCTTGTGCGCCGCCGAAGGTCGGGGATCGCGTCGCATTTGGTCGGAACCAAGGTCGGCGTGGATTGCAGGTAAGACAGGGCCGGTCGACCTGCACGGAGAACGCAAGGGCGCACGCCCTACGAACTCTGCCGCGGATCCGCCGGAGTTAACCACAGGAGTCCCCATGAGCCAGCCCTTTGATGCCAAGGTGGAACGCGCGGGCACGAACTCCGTGAAATGGGAGTTCGTGCAGAGCAAGGACGACCCGCAGCGTTTGGAGCACACGGATCGATTCATTGGTGCGGACAACGTCTTTCCGATGTGGGTCGCAGACATGGACTTTCGCTGTCCTGAGGCGGTCGTAGACGCTCTCGTCGAGAGAGCGCGACATGGCATCTATGGTTACACGGCACCAACCGATGCCTTCTACAACTCGGTGGTGGGATGGATGTCGCGGCGCCATGGCTGGCAGATCGATCCCCGGTGGATATGCATTACCGCGGGCGTGGTCCCGGCGCTGCATAGCCTGGTGCGGACATATGTGGCTCCCGGAGACAGAGTGCTTGTCCAACCACCGGTGTACTATCCGTTCTTCAGCGCCATCGAGAGAAACGCGGCGCACGTGGTTCGGTCGCGGCTGATCTACGAGGATGGCCGATATCGCATGGACTTCGACGACTTGGCGGAAAAAGCCAGGGATTCGCGCGTCAAGATGGCGATCCTGTGCAACCCCCACAATCCCGTGGGCCGCGTGTGGACGCGGGAGGAGCTCCTGCGCTTCGGCGAAATCTGCCTGGAGAACGACATCCTGGTCGTGTCGGACGAGATCCACGGAGATCTCGTCTACCGGGGCGTCCAGTTCACACCGTTCGCCAACCTCGGCGATGACTTCGCCCAGCATTCCGTGATCTGCACTGCGCCAAGCAAGACCTTCAATATGGCGGGCCTGCAAACATCCTGCATCATCGTGCCGAACGGGGACCTGCGGGCGCGGTTTCGAATGAGTCTGCAGAGCAACGGGCTCGAGCTGCCCAACAGCTTCGGTCTGGTGGCGCTGCAGGCCGCCTATGATCATGGCGAGGCCTGGCTTGAACAGCTGCTCGCATACCTGCAAGGAAACCTTGATTACCTGGAGGCCTACATCGCCCAACGCATCCCACAGATCGATGTAGTGAAGCCGGAGGGCACCTACTTGGTCTGGCTGGACTGCCGCCGACTGGGCCTCGACAAATCCGAATTAGAGCAGCTGATGACGGAGGTCGCCAGGGTGTACCTTGACGAAGGCCCATCTCTTTGGCCCGGAAGGTGAAGGCTTCGAGCGCATCAACATAGCCTGCCCACGTTCGGTGCTCGTCGAGGCGCTGGAACGCATCGGAGGCGCCATAACGGCGACGCAAGACTCGAAGCGATAGCCACGTACGACCCACAGACGTCGCTTGTTCCGCAAACAAGCCAGAAGCCAGCCGCATTTGAATCAGGCGGCCCTTTGGCATATAATCCCTCGGTGCATTTCAACGAAGGTTGCGCGTTTTGTGCTGGCGCGATCGGCTGCACCAGCATGGTTTGAATGGAGGCGCTTTCCATGATCACCCCACAGAACGGGATATTTGCCCAGGGGACGCACAGCCACTACTTTCTGGAGCTGAACACGCGGGAGGGCGTCCGGCCTGAACGCGCTCTCGTATCGTTGCGCGATTTCGCGCGCGCCGGAAGTCTCGGCAGGCGGAGTCAATTTCGTCATCGCGTTCGGTCCGGATTTCTGGCGCGCGATTGCTCCGGACGAGGCGCCTGATGACCTCGGCCCTTTCGGTGCGATTCGTGGCGGCGGCGGCAAACAGGCTCCGGCAACGCAGCACGATGTGTGGCTGTGGTTCAACGGCAGCACGCCCGACGTCGTGTTCGACCACGCGCGCTCGGCCTGGCTCGCCGTGCGAGATGTCATGGAAGTGGCGACGGAGCAGCCCGCCTGGGTTTTTCGGGACAGTCGCGACCTCACCGGTTTCATCGACGGCACTGAAAATCCCCAGCCGCTGGATGCGCCAACCGTCGCTCTTATTCCGAACGGTTTGCCCGGCGGCGGCGGCAGTCATGTCCTGGTAATGCGTTGGGTGCATGACTTGGAGGCGTTTCATGCGATGCCGGTCGATGAGCAAGAGCGACTGATCGGTCGCAAGAAATCCGACAGCGCTCCCTTGAGCCGCGCGGAAAGACATCCGACCGGCCATCTCTCGCGTGTGCAAATCGACGTGGACGGCGTGCCGCAGAAGATCTATCGTCGCAGCGTGCCGTACGGTACGGTGGCGGAGAACGGGCTGTACTTCATTGCCTTCAGCGCAGAGCGCAAGCGCTTTGACATGATGCTGGCGAACGTTTTTGGGACCGCCCAGGACGGGCACCACGACCTGCTTACGGACTACTCCAAGCCCGTGAGCGGCGCGTTCTATTTTGCGCCCTCGCTCACGACCTGGCGAAGCTGCACTATTCGTTAGGGGGAGTGGGAACCCTAATCGCTCAGGCGCATCCCAAACTTGCGCATAGTCACTACTACCGACCGGGCGCCGATACTATGCACTCGGATCGCGGGCCGTGCGCTCATCGGCGGCGAGTGTGGACTCGAGCGCAGGTTGGACCATTCGTCGCGCGGGATCGCAAGATGGGCCGACGCGTGTCTTATTCGACTGGCGCGAACGCCTTCTAGTCCTCGAAGATCCTCTTAAAGTCCTCAATCTGTTTTTGGATCGCGGCGTCCAGTTGCACCTGGGTGACGGCGCCTTGTTGTACCAGAATTTCGCCCAGGCGCTTCGTTTTCCCCAGGGCGTCGGCCTGCCGTTGGCCCGCCAATGCGGCCTGCATCTGGGCGGAGCTGACGGAGCCAGCCTGCAGCAGATACCTGCCTAGACGGGGAAGGGGGCTCTCCTCGTCGTCGGCCCCACGCTCCGGGGCCGCAGCTGCCAAATCCCGGCGCTGCTCCCTGCGAGCGAGCCTCAGGTAGTCGCTGGCGGAGGCGTTGGTCGGATCCAGGTCGAGGACCCGGTTCAAGAATGCGATTGCCTGATCCATCTGAGGCACGATCAAAGCCAGGGCGAGTAGCGCCTTTTCGTCGGCGGGATTCGCCTGCAGCATGTTTGTGAGCAGACGCTGGGCGTCCTCGTGCTCGCCTGCCTCGATATGTGCCATCGCCTGTGCGTAGAGGGTTTCAGAATCCATCAGGGCTCCGCGTGCATCGGCGGCCTGTACTAGTCCCAAAATAGGCTGTGGAATCTGCCGAACTGGTTCTTGACTGCAGAATCCAACTCCGCCTGCGTAATGATCCTGCGGTCAACCAGGATCTCGCCAAGCTTTACGGGTTTTCCCGCCGCCGCGAGCTTCTTCTGGTAGGCCAAGGCGGCCTCGAGTTGGACCGGCGTCAGTGCGCCTGCTTCCAAGAGGTATCTTCCGAGACTTGGCAACTCTCCGGTCTGTTTGGGCCGGTGCGCGTTTGCGCCGGGAGTTTCTTGCGCGCCGCCTTCGCGGGCCGCATCGTCGCGTGCCTTTTCGAGCTGGGCGCGTTCCAAATACTGCTGCGCTTCCTCGTTATCCGGGTTCAAAGCCAGCACGCGGGTCAGGCAATCGATCGCCTGATCCATCTCGGGCACCACGAGGGCGAGTGCCAGCCAGGCATCCTCATCCTTAGGGTTGGCCTGCACGACCTGTGCCAGCAGCCGCCGAGCGTCATCCTCGCGGCCGGCCTCGATGTGGGCCATCGCTTCGGTGTAACGCGCGTCCGTGTCCATTAAGTTGTGTGGCTGGAACCGTGCTTCATCGGCCAGAGGTTGTCAGGCGCTGCCGGGATGGGCCCGCATGCAGGCACCGGTCTCTGCGTCAGCATGCGGCATAATACCACAGGCGTGGCACAAACTGCGCCGCGCACACACTCGACAATCCGGGGCGCGCCGCAGTCAGTTTCTGCGACCGGCGCCCGCACCTGACGGGTTGCTCGCCGCAGCGCAGCCTCCCGGCCCGCTCGCGCATTCACGGCAATGCCAGGGCGGTCAGACCAAAGCCGGCAATTATTACGCCGGCAAGCCGATTAACCCAGATCATCCACGTCGCGGTGAAGCGCTCCCGCAGCATTCCGACCCCTGCGCTGAGCAGCAACCACCAGCTGGCGGAGCCAAAGAATACTCCGGTCACGATTGAAACGGCCCCCAAGTAGTCGTGCGAGGCCTCACTCCAGGCGGAAGCCGGCGAAAATCACAAGAAACGCCAAGATCGTCGCTGGATTCGTTAATGTGAGGCCCACCGTGGACAAGTATGCGCCCAGGCGGCCACGACGCTCGGAAGCGTCCGCGGGGCGAGCGGCAGGTGAGGCGAAGAACGTGCGCAACCCGAGGTAGACGAGGAACAGGCCACCAGCGAGGCGAAGCCAGAGCTGCTGGCGCAGGAGTACATCTTGCAGAGCCGTTAGCCCGAAGGCAGCCACGGCTCCATAGGCGGTGTCGGCCGTGGCTGCTCCAAGGCCAGACAAGAATCCGATCATGCGCCCATCGGCGAGGGTTCGACGGATACACAGAACACCGATCGGGCCAACCGGCGCGGCGATGGCAAAGCCAATCAGCCAGCCACGCAGTAGAAAGGTCGGTTCCATCCTTGGGGTATCCCTCGAATTTGGAGAGGTGAGCCACACGGCGGGCGCGCCAGAGAACTATCACGTGCGCGCGGCCCGCGATGCTTGGCAATCACGAGCCGATTTTGGGAGCGCCGTACTCCCGGCTTAACTTCGGCGTGACCAGGCCGGCCGGTAAGGATGGCTTCGCTAAGAGGAAGCCGGTGACTGCTCGCGCCGCCTGAACCACGTCTTCCACTCCTGGTTCTGCCAAACGACAAGAATCGGAGAGGCGTTGAAGATCGACGAATAGGTGCCGCTGAAGATGCCGACCAGCAGGATGATCACGAAATGACGGGTGCTCTCGCCTCCAAAGAGGGCCAGCGCGAACAGCGTGAACATGACCGTCAGTTGCGTGTTGATCGAGCGATCCAGGGTCTGAACGACGGAATGGTTCACCATCTTCTCGTAGACGACGCGACGATAAATGTTGGAATTTTCCCTGATGCGGTCGAACACCACGATCGTGTCGTGCACGGAGAATCCGATCACGGTGAGGACGGCAGTCAGAAAAAGCGAGTCTGCCTCCCAACCGAGGGCGAAACCAAGAATGGCTTCCACGCCGACGACGACGAGCACATCGTGCACCATGGCTATGATCGCCGCCGTCCCATAGCGGAAGGAGTGCTCCACTCCGCGAAAGGCATACCAGATATAGAGCAGGATGGCCAGCGCTGCCATCAAGATGGCAATCCCGGCGGCGCGCGTTACTTCTGAGCCGATGGAAGGGGATACCGAGCTGAAATTCTGCACGGTTGCGGTAGAGCCGGCTGCCTTTTGCATGGCATCTACGAGCTTCGCCTTGGTCGCATCGTCCATGGCCTTGGAACGGATTGCATACGAGTCGGTCCCGAGAGGTTGGACAATGGGATCTTCGATCGGCTGGGCCGCCGTGGAGTTCTGATTGTAGATGGCCGTTATGGCGTCGACGGTCGGCAGGGCGCCTGCGAACTTGACCTCCAGTAGCGCGCCGCCTTTGAAGTCGATGCCAAGCGCCAGCGGCCCCTCCTTCGTGGTCTCCCAATGCATTGCCATGAAGACCAGACCCGGAACGATTACCAGAAGCGAAATCAGGAAGTAGATGTAGCGATTCTTGATGATGTTCATCCCGAGCTCCTAAAGCCCAAACCAGGCCGGGTGCTCGCCCAGTTTCAAGTTGTCCAATACGGTGTGCAGGAATGTTCGGGTCACGATGACAGCCGTGAACAGCGAGATGAGCACCCCGAGGGAAAGCGTGATTGCGAAGCCCTTCACGATGCTTGCCCCAAAAGTGTTTCCAAAGATGAAGAGGATCAGGCAGGTGATGAGCGTCGAACTATTCGAGTCGCGGATGGATGGCCATGCCCGACTCCACCCCAAGTCGATGGCTTGTTGCAGGGGGCGACCCGCGCGCAGCTCCTCCTTGAGCCTCTCGAAGATGAGCACGTTCGCGTCGACGGCCATCCCAATACTAAGGATGAAACCCGCCAATCCCGGCAGGGTCAGCGTGACCGGGATCAGCTTGTAAAGCATCAGGGTGATCAGGGTGTAGATGATAAGCGCCAGGTCCGCAACCACGCCCGGGAGCCGGTAGTACAGCCCCATGAACAGGACCACGACTGCCAGGCCAATCAGACCGGCGAATCAGGCTCTTCCGAATGGACTCTTCACCCAGGGTTGGACCGACCGTCTGGCTCTCAACGACTTTCACCGGCACGGGCAGCGAACCATATCTCAGTTGCACCGCCAGCGCATTGGCCGTGTCGTTGGTGAAACCTCCCTCAATGATTCCCTGCCCGTCTGTGATCGGGTTCTTGATCACGGGTGCGGAAATCACTTTCTTGTCCAGCACGATGGCCAGATACTGTCCGACGTGGCTGGTTGTGTAGTCGCTGAATGCCTTGGCACCGTCGGATTTCAGCGTAAACGCGATTTGATACGAGCTCGCCAGGCTGCCGGCTTGAACCGTGACGGTATCCAGAGCGGCGCCCGTCATCACCGTATGGTAGACCTGCGGCACGGGCGTTCCACCGGGTTCCGCGGTCGCCCCTGCGACGGGGGTCGCAGTCGGCGGTTGCGCCGTGGCAGTCGCCGGGGTCGTCGAAGTCGCAGGCGTTGTCGCGCCGGCACCGCCAGCTGCAGCGGCAGGCTGGTCATAGTCGGTTTGAATGCTTGAGCCTTCCGGCAGGGGGTTTGCGCCCATGTCGACAAATTCCAAGAGGGCGGTCTGCTGCAGCGCGCTGACGACCTCCTCGGGGTTTTTCACACCGGGGAATTCGGCCACGATGCGACATTGCCCTGCAATCTGCATGACAATCTCGCCCACGCCCAGGGCATTGGCGCGACTTTCAAGGATCTGCCTGGTCACGTCCAGTGATTTGGTGTCCACGGCGGCGCAGTTCGAAACGTCCGCCTCCAGCAAAGTCTGGAGCCCTCCCAAGGTGTCAAGCCCGCGATGGATCTCGGTATTGCGGTCGACCAGTATCTTGTCGTTGAGGGGATTGGTGATCGAAATGCGGTTTGATACGTCCACCCACAGGCAGAAAGCAACGAGAACGATGATGAATATCAGCCAGTTATTGCGGCTTCGCATGGGTCACTCCATCACAAAAATACCAGCATTTCCGCTGGCGCGGAGCGATTATACTACCGAACCCTTCAAGTCATTTACAGGGGATCAGAAGCGCCACTGCGAGTCAGACTCGGCGCTGCAGGAACTGCAGCGCGTCACGAAGTACCTCCGCGGGGGATCGTCCGTCTGTCTCGATCACCAGGTCGGCGTGCTCCCTCGCATGCGCCAGGCGACGCAGTTCCTCGGCGTAATCGCTCTTGAGCCACCGCAGGTTGCGGCGCTTCGTGCAGGATGCATACGAGGCGTCCAAGAACACCAGGTAGTCTGGCCTGGCAATGCGCTGCCACATGTACGCCACGTACGAGTGCTCCTGCGCGATGTGCGTACACCGGAAGCCCGCTTGCTCCAACCCTGCGATCAAAGTGGATTTGCCGGCGCCGGAGGGTCCTACAACGCCGACCAGGGGGCCCAGCGGATGGTTATCCATCCTGCAACTGAGGTGCGCGGCCCGGACGGCAAGGAAGTGAGCCGCCCCAACGACCAAAAGGCAAGATTGAGACCAATTCGGGATTCACGCACTCCGGCCGCGAAAGGCCCCAACTCCCTGAGAACCGTACGCCGGCCGCGACAAACTAGCTGGTGATCGGCAGGCGGATGCTCATACGGCGCACCTTGTCCCCGCCGTGTGGAACAACTTTCATCACCATCACACTAATATCGTCGCCGGGACGGTCCTCATCGAGCATGACGGCATGGGCCAACAGCGCGTCGGCCAGGTCTTGCGGCGCTGGATCCTGATCTTCAAGGAGGGACTGGATCACGTGACAGGTTTCCATCGGTCGGCCGCGCCGCACGCCGGCATGGGACAAACCGTCGGAGTGGATGACGATCGTCAACCCCGCCTCGATTTCCATTTCTGTGATTACTGGACGGACGTCCCGAGAGGTACCCAGTGGGCTGCTGTCCTCGCCCAGGCAATCCGTCCGGTCGCCGCGGTTAACAAATATGGGCGCCGGGTTATTGCGGCTCAACACGATCGTGCCGCTATGCAGATCCACCGAGGCGATGTTCAGCGTGCAGATCACCTGGCCCTTTTTGTCGGTGAAAAGGGCATCCGAAGCTGCTCGGGCGGCAGCGCCGTCGCGCACGCCCTCCGCCAGCAGGCCCACAACCTTGCGAGTGACCATCATCGAGACGGCCTTGGCACCCCGACCAGACGTTTGGCCGTCCGCCAGAACCACCGACAGTCCGCCATTGGGTCGCTCCACCGCCTCGACCGTGTCGCCGCTCTCGGAGGAGGCATACTTGTTGACCTTCGCCACCGCAATACGGACTTCCATGTTCGAGATTCTACAACCATTCAGGCTTGACGTCACTGCCTGACCCCACTATAATCACCGTCCTTGCTCTTGCGATCAGGGACGGGTGCATGCCCGTCCTTTCCGTGTGAAGGGAAAATTCGATGACACCACATCCAAAGCGAAAACACTCGAAAGGTCGGCGGGACCGGCGGCGGGCCCACGACGCGCTGGAGCAGCGAAATCTTGTGGCGTGCTCCAACTGCGGGTCGATGCGCCTGCCGCATACTGTATGTTCGAATTGTGGGCACTATCAGGGTCGGGAAGTCTTCGAAGTCAAGAAAGAGAAAAAGAAACCCGCCGCATAAGAGTGAGCGTTACGGCGAGCCTCGTTCGGTTGAACTTTCCAGTCCGGAATCCTTGCGGGCCAGGTCGGTCTCAACTTGGCGGGGCTCTTTGGTCTCCGGACCTGTAGTTCTTCCACTGCGATGAAACTCGACCCAGGCAAAACGGCTTTCGTCTTTCCGGGCCAAGGATCCCAGGCCGTTGGCATGGGGCGGGAATTGTCCGAGCAATTTGCCGAGGCGCGTAGCGTGTTCGACCGGGCCGACACCGCCCTGGGGTTCGCCCTCTCCGATCTGATGTGGAACGGCCCCGAAACCGGCCTGAATGACACCGGTGAATACGCAGCCGGCGCTTTTCGTGCATTCCATAGCGGCTTTCGAGACCTTCCGCTCGCTGCATCCAGACTTTCATCCCGCCATGATGGCAGGCCATTCCCTGGGAGAACTGTCTGCCATCAGCGCCGTAGGAGCGTTGGGATTCCGCGACGGGCTTCTGCTCGTACGCCGGCGCGGCGAGCTCATGAAACGCGCAGGCGACGCCGCTCCAGGAGGGATGGCGGCGATCCTTAGTCTTGACATTCCCACGCTGGAGGGCATTTGCGCCGCGGCGTCGACGTCGAGAGGAGATGGTTCAGGTGGCTAACGACAATAGCCCCGGACAGGTGGTGATTTCCGGCGCCAAGCCGGCTGTAGAGCGTGCGATGTCGATGGCAAAAGAGGCTGGGGCGCGCAGGACCATTCCGCTGGCGGTCTCAATTGCGGCTCACTCGGGACTGATGGCGTCGATGCAAGCCGATTGGGACGCGGCCGTCACCGAGGCTCACATCGGCGACGCGCAAGTGCCGATCATAGGCAATGTCAGCGCCGCTGCCATGCGATCCGCGGGTGAGCTCCGGAACGATATCCAGCTCCAGATGCAGTCACGCGTGCGGTGGACAGAAACCATTCAGAAGGCTGCCGCCGAGGGCATCACGACGTTTGTGGAGTTTGGAACCGGATCGGTGCTTCTGGGGCTCATCCGGCGCATAGTGCCTGGGGCCGCTGGTTACCCCCTGGGGACACCGGGCGATCTTGCCGCGTTGGAATAGGCTCAGATCTGTCCGGACCCGCCTCGTGTGAATAGGAATGCCGGCGCGATGATCTCGGTCCGAACTTGCTCGGTGGAAGTGTGCGCGCCGGCAGGCGCGCTGGTCGATCCGGCTCGGCCTGACGAGCGTCTGTGAAGTCGCGACAGCCAGAACAATGAGCCTCTCGAAGGCATAGGGCGTCGCAGAAAGGCTCGATGAAGCTCAGCAGGCTTGCAGCGGCAATCGAAGAATCACCGACCCTGGCGCTTAACGAGGAGGCGCGCGCACTACGCGAGCACGGCGAGTTAATCATCCACCTGGGGATAGGCGAGCCGAAGAACAAGACTCCGATCAATGCAATTCTGACTTCTGCAGCCAAGCTGACCAGCGGCGAGGTCAAGTACGCTCCGGTTGACGGCCTGCCGTCCCTCAAGAAGTCGATCATTCGCTACACTGAGGAAAACTACAGTCGCCTCGTTGAACCGGAGAATGTGATCGTCACCAACGGGGCCAAGCAATCGCTGTTCAATATTCTGTATTCTATATTGAACCCCCAGGACGAAGTCATCTTGCTGGCTCCGTATTGGGTGTCGTATCCTGAAATTGTAAAGATGTGTATGGGGCGCCCCGTGATTGTCACGCCCGAGGACGGCACGTTTACGCCGCGTCTTAGCGACATCGAGACGGCGATCACTTCGTACACGCGGGCGATCATTGTCAACAGTCCCAACAACCCTTCGGGCGCGATATACCCGCCCGATATGATCGGAGGGCTGGTTGCCCTTTGCGAGCGCAAAGGCCTGTTCCTCGTATGTGACGACATTTACCAGAGGCTGGTGTTTGATCAGAACCGCGCCGCGCCGGCGACGGAGTTTACGAAGAGGGACACGGAAGACTCCTGCCTGATTCTGGTCAACGGGGTCGCCAAGCTGTACGGGATGACGGGCTTTCGAGTTGGATGGGTCGTGGCGCCGCGGGAACTGGTCCGAGTCATGGCGAACGTAACCGCACAAACAACCTCGGGCGTGTCCACCGTCAGTCAGGCCGCGGCAGAGGGCGCCTTGAATGGGCTGCAATCTGTAGTGGAGGCCATCCGCCTGCAGATTCAAAACAACCGCGACGTTTTGCTCGAGGAGATGAAAGCCTTCAGCGGAGTGCGCTTGATTCCCCCAGATGGGACGTTCTACGCTTTTCCGGATTTCCGGGCGTACATGGCGGAATCGGTGGAGCTTGCCCGGTTCCTGTTGCGAAAAGCGCTTGTTGTCACAGTCCCCGGCAAAGACTTCGGAATGGAAGGGCATATCCGCATATCGTTCAGCGGCAGCGTCAAGGACGTCACCGAGGGGATCGCGCGACTGCGCTGGGCACTCGACCCGCAGAGTCCGAACGAAATCTACATTGGAGATCGCAGAACGATACGGGATTGGCTGTGAGGCCACGCTCCCGGTTTCAATCTTAGCTGGTTGCGTGCCTACCGGTACTTGACCTCCCGGAGTGTTACATGAAGCATCTGTTGGATATCAAGACTCCTGCCGAGCCTTTGGCGGAAGCCCACAAGCCTGCGTACGGACTTGAAAACCATGGCATTGCCAACCTCCGCCGTGCCTACTGGAATCTGAGCACAGAAGCACTGTATGAGGAAGCCGTATTCCGCGGCGAGGGCGCCATTGCCAGCGGCGGCGCGTACGTCGTTAATACTGGAGCGCACACGGCGCGCTCCGCCAATGACAAATTCCTGGTGCGTGAAGACCCGAGTCAGGAAAAGGTCTGGTGGGGCCAGTACAACCGCCCGATGGCGCCTGAGAAGTTCGATGGTCTTTACGAGCGCTTACTGGGCTTCATGCAGGGTCGGGACCTGTTTGTGCAGGATGTCTACGCGGGCGCCGATGCACAGTATCGATTGCCGGTCCGGATAATCACCGAATTGGCATGGCACAGCGCGTTCGCCCGAAACATGTTTCTATTGCCGGGTTCGCTGGCAGAGCACGCCGGGTTTGTACCAGAGTTTACGATCATTGCCATTCCCGATTTCAAGGCGACTCCGTCGCTTGACAACACCGCGAGTGAAACTTTCATCTGCCTTTCCTTTGAGAAGAAACTTGGAATTATCGGCAACACGGCCTATGCCGGCGAGATCAAGAAATCGGTCTTCACCGTCCTCAACTACCTTCTGCCTCTGGAAGGGGTCCTGTCGATGCATTGTTCCGCCAATGTCGCTCCGCAGGACCCGGATGACGTCGCCCTTTTCTTTGGATTGAGCGGCACGGGCAAGACAACGCTTTCGGCAGATCCCGCACGGTGCCTGATCGGCGACGACGAGCATGGCTGGAGCGATCGCGGCGTTTTCAACTTTGAGGGGGGCTGCTATGCCAAGGTCATCGGTCTTTCTGCCGCTGCCGAGCCCGAGATCCATGCAACAACCCATATGTTCGGCACGCTGCTGGAGAATGTTGTTTATGATCCGGTCAGCCGGCACATCGATCTGGACGACGATCGACTGACTGAGAACACCCGCGCTTCCTACCCGTTGGAATTCATCGCCAACGCTGTCCCGGAGAAGCAAGCGGGGCATCCGCGCAACATTGTCTTCCTTACCTGCGATGCCTCGGGCGTCATGCCGCCCATCGCGCGATTGACGACCGACCAGGCCCTCTACCAGTTCATTTCCGGGTACACGTCAAAGATCGCGGGCACCGAGGTTGGATTGCGCGAGGAGCCCGTGGGTACATTTTCCCCGTGTTTTGGCGGCCCGTTCATGGTTCATGCACCCAAGTACTATGCCAGCTTGCTGGCGCAAAAAGTCGAGCACCATGGGGTTCGCTGCTGGCTCGTCAACACAGGCTGGGTCGGAGGACCCTATGGCGTGGGCAAGCGCATCAGCATCGGCCACACTCGTGCGCTGCTGGCGGCGGCGCTGCGCGGCGATCTGGACGACGTTCCGGCGACGTCCGATCCGGTCTTCGGATTTCAGGTGCCGACGAAGTGCCCAGACGTACCGGACTCCGTGCTGAATCCTTCAGCGGCTTGGCCGAGCAAAGCAGAGTACGACAAGCGCTATCGGGAACTCGCCGTGCGGTTCGTCGAAAACTTCACAAAGTTTGCGGACGGCGTCCCTGCGTCCGTGTTGCAGGCCGCTCCCAAGGTGTGACTGCCCCAGGGATGCAGCGAGCCAGTGCACCCGCGGCCAGCGTCTGGCTGCGGGTGGGATCGCTTTCCCATTTTGCACTCCGTAAACCGCGGGCCCATCCGCAAGCTAGGGTCCACGGCAGGATTCACGCTGTCGCCGACGGGCCGTACATCAAACGGACACGAAACGGCGCCAACTTTCTCATTTCCAACTAAGAATGCGGTCCTATAGTTACCAACAACTCCACCGTGAAAAAGCCTCATAACTGGCGGAACGAGCAGGTCAGCCATCGGGGCCTGTCGAGCCGCAGCGTTGATAGCCGTATTCAGCCGGAGCAGACGGGGCATTCCGATCCGCCTCCACCTCGGGCCTCGGCTTGGAAAAGGGTCGCCGCGGCCGGGCGGAGCCTGGCTCGATTTGCACCTTTTGTGCTTGGCATCGTGGCGGCCCTGGCTGCGATGCTTGTGTACCGGGCGATTTTTCCCGGTCCGCACGTGCTCAACCAGGTCGAAGTGGATCAGCTCATTACCGAGAACCTGGCGTCGGCCACGCCTCCGCCACCGATTTCGGAGGGTGTCTACGGGATTATCCATCCTTCGCTGGTGCTGATCAAGACGCGGTCTGACAGCGATGAGGGCTTGGGAAGCGGCGTGATCATCACGGATCAGGGACAAATCTTGACGAGCCTGCACGTTGTGGACGGCGCGAGCTCGATCAACGTCACATTCGCAGACGGATCGACATCCGCGGCCGAGGTCGTCTCTGCCCAGCGGGAGAATGATATTGCCGTGTTGCAGCCGGATCATTTGCCGCAGGTGCTGGTACCGGCTGTACTTGGGAATCCAAACGCGCTTCAGGTCGGAGATGAGGCGTACGTGGTAGGCAATCCGTTTGGCCTGTACGGGTCAATGAGCGCGGGCGTGATATCGGGCTTTGATCGTTCCTTCAAACCCGAATCCACGGGGCAGACTCTGCAGGGGCTCATCCAGATCGATGCCGCTGTGAACCCGGGCAACTCGGGCGGTCCTTTGCTGAATCGCTACGGGGAGGTTGTGGGCATCGTAACAGGTATCGCCAATCCCACGGAGGAGCACGTCTTCATCGGTATCGGTTTCGCGGTGCCAATCACCGTGGCGGCCGGTGGGGGCGGCGGATCGCCGCTCTACTAGGCTTGCGCACATGGCAGATCAACTTGAGCCAAAGACGCCTCGCCAAGAACGCATTCGAGGGAGAACATAATGGACCTGCAAAAGGAAACTGAACCCAAGCGTCCGGTGGAACGTGCGCTCTATGAAGTCAAGAAGGTCATTGTCGGGCAGGATCACCTGCTCGAAAGCCTACTGGTCGCGCTGTTGGCGCGCGGACATATGCTGGTGGAGGGAGTGCCGGGTTTGGCAAAGACGATGGCCATAAAGACCCTGGCTGACACGATTGGAGGCGAATTCAAGCGCATCCAGTTCACGCCCGACCTCGTTCCGGCGGATTTGATCGGGACGCGAATCTACAATCAGAAGACCGGCGAGTTCAACGTCTCGTTGGGCCCCGTCTTCACCAATCTCCTCCTGGCAGACGAAATCAACCGCGCACCCGCCAAAGTGCAGAGTGCTCTTTTGGAGGTCATGCAGGAGAAGCAGGTAACCATTGGGCGCGAGACCTTCAAGGCGCCGGACCCGTTTCTCGTGCTCGCCACCCAGAATCCGATCGAAACCGAAGGGACCTATGCTTTGCCCGAAGCGCAGGTCGACCGGTTCATGCTGAAGGTACTGGTCGATTATCCGGCGACCACGGAAGAATTCGTCATTGTCGAACGCATGATTGGGCCCTTTCCGCAGGCGCAGAAGGTGCTCACGACCGACGATCTACTGTCCCTTCAGAAGTCGACAGACCGAGTATATGTGGATCCTGCGTTGATCGAGTATGCGGTGCGCCTGGCGACTGCCACGCGCCGACCCTCTGAAATCGGCCTCAAGGAACTCGAGCATTACGTGATGTTTGGTGCAAGCCCGCGCGCATCCATCAACTTGATCCTGACGGCGCGGGCGCTGGCGTTAATTCGGGGCCGCGATTATGTCCTTCCCCAGGACGTCCTGGACATGGCGCTGGACGTAATGCGTCATCGCATGGTGCTTTCTTACGAGGCGCTCTCCGACGATGTGACCGCGGACGATCTTCTGAAGACGATCCTGGAGACGATACCGATCCCGATGGTTCCGCTGCGCGAGCGTGTGGATGGCCGCGTCAACGCCTGAACGTATTCTGCAAAGGATCGACTGGCAGGTGATCCGTCGCCTTGACGGTCTGCTGCAGGGCGATTACCGCACGCTGCTCTACGGGCAGGGCGTGGATTTCGCGGATCTACGCGAGTATCAACTCGGCGACGATATCCGTTATATCGACTGGAATGTCACTGCACGGACTGGGACGCCCCACATTCGCCAGTACGTGGAGGACCGCGAGATCACGGCGTGGTTCCTGCTTGATTTGAGCCCTTCGCTGCGATTCGGCACCGTCGAAGCCGAGAAGCACACCGTCCTAGTGGACCTGGTAGCAACTCTGTCGCGCTTGCTCACCCGGCATGGCAATCGGGTCGGGGCGATGCTCTCCGAATTTGCGGTGGAACGCGTGATCCCAGTGCGCGGCGGGCGTTTGCAGGTGTTACGTATCCTGCATGAGCTGACCCAGGCATCCGGCGTCCACACGACCGCCATCACAGACCTGGCAAAACTGCTTAAGTCCGGCATCAAGTCGATCAAGCGGCGTTCGCTTGTCGTTATTGTGTCGGACTTCATCAGCTCTCCCGGCTGGGAGGCACCACTTGGCATGCTTTGCAGGCGCCACGAGGTGATCGCGGTGTGCATCCGCGATCCGCGCGAGATTGAGCTGCCGGACGTGGGCACCGTGGTTATCGAGGACTCCGAAACGGGTGAACAGCTCGAAGTGGACACGCAGGACGCCGGCTTCCGCAGGCGCTTCCAGGAGGCGGCGCTGGTCCGAGAGGCACATCTGGCCAGCGTATTCAAGCGCGTGGGTGTCGACTGCCTTTGGCTATCCACGGATGCAGACCTCCTACCGGCATTTGTCCGTTTCGCGGCGCTGCGCGAAAGACGGCGGAAGGCTGCCTGATGTCCTTCATGTGGCCGGAAATGCTGATCGGTCTGCTGCTGGTGCCCGCACTTATCGGATTCCGTCTCATCCAAGTGGGGAGGGCACGACGGAAGGGTGCGGGCTTTGGTGGGTTGGGGAATCCGGCGGCCTCGACGGGCCGAGAACTCGGGCTCCACTCGGCCCGGATGGATTCTGCTGCTGTGCGGTCTATCCCTCCTCGCGGTTGCCATGGCGCGACCACAGGCGACGGTGCGCCTCCCGCGTTTGGAAGGCACGGTGGTCCTCGCATTCGATGTCTCGGGCAGCATGGCGGCGGATGACTTCAAGCCCACCCGGCTGGACGCGGCCAAGCTGGCTGCCCGCGAATTTGTGGCTCGCCAGCCCGTCGGCGTCCAGATTGCCGTGGTTGCCTTCAGTGACAGTGGTTTCACGGTGCAGGCTCCGAGCGATGACCGGAATGCCATCCTGGCGGCCATTGATCGCCTCACGCCTCAGCGCGGGACCTCGTTGGCAAATGGCATCCTGCTTTCACTCAACACGATTGCCACGGCCGGAGGGCCGCAAACCAATTACTACAGCAATAACACTCCCCAGCCGACCCCGCTGCCCACGCCAATGCCGCCGGGGCATTACACGTCGGCGGTTATTGTGCTGCTTAGCGATGGCGAGAATAACGAGCGGCCCGATCCGCTGTCGGCGGCCCAGGCCGCGGCGAACCGGGGCGTCCGCATCTACACCGTAGGACTGGGCAGCGCAGCCGGGAGCCTGTTGCACGTGAACGGCCTGACTATCCGCAGCCGCTTGGATGAAGCCACGCTGAAAGGACTGGCCTCGAGTACTGGGGGCGCCTACTACAATGCCCCAACAGAGGCAGAACTGCTCAAGATTTATGATGAGCTCAAACCGGAGCTGTCCATCAAGCCGCAAGAGACCGAGATTACTGCCTTGCTCGGGGGCGCGGGCGCCGTGTTGCTGCTGGCGGCCGCCTTAGTTTCGCTGTTCGTGAACGGGCGCGTCCCATGACGGTCCATTCGCCTGAGGTTGAGAACTCTCCGTGCCTCAAGTAACTCTTCTTTGGCCTGGGCTTTTGTGGTTGGCGGCGCTGCTACCCGTGCTTGTAGCAGTCTACGTGTGGGCCCGGCACCGGCGCCGCCGCGCCGTCGTGCGCTACTCCAGCCTGGCGCTGTTCCAGGGCGTGGTGCCTGCGAATTCCTGGTGGAGGCGGCATTTGCCGGCGCTGCTGTTTCTCACCGCTTTGGCATGCCTGCTCATTGCGCTGGCGCGACCGGTCTCCGTCGTCAGTGTGCCTGCGGGGCAAACCACCATCGTTCTCGCAATCGATGTTTCACGCAGCATGTGTTCCACCGACATCGCTCCCAACCGGCTGGAGGCTGCCAAGGCCGCGGCGCTTTCATTTGTCAAACACCAGGACCCGCATGCCCAGATCGGGATCGTAGCCTTCTCGGGCTTTGCCGAACTGTTGCAGCCTCCCACCGCAGATCGCAATGCCCTGCAAACCGCCATCAACAGTCTCGTGACGGGTCGGCGGACAGCTATTGGAAGCGGCATCCTCAAGGCGCTGGACGCGGTGGCTGAGGTCGACACCAATGTTGCACCCAGCGATCCGGTCGGTGGCTCGTCGCGCAACTTCGATCCGGTCCCAAGAGGCGCGTACGCCCCGGATATCATCGTCTTGCTGACCGACGGCGCCAGCAACACCGGACCCCTTCCTCTCGAGGCTGCGCAACAGGCTGCTGATCGCGGGGTCCGCGTCTACGCGATCGGTTTCGGCACCGCGCAGGGCGGCGAGTTTCCGAATTGCAGCCCGCAGTACATCGGAGGCGAGCCGTTCGACTTTGGCGGCGGTGGATTTGGTGGCGGAGGCTTCGGCGGCGGGGGAGGCTTTCGGCGGGGCATCGACGAAGCAACCTTGAAGCAAGTGGTAGCACTCACCGGCGCCGAGTATTACTCTGCAGAAAGCGCCGGAGAGCTGCAGCGGGTCTTCGCCGCCCTCCCAACGTACACGATCACGAAGCACGAAACCATGGAGCTAAGCGTGTTTCTTGTCTTCGGGGCCATTGTGCTTGTGATTTTGGCGACCGTGCTTTCTCTGGTGTGGCACCGCTCGGTCTGAGCCGAATCCAAGGGCGCAATCGCGCCCATCCCCGCCCCTCGCCTAGGGCGAACTGAACCCAAGCCGGAAAATTCTCCAATCCGTGCCCGCCACGGTACCAACGTACGTGAAATGATCGTTGGGGGTCGTGCCCATGAAAATGTCGTCTAGCGCAGGCCGAGGCGCGGGTAGCAGCATGTACCGGACGTCATAGTGCTTTGCCACGAATAGTATCGTGTCCAGGTCGTTGTTCGGAATCATGACTGTCTTGAGGCCCGTAGCCTCGTAGAAATCCCACACATCGCGAGCCATCACGACGACGTTCTGCCGTTCAACGCCGGCTTTGACCGCATCGTTGACGACGAGTGATTCCACACTCCGGTACTTCTCATACATGCCGTTGTAGTACACCGCCGAAGTGTAATTGCTCTGGTACCCCTGGTAGGCGGTGTAGACGGACAGCAGGACGATGGCCGCCGCGAACAGCAGCCGGGACCGCAGATAGTAAGCAAAGAGATCGACAATTACGACGCACGCGAACGGAAGCACGATCGCCAGGGCCTTCGGAAGCGTCCCGGGACCGGAGAAACTGGCCACCACGCTGTAGAAGCCGTACTCCAGGACCGCGAATATGAGCACGGGTAGGAAGATCGACAAATCCCGCTGCCGACGGTGATACAACAGATGCACGACGCCGAGGCTGGTCAACACCAGCAAGACCGGATCCATGAAGTACTCGATTTGGCCAAGGTTCTCGGCCGCGGTGTGCAGACGCCGCACAATGAGTCCGCGAATTCCCCACGTCGCCCGCAGCGTGTTCCAGTCGAGCGTCTTGCCATACGAATGGAAATCCTCGTAGGATGTGAGGAACATCGTGCTGGATGGGCCCGGCTGCATAAGTGAATGGAACGTTACCAGGTTGCGTATGAGCCACGGCGAGATGACGGCCACGTGAACCAGCACGGCGCCGAGACCGAATGACACCCGGGTTGCCCAGTCGAGCGGGGCCAGGGCAATGCAGGCGAGCAGCGCCAGCAGCAGCAGGATTCCGTCTTGTCGTGTCAGATGGCTGAGCCCCGTGCACAAGGCGGCCAGCAGGAACATGCGTGGATTGACGCGGCCTTTGATCGCAAACAATATGGCGAGCGATCCAAAGGCTCCGAAGAAGATGATCGCCTCTGTGCGCGTCGACATCCACACCTGGTAGGGGGAAAAGAAAGTCAGCACGCCCGCCATCACGCCGACCGCCACAGACTTCGAAAATCTCAGTCCCACGGAATTTGCCACGACGGCTGGGACGATGCCCGCCGCGATCGTGGCCAGCAATGCGTGGAAGACTGACTTCCCGAACATGAACATCGGAAAGCTGAGAAGAATCTCGGCGAGGGGATTCCAGAAATCCCCCGCATAGTGCGTGATCGGAGGAAGTCCGCTGAAGAAGTACACGACGTAGTCGACGACCAGACCGCGACCGTCGACGATGTTCTTGGCGACCGTGTAATAGAAGGCAGAGTCCCCGTGGCCGGGGGTCAGGGAGGCCGTCGCAAGCTGCAGACGCAGAGCGAGGCCCGCTACGAGCGCCAGCGCACCCACGATCAGCCAAGTTTTGGGGTTGTCGCCGTTCTCCGTTTTCAGTCTTCCTCTTGCCTGCCCGGGACGCCAGGTGGGACAATCGCCCACTTGGAGAATTGAGGTGCGAGGCGATCCGGCACACGGCCCCGAATGACGACCGCGCCTTGTTCGTGGTCCATCCGTTCGACCTGACCGGCCTGATGGAACAGGGAGATAAGGGCGCCCTCTTGATACGGCAAGCGAACTTCCAGCTGCGTAAGGCGCTCAAACAGTTCGTGTTCGACCAGGGCAAGCAGTTCTGCCTCGCCTGTCCCAAGGAGGGCGGAAGTTGCCACCGCTACCGGAAAGCTGCGCACCGTATCGCGGGCCAACTCGGGCTGTGCGAGCCGATCGATCTTGTTCAGTGCTGCGACTTGCGGTATTTGACCCGCCCCGATCTCATCGAGTGTGCGCTGAACAGATTGATACTGGGCAAGGGCGTTGGGGTGGGAAATGTCGACCACGTGCAGAAGTAGATCCGCCTGCGCAATCTCCTCGAGAGTGGCCTGGAAGGCGGCGATCAATGTCGTCGGCAGCTTTTGGATGAAGCCGACGGTGTCAGTGAAGAGCGCCAGGTTGCCGCCCGGCAGCGCCACCCGGCGAGTGGTCGGATCCAGGGTCGCAAAAAGCTGGTTGGCCGTGTAAGCATCGGCCTGAGCCAGCAAGTTCAGCAGGGTCGATTTGCCGGCGTTGGTGTAACCGACGAGCGCGACGGTGGGAAGGTGGGAGTTCTGGCGGTGCGCCCGATAACGGGTGCGGTGCGCCCGGACTTTTTCCAGCTCCTTTTTGAGATGCGCGATCCGGCTCCGAATGGAGCGCCGATCCACTTCCAACTGGGTCTCGCCGGGACCGCGCAAGCCTACGCCGCCGACGCTGCCGGTTCTACCCGCGCCACCACCGGCCTGGCGCGCCAGGTGAGTCCACTGTCGCGTCAGCCGGGGAAGCAGGTATTCAAGTTGGGCGAGCTCAACCTGAAGCATGCCCTCGGAGGTGTGGGCGTGTTGGGCAAAGATATCCAGGATGAGGGCTGTCCGGTCAAGGACTCTGACGGCCGGCCCCAGTGCCGTCTCCAGCTCGCGCTGATGGCGAGGGGAAAGCTCGTCGTCGAAGACCACAATGTCTCCGGCCGTATCCTCGACCAGGGCGCGCAGTTCGTCGACTTTGCCAGGGCCGATGTAGGTTCTGACGTTTGGGTGATCGAGGGCCTGGGTCAGCTGCCCCACAACTCGCAGGCCGGCGGTATCCGCCAGCAAGCCGAGCTCTGTCAGGGAGTCGTCGAGCGTCAGGCCCTGGCGTTGGTGACGAGCATCGACGCCGACCAAGAAGGCGCGCTCGGGTGCGGGACGCGTGGGTTCAGGAAGCTTCCTCGGCATGGGTTTCTCTGGAGATCAAGGTTTTTCGGTGCGTTTCTTCCGACGGCGCGGCCCTGCGCGTGCCTCTCGCCCCGCGACGGGGCCTGGAGCCCGACGCGCCGCCCTCCGGCAATGGATAATACCATGCAAGATGTGCGTCCCACGCGCATCGCATTCATTGCTTCCGGCGATTTCGGTTTCAATGCACGGCAGGTCTGGATTTTGCATGCCGGTTGGTGCACTGGGAATGGCTGATCCGAGTTACTTGCCGGAGCTCGATTGTTCCGTGAGCCATGTTTGCATGACTTCTCCCACAATCTGCAAGCTCTTGGCTGAAACGTGGTCCGGGGTGTCCGCCGATGTGTGCCAGTAGGGGTAATCAAGGTCGATGATGTCGACGGACGGGATGCCTGCCGCGACGAATGGCAGGTGATCGTCCTCTATCGTGTACTTGACATGTGGCACAAAGACGTCGCCGTGCCCGAGGGCGGCAGCAGTATTCCAGATCGACTGTCGCAGCGCCGGATCGGAGTTGCCCTCCATCGGAATGCTGAGCTGGGGGTTGCCCACCATATCGAGTAGGACCATTCCCGTGGGGCGGACCTGCATGTTTGCGACGAACGCTTTGGATCCGAGCAGCCAATCCCACCCCGCTATGTTGCCGTTGTCTTCCGCGTCGAAGAAGACAATCCAGACCGGCACGGTGCTCGGGGGAAGAGTCCGGGCCAGCTCCAGCAAGACCGCCACTCCTGAGGCGCCGTCATCTGCTCCCGGAACCGGCTGTGTCCAGAGAGCCGGATTCGGATCCCGGTCCGCATGCAGGCGGGTATCGTAGTGGGCCCCCAGGATGAACTGCGGCGCTTGGTCCGAACGGAAAGCGATCAAGTTCTGGATAGGATGGCCGCCGTATGTCCGTGACTGTGTTCGCACCTGCCAGCCGGCGGCCACAAGCTCTTCCTGCATCCAGGCCAGTGCTTGCGCGTGGCCCTCGGACTCCGGCGTCCGCGGGCCAAATGCCACCTGAGTTTCAACGTCGCGCAGCGCGCGTTCTCCGTCGAATACGGTCGTGGTCGTCGGGGTTGGCTGGCGGAAGGCCCAAACATACCAACCGACCGCCAACAAGAAGAGCGCCCCAATTGTGCTCAGGTAAAAAGCAATTCGTCGTCGGGTCACGGTGCTTCAGGCGACTTCCGGCGTCAGGATGGCGTCGAGGTCATCCAGGGCGCGCCGCACGTACGCCTGTGCCCGCTGGCGCTTGCCGCCGGGGTGATCCCCCTGAAGGGGCGGAAGAATACCAAAGTTGGCCTTCATGGGTTGGTAATCCCTCAGATCGGCGCTGGTGGCGTAGCGGCACAGTGCGCCGAGCATCGTAGTGGCGGGAAGCGTCACTGGAAGCCGCCCGCAGTGCAGGTGCGCCGCGTTCATGCCGGCCAACAGGCCGGTTGCGATGTTGCCCAGGTAACCCTCGACGCCCATGATCTGCCCAGCAAATAGAAGGTCTTGGCGTGTCCGGAACTGCAGCGTCGGGAGAAGTAGGCACGGTGATGCGATGAATGAGTTGCGGTGCATCTGGCCGTAGCGGACGAATTCTGCCTGTTCGAGCCCGGGGATCAACCGGAATACGCGCTTCTGCTCGCCATACTTCAAATTGGTCTGGAAGCCCACCATGTTGTAGAGAGAACCTGCGAGATTGTCCTGCCGAAGTTGAACGACGGCATGGGGGCGCCTGCCTGTGCGAGGATCCTTAAGTCCGATCGGGCGCATGGGGCCATAGGCGAGGGCCTGATCTCCCCGAGATGCAAGTACCTCGACCGGAAGGCAGCCCTCAAAGTAGCGACCTGCCTTCACACCGCTGGCGATGGCCGCCTCCAGCGAGCGTAGGGGGATCTGCTCCGCGCTCCGCAAATTCTCTACGAACGCGCGATATTGTGGCTCGTCCATCGGGCAATTGACGTAGTCGCCCGCCGCCGAGGCGTCCAGGTCGTGGCGCGAGGCGCGAAAGGCAATGCTCGTGTCAATCGTTGAGTACTCGACGATGGGCGCGATCGCATCGAAAAAGGCCAGGTTTTCCCGGCCAGCAAGATTTCGCGATTTCGTCCGCAAGCGCGGCCGAAGTCAGCGGCCCGGAGGCGACTATGCAGAGCGCCTGTGGGATGTTGGTGACTTCACGGCGCACGATCTTGATGCGAGGGTGTGACTCGATCCTCGCGGTGACGAGCCGAGCAAAAGCTTCGCGGTCTACGGCCAGGGCAGTGCCTGCGGGCACAGCAACGGATTCGGCACATTGCAGCAGCATGCTTCCCAGACGCCGGAGCTCTTCTTTCAGCAAGCCCGAGGCGCGATCTTCCAGGTTGGAACCCAACGAATTCGAACAAACAAGCTCGGCCAGGTCGCCAGTCTGATGGGCACCGGTGGAGCGCTGCGGCCGCATCTCGTACAACTCCACCTCCAGGCCGCGTTCCGCCGCTTGCCAGGCGGCTTCGGTGCCGGCCAGTCCTCCCCCAATAACTGTCAACTTGGTCATTATCGCCACTATTTTACCATTCGCCCCTGCTGTATAATTTTCATGCGACATGAGCCTTCGGCTTCCCCGGTGCGCTTGGACGGCGGTCTTGTGCACGGACCGTGACGAGAAGCCGCTGGCTACGACGCTTTTGGGGGCGGGGTGCAATATACTTGTTTGGGAAGGCGGGCCTTAGTGGAAATCTCAATCATCCTTCGATGAAGATCCGGTTCACCGACTGGCACGTAGCAGCAGCAGCGGCGCAGCTTCGCGTCCCCGGCTGTCACGCGATTTGAGCAGAATCTCGAGCTACTGATGGCGCGCGGGATTATCTTCGACGCGAGTGCAGAATACCGCACCGCCTTGCGGGAGTTCGCGAAACTTGCGAAACCGCACGGTGCTTGGCTTGCGCTGTGTCCGGGCGATGCTTGGAATCTGGTGGCGACCTGGCACGCCGCGAAGCTCTCTGACGCGTCGTTTGAGGTCCAGCGGGCGCGGCTGCTTTCCAGGATGAGACGCTCCGGCCGGGCAGTGATCTGCACGAGGGATCAGGCAGATTGGGCGCACCTTCCCCACCCGGTGCCCGAAGGACTCGACCTACTGGGCTGCCCTACCGCTGAGGCGCGACCGCGGCGTCTTCGGCGCAATCGGATTTTGGGGTGACCGCAAACCACGGACTGCTGTGGTGCGCAGACTGGCTGCACTGGCACGTCAGCTTGCGCCGGTTGTGCAAATTGCAGCCATGATCCAATCCCTTCCCTCGGAAATTGCCACGTTGGCAGGCAAGCTTGACTCGAGGGGCCCCGAAGCGCCCTCGGTCGAGCCTTCCGCGCCCATCCGCCGCGGTGCTGCGCGAGCTGGCAAGGCGACTCCCGGCACCGAACCTAACTCTGCTGGTACCAGGGTCTGCGCGCAACTTGGTGTACGAGTTCTCCCTTAGGCGGGGCAGGTTTGCTTCGAACACCGCCGCGTTGATGGGCTCATGGGGCCCGACCACCCCGCTGCAGCCGGACCGTCGAAAGTCGGGGCAAGCGATTTCCCTCGGATTTGGCGAACCAGTCGAAGGTGTCTTGCTGATCGAGGGGGGTAACCGCCCGTTGCCGCCGCGCTTGGCGGCTGGCCTGGGTGCAGCCCTGGGAAGTGGACTCGCCCCAATTCTCGATTACTTGCGCCGTCCGACTGAGCCTGCATCGGTATCTCGGCGGCTTGCGATGCTCCGTGATCTGTGCGCGAGGGTTATTGGCCTGACCAACCGCCGCGAGATCGCCGCCATCGTGGCGCAATTCGTCTCTCATCATTTGGCCGATCAATCCGCCCGAGTGATACTGGTCGATCGGGATTCGGTCGAGTTCGTGGTGGCCTCGGCTGGGGAGACGGCGTCACGCTTTCCGGAGCCAGAACTCGTTTGATGTCACCAGTACGGACAACGCGGTGGCCGCCGAAGTGCTCCGCACGGGAGAAAGCGTTCTGGAGGGCGTCGCCGTGCCCAACAGTCGGCAAGGCGGGCAATCGCGACACGAGGGCTGGGTCGCAGGTCTGCCTGCCGCTTAAGCAAGGAGAGCAAGTCTCGGGAATTATCGAGGCTCGATCCGCTGTCGAGGACGGCCTTCACCGTCGACGACGTGCATGATCTCAAATCCGTGGCGGCCGTTGTGTCCGCCGTCATTTCGGCCGCGACCCGGGGTAACGGCCATTCCGAGACCAGTCAGGCAGAGGCTCGCCCTCCCTCTCGTTCGATACCCGAACAACGACTTGCACAGGCCGCAAAGCTGATGTCGGTTGGCGCCATGGCGGCTGGGATCGCACACGAGCTGAATAATCCCCTCACGACCGTGGCCGGGTTTGCAGAGCTGCTGTTGGATGAGGTCCCGGCGGAGGCGCCGTATCGTGCGGACATTGAGATGGTGGTCCAGGAGTCGCAGCGCGCCAGGGGAGTTGTGCGGCGCTTGCTGGATTTTGCGCGGCAGGGCGAGGGGGCGCGCACGCGTTCGAATATCGGCGAGCTGGTCGACGATGTCCTGGCCCTCACCACGCACCTGGTTCAGACGAGCGGCGTGAAGGTGGAAGCCAGCATTGCCGAGGACATGCCATGGATTTCGGTCGACGGGAATCAGATGAAGCAGGTGTTTCTGAACCTCATTACAAATGCGATCCAGGCGATGCCCGCCGGCGGAAAACTGCAGGTTCGGGCGCAAGTCCTGGATAGCGATAGCAGGCAATGGGTCGTGGTGCGGGTGGCGGACACCGGGCTGGGCATTCGTCCGGGAGATCTCTCGCGGATCTTCGAGCCGTTCTTCACAACGCGCTCCCAACACGGAGGCACGGGGCTCGGACTTGCGGTTTCATACGGCATTGTTACCGACCACGGCGGTAAAATCGAGGTTGAGAGTCAGCCCGGAAGCGGTTCCACATTCTCTGTCTGGCTGCCTGTCTGAGCATGGATCCCCTTTCCATTCTGGTTGTCGATGACGAGCCCGGAATTGCACTCCTGTGCAAGCGCCTTCTCACGCGGGCAGGCTACGAAGTCGTCGCGTTGACAAATCCCCGAGAGGCCGTGGAGTGGCTGCAAGCCAATAAGGTGGCGCTGCTCCTGGCGGACATTCGGATGCCTGAGGTTGACGGGTTTGAACTCATAGCGCACGCGACGCGCACGCAGCCGGATCTGGCAGTCCTGGTCATGACAGGGTTTGGCACTCTCGACACGGCCATCCGCGCGCTTAGGCAGGGCGTGGATGGGTTGCTCTTGAAACCATTTGAGAAGGGCGACGAACTTGTGCAGGCGGTCGCCCAGGCGCTCGTTGATAGCCAACGAAAACGGGATGCGGCGCGCACGCAGGCGCTTCGACCGCTCTTCGAAGTCTCCGAAACCCTGCTTTCGGAAACGCACAGCGAGGCTCTGCTGGATCTCATCATCGAGGAGATTCTCAGCCATCTCCGGTGCACCCATGGCGCCTACTATGAATATTCAGAGGAGGAAGGCAGATTTGCCCTGTTGCGAGGGCGAGGCAAGGAGTTGCCCGACTTCATAATCCGGGTGGATGCCAGTGCCAGTCCAATGCTGGTCAACGCCTCCGGTCCGGGCGATTTGCACGCGCAAAGCCGTCTGCGCAAGGCGGACTTGGGGGCCGCGATGTTCGTTCCCGTTGCGCGCCAGAGATTTCATGGCGTGTTCTTTGCGGGGCGCGATCCGACGGGCCCCGGCTTCCGGGACGTGGACATCGATATGTTCCAGATCCTGGCGCGGCAGGCAGCCGCGGCTATCGAAAACGCACGTCTTTACGACGAGCAGCGGGCGTACGTGCACCAAATCGAAGAATCACAGGCGGCACTCTTGCAGGCCGAGAAGATGGCGGCTGCAGGCCGGCTGAGTGCCTCGATTGCGCACGAGATCAACAATCCGTTGCAGTCGGTCCAGAACTGCCTGCACTTGGCGGCGCGGGAGGATTTGCCTGCCGTCAAGCGCACCGAGTACTTCGATCTGGCCAGGGCTGAGCTGGAACGGCTTTCGGTTACGGTGCAGCGAATGCTGGACTTCTACCGTCCGGGAGCGTCCAAGCCCCAGAAGGTCGAGCTCGCCGGCCTGCTCGATTACATCATCAATCTAACGCGCAAACAGTTGGACGAACGCGGGATCTCGGTGAGCACAGACATGCCTGCGGCCTTGCCGGCCATCATGGCCGTCAGCAGCCAAATCCAGCAGGTATTCATAAATATCATATTGAACTCGTATGACGCCTTGCCCGGGGGCGGAGCCATCCAGATCACGGGGCGGCAGATGGACGGTGGAGTTGAGATGTTGTTTCAGGATAGCGGGCCTGGCATCCCGAGGGAAAAGGCCACCAGTGTGTTTGAGCCCTTCTTTAGCACCAAGGAGGGGGGCACCGGCTTAGGACTTACGGTGAGCTACAATATCATCGCGGCCCACGGCGGCAGCCTTGAAGTGGTTCCTGGTCAGGGCTCGGGAGCGTGTTTTCGGGTATTCCTACCCAGCGGAGAGGCGCCATGAAATCAAGCATATTGATCGTTGACGACGAGGATGTTGCCCGACAATCGCTTTCGGATATTCTCAAACTGGAGGGGTACAACGCGGCCGCCGTGGCGAACGGCGCGGCCGCAATCGAGTACGTACGGAATCATCCGATAGATCTGATCGTCGTTGACTTGAAGATGCCGGGCATAGACGGCCTGCAAGTGATTCAGGCCGTCAATCAGACGTCGCCGGATACAGAGGTCATCCTGCTGACGGCGTACGGCTCAACGGACTCTGCCATTCAAGCGCTGCGATTGCGTATCCACGACTACTTGACGAAGCCGGCGGCGCCGGCGCAGGTAATCGCAAGCGTGAAAAAGGGACTGGCCCGCAGGGCCGCCAAGCTGGAGGCCAAGGCCGGCCACGGTGTGGAGGCCGACGGCGCCCTCACCGAGTTCATGCTGTCCGATGGGACGCACGTGGACTTTTCGAGACGGCAGATCCAGGCGGGGAAACGCTTGGCGCACCTCACTCCCGCCGAGGGCCGGCTCCTGAAGATTCTTATGGAAAACGAGGGGAAGGTTTTTTCTCACCGCGAGTTGGTCATGCTGGTACAGGGCTACGATACCGCGCAACGCGAAGCCCCGGAGATCCTGCGTCCGTTGGTCAGCCAACTCCGGCACAAGCTCGAGGAATTTCCATCGTTGTCCGAACGCGTGGCGAGTGTTCGCGGCACCGGTTACGTCTACGAGGCCGAGAAGTAGGGCAGGGGCGGCAACGCTATTGTAGAGCAGGCAACCGCGGCGGCCGCTGTTACTCGTGCGGGCTCCACGGGGCATCTCGCGGCATGCGGGGCGGGCGAATCCAGGAGAACCAACCGCGGCGGTCGGGCTTCCAACCTTTTGTGGGTCCTTCGAATCGGACAAGCAACAGGCTTGCGGCCAAGCCGCAGGCACCGAGCCATTGGGCTGCGGTCAGTGTTTCGCGTAGCCATAAATGACTGAATACGACCGCCACAATAAGTTCCGCAAGTCCCAACAACGCGGTCTGCATTCCCCCAATTCGTTTCACCCCGACAAACAATGACAGGCGCGAAAGCGCGGTGACCAGGGTGAGTCCCCCAGTGGGTACCAAGCCGCAGCCGGAAATGACCCACTGTGACCGAATAGCGCGTGCACGGGGATGACCACCGCGCTCATAGCGAGCAGGGTATAAAGGGTGACGGTGGGGGCCGGAACCTCGTAGAGGACACGCTGGTTGATGGGCAAATGTAGTGCATAGAGGGCGGCGCCGGCGAGCATCAGCACGATGCCCAGTGTGTCGGTGGGACCCGACTGGAAGGCCGTAAGCAGAACCACTCCAACAATCGCGAGCCCGATGCGCGCGATCGTGAATCGGCTCGGCGGTTGTCCATCGAGGGTTAACCACATCGCTACAAAGAACGGGTACAGCGCATACAGCATCTGCCCCAGGCTGGCGGGGAGCTTTTGCAGCGCCATGTAGTAGAAGATGGAACCAGCACCGTTGATTACGCCCGCAAGGGTACAACCCAGCAATCCGGCAGGAAAGATGTACAGGCTTTTTCGAGAGAAGAGCGCCACGAACAGCAGCACCAGAACCGTGGCAAGTCCGGTTCGCCAAGCTACGACCGTCAGCGGGGAAACCCCGAAATTCAGGGCGAGCTTGCCAAATACCGGCGAAAGGCCTAGAAACAGGGCGGATGCGAGCGCCGCCGCGATTCCGGAACGCCTTCTTCTCATGAGGCGCGGCGCACGGTTGCGGCTCCGATCACTTGAGCAGCGACTTGACCTCCTCGACGAACTCGTCATTCAAGAAATCGCCTTTTTGCATAAGCGCTTGGATCTGCGTTCCGAGCCGGGCCTTCTCATCGGGCGTCAGCTCTTTGGCAGTTACGACGATGACCGGTATGTGAGCTGTGGCCTGATCTGCCTTGAGTGCATCGAGCACGTGAAAGCCGTCGACGTCCGGCATCATCAGGTCCAGGATTAGCAGGTCCGGGAGCTCGCGGCGAGCCAGCTCGATGCCTTCTGGTCCGCTGGCCGCCTCGAGGATGGTGAATTCTCCCTGTGCCTGCAATATGCGCCGGATCAACCGGCGCGCCTCGCTGTTGTCGTCCACAATGGCTACCCTTGCAAATCGGTTCGGCGCAACCTGGGTGAGGGCGGCCAGCAGCCCTTCCTGTGGCGCGTCGGTGACCTGCGAGGGGAATTCGACGTCGCGACTCCAGTTCGGCCCGAGCAAAAACTCCTCAGCTGGTATCGTGTGCCCCGTGCAATTCACGACAATGGTCTGGTCGGGTTTGATGAACCCCGTTCGTACGAGCTTGAAGAGCCCGGCGAATGCGACCGCCGCGGCCGGTTCCGCGGATATGCCTTCCATCTTGGCCAGAACGTGCATTGCCCGAAACGCTTCCTCGTCGGTCACGCTCTCGAATGTTCCGCGGCTCTCGATCGACGCGGTCGCGCAGGAGAGTATAGGCGCGACCGGGATCGCCTGTCGCGAGTGTCTCGATGCGAGTCCGGGGTGTTTCTACGGGCACGGCTGTATTGAGGCCTTGACGAAAACTCTGCACCATCGGCGCGCAACCGTCGGCCTGGATCAGCGCGAGGGACGGAATGCGATCGATCAGCCCCATCTGGCGAAGTTCGCGAAAGCCTTTGTCGACTCCAAGCGGCCCCATGCCTCCGCTGATGGCTTGCACGTACCAGTCGGGGGCTTTCCACCGCGCCGTGCCCTGGTTTGGGGGGAACTCCGTAACCGGACCCAACGCCAGCTGCTCCGCGACCTCATAGGCAATGGTTTTCATCGCCTCTACGGACGTGATAGTCCTTGCGCCCAGGTCCTGGTATAGGTGGCGCTCGCGGGCGAACTCAGTGGCGACTTGCTTGGCCTGGTCGTAGGAGCCAGTGACCTTGATGACCTGGGTCCCGTACAATGCGATCTCTTGCATCTTCACGGCGGGCACCAGGCTGGTCACGAAAGCCCAGAGCTTGATGCCGGCCCGGGCCGCGTACGCAGAGTATGAGATCGCCACATTGCCGGTGGAGGCGGCAACCATCTCGGTGATGCCTGCTTCCTTGAGCGCGGCGATGGTCAGGGCGGCCTGGCGGTCCTTAAATGAGCCCGTGGGTCCCTGGCGCTCGTCCTTTATGAACAGGGATGGCGTCCCCAACATCATTCCGAGATTGACTGCTTGCACAAGCGGCGTTCCGCCCTCGCCCAGAGTCAGCCACGTAGCCGGGGACCGAACAGGAAGCAGCTCCGGGTAGCGCCACATGTCGAATGGTCGCCCAGAGAGACGGCGCTCGAGTAGCGGCGCGATGGCCTCATACTCATACTGGGCCTCACGCCACTCGCCATTGCAGCGCGGGCAGCGGATCGTAGCCGGGTGATACGGCGCGGCGGTGCCGCAGTCCAGGCACCGTATGTAGAACACCCTCTCAGCTCTTGTCACTGCCCGTTGCCCGGCCTAGGAAGATGCTCGCTCCAGTGTTTGTTTGATGGCTTCGAGCACTCGCACATCGTAGCCCGCATCTTTTTCGATGGTACGGTGGCCGAGTTCAGTCAGCCGGGATTGCTGGTCACTGGTGAGCCCGCCGCTGCTGACCACATAAACCGGTATCGCCCGCAGGCTCGGATCCTCGCCGAGCTCTTCCAACAGCGCGAGCTCCTCTGCTCCGGGGGCGACGAGGTCAAACACGACGGCGTCGGGGATGTGCTCGCGTATGTGGTCGGATGCTTCGACCGCGCCCCGTGCGTGAACTGGCCTGTAGCCCTGCTCGCTGGCGAGCAGCTTCTCGAGCTCGCTGAGAGGGTCGCCATTACTGTCGACAATGAGTATTTCTCGAACGCGCCGCTCCTTCTGCAAGCGATCCAAGGCGTTCAGGAGGCCATCGCCCAGAATGGGTTTCAGCACGTAGTCGGCCGCCCCGAGTTGGCGCCCGCGATCCTGCTGCTCGAGGATCGAGCACACGATGACGGGGATGTCGCGGGTCTGACTGTCCCTCTTCAGGTCCGTCAGCACCTGCCAGCCGTCGTGCCCGGGCATCATGATATCCAGCGTGATCGCAAACGGTTTCATTTGCCGGGCTGTTTCTGTGGCCGCGGTTGGATCGGTCAGACCGAGCACCTGATACCCTTGTAAGTCGAGCGAGCGCTCGTATAGTTTGATCACTTGTGGATCGTCATCGATCGCCAGCACAAGCTTGCGCTCACGCTCCATCGCGGGATTGACCAGCGGATGGAAGACGGGAAGCGTGAAGAAGAAGGTGCTGCCCTGGCCAGGCGCACTGCTGAGGCCGATGCGGCCTCCCTGCAATTGGATCAGTTGCCTGCTGATGGACAGTCCAAGCCCTGAGCCGCCTGTCCTACGGGTAGGTGAATCGTCGACTTGGGAGAAGGCCTGGAACAGCTTGGACTGATCTTCGGCGGAGATGCCGGGGCCAGTATCAGATACACTGACGCGAACCTGTTCAAGGCCGTCCGATCGCGTTTCGACGGCGGCCTCCACGGCGACTTCGCCTTCGTCCGTGAACTTCGCCGCATTTGAAAGCAGATTCAAGAGCACCTGCCGAACTCGGATTGGATCGGCACGCACCGCGGGCAAGTCTTCCGGCACTCTCTGGACCAGGCGGATGGGCTTGTCCTTTACCAAGCCTGCGGCTGTTGACATGACTCCGGTGATGATCTCGGCCAGCTGAGTCTCGGTCGGTGTGATGTCCATCTTGCCGGCCTCGATCTTGGCAAGGTCAAGCACGTCGTTGATCAGTCCGAGGAGATGCTGTCCTGCCGCGTAGATCGCACTTAGATCCTGTTCTTGCATGTCCGAGATCGGGCCGTCGATTCCCTTCAAAATGACTCTTGAAAAACCGATGATTGAGTTCAAGGGCGTACGCAACTCATGACTCATGTTGGCGAGAAACTGGGTCTTGACTCTGTCCAATTCCCGCATCTCTTTGACGGCTTGTTCTGCCAACTGGTAGGATCGCGCATTGTCAATGGCAATGGCTACCTGATCCGCAAGAAGCTGCAGGACGCTCAAGTCGTCCGGTTGAAAAGCACCGCGTGCTGGCAGATTCGATGTCCAGGGCTCCGATGATCCGTCTACCGACGCGGAGTGGAATGGCGCAGGCTGAACGGGTCTCTGGCAGGAGGGGATTGGCCTGGTAGTCAGGGGATTCGGCCACGGCATCGACGACTGCCGAATTCGCCAGTGAGCGCAACTTTTCCTACGAGTGAAGTCGCGGTCACCGGCAGGCTGTATGCCCCTGATTTGAGCCGGGCGCCTGCGTCTCCGGTGGCATCGCGCAGGACTGCCCGAGTGCCGTTTTCATCGAGCAAGAAGAGGCCCACGTGATAGTAGCCAAAGCGTGCCCTGATCAGGTTTACCGTCTCGGCAAGGATCTTATCGATTTCGAGGCTCGAGGTCACGGCGCGGCCGATCTCGGCGGCAGCGGAGAGTCGCTCGTTCTGTTGATTAAGAGCCTCTTGGTCGCGTTTCGATTGCTCAAAGAGCCGGGCGTTTTCAAGGGCGAGCGACAACTGATCAGCGACCTGGCGGACCAGCAGTTGCTCCTGCTCCGACCATGCATGCGAGGCGGACTGATCTATGAGGCGCAGAGTGGCCCACGTCTTGTCGTCCTGTCGGAATCCGGTCGAGATCACCCCGAGGCGGGCCGCCTCCCGGCCATAATCAGGCGCACCTCCTGGGGTCCCCGCCAACGCCTTCGCCGTATCAGGCGGCCGGTCGCCCCGACCAGGCAGCGGAATCGGCGCGGGCAGAGGCTGCACACCGTCAGTCGTGAGGTCACCGGGCTTGGGGCTGGTTTCCTCCTTGACCAAGTCGGCGAATATACGCTCAAGCCGCTTGTTGACTTTTCTCTTTGACATATTCATTCAGTTCTTGGGCAAGGTCCCGGTATTGCTGGGAAGCCCGCGAGCCAGGTCGATAGCGAGTGATTGGAACACCAGCGATTGCACTCTCGCGAAGTTTCGTATCTACCTCTATGATTGTGCCAAACAGGCCTTGCCCAAACGTCACCTGGAGTTGTTCCTGCATATTTCTGTGGGTCCGATTGCGCCGGTCCAGCATCGTAATCAGGATCCGATATCCCAATCCCGGATTGCTTTCCTGTCTTACACGGCGGATCATGCCCATCATGCTCCGCAGTGCATAGGCAGAGAAGTACTCTGCCTGCGTGGGGATGATCGCGAGATCAGCCGCGCTTAATGCATTGATGGTTATGGCGCCGAGGAAGGGCGGACAATCAAGGAAGACAAAATCATGCTGCAGCGGCGCGGCCGCCTCCAGGGCCCTTCTTATGCCCAGCGTATAGTGGCTGCGAACCGGCAGGAATTGTTCCGCAGCCTCGATGCTGGAATGCGACGGGATTAGATCGAGGTTGCCGATTTCCGTCTTGAGGACAGCGTCCTCGAGCCGCGCCAACTCGATCAGGATTTGGCTGGATGTGGTTGCAGTGGATCCCGGCTCCACGCCCAGCGCGAGCGTCAGGTTGGCCTGCGGATCCAGGTCCATCACCAGCACTTTGTGCCCCGCCTCCGCCAGCGCGGCGCCCAGCGACAGGGCAGTTGTCGTTTTGGCAACGCCGCCTTTTTCGTTGGAGATCGCCACCACGTAGCTCATTGCTGCTCTCCGCCTCCCTGCGGGATGGCGAGGCCGGTCGCCGGAGAATCTTGTGCTTCGTCAGATCTTGGTGGGGGTCCCTTCACGGTCTGCGGGATGACTTGAATATCGCTGGCGCCCAAGACGCTTTTGAGCTCATCCAACGCGATCTGCATCATTTCGCGGGGATCATTCGAGCGCCGGATCTTCCCCGTGATCTCCGTGACGAGCCGCTCACGCTCCGCCCGGCGGCCGGTTTCCTCGAAGAGGCAGCGCGTTCTCGGCAGATAGGCCCACCCGCTCGGCCACGGCCTGCACCAGCTCAATCTGCTCCGGCGTAATGGGGGAGTTCTCCGCTCCGCGTATTGAAATCTCTCCAATGGTCTGGTCGCGGAGTTCTGATCGGAACATTGACAAACCTGCCGGATTCCGCGGCGTCTTTCAGGCTCTCGTCGGGGCCCAGCGGCAGCACGCCCCCAGGCGTAGATCGGTATCCGGTTATCCGGCCTTCGCTCTGTACGTTGTGCCACGCCCCAAGGAGGTATTGGCGATAGAGGGTCTCGGTTTCGGTAAGGGAGCGGCGCGTCGCATCGTACAGGCGGGCGCTTTCGAAGGCCAGGCTCACTTGATCCGCCAACGCGCCAAGGATTCTCAAATCATCCGGGCTGAATGCCTGCTCCTCGGTGCTCTGCACGTCCAGCACGCCGATGGTGACATCTCCGCTTCGCAAGGGCAGGGCGGCCTCCGCCTTCGTCAGAGGCAGGTCAGGGTTGTCAAAGAATACCGCGTCTTCACCGACGCGGTGAGCCACGCGGGGCTCGCCGCGCGCCGCCACAAAGCCCACGATGCCTTGCTCACCAATCTTGAGGCTATGGCGGCGGTCAAGCATCCTGCGACCGCCATCGCTGTTGGCGGCGATCAGATGGGTTGCGAGGCCGGGTTCGTCGTTGATGAAGATCCCGACATGATAGTAGCCGAACTGCTCGCTGATCACCGAACTGACCAGGGGCATGAGCGCATCCAGATCCCGGATGGAACCGATCGCCGCCGTGACGCGAGTGATGGCCTCAAATTGGGCCGCCCGTCGTATGGCCTCGGCTGAGGCAGCGGCCAGAGCCGCCGTCCTGTCCGCCACGCGCTTTTCCAGCCCTTGAACCAGCTCGCGGATGTTGTCCGCCATGGCGTTGATCGTTCTGGCAAGGATTCCGATTTCGTCAGCGGCTTCGACCGGCGCGCGCGCATTGAGATCGCCGGCAGTGATTTCCTGCGCCGTCTCGGTCAGGCGGCCCAGCGGTTCGACGAGGCCGTTTGCGAGCAAGATCGTCGCTGCAATGCCGAGCACCAGGATAAGAGCCACCAGCACGAGACTGAACTGGGTCGTGTTGGTGTTGGAGGCTGCCAATTGCTCGCGCGCCGCGGCCGCCCCGCCCAGGACCTCGCCCGTGGGCACGATGATCACCAGGCTGTATCCTACCGCGGCCACAGGCCGATACACGGCATAGCGGTCCGAGCCACTGATGGAGATGGTCTCCAGCCCGCTGTTGCCGGCACTCATCTTAGCCAGCAGATCGGGAAGGGCAGCTCGCAATGGGGCGGCAAGCTGCGCAGGATCGATCGTGGCGCCAAGCGGCACCTGATCCGGACTCATTCCGAGGTCCTGGTAGCCCGCCTGGGGCATTGCAATAAGCCGCCCATCACGATCGATCAGGAAGGCATACCCGGTATTTCCTGCGCGGATGCTGGATACGAGGTCGCTAATGCGCCGCAATTGGATATCCATGGCGATGACGCCCCGAAAACGGCCGGCGGAGTCGACTACGGGCGTGCTGCTTGTCACAACCAACCCGTGCAGCGCAGCATCTGCGTAGGGATCCGACCAAACGGAGGCACGTCCCGGGTTTTGTGCGGGGGAGGCTTTCACGTACCAGGGCCGCTGGGTGACATCGAAGTCTGGTGGGACCACGTTCGCGAGGTCTATGTCGGGGTAGTAAATGGTCTCCCCTGAGGTCCCGCCAAAGTAGATGGCCACCGCGTCCGGATTGGCGCGCAGCTTCTGGGGGACGACAAAATCCAACTGCTTCAGCGTGTTGAGCTCTGAGACCAGTGATTCGCTCAGTTGCGCACGCGCCGGCATGAACACCGACGCCGGATCGCCGGTGGCGACGTTGTCCCAACTGCCATTCGCGATTCGTGTGAGCAACTCGGTCGCATTCCAGTAGCTCCCGGAATCCAGATTCGACTCCTTGGAAATCAGTGCCCCGGCGCTCGCGCCCGCGTCCTCGATATCATGCTGCACGGTGGTGAAGAAGCTGTTTAGGGCAGCCGCCTGCGCGTCGCCGGTCGCGGCTAGTTCGTTTTGTGCCTGCTGACGCACGCTGGTGTCGAGCTGGGCAGCAAGCACCTCCGATGCCTGTTGTGAACGCAGGTAAACATAGTAGCCCATCGCCGAGACGGCCACGATCGTGATGATTGCATTCGCCAGGATCAGGCGGGCACGAAGGCTGGCGGTAGCTTTTGGCGGCGAACCGGTCTCCCGACGGGCCTCGGCTCCATCCTGCGTCATTTCAGGCCTTCCTCGCTTTCATTTTTGTCGCCGTTGCCGATCTGCAGGATCACCTCGAATCCCGGAAGCGCGCGGCTCAGCTCTTCCACGGCCGTCTGCATAACATTGCGCACATTAATGGCGCCGCCGATCTTCGCCGTGATCTCACTGATGCGTCTCTCTGAGCGGGCGCCCTGAATTGAGGCTTCCAGCAGGCGAACGTTGTCGAGCGCCGAGGCGGCCTGGGCAGCAACTTTGATAGCCAATTCGCGCTCCCCGTCGCTCCAGGGCATGCCGGGATCGCGGTGTAAGGCAATGGATCCGATCTGGTTCCCTCGCAGCGTCAGCGGCGCCTTGAGGTATCCCGTCCCTGTCCCCTCCAATCCTTCCGTTGTGGTCCGGATACCTGCGGGGCTGTAGTGGAATGCGAAAGTTCGCCCAAGACTGAACTCCCTCCAGGTTTCGCGCGTCTGCTGCTCAGATAGGAGCCTGACCTCCCGCAGTGCGGAGCGGGTTTCGTCAAGCAACCGCGTGCTGTCAATCGATGCGGCAACCTGATCGGCAACGAGCTGGACCAGTTCAGGAACCGGAGCTCTCTCGACAGGGGTGTCCGGATTGGGCTGGATCGCCAGGACCCCCAAGACTCGTCCGCGGACGATCAGGGGAAAGGCCAGTGCTTTGGCGTTGCTCGATGGCATGGGCCCAACGTCCGCCGCCTTCGTGATGGCTCTGCCGGAGGCAGCGACACTTCCTACAAGGCTACTATCGCCAACCTTGACCGTCCGAGCCACACCAGTCCGGGCGTCATCGGCCGACGACGATGCAACCAGAGTCGCTGTGTTGCCGGTCGAATCCAGCAGATACACATCTACACGATGTGAGGGCATGCTCTCCGCGAGCGATCCAGCCGTCTCCTGGAGCAGCGTGCTGGTATCCCCAATTCGAGACAGTCGGCCCGTTAGCAGTACCGCCTCGCGCAGCTCGCGGTTACGTTCCGCCAGGTCCTCGGTGCGCTGCTGAACGCGTTGCTCCAGGGTGGTTTGGATCGCGGTGAGCTCGGTCTCTCGCGCAAGTAGCTCCCTGTTCCGTTCATTGACTGCATCCTGTCGCGCGCCTGCCACCCACGCGAGCAGACCCAGGAAGAGTGGTGCGCTGTCAATAATCCATAGCAGGGGTTCCGGCGCGTTGGGCCGCAATGGCATCGGTCCAAGTCAGATTGGGCTCCGCGCTGCCACAATCGGATCGCCGTCCCGATGATGGGGAACGCCGCGCCAAACAACATCCCTGCCAGCGCGTACAGGCGCCGGCCGCGCGTTGAGTTTGCGCGTCCGATCGGGAAACTCGTGGCCGGCGTGGAATTAGTCATCGTCGGTTTCCTGCGACGCCAACTCGATGGTGCCCTCTGCGGCTCCGAGGGCCTGCGCCAGTTCCACGAGTGCTGTCCTCAAGACGCCGTCAACCGTCGTGGACGCCCAGACCTTCGACGTGATTTCCGCCAGCATGTGCTCGCTTCGCGCGGAAAGCTGGCTCATTTCCACGAGCCGCGCATTATCGAGCGCCAGGGCCGCCTGCGCCGCGACCGCTTCGACAATGCCTCGCTGCTCAGGCGACCACTCGAGGTCACCTCCCAGACTGATTGTGCCGATTTCTTGATCGCGGAGCGACAGAGGGATCTCCATGCTCGCATTGGGCCGGGGCGATCCGGGGTCGCCGAACTCGATGCTGCACGGCCCCTGGTTCCAGAGACGATTCTGATCGGCGACGCACCTCATCGGCGAGGGGCAGCTCCAGCTCTTGATGGGCGCGGCCAGCCGGCTTGGCCACGTTGGGAATCTCGCCCACCGCGTCGAGCTGCTCGGCGACAAGTTCCAAGCTCTCTATTTCGTGGGAGCCAAAAGCCAGCGGATCATCGGACTGGACGAGTAGCACTCCACGCAGGCGATCCTCACTGACAAGCGGTACCGCCGCCTCGATGGCTAGACCGTCGGATGCGGTACGGTTCTCTTCGAGTGCAGGCATGGAGCTGACGATTGCCTGCTGCGTTTCTTGCGTGCGAGCGGCGCGTCCGACCGAGACTCTCGCCGGAAAACCCGGCCCCGGCCCCGGCCTCGACTTCTTCGCCCGGCGTCACGGCAGCGCGGCCGCTTGTACTCCGTAGGACAGTTTGGCCTGTCGCTTGGTCGACCAGATAGAGGGCGACGTAACGGTAGCCGAAGACTTCCGCCAAGGTGTCGGCGGAGGCGGAAATCGGTTGCGCCGCACGGTGTAACCCATTAAGGCGGCGGATGGCCTCGATCGCCCTGCGGAGCCACACGTCCGGCTCCGTGGAGTCGCTTGCCTGCGGCGGTGACTTGGGCTCATGAGCCGGCGACGGCGGCACGACGGCCGCCCGCGCAGCGGTCGTTTCCCTACGGAGCTCCCCAAAGCCGATGACGATCGCGACGCCGAACAAAAGCACCGCCAGCGCCGCGCCGATCCAGCCGGCCGTGGACTGAACCGGCGAGCCTGCAGCAGAGGTTTGCAGCCGACCCACGCCGCTTATGCCGGCAGCGAAGGCGAGCAGCGCCAACGTCAAGGCAGTTGCCGTCGCGCCTGCGCGCGGCGACCAAAGCATCGTCGCAACTGTAACAACGCCGATGAAGAAGAATGTTCCATTGGCCGGCGTGCTACCTGCGAGGACAGCCGAGAGTCCTGATGCGCCCAGGATAAGCATCGTCACGGCGACACGTTGATGAAAGGTACCGCGTGCATACACCCACGCACCAAACAAGGCATAGATGATCAAAAGGGCGAGCGCCTGCCAGTGACCAATCCCGAAGTAAGCATCGGGCGTGAGAACAAGCACGCCCAGGACAAGAACACAGACCAGCAGGCCCCGGGAAAATCTTCCTCGCCAGTCAGACTGCATCGGGGCGCCTTGAGTGGCGAGCCGCGTCGTGCCTGCCGGATTTGCGTCTCTCACTTTGCGTCCTTGCCGTGCGGTTCGTCACGTCGCTCTGTCGAGATCCTTACTTGCGCGTGCCCGGCTCCGAATGCCTTTGTGAGTTCGTCGGCCGTCGTGGTAAGAACGGATTCGATGGTCGTGGCGCGCCGGATCCTGTCCGAAATCTCGAAGATTGTCCGTTCCCTGTCGGCTTGCGCTCTCACTCTGGCAAGCAGGCGCGCGTTTGCGATGATTGCGGCCAGGCTCCCGGCGAGCGTGGACAACATTTCCTCATCGCTGTCTGTGTACGCATCGGTTTGCTCGCTCTCGACGTTCAACACGCCGAGCACCTCGTTGCGAAAGATCAAGGGGACGGCAAGCTCCGACTTGGTGTTCGGGCTGCCCTCGATATAGCGGGGATCGGCCGCAGCGTCTGAAACGCGCAAGGCTTGACGATGCATCGCGCTCCAGCCCGTAACGCCCGACCCCATCGGGATCCGCAGTTGCATGATTTCTTGCGAGTACCCGGCTGCCGCCCTTACCGCCAACTCGCGCCCGTCCGCATCCGGCAGCAGGATGCTGACACGGTCACCACCAAGGGTAACCTGCAGTCCTTGGACGGCACTATCCAGGGCCTCGTTCAGCGTAGTTCCCGCCGCCGCGGAAGCCGTGATGTGTTGCAGCAATCGATGCTGGGCAAGATGTTCCTGGGTCTCTGCAAAGAGTTCGGAGTTAACCACGGCTACCGCAAGTTGGTCAGCAAGGATTTGTAGCGTGCGCACGTCCTCTTCGCTGAAGGCGTTGGCGCGCTCGCTCTGGACGTCCATCACGCCGACAATCCGCTCGCCGACTCTGAGTGGCACCGCGGCTTCAGAACGCGTATCCGGCAGCAGCGGATTTGGCTGGTAGGTGGCATCGTTGGTCGTATCGTTGACTATCAATGGCTCGCCGCGTCCGGCGGCATAACCAACAATGGAGCGAGAGCCGATGGCAAGCTTGTGCCCCTCGCGCTTCATCTGCGCGCCCGCCTCGCCGCTGGCCTCACGAATCACCGCGTACTCCCGTCGGGAATCGACCAGGAAGACGCTGGCGTGAGCGTACCCAAACCTTTCGTGTAAGTAGCTGATCGTCTTACTCAGAAGCGCGTCCAGGTCCAGCGACATGCTGATGTCGCGTGCAACCTCGGCAGCCGTTTCCAACTGGATCGCGTGCGTGCGACTTTGAGTGAGCAGCCGCCCGTTTTCAAGCACGGCCGCGGCCTGCTTGGCAAGCTTGGCCATGAAGTCTAGATGAACTTCGCTGAAGGCGTGTGTGTGGCCGGAATCCTGCAGGATGAGAGCACCGATCGGCGCGTCCTGAACCAGCAGGGGGACGCCGAGCCAGGATCGAGGCAGCTCATCAGTGGTCTTCACGCCCAAGGTGAGGGCTTGCTGTTCGACGTCATCGACCAGCATTAGGGGCTGGCGGGTCCGGATGACGATCGACACTAATCCTTCGCCGACCGGAAAACTCTCCGTCTTCTCGACTCGGCCGTCGCGGTAGGCGTACGGCACGCTGATGGCATGCGCGGCCGCGTCGTAGAGGGCGACGGTGAAGGCGCAGTCGCCTACCGTGCCGCGTACCTCTGCGTGCAGCTGCGCATAGAAGGCCCCACTGTCCGCTGTGGAGAGCATCGATGTTTGGGCGACTGAGGCCAGAGCCCGCTCTTCGGCGAGCATGCGGTTCTTGTCGTCCACGTCGGCTATCCGACCGAGTATCGTTCCGAGCAACTCCGCCATGTTGGCGTAGGGCTCCACCGAGGCAGTGCTGAGCGGCAATTTGGGGCTGCCAACAACCATCAGCCCGACAAGATCCTGGTTGCGTCGGATCGGAAGCAACGCGGCGGCACGGTACCCGCATTGCCGGGTGAACTCCATCACCGCGCCAGGAATTCCCGTCGTGTCGTCGCCTGCGATTGCAGACCCGCGGGCCACGAATGCCCGGATGCTCGGCAGGTTGTCTTCGAGAACGGGGAGAGCGAGAATCATGGGCACGAGCTCGGCATTCCCCGGATCACGTCGTCCCTGCAACTCGAGGGCGTTGCCCGTCAGTGAGAGAATCACAGTCGGGAAGGGAGCCCGTGCAAGCACACCCGCGGCCGTTGCAAAGGCTTCCTGGCCGGAGGTCGCCGCAACGATCTGTGGGGTCGCCGCCTGCACCCGTTGAATTTCCTGGAGGTTGCTCTGGCTGGACTCTGCCAGGCTCATGTTCTGTATTGCCGCAGCCAGCTGGTTCGCAAGCGTCTGCAGCATCACGACGGTTTCGGGCCCAAAGGCGTCCTGCTGGGTGCTTTGGACATCGAGCGCCCCAAGCACCGTACCGCTGACCGCGATGGGCACGGCGACTTCCGAGCGCGTCTCAGGCAGCAACTCGTTCTTTGCATGGAATGGATCATCGGCCACGTCGCCCGCAATGCGGGGCTGGTTGTTGGCGGTGACCCATCCGATAATCGAGGGGGAGCCAACTTCGAGCCGATGCGCGCGGGCCAGCAGTTCGGTGGCTGCCGGCCCATAGGAAGCTTCAAGGATGGCATATCTTGCGGCGCGGTCCAGTAGAAACACTCCGGCTTGATAGAAGGGAAACTGTTCGACAAGCAACCGGGCGGTGCGATCCAGCAGGTCCCGCAGGCTCGTGGTGGATGTGATCCGTTCCGCGACGGCGGCGGCTGTCCGCATCTGCCGCGTCCGTTCCTCAACTTTTTTCTCAAGGGACCGGTACAGGTCGCTCAACTCCTCTGCCATGTGGTTGAACGACTCTGCCAGCAATCCGATCTCGTCTTTCGTGCGAACGGTCGCGCGCTGAGCGAAATCGCCCTCTGCGAATCGCTGGGTTATTTCCGCAAGGTTCGCCAGCGGTCCGAACACGCGCGCGGCACCCAGCGTCAGCACTCCGCCCATGGCCGCCAGCGCTGCAATGAAGATGGCTACCGTGAAGGGGATAAGCGTTGTGAGGGCGCCAAACACTCGTTGCTCGTCGATGGCATAGACAATCCCGGCTTGCATGCTGTCCAGCCAGAGCACCTGGCCGAAGCCGCGCTCCCCCTGCTTGTCAGTAAATTCCACGGATGCCGGCTCAACCTGTGCCTGATGCATCATCGGTTTGAGGGCGTCCATGATTGGCGCGGCCTGGCTCGCAGGCGCATCCAGTAGTGTCATCTGCTTGGTGTACGGATCGGTCCCGATAATGGTTCCGTCTTGGGTCACGAAGAGTGCCTGCGCTCCTGAAGTGGGCGTCCCCAGGCTCTGAAGAATGCCCTGCAATTCCGGGAACTTGGTGATTCCGACTAACACCCCCAGCGGAGTTCCGTCGCCCGACTGGCATTGGGAGACTGTCATCAAGACCAATTCATTGGCATACAGAGGCGGAAGATTGAAGGTCGCAAACGAGGTATGGTCGCTCTTGGTCACGGAGTCGTAAATGGACCAGTCTTTTGTCGAGAGGCCTTCCCAGCGGGCTTCGCTGGACAGTTCAACGCTGCCGGTCGGCGAAATCAGCATGTACTGGTTGAAGACCGGCTTTCCCCCCTGCGGGCTGATTGAACGCGTAAGGTTGTCGAAGTCGGCCTGCACTGCGGCGAAGTCCGGGCTCCGTTGCTGGAGGTTCAACGCGCGGCCGGCGATGGCGACGAGATCCGGGCTGCGCACAAGACGGTCAAGCCGAATTTCTTTGGTCTTGATCGAGAGGTTTACCTGCTCTACCGCGTCAGCGATCTGGGCCCGCATCTGGTTGACCACCTGATCGCGCAGCAGCGTCCGCGCCCGGACGTAGGCCGCCGCCCCCATCAGCGCCAGCGGAATCAGCGTTAGGGCCAGCAGCGTTCGCACAAGGGAACGCGCCAGCCCGCCCCGGTAGCCGGCCGCCAATCGGGGGACGGCACTCCCTGGCTTCTCAGGCATGCCGCCCTACGTTACTTCCCATATATGCTCACCCGCCAGGACCCGCCGGATCTGCTCGGGGAACTTGTCCGGGTTGAGTGGCTTCGAGAGAAATCCGTTAAATCCAATGTCCTTGGCGGTCTGAATCTGATCCTGGCCCGCGACGGCGCTGACACCCACGATCGGCACCGTGCGAAAACGCCGGGAGTTGCGCAGTTTCATGCCGGCCTCGAAACCGCTTTCATAGGGGAGTCGGATGTCCATCAAGATGAGGTCGATCTCTGGCAGGGCCTCCGCATACTCCAAGACCTCAAAGCCAGATGTCTTCCATTCACAATGCATACCGATGGATTCCAGCATTCGGGCGATCAGCTGGAAATTGGCTATGTTGTCCTCCACAACCAGTACGGACGAGTGCACTGGTGAGGAGGCGCCCCCGGCCTGCCCCAAGTCGGAAAGAGGGGGGCTACTGCTCATGCCGACTGTGGTTGAGGTGTACCTCAAGCTGCTGGGTCAGAGTGTCTATGTCGATCGGCTTCTCGATGTACCCGTCGCACCCGGCGGCGAGAGAGCGCTCGCGGTCCCCGCGCAGGGCATTGGCCGTCATGGCCAGAATGGGCATGCGCACGTAGCGCGGCATGGATCGGATCATCGTGGCGAGCGCGTAGCCATCCATGTCAGGCATGTTGATATCCATAAGTGCCAGGTCTATGGTCTGGGCGCTGAGGCGCTCGAGTGCCTGGCCGGCGGTACTGGGCCTCCACGACCTCGAATCCCTGAGATTCAAGCACCCGTCGGACGAGCCTCCGGCTGTCGAAGTTGTCCTCAATGTAGAGAATCCTAGCCTTGTCAAGCATTGTAAGCCCTCAGAAGAGCATTCTACTTAAGGGTAATACGTAACGCATGACAGCAGAATTACAGAAAAGTCGAGGCGTCCGCCTCGACTTTTCTGATGGCCGCAAAGGCCTATTGAATGGAGCGGGTGATGGGATTCGAACCCACGATATCTTGCTTGGGAAGCAAGCGTTCTACCACTGAACTACACCCGCGCGCACATTAAGTATACCTCCGCACCTTCGGGGCAGCATCCATTGGACGGTGCTTCGAGTCGTCATTTCTGCCTATCCAGGAGCTGCTGCGTCAGTTCCGCGAGCGCAATGCCGGCGGCCCCACGTGGCTTGACTCTCTGCAGTCCAAGCACGGCCTCACGTGTAAGGCGACGCGACTGCCGCACAGAGTATTCGAGGGCGCCCTCCTCCGTGAGCATCTTCCTCAGCGTCGCGGCACGCGACCGTCGGGGCTGGGGAACTCAGCCAGCCTCTGGCGAACTTACCCTGCCGCCGTAGGCCGTAGACAACCGGGAGCGAGAGCTTGCCTTCCGCCAGATCACTGGCGGCCGACTTTCCGGTCGCGGACTCGCTGCCCCAAATCCCCAGGATGTCATCCTGGACTTGAAAGGCTGCGCCGAGAAGCCGGCCGAATTCCCGGTAGCCTCTCTGGACGTGCTTGCTGGCGCCGCCAAGGATGGCACCGCTCTCGGTGCAGGCCGACAGTAGTGCGGCAGTCTTTCCGTCAATCATTGACCAGTACTGCCGCAGTGAAAGCTGGCTTGTATTCTGGTGAGCTAGATCCAGGTACTGCCCTCGCGTCAGATCGAGGCAAGCTTTTTGCATTACCCGTGCGACGCGGAGAATCTGCGATGCATCTTGATCCCTGTCCAGACCAAGGACGGCTTGGTTGGCGATTGTCAGCAGCGCGTCACCTGCATTAATTGCCAGGGCCGTGCCGTACAGCTTCCAGAGAGCGGGTCGGCCGCGGCGCGTTGGGGAATTGTCTTGGATATCGTCGTGCACCAGCGAGAAATTGTGCACCAGTTCCAGTGCCGCCGCGGCGGGCAGCGCCCGGCGCCACCGCCCCCCGACTGCCTCGCACACGAGCAGCACGAGTAGCGGCCGGACTCGTTTTCCAGCGGAGGGTTGCTTCGTACCGGTGCGCGACCAGCCCATGTGGTACGCCAGCATTTCGTGGAACGGCTTCGCCCCGGTGCTGTTGATGTGGCCGATCTGCCGCTGAAGCTCCCGCTCCAGGGACGGCAACATTGCTGCGGCCCGTTCTTCAAGCGACATGTTTGCAACCCTCCTTGTTTCGTAAGCCGCCGTGGGGACCATCTTGCGCGGGCTGAGGTTCTCAGGCCGGCGCGCCGCCGACACCCTGCCTGCTACGGACCACGGGCGCGCCAAATCTCGTATCCTCCAAATCCAGTTGAGCCCAGGATGGCATCCTGCTCCTTCGTCCAGGTGTGGAACAGGCCGGCTGCCGGATCGTGTGGATCGTAAAGAACGGCCTCTGCTATGACGTATCCGTCGGTGGTGCCGAAGTTCGTGACAGCGTAAGCCCGTTGCTCTCTATCAACCCTGCTGACGACCAGCATGTGATCAAAATTACCCCCCGTCCCATGCCAGATGAACAGGAAATCACCGGGTTCAAGCGGCGACGTGAGCCAATCCACTTTATTTATGGCCGTGGATATTTTTGTGTGATCGAAGGCGCCGGCGGGAAATGTCGCTTCCAGTTTGGCCTTGTCCGTCGGTGTTCTGGGATCCAGCAACCAGAAATCGTGCGGCACCGTGAGCGGCGCGATGATGTCGGCGTCTCGCAATATAGCGATCGCCAGTGGCCCGCAAATGTTGCTGGGATCGCCGTAGCCGACGCCGTTAATCGCCTTTGCTTCTCGGAGGCTCTCCTCGACGCTCTGGGTGGCGTACCCCAGCGCCGCCCGGTACAAGGCAACCTGCTTCGGGTGAGTGAGGGGCCCTGTGAAGACCAATCCTCCCTCGCTGATGGTGGCCGCCATCGCGTCGAGCGTGGGCGTCGCCTCCAAATCCAGTCCCGCGGGCATATTGGGCGCTTTGGCAGACTGTGGAATTGGCGTGAAGCGGCCGGCGCCAGTTGCGGTGCGCGTAGCCACTAGACCAGCCGATCCTACGCCGCTTGTAGACAAACCAGATCCGCTCTGAAGAAGTCGTGAAGGCCCAGCCGGCGGACGCAACACGAGGACACCAGCAATCGCCGAGGCCGCGATCGCCGCGCCAAGAGCGAAGCCAGCCAACAGAGTCTGATGAAGGGGACGCATGAAACGGGCGCCGCGGAGCGGCTCAGGCCTCGTGAAGCCCACGAGAGGCAAGGCTTCGAAGATCTCGGGAGCCTGAGACGAACATGGCTACCTGGAGCTGCTTGACGACCAGGCGGACAGCGGACTCGGCACGATCGGCCAATTCAGCGGCCGCCTTCAAGAAGTATCCGGCCAGGCCGCCTAAAGTGGCACCCAAGGCCAGGCATTTTGCCACATCGATGCCGTCCCGTAGTCCGCCGCTCGCAAAGACCAGCATGCCTGGCGTCGCAGCACGTACGGCCACGATTGATTCTGCCGTGGGAATGCCCCATCCCACGAATGCAGCAGCCAACTGACGCGTGAATTCATCCTTGGCCCGGTGCATCTCAACCTGTGACCAGCTCGTGCCCCCGGCGCCTGCGACGTCGATCGCTGCAACGCCGCAGCCCGCCAAAAGCTTTGCCGTGTCAGAGGAAATGCCCCAGCCAACTTCTTTTGCGATCACCGGCACTCCGATTTTCTTAACCACTTCCTCGATGCGTCCAGCCAGGTCGCTGAAATTCGTGTTGCCACCGGCTTGGACGGCCTCCTGCAGTGGATTCAAGTGCAGGATCAGCGCGTCCGCCTCGATCATATCGACCGCTCGCCGGCACTCGTCCAGGCCGTATCCGTAGTTGAGCTGCACCGCTCCCAAATTCGCAAATAGGAGAGCGTCAGGAGCGTACCTTCGCACACTGAAAGTGGAAGCCTGCCGTGGATCTTCAATGGCCGCCCTTTGCGAACCAACTCCAAGAGCAATGCCCGCTGATTGTGCGGCCTCTGCCAGGCTTCGGTTGATGGCAGCCGCCTCAGGCGTTCCGCCCGGTCATGGATGACACCAGGATCGGAGCTCTGAGCGTGCGGCCAAAGAGGGACAAGCCGGTGTCGATCTCATCCAGGCTGAGTTCGGGAAGCGCCTGGTGCACTAGCCGGTAGCGCGCCAATCCGGTACCCAGCGCGGAGCTTACGTCCTCTTCCAGATTGATTCTGAGGTGTTCTGCTTTCCGGCGCTGAACTTGCGCAACTCTCGGCATCGTGGGGGGTTTCCAGTTTACGAATGCGATGCCCATGCCTGTGTTAGAATGGGCTGATAAATATTACCACCGACCGGAGGAATATCTGATGGATGACACCTATGCCGAAGTCAAGAAGATCATCGTGGATCTGCTCAGCGCCGACGAGGCCAAAATCACCCCCGAAGCCCGGTTCCGCGAAGATCTTGAGGCAAATTCGTTGGATCTGGTGGAATTGATCATGGCTTTTGAGGACAAATTCGGCACGGAAATATCGGACGAGGCCGCGCAGAAGATTACCACGGTCGGCGAGGCGGTGGCCTACATCGACGGGCATAAGTAGGTTCTCATGCACTTGTTGTAGATGCACCGACCCTGCGAGGCCGGTGCATCTGCTTTGGTCGACGCCCTGAACGACAAACAGAAGGAGCCGTCATTGGGACGGCTCCTTCTGTTTTTTCTTTGCTAGGCTGAATACGGGCTTCGGCTGTCGCCGCTGCGCGCCTCTATTCTAATTCAGCAGGGAGGGAAGTTCTTCCGGGTGTCGCGCAATGGCGACGCCCGCTGCGCGCAGTACCTCTATCTTTTCGGCCGCAGTGCCGGCTCGACCTTCGATGATCGCACCGGCGTGCCCCATGCGCTTTCCGGGAGGTGCCGTCTGCCCTGCGATAAACGACACCACTGGCTTCGTCATCTTGGTGGCGATGAACTCCGCCGCACGGTCCTCGTCCGTGCCGCCGATTTCCCCGATCATCACCACCTTCTCGGTGCGGGGGTCATGCTCGAACATGTCCAGGATGTCCACAAAATTCGTACCATTGATCGGGTCGCCGCCGATGCCGACGCACGTTGACACGCCGCGGCCCACAAGTTTCAGGGCATAGAGAACTTCGTAGGTCAGCGTGCCCGAGCGTGATACCACGCCCACGTCTCCGGGGATCGATATGTCTCCGGGGATGATGCCGACCTTGGCCTCGCCAGGGGTAAGAAGGCCCGGGCAGTTTGGGCCAACCAGCCGGACGTGCTTCTGGTCAATATAGCTGCGGACACGCATCATGTCCTGGATCGGTACGCCCTCAGTGATGCACACGATCAGAGGAATGCCAGCGTCGGCGGACTCGAACATTGCGTCGGGTGCTCCCCTGGCCGGGACGAAGATGCAACTGACATTTGCGCCGGTGGCGTCTACTGCCACCTTGACCGAATCGAACACAGGTATCTTGCCGTCGAGAACCCATTCTCCGCCCTTGCCGGGACGTGTGCCTGCCACCACGTTGGTCCCGTAGGCGACCATCTCAGTCGTGTGGAACAGCCCCTCATTGCCGGTGATGCCCTGAATGAGGAGGCGCGTATTTGCATTGATCAGTATGCTCATTGGACCTCTGCGGCGACGCCGCTGTTCCGAAACGGAAACCGCGTCCTAGCGGACGGGTTCCTTGGCGGCGGCTACCGCCTTCTGGGCCGCATCCACTAAAGTCTCGGCCGTCATCATATTGGCATCCGCCAACAGCTTTCGTCCTTCGGCGGCGTTCGTTCCCACCAAACGCACCACCATGGGCGCCTTGGGCTTGATCTGGCTCGTGGCCTCCAGAATGCCGTGTGCCACTTCGTCGCAGCGGGTGATGCCCCCGAAGATGTTCAGAAGGATCGCCCGGACCCGCGGGTCTGCCAGGATGATGCGCATGGCGGCGGCAACCTTATCGGCGGGAGCGCCGCCTCCGATGTCCAGGAAGTTTGCGGGTTCGCCGCCGAATAGCTTGACGATGTCCATGCTGGTCATAGCCAGGCCGGCTCCGTTGACCATGCAGCCAATGTCACCGTCCAGCTTGATGTAGGAGAGCCCATACTTGCGCGCTTCGGCCTCGGAGGGCGCCTCGGCATCGACGTCGCGCATCTCTGCCAGGTCCGGGTGCCGGTAAAGGGCATTGTCGTCGATCAGCATCTTTCCGTCGAGCGCCAGCATCCTCTTGTCGGATGTAATCACCAGGGGGTTGATTTCAGCGATGGTTGCGTCCTGCTCCGTGTAGACCTGCCACAACCCGCCTGCGATCTTCCCGAATTCCTTCCAGTAGGCGCGAGGCAGATCCATGAAAGCGGCGGCATCCCGAGCCTGATAGTCCCGCAAGCCCAGCAAAGGATCGATGTGCACCTTGACAATCTTCTCCGGTGACTTGGCAGCGACTTCTTCGATCTCTACGCCGCCCGCAGCCGACGCGATCAGGACCGGCTTGCGCTCGTTTCGATCGTTGGTGATGGAAAAGTAGATCTCACTGTCAATCAGGGCTGCCTCGTCGATCAAAACTTTGCGAACTGGCAGGCCCTTGATCTCCATCGCAAGAATCTTCGTGGCCAGTTGCTCTGCCTCATTGGCGTCGCGCGCCAGTTGCACTCCGCCGGCCTTGCCCCGGCCGCCCACCAGGACTTGAGCCTTGACAACGACGCGCCCCCCCAACTCTTCGGCAATGGACTTTGCCTCAGTGGCCGTGGCGGCCACCCGGCCTCTCGGAATTGGAATTCCGTATCTGGAGAATATTGTCTTTGATTGATACTCGTGGAGTTTCATGGATTTTGCCTGTTGGCTTCCTGGAGCCCGCGCATTATATCATCGGCACTGCTGACGTTCGTCCCGTTATGGGAGGGCGAATCTCATGAGTCGGTTGTTGCCCGCGTCGCTGACCCAAATTCCGCCGTCCGGGGCGACCGCAATTCCGGATGCGATGCCAAATGTCGTGGCATCACTGCCATAGTCTCCCCAAGTCTGGATGAGCTCGCCGTCTGTCGTGTATTCGATTACCCGGTAACCCTCCGGATCGGTGATAAAGACGTGGCCCTGGTTGTCGACCGCGATGAAAGGCTTGTTGTCCAGTGACTGACCCGTCCAGCCGACCACGTCCCATTGTTTGAGGGGCGTGAACGTAAGTCCGTCGGGCGCCGGCACCAGACTCTGGACACGTTGATTCCATGTATCCGTCAGGTAGATTGTGCCGGCATCGTCAATCGCGATCCCGACCGGCTCGTCGAACTGGCCTGGATCCAGGCCCCCGGAGCCGAACTGCGTCAGGTATGTACCATTGGCGTCAAAGACCACCACGCGCTTATTGCCTGTGTCCACGACGTAGACGTGACCGGAACGGTCAACCGTGATGCCCCGCGGTCCGTAGAATGTCTCGGCCTGATTCCCGGGCCCGAACGACGACCACATTTTTATGAACTGGCCATGGGCTGTGAACTTCTGAACGCGGTAGTTCCAGGTATCAGAGACGTAAACCGAGCCATCGGGGCCTACCGCGACACCCCACGGTTCATTGAACGCGCCCTGAGCGGCGTCGGGATTCGGGTGACTGGGGTCGTTTCCAGATGGCGTGCCCCACTGCTCCATGAACTTGCCGCCGGCGTCAAAGTGCAGTATTCGGGCGCTGCGCAAGTCGGCGACATAGAACGTGCCGTCTGGAGCAAACGAAATCTCTCGCGGGGCATTCATGGGCGGGCTCACCGCGGCCGCCTCGATTATCGGATTGGCCGCCAAAGTGATGGTCTTTCCCGCGTACGGATCGGCCGGCTGCACCTGCTGCGCGGAGGGCGGCACGCCGTATTTCCACATCTGCTGGACAACGTCCTTCTTGATGTACATCCGCATTTGATCCGCAGGCTGCCAGGTGGCCAGCGTAAGGTCCGTGTGCCCGGTTGCCGCCGCGTAAGCCGAGTAGTCCCGGTTCAGCCAGATATCGATTATCCCCCCCCGGATAGCGGGGTCCTCAATCGCGGAGCAAACTCGCGAGAAGTCCTTGCCGCGGAATAACTTGAGGAAACCCAGAAGACCCTTGCAGGAGTAGCCCTCGTCGAAGGGCGTGGGGGCACGGTCGCTCACAAGTCCGAAGTAATCCTGGTTCGGCCACCACATCCGGATGTAGTCAATACGGTAATAATCCGTCCCCAAGGCTTGCTCTATTTTGTCGAAGTTCTTCGCATCCACGATCACGACCGTCGAATCACGGAGAGCGCGCGTTGGCTGGTCGAAGGAGTGCTGATTCGTGAAGTCACGCAGATACCAGACGAACGGCCATGACACGCCCGTGTCCGGCGCGCTGGCATCATACGCCAGGTTGATACCCATCCCTCCGGTGGTCCTCTCGGAGATCTCCGCAGCCTGATGGATCACATCCTTCACTGCCGTCGAGGCATGCGCGTAGACTAGGTACTCCATGGCGTTGTCGTAGTTGATGTAGGAGGCCCGGAATGCCGCCCGCACGGTCAGCACCGCCAGCAGACCAAAAAAGGCCGTCGCCAACACGCGCGCGACCTGCGCTCCCGTCCAGTCGCGCAACAGGGACATCAGTCCGATCGCGCTGCCAGCGGCAACGAGCGCCGGCAGCAGAAATGCGGTCGTCGCCTCCAGCTGCGCCAGGTCACGACCCTGGAATGGGGGAGTGGATCCGAGAAGCGCAAGCAGCGCCGCGCCCAGGCTCGTGACTAGAAGCAGCGTGACGGAGAGCACGAGGACCGCCCTGTGCTCGCGCAGAGCCTGCCAGTCGGTTGTTTCAATAATCCAACCGAGGCCCCAGCCGGCAAACAGTATCAGCGGCCACGTCAGGTGATAGGTAAGCCAGGGCATTTTCTCGCCGGCGAGGCTAAAGGCGGCGATGCTGGCGACGATCCACCACACCAGCAAACTGACCGTGGTCGAGAACGCCGGTCCTTCCGGGAGCGCGGGGTTTTCCTCAGCGGCGGCTGGGGCAGGCATGATCTCCTTGCGCCGGCGCACCACAACAATCAGCGCTGCCGCCGACCCCAGGAGCGGGAGGAACTCGTAGACGGGCAGCAGCACGAGCAGATAGTAGTACCACGGCTGGCTTCCGCGTTGTACACCCTGTTGCACGAGCCAGTATCCCAGGGATCCGACTACCCCAGTGAAGAAACCGTCGGTGTTGGTGAACACCGTCGTGTAGAACACGGTGAAGGGCACCCAGAACGTCAGTGCCAGTTTCCACCAATCGCGCCGCCACAACATTCCCAACGCAATCGAAAGAGCAAAGGCGGCCGCCAGGAACGCGCCGACGATAGTCACTTCCGTGGTTGTGAGTGATTGAAGCTCGCCGGCGGTCGTTGGAATTTGAAAGTGCAGCTGGTTTCCAAACGGTTTGAGGGCGAACGGAACGAGCATCGGCAGGACCAGCGTTCCCGTAAGCATGAGCATATCGAAGGAACGCTCAGAGCGCACACGTTCCCACGTATAGCCCCTGAGAAGCAGATAACCGGCGGCCGCCATGGCGCATGCCCCAAGCGCGATGACGACGGCGCTGGGCGCAGTGCCGCCCCCGGGAGCCTCGAGGGGCGAAGTTGTGGCGGCCGGGTTCGCCGGCTGGGCCACCTCGGTTGCCCCCAATGTGGCGGTGTGACTGGTCGCCAAACCTAGACCCAGCCCTACAACGATCAACAAGATGCCGATGGAAAGGAGGGCAAGGAATGCGCGATAGGCTGATGCATCCTCCCACACATGGCGGGTGACCCGCGCAACGAAGAAGACTGCAAGGAAAAGCAGCAGCTCTGCTGCATAGATAAAGGACGTTTCCTTGTCGATGAAGTGCAGCAGGAGCGTCGCAGACAAAACGTACAGATACTTGCGCTCTCCCGACTCGAAATAGCGAAGCACCGCGTAGAGCATCAGGACGCCGGAGAAGATCGCGTACGGATCCTCGCGCACGTACCGACCATAGAAGAGCATGATCGGCGAAATGACCATCAAGATTCCCGCGATCAAGCCCCCGGCCTTCCCCAGATAGCGGCGCCAGTGCCAGGCAAGCACAATTGTGGCCAGGTTGAACAGTGCCGCAGGCAGGCGCGCTGAGAAGTCGCTTGGGCCAAACAGGAAATACGACAGCGCGATCAGGTGGAACTGCAGGGGCCCGTGCATCATCGGGTTGTGCTGATAACCGTTGCCCTTGTATAGGAGCCACGAAAAGTACGTGTGCAAGCTCTCGTCGTGGCTCATGACCCGCAGCCCAAGATTGTAGAGCCGCGAAATCACTGCGACGAGCAGAATGATGGCGAAGATCAGCCGTTCATGGGTGACAGCCGGCATGGACCGATGCAGCGGCCGTTCCAGCCACGGGGTTTGGTCATTTCTTGCGTTCATATGGAAGGATCGGTCTCCATCGCTCGGGTACGACGAGCGTCGTTTGCCTGATAAGACAAAATGCGCATAGCCAATATCCACCTAAACAAAAAAACTTCCAATCACGCCACCAACTGCCCACACCCAGCCGCAATTTCTATGCCTCGACGAAGCCTGACTGTACACCCGATACCCATCAATTCAAGCTCACCTTTGAAGAGCAGGGAGGCCTCCTTGGATGAAGCCAAGCCCGCGTAACCGGTTGTCGGATTCAGAGGGATTGCATTGACGTGGCACAGCATGCCGCCAAGTAAACTCCCGAGCCTCCGGGCTGCTTCACGTGTGTCATTAACACCGCGTATGAGCGCCCACTCAAATGTCAGTCTGCGACCCGTTTGAGCGGAGTAGTAGCGACATGCATCGAGAACCTGCTCGATCGGGTATTTGTTGTTCACTGGCAGCATGGCGCTCCGCGCCGCGTCATCCGCAGCGTGCAGCGAGATCGCCAGGTTGATCTGCCGCTTTTCGTCGGCGAATCGCCGGATCATGGGAGGAAGGCCCACCGTCGAGATTGTAAAACGCCGGGCCCCAAAACCAAAACCAGCCTTGTCGCCAAGGCAGTCAACGGCCGCCAATGTGCTCTCGTAATTGTGAAACGGTTCCCCCATGCCCATTAAGACGATGTTCGTCAGATTCCTGCCTTGCGCCTTAAGCTTCCGGGCATAGTAAATGACTTGTGCAACAATCTCGCCTTTCGTGAGATTTCGTCGAAAGCCCATTTGACCTGTCGCACAAAAAACGCAGCCCATCGCACAGCCCACTTGTGTGGATATGCAAAGGCTCGCCCGCCGAGCGTACCACATGAGGACCGTCTCGATTTGGCGCCCATCTGCCAGCTTGAAGGCGGTCTTCTGGGTCAGGTGATTTGCAGATTCCACGCTGGCCGCCGGACTTAGAGCCAGCAGATCCAACTCCTGCTCCAGGCGCCCGCGCAAGGCGTTCGGTAGGTTAGTGAACTTGGACCATGAGTCATACAGCCTGCAATAGACACCTTCCCAAATCTGCCGGGCACGGTAGGCAGGCTCAGTCCAGGACTCGAGCAAAGCCTCAAGGCCCGGCATGTCGAGATCAAAAATCGACTTGGCTGGTGGCGCCAACTATATGCCCACTAACTGCGACAAGTCCGCGGCGACAATATCGGGCTTTGGCCGCCAGGCCGCGGCCTGGGCCGCGCTACTCACACCAGAAAGTACGATCGCCGTGCGGGATCCCCACGCCTGTCCGCCCGCAATATCCGTCTCAAGTCGGTCGCCCACGACCAGGACCTCTGCTTTGTCGATTCCCATGCGGTCGGCAGCCAGTTCGAAAATGAGCGGCGAGGGCTTTCCAATGATAGTGGGCTGGATCTCCGCTGCCGCTGCAATCGCCGCAATGATAGCGCCGGATCCGGGCACCAAGCCACCGGGCGTTGGAAAAGTAGCGTCGGGATTCGTCCCATAGAACAGCGCACCGCCGCGCACGTGCCGAGAGGCAACGCGCACCTTGTCGTAGGTGAACGCCCGATCCATGCCTGCAACCACTGCTACAACCTCGCCCTCGTCGGCCGGGTCCGTGACCGGCTGAAATCCAGCATCCTTCAGGCAGCTCACCATACCCCGTTCGCCGACCACAAAGACGCGCCCGCCATTGGGGAGCCGCCTTGCGAGAGTGAGCGTCGTGGCCTCGGCGGAAGTGATGATTTGGGAAGGCTTGATAATCACGCCCAGATTCTGCAGGCGTTGCGCATAGTCGTCAGCCGACTTGGTCGCGTTGTTTGTGGCAGCGGTCAAGAGGAGCCCCCGCTCGGAGATCGCCGCGAACACTGCCGGGAGATCGCCGATTGGAGCTTGATCCCGCCATAGGACACCGTCCATGTCAACGATCAACCCGCGGACACTCGGGCTTAGCCCGTCGATGGGTGATTTCCTGAATTCGATCGTCTGATTCTTTGGCTGACTCACTTAAGCTTCTTGATCAGATAATCCAGGACCGGGCTGTCTATCCATCCAGCATCTGGGTCGGCCCGCTCCTCGAAGTTCTCGTTGGCAATGAAAGCGCGGAATGCCGCACGCGTGGCATCCCCGTACTTGCCATCCGTCGGCGTGTAATAGCCGAGACCCTTCATAATGTTTTGGATGTCTTTGACCGTCTCACCCTGCAGCTGCACCCGTTGGGAGCTCGGACTCTTTCCAAAGTAAAGACGGTGGATCTCCAATAACTCGGCCAGCCTCGGTATGGGGTTGAGGTGATCATCTACCCGGTAATCAATCCAGCGGTCGTTGTGGCCGCCGTAACCTCCTTTGGGCTTCACGACGATGAGCGCCGCGGATTGACGACCCCTGCGGTCTCCGCCAGCGTGTCCGCCCGCCTCCAGGGCTGCCAGAAGCCGCGCTGGAAGGTCCCCGCGCTGCTCCAGGAAAGTCTGCTCCATGCTGCGGATCACGTCCGGACTGGACAGAATATTGCCCTGAATGGCATATCCAGAACCGCTCAAGCCACCTGCCCAATCCGAACAGGACTTCCCCGTAAAGGTCGCGGACCCGCCCTGAGCATCCACGATGCCTACCTGGCGGTGCTCCCGATCACGATCATGCGCCAGGAGCTCGCGTAGGGCCTCGTAGGCTGTGTGGTTGGAGTTCATCAAATCGAGGCCGTGAGGCCCGAAGCTCGTATTGGCAAGCGCCTGTGTGGCGACGGCGCCCGACTTTGCCCGCGCCCAAGGAACAACGGCACCGACAGCCGGGAATTTCGAAGCGACTGCAACTCCCCACGCCTGCACCTTAAGGTCGCAGGCAACAATGGAGAATGTGGCAAGTATATGCATACGCACCCGCTTACGCGCGGCAGGCGGGCCATATGCCCGCCCACCGCTTCCCGACGCCGGGCGTCAGGCCTTGGATTTCTCTTCCTGCTTCTCCGGCACCTCGAGCATCTGGTCCACAAGGCCGTATTCCACAGCGCCCTTCGCGTCCAGATAGAAGTCCCGATCCGTGTCGCGTTCGATTACTTCGAGCGGCTGGCCCGTGTGGCGCGCCAGGATTTCATTCAGTGACGCCTTCTGGCGAAGGATCTGCCGTGCGGCGATCTCGATGTCGGTCGCCTGCCCCTGGGCGCCGCCCAGAGGCTGATGCATATGGATCGTGGCGTGAGGCAGCGCGAAGCGTCGGCCTTTCGTGCCCGCCGTCAGCAGCACCGTACCGAACGAGGCCGTCACTCCGACTGCCACCGTGCTGATGGGGTTGGAAATCATGTGCATCGTGTCATAGATCGCGAAGCCCGCGTACACCTGGCCCCCGGGCGAATTGATATACATCTGAATCTCTCTGTCCGTATCCTCGTGATTGAGGAACAGCAACTGTGCCACCACTACATTAGCTACCTGATCGTCAATCGGGGTGCCCAGAAATATGATCCGCTCCCTGAGTAACAACGAATAAATATCGTAGGCACGCTCGCCACGGCCGGATGTCTCAACCACCATCGGGATAACGTCACGAAAATTGGGTATGTTCATAGCCTCTCTCATTTCTTGCTCTCGGTTTGCTTCGTGGTTCTCGGCCCACGCACAACCTTGGGCTTCGATGCACCACGTGGACCTGAATTCTTGCGCGCCGTCTTGGCGGCGCGGGCTTTGGGTTTCTTACCCGCCGATGTCTCGCCCTCGGCTTCGGCAACTTCCTCTGCTGCGGGCGCCGCGGTGGCCTCGCCGGCGGCAATTGCACGCAAGCGCTCCAGCGTGCGGCGCGTCAACACTCGGTTGGCGGATTGCATAGCCAGCGCCTCTGCAACTCGCTGCTGTCCCTGCTTGCCGCCCCGAACGGATCCGAGGTTCACGCCCTGGCTTTGCAGACCCACGAGGGTGGTATTGAATTCCTGGTCCAGGGCTTCGTTGTCAACCTCGATCTTCTCCTGGCGCGCAACTTCATCAAGTATCAGCGATCTTTCGAGACGTCTCTGCGCCAGCGGCTTGGCTTCCTCTTCAAGGAACTTGGCGGCATCTGTGTTCCGCATCTTGTAGTATGTTTCGAGATCCAGCCCCTGTTGAGCCAGGCGCGAGCGCATATCCGTCACTACGTGCTCCGCCTCATGCTCGAGAGTCTGAGGGGCGTACTTGATCACAAATTCGCCGCGAAGCTGATCAACTACCTTTGTGTAGTAGTCATCATCGTATTCGGCACGTTCTCGTGTTTCTATGTCCTTCATCAATGCATCTCTCAGCGCGGCCAGCGAGTCGAACTTTCCGACCATCTTGGCAAAATCATCGTCCACGGATGGCAGCGTCACGCTCCGCACAGCCTTCAAGTTGACTTCGACGGTCACGTCCTGCCCGGCAAGCGCCGGATTCTTGTCGTCGGTTGGAAACGTATAGGCTAGCGTCTTCGCCTCGCCCGCCTTCAGACCAACAAGCTGGGAAGAGAAGCCCCTGAACGGGAACTCGTCTACAGTGTCGTCGGCCTTCACCATGGTCGAATAGTCGGTTCGTTCCAGGGCCTTGGCATCCGACTTGGTGTCGACGACCACGTAGTCGCCGGCCGCGGCCGCGCGCTCCGCCGTTTCGGTGGTCGCGTACATTTGGCGTAATTCTTCAATGGCCCGCTCCAGGCTTTCCGGGCCGGGCGCCTCAAACTCGTAGGGGACACGGATCGCGTGATAATCCCCCAGCTTGACTTCCGGCGTCAGTGGCACCTTGAACGTGAATTTGGGCTCGTCGGTGCCCTCCATGGTCTCAAGCAATCCTGCGGCCGCAGGCTCTACTTCGGCCTCCTTCAGCATCTCCGGATAGACCTCATCCACGAGGAGATCCATGGCCTGCTCTTGAACGGCCTCATCGCCGTAGTACCGCAGGATCACGTCATAGGGCGCCTTGCCCGGACGAAACCCGGGGATTTTCCCTCGGCTGGCCAACTTGCGGGCAGCGCGACGTTTGGCCGCCTCGAGCCGCGTAGGCTCCACTTCCACCACAATCTTGGCCTGATGATCATCTAGGATGGTTTTCTCGAATTTCAATGCTGTCGCTCCACTGGACACTAGCGGGATGGTTGTCTGTCTTGGTTGGCGATATCCGGGATCTGATGGGGACGGTGGGAGTTGAACCCACACGCCTCGCGGCACATGATCCTAAGTCATGCCTGTCTGCCAGTTCCAGCACGTCCCCTGGTCTGGAATGCGGCGGAATTATAAGGCACGGCCATAGCAGCGTCAATAAGGGTGGGGCGTCGTTAATCCTTTGCATACGCGGCAATTGGTATAATCCGGCACTGTGTCGAGAATCGTCAGCATGGAGTCCACCGGCACAGAACGAGGTCGCCTGATCCGGGCGATAATGGTTGCATTCCGGGAATTGTCGCGGCTGGCAACCTTTGGAGATGAGGCCCGTGATCTTGTGGCGTTCATGGTATTGGCTCTCAGGTCCGTGTCCAAGGGAGTCGAAAGTAGCGCGGTTGCCTGGGAGAAGCGGGGATATTGGGTGAAGGCAGATCGGTTCCGGATGGACTGGGCCTGGGCAGAACCACTCGCAGCCAAGCTGCAGTTGGCAATCGAAAGCGGCGACCAGGCTTCAGCTGCGAGTCTTGCCCTCAAGGTCGCAGAGAAATTCAAGGACGTCCAGGTAGCCCGTAATCCAAGGGTAGGGAAGCCCTGGGTGGGCGTGTACCGGCGCTTGCAGCTCGATCCAAAAGGCGCGTGACACGGGTCGGTTGACCACGCCTCGTGGCCGGTCATAGAGTACCCCTCCGAAAAGCTAGTAACCAACCAATCATCTGCCCGATGTGCCGCCTGGATCGTCGCGGTAGAGTGTGACACCTAGTGGCATCATGGCTTACGCGCCGAGGCACATACTGTGCTGAGGGCAGAGAGGTGATTCAACATGAACACAGCAACTGAATTTTCACAGGCGCTGGTCGCCGCCGTGGAAAAGGCCGGTGTGGGTACCGTGCTGGTGGACGCCCGCCGACGCTACCCCGCGTCCGGGATTGCGTTTGCACCGGATGCGGTGCTGACAGCCGATCATGCGGTGACGCGAGACGATCACATCACGATCACAACAGGAGATGGCAGGCAGCTCGATGCCTCCATTGCTGGTCGCGATCCGGGCTCCGACCTTGCTCTGCTTCGGCTGGATCAGAAGGCTCTGACGGTCCCAAAGTTGGCATCCGAGTCGCCGAAAGTGGGACAACTGGTAGTGGCGATGGGCCGTCCAACCGCCGCTGGCGTGCGCGCCTCCTGGGGCATCGTGTCTGCCATCGGCGGCCCCACGCGGACCGGGCGCGGGGGTCTCCTTGAGCGCTACTTCCAAACCGAGACCACCCCCTACCCGGGTTTCTCAGGTGGACCCCTGGTTCATACCGATGGAGAAATCCTGGGCATCAACACGTCTGGACTTACGCCGGGAACGTCCTTGACGATTCCGGTGGCTGTTGCCTGGAGGGTGGGGGAGGCCTTGGCCAAGGACGGCAGCGTGAAGAGAGGCTACCTTGGCGTACGGACGCAGGTCGTTGAGATCTCCGACGATGCCCGCCAGCAACTGAAGTCGTCGCAAGAGCGCGGGCTCCTGGTAGTATGGCTCGAGGACGCGGGTCCCGCGTTACGGTCCGGACTGCTAGTCGGGGACATTGTCGTGGGGATCGGCGAAGTCACCGTAAGCGACCCTGATGACATCTTTGCCGCACTATCGGCCGATACGATTGGGAAGCCCATCGAAGTCAAGATTCTCCGCGGTGGGAAGGGACAGACAATGCGTGTATCCGTGGGCGAGAGGAAATGACTTGATCCGTGTGTGGCTCAACATCCCATCGCCTGCGCTTCGCGCCGGGGTAATGGCCTTGCTCGCCGAAGATCCGGAGATTGACGTGTCTCAGGATCGCGAGGGGCTCGGGGCCGATGTTGAGATCGTAGCGTCTCCTGGATCTGGCGAAGCGCCGCGATCACAGAGGGGCGCCATCTTGGCAACTTCCGTTCTGATGTTGCAGGACGAGCCCATCGACGTGCGCCAACTTCTGCAGTCCGGGAGCGCCATGGGGGTCCTGCCTCTGGACGCCTCAGCCCAAGAGCTGACCAACGCCGTGCGCGCGCTTGCGTCCGGCCTGGTAGTCGCGGCGGGCCCACTGATCTCACTCGCCGGCGAGACGCGGCGCACGGATGGACCGCTCACGGATCGCGAGATTGAAGTTCTCGGGTTGTTATCCAGAGGCCTTGCCAACAAGCAAATCGCATTGGAACTTGGTATCAGCGAGCACACCGTCAAGTTCCACGTTTCTTCAATCTACGCGAAGTTGAACGCCTCCAACAGGACGCAGGCGGTCCGAGAAGGACTTCAGAACGGGTGGATTGCTCTGTAATCAGGGATGGAGCCGCCGGGCAGCTTCGAGCTGCACGATGCGCTGTTCCGTGTTGTTCAGCAATTCAATCATCAGCTGCCGAATGTGCTGGTTTAGAAAGTGTCCCTCAAGTGTAGAGAGCGGCAAGAACCGGGCGCCCGCAACAACATGGATACAGTTGGGTGCCCCGCACAGGCAGATGAATGGCGAGCTCATTTCCCATTCGGTGGAGGGATAGAAGAAAGTGAGTTCGTCGTCAGGAGCCAGGTCCCGCGCCGCAAAGACCAGCATCCGCGATGTTTCCAGAATAGTGCTTGGGTCACATGAGTGATTCATCGAGGCCAATTCCTTCACCTCGACGTGTTGATCGATGCCGATCTGGACAGTAAACTGGCTCGGTTTGTTGAACAGGGACTCCGCAGGGATCGGGCATATTACATCGCCGGCGCGATAGGCCTGCTTCGTCGTGAGACTTCGGTACTTGTGATGCGTTCTGATGACCAGCGCAGCCGGTATGCTTCGACTTAAGATACTCTGTCCTTTCACGCCAATAGATCTACTCTACACACAATATAAGTCGCAACGCGACGATTTGCAAGGATCGCGGGGCATGGATTCGGGAAATTTAAGATAAGCTGTTTCCCCCTGAAAAACGCAAACCCGCGTTTCAGATGCCTCTTGACCAAGTGGTCAACCGCAACAGCGCTCTGTGATGCTCACGCCGCCATCATCAGAGAAGCTATGCAAGCGGAAGCGCCACTTCGAAAACGGTGCCCTTGCCAAGCTCGCTTTCGACGCGAATGGTTCCGTGGTGCGCTTGCACGATCCACGCTACGATCGAGAGCCCGAGACCGCTGCCGTCAGGTGCGCCGCGATCGTCGTTGTGCGATCGGGCGGCGTCCACCCGGTAGAATTGATCGAAGAGAGTCGGCAGGTGCTCGGCCGGTATGCCGGGCCCGTCATCGGCAATCCGCGCAATGCCCTGGTTGCCTTTCTTGAACAGCCCCAGCCGAACGGTCGCCCCGGCGTCGCAGTACTTGATGCCGTTCTCGATTAAGTTGCTGATCATCTGGACGAGATATTGACGATCGCCGCAAACAATCAGCTCAGGAAGCTCTCCAATCTCAAGACCGATGTTGCGCTGCACCGCCAGCGGCTGCATGCGTTCGAAGGCCTCCAGGCCGGCGTCGCCAAAGTCGACATTCTCAAATCTCAGGATGGCCTGCCCCGCGTCCATGCGCGCCAGCGTCATAAGATCGTTGACCAGTCGTGTCATGCGGCCGCTCTCCGCATCCACGACCTCCAGGGCGCGCTTGTATTCGGATGATGACCGCGGCGCGGCGAGGGCACGGCCCGCCTCCAGACCGATGATTGTGAGCGGCGTGCGAAGTTCATGGCTTGCATCGGCCACAAAGTGCCGCTGCCGATCGAAGGCCGCCTGCAGGCGGGCCAACATCGCGTCGAAAGTCTGGGCCAGATCGGCCAGTTCATTCCGACCGCCCATGTTCAGGCGCTGACCTAGGTCCGTCTCGCTGATGCTGCGGGCAGCACGCGAGATGGCCGCTACGGGCCGCATCGCCCGGTCGGCCAGCCAGAGGCCGCCGAGAAAGGCGATCGCCAACATGCCCAGGCTGCCAAGGCCGAGTGTGACCGCAAGGCGGCGTTGTTGAGTGACCAGCCCACTCTGACTCCCGATCACGAGATAGCCGAGCAATCGGCGGTCGTGCAGAACCGGCGTCAGGATGAACAAGTAATCGTCGTTCGCCGACTCGTTGTTCGGCCCGACAGTCGCCACCGTGCGTTCATACACGCTTGCGCTGGGTTGCTGGTTTGCGGCCGCGACCAGCCCCTGAACTACTGCACCAGGGCTTGAGACCTCCGCCCCCCACTTTCCGAGCACGGACCCACCGCCATCGACCAGGATGATCACATCACCTGCCTGCAACGGCACGCCTCCACCAGGCACACCTCCTGCGGCCAGGCTCGAAAAGTCAGATTCAGCGCCGGCAAAGTAGGCTTGCACCTGCACGAACTTCCCTTGCAAGCGACCGATCGCATCCAATCGCAAATCACGGGTCTGCGTGAAGTACACGAAGCCGCTGAATCCTGCCAGCACAAGCGCCAGGATTAGAACGAACCACATGGTGAGCCGGAAGCGGATGCTGTGCAGGAATGTCACCAGTCCCTGTGCCAACCAGTGAAGGCGCCGCCTCATTGTTTGCCGCCCGGGGCGCGTAACCTATAGCCCGCGCCCCGAATTGTTTCGATCAGCTTGATGTCGTATGGGTCGTCGACCTTCCGTCGCAATCGCCGAATATGCACATCCACGACGTTGGAGGCGATCATCTGGTCGTAGTCCCAAAGGTGGGAAACGACCATTTCCCGAGTCACCAATCGGTTGGCGTTCCGCATCAGGTATTCGAGCAGCGCGAACTCCTTGGCTGTGAGCTCAAGAGCGGCGTCGCCGCGCCATGCATCGTGGGTCGCCGGATCCAGTCTCAAGTCCGCGACCACCAGGTCACCGCTCTTGCGCCCGGACTTCGCGCCGCATCAGCGCGCGCAAGCGGGCCCGCAGCTCCGGGAGCTCAAAGGGCTTTACCAGGTAGTCGTCGGCGCCGCTGTCCAACCCCAGAACGCGGTCATCCAAGCCGTCCCGGGCGGTCAGCATGAGAATGGGCGTTGCTCACTCTTTGATTCCGCAGGGACCGACAGACTTCGATCCCGTCCCGCTTGGGCAAGAGCACGTCCAAAATGATCACGTCATAGGGGGTGAAGCCCGCCATTTCTTCGCCTTCGATGCCGTCGTAGGCCGCGTCGACCGCGTAGCCGTCGTCCACAAGCGTAGCCCGCAAGCTTTCACTCAAACGGCGGTTGTCTTCGATCAGCAGGATCCGCATCTGGCAAGCCTCATGCGAAAGCGATTCTAGCACCCAAAGATGACCGGGCCATGACGCCGCTCCCGCGCGACTGTCATCTTGCCGTAATCAGGGCATTGTAGACTTCTTGCAGTCAGGGCATAGCATTCTTTTCATGGGAGGCATGACGATGAAGAAACAATTGGCGGCCTTTGCCGCGGCGGGAGTGATGACGGCCTGTTCGGCGACGGCGATTCTTGCCATCGGGGGTGTCGCATTTTTCAACAGGGCAGGCGTGGCTCCGGCCAATACGACGGCTCAGTCGTCCAAGATTGCGGACGCGAGCCTGGTGTCGCAGACTCAGGTTCAGCAGCTGCAGGATCAGGTGGCCCAGTACCAGGCGCGCGACCAACAATACCAGGCCCGGGAACAGCAGTTGCAGCAGGCGTTGAATCAGGCCCAGTCCCAGATCCAGGCCGACCAACAACAGGCGCAGCAGTTCCAGATGCTGTTGCTCGCTCTTCAGCAGCGCGGCGTTATTACGATCACACAAGACGGCGGTATCTACATAGATCGGTAGGCGGCTGAGACAATGAAACTCGTTAAGAAAGTCATTCGTTTCTGGATCGCGCTGACCGCCACCGGTAGTTTCCTTGCCGGCTGGGCACTATTTGCGCATTCTCCGAAGCCGGTTCAGTCCAATTCGGCGGCAGGCTTCACAGCCGCACCCTTACCAACCCTTGCACCGCTGGCTCCACTTGACCTTTCGGGCACGGGTGGCGTTTCGGGGTTCCAGTCTCCGCAGTTCACCGTGCAGCAGCAGGCGCCCCTTTTCAGTCAAGCACCCATGTTTAGGACCGGGGGCTCGTAACTGGCGCCCATAGGCCAAACGGGGGGGAGGGTCGCTTGCCGGGTCTCTCATCTGGTCTTAAGGCTTGCGCGGCATGATGGATGGGTCCTTGGGAGATCGGGCGGACCGTAATGCGGATGTCATCTCGGTCTCGTAGACTGAGGCACACGTCGGCCTTGTACATCAAGGACCCGAAGGCACGGAGGCGAATGTAAGATGAGCAAACATGCAGCGGCCCTGGCCGCGGCCATTCTGATAACCATTTGCGCCGGGGCTGCGATCTTCGCGATCGGCGGCGCTGCGCTGCTCAATCGGGCTGGTGTGACGGCATCCAACAGCACAGCCCAGGGCCCTGGGGTATCCGATGCGGCAATTGTGCAGCGCACCCAGCTCGAGCAGATGCAAGTCCAGATTCTTCAGTATCAGGCGCGTGAGGAACGATATCAGCAGCGTGAACAGCAATACCAGCAGGCCTTGGACGACGAAAAAACCGCAGTCCAGGCAGCTCAGGCGCAGACGCAGCAGTTGCAGGCAGTGCTCAGCGATCTCGAACAACGGGGCTTGATCACGATCGCCAGCGACGGCACGATCTACATCAACCGATAGTCGGTCGAACCCATGAACATACGCAGAATGGCCCTGCGACTTTGGATCGCCGGGACAAGCATCTTTAGTTTCCTCGTCGGGCTGGCGATGTTGGCCCACGCACCGAAACCGGTGCCACCCAAAGCAGGGACCACGCAGTACCAGGCGGTCGTGGTTGAACCCATGCCAACACTGGCTCCGCTCGCGCCGCTGGATTTCACGGGCTACTCTCAGGATACAGGGCCCACCGTGTCGCAGTTCACCGTCCAGGATAGACCGACTCCGGTGCCCCAAGTGTTCGTGCCCCAACAGCCACCGGCGGCGGTGCCGCAGCAGCAGGGTGCCAGCGCAAAGAAGGGCAAGGGAGGGGCGCAGGGTGGCGGACAGCAGCAGGCCTCTGCCAGCACGGGCGGTTCCTGATGAAAACACTTGAATTTCGGGCTATGAACACCGCGATCGTGCTTGGCGCCGAAGATGCCACTACATCTCGCGACGGCTTGGACGTCGCCCGGTCGCTCATCGAACAGTCGGAGGCGCGGTTTAGCCGCTTCCGGCCAGACAGCGAATTGAGCATGCTCAATCGCTCCGCTGGACGCTGGGTGACGATCTCCGAAGAATTGCTGGATCTCCTGCAGCAGTCTCTCGGATTTTATGAAGAGACAGGCGGCCTCTTTGACCCATCGATCTTGACCGACTTGAAGAGGATCGGCTACTCGAAAAGCATGGACGAGATCCGCGCACACGGCGCAGGATCGACCGTCGCACCGTCTCCTGCAAAACGAGCGGAGTTTCGCGACCTTGAAATTGACAGTCGGCGACGCCGTGTGCGCCTGCCGGAGGCAATGGAGATCGACCTCGGTGGGATTGCCAAGGGCTGGATCGTGGAACAGGCGGCCCTGATGCTGCGGCGCTACACCCCGGCATGCGCCGTGAGCGCTGGTGGGGATATCGTCTTCGCCGGATATCCCGTGGACGGGTCAAGCTGGCGGGTGGCGGTCGAGAATCCGATGGATCCGGCAGAATCAGTGGCCGAAATCCAGATGGGACCGGGCGCCATCGTGACGTCTTCGGTGGCCAAGCGATCCTGGCGTCAGGCAGGGATGCTGCGACACCACCTGATCGATCCTCGCACGGGTGAGCCGGCCGCCAGCGATTGGCTGAGCGTCACAGTCGTTGCCCCGAGAATCACGGTCGCCGAAGTCTATGCCAAGGCCATATTGATCGGCGGACCTGCACAGGGCGCGAGCCTCGCCGCCCAACGGCCGGAAATCACGTACTACACCGTATCCCGCGACGGGACCTTTGCGCAGCAATCATCGAACGTGGAGTACTTCCGTGACCTACACCAAACCTACTACCAGTAAGCCCGGACTCGGCAAGATCCTGGGGCCGGCAATTCTTGTCCTGCTCGTCGGCGTTCTATTCATCGGGGCGCTCCTGATGCTCTGGCTGTCGCAGGCATCCGGCGGCAAATCGGCCGCCGGGCTGCTCGCATCCCTTTTCGGGATGGACACAGTACAGTCGTGGTGGTATGTCACCCGCGCCGCCGGTTTGACATCGTACTTCCTGCTGTGGTTATCCATGATATGGGGGATGGGCATTTCGACCAAGATCTTCCATCCCGCAGTGGAAGGCACATACTCCTACGACTTTCACGAGTTCTTGTCTTTGCTCGGTCTCGGTTTCGTGGTCTTGCATGTGGTCGTCCTGATGCTTGACAAGTACTTGCCCTTCACGATCGTGCAAATCCTTGTGCCTTTCGTCGATTCCTATCGCCCCATCTGGGTTGGCTTGGGAATCATCGGGTTCTACATCTTCCTGCTTGTGACAGTCACCTTCTACCTGCGGCCTGTCATAGGCGTCCAGGCCTTTCGTGCCATCCACGTGCTCAGCCTGGCAGGATACGTGGGAGCGACCCTGCACGGACTATACGCCGGCACCGATTCAGCATTGGCTGTGACAAAGGTGCTCTACGTCGGCACGGCGCTGGTGGTGGTGTTTCTGACAGTCTACTGGTTGGCTATGTCCGCGCTGACTAAGACGGAGCGATCACTCATGCGACCCCAGGGAAGTACAGCCAAGGACCAAAACCGCGGCCGCCTGCGACCAAGTCAAAGATAGTCGCTCGCTGTGGGGGCCAGCAGTCCCGCGGGGCAGGGGACGCAGCACGCACTCTGGATATCCGCCGCTGACACGTTCAAGCCAGTGCCGTCGCAAGTGTTGGGCGTTGACTTGATGACAGGGCCCATCTTCAGGCTAAGGCGCTCGATGGGGGAGACTTGACACCGCAATGAATATCCCATACAATCATATTGATTAACTTAACATATGATTAAGGACACCATGGATATTCAGTCGACTGCCACCCCAACGATACGCAGCGCTGCGCAGAGCTATCTGGACACCGTTGGACTGGCGCGCAGCAAAAATACCCACGATACCTATTCCTACGCCCTCCAGGGCTTCCTGGGCGTCTTGGCAAGCCATGGTGTCGATCCGGACGGATCTGTGCACGCCCTCTCCGAGGATGCGATTTCCTGGTTTGCCTCATCGCTCAAAGACCTATCACCCGCCACGGAGCATCTGTATCTTCAGGCCGCAAAAGGCTTCTATAAATTCCTGGCGGCCGAGAAACTGGCCGACATCAACCTGCCTCGTCTGGACCTGCTCCGGCAGCAGCGATCACGGCGCCAGGGCATCCGCCTACCGCAATTCCCCGCGGATGATATCCAGCGGCTCCTCGAGTATGCTTCAAGCCCCGGATTTGTTCCGGCGGAGCCGGCACCTGAACACCTACGCGCATTAAGGGACAGGTCCTTCCTTCTGGTCCTGGCAGACACCGGCCTCCGCGTCCACGAAGCATGCCAGCTGCGCCGTGGGCAGATCGACTGGCATGAGAGCCGCGGAGTAATTATCGGCAAGGGCAACAAGGAGGCCGTAGTTCGCTTCTCCGGTCGGGCAATGAGTGCGGTGAAGCACTATCTTTCGGCGCGCTCCGGCCTCGATGGCGCCAGCGGAAAGGCCCTGGGTGCCCTGCCCCTCTTTGCACGACACGACAAAGGTGCCGGGCGGAAGATAAAGCCCATCTCCACCGCTACCGGGCGCAACATCGTCTCTGAACGCGCCGCGCAGGCCCTTGGTGTTGGCGCCGAACACGGCATAACCCCTCACTCCCTGCGGCACTTTTTCGTGACCACTGTCTTGCGTGCCAGCGGTAACCTCAAACTCGCCCAGGAGTTGGCGCGCCACGCCAGCATCCAGGTCACCCAGCGGTATGCGCATCTATCGAATGACGAGCTGGACCGGGGCTACCACGAGATATTCGAGCAATCCACCAAGTAGTCCAACGGCACCTGGCAAATCTCCGTTCCAGCAGTTCAGCGGTCAAAATGCTACCGGTCATTTCTCGCCTCTCCTGAGCTGCTCGTGGTGTGCGGCATTTCCAAGTGAAATCCTTCGCGCCCTTGACAGCCTCGAAATCGACATGATAAACTCCCGTTTCGGATAAGCGTTTGTTGTCCGCTTGAGGCGCAAATGATGTTCAGTGTCTTGCCATTCATCACCCGCACAGATATCGCAGAATATCTGCCTTCGCGGAGTGCGCCTGTGGGAATCCTCTAGTCCTTACGCCCGTCGTCCATTCGACGCCAGCCACGGTCGCACTCGAAACCGTGGCTTTTTTGTTGTGTTCATCCGGGGCAAATGAATTTGGCGAACGACGGAGATCAAGGACCATCGATCATGACAACGTACTCATCCACGCCCGCTGCCTTTGACCTGCGCACGGCATTGCACTCCAATCCATTGATCGGCGTTTGGCGCACCATGAAGGGCTACCGCCTCGCATACTTGGGCGCCACGGGCGCCCTGGCGGCCTCCGCGCTGGCAAAGACGTGCACGTTTCTCCTGCTCGGCTATTTCGCAGACAGCGTGCTCGGGAAAACGCGTGTACCTGGGCGGCACGCTCGGCAGGACCCTTGGGTACATTGGCCTCGGTTTCATCACTTTGGCCGCCGTTGAAGGTTCGTTTGCCTTCCTGTCGGGCCGGCTGGCAGCGTATACAGCGGAGGGGATTACCCGGCGCGTGCGGGATTTTCTCTTCGATCACATCCAGCGGCTGAGCTTTTCGTATCACAGTCACGCCTCCACTGGTGACTTGATCGAGCGGGTCACATCCGATGTGGATGCCCTGCGCCGATTCTTCTCCGAGCAGGCTATCGGGATCGGCCGCATCATCCTTCTGTTCACTGTCAATTGGGTCGCGATTCTTTCGATCAATCCCACCCTGGGCTACGCGTCCGTGCTGGCCATCCCGGTCGTCTTGCTGGTTTCGCTCTGGTTCTTCAAGAGGGTTACCACACGTTACGAGGAATACCAGGCGCAGGAGGCCATCCTCTCCACAACCTTGCAGGAGAACCTTACAGGCGTAAGGGTCGTCAAGGCCTTCGGCAGACAGGACTACGAGAAGGGCAAGTTCGAGAAGGACAACTGGGGAAAGTACCTCAAGGGCAAGCTCTTGCTCGTCATGCACTCGCTCTTCTGGCCGCTTTCCGACGTCGTGCTTGGATTCCAGATGCTGTTCGGCTTCGTGTTGGCGGCCACCATGGTCATCAGGGGGCAGATCACCATCGGCAACTACTTGACCTACGTGGGCCTGATCGTCTGGCTGATCTGGCCGATCCGCAATCTCGGCCGGATTATTGTGGAAACCTCCACCGGATTGGTCTCGTTCGGCCGGCTTATGGAGATCGTGCGGCACAATCGCGAACCCCTGTCCGATGGGAAGATTCACCCGTCCGAGCCCGTCCGGGGCGAGGTGCAGTTTGACAATGTGGCCTTCACCTATGACGACGGCAACACGGAAGTCCTGCGGGGCCTCTCTTTTCGCATCTTGCCGGGTCAGTCTCTTGCCCTGGTGGGCTCAACCGGCTCGGGCAAGACCTCGCTCGTGAATCTGCTCCCCCGCTTCCACGAGTACACAGCCGGCCACATACTGCTGGATGGCAACGAGCTGCGAGACTACTCCCGGGAGTATTTGCGGCGCCAGATTGGCATCGTGCAGCAGGAGCCTTTCCTCTTCAGCCGCTCGGTGCGTGACAATATCACCTACGGCGCGGGCCGCCCCGTCTCGCAGGAAGAGGTGCAGGCTGCCGCCCGGGCGGCGGCCATTCACGACGCCATCCTGTCCTTCCCATCCGGCTACGACACCCTCGTTGGCGAAAAAGGCGTCACGCTCAGTGGCGGTCAGAAGCAAAGGATTGCCATCGCCCGCGTGCTCGTCAAGAACCCGCGCATACTGATCCTGGACGATTCAACCTCGTCGGTCGACACGGAGACGGAGGCGGAGATCCGGTCGGCGCTCTACAGCCTCATGCGCGACCGTACCACGTTCATCATCGCTCACCGCATCCAATCGGTCATGCACGCCGATCTAATCCTGGTGCTCGAGAAGGGCCGCGTGATGCAGATGGGCAAGCATGCTGATCTGATCCAGGACGTCGCGGGCATCTACCGCCGCATGTCGGATATTCAAACCCGCATCGACGAGGCACTGGAGCTCGCTGTGGCCGACAGCACGCCCGGCCCTATTGAGGGAAGCTGAAATGTCAATCGAACCTATTGAGATCGAAGAAGAAGAGTTCACCTCGCAGCTGACGGCTCCGGTCTTTCGGCGCATACTGGGGCTCGTCAAGCCCCACCGCCGTTGGGCGATCGGCTTCGTGATCGCGATCGCCCTCACGTCCGTTACGGATGCCTACTTCACGTACATCAATAAGCAATTCGTCGATCAGGGTATCAGCCTGGGAGATACGGCCAGGCTGATGCACCTGGCAGCTATCTATGGCTCGATCATCCTTTTCCAGGCGATCACGGTCTTCACTTTTGTGTACCTGGCCGGCGTTCTCGGCGAGCGCATCCAATACGACCTGCGCAAGAAGATGTTCAACCACTTGCAGGATCTGTCCCTGTCCTTCTACGCACAGAACGCCGTCGGACGCCTGATCGCCCGCGTCACATCCGACACGGAGCGCGTCGCCGAACTCATGACCTGGGGCGTGGTCGACAGCGCCTGGGCCGTCATGAACATAACCACCTCGTTGACCTTCATGGCCATCATCAACTGGCGACTGGCTCTGATTGTCTCGTGCGCCATCCCGATCATGATATTCATCGGCATCAAGCTGCGACGCCGCATCCTGGTCGAGTTTCGGGAAAGCCGGCGCGCCAATTCGCGCATCACCGGTTCCTACAACGAGACCATACAGGGCGTTCGGGTTGTCAAAGCCCTGGGACGGGAGCCCGAGAACCTGCGCGAGTTCCAGGTCCTCACCGGCCGGATGTACAGGGCGTCTTACCGTGCCGCATGGCTGTCCGCGCTATTTCTGCCGGCGGTGCAGATCATTGCCGCCCTCGCACTCGGCATCATCGTCTGGTACGGCGGCATCCAGATCCAGACCGGCCTCATTACGATCGGTGGCATCAATGCCTTCGTTTCCTATCTAACTTTCATGATGTGGCCGGTGCAAGACCTCGCCCGCGTGTACGCTGAGATGCAGCATTCCATCGCCTCGGCCGAACGGATTTTCAAATTGATCGACACGCCCGCAGACGTTCGTGATCGGCCCGCCGCTGTCCCGGCCCAAACGCTGCTCGGCGAGATCGAGTTCGACCGCGTCGCCTTCCACTACGAGGACCAGAAACCGGTGCTCCAGGATTTTTCGCTGCGCGTTCGCGCCGGCGATGTGATCGCACTGGTGGGACCGACCGGTGGCGGCAAGTCCACCATCGTCAATCTGCTTTGCCGCTTCTACGAGCCCACCGCAGGATCCATTCGCATCAATGGGCGCAACTACCTGGACTACACGCTGGCATCCATTCACTCCCGCATCGGCATCGTGTTGCAGACGCCGCACCTGTTTTCCGGCACCGTGGAAGAAAACATTCGCTACGGCCGGTTGGACGCCAGCGAGGCGGATGTCCGTGAAGCGGCGAGGATCGTGGGCGCCGATGATTTCATTTCGGCGCTGTCCAAGGGCTATCAGGAAAACGTTGGAGAAGGCGGCAACCTTCTCTCGGTGGGTCAGAAACAGCTTCTGAGCCTGGCCCGTGCCGTTCTTGCACAGCCCGAACTCTTCGTCATGGACGAGGCCACCTCCTCGGTCGACACAATTACCGAGGCTCTCGTTCAGCGCGGCATGGAGGCCCTCATGCGGGATCGGACCACGTTCATCATCGCCCATCGACTGAGCACAGTGAAGCGGGCCGACCGCATCCTTGTGATTGAAGCCGGCCGCATCGCCGAGCAGGGTACGCACACCGAGCTCCTGCGTCGAAGAGGCCAATACTACAGAATGTATACGCGCCAGTTCCGACGGGAGTTGGAAACGCGCTACGGCGTCTCGGACTCAGACCCAACCGGCTTCGAAGCGTCGGCCGATTTGGCCGGACAGGCGCCGCCCGCTTTGGCAGCCTAGCGCACCCGGGCGGCCTCTAGCGCGGGCGCAGGTCGCGTTGACGCCGAGCTTCATAAACGAGTAGGGCCGCGGCAACGGATACATTGAGAGAGTTGACTTTGCCGGACATGGGAATTCGCACGCGGGCGTCAGCATGCTCAAGCCAGAAATTGCTCAGTCCGGTACTTTCCGCGCCGACCGCCACCGCGATGGGCCCTGACAGATCCTCCGAGCTGTAGACTGCCTGGGCGCCGGGGCTCGCCGCCACGATCGATATTTTCCGGAGCCTCAGGAAGCTCAGCGCCTCGTCCTCGGCCAACTGAACCAGCGGGACGGAGAATACCGTGCCGCGTGAGCTCCGCACGACATTCGGACCGTACAAGTCCGCCCTCGGGTCACAAACCAGCACAGCATCCACACCTGCGGCGTCTGCCGTGCGCAAGATTGCCCCGAGGTTACCGGGTTTCTCAACGGCCTCCACCAGGAGCATCAGAGCGTTTGCGCCTGGTTTGACGTCATCCAGGGAGGATGCCGGCGCCTCGAACACCGCAAGCCAGCCATCGGGGTTTTCCCGGTACGACAACTTCTCAAATACGGCGGTGCCGACGGTGACGAGTTCGGGAGCAGCAACAGACAACGAACGCCTGGCGAGCTTGGGCGCCGTTATCAACGCCCTGGGTTTGTGCCCGGCTGCGAGTGCAAGCTCGATCTCGTCCAGTCCTTCGACCAGCATCACTCCCTCGCGGCGTCGGTGCCTGGTGCTGGATTTCATCCGCAGGATGCTCTTGACCAACGGGTTTTGAAGGCTCGTGATATCCATACCGTTTATAGTAATATGGTTCGGTTTGGCCGTGTGCAATCTCTTCTCAAGGCCGGCCCCTACGAAGGAACTCGCCCATGGATCGATTTTTCAGATACGATGAGCTCACGTGGCCGGAAGTCGAGGCTTTGCCCAGGGATACACCTCTGGTCATGCCCCTCGGGTTCGGATACAGTGAAGAACTTCTGCTGGCGCGGCTCGGAAATCCTGCCAGGGTAGGCTGGTTGCCTGCCTTTCCCTTCGGCTGGGTGGGAAGCGGCGTCGAGGTGCTTCCAATCCTGTTGGGACGATATGTCGGCAACCTGCTTGGCTCTCTCGAGAAGCAGGGGTTCACTCGGCCCTACGTGCTCACCACGCTCGAGAGGATCCCCCTCCTGCCACCAGGCTCGGTTCTCACTCAAGAGCGCGCACCCGCCCCCCCGGAGCCTGCTGCCTTCCCATCCGATCCGGACCGGGACAAAGTGATCCTCATCCCGATCGGGCACACCGAGCAGCACGCGTTGCACCTGCCGCTCAGCGTGGACAGCATCATTATTGATGCCATCTCGCGTGCAACGGCCGACTCGATTCCCGAAAAGGCGTTTGCTTTGCCGGTCATGCCGTATGGCGTCAGTACGCACAGGGAGGCCTTCGCCGGCACATTCGATGCCGGCGGCCGCAGCTTCGAAGACTTCTGGCTGGCGGTCATAGACTGGTTCGTGTCGCGCGGCTTTGATCGCTTCTACCTCATGAGCGGTCACGGAGGCAACGTCTCTTTCCTTGTGAACGTGGTCAAATTTGCCGGCGAGCGGCATCGGCGCATTTTTTGTGCGACGGCCTTTCTACATACCTCGGGTCCCTTGGGCGCCGCCTCGTTGGAAAAGCACCGCACGTCTGGCATTGGCGGCATGGGACACGCCGGCGAGCTCGAGACCTCCATGATGCTTCACTTGCGTCCCGGCCTGTGCCACATGGATCGCGTCGTGGATGAAACGGATTTTGTCTCCACGCCTTCGTACTACATGGACTGGATTGAAGGCGGCAGCCTGATTGCCAACCCGCCATGGGATGACGACACCAAAACGGGCGCCTATGGTGCAGGAAGTCAAGCAAGCGAAGAAAAGGGGCGCGTTTGGCTGTCGACCGCGATCGAGGAGAAAGTCAGCCACGTCCTCGAGATCCATGAGCAGCACAAACGACGAGAGGCCCGCCGGAAGGCCGGCTATGGGCGCTGGGCGCTGTCGGGCAAGGACTAGGGCTGCGCCTTAGGACAACCTCTCCCAAACGAGTTGCACGACCTGCCAGGCCGGTTTGCTGACGCCCGTAGGCTCGGACGTCAGCACAAGCCGATTCGGGCCCTGAAACTCGTAGAGGCGTGTTTGGATGGTTCCCGTCCAATTGGGGAAGAGGCTCGCGATCACCGTGTGCTGGATGGTCTGCCGGGCAGTGTCGACCGAGTAAGTCGAGAAGTACGCCTGATACCCCTCGAACGCGGCCCTGATCTCGCCCGAGTCGCCGGTCCGGCGCTTAGCCGGCGGTAGCGGACGGCGACCCGCGCGCATGATCTGGACCGACATATTGCCATTCGCGTCATACTGGAGCCGTCCCACGGGCGCCTTTCCATAGATCGGAATCCGGGCGCCGTCCATCCGAACGGCCTCGCACGAAACCAATTTCCACAGCCCGACAATGAGATTCTCCATGATGCGTGACCGATCCTCCGCAGTGGCTCGACGCCTGATTCTACGGATAGCCCGCTATCAAATGCTAGCAGACGGGCCGCCGCGGATGGAGGCTGCCGCCGGCGCCATGGCGAAGCGTCGACCGGCGCCGGTCAGCTGCCGGCGTTCTTCACGTACTCGTCGAAGAAGCGAGCTGAGCGCTCCATGAATGCGATCCACGCGTCCCCATTGAATGAGTGCAGTTCGCCGTCATAGCCGAACAACTGCGCGGGCTTGCCGGCCTCCTGGAGGGCCGCGAATAGCTTCTTGGACCATTCAGGCGGCGTCCCCGCCGATGTCTTGCCGTCCGCGGTCCCGTAGTGGATTTGCACCGGTACCGACACCAGATCCAGGTGATACAACGGTGATGTCTCCTCGAGCGCGGTCGAATCGAGAGAGGCTTCGTAGTAAGCCTTGATCAGCGCCGGAGGCAGGTCCAGCGGGATCACGTCGGACGAGTTGCAGCCGAGTTGGTGTTCACCCGCAAGAATGTCACCGATGCAGCCCAGGCCCCACCGCCCCAGGATGTCGGCGTCGTCCGCACTCACTGTCGAGTACAAGACGGCTGCCTTGGCAGGAGTTCGGAGCATGAGCACTTTCATTGTGACCCCGCCGCCCATGCTGTGCCCCCACAGGCCAATGCGCTTTGGATCCGCCTCTGGGATCGATGCGACGCCGTTCATCAGGTTCACAACGTCAATTACGAGGCCCGAGTAGTATAGGCTGGGTCCAATGGCGGACCCGCCCCAACTGCGGTAGTCCGAGGACAGCGTCAGGTATCCGTGCTTGTTAAGATACTCCGCCGCGCGGTCGGTCCCATCCCCCGAATGGTATTCTTCTCGATTGAAATACCCGTGGTTCATCACGATCACGGGATACGGCGGATGCCCGCTCCGAGGGATCTGCATCGTCCCGGTAATCTTCAGGCCGTCACTCTGATAGCTGATGGCATATCGCCGGAAAATGTCGGTTTCCTCGATCAGCGGGGACACAACGATGGGAATCGAGACAAAACTTCGCAGGCGCAGACCCGCGATCGTATACGGCTGCAAGAGCTGCAGCGTCGTTGGAGTCGAGGTCGGGGTCGGTGAAAGCGTCGCTGCCAGCGTGGGTCGTGGCGACGCCGTTGCGGCAGGCCTCGCAGGATCGGGTGTCGGGGCGGTGGGCGCCTGGCACGCCGAAGCGACCAGCAGGCCAAGCAGGAAGAGTGCGGCGGGCCGCCTCACGGGCAAAGCCTTCAATTTCATTCAAGTAGGTCCAGGCAATCGGCCTGTCGATTATACAGTTGCCGGCCAGGGATTCGTGATTTTCGTCATTTGTAAGCCTGCCGGCTCTGAAATATACTGGCTCCAGAGTGATCTGATACCGACCCAGACAGGAGTCCTAAATGGATGAGACATACCGCAAGCTTCTGGCGATACCGCACGATCGCCTGGACGCGCTCAACCAGGTTCTTCTGGATCCTGATTCAAAGGTGATGAATGCATTCCTCGAGGTGGTCTCGAAATATGGCACCCCCCAGGAAATCAACCGAAAACACGTGGCTGCACGCCAGCTCTCGAATCTGCTCAAGAAAGTGCAAGCCGCCAACGCGGACCACGTGAGCGATCTCAATTGGCTGCTCGAACAAGCCAGGAGCGATCGGTTCGTCTCGATCGCTGACTATCGGCGTCAGGTCCTGGGCCCCGCAGCCGACACGCGCGTCTTCGCCGACGACTACGCCGTGACGTTGGAGGTTTCGGCGCTGCAGTACTTTCCCTGGGTCCGCGAAACCGTCGAGCGCGCCGCACAACAGCGCAGTCTCGTTCCCGGACGATTCATTTCCGTCCGCCGGATGAAGGAATCGGAGGCGGACGGCGATCTGCCTGCCATCGTCGCGGCCATGGATATCATTGGCGCCTCCTTTGTGGAGACTCTCGACACAAAGGGGACGGATGGCTCCAACCCGCACCTGGGCGGTCCGGATACGATCACCGGATACTTCGGAGGCATCGGAGAGCCGAACGAGCATGCCTTGCAGTGGATCGACGAATTCCTCTACTACTACACCGAATATGGCGTTCAGCACGTGCTCAACTTCAATGCCGGCACAATCCTGCTGGGGTTCTTGCTCTACCGCTTGGGCGTCGATATTCAATTCAAGATCTCGGTGTTTTTCGGCAGTGACAATCCCTACCACGCCCTGTGGGTTATGCTGGCAGCCAAGCTCTTCAGCCGGGACGACGGCAGTTCGCCGTTCTGCGGCTTCAACTGGTCAAACTCGATCAACAACGAAACGATGGAACTAACGGCGCAATTCCGGAAGTCTCTCGGGCTTGAAAAGATTGTCCGCTTCGAACACCATATTACAGAAACACGGAAATCCATTGTGGTGCAGCCCTACGACCGGCGCGCGGAGCTGATGGCAATTGCCGATCATGTGGCCAATATCTCTGCAAAGCATGAAGGCGGCGAAATCGAGGTGGAAAGCCAGCTCGATCATCCTTCGGATATTTTGGACTATTTCCGGGAGAAGAAAGAAGTCATTGAATCCGGCGACTGGAACGCTCTTGCGCTCAATTTCAGCAAGAAGGTGGAAGCCTGCAATGTCACGGCCCGCGCCCTGACGGAGCGCGGTCTGAGCTTCGTCGCCGCCCAAAACCTGCACCGGTAGGCGGCCCTCCCCGGGGCGGGCCTCGGCGAAATCCTACGGATCCACCGCCAGGCACGTCAAGGTTCGTTCCACACCCGGTATAGGCTGGATGCTGCTGGCTGTGAGCTCGCCCAGCTCGGCCAGGTCGCGTGCTTCCACAACGACCACAGCATCATAGGGCCCAAATGTCATGTGCGCTTCGATGACGCCTTTGATCTTTCTCAGCTGCTTCACGACGTCGCGCAATTGTCCGGCCCGAACCGTCACCAACACGTAAGCCTTCATGGTTGACCTCTCCCTATCGCTGCGTTCGCCGACGCAGAAAGACTGACCAATACACCGCCGCGACCAGCACCGTTCCCCCGATGATGTTGCCGATCGTGACCGGAACCAGGTTCTGGAACAAGAAAGCCGGCCACGTCAACTTCTCAAGGTGAGGCACCTGCGGTGAAACCGACGCGATGTACTGCGGATCTCCCCATTTGATCATAAGGCCGTAGGGTATGAAGTACATGTTTGCCACACTGTGCTCAAACCCTGCGGCGACAAAGGCCGCTATCGGAAGGATGATCGACAGGATTTTGTCGGTCGTGCTGCGCGCGCTGTAACTGAGCCACACGGCCATGCAGACCAGGGCGTTGCAGAGCACCCCCAAGGCGATCGCCTGAACGAACGTGAGATCGCATTTGGCAACGGCAGTTTTCAACGCCACGATCCCGGTAGCGTTGTTGCCGAACGTGTATTGGCGCCCGAGGAAGACCAACGCCGCGGTGCCGATCGATCCCACGAAGTTGCCCAAGTAGACGATGCCCCAATTGCGCAGCAAAGCCGAGCCGCGCACCTTGCCGCTCGCCCAGGCCATGACAATCAGATTATTGCCGGTAAACAGCTCCGCCCCTCCGACAATGACCAGTACCAGCCCAAGGCTGAAGACCAGGCCCGCCAGCAGACGGACGACACCGTACGGGAGCGCCGCAACAGGTGCCGTAGCGCCGCTGGCATCTGGGAGCGCAATTGTGCCTGCACTGACGGTAGTGGCGAACAATGCCCCAAGCCCGATGAATGCGCCCGCCAGCACGGCCAGCATGAATGTCCGCAGGAACGGCATCTCTGCTTTTTGGGCGCCCAGGATCTCCGCCCGCAGGGCCATTTCTTGCGGTAACAAGGCGTCGATGCGTGTATCGCTCATACTTCCCTCACCATTTGATCTCCTCTAGATTTCACGCGCTCTGCCGGCCCAGGCCACGAGCCCCGCGGCCGCCAGCGCGACGATGATGATGGCCCCCACTGCGCCCCCGGCGCCCAGTGGACTCGCCAGGGGAGCGGCCAGGGTGGCCGTCGGGGTTTCTGAAGAAGCCGCCGTGGGAGCAGGCGGCGATGTTGGGACCAGTTGATGGCACCGCGGCCTCGATCGGAGTGGCGCTGGGGGGTTCGGGTGTTGGCGTCTCCACGGTCTTGATCAGGAGGGTGTCTCCCGGATTGATGAGATAGGCCGTAGGCAACTGGTTCAGCGTGCGGATCTGATCGATCTTGACGCCATAGCTGATCGCGATCTGCCACAAGGACTGACCGGCCTGGACTTCGTGGATGATCTCCCCTTTGGCGTTTGGGGTACTCGCCGACACCGGCACAATGATTTCGCTCAGTCCCGCACTGTACGCCGACTCTGCGCCCGGAGTATACGCCTGCGGTGCGCCGCTGGTGGTGGGCCGGGCCACATCGATGACGTAGTAGAACACGCCGTCGCTCTCGCTGACTCCTGCGCCAATTTCCTGCAGGTCCGTGGACAGCATGGTGTGGAGGTGGACACTGTCTCCCGTCCACGAAGCCACCGCGTCAGAGGCGGTCATGCCTGGCGAAGCCACCACGTTCTCAGAGCGAAACCCACCCAGTGACAGCTCGCCAGCCAGCGGATACCCGGCGGCCAATAAGCGCTGGGTGAATGTGGATCCGCCCGGCCCGGTGTGGCTCCAACTTCCAGTCGACGCCATGTAATCAGCCTGTGCCTGCGCTGTGCCCATTAGAATGGAGTTCGTCGAGTATGGCGGCAGGCCGTGCGATGCCCGTAGGGCGTTGACCGCGTCGATTACTTCGCCTGGGCCAGATGCCGCAAGTCGCCGCGTCCCCAGCGCCAACCCGGCGCTATGATTCCACAAGGCCGCCCCGATCATCGTTGCCATCGCCAGAAGCGCCGCAAACGGGTCTACGTGCCATCGCCGGAACATTATAGCGGAAGCACCGCGCGCCGCGCCCAGACGAGCGGATGTGCAACGGCGGATTTGGTATTCTGCTCAATTTGCATCCTGCAGGCTGCCCCACTTGCCGCTACCGGGGTTCCTTCTTCGGCCGCTATCCGTGGCAACAATCGGAGTGAAGCTATCTTCTGCGATGTGTCATAGTGCTCCGCTTCGTATCCGAAAGTCCCGGCCATGCCGCAGCAGCCCTCCTCCAACACCTTCACGGAATACCCACATGCCCGCAGGAGCTCTGCCGAGGCGAACGAGTTCTGAAGGCTGATGGTCGCTTTGTTCGTGGCAGTGTGGGTGGAACAGAATTGGTGTGTTGATAGTGGCTACACGCAGTTTCTTGAGCCCGCCGGAATGCTGGAGCAACTCCTCTACAGACCGCGCGCCCACAACTTGCTCCCGCACCGCGGGTCCGAGCGCAGGAAGAAGGTCGGGGTAGTCGTGTCGGAGGGTCGAAAGTTCAGAAGGTTCGATCGTAGCTAGCGGGATGAAGTGTGTCGGATCCGCGCGCTGCAAGTCCGTCACCAAGGTCTCGGCGTGTCTTTGGGCCGCTGCCAGAAAGCCTTTCGAAACGAGCGAGGCGCCGGCGCCCATGGAGTGCAAGATTCGCACGTCGAAGCCCTCCAGCCCCAGTAGATCAAGAGCGGCCTGCTCCACGTCAGAATTCACGTAATGGTTGAATGGATCCCGCAGGAGGATCACGGGTTTCGGTCCCGCTTGCTGATGGGGTCTCGCGAGCCGGTTGGCAAAGGTCGGAAACGGTCGATCCTGCGCGATCCCGAGGGCGCGGGCCAGTGCCCTCCGTGCTACGGGTAACTGATTGAGCGTGTTGGTAAAGGGCGCCACGAACTGCAATATCTGCGCGGTGACGTGGAAATACCCGAACGCATAATCACGAAGGGACCTCGGGCGCGCGCGATAATATTCGTCGAGAAACGCCGCCTTCAGCTTGGCCATGTCCACGCCGCTGGGACATTCTGCCTTGCAACCCTTGCAGCCAAGACACAAATCCAGTGCCCTGAATACGGCCTCCGTAAGTCCATCACGGCCCGGCCCCACGGCGGAAGACTCTGCCTTGGCGGACCGAATGGGAGTACCTGAGGAGATCAGTGCTCTGAGAAGATTTGCGCGACCTCGCGTTGAGAACTCCTCTTCGCGGGTCGCCTGAAAGGATGGGCACATCACGCCGTCGTCCTTGCGGCATACGGCCTGCCCATTGCATTGTTCGATAGCCATACCCAGGCCGCCGTTGCGACCGAAATCAATCCCGGCTTTCCACATCTGTGCGTGGTATGCCGCGCCATAGCGCAGGTGCGTGTCCATGGGGGGCGCTGCCAGCATCTTACTGGGGCTCAGAATGCCCGCTGGATCGGCGGCCAGCTTGAGGGACGACATCGCTGCGGCGATATCATCGCCATACGTCTTCCGCAACCACTCTCCTCGGGCGATCCCGTCGCCGTGCTCGGAAGCCATCGATCCGCCCAGGCGCAAAGCCAACCCCACGATCTCGTCGGCAATCTCACGCATCGTACGTACTCCTGCCAGAGTTTTGAGATCCAGGATGGGACGGACGTGCAGGCAGCCCGCCGAGGCGTGTCCATAAATTCCGCCTTCCGCTTTGTGCCCCACCATAATGCGACGTGCTTCCCTGGCAAACTCGCCAAGATTTTCAATGGGAATGGCGCAATCCTCAATGAAACCGATCGACCGCGCCGATTGCGGCCGCGAATCGAGAATTCCGAGGCCGGCCTTCCGCAAACTCCAGACTCGCGCTTGATCCGAGGCGGATTCTGCCAGACGAACGCCGCTCTGCAGAGCCTCCGCGGCCGTCTTCAGAGAACCTGGATTGTCACCGGCAAACTCGACCACCAGGAGCGCCTCGGCCTCGGCGCCCGCCCATCCGGACGGCATGGCAAAGGCAGGCGCCTGCCTTGCCAGATCCACGATCATGCGTGGGATGAGCTCGATCGCCGACGGATGTCGGGTGAGGATTTCGGGCACGGCTTCGCAGGCGCTCTCGATGCTCGGGTAAGACAAGACTGCGAGGATCGAGTGGTCAGGCTTCGGGACCAGGCCCACGGTCGCCCGGCGGATCACGGCCAACGTCCCTTCGCTGCCCGCCATCAGCGAGGCCAGATTGATATTGTTCTCACTCGAATAAGGCGGATAGTCAGGGGCTTCCCACCCCGGCGGCCTTGTGGATGACCAGGGCAGCAGATAGTTCAGGCGATAGCCCGCGGAATTTCGCCACGTGCGCGGAAAGCGCTCCTTGATTGCCGCCTCGTAGCCCTCGCGGATATTGATCGCTGCATCTACGAGCGCCTCGTAGCGCGAGGCGGGCGCTCCCGGTCCATCCCCGCCAGGCTCGACGGGTCGTCCCGAACGCTTCGCCGCTGCGTCGCGCGCGTCGATTACACCCAGCGTCGCAAGAGCTTCCGTCCCCGAGAACGACGTCCACTGACCGGAGGTGATCGGCGGCCATGCCGTAGAGGATGGAATGGGCACCCGTGGCGTTATTACCGATGACGCCGCCCATCGTGGCACGGTCGGCCGACGATGGGTCCGGGCCAAACCGCAATCCATGCCTTGCAGCCGCGCGGTTCAGGTCGGAAAGTACAACCCCCGGCTCGACCGTAGCCACTCTGTTCGCCGGGTCGATCTCGACGATGTTATTCAGCCACCGCGAGCAATCCAGAATTACGGCCTCGCCGATCGCCTGACCGGCGAGAGAAGATCCTCCTCCCCGCGGAAGGATGGGAACCCCGTGTTTCGCGGCCGCTTCGACGGCCACCTGCAAATCGTCCTGCGAGCGGGGTAACAGCACACCCAGAGGCTCGATTTGATAGATCGAGGCATCCGTGCTGTACAGCACTCTGCTGGCGAGATCCAGCCGAATATCCCCACTGAAGCGACGGCGCAAGTCGTCTAGAAATTCGTCCGGAGAAGTCATCACATCCGGTTATTTTGTCTTTGCCTGATTGGCGACAGCAGCAGCGGCACGCGCGACCGCCTCCTGATCTCCCAAGTAGTAGTGCTTGCAGCACAGTCAGATCAGCATCCAGCTCGTACACGAGCGGTATGCCGGTCGGAATATTGAGCTCGGGGATGTCGGCATCGGAAATACCATCCAGATACTTGACCATCGCCCGCAAGCTATTGCCGTGCGCTGCCACCAGCACGCGCCGGCCGCTCTTGATCGCGGCGCGAGCACACTGTGCCAGTACGGCAAGACTCTCTCCAGCGTGATCTTCAGCGACTCGGTCGCGGGGATTTGATCCGGCTTCAGCGATGCATAGCGCGGATCGAACCGTGGGTGCCGTTCGTCAGTGAGCTCGAGCGCGGGCGGCGGCACGTCGTAGCTGCGTCTCCACAACTTCACCTGCGCGTCGCCAAATTTCTTGGCCGTCTCGGCCTTGTTCAGGCCCTGCAGGGCGCCGTAGTGCCGTTCGTTCAGCTCCCAGGCATTTACCACAGGAATCCATTCCAACTGCATTTGTTCCAGCACGATCCAAAGGGTCTGAATTGCGCGCCGCAAAACGGATGTGTAGGCTATGTCGAATTCGTAGCCTTCGTCCTTCAGCTGCTTTCCCGCCGTCAGAGCCTCGGCCCGGCCTTGGTCGGTCAGCCCCACGTCCGTCCAGCCGGTGAACCTGTTTTCCAGGTTCCACGTGCTCTGACCATGTCTTAGCAATACGACTTTATACATTTCACTCTCCATGCAATGTTTTCCATTATTATAATGTGCCGCCCTTGCCGATTAGTTACCTTGCCCATAGAATAGACGCATGCCCGAGGGTGCCACGCCTGTTCGCAAGCAGTACTTGGAGATCAAGCGCGAGTATCCTGGGACTCTGCTGTTCTTTCGCCTGGGGGACTTCTACGAGACTTTCGATGAGGATGCCGAGATCACGGCCCGGGAACTTGATATCGTCCTGACCAGCCGGCCCGTTGGCAAGGGCGTGCGCGCGCCGCTTGCCGGCATTCCATATCACGCCGTTGACAATTACCTTGCCAGGCTCATTCAGAAGGGCTATCACGTCGCCATCTGTGAGCAGATCGGCCAGGAACCCGTCAACGGCATTTTCCCTCGGAGAGTAGTGCGCGTGGTGACAGCGGGCACGGTAATCGAGCCCGCGCTGCTCCCCGGCGACGGAAACAATTACCTTGCATCAGTCGTGCTTTCGGACGATTCGTCGGCGGCGATCGCCTACACCGATGTCACGACCGGGGATTTTGCGGTGACCGAGCTTCCAAGCGACGCACTCGAAACGGAGTTGGCCCGTTTGCGGCCAGCCGAGATTATCCAGCCCGAGGGCCAAGCCCTTTCTGCGCTGGAATCGGTGAATCTCACTTCATGGCCCCGATGGCACTTTGAGCCCGGAAAGTGCGAGCAGGTCCTGCTTGCACATTTCAAGGCGGCCGCGCTGGACGGTTTTGGCATTGCAGGACGGCCGTTGGCCATCCAGGCAGCCGGGGCGATCCTGCAGTACCTCGAGGTAACCCAGCCCGACGCGCTCCACTTACTGTCCGGACTGCGGATGTACAGTCTCGGGGCCTTCATGACGCTGGATGCCTCCACCCGCCGCAACTTGGAGCTGGAGCAGACACTGCGTGGAGAGCGCCAGGGATCTCTGCTCGGGCTGCTTGATCGCACAGTCACGCCGATGGGCGGGCGCCTGATCCAGCAGTGGATCAGCCAGCCATTATTGCATGCAGAGAACATCCGTTTGCGCCAGGACAGCATCCAATTCTTTGTCGAACGCGGCATGCTGCGCGCCGAGCTGCGCGCCGCCCTGAAGCCGGTAACCGACCTCGAGCGACTTGTTAACCGCATCGTGGCAACACACGCGCGGCCCAGGGATCTGGTGGCGCTCCGCGAAACGCTGCAGCTCCTCCCGGAACTGGGCAAGCTGCTCGATAGCGCCTCCAAGCCACCCGTGCGCGATGTCGCCCAATCGTCAGTGCCCGATGCCCCGCTTGCAGCGTTGCAGCCTTTCTGCCGATCGGCGACCTCGGCCCGTTTGATGAGGAACTGGACCTTCTCCGCCGGTCGATCGAAGATGATCCACCAGCCACTTTGCAGGGAACCGGCATCATCCGGGCAGGGTACTCTGAGGAGCTCGATGCGATAGTCTCCGCATCCCAGCATGCCCGCGATTGGATTGCGAACCTCGAGGCCACCGAGCGCGCTCGGACCGGCATCAAGTCCTTGAAGGTCGGCTACAACAAGGTGTTCGGCTACTACATTGAAATCTCACGCGGCGCGGCCGGCAAGGCGCCCGAAAACTACATCCGAAAACAGACCCTTGTCAACGGCGAGCGCTTCATCACACCCGAAATGAAGGAGTACGAAACCCTTGTTCTGAATGCGGCCGAGAACATCCACGAAATCGAGCTGCGCCTCTTCAAGGAGGTCTGTGCGAGCCTGGCCAAATCCGCTCCCAAGCTGCTCCGCGCCAGCGCGAGCCGTCGCCGAACTGGACGTCTACTCTGCGCTCGCCGAAGTCGCCGCCGCTCTCAGGGTACGTCCGGCCCGAGATCACGCAGGATGGCACGTTGGAGATCCGCGGCGGTCGCCATCCGGTCGTCGAACAATCCTTGCACCGCGACCGCTACGTCCCGAACGATGCCGTCTTTGACGACGGCGAGATCGTTCGGATCATCACCGGCCCCAACATGGCGGGAAAATCCACGTACCTCCGTCAGGTGGCCCTGATCGTCCTCCTCGCCCAGATGGGCTCTTTTGTGCCCGCTAAATCGGCCCGCCTTGGCCTCGTGGACCGCATCTTCACCCGCATCGGCGCGCAGGATGAGCTGCACGCCGGCCAATCCACCTTCATGGTGGAAATGATCGAGGCAGCCAACATCCTCCATCACGCCACGCCGCGCAGCCTGCTGATCCTCGACGAGATCGGGCGCGGGACCAGCACCTATGATGGCGTCTCCATTGCGTGGGCCGTCGTCGAATTCATCCACAACCATCCGCGCCTGCGTGCCAAAACGCTCTTCGCCACGCACTACCACGAGCTCCTCCAGTTGGCGGACCTGTTGCCCGGCATCCGCAACTACAACGTCGCCGTGACGGAGGCGGACGGTAACGTGGTGTTCCTGCACAAGATCGTCCCGGGCGGCGCGGACAAGTCGTACGGCATCCACGTGGCTCAGCTTGCCGGCTTGCCGGGATCGGTGGTCCAGCGGGCCAACGCCATCCTCGAGGAGCTCGAGAAGTCGTCCGGCAAAGCCGTCCGCTCGAATCCTCACTCGGCGCAACAAGCCGCGTTGTTTCCGGAGACCAGCCCGCTGTTGGACGAGCTTGGCGCCATCGACGAAAACTCCCTCTCCCCCATCGAGGCGCTCAACAAGGTGTTCGAATGGAAACGCAAGTACACCAAGTAGAGCCGACGGCGAACCGGCGGCCGAGACTGACGCAGGACGAGATCGGCCATCTGATCGCCCTCTTCTCGGTGCTTCTCGGCGCATTCTTGTATCTCTACCCGGCCTATCTGGCTGGCTTTCCAATCAACGATGGGGGTCTCTTCTACAACATGGTGCGCGCTGTGCAAGCCAACGGATTTCGGCTGCCGGCGTATGTTCAATACAACGGTCTGAACATCCCGTTTGCCTACCCCCCGCTGGGTTTCTTCGTGGGCGCCGCCCTCAGCACCGCGCTGCACATCGATCCGCTCATCGTGCTGCAGTGGTTCCCCGCAACCGTCCTGATCACTCGTCAGCATCGCTATCTACGGCCTTGCGCTTCGGGTGCTCAAGTCGCCCATCGAGGCCGGCATCGCCACCTTCCTGTACGTCTGCACGCCCCGCAGCATGACCTGGCTCATCATGGGCGGCGGACTGACGCGCAGCCTCGGCCAGCTCTTCCTGGTCCTGACGCTCGCCAGCGCCTACGCCCTCTACACGGAGCGCAGCCGACGTAGACACCTCGTCCTTACCGCCCTCTTCGCCTCGCTCGTGGTGCTGACCCATCCCGAGGCAGCCCTGCACACAGCCGCCCTCGTCGCGCTACTCTGGATCTTCAAAGGCCGCACCAGACAGAGCCTGCTGGATTCGCTGATCGTCTTGCTTGCCGTCATCGTCGTGACAAGCATCTGGTGGCTGCCTGCTCTGCAGCGCTTTGGCATCGGGCCCTTCCTCGCGGCCGAGCCGGACCGGGGGCCTAAACGCCCCGAGCGCGATCGTCTACGTCGGGCTAATGACGTTCACAGAAGAACCGCTTACCACGCTCATAGCGGCCCTCGGCGTCGTCGGACTTCTGGCCTGCCTGGCGCGCAAAGACTACTTGCTTCCGCTTTGGCTCGTTCTGCCGTTACTTGGTGGAGCCGCGCAATGCCGCAACCGTCGCTGTTGTGCCGGTAGCCTTTATGGCCGCAATCGCGCTGCATGAGGTTCTCCTTCCGGGCATTGCAGCACTGCAGAAGGCCGGCCCGCAGGCCTCACCGCCCCCATACCTGAAGAGCACCGCGGTAAGGGCTGCCGTGGTGTATCTGGCATTCTTCGTTCTCGAGTTTGCTTTCCTGGCGGGCACGCACTTCGCGGACGTGAGGGTGTCCGAGGCGAATCGAACGGCCTTCGCATGGGTCGCCGCGAACACCCCACCCGACAGCCGATTCCTGGTGATCACCGGCGACAATGAGTTGTTCTGTGATCCTGTTCAAGAGTGGTTTCCCGCCTTGGCACACCGTGACAGCCAGACCACCCTCCAAGGCCAGGAGTGGAACACCAGTGGCATATTCTTCTCGAAGATAGCTGGCTTGCCAAAACTTCAAGCCTGCATTCAGGCCGCCTCCCCGATCGACTGCCTGGGCACCGAGGCTACGTCTTTGGGACTGCAGTATGACTACATCTATGTCGCCGAGGCGGGCGCCCTGAAGCGATTCTGCCGGCCCCTGCAAGATGAACGCCGCGGCGCGGCCCTCGTCATGCAGCTTGAATCCCAGTACACGGCTGCCTACGCCACCCAAGACGTGAAGATTTTCGCGGTGGGCCGCTAGCCCGCCGCGCACCGCTCTCAAGCAGA